>NZ_CP014754.1:0-1478521 GCF_001447155.2 Marinobacter sp. LQ44 | reverse complement strand
CCACCACTGGAGTCCTGTCGAGTTACTCCTCCCAGATCACGCGCAACCTGACAATAACTGCGCCTCAGACTGTAAATGCCGAGTTCCTGAATAGCAATTTCGAGAATGGCCTAGAAGGATGGTCTACAGAAGGCTCAGTCACCCTCATTGACCGAAACCTTGTTTTCACCACACCGGACTCAGGCAACTAAGGGAGATTGAGTAATATGGATATCATGAAGAAAGTGGCGCCAAAGTTAAGCGTCGTGATCCCTTGCACAGCAGTGATGCTTCTCGCCGGTGCGCAAAGCGCAGCTGCAGCTGGCTGTCCGGTAACCCAAGCGGCTGTTGTCAGCAATGCTGGCTCGCAATCAGCAAAGGGTACCTTGAGTCAGGCGTTTGTTGTTCCACCTGCTTACGAGCAAGTCTCTGGCCGTCTTCGGTTTCTTTCTAACGAGTGGCCGCAATACTACGGTACAGAGTATAATGACACTTATCTCGCACGTTTAACTGCGCCCGGTAAGGTCGAAATCATAGCGAACGGAAACGTCAACAGTTCTACCTGGTCATCAGGTCTGCTTGGGTATAACGGGGCTACGCCTGAGATCAATTACAACACGGATCTTTCCGGGCTGGTAGGCACGACGGTACAGCTAGCGTATGAAGTACAGGATGTAGGGGATACGATCGTAGACTCGGCCCTGGCCGTGGACGCCGTGCAGGTCCTCCGTACAGAGCAATTTGTGCCCGTCGAAGGACAAGGTGGTGCATTGACCGGCGATGCTACGATCAGTGGATCATTTGGCCAGGCGGTTAAACTGACATTCACTAACCAGAACCTTCTTGGCACGACAATATCTGTCAAGGATACTGACCCGCTTGGACAAACGAAGGAGTCGATTATTCTGCCTCAGCAGAGCGTCACCTTCACTTTTGTAAACGGTGGGGACGAGCCTATGGGATGGAATTTTGAGGTATCGACCAATTCCGATGCATTCATAGTTTCATATGGCATCGAATCTACCTGGACTGACGGGATGCCACCCAATCCATGCTTCTAAGACTGTTTGTTTTGACTCTCGTCATTATCGGATCGGCTTGTAGTACTCAGTCGCAGCAAGCACATGCTCAAGAGAGCGATGCGGTCACAATCAATTTGACTGGGGACGCGATTGAGGCAGCCGTTCTTTCGGAAGGAACACTTTGGCTGAAACTCACACCAAGTGGAAGAAACCAATTGGCCACCGCGACGAAGGATAACCTGGGTAACCGAGTAACGATCCACGTTCTTGACCATCAAGCGTTATCGCTAATGGTCGTTCACGAACTCCCAATGGAGAAGCTGGTAATCAAGGCTCCATCACCAGAGCTAAAAGCCGCAATAGAACCCTATCTGGTAAAAACGAGATAGAAACTTTAAACGGGGGCAATTTCTGCCCCCGAACTCCACTTGCAGTTCCAAAGATTTTTGAAAGGTTGAGATCAAACCACTAGATCTTTGGAGACACTCGTGCAGACATAAGTCACTCAAATGCGTCATCCCCAATATTTCCTTCAGCCCTTCAGCTATGGATCACACGTGGAACATGCCTTCATGATGGAAAGGAACGGAGGCGAGCAATAAGACTCAGCTGAGAGGCAAAAACGGAATAGGATTGGAATTTGGTGCCAGTCAGGCTTTTAATAGTTACTGACTTTATTATTATGCAGGGGGCAGCCATTCTAGTTAAACCTACCTCAAAGTTACCGACTTTATTTCCATCGCATCGGTTCTGAGGGGAAAATACGCCCCCTGGAGAGACTTTTAGTTACCAACTTTTTTACGATCCTACATCTGATCGCGGCCGGTTGGCGCACACTGTACACCGCTCAGAAAGAGAGCAAACTCGCCACCAGTGGGCTTTATGCCTGGGTTCGTCATCCGCAATATGTCGGGTTTGCACTGATCATGTTTGGCTTTCTCCTGCAATGGCCGACGCTGCTTACCCTGGCAATGTTTCCGGTACTCCTATGGATGTACTCACGTTTGTCCATTCATGAGGAGAAAGATATCGAGAAAGAGTTTGGGGAGGCGTGGCGCGACTATGCGGCTAAAACACCACGGTTTATCCCAAGTTTCCGGGATTTTCGACAACGGATTTAGCTTCATGGCCAGGGCGCTGAATTGGCATCGCAACGACGTGCGTTCAACTTAAGGAGAGTAAGCCATCATGGATATCAAAAGCTTTGGTGAGTTGATCGAGTGGACCCGAGACCTGCACACGCATCTGGCCCAGTGTCTCGGGCACTGCGCCACGCGGCATGAGGAGGAAAGGGCAGGAGTGTTACTGGAGTATCTTGCATCTCACGAATCGGAACTTGCACGGATCGTCGAAGAGTTTGAGGGTCAGAGTGCCAGTAACACACTGGAAACACGGGTCTATGACTACCTCAGACACAATCCGATAGAAACACACCGCACCTGCGACGAGCCATACGCCAAACTGGATTTCCAGGGAATCTACCGCGAGGTTATGGATTTCCATGAGCAAGTCATGAATCTGTACAAGAATCTTTTGGGTAAAGCGGAAATCCCGGAAGCTCGAGAGTTGCTGGAAGGACTACTGGAGATGGAAACGAACGAGTCTATGCGCCTGGCCCGGCAAATAGGACGGATGGACGATCTGTGATTCATTACAGGCTTTCCTGCTTTCTTCTAATTGTTTTGTTTTCTGCCCCTCTTCTGGCGAGCACGACTTCGGCGGTTTCTTTAATTGAACGCATGGAGCAGTTGCTTTGGTCAGACAGTAGTCACGGCCGCTCCACCATGCGTATCGAGAGTGACTACTGGACTCGGGAGCTGCAGTTGGAAGCCTGGATGAATCGGCCCGATCACACCTTGATCCGGATTCACTCACCGAAAAAAGAGGCTGGCGTTGGCTCGCTGAGAATCGGCGATGCCATGTGGAATTACCTTCCCAAAGTTGATCGCACGATCAAGATTCCACCGTCAATGATGCTACAGCCATGGATGGGGTCCAACTTCAGCAACGATGATCTGGTCAAGGAAAGTTCATTTGTCGACGACTACACCCATGAGGTTGCCGGGGTAGATGATTCTGGCGAGGTGCCGGTGTACCGGGTCGTCTCAACGCCACGGCCCGACGCGCCGGTGGTCTGGAGCCAGCTTGAATTCGAGATCCGCGCGGACGCTATTCCCGTGTCCCGAACGATCATCCACATTGAATCCATTGAATTCGATATTCCTGTAGACGAGGCGCTTTTCTCATTGCGTCGCCTGCGCAACCCGGAATGAGGCTCCGCTATTAGCATCGTCAATGTCCAGCATGTGTCGCGGATTTATCAGCAGGATTCCATCGCCGTCAAGGCGCTGAACGATGTATCCGTGGCGATCGAGCCCGGTGAGTTCACAACGCTGGTGGGGCCGTCGGGTTCGGGCAAGACTACCCTACTGAACCAGATCGGGGCCCTGGACGAACCGGATACGGGGCGCATTCAGGTGGCGGGTGAGGAAATCACCGGGCTCAGCCGCAAGAAGCGCACCATTCTGCGGTTGTGGAAAATCGGTTTTGTGTTTCAGGAATACAACCTTATCGGCGTCTTGTCGGCTCAGGAGAATGTGGAGTATGTGCTGATGCTTCGCGGCATTCCGTTTCGGGAACGACGGGCCGAGGCCCGGCGCATTCTCGCGGAGGTCGGGCTGCAGGGGATGGAACAGCGTCTGCCCCATGAACTCTCCGGCGGCCAGCAACAACGTGTCGCGGTGGCCAGGGCCATCGTCAGTAAGCCTGCGATTGTCCTGGCCGATGAGCCAACCGCCAATCTCGACTCCGCGACCGGTGCGGCCCTGCTGGACTTGATGCGGGGGTTGAACGCCGAGCACGGGATTACCTTTGTGTTTTCCACCCACGATCCGATGGTGATGGAGCGAGCGCGTCGGAGGTCTGGTGTTTCTCTGGGCTTTTATCGATGGCATCAATGCCCAGATGATCAACAACATGACCGGTTATGTAACCGGCGACCTGAAAGTGCACCAGCGCGGATTTCACGACGACCGGGAAATGAACATTGCCGTTGCCGAGCATTGGAACCTTGCTGAGGAAATGTCCTCCGTAACCGGTGTCGCAGCGACCACGCCCAGGGTGACGGGCAATGCGCTGGCCAGCCATGCCGACCAGTCACGGGCCTTGCAGGTGATGGGGGTCGACAGCACAACAGAGCCGCAGGTAACCCGGCTTGATCGGTCGATCATCCACGGGCGCTATCTGGAGGGGGACAATGAGATCGTTATGGGCGTGGACGCCGCCAGTGCCCTGAGTACCTCCCCGGGAGATGAGCTGGTGCTGGTGGTTCAGGCAGCGGACGGCTCCATTGGCGCAGACCGGTTCGAGGTGGTGGGTGTTTTCGAAACCGGCATCAAACGTATTGATGGATTTGTAGCCCAGATGCCCCTGGCATCCGCCCAGACACTGTATGCTTTTGAAGGGCGGTTTACCGAGATTGCTGCCCGCGTAGAGGACTCTGACCAGTTCGAAGCGGTGGTTGGAAGCCTGCGGAAGCAGCTGCAGGAACGCAATGTGGAGGTCCTGGGCTGGCTGGTGGAGATCTTGCCTCCAGCGCCCAGACCATTCGCGGCATCTACCGCACCGGCAGTGACCTGTTCGACACAGAGTATGCATTCATCGATATCAATGCAGCCCGAACACTGGGCGGCCTGCAGGAGGACGAAGTTTCACGGATCGTGCTGAGGCTGTCAGATCGCTCAGACAGTGTGGCCCTGGCACAGACCCTGAACCAGTCGTCGCCTCTGACCAACCACGGGCTGGTGGCCCAGGACTGGGAAACCTTGCTGCCTGTGGTTGTGCAGATGGTTGAGATGAGCAAGGTGGATTTCTATCTCATTCTGTCGGTGGTCTTTGTGGTGGTCGCGATTGGCGTCATGAACACCATGGTGATGTCGGTGATGGAGCGTACCCCGGAACTGGGCGTCATGCTGGCATTGGGTACGAGAGGCGGACAATTACAGCTGACGATTCTGTTTGAGGCATTCTTTCTTGCGGTGTTGGGTATGGTGGCAGGAACGGTGGTTGGCGGCCTGCTTGTGTTCTGGCTTGGCCAGACCGGTATTGATCTGTCCTCGGTCAGTCGCTCTCTGGAAGCCATCCCCGGTATCACCGACCGCATCTATCCGGTGTTGATTTTCGATCATGTCTGGCTTCCCAGCCTGCTGTTGTTCCTGTGCTCCGTGCTGGTAGCGCTGTACCCGGCGTGGCGGGCCTCACGACTGGACCCGGTTGAGGCCATTCGGCATGGTTGATCGCACTCCACTGGTGGCGGTGGGCCTGGCCTGGCTGATGCTGGCTTCGAACGCTGCGGCTGATTTCAGCCATTCCGGATCGCTCAAGAATCTCAGTGCCGGGTCGCGCTCGCTGGTTGATGAGGATCGTTACTTCTCGAACCTTACCCGCCTGCGTCTGGAGCCCCGCTATCGATATGAAGACTGGGTTCTGGATGCGGCCTACGACCTGGAGCTGGTGACAGGCAGTTTTCTGGACAGCCCGGAATTCGCCCTGCTCAGAGAGGTTCCCGATCCACGCTACTGGGATCTTCAGGGCGACGTCTATGAGTCAGGGGATGTGTTGGCGCGTCATCAACTCTACCGTGGCACCATACAGTGGCGCTCGCCAGCCGGGAATTTCCGATTTGGGCGCCAACAGGTGAACTGGTCCACCGCCCTGATCTGGAACCCCATGGACATTCTCAATCCTGTCAGCCCCCTCAATCTGGAACCTGATGAACGAATTGGCGTGGACGCCGTGTTATGGGACAGCCCCTGGGGGGCAACTGGCCGAATCAGCGCTGTTCATGCCCCGCAACACGGTGATAAAGAGGCCAGCACGGCGGCGAGGGCCAAGCGTTTTGTTGCCGGGGTCGATGCCAGTGTGATGATCGGCGATTTTGCAGGCACGACCAAAGCGGGTGTCAGCGGCAGTAGCTCAGTGGCCGGCACCGGTTGGCGTACTGAACTCGTCTGGAGCGAAGCAGATACTGGCGATGGTTACTGGCAGGGCGTGGCAGATCTGAACTGGGCGTATCGCAACGGCTTTAACCTGGCATTGGAGTATTTCTACAACGGTCAGCCCGCACGGCCCGGAAACCTGGACCTTTTGAGGCTGGTTTCCACCCGCCCACTGTATACCGGGCGCCATTATATCGGGCTGCTGGCATGGCAGGATATCAATCCGTTCTGGCAGTATCGCGTGGTGGTCATCCGCAATGCCGATGATGCCAGTTGGGTACTTTACCCCCGGTCCACATGGACGCTGCCATTCAAACGGGAAATTTATCTCACGGCAGGAGCCCAATGGTTCGGAGGCGACAACGACAGCGAATATGGGAGATTAGAGCCGGTCGGGCTAATGGAGTTACAATGGTTTTTCTGAACATATAGTTAGGAATTATATGATAAATAGCCGATGATCTTTTCGTAAGATGACCGGCTATGTTTTAACATGATGTTCGCTGCACCGATTTAGTGATGATTATGGTTAATAGGCGCTCTCTCTGATTGTTCTTTTCCGTAATTAACTTCGCGTGATTCATCCTGGTTTGCCTGAGATTTTTTTACCATCCCATGGTTTTGTTTCTCATGCATACGGTGCATGTGCATGCTTTTAGTATGCTCTGTTTTGTTAGGGTAACTGGTTTTGTTAGGGTAACTGCGTTCTTCATTGAAGCGATCGGCCAAGCCGCCGGCCGTGGCCATGGTTGAAAATGCAGCCATGATTGCAGTAACGATAATTAGTTTTTTCATAATGTTGATCTCTCTTTCTATAAGCTGACTCGGTAATTCAAGTCAGGTTCAGGTTGGTATGGTTTACTTGCTGGCGTTAGAACGCCGGCTGCTCAGCATTCGAGTCAGGCGGTGCCTGCGTCTCCGCGAGCTGACTTTGCCGCATGGTTTACCCTGCGGTATTTTTTTGCTTTTTCTCCAATGCCTTATGATAGGCGCGACCCTCTTTCGTCATCATTTGCAGGCGAGCCTCCATACCTACCTCGGAAATGGCATAAAGCGTCATGTCCCTGTGCAAACGCCGCATATCGTCATTCTGAAGAATCTTTTCAACGGACTCGGTGTTCATTATTTGGCTGTGCATGGCCTTCATGTTCTTATTGTCTGACATGTTGCCTGCAAGTACGGATGTTGAAATCGTGACGGCTGCTGCAAATACAAATAACGTTTTCATTATTACACCTCCGGGTTGTTTGATGGCTCTATTGAAACATCGGTTTCTGAAATGACCCTGAATTTTAATAAAAAAACAAAGGGAGGCTCTGAATAAGTCTCAAAATCAGCGATAATACGGTCACCGTCAACCGCACAGGATTCGTTGCCACCATGGATCAGATTACCTTCTCCGAAGCTGAGTACCAGACCAAGAAGCGCAAGACCCGCCGCGAGATCTTTTTGGAGCGGATGGACAAGCTGATTCCGTGGAAGCAGTTGGAGAAGAAGGTAGCCCGATATTATCCCAAGGGCCAGACCGGCCGACCACCGTATCCGCTGCCGACCATGCTGCGAGTCCACTGCATGCAGTTGTTCTATAACCTCAGCGACCCAGCCATGGAAGACGCTCTTTACGAGATCGAATCCATGCGGCACTTCGCTGGTCTGAAGCTGGACCGCCTGCCGGACGAAACCACCATTCTCAAGTTCCGCCATTTCCTTGAACGCCACGGACTCGGCAAGGTGCTGTTCAAAGAAGTTAACAAGCACTTGGAAAAGAACGGCCTGATGCTGCGCGAAGGCAGCATTGTGGATGCCAGCATTATTTCGGCACCGAGTTCCACCAAGAACAAAAGTGGTCAGCGGGATCCAGAGATGCACCAAACCAGGAAGGGCAATCAATGGTATTTCGGCATGAAGATGCACATCGGCGTTGATGACACGCTCGGACTGATCCACAGCATCGACACGACGGCCGCCAACGTCCACGACATTGTGCCGGCCGGCAACCTTCTTCACGGTGACGAGCAGCGCGTGTTCGGTGATGCCGGTTATCTTGGCATTCAAAAGCGGGATGAGCATAAGGATCGCAAAAACGTCTCTTGGTTCATTGCCAAACGCCCCGGTTCTCGTAAAAAACTGGACGACCGAAAGTTGAAGGCTGAAAAGCTCAAAGCCAGCGCCCGTGCCAAAGTGGAACATCCGTTCCGGTACATCAAACAGGTCTTTGGCTACAGCAAGGTTCGCTATCGCGGCCTGGCTAAAAACAGTAACCGATTACACTTGCTGGCCGCGTTCAGCAACCTGCTGATGGGTGAAAAATACCTGCTGGCGTAGTGCCAGTGCGCCTGTTTTCCGCCGGAATCGCGGGAAACGGGCAAAAAATGAACAAATAGAGGGGCTGATCGTGCCTAAATTGCCTTTGAATACTGACGGATCCCCACGAAATAGATAAGAAAATCAGGATGATATGATTGAAAAGGCCTGCATGGGTCGGCATGTTGTTAATCGCCAAACCAACAATATGCCTAAGGAGACCCATGCAGGCCCCTCGATTCTTACATACTCTGCTGACCTCATCACTCCCCCTGGTCCATGCCAAGCGCCTGCAGGCGCTGCTCGACACGGTGGGTGCCCTGCTGGGCGAGCGCCGCCTGGGCTTGACCGCCCTGGGGCGTGCCTTGCCAGGGCCAGTGGCTACCAAGCACACCATCAAGCGAGTCGATCGGTTGCTGGGCAACCCTCACCTGCATCAGGAGCGTCCCCTGTTCTATTGGCTCGTGGCCAGCCTGCTGATTGGCCACATGACCCGCCCGCTGATTCTGGTGGACTGGTCGCCGATTGATGACCGTGGCAAACGGTTCTTGCTGCGCGCCGCGGTGCCCTTTGCCGGGCGCTCGCTGCCAATCTTCGAGAAAGTCCACCACAAGGATGGCTGCCAACACTGTGAGGCATACTTGTTGGCCGCTCTGGCCGAGATACTGCCTGACAACGCCACGCCGATCTTGGTCACCGATGCGGGCTTTCGTAATCCCTGGTTCGAGGCGGTTGAGGCACGTGGTTGGTACTACGTCGGCCGGGTGCGTAGCCCGGTTCGCTGCCAGCTGCCAGGGCAGGCGTGGCAACCTGTGTCAGACCTGTTTCCGCAAGCGACATCGGTACCGCGGGCGCTGGGTTCCGTGCAAATTGCTGAGAGCAATCCACTGACCACCCGCATGGTGCTCTACCATCGGCCGCCGCAGGGGCGCAAGCATCGCAACAAGCGCGGACAGGTCTCCCAGGACAGCCGCAGCCGGGCGATTGCCCAGCGCCAGAAGGAGCCCTGGGTGCTGGTCAGTAACCTACCGGCGCGCTCAACGCTGGCGGACAAGTTGGTGGCCATTTACCGGCAGCGCATGCAGATTGAAGAGGGCTTCCGCGACGTCAAGAGTCCCCAGTTCGGGCTGGGCTTCGGCATGCATCAGTCTCGCCAAGGCAAGCGGATCGAAATCCTGCTGCTGATCGCGATGCTGGCCAATGTCGTGGTGATGGTTGCCGGTCTTCAAGTCCGAGACAGCGGGCAACAGCGACGCTACCAGAGCAACACGATCCGTCATCGGAACGTTCTCTCCGTGTGGCGTTTGGGACTGGAGTGGCTGCGACGTCATTGTGTCGGTGCTGTCCCATGGCCCTCTTGGAAGACAGTTCTGACGAGCCTCCAAGGGGAAGTCAAAGAGCAGGCCTTATGCGATGGATAGCAAAGTTCGTGGGGATTCCTCAGCTTTGAATAGCTTTTTTTGAGCTAATAAAGTTATTCGGCAAGAAATCAGGCATTAATCAGACCCTCCCTAATATTCCGGTGATTGGTTTTGTTTTGTGTGCAGATCATTTCAGGTTTTTCTGCACTGATTGTTTTGTTCGGGTAACTGCGTGCTTCATTGATACGATCCGCCAAGCCCGAGTTGGCAGTAGCCATGGTTGAAAATAAGGCAGTGACTGCAGCAGCGATAATTGCTTTCTTAATGATATTTTCCTTTCTTGCCATAAACAGGCTCAGTAATTCAGCTCGGTTTCAGGTTTGTGTGTTTTACTTGTCCGCGATCAGGGCATCGACTGCTCAACATTTGAGTTAGCCGGTGCTTGTGTCTCCGCGAGTTGACTTTCCCGCGGGGGTTACCCTGCGGTGTTTTTCTCCCTTATTACACCTCCTGTTTGGTTGGTGAATGCAGTTAATCATTAGTTTCTGAAATGAAGCTGAAATATAAAAAATATATTTTTGATATTTGTCAACGGCCGAAAATTGATTGGGTTGTGCGAGGGGTATGCGGATATAATTATTTTATTGTTAAATAGGCTGTGTCGCCGAACAATACGAAGTAAGGGGCTTGAACTGACCTATCGGAAGTACATAGGGACTTTGTGTTCGCTTATTTCTGTTCTCTGTCCTCGTGATCATAAAGGCGATGCGTTTACGATGACGCTGCACAGTCACATCGTTATGGATTCCTTTGAACAGGTTCCGTCCGGAGGCTGCACCGGGGCGTCCGCTGTCGTTGTCAGCAGCGAGCTTGGGTTAGCCCGCCATCAGCATCCAGACGGCCCCAAGGCTGGCCAATGTGCTCACCAGGGGGATAACCCCCATTTTGAACTGGAACGCACAGAGAAACGCCACGGCTGAGAGTGTCAGCATCGGCACATCTACGCTGGCAAGATGGGGCAGTTGCATGTTGACACCATACTCCGAGAAGAGGAATTGCTCGGCGAACAGTGCGCTGATCGCAAACCAAAGTGCCAGGTTGGCAATCACTCCAACGACGACGGCAGTGACGGCCCCAAGGGCGGAAGAAATGGCTTGGTTTGCGCGTAGTTTCTCCACGTAGGGCGCACCGGCAAAGATCCACAGAAAGCAGGGCAGAAACGTCACCCATGTGGTCAGCAGGGCGCCAATAGAGGCGAAGAGGAGCGCAGACTCGCCGGCAGCATCGCGGTAGGCTGCGAGAAATCCAACGAACTGTGTGACCAGAATAAGGGGCCCTGGCGTTGTCTCCGCCAGGCCGAGGCCCTCCAGCATTTCACCGGGCTGGAGCCACTGATAGTTCTCAACTCCTTGCTGGGCCACGTAGGAGAGCACCGCATAGGCGCCGCCAAAAGTGACCGTCGCCATCTTTGAGAAAAACACGGCAATCTGTGAATACACTTGGTCGTAGCCCAGGGCGGCCAGCAACCCGAACACGGTTAGTGCCCAAAGTATCAGACAGGTCAGGGCGGCACGCCGGGTGCCCGGGCGCACAATGGTTTCGGTGCTGACCAACGACTGATTAGCCTCCGTATTGTCCGGCCCAAGTCTACGTGCTATCAGGTAGCCCGCAATGCCCGCCGTCAGAACCACGATCGGAAACGGTACGCTGAAAACAAACAAAGCCAGAAAACCGGCAACGGCGAGGAACGGTCTCAAAGTGCCCTTGAGTGCTCGTTTGCCGATTCGTATCAGGGCCTGAACAACAATCGCGAGCACCGCCGCTTTCAGGCCGAAAAAAACACCTTCAACAAGAGTCAGGTCACCGATGGTGACATACGCCCAGGACAAAAGGAAAATTGCCAGGGCCCCAGGAATGATGAACAGCAGGCCTGCAATAACCCCGCCCCTCACACCATGCATTAGCCAACCGATGTAGGTGGCAAGTTGCTGAGCCTCAGGCCCGGGTAACAGCATGCAATAGTTCAGGGCGTGTAGAAATCGAGACTCATCCAGCCACTTCTTCTCGTCTACAATAATCCGGTGCATTAACGCGATCTGCCCTGCCGGGCCGCCGAAGCTGAGAAGACCGATCCTAATCCAGACTATCAGCGCTTCCCTGAAAGAAACTTCACTCATTAGCCCTTTTCCTTGATTACATTATTCAATATCGTTTATTTGTGCCTCGTCCCTGAGGCTGTCGCAGTGGTGCGTACTTTACCAGTTACAGCATTTTCTTCAGTTCACCGTAATCACCGCCGGTGCGCAGTACCATGGTCACATTGTTGTTGTTGCGGTTCCGAAAGAACCAGCCGTGGTTGCCGGTAAAGGCGGCCTCAAGCTCGCCTTCATCCTCCGGGACGCCCCGGCCCTTTTCGTAAGAGATGGACCGGCCGCCACCATCGCCATGGGTGTCAAAGTTAACGGGGCCACCTTCGGATTCCCAGGAAAACCGGGCGATGGCGCCCTCATTCATGGTGAGTTTGAACTCCGTACCCTGGCCCGGCGTCAGCACAAAACGAACCTCATCTTGCCATTCGGATTCGTCGGCGGTTGCTGGAGCAGGCTCTTCCGGCGCCGGTTCGGCTTCCGGAGCTGCTTCGGCAGTGGCGGCGGGCTCAACCGATGCTGGCGCCGGTGCTTCTATCTGGGTTTGCACTGCCACCCTTTGCGCGGCGGCATCGGCGGCCGCTTCTTCGGCCAGCTGTTCCTTGATTTCACCCATCTCGGTCAGGCCCAGAACCCGGCCGGCACCGGTCGGGTCCAGCGCATACTCGGCGGGCATGACCACCGTCACCAGCAGCACCAGGGCAACGATAGCGGCGATAATGGTGGATCGAATCAGTTTGGCGGTGGAGGGTAGTTCCTCCCGGTTTGGTCTATCGGTGTTGTACATAACGAATCTCCAGAATTAAGCGACAAAATAACCGGTGAGCTGATAGCCGAAGAGCAGGAAGCCTGCGCTCATCATGGCCACATTGGCGGTGTAGGCATGGCGGAAAAAGCCATCGGTTTTACGCCAGAAGCTGATGGCAATCAGGATCATGGCCAGGGCGATGAGCTGGCCGATTTCCACCCCGACGTTGAACGCCAGCAGGTTTGGCACCAGGCCGTCCGGCGAGATGTCGTATTCAATGATTTTTGAAGACAGGCCAAAGCCGTGGAAGAACCCGAAGATCAGCGTGGCGGCCTTGGTGTTGGGCTGGAAACCAAACCACCGTTGATAGGCACCGATGTTGTCCAGCGCCTTGTACACGATGGACAGACCGATAATGGCATCAATGATGTAACTGTTGATGCCAATGTTGAAATACACCCCCAGCAGCATGGTGGTGGAGTGCCCTACCGCAAACAGGCTCACGTAGATCGCGATGTGTTTCATCTGGTAGAGGAAGAAGATGACACCCAGCAGGAACAGCAGATGGTCATAACCGGTGACCATGTGCTTGGCGCCCAGATACATGAAGGCGATCAGGTTAACCCCGGTGATCTCCTGGATATAGCCTTTATCGCCTTCGGCGACGGCATGTGCGAGCACATCGGCGCTCATGCCGAACAGCCCGAAGGTCAGAACAATCCATAACAGACGGTATCCGCCGGTGGCATGACGCCTACGCCGAACGCCGCCAAGCAAAGTTGACAACATAAAGACTCCAATTGTGTTCGTTCAGTCAGCTGCAGAGCAGCGAGAATCAGGCAATCAGAGCGGGTTTTGGAGGGCGTTCCAGGCGATAACGAAAATTCTGGGGCGAGGCTCCGGCGAAAGACAGGGGTTGCCGGTGTGAGATGACTTGTGCAGGTGTGAGCGTTATGGTCAGCCGATCTGCCGTTTCATGGGTGTGGTTGCCGGAGTCGTGGTGCTGGTGAGAACCGTGTGAACTCTCGCTGCGATCCTCCAGGCTATGACTGTGGGAATGGTCACCATGATCAGTCACGTCCAACCCTGTGAGTTCGGCAATACCATGGGAAGATGCTTCACCAATGGTGGAGAGCGTCATGCCAGCCAGTGCGATGAGCATAACCATCAGTGGCAACAGTGTTCTGTGGCGAATGGTGGCGATCATGGGTGTCAGTGCATTGGCTCGGTCATGGGCATCGTCGTGACAACCCAGCTTCGGTAGTTGTATTGCTTAAGCGAATGAGGATACCTTTCTCGCCAAACGGATAACAATTAAATATTAAAAATGTTCCGAAGGGTTCGCGCCTGCCGGGGCTTTTGTGGAGAGCAATACAATGACCTGGCTCATAACCAAATACGCCATCACCGCCGCCCTGGTGGTACTGATTTCGGAAGTTGCCAAACGCAGTGACAAACTCGGCGCACTGATTGCAGCGTTGCCCATGGTGACTGTGCTGGCTATGGTCTGGATGTATGTTGAGCATCAGCCTGCGGACAAAATCTCCAACCATGCCTGGTACACCTTCTGGTATGTGTTGCCCACCTTGCCGATGTTTCTGTTGTTTCCGTTCCTGTTACCCCGTTTGGGATTCTGGTTGTCGCTGGCGGTCAGTGCCGTGCTGACCATGATCTGTTTTGTTTCCCTGGCACTCGTAATGAAACGATTCGGCGTTGGTTTGATGTAAATTCAATAGCCAGATCAGAGCACGTGTCTGATTGTTTTGAGCGAGATCAAAAAATCCATTATTTAGGACAAATCTTTCAGTCACAGTTCAGGTTGCCCCTCTAGCATTCTCCGCATAACAGCCTTTTGCGGAGAATTCACTTTGCGTTATCTCAGACACCTTCCAAAACTGGGCATGGCCACAATGCTGGCCATCTCAGCCTTGCCTGCAGTGGCCCAGCAGGAGCTGGGCCTGACGTCGGCCATTGAAATCGCCATACAGAATGACCCCTGGCTGCAAGGCAGCGTTTATCAGGAACAGGCCCTCAGGGAAGAAGCGGTGGCACAGGGCTCGCTGCCTGACCCCCGCTTGACGCTCGGGCTGGCAAACCTGCCCACAGACACTTTCGATCTCGGGCAAGAGGCAATGACCCAGACCACCGTTGGCATTACCCAGCGCTTTCCCCGGGGGGACAGCCGCCGGATTGCCAAAGCCAGGGTACTGCAGATGGCGTCAATACAACCCCGCCAGCGAGACAATCGTGAACTCAAGGTGACCGAAACAGTCACCCACCTGTGGCTCGATGTCTGGCGCGCCCAGCAAAGTGTGCAGCTGATCGAGAGCAGTCGTGGCCTGTTCGAGCAGTTGGAAGACGTTGCCCAGGCGGGCTACCGCTCGGCCACAATGAGCGCCCGGCAGCAGGACGTGATTCGCGCATCCGTCGAGCTGACCCGGCTGGACGACCGGCTAACCGCGCTGTCAGCAGAGCTCAGTTCCAGCCGTGAGGCGCTGGCGGAGTGGGTGGGAGCATGGGTTGACGAAATAGCTGGAATCCGTGCCGACCTCCTGGCTGTTGACGACACCATACCGCCGTATTTGACAGCACTGTCTGCGAACGGCAGTCCGAAGGTCGATAGCGCACTGGCGATCGACCACCCGATGATTCGTGCCACGGATGAACTGATTGAGGTGCGGACTCTGGAGGTGGACCTGGCGAGACAGGCCTACAAACCGGAATGGTCACTGTCTGCACAGTACGGATACCGCGATAGAGCCCCCAATGGCCAGGACAGGGCCGACCTTTTCTCCGTCGGTATCAGTGTTGATCTCCCACTATTCACCAGTAACCGCCAAGACCGGAACCTCAAAGCCTCCGTGGCCCGGGCAGAGACCGTTAAAACCGAACGTATGCTGCAGCTGCGCCAGTTGCAGGCGTCAGCCCGCAGTGCACTGGCGCGCATTGAGCGCCTGGATGAGCGCATTACACGTTACCGGGAAACCCTGCTGCCTCAGATGGAGCAGCAGGCCGAAGCCGCCCTGAGTGCTTACAACTCTGACGATGGTGATTTTGCCGAAGCCGTGCGTGCGCGTATTGCCGAGCTGAATGCCCGCATCGAGCTGGTTCAGATGGTGGCCGAGCGCGCCAGGTCGCAAGCCAGTTTCGATTACGTCACCGCCGGCGCGGATAACGCCCCCCTCATTTCATCAACTCGTTATCAGGACTGACAACTATGGCCAATTTCATTCGCCCTCTGGGCTTTCTCGTGCTGGGTGGTTTTGCCGGTGCCGGCATTAGCTGGTGGCTGGCGGCTGGCGCCAGCATGGATCACACCGCTGATCCTGCACATTCACAGGCCCAGGAGCCGCTTTACTGGGTGGCCCCCATGGACCCTGATTTCAGAAGGGACAAACCGGGCAAGTCGCCCATGGGGATGGACCTTGTGCCGGTTTATGCGGACGGCGGAGCCGCGGATGACCCAGCGGGCACCGTCCGGATATCGCCCGCCGTGACCAACAACCTGGGTGTGAGGACCGGCACGGTTATCCAGGGGCGCCTGCCACTAAACATCACCACCGTCGGGCACGTCCAGTATAACGAGGACGCCATGGCCCATGTGCATCCCCGTGTTGAGGGCTGGATTGAGGCGCTGTATGTGAAGGCGGAGGGGGAGCCGGTTGAACAGGGCAAGGCCTTGTACTCGTTGTATTCGCCCACCCTGGTTAACGCTCAGGAGGAACTGGTTCTGGCGTTGAACCGGGGCAACGAGAATCTGGTCCGTGCTGCAGAGCAGCGTCTATTGGCGCTGAATGTTCCAACCAGCCTGGTACGGAGCCTGAAGGATACCCGCGAAGTGCGCCGTACACTGACGGTCTACGCACCGGCGACCGGGGTTATCGAGAGTCTCAATGTGCGCGAAGGGATGTTCATCAAACCCGGCGACCAGGTGGTGACCATTGCCTCGCTGGACGAGGTCTGGGTTCTGGGCGAGATGTTCGAGAGCCAGATTGCCGCAGTTAAGCCCGGTGATCGGGCGGTGATGACATTGGATTATATGCCGGACCGGCAGTGGCGGGGGCAGGTGGATTACGTCTATCCGGAGATCAACACAACAACCCGCACGGCCCGGGTCAGACTGCGCTTTGATAACACCGACGGTGCCTTGCGCCCGGGTATGTTCGCCCGGCTGAACATACAGGGAGAGCGTGGTGACCGGCGAATGTTAGTGCCCCGGGAATCCGTTATTCGCACCGGCCAGAGTGACCGCCTGGTGCTGGCCCTGGAAGAAGGAGCGTTCAAATCGGTTAATGTCAATGTTGGGCGGGTAGGTGAGGAGTATGTGGAGATTCTGCAGGGGGTAAGGCCGGGCGATACGGTGGTCACCTCGGCGCAGTTTCTGATCGATTCGGAATCCAGCAAAACCTCTGACTTTCTGCGTATGTCGCCCCGACCGACGGAGATGGATCACAGCGCCCATGGCATGCAGCATGAAGGGGGCCACTGATGATCACGTCGCTGATTTACTGGTCGGTTCGTAACCGTTTTCTGGTTGTCATGGCAGCACTGCTGCTGACCGGTCTGGGACTGTACTCCCTGAAGAACACGCCAGTGGATGCACTGCCGGACCTGTCGGATGTCCAGGTCATCATTAAAACCAGCTACCCGGGGCAGGCGCCTCAGGTGGTGGAGGATCAGGTTACCTACCCGCTGACCACCGCCATGCTTTCGGTGCCGGGTGCTCAAACCGTTCGAGGCTATTCGTTCTTCGGTGATTCCTACGTTTATGTGATCTTTGACGAAAACACCGATATGTACTGGGCCCGCTCACGGGTGCTCGAATACCTGTCGCAGGTGGCGCCGAACCTGCCGGAGCAGGCCCGGCCGCAACTGGGGCCTGACGCCACCGGCGTGGGCTGGGTGTATCTGTACGCCTTGGTAGACCGCACCGGGCAGCACGACCTGAGCCAGCTCCGAAGCCTTCAGGACTGGTTCCTGAAGTATGAGTTACAGACGGTACCCGGTGTTTCGGAAGTGGCCACGGTGGGTGGCATGGTCAAGCAGTACCAGGTGCAGGTGAGCCCGGAAAAGCTGCGTACCCTGGGGATTCCCTTGTCCCACATTGAAACCGCCATAAAACGCGGCAATCAGGAAGTGGGGGCTTCGGTGATTGAGATGGCAGAGGCCGAGTACATGGTGCGGGCCTCGGGCTATATCCAGTCCCGGGAAGATTTGCTCTCGGTTCCGCTGGGGCTCGACGACAACGGCACGCCCGTTTTGTTAAAGGATGTGGCCAGCGTAGAAGTTGGGCCGCAGATGCGCAGGGGCATTGCCGAGTTGAATGGCGAGGGTGAAACGGTCGGCGGCGTTATTGTGATGCGTTTTGGTGAAAACGCCCAGGAGACCATAAGGGGGGTGAAAGCCAAACTGGAGTCTTTGCAGAGCAGCCTGCCGGACGGCGTCGAGGTGGTCACGGTGTATGACCGCTCCGGGTTGATCGATCGCGCTGTGACCAACCTCTGGAACAAATTACTGGAAGAACTTCTCGTTGTGGGGCTGGTGTGCGTGATCTTCCTGTTCCACGTGCGTTCGTCACTGGTGGTGATGGTCAGCCTGCCAGTCGGCATCCTGACAGCCTTCATCGCAATGTACTGGCAGGGCATCAATGCCAACATCATGTCGTTGGGTGGTATCGCCATTGCCATAGGCACCATGATTGACGGTGCCATCGTGATGATCGAGAACATGCACAAACACATGGGGCGTACACCGCTGACCCGTGAAAACCGCTGGCAGGTGGTGGCAAAGGCATCGGCCGAAGTGGGGCCGGCGCTGTTTTTCTCATTACTGATCATTACCGTCAGCTTTGTCCCGGTGTTCGTGCTGGAAGCCCAGGAAGGCCGAATGTTCTCGCCGCTGGCCTACACCAAAACCTATGCCATGGCGGCCAGTGCCGCTCTGGCGGTCACGCTGGTGCCAGTGCTCATGGGTTACTTCATCCGTGGCAAGGTGCTGTCGGAGCATCGAAATCCTGTAAACCGGTTGTTGGTGTCGGGCTATCTGCCAATGCTGAAGGGTGTCCTGAAGTATCCGGTGACAACCCTGGTAGTGGTGGTTCTGATTCTGGCGGTGGGGGTGTGGCCTGCCTCCCGGATAGGCAGCGAATTCATCCCGCCTCTGGATGAGGGCGATCTGATGTATATGCCAACCACCTACCCAGGGATTTCCATCGGCAAGGCCCGGGAATTGCTGCAACAGACCGACCGGTTGATTGCCTCGCTGCCGGAAGTGGAAACGGTGTTTGGCAAGGTTGGCCGGGCAGAGACCGCCACAGATCCCGCCCCGCTGACGATGATTGAAACGTTTATTCAACTCAAGCCACGCGACCAGTGGCGTGAGGGGATGACCACCGAAAAACTCAAACAGGAACTGAACGCCCTTATCCAGTTTCCCGGCGTTACCAACGCCTGGGTGATGCCAATCATTACCCGGATTGACATGCTGGCGACCGGGATAAAAACGCCGGTTGGCATCAAGGTTGCCGGGCCTGAGCTGGCAACCATCGAGGCAGTGGGCAAGCAACTGGAAGCCATTCTTTCGGAGGTTCCCGGTACGGCATCTGTGTATTCGGAGCGCGTTGCCGGGGGCCGTTATGTTCAGGCCGATATCGACCGATTACGGGCGGCGAGATATGGCCTCAACATTGCCGATGTTCAGCAGGTGATCGCTTCGGCGGTGGGCGGAATTAACGTGTCTCAAACCATCGAGGGGCTGGAAAGATACCCTATTAATGTGCGTTATCCGCAAGACTACCGCGATTCCCCCGAGAAGCTCCGGCAACTGCCGATCGTGACGCCGTCCGGCCAACGCATTGCCTTGGCGGATGTGGCCGACATTCGGATTGAGGACGGCCCTCCAGCAATAAAAAGTGAGAATGCCCGGCTTAATGGCTGGACCTTTGTGGACATCGAGGGTGTTGATGTGGGCAGCTACGTAGAGCAGGCCATGGCGGTTGTAAATGATGAACTGCAGCTGCCGGCAGGCTACTCCGTGGCCTGGTCCGGCCAATATGAATACATGCTCCGGGCCAAGGAAAGGCTGACCTATGTGGTCCCGCTGACCCTGGCGATCATTGTCATACTGTTGTTTATGAGCTTCCGCCGCATTGCTGAGGTAGCGATGATCCTGGGCACACTGCCGTTTGCTCTGGTGGGCGCAGTCTGGTTTATGTATCTATTGGGTTACAACTTTTCGGTTGCCGTTGGAGTGGGATTCATTGCCCTGGCGGGGGTTGCCGTAGAGATCGGGGTCATCATGCTGGTGTACCTTAACCAGTCTTACCAGTCGATGCTTGAGAGTTGCGAGCAAAAAGGTCTTGAGCCCAGGCGTGAAACTCTCCGGCATGCCGTTCTGCATGGTGCCGGGTTGCGGGTTCGGCCGATCATGATGACCGGAAGTTCCATCATCATTGGGCTGTTACCCATCATGTTCGGCACCGGGACGGGCTCGGAAGTAATGGGGCGCATCGCAGCCCCGATGGTGGGTGGTATGGTCAGTGCTATGCTGCTGGCATTGTTGGTCATTCCCGTATTGTTCTACCTCTGGAAACGAAGGGGCCTTGCGCACCGATGACCTGCGTCAATTCTTGCCAAGAGAGGTTGTAGGTTTGGCCGCTATTTCAGGTTCGATTCAGTTTTATGGTCTTAACTGTAGTAGACACTCATCAACTGTGATGAAAAGGAGAATGTCATGAACAGGTTTACAAGGTTAATCGCATGTTCCGTTCTCGTTTCCGCACCCCTTCTGGTGTTTGCCCAGGGCAACTCCGGGCAAATGCCGCGGGGTGGCATGATGAACCAGGAACAGATGCAGCAGATGCAACAGAACATGTCGCAGATGCAGGAAATGATGCAGGAAATGCGCAACGCCAAGTCGGATGCGGAGCGCCAGCGTATTCGTGAGAAGCACATGGAGTCCATGCAGCAGCACATGCAGATGATGCGTGGTGGCATGATGGGGCAGGGCATGGGCCAGGGCCAAGGGCAGGGCATGATGGGGCAGCACCAGGGCCAGATGGGCGGTGGCCAGGGCATGGGTAACCAGCCGAAAGGTCAGTCCGGCGGCAAAGGGCCTCGTTCGGGTGGCGCGGGTATGGAGCCGGAACAGCGAATGGAAATGATGGAACAGCGCCTGGAGCATATGCAGATGATGATGGAGCAAATGCTGGAGCACCAGGCGCAGGGCCAGAGAGGACGTTAAATAGCTCACTGACATGGAGCGTTTATGACCCTTAGAAAATACCCTGGCGATCTGTTGTTGCTGGGGCTCTTTTTACTGCCTGTCGTTGTTGTTGCTCCGGCGTTGCCCTGGGGCAGTCAGGGTTGGCTGTATTCGCTGGCGGAGCTAGCCGGGGTGTTTGCCCTGTCAGCGTTTCTGCTGGCAGGTATGTTGTCGGCCCGTATTCCCGGTACAGATCCCTGGTTTGGTGGCTTGGTGCGGCTATGGACCATTCACCGCTGGCTGGGGTTCTCGGCCTTTATGCTGGTGATGGCTCATGTGTTGTTGTTGGCACTGGCCACCTTGCCGATGTCTCTTGGCACCAGTGTTGCCACGCTGTTCCCGCCCCTGAGTCATTGGGAGGTCTGGGTTGGCTGGGCCGCCTTCCTCACCATGTTGGTTTTCATCGCCCCCACGCTCGGTTTCTTTGGCACCCTGCACTATCAAAACTGGAAACGCCTGCATCTGCTGTCTGCGCCGGCACTGGTGTTGGCGTTGGTGCATACCCTGATGCTTTCAGCTACAGCCTGGGTCTGGTGGTTGCTCTCGGCCCTGGCTTTGGCGGCCATCGCCTGGCGTAAGTTATTGTCACCCCGTCTGGCCACGAAACCCTATGTGGTAGACGGCATCGACAAACTTGCCCGGGATGTGGTGGAGCTTCGCCTGCGCCCGAAGGGCAAGGGGATTCGCTGGCAGGCCGGGCAGTTTGTGTATCTGACACCGATGGACTCTTCCCTGGTGGCCGGGTACAGGGAAGAACACCCTTACACCATCGCCTCGGGCTCCAGGGATGATGAACTAAAAATCGGCATTAAAGCCGTCGGCGATGCCACCCGGGCATTGCTTGATATCAAGCCGGGGGCAGAGGTGCGCATCGAAGGCCCTTACGGAACCTTTTTTGAGAATGCGGCTTTGGCGCAGAAGGGTACTGGCCTGCCAGGTGAGCCGCGCAAGCAACTGTGGTTGGCCGGCGGTATCGGCATTACGCCGTTTGTTGCTGGCGCCCGGGACAGGGTCGGGAACACTGTGGCTCAGGGGCCAGATGCCTGTTTGTTCTACCTGGCCAACCGGCCGGAACGAGCCTATTACCTGGACGAGCTGGTCCGCATTGCCGAGGCCTGTGATGGCTTTGAGGTTCACACGCACTACATGAACGAACACGGCGTGATCACCCGGGATTATCTGGCCGAGCGCTGCCCGGATTTCGCCGAACGGGACATCTACCTGTGCGGGCCGCCGGGCATGATCAATCACCTGCAAACCCTGCTCAGGCACGAAGGCGTGCCTGCCCATCGTATTCACACGGAGGCGTTTGATTTCCTATGACCAGCAACCGAATTGCCTATACAGGATTTGTTGCCTTTGTCAGCGTAGTTCTGACATTGGTGGTGGTTAACCTGGTTCAGGGCAACCCCGAACCCACAGCAGGTGGTACCGCTGAGAATGCCGATGGTGAGTCGGTTTTCCGGCTCGATGATGTGGCGGAACACAATCATGCCGGCAGCTGTTGGAAGGTGATTAACGGTGTGGTGTACGACCTCACCGAGTACCTGCCGAATCACCCCACCGAGGAAGAGGTCTTCACCCGCTGGTGCGGTAAAGAGGCAACGTCGGCCTGGCTCGATAAGGGCAACGGCCGGCCCCACAGCCCTCGGGCCGCAGCCCGGCTGGAGGATTATCGGATAGGTGTGCTTGAAGGCGGCGCCCCGGCACCAGCACCGGTTGAAACCGCAGATTCGGCTACACAGCCCGCCACTGGCGATGACCGCCTTGGGCGAATGCTGTTGGGTTTGGCACCGGGTAATTATCTTGATGGCACCTACCGGGGCAACTTCATCGACCGTGGGCTGATTCAGGTAAGCCTGCAGTTCCGGCTTGAAGGCGGGCGAATCAAGGGAATGTCCTACCGGCACCTGTTCTATCGGGATGAAGACTATTTGAAGATGGACAGTTCCGCCGAGCTTTACCCGGTTTTGCGTCAGTATCAGCAGATCACGGAGCGCCTGGAGGGCGAGCCGATGGAGGCAATTTTCCGGTTGTATGAGCCAGAGAACGTGGTGGATGATATTGACGGCTACACCGGCGCAACACTTCGTGGAGCCAAGGTGATCAGTGCTTTTCGCGATGGTCTGAACCGGGGCGTCTACAGCTGGTAAGCCGGCGGTAGTGGGCAGGTGACTGCGCTGCCTGCGGGGCTTGTTTTCCGGCCGGCGGGCAGACTGTGTTAGGCTTTTGGGAACTTTAACAGGGAGTTAGCGAACCAAGACCCTGTTGAACCCCGGGACAGGAGACCCTATGCAGTCAGCGCCATCGTTACCCGCCCTCAGTTTGTTGCTTCGTGGCGCTGCGTTATTGGTGGTTTGGTGGGCGCTAACGCTCGGTGAAACGTCTGCCCTGGGTTTTGGCCTGGGGGTGACCGCCCTCGTGGCCTGGCTGTCGGTACGCCTGTTTCCCCCATCCGGTTATCACCTCCGGCCCCTCGGGCTGATGTTGTTTCTCGGCTATTTTCTCAGCCGCTCGGTGGTGGCCGGTCTGGATGTTACCCGGCGTTTGCTGTCACCGGCCTTGCCGGTTCACCCCGGTGAAATCACCCTGACCCTTTACTTGCCCGAGGGCAGCCCTCGCTGGCTGCTGGCCAACACCCTGTCCCTTATGCCCGGTACCCTGAGCGCTTTGCTTGAGGGCGATCAATTGACCCTGCACTGCCTGGATACCCGAGAGCCAGTAGAGCAGGACGTGCGGGAGACAGAGCGGCAGGTGGCGCGGGTTTTCGGGCTCTCCCTGAACGACATCGGGAGGGCGGTGCAGTGACCCTGATACTCAATGCCGTTGCGGCCTTCCTGTTGCTGACCCTGTTGATTGCCCTGATCCGCATCTGGCGGGGGCCGGAGCCGGCCGACCGGATGTTGGCGTCACAACTGTTCGGCACAACCGGCGTGGCGCTGTTACTGGTGCTGTCCTACGCCCAATCCATGCCCGCACTGATGGATGTGGCACTGACACTGGCGGTGTTGTCGGTACTCGCGATCGTGGCGTTTGTAACCCGTGTGGTGCGTATTGAGCAGTCGATGGACGATGATGGAGGCCTCGATGATTGACTCCGTTGTACTGGTGGTTCAGCTGTTGTTGTTGGTTCTGGGTTGCCTGTTTTTTTCGGTGGGCACCCTCGGTCTGTTCCGATTCTCCGACACCCTGACTCGTATCCATGCTCTGACCAAGGTGGACAACCTCGGGTTGGGCTTTATTGTGCTGGCGCTTTTGCCACTGGCACCGTCGCTGGCGGGTGGCGTAAAAATGGTATTGATCTGGGCCGCAGCTCTGGCTGCCAGCGCAACGTCTGCGCACCTGATTGCCCGCGCCGTTCATGTGCGCCCGGAGCATTCCGCGGTTGAGGAGGCAGCTGATGATTGACTGGCTGGTGGACTCCATCTTGGTGCTGGCGCTGTTGTCGACCGCGATCGGGGTGTTGTGGTCTGCAAACCTGTTTCGGGCGGTGGTGATGTTTATCGCCTTTGGCCTGCTGATGGCGCTGGCCTGGGTTCGCCTGCAGGCGCCGGACATTGCCCTGGCAGAAGCCGCCATCGGCGCCGGCCTGACCGGCGTGTTGCTGCTGGATGCGGCCAGGCATTTGGGCTACAACCGGCGTTGCGGTGGTGAAGGCAATGGCCAGGGCGGGGCGTCGGAATGATGCGTTTTTTTGGCGTTACCATCCTCGCCGCAGTGTGTCTGGCCTTTGCCGGTGCCCTGATGATCACGGTCTGGCAGATTTCCGGTACCCAGGCGCCGGTCGACCTGCCCGGACTGCTGGTGGAGAACCTGGAGGCCAGTGGGGTAGAGCACCCAATCACCGCTGTGCTGTTGAACTTTCGCAGTTACGACACGCTGCTTGAGATCGGCGTGTTGGTCATCGCCGGGATTGCGGGTATCTCCATGGCGAAAACGACGTCCCTGGAAGATCCTCTCCTGCGCACTTCAGATTCCTTGTTGTATGCCCTGCAGCGCTGGTTTGTACCGTTGATGCTGGTACTTGCCGGCTACCTGTTGTGGGCGGGTTCCGACCGCCCCGGAGGAGCGTTCCAGGCCGGGGCCGTGTTGGCGGCGTCGGGTGTGATGATGCGCCTTGGCGGGATCCCGATGGAATTTCTGCGCCCCGGCGTGTTGTTGCGTTTTGGGCTGGCCCTGGGCTTTTCCGTATTCCTTCTGGTGGCGGTGGCCAGTGCCCTGGCCGGCGATGCGTTCCTGGCGTACCCGGAAGCCTTTAACAAACCTCTGATCCTGGTCATCGAAACCGTGCTTACGTTCTCCATTGCGATGGTATTGCTGGCTCTGTTTGTGTCGGCACCGGTTAACGGCGCTGAAGAACCGGAAGAAGGGGAGCGCGGATGACCTCGGCCCTGTTGTATGCATTCGCTGGCGTTGCCTTGTGTGGTATTGGTCTGTTCGGGTTTCTGCGCCAGCAGCACCTGCTGCGCAAGTTGATGGCGTTCAACCTGATCGGTTCCGGCGTATTTCTGATCATGGTTGGCCTGGCTCAGCGCAACGGTCAGCCAGATCCTGTGCCCCAGGCCCTGGTGCTCACCGGCATTGTGGTGGCTATCGCAGCGACGGCACTGGCCGTGGTGTTAATCCGCCGGTACTACCATTTGTCAGGCCAGACTACGCTGGCTGAGCCGGCCCGGGAAAATGCCAGGCCCAAGGCTCGGGCTGTGAACCGGGAGGGTGCTCCCGAATGACCTTGTGGTTAATGGCGGGATTGTTGTTCACACCCCTGGCCTGGGCGGTGCTGACCCTGTTGCTGGATTTCAGCAAAGGCCGGGTGGTGACCTGGCTTGGCATCCTGGTGCAGGTGTTGGTGTCTCTGGGCTTGTGGGCCGCCGTGGCCAGCGAGGGCGGTTTTCTTTACCTGCTCGGTGGTTGGCAGGCGCCACTGGGCATTGAGCTGCGTGTGGATGGCCTGGCGGTAACCTTCGTGTTGCTGACGGCTCTGGTAGCGGCCGCTTGCGGCTGGCACGCCAGCATCTACCTGGCCCCCGGCAAGCCGTGGCACCGGTATTTCTGGCCGCTGTTCTGGTTTCTTTGGGCCGGGCTGAACGCGGTCTGGCTGGGCGGCGATCTGTTCAATCTGTATGTGGGGCTGGAGCTGATCAGCCTTGCCGCCGTGGGGCTAGTGGCGTTGGGCGGCCAGGCGGACGCACTCAGGGCTGCCATTCGCTACCTGATGGCGGCTTTGCTGGGTTCCCTGGCGTACCTGCTTGGTGTGGCCCTGATTTACGGCCAGTTTGGCACCCTGTCGCTGGCAGGCGTGACCGAGCTGATGAATAGCGGTGATGTTCAGTCGGGCCTGACCTTCCCGCTGATTCTGATGCTGCTGGGCCTGGCCCTGAAAACCGCGCTGTTCCCGATGCATGGCTGGTTGCCGCCGGCCCATGGCATCGCCAAGTCGCCGGTCAGTGCGCTGTTGTCTGCGTTAGTGGTCAAAGCCTCGTTCTACATTGCCGCCAGGCTTTGGCTGGACCTGGGAGGCGACCTGGGTGGCTATGCCCTGGCTCAGTTGATAGGCGTGTTGGGTAGTTTGGCGGTTATCTGGGGTAGCTGGCTGGCGTTCCGGCAGGCCAAACTGAAACAGGTGGTTGCCTATTCCTCCGTGGCGCAGATTGGCTATCTGTTTTTGCTGTTCCCACTCACCTGGGGCGTCACCGACGCCATATCCCAGCAGGCGCAACAGGGCATTACCCTGCAGGTGGTCAGCCATGCCCTGGCCAAGGCCGCGATGTTTCTGGCCGCCGGCAATCTGATCATGTCGGTAGGCAGCAACCGGGTGGATGCCCTGGCGGGTGTCAGCCGGTTCCTGCCGTTCTCGCTGTTTTCTTTCGGGCTGGCCGGGGTGTCGTTGATGGGGCTGCCGCCTACCGGGGGCTTTGCTGCGAAGTGGTTGCTCCTCCAGGCCAGCCTGGCCAGTGGCCAATGGTGGTGGCTGGGGGTTCTGCTGGCGGGTGGTTTGCTTTCTGCCGCCTATGTCTTCCGGGTTTACCGGGCGTCGTTCATTGAAGCGACAGACACGGACCAGTTCTATCACCCGTCCAGGAGCCTGGAGGTGATACCGATGATTCTTGCGTTGCTGTCGCTTGGCCTTGGCCTGGTGGCGGAGCCGGTGTTGTCGGTGATGTCCTTGCCGTTTGAGGGGGGCAGCCGATGACCCTGAGTGTATTAATGCCGGTTTTTGCGCTGATGACTTCGTTGCTGGCGTCGGTGGTTCTGTTCGCTGTGCCGGAGAAAGGGCATCGTCTGAGAACCATCATTAACCTGGCAGCCGCCATTCTGAAGATTGCCCTGGTTGGGTTGATGATCTGGGGTGTGGCCCAGGGGCGCGAGTACGAGGCCGCGTTCACCATGGTACCTGGTGTGGAATTCGTGCTGCGGGCTGATGCGCTGTCGATGTTGTTTGCCGGGTTGTCTGCCCTGCTGTGGTTGCTGACCACCATCTATGCTGTGGGCTATCTTGAGGATTCCCCGAACCGGAGCCGGTTTTTCGGGTTCTTCAGCCTGTGTGTCGCCAGTACCATGGGTATTGCCCTGGCGGGCAACCTGTTCACCTTCTTTCTGTTCTACGAAATGCTCACCCTTTCCACCTATCCGCTGGTGGTACATCGTGGCACGACCAAAGCGCTGAGGGCCGGGCGTAACTACATTATCTACACCCTTACCGGTGGCGCGGTTTTGCTGTTTGCCATTGCCTGGCTGCACGGCCTGGTGGGGGATCTCAGATTCCAGGAAGGGGGCTACTTCTCAGAGGTTGACCCATCCATGCAGGGGCCTCTGACGATCATTTTCGTGCTGATGATGGTCGGACTGGGGGTAAAAGCAGCCCTGGTGCCATTCCACGGCTGGCTGCCCCAGGCAATGGTAGCGCCGGCACCGGTCAGTGCCCTGTTGCATGCCGTGGCGGTGGTGAAAGCTGGTGCCTTTGGCATTATCCGCGTGGTCTTTGAGATCTACGGGTTGGAAGCGGCCAAAGACATGGGGCTGCTGGCCGGGCTTTCGGTCGTGGCAGCCTTCACCATTATCTATGGCTCCACCCGTGCCTTGTACCAGGTTGACCTGAAACGTCGGCTGGCGTTTTCAACGGTCAGCCAGGTGTCCTACATCGTGCTGGGGTTGTGCCTGTTCGGGCCCGTGGGCGTGGCCGGTGGCCTGGTGCATCTGGTGCATCAGGGCATCATGAAAATCACCCTGTTTTTCTGCGCCGGGAATTACGCTGAAACTCTCGGAGTGCACCGCATCGATGAACTGGACGGTGCAGGCAAACGCATGCCGGGCACTTCGGTGGCGTTTACCTTGGGCGCCTTTGGCATGATTGGTGCCCCACCGTTGGCGGGGTTTATTACCAAATGGACCATGGGCAGCGGTGCACTCGCGGTCGGTATGGATTGGGTAGTAGCGGTGTTGGTGATCAGCAGTCTGCTCAATGCGGCGTATTTTCTCCCGATACTGCACCGGCTCTGGTTTGCCGAACAGTGCGAGCCGTGGCCCCACGAGCGCCGTTGGGGACGCCTTGAAACCAGCGCCTGGCTGCTATGGCCACCGTTAATTACTGCCGCTCTTATGCTGGTAGCCGGGCTGATCGCCAACCTGCCGTTCAGCCCCCTGAGTTGGGCTGAGTTGATTGTGGCAAGGGAGGTGGCGCTGTGATGTTTGCGTCAAACCTCTTGCTGTTGTTGGCGATTATCCTGCCGCTGGCCTCATTGTTACTGGCGCTGCGACCCGATTGGCAGCAGGCTTATCGTTACTGTTTGCCCGTGTTGCCCTTGCCCGCCTTGTTGGCAGGCCTGATATTGGGGCCAGACGCGTCCCTTGAATTGCCGGGGCTGCTGTTAGGCGGCCTGTGGGGGCTGGATGAGCTGCGCCAGGTATTCCTGGTTCTGACGGCAACGCTTTGGCTGGCGGCCGGTGTCTTCGCCGTCGGCTATCTGAAGGTGCATTACCTGCGGCGTTTCTGTGTGTTCTGGGCACTCACTCTGGCTGGCAATCTGGGGCTGGTGATGGCCCAGGATATTGCCAGCTTCTATAGCTTCTTCGCCCTGATGACCTTTGCCGGTTATGGCCTGGTGGTGCACGAGGGAACGGGAGAGGCCAACCACGCGGGGCGCGTCTACCTGGCCATGGCGGTGGTGGGTGAAATGGCCATTCTGTCCGGCCTTTTGATGGCCGCCCAGCAGGCAGGTAGTGGCTTGTTGGCCGATCTGCCTGCCGCCGTGGCGGAGGCCGACCGGCGCTGGTTGATCATGCTGCTGTTGCTATCGGGTTTTGGGGTAAAAGCGGGTTTGCCTCTTCTGCATTTCTGGTTGCCCCTGGCGCACCCGGTCGCGCCGACGCCAGCCAGTGCGGTGCTCAGTGGCGCCATGATCAAAGCCGGCCTATTGGGTTGGCTGGTCACTTTGCCGTTTGGTGAGGTGTCTTTGCCGGATTGGGGCAATGCGCTGGTGATCCTGGGCGCTGTCGGTTCCCTGGGTGGTGCTGTGCTGGGTGTTCGCCAGCGGCGCCCGAAAACCGTGTTGGCCTATTCCAGCATTAGCCAGATGGGCCTGATGACACTGATGGTGGGCGCGGCGCTGGCCAATGCCGAGTATGCGGGCCCGCTGTTTGCGGTGATGGCGCTTTACGTTCTGCATCATGGTCTGGCCAAAGGTAGCTTGTTTCTCTCTACTGCCATGGCTTTGCCGGCGGGACGGGGTGGCCAATGGCTGTTGTGGCTGTTGATCGCATTGCCGGGGCTGTCCCTTGCGGGGCTGCCGTTTACCAGTGGCGCTGCCAGCAAGCTGGCCATGAAGGACCTGCTCAAGCCGGGCAACTTCGAGTTTGCGATGGCGCCCTACCTGCCCATGCTGATGAGCGCGGGTGCTGTGGCCACCATGCTACTGGTATGGCGTTTTTTGTGGGTGCAGCGGGCAGCTGCCAGTGGTGGCAGCAATCCTGCGTTTATGTATCTGGGCTGGGGCCTGGCCACGGCTGGCAGCCTGGTACTGTTCTGGTGGTTGCCCTGGCCCGGGGCCGTGCCGGATAAAGCCTGGCTAGCCACCATGGTTTATGAGGCCTGGAGCCTGTTCTGGCCCATTCTGGCGGCGACGGCTATCGCGGCGCTGGCCTGGCGCTCAGTCAAACAGCGATAGCTGGTTGTCCGGCGGCGGCTGGCTTGCCGGTTTCGGCCGTGTTTGATGCGGCCCCTTGCGGCTGCCGTGGCGGTGCAGCACCCGGCCAGTCTCTTCCCGGCTGACGTGTTGTTTTCGGAAGTCGCCCACCGCTTTGCGCGCCGCCCGGGCCGCCTGTTCATGGTCACATACCGGCGCAATGTAGGTGTTGCCGCCGAACTTCGCTTTCTGGGCGGGTGTCATTAACCAAGGGGTATGGATCATTTCTTCGGGAACCCCGGCCAGCTCCGGAATCCAGCGGCGGATAAACTCGCCGTGCGGGTCCAGCTTCTGGCTTTGCAGCACCGGATTATAGATGCGCAGGGCGTTGATGCCGGTCAGGCCAGATTGCATCTGGATCTGGGAATAGTGAATGCCCGGCTCGAAATCGGTAAACAGTCGCGCCAGGTGCAGGGCAGGTTCACGCCAGTGCAACCACAGTTGGTAGCTGGCTACCGACATCAGCATTGCCCGCATTCGGAAATTGAGCCAGCCGGTGTGTTGCAGGCTGCGCATGCAGGCATCCACCAGAGGCCAACCGGTTTGCCCTTGCTGCCAGCGCTGCAGCCGTTCGGAATCGTTCGGCCCGGTTTTTATGCCCTCCAGTTCCCGGTGCATGGCGCGAAATTCCAGCTCCGGTTCGTCTTCGAGTTTCTGGATAAAATGACAATGCCAGTGCAACCGGGAGCGAAAGCTGGTCAGGCTTTTCTGTTTCCGGGGCAGGGTATTACGGTGAATGCCGGCAGCCTTGGCCTGTTGGTAAATTTCTCGGAGGCTGACCGTGCCATAGGCGATATGAGGGCTCAGCCGGGAGCAGGCGCGCACGGCAGTGTTGGGGCTGGAAATGTTGTACTGGTAACCCACGCAGCGGCGTTCCAGAAACGACGCCAGTAACGTCTCGCCGCGAATGCTGCCGCCGGTTTGCCGATCCGGGCACCGGTCTGCTGCGGTGGCGCCGGGTTCGATACCGCGCCAGGCTACACCCTGAATGGCGCCGGCAAATGGCACGGAGCCAGGTGCCTCAAGTACGGGCTGCCTCATCAGTTCTGTCCAGGTTTTGTCCCATATGTCCCGGTCTTTGAGCCGGCGTACCACCCCGAACTGGTTCCACTCCCGGAACTCTATCTGGTTGTCGGAGCACCACTGGATAACCGCTTTGTCGCGCTCGAAGGTCCATTGCCCGCCAGTTTCCTGATGGCAAAACACACGCTCAATGGCATGGCTTGCCTTGAGCTCACTCAGGGCCCCGATGACGGTCCCTCGCAGCACCACCAGTTGGTTGCCCGCTTTGCGCAGCTGCTTATCGAGGTCCTCCAGGGAATCCCGGATAAAACACCATTGCCGCCCGCTGGTATCCGGTTGCTGCCAGTAGTCGTCTTCAATCACGTACAGTGCAATAACCGGCTCCCCCAGATTGGCGGCAGCCACCAATGGGGCGTGATCGCGGGTGCGCAAATCCCGTTTGAACCAGACCACGGTGGTCATGGCTGCGGACTCCGATTACGGCGGCACCGTTCGCTGCAATAGCGAACCTGGTCCCAGTCTTTTGCCCATTTCTTGCGCCAGTTGAACGGGCGCTGGCACACCGGGCAGGTTTTCTCGGGCAAGTGTGGTTTTTTGTGCATTCGGGACTTTTGGTTTTAACTGAAGGTATGAGTTTTGGAGATATACGTAACTGAAACGGCGAAGGTTTTGTTATGACCACACTGAACGAAGGCATACAGCCCCCATCGGTCCTGATCTTCGACTGGCACGGCACTTTGGTGGACACCCACGATGCCATGTTCAGCGCCATGGAAGACATGTTGCCGCAGCTGGAAGATCTGGGGCTGGTGGAAAAGTTGCTGCCGGAGGATCAGTGCCGCACGCAGGACGATGCCCGGCTGGTGCGTTACATCCGGATTTTTCGGCGCCTGCATCCGAGGATTCTTGCGGAGCGGCGGGTGTCCAGAACCGACATCTTCAACGCCATCTTCGGTGATAACAAAGCGGCCAAGCTGGTTGCCCACAAAGCCTACAACAACGCTTACCGGAAATATTTTGGCCAGGTGAAACCCTTTCAGCCCGGCGCCTATGAGTACCTGTGCGCGCTGAAAGCCATGGGCATCAAGCTGGCGGTATCGACCAACCGCAACCGGGAGTTTCTGGACAAGGAACTTCAAACGGTGGATGAGGGCCGATGGCATCATCTGTTCGATGCAACGGTATGCGCTGATGATGTGACCGAATACAAGCCCGACCCGCAGGTGATTCTCAGAACCCTGGAGAAGTTGGGGCTGCCGGCAGATGCCCGGGCCTGGTATGTGGGCGATAGCTACGTCGATATGCTCACCTCTCACAGTGCCGGGGTGTCCGGCGTGTTCTACAACGGCGCCTGCTGGGAGTCAGACCGGATTTCGAGCTGGTTCACCTCCCGGGATGCACCGGCGGCGGTGCTCGACAGTTTTGAAGACCTTATGGATTTGCTGGCGTTGCTGGAGCGGGAACAGCCTGAGGCGTTCGCCGCCAGCCCGGCGGAAGTGCGCCCGAAGCCCTTCCCGCCACCCGAACGGCCGGAGCCGCGTATTGAGCCGGATTGGCACCCGGCGGTGGTGAAGTTGATTCGCCCGGCGGTGGTGTTGTTTGACTGGCATGCCACCCTGGTGGACACCCTGGACGCCATGTACCACGCGGTGGACGATATGCTGCCGGATTTCCACACGCTGGGGCTGATGAACCGGATGGTGGCGCCGGAAGACAGCAAAACTCCGGAAGATGCCCGGCTGGTGGCCTATGTACGGGAGTACGCCAAGTTGCACCCCAAGGTAAAGGCAGACCGGAAAATCTCCCGCACTGATATTTTCGAGGTGCTGTTTGGGGACGATCAGCAAGCCAAGCAGGTTGCCCACAAGGCGTTTAACCACCACTACCGAAAGCACTACGGCACGGTGAAGGCCTTTGAGCCGAAAGTCCGGGAAGTATTGGAGGGGCTGCGACGACTGGGCATGCAGGTGGGCGTGATCACCAACCGGGATAGGGAGTTCTTTGAGCACGAGCTGGCGGCGGTGGAAGACACCGGTTGGACCCATCTGTTCGATGTGGATGTTTGCGGCGATGATACCCCGCTCAGAAAACCGCACCCGGACCAGCTGCTGCTGGCGGTGCAGAAACTGGATTACCCGCCGGACCCGAGTGTGTGGTACGTGGGAGATTCTACTACCGATGTGATTGCCGCGAAGCGGGCAGGTATGACGTCGGTGTTCTTCAACGGTGCCCAGTGGGACTTGCCCTGGCTGAACCGGATTTTTCCGGGCACTCACAAACACCCGGACAAACCGGACGTGGTGGTCAATGATTTTTCCGAGTTCTGGGCTTTGGTGCTGGCCTGTGAGCTGGGGCCGGCCTGAGGGTGTTACTCGGCTACCGGTAACTCCATGGGGACCTGCTCAGAACGAGCCCGCGCCAGCCGTTCGTAGTTGTGTAGCGTTTTTTCGATGGCCAGCCCCATCGCCAGAATACCTTCCAGGCCGTTATTCGGCTCTTTCAGGGGGATGGGCACACTGACGATAATCTGGAACTGGCGGGTAGACGCATCGTAGCGAATGGGTGATATCCACAAATCGGATTTGCGCTCCATACCACGTTCGGTTTCAACGGCAATCTCCTGGAACTTTGGCTCGTCGCCCTGCCAGTAATCGGATGACAGCTGACTCATGGCAACCAATGCGCCCTTGTTGTCGGTCAGCAAAAGTTCCGTTACCAATCCGCCTTGCTCGTCTTGCCACTGCTTCAGGGCCTGAGATGCCGGTAGCCCGAGTATCTCAGAGGCCAAGGGTGTCGGTTGCTCAGGGGCGAGAGCCTGCCAGAGGGTGTCCTGGGTGAGAATCTCTGTGAAGCTGTCGTAGACTGGCCCCTGATGAATTGCCTGAGCCAGATTCAGACGTTGCTCCAGGTCTTGTATGAGCCCCCTGGCTTGCCCTGCTACATGCTGATACTCATCTGCAGACAGCAGCATGTGCTGCTCCATACACGCCGGCAATTGACGGTTGAATCGGGTCAGGACCCCCGGGTGTTCGCTGACAAATCGTCGGTTGAGATAGAGGTGCAGCGGGGCGTAACGAAGGAATTCCCGGTTCAGCGTTTGGCCAAGTGCCAGTGAGTCTTCGCGCAGTGTCTCCATCACCTGTTGATCCATCAGTGCAAGGTCAATTCGTTGGCGTTTCAGCAAAGCCGGTAATTGTTCGGTTGAACTGACGGTCACAAACGGCTCAAAGCCGTTCTGGATGAGCCAGACTTCTTCGTTGCTGCCACCGACAACACCGATTTTTGCAGTTGTCGGGTCAGGGCGTTGGCCAAGGTAGAACCAGTACCATTTTTCCAATGCCACCGGGTGGCTGATATCCGCTGCCTCATCCATATCGGGTGATGGATCTACGGCAAAGTAGCCATCCACGAGTTGACGCTGCAGTGCGAAGCGGGCGCGGTTCTGGGGCATCAGGCGAATGTTTACCTGCGCCCCCGCATGTTTCATGGCGCATCGAACGGTCTCGACCGTTTCCCCGGTCACCTCCGGGCCGCCTGGGATCGGGTTGGCCTGCTGGTAGGGGGGAGAGTCAAATGTATATAAACTGAATGTTTCATGGTCTGCAGCAACTGTCCACGGAATCAAGGTGAACAGTAATCCTGCTGCTATGGGCCTGATAGACATGCCGGACTCCAGCGTCCTTATTGCTGACAATTTGCCGATGGATACAGCATAGCAGTCAACCGGCTTATTTTCTCTTAGCTGTTTTTCCCAGGTAGGTTACAGTTGCTCAAGATTGGCAAGCAGCCACTCCCCGCGGCTGAGAATGGCACGGCGCCGCTCATCTGGCTGTTTATCCCAGTTCCGATACATCATGGCCATGCGCGGATTGTTGGCAAAGTCATCCCGATGGCGGTCGATAAAATGCCAGTAAAGTGCATTAAACGGGCAGGCTTTCTCTCCAGTGGCATCCTGCACCCGGTAGTGGCAGTTCTTGCAGTGGTCCGACATGCGCTGGATGTATTTGCCACTGGCGGCGTAGGGTTTGGAGCCCAGATAGCCGCCATCGGCGTGCATCACCATACCCAGTGTATTAGGCAGTTCCACCCAGTCGAAGGCGTCGATGTAGACCGCCAGGTACCAGTCACAGATGTCCTCCGGATGTATGCCGGCCAGCAGGGCGAAGTTGCCGGTCACCATCAGGCGCTGGATGTGATGGGCGTAGGCGTTTCTGGCGGTGGCATCAATGGCCTTGTGCATACAGCGCATGTTGGTTTCACCGGTCCAGTAGAACCAGGGCAGGCTGCGCTGGTTGTTCAGCCGGTTCTCTTTGGCGTAATCCGGCATCAGCAGCCAGTAAATGCCGCGCACAAACTCGCGCCAGCCGATGATCTGGCGGATAAACCCCTCTGCCGCGTTCAGTGGCGCCCGCCCGGAATACCACGCTTGTGCCACCGCCTGGCAAACGTTCGTCGGGTCCAGTAATCCGGTGTTCAGATAGGGGGACAGGATGGAATGGAACAACCAGTCTTCGTGGTCGGACAGCGCATCCTGATAGTCACCGAAACAGGGCAGGGCGAAGTCGATAAAGTGTCCCAGCGCTGCCTGGGCCTGCTCCGCCGTGACAGCAAAATGGAAGTCCTCTGAGGTGCCGAAATGGTCGGGAAAGTACTCCTCTACCAGCTGGATCACCTCACGGGTAACCGAATCGGGCTCCACGCGAAACGGGGCCGGCGCGGGCGGCTTGCCGGACCATTTCTTGCGATTGTCGGAATCGAAATTCCACTGGCCGCCCTCCGGTTTGCCTTCAGGCGTCATCAGCAGGCCGGTTTTCTTGCGCATTTCCCGGTAGAAAAATTCCATGCGCAGTTGTTTGCGACCCTTGGCCCAGTCAGCGAATTCCTGTTTGCGGCACACAAAGCGGGTGTCTGGCCGCATCTCCACCGGAATGCCTAGGCGTTCATGCCACTGGCTGATCTGCGAGTGCAGCCGCCATTCACCGCACTCGGTGGTGATCAGTCTCTCGGGCTTGTGCTCTGTGGCGAGCTTTGAAATGACCGCTTCCAGGGATTTCTCAGGGTTATCCGGATGGTAGCGCTGGTAATGCACTTGCCAGCCTTGTTGCTTCAGTTCCCCGGCGAAGTGGCGCATGGCGCTGAAGATATACACCAGCTTTTTCTTGTGGTGATTGGTGTAGCTGGCCTCGTCATGGACTTCCGCCATCACCACCCGATCGTTGTCTCTATCTGCGCCTTCGAGTGCAGAAAGCTGGTGGCTCAGCTGGTCGCCGAGAATCAGAATCAGGTTGGCCATGGCATCAGCTCCGGTGTTGGCATTATCCCAAAGGGGTAGGCTGAATACGCCATGGGCGCAAGGGTGGTTCAGTGGCTATGCTGATAGACTCCAGATGATACGCATCAACTGATGCTCGGGGCCGATAGGGCATAATGGATGCTTTCCGGCTTGCCGATCTTTTCTGACGACAGAGTTTTAACTATGGCTTCCAACAACGCTGCAGAAAACAACCTGCCCGCCTTCATCTGGGATGAGGCACTGATTCGCCGCTATGACCTCAGTGGTCCCCGCTATACGTCTTACCCCACGGCGGTCGAGTTCACCCAGAAGTACGGTATCGAAGACATGGTGAAAGCGGCCGGCCGCAGCAAGGCTGCCGGTGGCCCCATTTCCTTGTACACGCACCTGCCGTTCTGTGCACATCTCTGTTACTACTGTGCCTGCAACAAGGTGATCACCAAAAAGCGCGATAAGGCTATGCCTTACGTGGAGCGTGTTCTGAAAGAAGCCGCCATCCAGTCAAAACTGTTCGGGGCGGACCGCCCGGTGCAACAGTTGCATTGGGGCGGCGGCACGCCAACGTTCTTGCCCCGGGATGTGATGCAGCACCTGATGGCCGGATACGCTGATCTGTTTAACCTGCAGTCTGGCGATGAGCGGGATTACAGCGTCGAGATTGACCCTCGGGAAGTGGACCAGGATACCCTGTCGACCCTGTGGGAGCTGGGCTTTAATCGCATCAGCCTCGGCGTTCAGGACGTAAACCCGGAAGTGCAAAAGGCGGTTAACCGTATTCAGCCCAAGGACATGACCGAGGCGGTTTTGAACGAAGCCCGTCGCATTGGTTTCCGTTCCATTAACCTGGACCTGATCTACGGCCTGCCGTACCAGACCCCGGAAAGTTTTGCACAAACCCTGGAATCGGTGATCGAGATGTCCCCGGACAGGCTCTCCGTGTTCAGCTACGCGCACCTGCCGGACCGCTTCTACCCGCAAACCCGGATTCAGGCCGACACTCTGCCAAGCCCGCAGCAGAAGCTGACCATTCTGCATAACACCATCAACCGCCTGCTGGAAGCCGGTTACGAATACATCGGCATGGACCACTTCGCCAAGCCGGACGACAGCCTGGCCGTGGCTCAGCGCGAGGGCCGGCTGCACCGGAACTTCCAGGGCTATACCACCCATTCGGATTGCGATTTGGTGTCTCTGGGGGTGTCTGCCATCGGCCAGACTGACGACGCCTATTTCCAGAACAACCATGATTTGCCGTCCTGGGAAGCCTCAATTGATGCCGGGCAACTGGCGATCGTTCGCGGCGTTGGCCTGAGCCGGGATGACCGGATTCGCCGGTGGGTGATCGGCCAGCTGATCTGCCAGTTCCGCCTGGATCGCAAACAGTTTGCAGACAAATGGAGCGAAGACTTCGATCGGTACTTCGCGGATGAACTGAACCGCCTGAAGCCGATGATCCAGGACGAACTGATTGGCGATGATGGCGGTGCACTTCAGGTGCAGCCCGCCGGCCGGTTGCTGATTCGGGCCATCTGCCAGATCTTCGATATGTACCGCAAGGAAGGTGCCAGCCAGCGGTTCTCGCGGATTATCTGACCGGGTTTGCTGTAAACAGAACCAACAAGGGCTGCCAAATGGCAGCCCTTGTTGGTTTGACTCGATGAATTAGCTAGCCACTTTGAACTCGTTGGCCAGGTCCTGGAGTTTGCGGGCAAGCCTGGCCTGCTCCTGAGTCACCTGATTGATCTCCTGTGATCCGGTCAACGTCAGGATAGCGGCCTCACTTACTGTCTCCATGCTGCCTGCCAGTTCACGGGTCACTGCGACCTGCTGTTCAGACGCAGTGGCAATCTGGGTGGCCATGTCGGAGATGCTGTTCACATCGGTCAGGATGTCAGCGAAGGTTTTTTCCATCTCAGAGGCCTGCTCGCTGGTCTGGTTGGCGAGCTTGTGGCTGGCAACAATGGATCGGCTGGCGCTGTCGGTAATGTTCTTGAAGCCGTTGATGATGTCTTCAATCTGGGTAGTCGATTCGTGGGTCTGCCGGGCCAGGGTGCGTACCTCATCGGCCACCACTGCAAAGCCGCGGCCATGCTCGCCAGCCCGTGCCGCCTCGATGGCAGCATTCAGGGCCAGCAGGTTGGTCTGGTCGGCCACTTTACGTATGACATCCACCACTTCACTGATGGTGCCGCTGCGTTCCTCCAGTTCTTCGATCACCTGATTCACTTCCTGAACCGATTGCGCCAGGGTGCGGATTTGCTTAACGCTTGAGTGCAGTACCTGCTCACCGGTCCGGCTCTTCTCCATGGCACTGTTGGAAGCGTCCGCAACCTGTTGGGTGTTTTGGGAGATTTCCTCCGAGGTGGCGGACATTTCTTCGGTGGCGGCAGCAACCTGCTCAATCTGCTGTTGCTGGTTCTTGATCTGGCCGGAGTTCTGGCCAGCGGTGGAACTGGTTTCCTCGGTGGCGGTGGCCAGTTGCACGCTGGCCTTATCGATCTGCATCAGGGCTGCGCTGAACCGGCCGAACAGTTCGTTGACCGCCTTGGCAATAGTGCCGGTTTCGTCCTGGCTGGACACCGGGATACGCCGTGTCAGGTCTTTGTTGTCCATGGCATAACGAACGCCAGACAACAATGCGGCTACCTGGTTATGGATGGCGTGGATGATCACCATCATCAGAATGATCACAAGCGCGATGGCACCGGCGGCAATCACGGATGCTCCGATCAAGGCGGTTCGGGCATCGGTAACGGCCTCAACAGAGGAACTCTCTACCTCTGCCAGCATCTGGCTCCGGATGCCGTTCATGGCTTCGATGCGCTTGGTGGCGGTGCTGAACCACTCGCTGGCATCCAGAGCATACATGCCGGAAGGACTGCTCAACAGAGTTTCGCGCTGGTTCTGAAACTCACGGCTGGCTGGCAGTTCTGGCAGCCGGGCAATATCGGCCCGAATGCCGGAGTTCGCCGGCAACATGCTGATGGCCGAATTCAGATAAGCATCCTGTTGCCCGCTCATGCCGGTGATTCGCCCGAGCGTGGGCAGGTCAAAGTCACCGGAACGGACCAGAGCCGCACCGTTGGCACGCTCCCGCCCGGCCATCTCGGCTGCTTCAGCCAGAGCGAAGTAGCCATTGATCTGCCGGGTAAGGTCAGGGTCGGTTGACCGGCGAACCAGCAGCGGAACCCGGTTCAGCACTTCCATGATCATCCGGGTATAGGTGCTGGCGGATTCAGCACCGCTGATGCTGCGGTTGTCCAGACTCTGGCGCAGCCGGCCAAGGGCGGCAAGCTGCTGCTCAAACTGGTCAATACTGGCATTGATGGCTCCATCAAACTCGGAATCCGACGCCAGTTGCTGAACGCCCAGGCGGTAGTCCCGCAGGCTCCGGTCGGTCTCTTGCCGCTGGGCATTGAGTTCCCTCCGAGCCTGTTGTTCGCCATTGCTTCCGGCAGCACTGGAAAGCAGAACAGCGGATCGCCCACGTTCCTTCTGCAGGGATTCAATCAGGGGGTCACCCAGTTCTGCCAGATTCACCATGGCCTGAAGTTGTCGCATGTTGCTTAGATCGTCAGCATTACGGCTGATGCTGAAAGCGGCAAAGAACACAATGACCAGCAATGCGGGTAGCACCAGGGTAATGAGCTTGCCCCGCATGGAGAGGTTGTTGAGGAATGACATGGAAGGTCCCCTTCACTGAATTAGTGCGTCCATTGTGGGCAAGTGTGGCAGGTGAGGGTATTCTCGGGTTGGGGTAGCTGATGGGGTAGTTTCAGTGCTGTAAGTCTCTGTAATGTAATGTTAAGTCTATGAAGTTTGGCATTAAAAGAGGCATGTACGTACTGTTGCGGAGAGTACCCCGAAAGGGGTGGTTGCCACCGTTGGTGTGCCACCGAACAGACCGAACGGTTGGGCAAGGCTAGTGTGAAATTGAAGTCATAACCAAAGGAGGGGATTCTGATGAGTATGTTCAATGCGGATGAAATGAAAGGTAAGTGGAAGCAACAGGTTGGGAAAGCAAAGATGACCTGGGGAAAGTTGACGGAAGACGAACTTCTTGAGGCAGAAGGGCGACAGGAAAAGCTGGCAGGCCTGGTTCAGGAACGCTATGCCGTTACCCGGGAAGAAGCCGAAAAGCAGGTGAAGGAATTTTTCGGTAAAAGTTAAGGTTGGTCAGCCCGCCCAGGCTGCGAGTCCAGACGCTCGTGGCTTGGTGTTGGGCCATACAGGAGCATGTTGTCATGCTGGAAACAATTGCCGTCATTCTGTTGGTACTTTGGGCCCTGGGCTTGGTTACTTCCTATTCCATGGGTGGTTTTATTCACATTCTGTTGGTGGTCGCGATAGTGGTCATACTGGTACGGGTCATTCGCGGACGAAGCTTGTAAGCTTTTGATTCGCCTGCTGACAAAGGTCAAGGCATGCCCTGTGGAAGTGGCGTTATGGTAGCGCCACCCTTGCAGTGGAGAATGCCATGGAACTTGTTTGCCCCGCCGGTAGCCTTCCCGCACTGAAAACCGCCGTCGATAACGGCGCCGATGCGGTGTATTTCGGCTTTCGCGACAGCACTAACGCCCGCCAGTTTTCTGGCCTGAACTTTAACGAAAAGCGTGCAGGGGAGGGTATTGAATACGCCCACTCCAAGGGCAGCCGGGTATTTTGCGCCATCAACACCTACCCACAGCCAGACGGCTGGGAGCAATGGAAGGGCGCAGTCGACCGCGCCGCGAACCTGGGTGTGGATGCCATTATCCTGGCCGATATGGGGCTGCTGGACTACGCCGCCAACAAGTATCCGGACACCCCTCGCCATTTGTCGGTGCAGGGTTCTGCCACCAGCCACGAAGCCCTCTCGTTCTATAAAGACAACTTTGATATCCGTCGGGCAGTCTTGCCCCGGGTGCTCTCGATTGACCAGGTGAGGGGCGTTGCCAAACACAGCCCGGTGGAGCTGGAAGTGTTTGCCTTCGGCAGCCTGTGCATCATGGCGGAGGGCCGTTGCTACCTATCGTCTTACCTCACCGATGAGTCTCCCAACACACGAGGCGCCTGCTCGCCCGCCAAAGCCGTGCGCTGGCAGGAGACCTCACAAGGGCTCGAGTCCCGCCTGAACGATGTCTTGATCGACCGTTATGGTCAGGGCGAGTCGGCCGGTTACCCGACCCTGTGCAAGGGCCGTTTTAAGGTGGAGGGCAGTGTCTATCACGCCATTGAAGAGCCGGTCAGCCTCAATACCTTGGACCTGCTGCCAGAGCTCAAGGAACTGGGCATCAGCGCGGTGAAGATCGAGGGCCGCCAACGCAGCCCCGCCTACATTGCCGACGTGGCCCGCACCTGGCGCCAGGCGCTGGATCGGCTGGACGCTACGCCAGGCATGTTTTCCGTAGAAAGCCAGTGGAACCAGACGCTGGCGGGGCTTTCCGAAGGTGGCCTGACCACCATTGGCGCTTATCACCGCAAATGGAAATAAGGTTCAGCTGATTATGATGAAACTATCCCTTGGCCCGATTCTGTGGTTCTGGACCAAGCAGTCCGTATTCGATTTCTACGCCAAAGCCGCTGAATGGCCGATAGAGACCATCTATCTTGGCGAGGCGGTCTGTTCCCGCCGCCGTGAACTCAAGCCGGATGACTGGCTGGAGCTGGCGCGGGATTTGAAAGCCTGTGGCAAGAACGTGGTGTTGTCGACCCTCACGCTGATCGAATCCGAAGCCGACCTGCGCCGCCTGCGCAGGTTCTGCGAACAGGATGAATTCCAGGTGGAAGCCAACGACCAGAGTGCCCTGCAGGTGGCCATCCGCAACAAAGTTCCATTTGTGACCGGCCCGTCCATGAACATCTACAACACCGCCACCCTGAAAATCCTGGCCAGACAGGGACTGCAAGGCTGGAACCTGCCGGTGGAGCTTGGTAAGGAAACCCTGGAACAGCTGATCAGGGAATTGAAGGCCGAAGGTCTGGATCTGCCCGCCGAGGTATTCTCCTGGGGCTTCCTGCCGCTGGCCTGGTCGTCCCGTTGCTTCACCGCCCGCCATTACAACCTGCCCAAGGATAACTGCGAGTTCCGATGTTTGGAGCATCCGGATGGCATGGAGCTGCGCTCCAGGGAAAGCCAGGAGCTGTTCCGCCTGAACGGCATTTCCACCCTGTCTGGCTCCCGCTATGACCTGATGCGGGAGTTGCCGGATATGGAACGAATAGGCGTGAGCACCGTGCGCTTGAGCCCGGAGCATCAGGGCATGGATGAGGTAGTCAAACGCTTTGACCAGGTACGCCGGGGGGAAGTGCCAGCCACCGACCCACTGCAGCTGGTGGAAGCGCCGCCGTGCAACGGGTATTGGTATGGCAGGCCGGGGATGGATTTGGTGCAGGACCCTGGATTACAATAAATTTTTGATTGCAACGAGCTTTGGACGGCTGTTGCATCACAGGGATGTTTTAACTCAGTCAATGGATGACGAACGATGGATATTGTCAAAACTTTCGATCTGGTTGCGGCACATCTGCCCAACCTGGAATCGCCCTTCTTTGCTGCTGAAAAAGCCAGAAACCTGCTGGAGAATGACCGTCACGGTCATCGCTTCAATCTAAACAAGATACTTGACCAAGTGGCTTCGTCCGGTTTACGACCGGACCAACGGATGCGATTGATAAATGAAGTCAGTAATCGACTCCGAGAAGGAAAGCTGTGGCTGGTATACGGCTATTGTGATGGAAAGCCCTTTGATCCGGTAGTGAGCTGGAGAGAGGATGCATCAGGGCAAGGGCGGTGGATGATCAATGACAGCGCCTGTCGGTTTGCCCTGAGGGATAGCGTCCAGAGCTTGAACGAAAACAATATCACTCCGCAACAACTGGCCCACCAAGGTGGTAGAAGCATTGGTTCGTTGTCTGCTGGACTCTTCAGCACAGAGCTGAGGCTCCTGCGCAAGGAGGAGGCTTTGCAACGGCAATCAGTGGCATCCTCGGACAGTCCCTTCCCGGCTACCCCTGTTGCGCCCTTGCCGTCAACGACCCAAACCCCACAATCGTCTGCGTCTGAAACGCCTCCGGAGGTTCATCTGGAAATTGGCCTATTCACCGACGGTACCCTGAATAACGCGGATAATTCCAGGGCAATGGAAGACCGCGTTCAGGAGGAATGCCTCACCCCGCTTGAAGACGGTGAAATTACCGAAGCGGAGTGTCGGTATCGGCTGGCAATGATGCTGGGGGGGAGTTATGCCAACGCGCCGAGTAATGTGGCGAAGTTGGCAGATTTGTACACGGAACTGGATGATGTTGAGGAAAATTTCATCATCCATCGCATAGCGCATTATGCACCCGGCATAGGCACAAGGACCGGCGATAAAGACTCTTTAATTGGAATGACATCGGGGGGCGGCGAAACCGGCATCGTAAGTCAGGTTAAGCAGGCTTTTGACGCAATAGCGAAAAGAATTTATCGATTAGGGTTGTCTGCTCCCTTAAGGTCGTTGACAGTTGATTTGTTTGGCTTCAGTCGCGGCGCAGCTTCCTCGCGCCATGCCGCCCACGAGATCAATCTCGGGGTGGAAGGTGCGTTCGGTCGGGCTCTCAATCATTACAGTATTGATTGGCCGGAGCAGGTTAGTATTCGCTTTGTAGGACTGTTCGATACCGTTGCTGCTGTAGTGAATCCATTGGCCCTGGATTTGTCTCTTGGTAATGATCGGAACGACCCTGTCAATTTATATCTGGATCCCCATGCGGTTGAGCAGGCCGTTCATCTGGTGGCTTCAGACGAGCATCGAGAAAACTTCGCCCTCAACAGCTTGCGAAACTCGGACGGCAGTCTCCCTGATAATTTTCGGGAGATTTCTTTGCCTGGGGTGCACTCGGATATTGGCGGCGGATACAGCGAGAATATGCGTGAGGATGTTTTAATCAGCCCCATAGAGAGAGTTTCTCTCTCTTGGTTTGATCAGCCAGAACAGACCCGGCAATGGCAAGCGCTGGAAGGCCTGAAAAAGCAGAAGGAAGCTGAGGGCTGGATCGGTGCCTACAGCCTGCCGGTAAGAGCATCGGAAAAACCGAATCCTCCGCCCAGTGGCCTGGGTACGGAGAGTGAGGCAAGATTGGCTATCCACACAAACATCTTCCCTCAGCGGACCCCGCACAGTGGGCGGATGGCTGAGCTTGCACTCCGGATGGTGCGCCAAGTACGCGGAGAATATTCGCGGGTTACATTACGAATTATGCATGAATTGGCAGTTAGGGGAGGGGTTCCTCTCGAACCGATTCCCAACAGGCAGGATTTTAACCTCCCGCTTGAGCTCCGGCCTGTCGCTGATCAATTGATGCAAGAGAGCTTTGGTGAGACCGACTCCCCATCTTTGAACGCGAGCCAACAACAAATGCTGCGCCAACGATATATTCATTATTCGTCAAACTTCAACTCGATCCAGTTCTCTGCGCTCGGCACGCCAGCATCATTGCGACTGCCGAACATTGTTACCCCGAATGCGCCTGCACAATCAGGTGAACGGGCCATGTATCCAAATTCTAGGGAGTAATGATGAGTTATATGCGCTATTTCACTTGGCTCGCGTTTTCGCTGATCTTGGCTGGGTGCTCTCCCAGGCAGGATGACGATATTTCCTGGTACGTGGGCGTCGCTGCCCCGAGTAACTACGATGTGTGGGTCATTAACCTGCATCTGGAAAAATCCGGAGAGCGTAGTTGGCGAATTCCTGCAGGCCATAAAGGCTGCTGCTGGGAGGGCGGCCGAGGTCCTTTCGGAACGGGGGGGGCGATGGATCCGTTCCCCAACCTGATCGCGATCCATTGGTTTTCTTTTGCGGAGCAGAAATACTATTCCATCTTGATTGATGTCCCGCCGGATTTGCAAGATCAAATGCGAGTGCCTGCTCCCACCAGGACTCAAAATGGTGAGATACGCCATTTGCCAAGAAGCGACTTGATTTTAGGGTTGGCGCCCGGAGGAGAAGTGGTTGTCTGGATGATGAGCCAGCGAACAAACGCGGTAGAGGTAATGCGTGTTCAGGCAATCGAAGTTGAAGGTAATCCTGATGATTTTTCGGAGTCAACGGAAGGTTACCTCGAGCGAAGCGGTGCCTATCTTGAGAAACACGGTGTGCCGTTGGAGGGTTGGTGATCGAGTAAGTTAGATACGTGCGGTTTCTACACGGCTTTCTGCTAATGCCCCGTCCACAGCACCAGTAGACCTCCCGCTTCGGCAACAATTTTCAAAATCCCAAGAACAGCATGTCCAACGCCGCGGAAATTTCATCTTGTTGCCCAGCAAGGCTGCCAGCGCCAAAACGCAATTCGCCTTCAGGCACAGCAGCCATATACTGAGTCGCCATGACTACCTCCTGGCCCTCAATGTTAAAGACAGGATTCAGCCTCTGGGCAGGGGAAGGCGCCGAAGATTTGGGCAGCAGTGGCACAACAACTCGGGTGTTCAAGCCACTGAGAAGGTCTGACTGAACATCCAGCAGATAGCCAGCTCCATCCTTGTTTTCAAAGATATCGAAACGGGCCATCAGAACTGCCGGTGCCGAGCAAGAGGCAAACCGTTAGATTCAACGTATGCGTTAGAGCTTGCGAGGGCTGTGGCATTTTCTTTCAACCACTTCTGCTGTTTATGAAGCTTCACAGCCTCCGCGATCCCTGCCTCTGCTGATCGTGAAACATTGATTCCCAGAGCTTTCGCCTCTTTGAGGAGGGCACTATCTAGCGACAGGTTCGTTGGCTTTCGTATGGATTTGGTAGCTTGAGCAGCTTGCATGGTTTAGTCCTTGCACAGATCGATGGACCTATTTTATGCGCATGTTAATTGCACATCAATCCCTCCTGTAGCAGCCGGTAATACCAGCTAGTTCTGAGCTGGAGGATTGTGGTTGGTTGACTCGCGAGTGATCTCCCTGCTTTATCGGCTACTGCCATGTGGCTATGAGGGCGCCCGACCCCAGCACCAGTGAGCCACCCACCTCGGCAATAATCAGCAGTACCATGAAGCCATGAATGAACCACGGTGGCAGTGTGGCGCTGCCGAATCTGCATCTTTAGTAGCAACGCCATGAGCTTAAAGATTCATTGAAAATAATTGTATTATGGTCCATTAATGGAGATGCTTCCCTTGAGAGGGTTTTGATTGATGAGATGCAAGGAGATTCTGATGATGAAAACAAGAAAGCAGCTCGCCGCCGTATTGGTCGCACTGGCCATGCTCATGCCGATGATGATTCAGGCAGAGGAGAAAGCTGACGTCTGGTTGCCCAGCCTGATTACGGATACCCCACAGGAGGGTTTTGAGCTAGCCATCAAGCTGCCCCGAATGGGAGTAAAAAGCACCCAGTCCAGTAAAGAGGTTCTGTTTCGAGAGCGGGCAAAATACTCTCAAGATGGTGGGGCCCTGATGCATGCCTCAGAAGTGATCGCGGTTAACTTCCAGACGGTTGCAGCGGCCAACGACTACTGGAAGTAACCAACGCGCTGGCTCAGTCGTACAGTGCTTGGCCTACACTAGCGCGAATATGAGCCGCTGCCTTCCATGGGCACGGCTCATCGAAATCAGAAGCGTCCGGAGACTTTGGCCACCAGCCCGCGGCCCGGCGATAGTATACCGCCGTCCGTCAGGTGTTCCCGGTAACGCTTGTCCAGCAGGTTGTTGCCTTCAACCGAGACTTCCAGTGCGCTGAGGCTGCCGGTAGCACCAAAGTTCCAGCCCAGCTCAACGTCCACAGTTGTATAGCCGGGGGTGCTGTTTTCCGTGCCGTTGGAAAAGGCATCCGCGGTCCGGTCCTGTTCGGCTACTGCTCGCACTTGCCCATGCCAGTTGAAGCCGGGGCGGTTTTGCTGGCCCAGCCCCAGAGTCAGTTCCGGAGCCGGCATCTGGTAGAGCGGCTCATCGTCCTGTTTGTTTTCACCCCGCAGCCAGGTCAGGCTGCCGTCCAGATCGATGGCCGGGGCGCTGGCGTTTAAGGCTTCCAGTGGCATCACGAAACCGGCTTCGGCACCGTAGATCACCACTTCGTCCAGGTTCTCGGTCTGTTTGATGGGCAGGTTATTCTGGGGGTGGTTCTGGCCGGTGATACGCCCTGCTATATAGTCATCAATCCGGGTGTAGAAGGCCGCAACCTGGTACTGGCCCAGTCGGCCGCGACCTTTCAGGCCAACCTCCGCGCTGGTGGATTTTTCCGGATCGAGTTGCGGGTTACCGCGGTGGAAGAACCCGTCACCCCGGGTGGCATCTTCAAAGCGTTCGCGCATGTCAGGTGCACGGTAGGCGGTACCGATATTAAGGTAAGGATTGACCATGTCGCTCAGGTTGTAGATGGCACCGGCAGACCAGGACAGCGTTTCGGAAGTGTTCTTTAACCCCTCGGTTCTGGCTGCCGGGCCGTTGCCCACCACCCGTGCATCGCCAGTCACTTTGTCATAGCGGGCGCCGAGCTGGATGTTCCAGTTGCCGGCCATGATGTCATCCTGCACGAACAGGCCCCGGCTCTCGATTTCGCCATCCCGGAAGGGTGAGTTGGCAACGGCGTTATCTGACATGGGCGGGTTGTAGGTAAAACGCTCAGGGTCACCGGTCATTTCCCAGCCCTCGGCCCCAACCGTGACCAGGTGGTTATCGCCCACAGGCAACCGGTACTGCGCTTTAACACCGTCGGTGCGGAAACTGACATCGTTCCACACCTGATTGCGCTCTTTGAAATCCCACCAGGCGCGGATTTGCCGGTCCACTTCCTGCCGATAAATGCTGGTCTCCAGGGTGCCGGTACCGATGCCGGCCTCGTAGCCGAGTTCGGCAAGCGTGCGCTTCTGCTTGGGCGAATGGATCGTCAGCGTGCCGTTGCCGCCCGGGCCGGGCTTGGCAGAGCCTGGATACCAGACTTCCCGGTCTTCGTGGTTCTGCAGGTTCAGGGTCAGTTTCTGGTTGTCGGTTAACCTGAACGCGTATTTCGCCAGAAAGGATTCCGAGCGGAAGCCGCTGCTTTCAACATCACCGTCGGGTGTTTCATAGTCGTCCACATCCTTGGCGGCGGCACCGATGACAAGGCCGTGGTTCTTGCTGGAAAGCTCCAACAGGGCGCCGCCGGCCAGGCTGCTGTCCACCGTGCCAGTGCTGCCGGAGAATCGACCATGGGCTTCAGGTTGTTCCGAGAAAGTCGCCTCTGGAGTCCGCAGGTTGATAGCGCCGCCCATGGCGCCGGTGCCATGTAGTACCGAGGCTGGGCCTTTGACCACTTCGACTGTTTCCAGCAGGCTCATGTCTGCCAGGGATGCAATGGCCCCCTGGGGCTGGGCAGAGTTCAGGCGGACACCGTCCACCAGAAGTACCACACTCTCCTTTTTCAGGCCACGAATAACCGGGTTACCACCCCAGGCGCCGCCATCGCCCTGAACCGCCAGGCCTGGTTTGCCACGGAAGAGATCGCCGGCGGTTTTCGAAGCGGCAGTGTTGTCCGTGGTTAAACGCTCTGTTGCGCTCGCGGTTTCCAGCGTGTCGGATTCGTAGCCTTTGGCGGTTACGACCAGTTCCTTAAGTTCCGAAGAATGGCCGGTTGCAGCGTGTGCTGCGGGTAAACCGGAAAAGGCAAAGATGGCTAAAGCCAGTGGGTGGGGGCGTCGATTCATGGAGTTCTCCGATAACTGCTGACGATTGAGAATGGATCGCAATATACTACAAATGAAACTGATTCGTATTTGATTTTCGTCAACAGAGGTTTGTGTTCGTGCAGGTACACTCATGTCAGTTATTGCAGGGTGTGAGTGTATGGGCAGTTTGATTCGCAGTGGTCTGGGTTGGGGTGGCAGCCTTACCGGAGTTCTACTATTCGTGGCGCTCTGGGAGTGGGGGAGTTTGTCATACGGTAGCTTTTTGCTCCCCGGCCCGCGGGATGCGCTATCGTCCATCGTAGGCTTTGCCGACAACGGTGAGCTCTGGGCGGCCGTTTGGGCCACCACCTGGCGGGCCATGACCGGCTTTGCCATTGCTGCGCTGGCTGGTGTCGCTCTGGGCCTGATTGCAGGGTTGTCCCACACGGTTGGCCGAGCGCTGGAGCCGGTATCGACGGTGCTTCTGGGCATACCGCCCATCGCCTGGATTGTGCTGGCACTATTGTGGTTCGGCAGTGGCTCCCTGGCGGCGATCTACACGGTGGTGGCCACCACCATTCCGGTTGCTTTTGCCGGTGCCCAGATTGGTGCACGAACCCTGGACCACCGCCTGCAGGAAATGGGCGATGTGTTCCGGGTGCCGTTTGCCTTGCGCCTTTGGGATTTCTATCTGCCGCACATTGTCTCCTACGTCTTCCCGGCATTGATTACTGCTCTGGGGGTGGCTTGGAAAGTCACCGTAATGGCGGAATTGTTTGCCACAGAGGATGGGGTGGGGGCGGGGATGGCCATGGCTCGGGTGAGCCTGGACACCGCCGGTGCCATGGCCTGGATTGTGGTGGTCGTGGTGTTGCTGTTGGTGGCCGAACACGGATTTCTACGGCCCTTGCAGAAGAAAATGGAACCCTGGCGGCAGGTCAAAGGCCCTGCCATGCAGGGCTGAGGAGTTTACGATGCTGACGCTGCAAAAGGCTTCACTGGATCTTGGCCTGAACACTATTGTGTCGGAGGTGGATCTTCAGGTGGCACCGGGTGAATCCGTGTGCCTGGTGGGGCCATCCGGCTGCGGAAAAACCAGCCTGTTGCGTCTGGCATCGGGAGTGCTTGAGGCCACTTCGGGACAGGTGAGTAATCACTTTACAACCACCGCTGCAGTATTCCAGGAATCCCGGTTGCTGCCCTGGCGCCGGCTGCTCGACAACATTGCTCTGGGCTTGAAAGCCCGGGGTGTGCTCCGGCGAGATCGACTGAGGCAGGCCAAAGAGTTGGCCGACCAGGTAGGGCTTGCGGATTATTACGAGCATTTCCCCCATGAGCTGTCCGGTGGTATGCAACAGCGAGTGGCTCTGGCCCGGGCGCTGGCCGTAGGCGCCGATTTCCTGCTGTTGGATGAGCCCTTCAGTGCCCTGGATGTGGGGCTGCGCAGCGAAGCCCAGGATCTGGTGGAGCGGCTTGTGGTCGATCAGGGTATAGCGACCTTGATGGTGACTCACGATCTCACTGAAGCCCTGCGTTTGGCCCATCGAATCATTGTTGTTTCCGGCTCGCCCGGCACCGTGGTGTTTGAACATCCGGTCACAACCCCTTACCGCGAGCGCAGCCATGCCTGGCTGTATGAAGAAGCTGGCCACCTGCTGAGGCAACCGGTGGTCAGCGAGAGTTTTCTGTTTCATCCGGATTCGGAGTTGGCATGAATCGTCGTGAATTGCTCAAGCTGGCGGCCTGTTCGGCTTTGATTTCAGCCGTACCCCTACAAAGGGCGTTTGCAGCCAAACCCGGCAAACTCATTGCAGCTACACCTCTTGGCTTGCCCCAGGTGATCCTGGCCCGGGCGCTGGAAGATCCGGAGCTGAAAAACCTGATCCCTGAACGGGAACTTCTGGACTGGAAAGACCCGGATCAGTTGCGGGCCTGGCTGGCACGGGCGGAAGTGATGATGACGGCGACCCCGACCAACGTGGCCGCCAACCTGTATAACCGTGGCGTCCCCGTGGTGCTGATGAACGTGAATGTGTGGGGTACCCTGGGCATGTTGGGCCTGGAGCAGAAAGGCTCGTTGGCGAAGATGGAAGATCTGGCCGGCAGGCATGTGGGCGTGCCATGGCGCGGCGATATGCCGGATCTGGTGTTCCGCTACTTGCTCGGTAAGGCGGGCCTGGAAGTGGGACGTGACGTCAAGGTGAGCTATCAGTCCAGTCCGTTCGAGACGGTACAGATGTATGTAGCGCAACGCCTGGATGCGGCGGTGTTGCCGGAACCCATGCGCACGGCAACTCGACTACAGAGCGTGCAGTTCGGGCAGCCACCCAATGAGCTGGATCTTCAGCAGGAGTGGGCGCGGCTGGCCGGTGGTGAGCCACTGCTGCCCCAGGCAGGTGTACTCTGCCGGCGGGAGTTGCTGGAGCAGGTGCCCGAGCAGGTTGCAGCGCTGCAAGCGGCCATTGGCCGGGCGGTTGACTGGGTAGTCAGCCAGCCGGAGGACGCGGCGAGGTTGGGTGCGGATCGGTCACCCTTGAGCCGTCAGGTGTATGAAGGAGCGATTGCCCGCACCGCACTGAAAATGGTCAATGCGCAGGAAGCCCGGCCAGCTCTGGAGGACTTCTTCTCGGCACTGTCTGAATTGTCGTCTGGGTTCATCGGCGGGAAGTTGCCGGATGCGGATTTCTACCATGTTTAACCATCCCTGGCTGGCTTACGGCTTCCGGCCCTTTTTCCTGTTGGGCGCCCTGTACGCGCCAATTGCGCTGCTGCCCTGGATTGGTGCGCTGATGCAGCAATTCATCCTGCCCATGGCGTTGCCTCCGTTGGCCTGGCATGGCCATGAAATGCTGTTCGGGTTTGTCAGCGCAGCCCTGGTAGGGTTTCTGCTGACCTCGATTCCTTCATGGGCCTGTGTGGCACCCATCGCAGGAAAGCCCTTGGCTGCCCTGATTATGCTCTGGCTGGCGGGGCGGGTACTGTTCTGGTTGTCCGCTCTGATACCAGGCTGGCTGGTGGCTATTGTGAACCTTGCCTTTCCTCTTGTTTTGTTACTCTGGGCAGCCCCGGCCTTGCTGTCCGAGGCTGGCCGCCGACACCTGAGTATCGGCATGGCTCTGATCGGCTATGTGCTGGTTCAGGGGCTTTTCTATGTGGCCTGGTTGTGGCCGGATGTCGCCGGCACGATCACGCCGGTAATGATCCTTAACACCACCGTCAATCTGCTACTGGTACTGATCGCTCTCACGGCTACTCGTATTGTCCGGGTGGTGGCCATGGAGGCACGGAAGGAAATCGGCCTTTCGGGCCCTGGTCGATTAACACCTGCCCGGGAACATCTGGCGGTGGCCGCGTTGATTCTGTTTGTGATTGCGGATTTCTGGGCTCCGGGCCACGTGGTTACCGGCTGGATTGCCCTTGCCGCTGCGGCAGCCCAGGCCGACCGTCTGAGTGAATGGCCGTGGGGCAGAGCGATGACCCGGTTGTATCTGTTGCTGCTGACGCTGGCGTATCTGTGGATGGTGGTCGGGCTGGTTCTGGTGGGTATCACCGCACTCATCGATACCTTGCCAGGTTATACCGGCCGCCATGCTTTGTCCGCAGGTGCAGCGGGTACGGCAATTCTTGCTGTGTTCTGTATTGCCGGGCTGCGCCATACCGGAAGGTCGCTGGCGCTGCCGTGGCTGATCTGGCCTGCGCTAGTAGCATTGGTCGCAACGGCACTGTTGCGAACGTTTGTACCGGTCTGGTGGCCGGAGTACTACCTGTTGGCGGGCGTCGTGCTGCCCTTTGTGCTCTGGTTGGTTTCCTATCTGCTTTACGCAATCGCTTACGGGCGTTTTCTTGTGACCGCCAGGGCGGATGGAATGCCTGGGTAATCGTGCTCTGATATTCCCGGTTCTATGACAATTAGCAAGAGCACATTTTGGTGATTGCGCTATGCTCAAAGCGGCAGTGTCCGTTTTGGGAGAGCGTACTTCGTGATCAACGCACCAGATACCTCGGATGCCTTCGAAATTTTCCCCTGGAATCGTAATTTCGAAACGGGCATTCAGGAAATCGATGAGCAGCACAAGGTGCTGGTTAATATCCTTAATCGTCTTGCCTGGCACTTCGCATCGGATAGCTCTGAACTTTCCGCGGACCACGTTCTTGATGAGTTGCTTTCCTATGCCGCGTTTCACTTCCAGTTTGAGGAAAAAATCTGGAATAAGACACTGGGTGAAGATGGTATGGCCAGAAACCATCACGATGCCCACCAGATGTTCTTTGTTCAGATTCAGGAATTGCGTAAAAGTGGCGAACCCCACGAAGACATACTGACCAATCTTTTTGATTTTCTGACTCGTTGGTTGGCGTTTCATATTCTGGAGTCTGATCGCCGCATGGCCCTCACTGCCAAGATGGTAGAAAAGGGCTACGCGTTAAATGAGGCCAGGGACCGGGTGGACTCAGAACTCAGCGGTTCGGTATCTGTGCTGGTTAATGCGCTTCTGGAGATTTACGGCAAATTGTCTTCAAGCACCATTCAGTTGATGCGTGAAAAAATGGCGCGCCACAGGGCCGAAGACGATTTGCAGCGAATCCAGAACGAACGCTTGAGTCAGGCTCTGGAAGAACAGGCCAGCGAATATCAGCAGCACCTTGAAACCCTGGCCTACAACGATGCCCTGACAGGCCTCTGGAATCGCAACGGGATCATTCGAAGAATCCGCGACTGCATGGCCGAGGCGGGTCGGGTGGGCAATTCGGCCGCTCTGGTGTCCATCGACCTCGATCATTTTATTGATCTGAACGCGTGCCTTGGGGAGGATGCCGCAGACCGTTTACTTGGCCTGTTGGCACGGCGCTGGCTTGATGCCATACCGGCTGATGCCTGTCTGGCCCGGACTGGCGGTGATGAATTTGCGCTTCTGCTGCCTGATGCCAGCCAGACGGAATCCCGACTCGAGCCCCTTCGGTTGACGGCGCGCCAGCCTTTTGAGCTTGATGGGGCAGAAGTGTCTGTTACTTTTACGGCTGGAGTTGTTCTATTTCCTGATCAGGCAGTTCAGGATGCTGACATCCTGTTGCGACAGGCAAATAACACGCTTTATCGTGCGAAACATGAAATGCATGGCGGGTGGTTGTATCTGGATGCAGGTGAACAAAACCAGTACCACGCCCGCCAATTGTTACTGGATGACATTCGAAGAGGCCTCAGTCATGAAGAGTTTCGGCTGTTTTATCAGCCTAAGGTGAACCTTCGGACCGGTGAAGTACTGGGCGTTGAGGCGCTTATCCGCTGGCAACACGCTCAGAAAGGCTTGTTGTCACCGATTCATTTTCTGCCAGGCATAGAACATCATGCCCTGAACGTTCAGGTTGGCGAATGGGTGTTGCGGGAATCTCTTCAGCAAATGCAGCGCTGGGACAAGCAGGGCGTAGAGTTGAATGTCAGCGTCAATGTCTCGGCTTTCCAGCTTCAGAGTGGTGATTTTCCAGAACGGCTTAAGCACATCCTTTCAGAGTTCCCGCAGATTGACCCTGCCAGGCTGGATCTGGAAATCCTGGAGACGGCTGCCCTGGGGGAGCTGGACAGGGCTGTCCAGACAATCAACGAGTGTCGGGAGCTCGGCGTTCGTTTCTCGCTCGACGATTTTGGTACAGGCTATTCGTCGTTGTCTTATCTGAAGCGACTCCCTGTCGACACTCTCAAAGTGGATCGGGAGTTTGTATCCGGGGCCGACGGAAGTCGAGAGAACCTTTCAATACTTCGGGGGATTGTCGGGCTGTCAGGTGTATTTGGAAAACAGATCATTGCTGAGGGTGTTGAAACGATCAAACAGGGCCAGATTCTGTTGTCGCTGGGGTGCCAGCAGGCCCAGGGTTATGCGATGTCTCCCCCTGTTGAGCCGGACCGCCTCCTGGAGTGGATCGCCAACTGGAAAACTTTTCCGGAGTGGCAGGCATACGACGGTTTGTGACCCTCAAATGAGGCTGCAGAATCCGGTAGCCAGCATCAGGGCCTTTGAATACCAGCGCATTGTGGACCTGAACTAGATCGGCCCCGGCTTCAATCGGTCCCGATACTGCCTGGATGACTGCACTCCGCCATTGGTCAGAAGGGCAGTGCCGGCAGGCATGCGTTTTCGGCATAGTTCCAGTGTATGGCAGACTGAGGCTTGTAACTTTTGGCAGTCCCATTGCCGAAAGCTTTTTTCGGTGAACGGTTTGCCAAAATCGAAACAGATTAGAATTCCGTCCAGGCCCATGGATGCCAGGTAGGGTAAAAGGCCCAGATCGTTGGTGCTGCCCGGGGTGAGCCGTAGTTTGAATACTATGGGGCAGTGTTTGCCGGTGAGTTGTGCCAATTGGCCTCGAAATTCGATGAGCGCCACCAGGTGGGCGTGTAGTTTTGGAAACGCCGTGGCAGTCCTCAGCCAGTTCGGGGCAAGAGTCAGGTAATCGGCTGACCACCAACACGCCTCGATAAGTTCTTTTAACCGGTCAGTTTCCCGTTCTGGCGCTTCGGTTTCCTGTACTGCCAGTCTAATCCCGGCCAAGGTCATGCGCGGCGGGCCGCCGCCTGCGATCTCTGGTGGCACAGAGCGCTGCCAGCTACCGATTTCGATGGATCCGAACCCGAGCGCGCCGGCGTTTCTTCCCAGTCTGCCGGTGCGATCGAAACCGGCGGCAATGCCCAACCTGTTGGAAAACGACAGGCCCATACAGGTAACAGGCCGCTCAGGTGCACGGGCTGCAATCCCAGGCGGCCAGTCAGTCAGCGCCTGTTGGCAGGCATTCTCGAATGCCCTCCGCCGAATGTCGGGAAGTTGGTTTTCTGACCTATCCATAACGGTTCCTGAAATCCCGCATGAAATCGATAAGGGCACTAACGGCCGCGTCTGTCTGAGCGTTATACAGGCTCGCGCGCAACCCCCCGGCGTGGCTGTGTCCGGACAGATTTAAGAGTCCCCTTTCAGAGGCTTCAGCCAGAAAGGTTTGTCTTAGCGATTCGCTGGCAAGTCCGAAGCAGAGGTTCATCACAGAGCGGTGACCCGGTTGAGCGGGGCAATGATAGAAATCATCCTGATCGATGACCGAGTAAACCTGTTCGCTCTGATGCTTATTGTGAATCTGTATGGCGGGGAGGCCGCCTTGTGCATCAAGCCACTCCAGCATGAGATCCACAAGGTAGATGGCAAACATCAATGGCGTGTTGGTGCGGTTGCCGGCTTCGATCTGTGACTCGTAATTGAATACTCGGGGCGTCTCCGGGCGCGCCCGGCCCAGCAGGGTTTCCCTGATAATCACGATGACCAGACCGGCCGGCCCCAGGTTCTTCTGGGTGCCCGCATAGGAGAGCTGGCAAAAGTATGCGCCTTGCCATAGCGCGCGCCCTCCTGCAACGCACGGGCAGACCAGTGACCTGTGTCTACGTATCCCGCCTTGCCACTGGCTGGAAGCAGGTTCAGCGGAATCAGTGAAAACTGGGCCGATGCGCCTCCCTGAAGGAATAGAATCTGGTACCCGGGAGGCAGATTCAGTAATGCCCGCAACCGCATTTTTGCCTGTACCATCAGTTCTGCAAACCGGTCGCTTGAGAAGGGCGTTTCCAATATGGAGTAGCCCTGACCCTGCCAGTCATCCAGTTCCGCTCTGGCTTTGGCCAATACCGACTCCGGCAGAGGGGCAGGGCCAGCCGCAAAATTGTATTTCTTGTTATACCTTTCCATCAGAACAGGTTCAGGCCATGGCTTCCTGCGGCCATGAAAAAGATCAGGGGAATCGAGAGAATGGTATTTGTTCTGGAGGACAGAAAGGTCACCCTGGAACAACGTATCCGCTCAGCGGCTGGTGCCGTGACAAACCCCAGCACTTTTTTCTGATGTGGCCAGAGTACGAACCACAGATTGAGCACCATGATAATGCCAATCCATGCCCCGACGCCGATCACTGAGTGATGCCCCTCAAGGGTGAGCGCTTCCATGAGTATGCCTCTGTGCCAGAGCATGAGAGCGCCGGAAGCTAGAACAACCAGAGAAGCATAACGAAAGGTGCCGTGCTCCTGGTGCATCCTGCGGGTAAGGTCTTCCGTTCTGTTGCTCTCATCTTTTGGGTCTATCTGTAACGGTATAAAGCGGGGCGTTTTAACCACGTTCGCGTAGTTATGACCAACCCAGACCAGAGCAAAGGCGATATGCAGCCAGCGCATGGCAATGTCCACCAGTGTCCAGCTCATGACAGGCCTGCCTGAATCCACGCTTTGATAATCAGATAGAGCACGATGGTCAGCACCATGCCGGCCGAGAGCGTGCCCACCAATGAATCATGGGGGAGCTTCATGCTATACCTCCGTGGGTACCCACCCGGCTGCCCGGGCGATCAGTTTTTCCGGGTGCTGGCGGATTTTCAGCGCACGGTCCACAGCATCCGTCACCATGTAGTGATGCGGTGATTTGCTGCAGGCCGGGTCGGGATTAGCGGCATCCCCGGTCAAAAGCATGGCCTGGCAGCGGCAGCCGCCGAAGTCTTCTTCTTTCTCTGAGCAACTTCGGCAGGGTTCTTTCATCCAGCCATCACCGCGATACAAATTGAAGCTCTCTGACTGGTGCCAGATCCAGCTCAGGTCACGGTCCCGAACGCTCGGGAAATCCAGTCCCGGCAGGGAGCGGGCTTGTGAACAGGGGAGTACTACGCCGTCTGGTGCAATGGTCAGGTGAATGCTGCCCCAGCCGTTCATACAGGCCTTGGGGCGGCCTTCGTAGTAATCCGGGATAACGAAGAAAATGGTCATGCTGCCGTCCAGTCGCGCTCTTGCTTCGGCAACCTGCGCCTCCGCTTTCTCCAGAGCCTTCCGGGTAGGCATCAATTGATCCCGGTTGGCCAGCGCCCAGTTGTAGTACTGCACATTGGCAAGCTCCAGGTATTCCACGCCAATGTCGGCCGCCAGATTGATTATGTCCGGCACCTGATGGATGTTGACACTGGAAATGGGAACGTTAAGCACCATTGGAAAGCCAAGCGACTTGATCTCTCTGGCCATCTGGAGCTTCTTGTCGTAACAATCTACTCCGGCCAGCCAGTGGGCGGTTTCCGGATTACTGGACTGGAAGCCCAGCTGTATATGGCGCAGACCGGCTTCTTTAAGGTTCTCCAGTCGTTTTCTGGTAAGCCCGATGCCCGATGTGATCAAGTTGGTGTAATACCCCAACCCATTGGCTTCGGCCACCAGCTCCTCCAGATCTTTTCTCAGTGTGGGTTCACCGCCAGAAAAGCCGATCTGCATCGCCCCCATGTCGCGGGCATCGTGAATAACCTGTTTCCACTCATTGGTGCTAAGTTCATCCGGATGGTTATCCAGATCCGTGGGGTTGCTGCAGAACGCGCACTTGAGCGGGCATTTGTAGGTCAGCTCAAGCAACAGCCAGACGGGGTTGCCCTGGCCATCAAGATTCAGGTTGGATCCAGCCTTTGCCATGGCATACCTCCAGGAACTGGTGAACACGGGGCTCAATGAACTCGGGTGTTTCCGAGAACAGGCCGGAAAGTTCGGCGACGATGTCAGACACCGTTCTGTCGCCGTCACACCGGTTGAGGATTTCACCGGCGGTGGGGTTCAGTTTTACAATGCCTTCGGGATACATCAGCACGTGAGCTTGCTGTGATTCTTCCCAGCGAAACATGAAGACCGGGGCGATGCGGAATCGGGTAAGACCAGTGTAATTGTTTGAATTGGTCATTGGCTGCTCCCAGGGGCTTACAAGGCGAAGGGCTGTCCCTGCAAGAGGAAGAGGCTCACAGGGACAGAGTTGATCAGCGAACGTAAACGTACGCAGTTACTTCAAAGCCGAGCCGCAGGTCTTTGAAGTCAGGGTCGGTCCATTTCATTTTATCACCTGTATTTGTTATGAATGTTTTTTGCCGCGGAATAACTCCGCCCATGTCCACTCTAGGGTTGGGCGACGCTGCAAAGGAATGGTACTTTGGACCTAATTTTCTGGATCTTAGGTGTGATTTCTGAGGGCTTTTGGATAAATAGAATGGGCTTCAGATCGACTGTCTGAAAAGTGGAATTTTAATATGTATATTTACTGATTTTTATCAGTTGCTCATCTGGATTTCGCCATTAGCTGACGGAAAGACAAATCCCACTCCAGACTATCCAGAAGATTCTTCAAAGCCAGCCCCAGCTCGGTATCCCCCTCAATCACCAGGCGCCGCTGGAAAAACAGCTGGTCCGGGTCTTGCCGGCGCTCTGCCAGGGTCTTGAAGGCTGCCAGCGAACCCCGAATAGTTGCCTCGCCTGGGCCTTCAACAATGCGAAGCCGGCCGGCCCAGAACCCGATGGTGACGCCGGGTTGACCTCCATTGACCTCCAGCCGAATTGTGCGGCCTTCAAAATCATCGAATTCGCCCTCAGCCAGCGCTTCTGCAAACAGCCGGTTCAGCGGGGCTTCGGCAACCAGTTGTTTTAAGCTGACGGGTACGTTGCGGTCGATGGTGTCCAGCAGCGGTGTCGGGGAGGGCAGGTATTCTTTCAGTACCGCGATGGATTGCTCCAGTAGCGGACTGTGCAAAGACGCGATGGGAGGTAGCGAAAAGGCCATGTTCAACTCCGGGCAGGACGACAACCCGCCCAGAGTATCAAAAGGTCGCCAGCGGCGACTTGATTTAACTCAGCCCTTGTGGAGACCTTCTTCCACCGCCCAAACGGCCACTTCAACCCGCGAGCGCAGGTTGAGTTTCTTGAGCAGGTGTTTTACGTGCACTTTTACCGTGCCGTCGCTGATGTCCAGCTTGCGGCCGATCATCTTGTTGGAGAGGCCCTCGGCGATCAGGCGCAAAATGTCTTTTTCCCGCGGCGTCAGGCTGTCGAAGTCCGGCCGGGATGACTGCTGCGGTTTGTTGGAACGCAGGGCCTGGGCCAGCAACGTTGTTAGCCGGTCACTGATGACCATTTTGCCAACAGCCGCCTGGTGTAACTGGGCGATCATATCTTCTGGCTCCATGTCTTTCAGCAGGTAGCCATCGGCGCCGGCACGCAGGGCGGCAACCACGTCGTCTTCCTGGTCAGACACGGTAAACATGACAATACGCGAGCTGATGTTCTGGTCCCGCAGGTGTTTGAGAGCTTCAATGCCGTCCATCTCCGGCATGTTCAGGTCCATCAGGATCAAATCCGGCTCGGTTTCCAGGGCCAGCTTGATGCCGTCGGCGGCGTTGCTTGCCTCGCCGATCACTTCCATGTCGTCTTCCATGCCGATCAACTGCTTGATGCCCTGTCGCAGCAGGGGGTGGTCGTCAATCAGCAGTATACTTGCGGGTGTCTCAGCCATGGTCTCTCTCGTTGATGTTGGTGTTTGGGTCAGGCCGGTGAAGATTCGGTAGGAATCAGGTTACGGCTTTTGGGGACGAATGTTAATGTTACTTCCACTCCGCCTTCGTCCCGGTTATCAACCTTTACCTTGCCTCCGAGCGTTCGCGCGCGGTCCTGCATGATCACCAGGCCGTAGTGGTTAACCGGCTGGTCGCCGCCGGGCAGGCCCTTGCCGTTGTCGCGAATACTGGCCCGAACCTGTGGAGACTCGAACAGCACCTTAACGGATATGACCGTAGCGTCGGCATGCTTGACGGCATTTGCCAGACCCTCGCGGATAATCTGCAGGGTATGGATTTCCTCGTTTGGCGACAGGGTCTGTGGGGGCAGGTTGTATTCAAAGTCCACCGGGTGGCCCAGCCTTTCGGAAAACTCATCGATGGTCTTGCGCAAAGCCGTCGCCAGGTCTGGTGTGTCCAGTTTCAGGCGGAACGTGGCCAGTAGCTCACGCAGTTGGCGGTAAGCGCTGTTCAGGCCGGTACTGAGCTCATCCAGAATGTCATCGTGAACGGGTTTCTGCTCGCCCGTGATATTGAGCCGGCGCAGCCGCGTTACCTGCATTTTCAGGTAAGAAAGTGACTGGGCCAGTGAATCATGCAGCTCCCGGGCGATCACGGTGCGTTCTTCGGCCAGGGTCAGTTGCTGTTCCTCGGTTATTTGCCGTTCCAGGAAAATGGCCGTTGCCAGCTGGTCGGTCAGGGTCTCCAGCAGCCGGCGAGAGGTGGCAGATAAGCCTTTTTCTGCCGGGTACCACACCTCCAGGGTGCCGAGTAACTGGCCGGGTGTGCGGATGGGCAGCAACAAACGGCGGCCGTCATTGTTCTCCAGGGGCATCTCATCGTAGACCTCGGGGGTCACCAGGCAGGCATTGCAGTGATGGTCGCGACAGTAGAACGGCCGTTTGTCCGTGGCCGTGGTAATGGCCTCGACAGGCTCTGCGGACTCCTTGTCGTGCAGGAACAGGCGGATTGGACCAATGCCCAGCAGTAGTTCCAGTTCCTGCAGCATGGGAATGGCACCGTTACACAGATCATGCTTGGCAAACAGGTCTCTGCTGGCCGAATGCATCACCTGCAGGGCCTGGTGGCTGACTTCCAGCTCTTCAGTTTTCTGCCGGGCCTTGGCTTCCAGTTCGTAGTAGGTCAGGGCCAGTTCGCTGGTCATCTGGTCGAAGGCCTGGCCCAGTTGTGCCAACTCGTCTGCACCTTTCAGGTCGGCTTTCCGGGAGAAATCTTTCTCGCCAACGGCGCCGGCGATGGCCACGAGTTTTCGCAGGGGGCGAAGGATCCGGTTTTTCAGGTCGTAGAACAGGGCGATCACGATCAGCACCGAGAACACCATGCTGATGATCTGAATCAGGTGCAGCAGATCAACACGTGCTTCTGTGCGCTGTTCCAGCATAGTCACCAGGCGGTCAACTTCCTGGATGTAGTCCTCCACAGCCTGAACCATAGCCGGGGTGATGGGTGTGCCTACTTCATGTTGTTCAAGGGCTGGTTTGAGTTCGTCCTGCCATGCCGCCAGCATCTGACGATATTGTCGTGCCAGAGGATGGTCGTCTGCGCCGGGAACCGAGCGAAGGATGGCGGTGTCCTCAAGGCGGCGCTCATAATCATTGATGCGTGCGCCTGAGGTAGCCCGTCCATTTTCGTAATCTTCGGTGGCAGAACGGGCAATTAACTGGAAGGCGCCCATTCGCAGCGCTCCGGCCAGGTTGATGGCCGTGGCATTGCCTTCAATGCTGTTGGAAACCGCCAGGGTTGTAGACATGCTGACGATAGCGGTCAGCACGATGGCGCCGATCACCACAGCGAGTCGGTTTACTAGCGGACTTCTGGATGTCATGGGTTGTTGTCTGTTAGGGAGTTCGAAAGGTGCCTTTCCAGGCCAGATTATGACCGAGGAACTGCGGTTCCGATACCTCCTTGAGGATAGTCAATTACCCCAATGGATAGTCCTCCATCATAGCCTTTGACCCTTTGGAGAGCAAAAGCCGACACTAAAGGTTGGTTAATTCGAGGTGACAGGATGCAAACCCGACTGGAGCAGGACGACGACAGGCTGGCGTCGCTGGTGGTGATTCTGCCGCTGGCAGTGACAGGCTTTGTTGTTGCGGCAGGATGCTGGACGCTGTTTGCCGTGGCGGGAGTGCACCTCAGGGCCGATCTTGCCTTGAGCAGTCTTCAGTTCGGCATATTGCTGGCCGCGCCCATGGCCGTCAGTGCTGTATTGGCAATTCCGGCCGGGTTGGCCGCCCAGCGTTATGGAGCCCGCGCCGTGATGCTAACGTGCCTGGTCGGGCTGGCAATGTGTATGGGGTTACTCCTGCTAGTCGAAAGTTTTTATGGTTACCTGCTGGTTGCCGGTGGGCTGGGGCTGGCCGGTGGATTCTACAGTGCCGGCCTGCAGTTTGTGGTTAGTCACTGCAAGCCGAAACGGTTGGGGCTGGTGCTTGGCGTTTTTGGTGCGGGAGTCACCGGGGCAGGCTTCAGTTATTACCTGGTACCGTTATTTCACGATGCGTTTTCCTGGCAGGGAGTGCCCTTGGCCTACCTGATCGTATTGCTGCTGGTGATTGCCTTGCTGGTGATGTTGACCGATCCGGAATCCAGGGAATCAGGGGCGGACAGGCCCTGGTCTGTCGGGCAGGTGGTTCGAATACTCAGACGTGGTCGCTCGCTCCCGCTCACTGCCTACTTTGGCGTGGTGGCCGGAAGCTTCTTTGCCCTGGCGCTCTGGTTGCCGGATTTCCTGTCGGCACAGTTTGGTTTGTCCCTGGACGCGGGCGCCCGCCAGGCTCAGTGGTTCGTTATTCCCGGTGCCCTTGCGCAGATTCTGGGTGGTGGCCTGGCTGACCGGTTTGGCAGTGCCAGGGTCGCCACGCGGTCACTGGTGTTGTGCCTGGTGGCGCTGGCTGTGTTGTCTTACCCGCCAATGACGTTATTTGTCAGGGGGGTAGATGAGATCATCACTGTGGAATTTGCCCTGCCTCTGATGATTGAAGGTAGTTTGATTGTGGTGCTGGGTGTCGCCATGGGGAGTGCCATGGGGAGCCTGCAACGAATGGTGATACTGGCCAATCGTGCCGAGGCCGCCTTGTTCGCAGGCTTTCTGCTGGTTTCTGCCTGTTCCGTTGCGTTTGTTCTACCGGTCCTGTTTGGCGCGGTTAACCAGTGGCTGGGTGTTCGAACAGCGGTGTTCATGATTCTCTTCCTGTTGCTCAGCAGCAGCCTTCTGATGTTCGCTCGCGACACCCGTCGTGAGGAGCGAAGAACCCTTCTCCACCCAGGGATATAGCCCTGCTACCACCTCGGTGGTACAGCCGGGTTATGTGGTAGTAACCACGCAGATTTCGCGGTTTTTCTCACACACAATGGTCTCAAATCGGAGCAACGATCCGGCAGACGGAGAGAGAGACCATGAGTCATTTAATCGACAAACTGAATTACTTCAGGAAGAAGCGCGAGCCGTTCGCGGGCGGCCACGGCGAAACCCATGAAGTCAGTCGCGAGTGGGAAGACAGCTACCGCCAGCGCTGGCAGCACGACAAGGTTGTGCGTTCCACCCACGGCGTAAACTGCACCGGCTCCTGCAGCTGGAAGATCTACGTCAAGAACGGCCTGGTCACCTGGGAAACCCAGCAGACCGACTACCCCCGTACCCGCCCGGACCTGCCCAACCACGAGCCCCGCGGCTGCCCTCGAGGTGCCAGCTATTCCTGGTACATGTACAGCGCCAACCGCTTGAAGTACCCGCTGATGCGCAAGAGCTTGATGAAGCTCTGGCGTGCGGCCCGTATTCAGTTCAACGACCCGGTACAAGCCTGGGCGTCCATTGTTGAAGACCCCAAGAAAACCGCCGAGTACAAGCCCCGCCGTGGTATGGGTGGCTTCATTCGTTCCAACTGGGACGAAGTCAACGAGCTGATTGCTGCCTCCAACGTCTACACCGCCAAGAAGTTTGGTCCGGACCGCATCATCGGCTTCTCGCCGATCCCGGCCATGTCCATGGTGTCCTACGCCGCGGGCAGCCGCTACCTGTCAATGATCGGTGGCGTGTGCATGAGCTTCTACGACTGGTACTGCGACCTGCCGCCGGCCTCCCCGCAAACCTGGGGTGAGCAGACCGACGTACCGGAATCCGCTGACTGGTACAACTCCGGCTACATCATCGCCTGGGGTTCCAACGTGCCCCAGACCCGTACCCCGGACGCCCACTTCTTTACCGAAGTGCGCTACAAGGGTACCAAGACCGTTGCCATCACCCCGGATTACGCGGAAGTGTCGAAGCTGTCCGACGAGTGGCTGAACCCCAAGCAGGGCACCGACGCGGCCCTGGGCATGGCCATGGGCCACGTGATCCTGAAAGAGTTCCACGTCGACAAGCCCAGTGAATACTTCACCGATTACGTGCGCCGTTATACCGACATGCCGTACCTGGTCATGCTGGATGAAAAGGACGACGGCAGCTATGTGCCGGGCCGTTTCCTGCGGGCCAGTGATCTGGTGGACGGACTGGGTGAAGAAAACAACCCGGAATGGAAAACCATCGCCATTGACGAGAGCACTGGCGAGCTGACCGCACCGAACGGCTCCATCGGCTATCGCTGGGGCGAGAAGGGCAAGTGGAATCTGAAGCAGACCGCCAAGGGCTCCGATGTAAACCTTCAGCTGTCCATGGTCGAGAAACACGACGACGTTGTGGACGTTGCCTTCCCGTACTTCGGTGGTATTGAGCACGACCACTTCAAGCACGTGGAAATCAAGGACATCCTCAAGCACAAGCTGGGCACCCGTAAGGTCCAGCTGGCTGACGGCACCGAAGGCCGTGTGGTCACCGTTTACGACCTGATGGTGGCCAACTACGGCATCAGTCGTGGCCTGGGCGAGGACGACGGTGCCACTTCCTATGACGAAGTGAAGCCCTACACCCCGGCCTGGCAGGAAAAGATCACCGGCGTGCCCGCGGAGAAAGTGATCCGCATTGCCCGCGAGTTTGCGGATAACGCCGACAAGACCAAGGGCCGCTCCATGGTCATCGTGGGTGCCGGTATGAACCACTGGTACCACATGGACATGAACTACCGTGGCCTGATCAACATGCTGATCATGTGTGGCTGTATCGGCCAGAGCGGTGGTGGCTGGGCCCACTACGTTGGCCAGGAAAAACTGCGCCCACAGACCGGCTGGCAGCCGTTGGCGTTCGGCCTGGACTGGCAGCGCCCGCCACGCCACATGAACTCCACCTCGTTCTTCTACGCCCACTCCGGGCAGTGGCGCTACGAGAAGCTGGGTGTGGATGAAATCCTGTCGCCGCTGGCGGACAAGTCCAAATTCAGTGGCAGCCTGATCGACTACAACGTGCGCGCCGAGCGCATGGGCTGGTTGCCGTCTGCGCCGCAGCTCAACCGCAACCCGCTGGGAATTGCCGCAGAAGCCGAGAAGGCTGGCATGGAAGTTTCCGACTACGTGGCCAAGTCCATGAAGGATGGCTCCCTGGCGTTCGCCAGTGAAGATCCGGAAGCTCCGGAAAACTGCCCGCGCAACCTGTTCATCTGGCGTTCCAACCTGCTGGGCTCTTCCGGCAAGGGCCATGAGTACATGCTCAAGTACCTGCTGGGTACCAAGAACGGCCTGCAGGGCAAAGACCTGGGTGTGGAAGGCGGTGCCAAACCGCAAGAGGTCAAGTGGCGCGATGAGGCTCCGCAGGGCAAGCTCGACCTGCTGGTGACCCTGGACTTCCGTATGTCCACCACCTGTCTGTATTCAGACATCGTTCTGCCGACTGCCACCTGGTACGAAAAGAACGACCTGAACACTTCAGACATGCACCCGTTCATCCACCCGCTGACCGCCGCCACCGATCCGGCCTGGGAAGCGCGCAGTGACTGGGAAATCTACAAGGGCATAGCCAAATCCTTCTCCAAGGCGGCCGAGGGCCACCTGGGTGTCGAGAAAGACGTAGTCACCCTGCCGCTGCTGCACGATGCGCCGGCGGAACTGGGCCAGCCATTCGATGTGAAGGACTGGAAAAAAGGCGAATGCGACCTGATTCCCGGTAAAACCGCGCCCAACTTCATCACCGTTGAGCGGGATTACCCGAACACCTACGCCCGCTTTACCTCCCTGGGTCCGCTGATGGACAAGCTGGGTAACGGTGGCAAGGGCATCAACTGGAACACCGAGAAGGAAGTCAACTTCCTGAAGGAACTGAACTACACCCACCTGGAAGGCGCCAACGCGGGCCGTCCGAAGATTGAAAGTGCCATTGATGCAGCGGAAGTGATTCTGACCCTGGCGCCGGAAACCAACGGGCAGGTCGCGGTGAAGGCCTGGGCCGCGCTGTCTGAAATGACTGGCCTGGACCACACCCACCTGGCGAAAAACAAGGAAGAGGAAAAGATCCGCTTCCGGGACATCGTGGCCCAGCCGCGCAAGATCATCTCCAGCCCGACCTGGTCAGGCCTGGAGGACGAACATGTGTCCTACAACGCCGGCTACACCAACGTGCACGAACTGATCCCCTGGCGCACCCTGACCGGCCGCCAGCAGTTCTACCAGGATCATGAGTGGATGCGTGCCTTTGGCGAGAGCCTGCTGGTGTACCGCCCGCCGATCAACACCAAGGCGGTCGAGAGCATGCAGGACCAGCGCAGCAACGGTAACCCCGAGAAAGCGCTGAACTGGATCACGCCGCACCAGAAGTGGGGTATTCACAGTACCTACAGCGACAACCTGTTGATGCTGACCCTGTCTCGCGGTGGCCCCATCGTGTGGATGAGTGAAGACGACGCCAAAGACATCGGCGTTGAGGATAACGACTGGATCGAGCTGTTCAACAGTAACGGTGCCATTGCGGCCCGGGCGGTGGTCAGCCAGCGGGTAATGCCTGGCATGGTGATGATGTACCACGCCCAGGAACGCAACGTGAACGTACCGGGCTCTGAAATTACCGGTACCCGGGGCGGCATCCATAACTCGGTTACCCGAGTGTGCCCGAAACCGACCCATATGATCGGTGGCTATGCCCAGTATTCCTACGGCTTCAACTACTACGGCACCGTAGGTTCCAACCGGGACGAGTTCGTGGTGGTCCGCAAGATGAAGAACGTGGACTGGCTCGACGGTGAAGGCAATGACTATGCTCAGGAGGCAGTAAAATGAAAATCCGTTCCCAAGTCGGCATGGTGCTGAACCTGGACAAGTGCATTGGTTGCCACACCTGTTCCGTCACCTGCAAAAACGTATGGACAAGCCGTGAAGGCATGGAATACGCCTGGTTCAACAACGTCGAAACCAAGCCCGGTATCGGCTACCCGAAAGAGTGGGAGAACCAGGACAAGTGGAAGGGCGGCTGGATGCGCGACAGCTCCGGCAAGATCCGCCCCCGCATCGGTGGCAAGTTCCGGGTACTGGCGAACATCTTCGCCAACCCGGACCTGCCGGAAATCGATGATTACTATGAGCCGTTCGACTACGACTACCAGCACCTGCACACCGCCGGTGATGTGAAGCACCAGCCGGTCGCCCGGCCCCGGTCGCTGATCTCCGGCGAGCGCATGAAGAAAATCGAATGGGGCCCCAACTGGGAAGAAATTCTGGGCACCGAGTTTGCCAAACGCCGCAAAGACAAGAACTTTGATCAGGTGCAGGCAGACATCTACGGCCAGTTCGAAAACACCTTCATGATGTACCTGCCTCGCCTGTGCGAGCACTGCCTGAACCCGGCCTGTGTGGCCAGCTGCCCGAGCGGTGCCATCTATAAGCGCGAAGAGGACGGCATTGTACTGATCGACCAGGACAAGTGTCGCGGCTGGCGGATGTGTGTCTCCGGCTGCCCGTACAAGAAGATCTACTTCAACTGGAAAACCGGCAAGTCCGAGAAGTGTATTTTCTGCTACCCGCGTATCGAAGCCGGTCTGCCGACCGTGTGCTCCGAGACCTGTGTCGGCCGTATCCGCTACCTCGGTGTGCTGCTGTACGACGCAGACCGCATTGAAGAAGTGGCCAGCGCCCCGGGCGAGCACGAGCTGTATGAAAAGCAGCTGGAAATCTTCCTGGACCCGTTCGACCCGAAAGTGATCGAGCAGGCGAAGAAAGACGGCATCCCGATGAACGTCATCGAAGCCGCCCAGCAGAGCCCGGTCTACAAGATGGCCGTCGACTGGAAACTGGCCCTGCCGCTGCACCCGGAATACCGCACCCTGCCCATGGTGTGGTACGTGCCGCCCCTGAGCCCGATCCAGTCTGCGGCGGAAGCCGGCAAGGTGGAGTTCGACGGCGTGCTGCCGAAGATCGAAAGCCTGCGGATTCCAGTGAAATACCTGGCCAACCTGCTGACTGCCGGTGATGAGAAGCCGATCGTTCGTGCCCTCAAGCGAATCATGGCCATGCGTTTGTACAAGCGGGCCGAGACCGTGGAAGGCAAGGAAGACCTGCGTGCCCTCGAAGAGTGTGGCCTGACCAAGGCCCAGGCGGACGAAATGTACCGCTACCTGGCCATCGCCAACTACGAAGACCGCTTCGTGATTCCGACCAGCCATCGCGAACTGGCCAAGGAAGCCTTCCCGGATGCAGACGCATACGGCGAGCGCGGCGGTTGCGGCTTCAGCTTCGGCGACGGCTGCAACGGTGGTGACAGCGACTTCAGCCTGTTCGGCGGCAAGAAGCAGACCACCAGCATGGTCAGCAAGCTGGCGACCGTAAAGCAGGTCGACCCGAAACAGCTGCAGGATTGAGGAGCGAGTTATGCAACTTCTGAAAGTACTGGCGCGGGTACTCGAATACCCCACCGACGAACTGCAGCAGTCCAAAGACGCCCTGGTAGCCGCTGTCCTGGAGGACAGCCGGCTGCCCCGGCAGAACAAAGAACAGCTGCTGACCTGCATCGACCGCCTGTGCGACGGAGACCTGATGGACCTTCAGGAATCCTACGTAGGCACCTTCGACCGGGGCCGGGCCACCTCCCTACTACTGTTCGAACACGTTCATGGTGAATCCCGTGACCGCGGCCAGGCCATGGTAGACCTGATGGAGCAGTACCGGGCCAACGGCCTGGAGATTGATGCCCGGGAACTGCCGGACTACCTGCCGCTGTTCCTGGAATACCTGTCTACCCGGCCGTGGGACGAAATCAGGAACTGGCTGGAAGACATCCACCACATCCTCGGCCTGCTCGGTGAGCGGCTGTACCAGCGTGAAAGCGTCTACCACGTGGTGATGGATTCCCTGCTGGTGCTGTCCGGCCGCAAGACCAACCGCCAGGAGCTGGCCCGGATCGTCGCCTCGGAAGAGCGCGACGACACGCCAGAAGCCCTGGACAAGGTCTGGGAAGAAGAAATGGTGAAATTTGTGGATGACCAGGGCAGCTCCTGCAGCACCGGTGGCGTGGTTGGACAACGCCGCCGCGAGCTGGAACAGACCCAGACCATTCACCTGAGTGATCAGCTGATGACGAACGCCACACCCCGTCAGGCAGGGCGCGCTTAAGCGCAGGAGGAAATGACAATGTCCTATCTACACACACTGGTTTTCGGGGTATACCCGTACATCGCCCTGGCGGTCCTGTTCATCGGCACCTGGGCGCGCTATGACCACGGTCAGTTCACCTGGAAAGCCCATTCCAGCCAGATGCTGAGAAAGAAAAACATGGTACTGGCCAGCGTGCTGTTCCATGTGGGTATCCTGGTGATCTTCTTCGGCCACCTGGTTGGCCTGCTGGCTCCGAAATGGGCCTACGAATGGCTGCTGACCCCGGGCCAGAAACAAATCGTGGCAGTCGTGGTTGGCGGTATCGCCGGCGTCATGTGTCTGATTGGCGGCGCCATGCTCGCCTGGCGCCGACTGACTGATCCCAGAGTACGTGCCAGCAGCACTATGGCCGACAACCTGGTTATCTGCATCCTCGTGGTACAGGTTACTTTGGGCTTGCTGACCATTATCCCCACCATGGGTCACCTGGACGGCTCCCAGATGCTCAAGTTCTCCGCCTGGGCTCAGGGCGTTTTGACCTTCCAGGGCGGCGTGGCCGTGTATGTTGCTGACGCTCACTGGATTTTCAAGATGCACATCTTCCTGGGCCTGACCCTCTTCGTACTCTTCCCGTTCACCCGACTGGTACACATGCTCAGCGTGCCGGTGGAGTACTTCGGGCGGAAGTACCAGGTGGTTCGCAAACGCGCCTGAATCTGAAGCAGCCACGGACGGCTCGGACTCACACGGACAGGAATGATTTTATACAAGTTCCTGTTCGTCTTTGTCCGTGAATGTCCGTGCCGTCCGTGGCAAAGAATCTTTTTGGAGAAGCAACATGCAAATAATCCCCGTCGGCGAAGCCGGCAAACCCAGAAACCAGTTCCCTCCGGTGTATGTGGGTGACACGCTGATCCACGAAGACGACATCGCCCGGGAAATGCAGCACCATCCCGCCGAAGAACTGGCCCAAGCCTGGCACGACGCCGCCAAAAGCCTCGTCATCCGCGAGTTGCTCCTGCAACAGGCCAGCCGCCTGAACCTGGACCACATCGAAGACGAAGAAGACCGCATCGCCCGGGTACTGGAACTCGAACTCAACGTCCCGGACCCCGATGAACAGGACTGCGAACGCTTCTACGCCGCCAACCCCGGCCGATTCTGCAGCCCCACCATCATGGCCGTCAGCCACATACTCCTGGCTGCCGCCCCGGACGACATCGAAGAACGCATGCGCCAGGAAGAAGCCGGCCGACAACTCCTGTCCGCGCTCCTGGACGGCCGTTCACAGTTCAACGAACTGGCAAAACAATACTCCGCCTGCGAATCCCGCCACCAGGGGGGCAGCCTGGGGCAGATCAGCAAAGGCCAGACTGTCGAAGAATTCGAACGCCCGGTACTCAGCCTCACCGAAGGCCTCAACCCCGAGCTCATAGAAACCCGCTACGGCTGGCACATCGTCCGCGTAGACCAACGCATCGATGGTGAACAGCTACCGTACGAACACGTCAAACCCCAGATTCGCCAATACCTCAGCGAAAGCGTCACCCGCCGCGCCTTCCGCCAGTACCTGCAAGTCCTGGCCGTTGAAACCGGCATCGAAGGCGTCGATCTGGAGCTGCCGGATTCGCCGTTGATGCAATAAATAGGAATATTACTCCGGAGTGCGAAGGCCGGCAGTTGTAGACCCTTCCAAAACCTTGCGGAGCCAGGGATGGCGGAGCAGAGCGTACAGGGATGTATTCACAGCGTGTTTTGGAAGGGTCTACAACTGCTGGCCAAACTCCATGATCTGATTTCCAGTTTGGTTAGCAAAGCGAATAATTGAGTTAAGTCAACTACTCAACAAGAACCCGCCTTATACCCCCATCGGGGGAGCGATTTTTCACCACTATCCCTCTACTATTTAAAACAAGATATTGAATGCATTAATATGCAGAGAGGATACTCCAATGGCCGTCACCCAAAGCGCCGAAAGCCGATACACCAAACCCGTACTCGTCGCCATCAACAAACCGCTTGATGAAGAAGACGGCCTGGAAGCACTACGCAGCCACGCCCTGTTCCGCAGCCTCAAAGCCCACGACCTGGACTACCTCATCCAGCAGTCCCGGCGCCTGCGTCTCGGCCACCACCAGCTGCTCTACCGCCAGGACATGCCAGCGCACCACTTCTTCTTTGTGATCAGCGGCCGCCTCAGACTCTACCGCCTGGACTCCTCCGGCATCGACAGAACCCTCGACAGCATCGCCCCCGGCGACTGCTTCGCCGAAGTCATGATCTACGCCGATCCGCCAAGGTACGCCTGCTACGCCGAAGCACTCAAATCCAGCGAAGTGCTGATGATCCCGGTCAAAGCCTATCAGGACCTGCTCGACCGGCACCCGGAGTACGCCCAGGCCGCGCTTCGCCATTACGCCATGCGCGCCGTCACACGGTTCCACGACCTGGAAATCATGACCGTCCAGAACGCCCGTGACCGCCTGATCCGCTACCTGATTGACCTGCTGCCTAATGGCGCCCTGGAAGGGGGCGAAGTTGAACTGCCCCTGCCCAAATGCCTGGTGGCCTCGCGCCTCGCTATGCAGCCGGAAACCTTCTCCCGAATTCTGGCCGACCTCAAGTCCAACGGCCTGGTCCGGGTGAATCGTAGCAGACTGTTTATTTCCGACCCTCAACGACTGATCGAAATCAGTCAGTAGTTTTCGGGTCCTCCGGGCCCTTTTTTCAATCTTCGCCAAGTCAGGGGCATTTATATGATCAGCAGTTACCAGGACCTTGTTAAGGCCAGCCAGAACGAACATGAGCCCCAGCGATTCCTGTTTGTGTTCTGCAAAGCCGAGCTGCCGGATGATGCATCCGCCGCCGAGCGGGCCGCCTTCCAACGTGGTGAGGGTGGGGCGCTGACCCCGGTAATCTGCGTGGATAAAACCCCTGGGGAAGCGCCAGACTTCACTGTGTTGGCTGAAGAGTCCCGAACCACTGGCCAGGACTGGGATATGGTTTTCGTGGCGGCCATGTCTGGCCGTGGCGGCATAGAACCCTCCAGTGATGAAGCCCAGCAACCCATGACCATGATGGTTGAAAGCATCCGTGTGGGTAACGTCGGCAATTACCTGCCCCTCGATAAAGCCGGTCAGGCCGTGAGCCTGGTCTGAGCTTCGCCGGTTACGCCTTTGGCGTATCCAAAAAGAGGTATGTGATTTTTATCAATTGTCATCCACCCTTGTTGTATTCCATCAGGATTGGGGGTTTGAGTGTTTAACGGATTAGGTCTGGTATTTCTCGCGTTGATGGCTCTCGCCTCGTCCGCCAACGCTACCTCATTGAGCGAGTATGAACCGGTCGCCGGGCGTCAGGTGATTCAGGTCGCCATTCCGTCGGTCACTCGCTATGAGCCCCGGGAAGACAACCGGGCCATCCAGCAACTCTATGCTGGCGATGAACTGGTGGGCTATGCCTACCAGACCCTCGATTTCGTGCAAACCCCGGCATACTCCGGGAAGCCCTTGAATGCCATGGTGGTACTGGATACCGAAGGCGAGATCAAAGGCGCCCGGGTGATCCATCACGATGAACCGATTCTCTTGATCGGTATTCCCGAAGCCAAGATGCATGAGTTCACTGACCAATACGCCGGCCTGAAAGCTGACCAGCGAGTAACCGTTGGGGGTAAATCGTCCGAACGTAGGGTGGCAGTCGATGGTTTATCCGGTGCCACCGTCACGGTCATGGTCATCAATGAAGTCATTATGCGCACGGCGCATCGAGTTGGCGGTGAGCTGGGCCTGGTCGAAGGTGTTGGTGTTGGTAAACGGCCACCCAAGGCTGAAGTGATCAAGGACAGCTTCCGGCAACGTTCCTGGACAGAATTAACCGGTGACGGCTCAATCCGCCGGATGCTGCTGACCCGGGGCCAGGTTGATGATGCCTTTGCCGGTGGGCCGGCAGAAGGTTTTGAAACCGCCGCGCCGGATCAGCGTGACGAACCCCTGATCGATTTGTACGCCGCTTACCTGGATGCCCCTTCCATTGGCCGCAATCTGTTGGGTGATCGCCAGTACGAGTGGCTGATGTCTGAGCTAAAGGACGGCGAACATGCCATTGCGGTGCTGGCTAACGGCTCTTATTCTTTCCGTGGTTCAGGCTATGTGCGCGGCGGCATTTTTGACCGGCTGCAGGTTCGGCAGTTCGGCGATACCTTTAACTTCCGCGACCTGGACTACTACCGCCTGAGTGATGTGTATCTCGGTGATATGCCGCGCCTGCCGGAAATGGCCATCTTCATCATTCGCCAGAAGTACAACTTCGACCCCGGCGAGCCCTGGTCTCTGGAGCTTACGGTTAAACGCCAGACCGGTCCCCTGGACAGTGAATTTGCGGTGTTCCCCCTGGAATACCAGTTGCCTGACAAGTATTACACCCGCGCAGAGCCCGAGCTGACCCAGGAAGAGTGGTTGGAAGAGCAACCCATGTGGGTTCAGGTCTGGTATCAGAAGCAGTTCCAGATCATCGTGGTGGGACTGGGTATTGGCGTGCTGCTGTTTATCCTGTTCTTCCAGGACTGGTTGGTGCAAAAGCCGCGGATGATGCGCTGGATTCGCCACGCATTTCTCACTTACACCCTGTTCTTTATTGGCTGGTACGCCCTGGGGCAGTTGTCGATTGTCAACGTGCTGACCTTTGTAAACAGCCTGATCAGCGGCTTCCGCTGGGAAACTTTCCTGATTGATCCCATGCTGTTCATTCTCTGGTCGGTGGTGGCCGGCATCGTATTGCTCTGGGGGCGTGCGGTTTACTGCGGCTGGCTGTGCCCGTTTGGCGCCCTGCAGGAACTGACCAACGAAATTGCCCGCAAACTGAAGGTGCCCCAGTACACCGTGCCGTTTGCCGTGCATGAACGGCTCTGGGCAATCAAATACATAATTCTGCTGGTGTTGTTTGGCGTCTCGCTGGATTCTCTGGCAACCGCCGAGCGAATGGCGGAAGTGGAGCCATTCAAAACCGCTATTACCCTTAAATTCGATCGTACCTGGCCGTTTGTGGCCTACGCGGTGTTGCTGCTGGTGGTCAATTTGTTCACCCGTAAAGTCTTCTGCCGCTATCTGTGCCCGCTTGGAGCCGCCCTGGCTCTGCCTTCCAAGCTGCGGGTGTTCGACTGGCTCAAGCGCCGCAAAGAGTGCGGCAACCCCTGCCGCCTCTGCGACCACGAATGTGAGGTGCAGGCTATCCATCCGGATGGGCACATCAATTACATGGAGTGCCACTACTGCCTGGATTGCCAGATGACCTATTTCGATGACCACAAGTGCCCACCGCTGATCGTCAAGCGCCGAGGCAAACGCCGTGGTCACAACGCACCGGGCCACCCGGAGGAAATCCCCGTGGTTCAGGTGAACTGAGCAGTACCTGTAAAAAGCCATGAGAAGCTAAAACCGCCATAACCAATAACGGAGTTGTCGCTATGAGCAAGAAAGATGATCTGAGCCAGAACGCACCGGAGGTTCCCGAAGGTGGTCTGAGCCGCCGCCGCTTTATGGGCGCCGCGGCCCTGGCCGGCGTGGCTGGTGCAACCGGCCTGGGTACCACCATGATGACCCGCGAATCGTTCGCCGCCGCTGGCCGTGAAGCCCGTAACAAGGTGCATATCGAGCCAGGCGAACTGGATGAGTACTACGGTTTCTGGAGCGGTGGTCACCAGGGTGAAGTACGTGTTCTGGGCGTTCCGTCCATGCGCGAGCTGATGCGGATTCCGGTGTTCAACATTGATTCCGCCACCGGCTGGGGCATCACCGACGAGAGCAAGGACATTCTGGGCCGGGACAAGCTGTATCCAAACGGCGATTGCCACCACCCGCACGTGTCCATGGAAGACGGCCGTTACGACGGCAAATACCTGTTCATTAACGACAAGGCCAACAGTCGTATTGCCCGTATTCGACTGGATGTGTTCAAAACCGACAAGGTGACCCACATCCCCAATGTTCAGGCGATTCACGGTTTGCGTCTCCAAAAGGTGCCGCGCACGAACTACGTGTTCTGTAATGCCGAGTTTGTCATTCCACAACCGAACGATGGCAGCGATTACAGCCTTGAGAACAGCTACACCATGTTTACTGCGGTTGACGCTGAAACCATGGAGGTCGCCTGGCAGGTCATTGTGGACGGCAACCTGGATAACACCGACGCCGACTACACCGGTAAATATGCGGCCTCAACCTGCTACAACTCCGAGAAAGCCGTAGACCTGGCCGGCACCATGCGAAACGACCGTGACTGGGTGGTGGTGTTCAACGTGGAGCGCATCGAAGCTGCCGTCAAGGCCGGTAACTTCAAAACCATCGGTGATTCCGGCGTGCCAGTCGTTGACGGCCGTAAGGGTTCCACCGTTACCCGTTACATTCCGGTGCCGAAGAACCCGCACGGTCTGAACACTTCTCCGGATGGCAAGTACTTCATTGCCAACGGCAAACTGTCTCCGACAGTGTCCATCATTGCCATCGACAAGCTCGATGACCTGTTTGATGACAAGATCGGTGACCGCGATCCGATTGTTGCGGAGCCGGAGCTGGGTCTTGGGCCTCTGCACACCACGTTCGATGGCCGTGGCAATGCCTACACCACGCTGTTTATCGACAGTCAGGTGGCCAAGTGGAACATCGCGGATGCGATCAAGCACTACAATGGCGAAGACGTGAACTACATCCGCCAGAAGCTGGACGTTCACTATCAGCCGGGCCACAACCACGCGTCGCTGACCGAATCACGCGATGCCGATGGCAAGTGGCTGGTGGTGTTGTCGAAGTTCTCCAAGGACCGCTTCCTGCCGGTAGGCCCGCTGCACGCCGAGAACGATCAATTGATCGATATTTCCGGCGAGGAGATGAAGCTGGTTCACGATGGCCCCGCGTACGCCGAGCCACACGATTGTATCCTGGTACGCCGTGACCAGATCCGGACCAAGAAGATCTGGGAACGGAATGATCCTTACTTTGCCGCTACTCGTGCGATGGCAGAGAAGGACGGGGTGAATCTTGAGTCTGACAGCAAGGTAATCCGTGATGGCAACAAGGTTCGGGTTTACATGACTTCGGTTGCGCCGCAGTTCGGGTTGCTGGAGTTCAAGGTGAAGGAGGGCGATGAGGTTACGGTGGTTGTGACCAACCTGGACTCCATTGAAGATGTGACTCACGGGTTCTGTATGGTGAACCATGGTGTGAGTATGGAGATCAGTCCTCAGCAGACGGCATCAGTGACCTTTACGGCGGGTAAGCCTGGGGTTTACTGGTACTACTGCAACTGGTTCTGCCATGCGCTGCATATGGAGATGGGTGGTCGCATGTTGGTCGAGAAGGCCTGATAGCTTCTGACCTTGGTTCGGGGTCCCTTTTTTGGGGCCCCAGCCTGTTGGTTGGGAGTAGCAACCCAAGTGGAGAGACCTTTCCAAAACACGCTCCTTCGGCACATCCATGTGACGCTTGGGCTCCGCCATCCTTGGCTCCGCACAGTTTTGGAAAGGTCTCTCCACTTGGATTGCCGGATACCGTGCTGTCCTCGGGGCGGCCGAAGGCGCTATGAATTTCCCCGTGGTTCTGTCTCAGGTCGCGACGTCCACGGGTTACTTATCAACCTAGAGAGCATTTGATGTATCAACTTTTGCGTTATGGGGTGGCCCTGTCAGTCGCTCTGATTTCGCTGACCGCAAGTGCCAACCTGCAAGATCAGCTGGATGCCCTGGAGCCCGGGGTGTCGTTCGAGCTTCCTCCCGAGCAGCTTCCGCCATTGGTTATCCGGGTGCCCGGCGTTTCTGTGTCCTGTGCTGAGGATTCGGTGATTGATGCCGGTGGGGCGGGGCATGCGGTGGAGATTCTGGCGGAGGGGGTGTCGTTTTCCGGTTGTGTGGTGCGTAACTGGGGGCAGGATCTGAATAAGTTGGATGCGGGGATTTTTGTGGCTCGGGAGGCGAAGGGGGCGGTTGTTGCGGATAACCGGCTTCAGGGGCCGGCGTTCGGGGTTTGGTTGGACGCCACGCCGGATGTGGTTGTCCGGAATAACGAGATACGCGGGGAGGCCAGCCTTCGTTCTCAGGACCGGGGGAATGGGATTCATCTGTTCAATACCACCGGGGCGTTGATTGAGGGCAACGACATCCGCCAGACCCGGGATGCGATTTATATCGAGACGGCGAATAACAACAAGATTCGCAATAACGTGATGTCGGATCTGCGCTACGGCATTCACTACATGTATTCGATGCACAACCTGCTGGAAGGCAATCTGACCCGTGGCACTCGCACGGGGTACGCGTTGATGCAGAGCAAGTATCTGACGGTGGTGAATAACCGGTCGGAGAATGATGAGAATTACGGGATTCTGATGAATTTCATCACCAATTCTACTCTCAAGGGCAACGTGGTGACCGGGGTGTCTCAGGGGCAAACTGGTGGGGTGATGATTTCCGGGGGCGAGGGTAAAGCGGTGTTCATCTACAACTCGCTGTACAACACCTTTGAGGGCAATTATTTCGGTCACAGCAATATCGGGATTCACCTGACCGCCGGTTCTGAGCAAAACGAGGTGTTTGATAATGCCTTTGTGAACAACGAGCGGCAGGTGAAGTATGTGGCCACTCGTACCCAGTCCTGGGCGAAGGATGGGCGGGGGAATTTCTGGAGTGATTATCTGGGCTGGGATCGTAACCAGGATGGCATTGGTGATGTGCCGTATGAGCCTAATGACAACGTGGACCGCCTGTTGTGGAAGTACCCGGAGGCCCGGGTGCTGATGTTCAGCCCGGCGGTGGATACCCTGCGTTGGGTGCAGGATGCGTTTCCGGTGGTGAAGTCTGCCGGGGTGAGTGATCCCAAACCGTTGATGCGAATTCCCGAACACCTGCAATCGGAGATCCGATGAACTGCTTTCGACTGGACAATGTGAGCCACCGCTACGATAAGGCGACGGTGCTCCACGGCGTGGACTTGCGGCTGGAGCCGGGGGAAATTCTCGGACTGTTTGGCCACAACGGGGCGGGTAAAACCACTTCGATCAAACTCATTCTGGGTTTGATGAAACCGACCCAGGGCAAGGTTTCTGTGTTGGGTGGCGAAGCCGGTGATCCCCACGTAAGCCAACACATAGGCTATCTGCCGGAGAACGTGATGTTCTACCCGCAGCTGACTGGGCGGGAAATCCTCAGCCATTTTGCCCGGCTCAAAGGTGCCAGTCTCACGCAGGTGCCGGAACTTCTGGAGCAAGTCGGGCTGGATGACGCCATGGATGCCCGTACCAAAACCTACTCCAAAGGCATGCGCCAGCGCCTTGGCCTGGCCCAGGCGTTGCTCGGCAAGCCGAAACTGTTGATGCTGGACGAGCCCACCGTGGGCCTGGACCCGGTGGCAACAGCCGATCTGTACCGGTTGCTGCGGCGCCTGCGGGATGAGGGCACGGGCATTGTGTTGTGCTCCCACGTGCTGCCGGGGGTAGAGCCCTATATCGACCGCGCCGCCATTCTGACCGATGGCGCCCTGAAAGCCGCCGGAGACCTGCCCGCGCTGCGCCGGCAAGCCAACATGCCGGTCACCCTCAGCCTGGAGCCGGCCACTACCATGGCCGCCCTGGAGAAAGCGATTGACGGTGCAAGCCCCAAGGCCGGGTTGATGATGAAAAGCAACAACGGCCGACTGCAGGTAGATGTGGGGCCAAAGGAAAAAATGGCGTTGATACACGCATTGATGAACTCCGGAGAGGTGGCGGACCTGGGAATACACCAGCCCAGCCTGGAAGATATCTACGTCCACTTCATCGGATCGGGCGGACTAGCCCACCGGGGAGGCAGCCAATGAACGCCATCTGGACCATTGCCCGTAAAGAACTTAGCGACAGCTTCCGCAATCGATGGCTGGTAGCCATTTCCCTGGTGTTTGCCACCCTGGCCCTGGGCATTGCCTGGTTTGGCGCCGCGGCATCCGGGCAGGTGGGTTACGCATCCACCCCGGCCACCATTGCCAGCCTGGCCAGTCTTGGTATTTTCCTGATTCCTTTGATAGCGCTGCTGCTGGCCTACGACGCCATCGTGGGTGAAGAAGAGGGCGGCACGCTCCTGCTGCTGATGACCTACCCACTCAGTAAAAACCAGCTCTTGCTCGGCAAATTCCTCGGCCACGGCCTGACCCTGGCCCTGGCCACACTCATCGGCTTCGGCGTTGCCGCCATCGCCATCGCCGTGCTGGTGGACGATGTGGCTGTCGGCGCCCTGGCGGCCGCCATGGGCCGGTTCATCGGCTCAACCGTTCTGCTGGGGTGGGGCTTCATCGCCCTGGCGTACCTGGTCAGCGTCCGAGTCAGCGAGAAACCGGTCGCCGCAGGCCTGGCCCTGGCCATCTGGTTCTTCTTCGTGCTGATCTTTGACCTGATGCTACTGGGCATCCTGGTTGCCAGCGAGGGCAAGCTCAACCCGGAGCTGCTGCCATGGCTGCTGATGCTGAATCCCACCGATATCTACCGCTTGCTCAACATCGTCGCCTTTGGCGACGGCAACCAGCTTAGCGGTGTACTCAGCCTGGGCTCAGACCTGCCCATCGGCACCGGAGGGCTCTGGCTGGGCCTGGCGCTTTGGTGTGCCACACCGCTGATTGGCGCCCTGTTGTTATTCAAAAACCGAAAAATCTGATACCACCGGAGAACAGAACCATGCCCACACCGCTCACCAAATGGCTTATAGCGGCCCTGATGGCGATCACCCTCGCGGGTTGCTCCAACGGCGAACAGCAAGCCGTCGCCAAACCCGACCCGGTTCACTTTGACTCCGGCGACGAATGCCACGTATGCGGCATGGTCATCACCAACTTCCCCGGCCCCAAAGGCCAGGCATTTACCGAACGCCAGCAGCACACCCGCAAGTTCTGCTCCACCAAAGACATGTTCGCCTGGTTCCTGCAGCCCGAAAACGTCAACCGGGACCATACCCTGTACGTTCACAACATGGCTGAATCCCACTGGGACCACCCCGACGACACCCACCTGATCGACGCCCGTGAAGCCTTCTACGTCGTCGGCTCAGAACGCACCGGCGCCATGGGCCCGACCTTGGCATCGTTTGAAACAGAATCCGAAGCGACCGACTTTGCCGCGACCTACGGGGGCGAGATCCTCAGCTTTGGGGATATCACCCTAGAGCACCTGAACGCTGGCATGACGATGCACGGGATGGAGGATATGGGTGAGATGGATCATATGAATGATCAGAGCGAAGAAAAGGATGAACACTCAAAACATGTAAATCCTAATGACCACCATGGACACTGAGATGCCGAGAGTGATCAGGTTTCGGTAAACAAAGAAGGTGTTTCGGAGCGAACCAACGAGAGTCAGAAAGAGCCGGTGGCGGTTGGCCTTCCAAAAATGTGCGGAGCCATGGATGGCGGAGCCCAAGCGCCACAAGGAAGTGCCGAAGGAGCGTTTTTTGGAAGGCCAACCGCCACTGGCTCCAGTTCCAAACCTAAAAGGCTAGGAATCAACAGGCTGGAACAATCAACCGCCAGTCATATTCATAAACCGAAGAATCTGAACCTCACCATTGCTGGAAAAGTGATGCCGCTCCGGTTTCAGATCCATCGCATCAATGATCGCCTGCTGAAGCTTGTCATCCGTCACCGGATTGCCGCGCAGAACCCGCCGCAAATCCACCGAATGCTCATTGCCAAGGCACAGCAAAAGCCGCCCCTCAACCGTCACCCGAACCCGGTTACAGGTCGAACAGAAATTATGGGAATGCGGTGAAATAAACCCGACCCGAACATCGCTGTCCGGCATCTGATAGTAACGTGCCGGCCCGCCAGAATCCTTGGCCACCGGAATCAGCTCATGGCGCTGACGGATGATATCCCGCACCTCCTCGCTGGTGCACAAAGCAAGACCACGATCATGCTCCGAAATCTCGCCCAGCGGCATCTCCTCAATAAAACTGATATCCACCTGCTTCCTGCGGGCAAACTCAATCAGCTCCGGAATCTCTTCATCATTGCGGCCTTTCATCACCACCGTATTCAGCTTGATACCGCGGAAGCCGGCATCCCGGGCGGCATCAATGCCGTCCAAAACCTGCTGAAGATTGCCGGTGCGGGTAATGGAACGGAATTTTTCAGAATCCAGGGAATCCAGACTGATATTGAGACGGTGCAGGCCCGCCTTACGCAGTTTCTCCGCCATGGTCGGCAGCTGGCTGCCATTGGTGGTCATGGCAAAGTCCCGCAAACCATAGGTGCCTACTTCGCGGACCAGTTCAAGGATGTCTTTGCGGACCAGGGGTTCGCCGCCCGTCAGGCGGATTTTCTCGGTACCCAGGGCAACAAAGTTGCGAGCCAGCCTGGCGATCTCCTCCAGCGTCAGAACCTGCTGGCGGGGCAGAAAGGTCATGTCCTCCGCCATGCAGTACACACAGCGGAAGTCGCAGCGGTCAGTTACCGACAGGCGCACGTAATTGACGGTGCGGCCAAATCGATCGGTCAGCTTGGCTTGCGGCATGGGCAGGTTTCCCTGTCTGGAGTCATATGTATAAAGGATAGTCAAAGTATCACAGATATCCCAGCTCAATCCGATACCTCTCGGGGGGTAATCCTTCGTTCTAACCCCAGATGAGGAAAAGGCGCGTCTTGTTTGCGGGTATTTTTTCTGTTTGATTTTCAAGCACAGCCGATGTATCTTTTAATAAGTAAAAAGTATACATGTTTAATGGGGGCGATCATGGAACGCTTTGAAAAATGGCTGGTCATATCAAACGCTGCGGTTCTGGTGTCGTTCCTGGGATTGCTGTTGACGGTGATGCTGGCTTACCCGCTGGCCGATGCCTTGGCACTGCCAGTGCAGATTGCCGCCCACATGGGAACCCTTTTATTCGCGGTTGGGGTGAAAATTGCCTACGTTGCCCGTCTGGCCTTTCTGAGCAAGTTGGGCAGACCCGTACATTGATTCACGGTAGAATAGATGTAGTTATGAATCGTTCCGAGACCCGTGCCATGAAAGCACCTTCCGGTAAAACCGGTTTCCGGATACTTGCGTATATGTCTGTAGCGATTGGTGCCGCCGGGGTTGTTCTTCCGCTGTTGCCGACCACGCCGTTTGTCATACTGGCGGCTTACTTTGCCAGTAAAGGGTCTCCGGAGTTTGCCCGGTGGCTTGAAGAGCACCCGACTTTCGGCCCGGCAATTGCCCAGTGGCAAGAGCGCAGGGCCATTCCGGTTAAGGCGAAGATTCTCGCCTGCGCCATGATGGCGTTGAGCTGGAGCATGTTGGTCTGGCTGGGTTCAACAGTATTTGTATTGACGGTTTCGGGGCTGTTCCTGCTGAGCGTTGCAGGTTATCTGCTCACGAGGCCATCCTGTTAAAGTTTTCCGTCATATTTATGGAGTTATGAATGCACATCACCCGCTATACAGATTATTCCTTGAGAGTTCTGATTTATCTGGCTGAACAGGGTGATCGTCTGGCCACCATTCAGGAAATTGCAGACAGCTACGAAATTTCCAAGAATCACCTGATGAAAGTGGTTCATCAGCTCAACAAGAAAGGCTACATCGAGACCATTCGGGGCAAGAAAGGTGGTATGCGCCTGCACATGGCGCCCAATGAGATCAACATCGGTGTTCTTGTCAGGGAAACGGAGCAGGACCTCAGCATTGTTGAGTGCTTTTCATCAAAGAATGCCTGCAAGATCACCCCGGTGTGCGGCCTGAAGGCCATGTTTGCCGAAGCCTTGAAGGCATTCCTTGAAACACTCGACAAATACACTCTGGCCGATGTTATCCAGGATAAACACCGGCCACAGCTGGTGCGCTTGCTTCAGATCGCCTGAAGCTCGCGCTTTCCTTCCAATCGGGTTCTTACCACGTCCGGCAGCGAGAATTTGCCGATACGTTTGAGGACGGTGCCATACTGTTTGGCAAAGCTCCCGGTGTTGTATGGAATGTCGTATTTCTCGCACACTGCCTGAACCTTCTCGGAAATCTCCGGGTAGCGGTGAGCCGGCAGGTCGGGGAACACGTGGTGTTCAATCTGGTAACTCAGGTGTCCACTCAACACGTGCAGCCACTTACCGCCGGTGAAGTTGGATGAACCGGTGAGCTGGCGCAGATACCAGTGGCCTTTGCTTTCACCCTCGCATTCTTCCTCGGTAAAGGTCTCCGCATCTTGGGTGAAGTGCCCGCAGAAGATAACGGTGGATGCCCAGATGTTACGAATCAGGTTAGCACCCACGTTGCCTGCCAGAACGATAGGAGCGACAGGCAGGGTCAGTAGCGGGAAGAATACGTAATCCTTGAATCCCTGGCGACCGCCCTTACGGGCAAAATCCTTCAGGAACGGCAGCTTGTCGCGCCAGCGCAACTCACCCCGGCGGATCTTCTCGCTCTCCAGTTCGTGTACCCCGACGCCCCACTGGAACAGCACGGTCAGCAGAATGTAGTTGATGAACTGCAACAGGTGGCCCGGGTGCCATTTCACGTCATCACTCAGGCGAAGCACTGCATAGCCATAGTCCCGATCTTTGCCAATGATATTGGTGTAGGTGTGATGTTCGTAGTTGTGGGTCCGGCGCCAGGAATCGCTGGTGCAAACGGTGTCCCATTCATAGGTTTGAGAGTTAAGGGCCGGGTCATTCATCCAGTCGTATTGGCCATGCATGACGTTATGGCCGATTTCCATGTTCTCTATGATTTTTGCGATACCCAGCGTTGCGGTAGCGGCCACGAATACGGGTGGAATGAAGCCAAAGGGCATCATCACCCGGCCGCCCACTTCCAGGGTGCGGTGCAGGCGGATGATCTTGCGGATGTACTTGGCATCCCGCTCGCCCAGGTCTGCAATGACCTCGTCACGGATGGCGTCCAGATCTTTCTGCAGCTCGTTCAGTTGGTCTTCGTTAAGCTTTTTCATATCGATGACTCCCTGCGGCAATAATCGCCGCAATACAAAAGAATGGGGTTAGACGTCCAGGGCGACAGGCCCTTGGGGAACCGAAACACAAAGTTGAACAGGCTCTTCACCCGGGCCGGAGACCTTGCCGGTAAGCCGGTTAACCACGATGCCGCTGGTTTTGCGGCAGCTGCACTGGTGGCAGATGCCCATGCGGCAGCCATATTGGGGTTTCAGGCCAGAGGCTTCGGCAATCTCCAGCAGGTTGGCATCGCCTTCTGAGCCCACTTTCAGGTTGCTGTTGGAAAAGGTCACTTCACCACCCAGTTGATCGCTATCCAGAGATGCCTGTGCCGGGGGCGCAAAAAAGGTACTGTGTATCTGCTTCTCCTTCAGGCCGCGCTTGGCCAGAAGTTCCGTTGCCAGGTCCATCAGACCTTTGGGTCCGCACAGGAATACTTCTCTGGCCTTGATGCCCGCGACGGTCTCCAGGTCGCTGTCCCGCAGATAACGAGGCTCGTCGCTCTCATTGGTTGCGATGATGGTCAGTGACAGCGCAGGCCAGCGTGCTGCCAGGGCCTGCAGTGCTTCCCGGGCGATCACGTCATTCTGGGTGCGCACGTAATAGAGCAGGGTAACGGGGGCCCGATAGTCCTCTGCTGCCATGGTCTGAAGCTGGCTCAGGATAGGGGTGATGCCGCTACCGCCGGCGATGAACAGCACGGGTTGCGCCGGCTCGGGAATCAGGAACTCCCCAAACGCCTCTGTAAGCCCAATCACATCTCCCGGTTGCAGGGCGTCGTGCATCCAGTTGGTGACCAGTCCACCGGGCAGGCGCTTGATGGTCAGGGTGATCTGCCCCTCGGACTGCCACAACAACGGTGAGCTGGACAGGCTGAAGGTGCGGGTGCGGCGAACACCCTCTATATCGGTACAGATGTTCACATGCTGACCTGCCTGGAACCCGGCCCATCGTTTTGCCGGCTTCAGAACGAAGGTTTTGGTGTCAGCTGTTTCGTCAATAATGTTCTCTACTCGTGCCGGTGTGTACTCTTGTACCCACATCGGGTTGATGGCTTCGGCCAGCGGGTCGAAATAGCCGGCCGGGTTGTCCCGGTTCAGTAACTGCCGGCCAAGCCAGTGAAGTGCTTTGGTGTTTGAGAGTCGTGCCAGCATGATTGGTTCTCCATACTTGTTGGTACTTGTTCCACTGCATGTGTACAAGTGTCCACTAATGTGTACGACTGTACACACAAGTTTGACTTTCAACAATTACCTGGCGTGATGGTTGGCTCGAAATGACAAGTCAGGTGGTTCTTTCTCCGGTCTAATGTGTACACTTGTGAACCTGGTTAAGCGGTACGGGAAGAGGAATGGCAGACAAACAAAGGCGCAAGCCAGGGGAAACCCGCGAGAAGCTGATGAGTGCGGCTCTGGCATTGGTGGGTAAAGGCCGGCATTTCGCCAGCCTGGGCATTCGGGAGGTCACCCGGCAGGCCGGTGTTGTGCCTACATCCTTTTACAGGCATTTCCGGAGCATGGACGATCTGGGTTTGCAGCTGGTGGATGAGCTGGGCCTGGTGCTACGCCGAATGATGCGGGAAGCGCGAGCCAATGTGTTGCAGGCAGACAAGCTGATTGAAGAGTCCGTGGGTATCTTCGTGGCTCATGCCCAGGCCAACCGCAGTTTCTTCCTGTTTATGGCTCAGGGCCTGGCGGGGGAAAGTCGGGCGGTACAGGAGGGGATTCGCAGTGAAATGCGTTTCTTCGCCAGCGAGCTGGCCAACGATCTTCGCCGGCTCAGGTTAATGGAGCATCTTAGTGACGCCGATCTGGATGTAACCTGCGATCTGGTAGTGCGAACCGTGGCCTTCAGCCTGACCGACCTGCTCAGCATATCAGAAGACGACGATTACCAGATCGGCCAGGTGCGTAAGCGCACCACCCGTTTCCTGCAGATGGTGTTTGTCGGCGCTGCCAACTGGAACAGCGACAGCGCCTGATTTGATTACTTGGCCGCAGGCTTTTTGGTCCTGGTTTTGCGTGGCTTGGGAGGTAAAATCAGGCTCTCCAGCTCATCCAGTGCTTCCCCGGTGTACACCGCCAGCTTCTGCATGCTGGGTAGAGTGTCGCGGCAGCCGGTGTAACCGAAGTTCAGTGAGCCGGCATAGCTCAAACAGGTAATGTTCAGGGCCCCGCCGTGGGCAATCAAAGATACCGGGTACATGGCTTCCAGCTTTGCGCCCTCGTAGTAAAGCGTTCGCTCCGGCCCCGGGACGTTTGAAATCGTCACGTTAAACACTGGCCGCATGCGCCCGCCCAGGCCAGACATAAGCTGCAGGATATAGGGTGACATCAGCAGCATGGTGTATTGGGTCAGTGCACTCTTCGGCAGTTTTTGCAGATGTTCCTTGGCCCGTCGGGTAGACGTCTTGATTTGCTGAAGCCGGTTCAGCGGGTCTGCTTCATCGGTAGCAAGAGAGGCAATCATGAAACTGATCTGGGTCCCCGTACCTTGGTCGTCGGCCGGGCGGATGTTAACCGGAATGCCGGCCGTCAGGGGTATGTCGGGTAGCTGGCCTTGTTCCAGCAAAAATCGGCGCAATGCCGTTCCGCACAGATACAGTACGATATCGTTCAGAGAACCACCGGATTGGTGCGCCAGAGCTTTCAGGCGATCCAGCTGATAGTGTTGGGTAGCGAAACGGCGCTGACCGGTTACCCGGTGATTCAGCAAAGAGACGGGGCCCGTGAAGGGAGCCGTCAGGCCGTCTTCCGGGTGCCGCACCGAGTGAACCAGGCGGTTGCCAGCCTGCCAGAGTCTGGGTGCCATATCAGCCTGAAGTTTCAGGGCATCCATCGCCTGCGACACCGCCGCCGGTACGCTGGCTTCTTTATCGGTTTTACTGCCCCGGCGCCGCTCCGGCCGTACTGTCCAGGGCGGGGGCATCTTGGTGCGTTCCGGGTCTGTGGTCAGTACCCGCTGCATCAGGCGTACACCACTGATGCCATCAATCATGGAGTGATGCATCTTGGTGTACAGGGCAAAGCGATTGTTTTCCAGCCCCTCGATGACATGGCATTCCCACAGCGGGCGGGAAAAATCCAGGGGATTGGAGTGCAGGCGCGACACCAGGATGCCAAGCTCCCGCTCGCCGCCAGGGCGCGGCAGGGCTGAGTGTCGTACGTGGTAGTCGAGATCGATATCCTTGTCGATTTTCCAGGCAGGGGAGACCAGCCTCCCGAGAAAGCCGGACCAGGCCAGCTTGTATCCCCAGGGGGGGGCTACATCATCCGCCTCTTTCATACGGGAGACCATGTCCCGCAGGAAAGTTTCCGGGGCTCCCTCCGGCAGTGAGAATATCTGCAGGTTACCCACGTGCATCGGGGTGTCTTCAGATTCTACCGCCAACCATGAGGCGTCCAGTGTTCCGAGACGTTTCATTCCTTGTGTATCTCCGTCACTCAGTCATTTTTTGATTGTTACACGCAAGTATACTGATTACCGCAGTAACACACGATCAAAACGCCCATTTAGTTCTGGCTTTTACGGGGGGTTGCAGTTACACAATGTAGCCATCCGGCGCTGCCGATCTGTCGGGTAGTGTGCTAATTTCTCTCTGCAAACAATCAATAACAAAGAATGACGGAGGTTTCGTGGAATCCAGCCCGCTGATCTCGGCAGGTTTGCCGGTGGCGCTCTTTATCATCATGATCGGTATCGGGATGACCCTGACCGTTCGGGACTTTCGCCAGGTGGCGGTTTACCCGCGCGGCATGGTGGTCGGCACCATCGCCCAGATATTGTTGATGCCGCTGGCTGCGTTTGCGCTGGCCTACCTGTTTGGGGTGTCGCCTGCCATCGCGGTGGGGCTAGTGATTATTGCAGCCTGCCCTGGCGGCACCACATCCAACCTGTTCGTTTTGCTGGCCAGGGGTAACATTGCCCTGTCTATTGTGTTGACCGTCATAGCTAGTCTGATCACCATCATATCCCTGCCGCTTTTTACCAATATGGCCTTGCAGCACTTTATGGGCACGGCGGAGGACATCTCGCTACCAGTGGGCAAAACCATCGGCATGCTGGTGGGCATCGTGTTGTTCCCGGTGGCTCTTGGCATGATTGTGCGCACTCACAAGCCTGAGCTGGCACGTAAAGCTGAGAGTGTGGTCAGCATTTTCGGGGGCGTGGTCCTGGCGGTTCTGATTGTGGCCCTGCTGTTCGGTGTTCGTGACCAGATTGGCGATTTGTTGAAGCAGGCTGGCCCTTCAACCATCATGCTCAATGTGGTGGGCATTGTTCTGGGCCTGCTTGCCGGGCGTGCGGCGGGCCTGACTCAGCGCGAATCACTGGCCGTGGCGGTTGAGCTGGGTGTCAAGAACGCGACCATTGGCCTGATGGTTACCCTGACGCTGCTGGAATCCAGTGCCATGTCCATCCCCGCTGCCGTATACGGTGTGCTTATGTTCCCCATCGGGTTCTTGCTGGCGGTGTATGGTCGCAGCATTATTCCCAAATCCAATGTGCAGACCACCGCCGCCCAGCCAATCGATTGACATATTTGGCAGCCGCATTCCAACTATTGTTGGGTATTCAGTCGCCGGCTTAGTCGTTATGCTCAGGCCTGCGCGGATGTGATCGGGTTCGCGGCTGGTGCGTATCATGCAACTGATGGCAGGGGGGAAGTGAAGTGAAAGAGGAAGCCCAGGGGCATGGTTACTCACAGCGGTTGGTGATTGCGTTCGCCATTGTGTCGGTCATGATGCCGTCAAGCGAGTTGGTGGCACAGGTTGCGGACGAGGGCGAGGCGATTGGGGAAATCGTTCTGGAAGTGACCTCACCTCGCCTGGCTCGTGACCTTTACGATACCCCCGCTGCGGTCAGCGTAGTGGACGCTCCCGCCATCCGCCAGGGCCAGCAGCGCCTGCAACTGGACGAATCCCTCAATACCGTGCCTGGCCTGTTCTTCCAGAACCGTTATAACTTCGCCCAGAATCTGCGACTGTCGACTCGGGGTTTCGGGGCTCGCGCGCCCTTCGGTATTCGTGGTATCCGCATTCAGGTAGACGGCATTCCCTACACCCTGCCGGATGGCCAGTCGCAGATCGATGCCATTGACCTGGATTCCGCCCAGCGTATTGAGATTATTCGGGGCCCGTCCTCGGTGCAGTATGGCAATGCCGCCGGTGGCGTGCTGGATATCACCACGGCCCGTGGCGATGATTTGCCCCCCGGTGCCCGGCTGCGCCTTGATGGCGGCAGCGATGATTACCGCAAGGCCGCCATTCAGGGTAATGGCGTTCGCGGCGACACCAGTGCCATCGCAACGCTGTCCTGGATGAATGTAAACGGCCACCGGGAGCAGAGTGAGGCGGAAAAGGGCCTGTTCAACGCCCGACTTTCCCATGAGCTGGATTCCGAGAGGGAGCTGACCGCCACCTTCAACGCCTTGCATAACCCGAAAGCCCAGGACCCGGGCGGCTTGACCCTGTCCCAGGTAGAGGATGATCCGAACCAGGCTACCTTTATGGCCAATCGGCTGGACAGCGGCCAGACGGTGAATCAGCAAACCCTGGGGCTGCAGTATCAGGATGCCGCTGTATTGCCCGGTGAGGTCACCGTGAACACCTTTTACAGTCATCGGGATTTCGCCCAGCAGTTGCCTTTCCCCGGCGCCAGCCGCGTGGCCTACGACCGCCATTTTTACGGCATCAGTTCCCAGTACCAGCAAGGTTCCGAGCTGGCCGGGCGACCTTTGACCTGGGTAACCGGCGCGGATGTCCATCGGCAGTCGGATGACCGCCGGCGCTACCAGGTGTCACCCATGGGCGAGATTACCGGGCAAACCCAGGCCGAAACCCAGAACGCGACAAACGTGGCTGTATTCGCCCAGGGGGATCTGGCGCTGACGGATCGGTTGAATTTTTCACTCGGGACCCGCTGGGATCACCTGCGCCTGTCGGTCGATGATGACCGGCTTGAGGACGGAGATGATTCCGGCAGCCGGACGTTCCGGGAAGTCAGCGGCGTGGTTGGCCTGAGCTATCGCCTGGCGCCCCGGCATCAGGTATATGCCACCGTTGGTACGGCGTTTGAGTCTCCCACGTTTACCGAGTTTGCCAACCCCTCGGGTGCCGGTGGCTTTAACCCGGATGTGGAACCGCAAAAGGCGCTGAACAGGGAGATTGGTGTTCGTGGTTTATGGGGTAATTCGCTCAGCTATGACCTGGCGCTGTTCTCCATCCGGGTTAAGGATGAAATCCTGCCCTACGAACTGGATGGCCGTACCTTTTACGAAAATGCCGGCGAAACCCGCCGTCAGGGCCTGGAGCTGGGCATCGACTGGGACATTTCCTACAACTGGCGAGTCACCAGTGCCCTGACCCTGGCCGACTACGAGCTGCGGGACTTCACCGACGAGCAGGGCAATAACGCCAACGGCAATGAAATCCCTGGATTGCCGTCGACCCTGTGGGTGAACGAGGTGAAATGGCAGGGGGCGGGCGGCCGGTTTGCCGCGCTGGAAAGCCAGTACATTGGCGAGTTCTACGCTGAAAACAGCAACCAGACCGAAGTCAGCGATGTCTGGCTGCTGGGCGTTCGGGTGGGCGACCGGTTCCTGATCAGCGACCAGTCGTTCAGCCTGTACGCAGGCCTGCGGAACCTTTTGGATGAGGACTACTTCGCCAACGTTCGCATCAACGCCAACGCTGACCGAGCCGTGGCCGACCGGGGCTACTTCGAGCCGGGCCCCGGCCGTACCTTCTACGCGGGCGTGGAGTGGTCGTTCTAACCCTCTTCTTCCCGACCTTTGTGGAACTGCGTGCCGCCGCCGTCGGAATTCAACTGACAGATGGCGGACGGCACGCCGTCCGGGGTCAGCCTGAGATCGCCAATTCCGGCACCATTCCACAGGCGTTCACCGGCTTCCCGGCCTTCGGGCAGGCGCGGTGCAATGCGCATGCGCCGGCGTTTGGTAAACCAGTTCAGCGGTGACCAGGGCGCAAACAGCCAGCGGTTCAAGCGGTCCAGCCATTCCAGCAGGCTGTTGGGGAATTCGTTCTTGATGCCGCTGCTGGTGATCTGCCAGATGCGCGGGCTGTCGGTTTTGTGCCGAAGCCGAACGTCATAGGCGAAGGAATAGTGCACGTCACCGGAGAGAATCACGAAATGTTTCGGGGTTTTCGGGTGGCCGAAAATATTCAGCAACACGTTTGCGGCCCCACGATGGGCCATCCAGTTTTCCGCATCCACCATCAGCGGTTTTCCGAACCAGGTGAACACCCGCTGGATCATTTCGATCAGTTTGACCCCGAACATGGGCGCAGGGGATACCACCACGACCGCGTCTTTGCCCATCACCGCCTGCTGAAAATCGGTCAACGCCTCCCAGTCCATCAATCCGGACGGATGGCTGCGGCGCACTTCGCTGCGCCAGCGCCGGGTGCGGGTATCCAGCACCACCAGCGGCGGTTCGGTGGCCAGGGTGTAGTGCCAGTGGTGGAAGTGGAACAGGGTATCGATCAGTTCGTCCTGCAGGCCGGCATCGAGGTCTTCCCGGGGCGCTTCCGCCGGTAACAGCGCGGCACATTGCTCGATCAGCTCGTCAAATACGGCCGGCTGGTTGCCCCAGCCCTGACACAGCAGATAGCCAAGCAGGGCGTTGCCAATGATGCGGCGGGAAAACGGGTGGTCGTAGGCGGTGCTCTCCCACAGAGCCGACAGGTTCCAGTCGTCGGTGACGTCGTGATCATCGAAGATCATGTACACCGGCACGTTGGCCAGGGCCCGCGCGGCATCGGGCAGAGTGGCCCGGAACCGGTCGATGTGTTCCTGCTCCCGTCGATAGCGGGCCTGGTCATCCGGTTGGCTGACCGGCATCGCCTCGGTGACCAGTTGCCAGGGTGCCGGCGACCAGACCAGCAGGTACATGGCGAATACTTCGGCAAAACTGATCAGGTGATTACCCGCGTGGGCGGTGGTGAACACCGGTTTGCGCACGCCGCCGAAGAACTTTTCCGTCAGGTCTTCATTGAACTCTGATTCCGGCAGCAGGCGATCCCGGTGATAGTAGGTATCGGCATTGTCGGCCAGGGCACTGCTGTGGGTCAGATCGGCACCGGCAAGTGTTTCCTGAGCCAGACTCAATGCCTGCACCACCTCGTGAATGGCGTGCAGCATGGGGCCGGCGACGTCATCAGCGTAAATCTGATCGCCGGTCATCAGCAGCAGGGCGGGACGGTCGTTGGGGGAAGCGGCATTCGCCAGTTCCTGATCCACCCGAACCAGCCCATCGGTAGCTGGATGGTGAGGACGCCGGCAGGAACCGTGCAGAAGGCGGTCCAGCCGGGGTTTGATCACAAATGTTGGCCGGGTGTGGCCGTCATGACACAGGTGCGGCGCCCAGTCCTGAATGCGGCCCGCGCTGGTGCAGTCAGCGTTCGTCAGGTGCAGGTCGTAGCCGATCAAACGGGAAGCCGGTAAGGGCGTGTCCGGCTGAAAACGGATCAGATGAAGCCAGGCCAGTTGCCCGACGCGCAGCCTGGTGTGCTCTTCGGCGTTGGCCTTGCGGCTGAGAATAGGGTTGTCACCGTCGAACAGCTCGACGGTGACCGACACAGGGTCGCGGGTTACCAGCCAGAGGGTCAGGGACTCGCGATCGGTGTGGCGAAGAATTGGGCCGGCCAGCACGGCGGGAACCGTGCTGGCGTCTTGTGGGTGATATGTTGGTGTCGTCAGTGGGGTCTGACTCACATTCAGTCGTCCCGTTCTACCCGCACCGGCTCAAGGCTGTCGCTGCGGAAGTCAATTTCCAGCTCCTGGTCCCGATCGTCATCGCCTTCGACGGTGATGTTGCCGCGGGAGCTGATTTCGAATTCATCAAACCAGACCATACCATACCTTCACGACCGGCGGCGTCCAGGTAGTCCAGCACCGCGTCTGCAGACAAGCCGAAGCGTTCACGATCGTACCGGCTGCGACTTTCACGCTCGATGTTGCCGTTGTCGTCGAATTCCAGTTCAACGTACCACTGGTCGTCCAGCCAGCCTTCAATTTCCACGTCATCCTGATGGTCATCATCAAATTCGATGCTGCGGAACTCGACGATGCCATAATCCGTGCCCATTGCAACTGCGTTCTTCGCGTCGTCCAGACGGGCGTCGGCCATCGCCAGAGGGGCTGCGGTGATGCCGGCAATCAGTCCAAGCGCAGTCAATGTTTTCATATCAGTCTCCTCATTCATCAGATGTGAATCACTGACGGCGTTGCGTTTCCTGTCAGCTTGGAGGCATTCTGGAACAATCAGACTGACACCAGCGTGAGCGGTTCGTTCATGATTCATTCATTTTGCATCTGACACCATTGGACGTGTGACTAACGTTAGGATAAACAAACCCATGGCAGTATTACGCGCAATGCCCGCTGATCAGTTTACCCGCCGGATGCTGGTGGGTTGCCTGCTGGTGGCGGCGCTGGCGGTGTCCATTGTCAAAGACCTGGTGCAGTTGTACGGCGGCCAGCTATCGCTGGTCCGCTCGGAACTCGGCGGATTGAAGGTTAGCGCCTGGTTTCCCGCCAGGGCGCTGTAAGTTCCGGTTTACTCTTCGTCCACCGCTCTTGGCGGACAGTGGTGCTCTTCCACCACGGTGCCGTCGTCCACGCTTTCCAGATGCACATCAAAGCCCCACAGCCGGAGCACGTGCTTGAGCACTTCGTCGGTTTCCGCTCCCAGTGGCACCCGGTCTACCGGCACGTGGCGCAGGGTCAGCGACCGGTCGCCCCGCACGTCCACGTTCCAGACCTGAATGTTCGGCTCCCGGTAGCTCAGGTTGTACTGGCGAGCCAGTTTCTCCCGCAGGGTGCGGTAGCCGGGGTCGTCATGAATGGCGGTCACCCGGTAGTGGTCTTCCCGGTCGTCGTTCTCAATGGCGAACAGTTTCAAATCCCGCATCACTTTGGGCGACAGGAACTGCTGGATAAAACTCTCATCCTTGAAGTTGCGCATGGCGAAATGCACGGTCTCCAGCCAGTCTTTGCCGGCGATGTCCGGGAACCACTCCCGGTCTTCCTTGGTGGGGTTCTCGCAGATGCGCCGCAGGTCGGTGAAGATGGAGAAGCCCAGGGTGTAGGGGTTAATGCCGGAATACCAGGGGCTGTTGAATGGTGGCTGGTACACCACGGCGGTGTGGCTTTGCAGGAATTCCAGCATAAAGCCGTCGGTCACCAGGCCTTTCTCGTACATCCGGTGCAACAGGGTGTAGTGCCAGAAGGTGGCCCAGCCTTCGTTCATCACCTGGGTCTGGCGCTGCGGGTAAAAGTACTGTGCCAGTTTGCGCACAATCCGCACCAGTTCCCGCTGCCAGGTTTCCAACAGTGGCGCGTTCTTCTCGATGAAGTACAGCAGGTTTTCCTGGGGCTCTTCCGGGTAGCGGGGTTTACGCTTGACCGGGTCGTCGTCTTCGTCCGGTTTCGGGATGGTTCGCCACAGATCGTTGATGCGCCTTTGCTGGTATTCTTCCCGCTCTTTTTGACGCTGGGCTTCTTCCGCCGCGGAAATGGGTGCCGGGCGTTTGTATCGGTCTACCCCGTAGTTCATCAGGGCATGACAGGAATCCAGGATCTCCTCCACCGCATCCACACCATGGCGCTCTTCGCATTCGGCGACATAATTGCGGGCGAACACCAGGTAATCGATGATCGCACTGGCGTCGGTCCAGGTGCGGAACAGGTAGTTGCCTTTGAAAAACGAATTGTGGCCATAGCTGGCGTGGGCGATCACCAGGGCCTGCATGGGCAGGGTGTTCTCCTCCATCAGGTAGGCGATACAGGGGTTGGAGTTGATCACGATCTCGTAGGCCAGGCCCATCTGTCCCCGTTGGTAGCCCTTGGAGGTCTGCAGGAATTGCTTGCCGAACGACCAGTGGTGATAGCCCACGGGCATACCCACGGAACTGTAGGCATCCATCATCTGCTCGGCCGTAATCACTTCCACCTGGTTAGGGTAGGTGTCCAGGCCGAACTCGGCGGCGCACTTGGCAATCTCCTCGTCGTACTTCTGGATAAGCTCAAAGGTCCATTCTGAGCCGGTGGAAATGGGCGTTCCTGCCTTGGGTTGTTCGCTCTCCGGTGCGTTCGGGCGATCAATCAGGCTGCTCATGCCGCTTTCCTCTCGAACAACTGTCGGAATACCGGGTAAATATCGCCAGGGTCTGCAATTTGCTGCATGGCAAAACTCTGGGGAAACTGTTCTAGGATCTTCTCGTACTCGTACCAGAGCATCTGGTGGTCCTGGGGTGTGATTTCGATGTAAGAGTAGTACTGCACCAGCGGCAGAATGCTGTTGGCCAGCAGTTTGCTGCAAACCGGGGAGTCATCGTTCCAGTTGTCACCATCCGATGCCTGGGCAGCGTAGATGTTCCATTCCGCCGGTGAGTATCGGGCCTCGATGATCCGGTGCATCAGCTTCAGGGCGCTGGAAACAATGGTGCCGCCGGTTTCCCGGCTGTAGAAGAATTCTTCTTCGTCCACTTCCTTGGCACTGGTGTGGTGGCGGATAAACACCACATCGATCTTCTTGTAGTTCTTCTTCAGGAACAGATACAGCAGGATAAAAAAGCGCTTGGCGATGTCTTTGTGCATCTGAGTCATGGAGCCGGACACATCCATCAGGCAGAACATTACGGCGCTGGTGGCGGGCTTGGGCTGCTTCTGGTGCTGGCGGTAACGCAGGTCGATCTCGTCGATAAACGGAATGCGTTTGACGTTGGCTTTCAGGCGCGCAATTTCGTCTTCCAGCACCTTGATCTGGTCTTCATGGCTGAAGGCCGGGTCCAGATCTTCAGGCGCGCTTCTCAGGACTTCCAGCTGCTTTTCCAGATCCTTGATTTTCTTCTTGCGGGCGCCGCCGAGGCCGAGCCGGCGGGCATGGGCGCCCCGCAGGGAGCGCACCACATCCAGTTTGGCGGGCACACCCTGGCTGGTGAACCCGGCGCGTACGTAACTGAAGGCTTCGGTATCCTTGAGTTTCTTGCGGGCCAGGTTGGGCAGTTCCAGGTCATCAAACAGGAATTCCAGGAATTCCTCCTGGGTGATCTGGAAGGCAAATTCGTCCATGCCTTCACCGTCGGGGCTGGCCTGGCCTTGCCCCTGGCCTTTGCCGCCACCGCCCGGGGGTTTGGGAATGGTGTCACCGGCTACCCATTCCTGGTTGCCCGGGTGTACCACTTCCCGCCGACCACCGGGACCATGGTGGAAGATGGGTTCCTGTATATCCCGGGCCGGAATGCTGACTTTCTCGCCCCGTTCAATATCCGTAATGGAACGTTTCTGGACCGCTTCGGACACCGCTTTTTTGATGTGATGGCGATAGCGGCGCAGGAACCGTTCCCGGTTCACCGCGCTTTTGTTTTTACCGTTCAGTCGCCGGTCGACTATGTGGGTCATACCCATGGGTCTGCTCCCGCTGGCCGTTAATGGGACTTACGCACACGCAGATACCACTCAGCGAGCAAGCGGACCTGTTTCTCCGTGTACCCACGTTCGACCATGCGTTCCACAAACTGTTTGTGCTTCTTCTGGTCTTCCTGGCTGGCTTTCGGGTTGAAGGAAATCACCGGCAGCAGGTCTTCGGTGTTGGAGAACATCTTCTTCTCGATCACGCTGCGCAGCTTCTCGTAACTGAGCCAGCTGGGATTCTGGCCCTGATTGTTGGCCCGGGCCCGCAGCACAAAGTTGACCACTTCGTTGCGGAAGTCTTTCGGGTTGCTGATGCCCGCAGGCTTCTCGATTTTTTCCAGCTCGTCGTTGATGGAGGCGCGGTCCAGAATTTCCCCGGTTTCCGGATCCCGGAACTCCTGGTCCTGTATCCACAGGTCGGCGTAGGTCACGTAACGGTCGAACAGGTTCTGGCCGTATTCGCTGTAGCTTTCCAGATAGGCGGTCTGGATTTCCTTGCCGATGAATTGCACATAGTGCGGTGCCAGGTATTCCTTGATGAACCTCAGGTATTTTTCCTGAATCTCAGACGGATACTGTTCCTGCTCGATCTGTTTTTCCAGCACGTACAGCAGGTGCACCGGGTTGGCCGCTACTTCGGTGGTGTCGAAGTTGAATACCTTTGACAAAATCTTGAACGCGAAGCGGGTAGACAACCCATCCATGCCTTCCATCACCCCGGCGGCGTCCCGATATTCCTGGATGGACTTGGCTTTCGGGTCGGTGTCTTTGATGCTCTGGCCGTCGTACACCTTCATCTTGGAGAAGATGCTGGAGTTTTCCGGCTCCTTGATGCGCGACAGCACCGAGAACTGGGCCAGCATGTCGAGGGTGTCTGGGGCACAGGGGGCGCCGGCCAGGGAGCTGTTTTTCAGCAGCTTGCGGTAGATCTCGATCTCTTCGGTAACCCGCACACAATAGGGCACCTTGACGATGTATACCCGGTCAAGGAAGGCTTCGTTGTGCTTGTTGTTGCGGAAGGTCTGCCACTCGGATTCGTTGGAGTGGGCCAGGATAACGCCGTCGAAGGGCACGGAACCCATACCTTCGGTGGTGTTATAGTTGCCTTCCTGGGTGGCGGTCAGCAGTGGATGCAGCACCTTGATGGGGGCCTTGAACATCTCCACAAATTCCATCAGCCCCTGGTTGGCTTTGCACAGGCCGCCACTAAAGCTGTAAGCGTCTGGATCCTCCTGGGAGAAGTCTTCCAGCATACGGATGTTGACCTTGCCCACCAGTGCCGAAATATCCTGGTTGTTGTCATCACCGGGTTCGGTCTTGGACACCCCGATCTGGTCGAGCACCGACGGGTAGCGTTTCACCACCCGGAACTGGCTGATGTCGCCACCATACTCGTGCAGGCGTTTGACGGCCCAGGGCGACATGATGTTTTTCAGGTAGCGGCCGGGAATGCCGTATTCTTCCTCCAGAATCGGGCCGTCTTCGTCCGGGTCGAACAGGCCCAGGGGGCTTTCGTTGACCGGCGAACCTTTAATGGCATAGAACGGCACCTTCTGCATCAGTGCCTTGAGTTTTTCCGCCAGGGAGGATTTGCCGCCGCCCACCGGGCCCAGCAGGTAAAGAATCTGCTTCTTCTCTTCCAGGCCCTGGGCGGCGTGGCGGAAGAACGACACGATGTTTTCCACGGCTTCTTCCATGCCGTAGAACTCGGAGAATTCCGGGTATCGCTTGATGACTTTGTTGGAAAAAATGCGTGACAGGCGAGGGTCACGGGAGGTGTCGATCAGTTCTGGTTCGCCGATGGCTATCAGCATTCGCTCGGCGGCGGTGCTGTAGGCTGTTGGGTCCTTTTTGCAGATCTCCAGGTATTCCTCAAGGGAGTATTCTTCCTCCTGAGTGGATGCATACCGGTCTTTGAAGTGCTGCAGAATGCTCATAGATGGCCCCTCGCTTGCTCTTGCTTGTTATAAAACCGCTTTAACTCACGCAATATCCCCGTTGCTGAAACGCCGCCGGTCCGGGCGGTGTGCTCTGGTTAATAGGTTGATGGGATGGTTCTGTTAAACAGGTATACGTTATCCGGAGCTTTCCGGCCTGCTTAATCTGAGCTTAGTTCAGAGTTCGGGGGTTGGACAGGTGGGGTTCACCTTAGGTTCATTAAATTATGTTACGGGGCGTATCGGATTGGTGGCCTTCTGGGCGTCCTGGGTTGGGGGGCTGACGTACACCGGGGCAGGATTTTCTTGGGCAAACTGAAACTCGCTTTGCTCAGACATTCAGTTTGCCCAAGAAAATCCTGCCCCGGCATACGTCGATCGAGACCTCGAAGGGGCCGCTTTTGGACTGCGGTGGGCCACTTATTTCTTTATTAGTGTAAACACGCTTTCTGCGGCGCCGTTTCTCAGGCCTCTTCTTTTGGCGAAGGGGTTGTCGTGGGCCATGTCGCGCTTCAGTACGTGGTTAACTTCGTAGTCCTCGCTATACAGCTGGAACACTTCCTCGTCGCTGACGTTGAAGGGAGGGCCTTGCATTTCGTTGCTGTCGTAATCGAGGGTGATCAGCAGGATTCTGGTGCCGTCCGGGATGATGGCGGTCAGGTGGTCCACATAGCCTTTGCGCATTTCCGGGGGCAGGGCGATGAGCGCTGCACGGTCGTAGACGAGGCGGATGTGTTTGAGGTCATCGGGCACCAGTTGGAAGAAGTCGCCGCACCAGATTTGCAGGTCGTCGTGTTTGAAGGTAGTGAAGGGTTCGCCCGGATGCACCTTGGCTTTCTCGCCGGCCTCTTCGAAGAAATCCTTGCAGGCGATGTCGCTGATTTCCACGCCAATGATGGGGTGGCCACGGTCGTGGAGCCACCACATGTCATGGGCTTTGCCGCACAGGGGCACGAACACGGCTTCGGTGCCCTGGCCGGCCAGCTCCGGCCAGTGGTCATGCAGGTACTGGTTTACCGTGCCCTCGTGGAAGCCGATTTGGCTCTTTTCCCAGCGTTCGTGCCAGAATTCGTGTTCCATGGTTTGCCTCCCTGAGTTTGCTCGTTTTACTCAGTCTACCTTAATCTGTGCGGTTCTTGAGTTGGGAGAAAAGTATGAAAGCGGTGTTTCTTGATAGCCAGACCCTTGGCAGTGATGTGGATCTGTCGCCGATTGAGCAGGTAACCGGTGGCCTGACCTGTTATGACCGAACCTCGCCCGAGCAGGTTGTGGAGCGGATTCAGGGTTTTGATACGGTGCTGGTGAACAAGGTGGTGCTGGGCAGGGAGCATTTCGACGCCTGCCCGGAGCTGAAGACGATTGCGGTGGTGGCCACGGGGCTGAACAACATTGACCGGGCGGCGGCAAAGGAGCATGGGATCACCGTGATGAACGTGACCAACTATGGCCGTTCCACCGTGGCCCAGCACACCATGGCGCTGATTCTGGCGCTGGCCACGCGGTTGCTGGATTACAATCGGGATGCCCGAAATGGTACCTGGGGTAAGAGTGATATGTTCTGCCTGATGGACTACCCGATTATGGAGCTGGAGGGCAAAACGCTGGGTATTGTCGGTTATGGCGACCTGGGGCAGGGTGTTGTGGAACGGGCAAAGGCCTTTGGTATGAACATTGTGCTGGGTTGTCGGCCAGGGCAGCAGCCCGGAGAGGTCGATGGCTATTCCCGGGTTCCGCTGGACGACCTGTTGGCGCAGGCCGACGTACTGTCTCTGCACTGCCTGCTGACCGATGACACCCGGAATATGATTGGTGAGAGGGAACTGGGGTTGATGAAACCCACAGCGTTGCTGATCAACACCAGCCGGGGAGGTCTGGTAGATGAAGCGGCGTTGGCGAATGCCCTGCGCAACGGTCAGATCGCCGGGGCCGGGTTTGATGTGCTGACTGAGGAGCCGCCACGCCACGGGAATCCATTGCTGGCGGAGGATATTCCGAACCTGATTCTTACCCCCCACTCCGCCTGGGCCAGTCGTGAGGCCCGTCAGCGAATTGTGGGGATTACCGCAAGGAATCTTGCGTCACGGGCATGATCTGCCGGTTCCGAACTCATTGGCTAGAGAATCGGCTTGTTAACAGCCGGTTGGCTGATAAGCTGTAGAAAACACTGACAAGCAGGATCTTGCGTGGCATCAATTCAAACCAAAGAGCGGCTTCAGGCGGCGGAGAAGTGGATTCTCGCCAACCCCAATCCACCGCAGAAATGGCCCTGGACCTGGCTCTATAAAACCGGGCGTTCTGTGTATGCCGTGGCTAGGGATGTCATCAGCGGGCAGCTGACCCTTCACGCCATGAGCCTGGTCTACACCACCTTGCTAAGCATTGTGCCCTTGCTGGCTCTGAGCTTTTCGGTGCTTAAAGCGATGGGTGTGCACCAGCGCATGGAGCCCTTGCTATACCAGTTTTTTGAGCCGATGGGCCCCCAGGGCATGGAGGTTGCAGAGCGCATCCTGGGTTTTGTCGATAACATGAGAGTTGGCGTGTTGGGCTCTGTGGGCCTGGCGTTGCTGGTGTACACCGTCATCTCGCTGGTCCAGAAAATCGAACGTTCGTTCAATATGATCTGGCGCGTGCCCGAGATGCGATCCATGGCCCAGCGCTTCAGCAACTATCTGAGCGTGATCATGGTTGGCCCACTGCTGATGGTCTCAGCCATTGGCGTGACCGCCACCATTTTTTCATCCAACGTTGTGCAGCGGTTCATGGAGATTGAACCGTTCGGTTCTTTGATTGTGATGGTCAGCCGCTTCACCCCGTTCTTCCTGGTGGTGGGGGCCTTCACGTTTGTCTATGTGTTCATCCCCAATACCCGCGTAAAGCTGCGTTATGCGTTCATTGCTGGTTTGATAGCAGGGGTCTCCTGGCAGGCGGCGGGCATGCTGTTTGCGTCCTTTGTGGCCAATTCGACCAAGTACGCGGCGATCTATTCGGGGTTCGCGGTGGGCATTATTCTGCTGATATGGACCTACCTGAACTGGATGATCCTGCTGCTCGGCGCCAGCCTGGCCTTTTACATGCAGAATCCGGGGTCTGTGGCCAAGCGTCAGAATGTGCAGCTGGCGCCGGAGTTGCAGGAACGGGTGGGCCTGGCGTTGATGTGGATGGTGGCCAAGCCGTTCAGCCTGGGGCAGCCTGCACCGCAGCAAGAGGCACTGGAGTATGAGCTGCGTGTACCTGGGGAGGTTACACGGAGCATCAGTGACAAGCTGATTCGCGCCGGACTGTTGAGTCTGGCGGGGCGCAATGGTGATCAGTTGGTACCCGGCAAGGCATTGCACCTGATCACAGTCGGGAGTGTGCTCCAGGCCATCCGCCGGGATGAGGACCGGGTTGTTGACCGCCTTCCAAGCAGTGCCATGCCGGTGCAGCTGAGAGATCTGGTGGGTCACGGTAAGGATGTCAGTTTCGCGGAGTTGCTGGCTGGCGGGGAAGATTCCCCAGACAGCGCCACGGATGCCTCGAAGGTGTCAGGCGTCAGCTTTTGAGCTTTTGCCTTCCTGTAGCATCCTGAGCACGGCCTTGCGCACCGGGGTGACCTGCTCCGGTGTCAGGTGCACGATTTGAGCCAGCTTGTCTTCCGGCAAATTGCGCTGGCGAGCATGGCGCAGTACTTCACGGGTTCCCAACAACAAGCCATCGGTGAGCGCCGAATGGGCTTGCCTGGGCGCCGGGCGTTCGGCCGAGAGCAGCCAGGCATGATATTTCGGCGGCAGGTTCCAGACATTGGCCAGCAGTTGGCAGGCTGCCCATTGATGTCGGATCAGGGCTGTCCTCAGAACCGCTGGCTCTGGCTCGCTGCCGGCACTCTGAGCCCGGTAGATGCGGCCAAGCTCCCGGCGAATGGTAATATAGGCAAGTGCCGGCAGCAGCCCCACCATGAAATGGGCACTGGTGTCGTCGCGGTGAATGCGGGCAATCAGTTCCGTTGCCCGGGCGCAGGTCAGCCCCCAGCGCCAGGCACGCTGTGCAAACAGGGCTTCCCGACTGTTTCTTGCCGCCATCATCGGGCGCATGACCGCCGCTGAAATGACGTTCCGGATGCCATCCAGCCCCAATACAAATACGGCTTGATCCACCGACTCTATGGTGCTGTCACCGGGCCGGAAGTAGGGGCTGTTGGCTACCTGAAGGAGTTGGTCTGTGAGCGACGGGTCACTCAGGATGATGTCGGTAATCTGCTTGCGGTCGGTTGTTTCGTTAGACAACGCCCGCATCAGCATGGGCAGGCTGCCGGGCCTGCGCGGTAGCTCTTCCATCTCACTGGTGCGCAGGCGGCGCTCCAGTTCGGTCAGTATTTGTTCTGCCCCGGCGGGTTCGGATCGGAGCATGGCCGGAGAAGCGTCAAGCAGCCAGCAGAACAGGTGATCTTCCAGCTGTTTGACAACTACGGCGTCTGAAGCGTGTTGTTCGGGGCTGTGACTTTGCGCCGGGTTAAACAGGCGTGTCTCGGTGGCCGCCGCGGCAGGCGGCGGCGTCGCAAACAAGCCTGATATCCAGGAAAAAAAGCCCGGCATCCATTGCCTCCGATTTAACGTGTATTTAAAAGTGACCGTTCACCGGATCAGTATAGTGGCGTTATGCAACCCTGCACAGTCTTGTGTGGCTTCAGAAGAAGGCTTCTCCAAACACGAATACCAGTTGGCACACACCGGCGACGAAGCCCAGAAAAGCCCCAACCAGAATCAGTTTGATTTCGTCTTCCTGGAAACAGGGGCGCAGCAGATCCTGGAATTCTTCTGATGACAGCGCAATCATCCGCTCAACCATGATCGATTCGACGGCGCGGGCACGGTCCTGCTCGAACACAGGGTTGTTGAAGGAGCTTTGGGAGATCTGGATGGCTTTCTCGCCCACCTGATTTTTCAGGGTGGCAAAGCCGGTCGGGCCGAAGGCCATCTGGGTCAGGGCTTTGCCCATGCCAGCGGTTTCATCCACCAGAGGTTTGATGTGTTTCTTGACCATATTACGGGCACGGTCGCCCTTGGGGCCTTCAAGTATGGAGTTGATGATGTTGCCCACGGTGAGGATTTCATGGGTCACGATGTGACAGAAAGACTCGGCAACTTCCGGCTGACGCTTGAGAAACAGGCCCTGGAGCCGAAGTGGGCCCACTTTGTGTTCATGAAGTGGTCGGAAGATCACGTTCAGGGCAATCCAGTTGGTGGCCCAGCCCACCAGAAGGCCGAACAGGGGCAGTACCCAGATGGCGGGGTAGAAGTACCAGACGGCCATCTGGATCAAGCCGAACAGGAAACCGAAGTAGAGGCCGGAGTTGATGATGAAGCGGAACTCTACGTCGCCGCATTCCAGGAAAATGCGGTTGAGCAGTTTTTTGTCGCGAGCCAGGCGCTCGATGACCATGCCTTTGATGTCCAGCAGGTCTTCGATGTTGTCTGAGATGTCGTCAACCAGGTTGTCGACCAGTTGGGGTGTGGACTTTCGAACCCTGTCGTAGACCATTTTGCGGGCGGATGCTGGCAGGTTTTCCCAGAAGGAGGGGTATTCCCGGAGCATGAGTTCGTCTACGTATTCTTCGATGCGTGGGTCGACGGTGTAGATGATGTGGGCGGCCAGGACTTTGGGGTCGATCTGGTCGAAGATTTCCTGGACGGTGCCGATTTTGGAAATGGTGGCATCGACGCTGATGGCGGCCATCTTTCTGGCTTTGGACGGGATGATGCCTTGCCAGCCCAGGAGCGGTGGTTTACCAATGAATTCAAGGGGGTAGAAGGTCATTTTGATGGCGAGCCAGTTGGTGCTCCAGCCGATCAGGGCCGCTATCACGGGGATGCTGAGGTATTGCCAAAACTCTGGATTGGTAAGTAGATCTGTCATCCTGGGCTCGCGAATCTATTTATTTTTACCTGGTCCTTGGTGCCCGGCAGCGGGTTGCGGAGAGGCTTTCCAAAACACGCTGTGAATACGTCCTTGTACGCTCCGCTCCGCCATCCATGGCTCCGCAGGGTTTTGGAAAGCCTCTCCGCAACCCGCTGCCCCTAAATCGGCAATGGCTTCAGGCTTTTTTGTCAGACAAGGATAATGTTGGTCGGGGCCAGATCTGTCAATGACTGCGATGCCCGCAGGTTTGCCAATCAGGGCCACAAACCTCAGCTGCCGATGTCTCCCCACAGCCACTGGCACAGCGCAATGGCAGCGACCGGGGCGGTTTCGGTGCGCAGTACCCGGGGGCCAAGGGCCACGGGCAGGAAGCCGTTTTGTTCTGCAAGGTGGATTTCATCGGCGGTCAAACCGCCCTCCGGGCCGATCATCAGGGCAACGCTGCCCGGCTTGGTGAGGGTGTTCAACGACTGCTCCGTGCGGTGGTGGAGTACCAGTTGCAGGTCGGCGGTCTGGCTGTATTGCAGCCATTCGGCAACGGTCATTACTGGCAGTATGTTCGGTACCCTCGCCCGGCCGCATTGTTCGGCGGCGCTGATGGCGACTTGCTGCCAGTGGCGCAGGCGTTTTTCTTCCCGGTCACCTTTGAGTTTTACATCGGAGCGTTCGGTGGTCAGGGGTGCGATGGTGGTGGCGCCCATTTCGACCGCTTTCTGCACCGCGTAATCCATCCGGTCGCCTTTGGATAATGTCTGGCCCAGGATGATGTTCAGGGGAGATTCGGTGTTGTTGGTTTCCGCCCCGGTTATTTCTACCTGAACGTTTTTCTTGCCGGCCTGGGTGATGGTGGCGGTGTAGTCCTGGCCGTCGCCGTTGAACAGGCGCAACTCCTGGCCTGGCTGCATGCGCAGTACCCGGCCCACGTGGTTGGCGGCGTTTTCGTCAAGCTCGCAGAGACTGCCCGCCTGGAGTGGGCTGTCTGTGAATATCCTGGGTATGCGCATGGGCTGCCCTCAGCCTTTTACCGCGATGCCGATGCCTTCGGTCGCTACCTGTGCCAGGTGGCGTATCTGGTCTTCGGTGATGACATACGGGGGCATGAAGTACACCACGTTGCCCAGGGGCCGTAGCAGTGCCTGGCGGGTGAGGGCGTGTTGGTAGACTTTCAGACCCCGGCGTTCCTGCCAGGGGAACGGGGTTTTACTGGCTTTGTCTTTAACCATTTCGATGGCCAGGGTCATGCCGTGCTGGCGGATGTCACCGACGTTGGGGTGGTCGGCCAGGTGGGCGACGGATTCAGCCATGCAGCGGGACAGCTGGCGGTTGTTTTCGATGACGTTTTCGTCCCGGAAGATGTCCAGGGTGGCCAGGGCGACGGCGCAGCCGATGGGATTGCCGGTGTAGCTGTGGCTGTGCAGGAAGGCGCGCAAGGTTTCGTAGTCGTCGTAAAAGGCGTTGTACACGGTTTCGGTGGTCAGCACGGCGGACAACGGCAGGTAGCCGGCGGTAAGTCCCTTGGACAGGCACATGAAATCCGGGGTAATGCCGGATTGTTCACAGGCGAACAGGGTGCCGGTGCGACCAAAGCCCACGGCGATCTCGTCGGCAATCAGGTGCACGTTGTAGCGGTCGCAGGCTTCCCGGAGCTTGGTGTGGTATATCGGATGGTGCATGCGCATGCCGCCGGCGCACTGGATCAGGGGCTCGACCACCACAGCACAGATTTCATCGTGCCGTTCGGCCAGCAGTTTCTCCATGGCCTCGAACTGGCGCAGGGCATAGTCTTCGTCGGTTTCACCCGGTTCTTTGTTGTAGGCATCGGGGGATGGGGCGGTAAGAACCTCCATCAGCAGCGGCTGATAGGTGTCTTTATAGAGCGCCACATCACCGAGCGCCAGTGCACCCAGGGTTTCGCCGTGGTAGCTGTTGCTGAGATTGACGAAGTTTTTCTTGCCGGGCTGGCCCAGGTTTTTCCAGTAGTGGTAGCTCATCTTCAGGGCAGCTTCGATGGCGGATGAACCGTTATCCGCGTAGAAGCACTTGCTGAGCCCTTCGGGCGTGACTTCGATCAGGCGCTCAGACAGGCTGACCACCGGTTCATGGGTAAAACCGGCCAGAATCACGTGTTCCAGCTGGCCAATCTGTTCCTGGATAGCGGAGTTGATCCGCGGGTTGGCGTGGCCGAACAGGTTCACCCACCACGAACTGACCGCATCGATATACCGGTTGCTCTCGAAGTCTTCCAACCACACGCCTTCGCCGCGCTTGATGGGAATCAACGGCAGGCTTTCGTGGTCTTTCATCTGGGTGCAGGGGTGCCACACGGATTTGAGGTCCCGTGCGACCAGATCAGCATTACGCATCGTGTTCTCCTGTCTTCCCGGCTGGGGCATTTTGTTTGAGACCGCCCATGATACTTCCCGGAGCGCTCGGTTAACAGCGCCCCGGTTGTGACCCAGAACAGCGGTGGCGTGTGAACCAGTCGGATGGCTTCCATGCCAGAAACGCTCGTTCGGGCGGCCAATGTGAGGATGGCCGGCTGCAGCAACAATGAATTCAACATAACAGGAGGCGATTATGGAGCTGACTCTGGAGCATGCCTATGAGGTAGGGCTGGATCACATCATCGAACGGTTCTTCAGTGAGCATCACATTATTGAAAAGAACCAGAAGCTTGGTTCCCGGAACCTTCGTGTAGCTGAGCTCCAACGGGACGATGCTGCGGCCAAGCTGGTCATTGAGCGGGAAATGATGGCGTCAGCCCCGGTCCCCGGCATGCTGGCCAGCTTTCATCGGGAGTGGAACCGGGTGCGCCAGGAAGAGCACTGGTTCAAGAAAGACGATGGCGAGTGGCACTGTGAGTTCCGGGTAAAGATTGATGGGGTGCCAGCTCGAATCAAGGGCATTATGCGTTTGCTGGGCAATGGTAATCGCTGCATCAACTACGTGAACCTGTCTGTTCACTGCGATGTGCCTTTCCTCGGCAAGAAGGTGGCTAAGTTTCTGGCAGAAGATTCTCACGCAAAGATTGAACGGGAGTATGAGGTTACGCGTCAGTTGTTGTGACGTTTGCTAACCGCCGCCCGGTGATGGTCATGGCGGGTGTTCATTTGCTGGTGTAGTCTCTTGTTTAAACGTTCCAAAACAAGAGCCTGGTAACGGAAGGACTGAATTACTATGCCCGCACAAACTGTCTGGATTACCGGAGCCTCCTCCGGCATTGGCGAGGCGCTCGCCCTTCGATATGCGAAACATGGCGCGCGTCTTGTGTTATCTGCCCGCCGTAAAAGCGAACTGGAGCGAGTTGCAAGCCGCTGCCTTGAGGCCGGCCTGGAGGAGGGGCATGTGCTGGTCTTGCCGCTGGATGTGACTGACTGGGCTTCTTTGCCCGGTGCCGTTCAGGCGGTGCTGGAGGCCTTCGGTACTATCGATCTGCTGGTCAACAACGCAGGCGTCTCTCAACGCTCCTTGTGCAAAGATACCGATATGGCGGTCTATCAGAAGCTGATGGACGTGGATGTGATGGGCCAGATTGCACTCACCAAGGCGGTGCTGCCCCATATGCTGGAGCGTGGCGCCGGGCACCTGGCGGTCACCTCCAGTGTGGCTGGCAAAGTCGGTGCCCCCATGAGAACCGGATATTGCGCCGCCAAGCATGCGGTGATGGGCTTTTTTGATGCCCTTCGTGCGGAAGTGGAGGGTGAGGGTGTTCAGGTGTCTACCATTACACCCGGTTTTATTCGCACGGATATTTCCCGCAATGCCCTTTCGGGCGATGGCTCTGCTTTTGGTGAGGAAGATGCAGATATTGCCGGTGGCATGGACGTAAACGAATGTGCCGAGGTGATTTTCAAGGGGCTTCAAGCGAAGAAGCGCGAAATCCCGGTGGGTAAGGGCAAGGAAATGGCGGCGCTCTGGGTTAAGCGGCTGTCGCCGGAGTTGCTGTTCCGCCTGGCCAGAGCGTGACTGCAGGCCTCGGTAAGCCTTAGACAACTACCGAGGCCAAACGAACCGGGTGCGAGGCGGTCAGTGCGCCAGCACCCGTGAAAGAAATGCCTGGGTGCGCTCGTTCTGGGGGTTGTCGAAGACGTCGTCGGGCCTGCCTTCCTCGACAATCTGGCCCTCATGAATGTAGATCACCCGGTCTGCGACTTCCCGGGCAAATCCCATCTCGTGGGTAACCACCATCATGGTCATCCCCTCCTTGGCCAGCTCTCGCATGACATCCAGCACCTCCCCGATCATTTCCGGGTCCAGCGCCGAGGTAGGTTCGTCGAACAGCATCAATCGGGGTTCCATGGCGAGGGCCCGGGCGATGGCTACCCGTTGCTGCTGGCCACCCGACAACTGGCTGGGGTATTTGTCGGCCTGGTTGCCGATGCCTACTCTGTCCAGCAAGCGCTCTGCGGTGGCGTTGGCCACTACCTGGGACGCCTTTTTGACTTTCATGGGGGCCAGCATGATGTTCTTTCGTACCGTCAGGTGAGGGAACAGATTGAACTGCTGGAACACCATGCCCACTTCCTTGCGTATTTCCGACAACGCCTGCTGGTTGCCACCTTTGGGCGCGAGTTTCTGGTTATCTACTTCCAGGACGCCGGATTCATACTCTTCAAGGCCGTTCACACAGCGGATCAAAGTGGACTTGCCGGAGCCGCTGGCACCGATAATCACCACTACTTCTCCCTGCTCGACGGTCAGGTCAATATCCTTGAGGACATGCAGTTTGCCGAAGTACTTGTTCATGCCCTTCATTTTCACAATCTGAGTCATTACTCGGGCTCCTTCAGACAGACGCTACGCCACGGCGCTCAAGCAAACGCAGGAGCAGGGACAGAGTTAAGGTGATGGCCAGGTACATGAGTGCGACCACGAAATACACCTCAAACGCGGTAAACGTGTTGGCAATGTACACCTGCCCCTGACGGACCAGTTCACCTACGCCGATGACAGAAAACAGGGACGTGTCTTTGATGCTGACAATGCCCTGGTTGCCCAGTGGCGGAATCATGCGCCGGAACGCCTGGGGCCAGATGATGGACCAGAAGGTCTGGGTTCTGGAGAGCCCGAGCGACAGGCCTGCTTCGGTCTGGCCCTTGTCGATGGACTGCACGCCACCGCGCACCACTTCGGAAATATAAGCGCCGGAATTGAGTGCGATGGCTGCAATGCCAGCGGTGAGCGGGTCGATGGGCCCACCGACCAGGTCTGGCAGCCCGTAGAAAATAAACAGGACCTGAACCAGAATCGGCGTGCCACGAAAAATCTCGATGTAGGCAATGGCGGGCCAGCGCAGGAACCAGCTTTTGTTGATGCTCAGCAAACCGAACAGGATGCCCAGCACAAAGCCGATGGCCAGGCCGCCAAAGGAAATCATCAGAGTGTAGGGGATGCCTTTGGCCAGAAATGGAATGGCATGGATTGCTGCCTGCCAGTCAAACTGAAACTGGAATTCCACAGTGTGAGTCTCCGTTGAGTTGGGAGGAACCGGTCAGGGCGTTGTACGCCCTGACCAGAACGGATGGCGGGTTACTTGTCTTCAGGCATGGGGCCAAACCATTTTTCATAAATGGTCTTGTAGGTACCGTCTTCCTTAATAGAGGCAAGTGCTTCGTTGACCGGGCCAACCCATTGGCTGCCCTTTTTCAGGGCGATACCGTACTGCTGGCCTTCATAAAGCTGGCCGACGGTTTTCACCCGGCCTTCGCCACGGGTGCTGGCAAAGTAGCCAACGTTCGGGGCATCGTAGAACACCGCATCAATGGCTCGGGACATCAGTGCCATATACATATCGGAGCTGCCCGGGTACGGCGTGACACCGCCATTGTTATCCAGGTTTTGCATCAGGAAGTCGTAACTGGTGCTGCCGATCTTGGTGCCAACTTTTTTGCCCTCAAGATCAGAAAGCTCATCGACATCACTGTTGTTTGCCCGCACCAGAATCCGCAGGCCGGAGTCGTAGTAGGGGTCAGAGAAATCGACAATCTGCTTGCGCTCTTCGGTGATGGTAATGCCGGCGATAGCGATATCCACGTTGCCGGTTTGCAGGGCCGGGATAATGCCATTGAAATCCATGGTCTGCAGGTTGTACTCAAAGCCCGCGCGCTCGGCCACCTCAGAGATGATATCCATGTCGAAACCGATCATCTCGCCGGTTTCCTGGTCCATCATTTCAAAGGGGACAAAACTTGGGTCGGTCACCACTCGGAGGGTTTCTGCACTAACGGTTGACGCTGCAACCGACAATGCCAGACCAGCGCCCAGTGTTTTCAGCCATTTCGTGCTCATGTGATCTCCTTTCTGTTTTTTATGCTCCATTTGCCCGGTAAGGCAATTCGCACAGGTAACCGCTTTTAACGCTTGCCTTGCGAGGAGCGTTGATGGGGATACATCAGATACAGCCTAGACCAGAAAAGCAGGATTTGCAGAAATTCAGTTGGTTATAACGCTGGGGAGGGGAAAGAGAAAGCCCTCTGCCGGCCGGCAGAGGGCTTCGGGGAGCAGATCAGAAAGCGATCTTCTCCCGGTCGCTGATGTCCAGATTCTTCCAGATGGAGAGACTGGGTTCAGCCTGGTTCAGGGTGTAGAAGTGCAGCCCGGGCGCCCCGGCTTTCAGCAGCTTCTCACACATCTCGGTGACCACGTCTTCACCGAACTTGCGGATGCTGTCGGTGTCGTCGCCATAGGCTTCCAGCTGCTTGCGGATCCAACGCGGGATTTCCGCACCGCACATGTCGGAGAACCGCACCAGGCTGGAGAAGTTCACGATCGGCATGATGCCCGGCACCACCGGAATGGTGACTCCCATCTGCTCCAGGCGGTCGATGAAGTAGAAGTAGCTGTCGGCGTTGAAGAAGTACTGGGTGATGGCGCTGTTGGCACCGGCCTGTACTTTTCGTGCGAAGTTCTTCAGGTCTTCCTCGGCGTTGCGGGCCTGGGGATGGAACTCCGGGTATGCGGCCACTTCCAGGTTGAAGTGATCACCGCTGTGCTCCCGGATGAACTCCACCAGTTCGTTGGCGTAACGCAGTTCACCGGAAGCGCCCATACCCGAGGGCAGGTCGCCGCGCAGGGCCACGATCCGGTTGATGCCGTTTTCTTTGTACAGATCCAGCAGCTCGCCGATCTCTGCGCGGGTACCACCCACGCACGACAGGTGCGGTGCCGTGGAAATGCCCTGCTTGTGCAGGTTCAGTACTGTTTCAATGGTGCGGTCCCGGGTGGAGCCGCCGGCGCCGAAGGTGACCGAGAAGAAATCCGGGTTCACCTCCGCCAGCTGGTTGCGCACCGCCTGCAGCTTTTCCTTGCCCTGATCGGTCTTGGGCGGGAAAAACTCAAAGCTGAAACGGCGCTTGAATTGCTTCTGGGATTCCATGATCGTTTCCGCTCAGTACCTGTAGCTTTCCGGCTTGTACGGGCCTTCGACCGGCACACCGATGTATTTTGCCTGGTCCGGCGTCATCTTGGTGATCACGCCACCAAAACCTTCGACCATGGCGCGGGCCACTTCTTCGTCCAGTTGCTTGGGCAGTACCTGAACGTAAACACCCTTGGCCTTGGATTCCTCCGGCAGGTCGGCAAACTTGCGCTCGAACAGGTACATCTGGGCCAGCACCTGGTTGGCGAAGGAGCCATCCATGATCCGGGACGGGTGACCGGTGGCGTTGCCCAGGTTCACCAGGCGGCCTTCGGACAGCAGGATCAGGTGGTCGTTGCTGGCCTTGTCGCGGTAAATCACGTGTACCTGCGGTTTGACCTCGTCCCACTCCCAGTTCTTGCGCATGTAGGCGGTATCGATTTCATTATCGAAGTGGCCGATGTTGCACACCACAGCGCCGTTCTTCAGCGCCTTCAGCATGTTGGCGTCACACACGTTGACGTTACCGGTGGTAGTCACCAGCAGGTCAGTGGTGCCCAGCAGGTCGGTGTTGATGCCTTGCTCGGTACCGGTGTTGATGCCATCGATGTACGGGGATACCACTTCAAAACCGTCCATGCAGGCCTGCATGGCGCAGATCGGGTCGGCTTCGGTCACTTTTACAATCATGCCTTCCTGGCGCAGGGACAGGGCAGAGCCTTTACCTACGTCACCGTAGCCGATGACCAGTGCTTTCTTGCCAGACAGCAGGTGGTCGGTAGCACGCTTGATGGCGTCGTTCAGGCTGTGACGACAGCCGTACTTGTTGTCGTTCTTGGATTTGGTGACCGAATCGTTCACGTTGATCGCCGGGATCTTCAGAGTGCCGTCGCGCAGCATTTCCTGCAGACGGTGCACGCCGGTGGTGGTTTCTTCGGTCACACCGTGGCACTTGGCAATCACCTGCGGGTATTCCTTGTGCAGCAACTCGGTCAGGTCGCCGCCGTCGTCCAGGATCATGTTCGGTTGCCAGCCGTCCACGTCTGCACCTACGGTGCGGTGCAGGCACCATTCGTATTCTTCGTCAGTTTCACCTTTCCACGCGAACACGGGAATGCCTTGCGCCGCGATGGCGGCTGCGGCCTGGTCCTGGGTGGAGAAGATGTTGCACGATGACCAGCGCACGTTAGCGCCTAGCTCCACCAGGGTTTCAATCAATACGGCGGTCTGGATGGTCATGTGGATGCAGCCCATGATGTTGGCGCCTTTCAGCGGCTGCTCGGCTTTGTATTTCTCGCGCAGTTTCATCAGGGCGGGCATTTCGCCTTCGGCGATTTTGATTTCCTTGCGGCCCCAGTCGGCGAGGGTAATGTCGCGGACTTTGTAGTCTTCAAACGTGGTCAGTTTTTCTGCCGGAGTGCTCATTTGGGTGTTCTCCTGTCAGCCTTTCTCTACGGTCCCGGAACATTATCGGGTACCGCCTGTATGGGTTGTGTCGGAGATGGGGAACGTCTTTCGCGGAACCGCTACGAGCACATCCATGTGCGCTTCTCTCAGGCCATCCATGGCCTTCGAAATTCCGCGAAAGACGTTCCCCATCTCCTCTTTCAAACTTTGGCGTATGCCGTCTCCGGTACGCCGAAATACTGAATTTGGCCTTCTTTCAGCGCCTTGCATGAAAGAGTTTTCGATAAGCCCTCACCACAAGTGCGAAAGACGTTCCTTGCCGCCGCCCACCACCACACCAAGAGGGCTGGGCCAAAAATAGGACCCAACTCAAAGAGTCAGACCCAAAATCGTCAGATGCCCGCAGCGTCCTTCAGAGCCGAAGCACGGTCGGTCTTCTCCCACGGGAACGCGGTGAAGGTCTTGCCGCCAACGGTCATCTCGTATGGATCGCGGCCGAAGTGGCCGTAGGCTGCTGTGGCCCGGTACATCGGGTGCAGCAGGTCCAGCATGTTGGTGATCGCATACGGGCGCAGGTCGAAGTGTGCGCGTACCAGGTCGATGATCTTGTCGTCGCTGATCTTGCCGGTGCCGAAGGTGTTCAAAGAAATGGAGGTCGGCTGGGCGACACCGATGGCGTAGGACACCTGAATCTCGCACTTCTCGGCCAGGCCGGCGGCCACGATGTTCTTGGCCACGTAACGACCGGCATAGGCTGCAGAACGGTCAACCTTCGAGGGGTCTTTGCCGGAGAACGCACCGCCACCGTGGCGGGCCATGCCGCCGTAGGTGTCTACGATGATCTTACGGCCGGTCAGGCCACAGTCGCCCACCGGGCCGCCGATCACGAACTTGCCGGTCGGGTTGATGTGGAACTGGGTGTCTTTGTGCAGCAGTTCTTCCGGCAGCGTGTGCTTGACGATCAGCTCCATTACCGCTTCTTTCAGGTCTTCTTGGGTCACGTCCGGATCGTGCTGGGTGGACAGAACCACGGCATCAATACCAACCACCTGGCCGTTCTCATAGCGGCAGGTAACCTGGCTCTTGGCGTCCGGGCGCAGCCACGGCAGCAGGCCGCTTTTGCGGGCTTCGGCCTGGCGCTGTACCAGCCGGTGAGAGAAGGTGATCGGGGCTGGCATCAGCACGTCGGTTTCGTTGCTGGCGTAGCCGAACATCAGGCCCTGGTCGCCGGCGCCCTGGTCTTCCGGCTTTTGGCGGTCAACGCCCTGGGCGATGTCGACAGATTGTTTGCCGATGATATTGATCACGCCACAGGTGTCGCCGTCGTAGCCCACGTCTGAGGAGGTGTAGCCGATGTCTTTGATCACACCGCGCACCAGGTCTTCCAGGTCTACCCAGGCGCTGGTGGTGATTTCACCGCCAACGATGGCAACGCCGGTCTTGACCATGGTTTCGCAGGCCACGCGGGCGTGCGGGTCGTCGGCCAGGATGGCATCCAGTACCGCATCGGAAATCTGGTCGGCCAGTTTGTCCGGGTGGCCTTCAGAGACCGATTCGGAGGTGAAGATGTTGTAGTCAGACATAGCGGTGCTCCTTTGTGAGCGTTTTCAAAGTCAGTGTACGTATTTCTACGTACGACAATATCAAAGTTTTTTGATGTTCCAGTATCCGCTCGGGCCTCAAGCCGTTGCGGACGTTTTCCAGAATTCCCGTACCTGCACCTGGAAACCGTTGCGCAGGCCAATAAACAGTTGCTCTCCGGCGGTCAGGCCGGCATCAGCGGCCCAGGCGGTCAGCTCTTCCGGCTCAAAGCCAAGCCAGAGGTCGCCGCAATTCTCTTTCGCCCAGTCCTGATCATGGCTGCACAAATCACTGACGATAAAACAGCCACCGCTGTTCATCAGTGCCGCGGCATCCAGGAAGATGTCCGCCGGGCTGGGCACATGGTGCAGCACCATGTTGGCGACGATCAGGTCAAAGGCATCACCGCGGGCCAGCAGGGTGTCGGTGACGCCTTCAATCAAATCCACATTATTCAAACGCTCATCAATACAGGTGCGGGTGGCCTTGGCCAGCATGTCTTTGCTGTTATCCAGCGCTACCACGTGTTCAAACAGGGCTGACAGTACGGGCAGGAACGCACCTTCACCGGGACCGATTTCCAGCGCACTGCGCCATTCTTGCCGAGTCGTGCGCTTGCGGATCAGCTCTGCTGTGGGTTCGGCATAGAGGTCGAAGGCTGCAATCAATTCCTGTTGTTCCCGGAACTGCTCCGAGTGTCGGGAGAAAAACGCCTGGGACTGCTCCGCCCGCTGCTCCCGGATTGCCTCAATCTTTTCTTCCAGCTGCGGCGGCAAGGGCACGCGGTCCACCGTCTCAAAAATCTGCCGGATGGCCTGGTCCGCCAGTTTGTCGCTGTCCAGATGCAGGGGGCGGCGGTAGAAAATGGCGTTGCCTTCACGCTGGGGTTCCAGCAGCCCGGCCTTATTCATCACTTTCAGGTGATGGCTCATGCCGGACTGGCGCATATCAAACAGCTGGCTCAGCTCAAGCACGCCGAAGGTGTCACGGCGCAGCACCCGCAGGATTTCCAGGCGCAGGGGGTCTCCGCTCGCCTTGAAGATCGGTGCCAGGGTGTCCACAGAGGACAGTTCGTTAGCATGTGCATTGAGTGAGGTCATGGTTGGCAAGTGTAGGGGGGATTAGTTGGTCGATCAATAGCCATATCAAAATTTTTTGATATAGATTTATGGCTTTGTGAAATCAGTTGCTTTGGCGAGTTTGTGCCGCCGCCATCGGAAAACCACTACATATGGATTTGCCCCGGCATACCGTAATCGGCGAAAATACGCGCCTTCTTTTTAAGCAGTTTTTGCAGCTTGAATTCTTTTCCTGAAAAACACTGGAGAATAGTCAATGTCGTCCCGTAAAGATCTCGCCAACGCCATTCGCGCGCTGAGCATGGATGCGGTTCAGAAAGCCAAGTCCGGCCACCCGGGTGCGCCCATGGGTATGGCGGATATCGCCGAGGTACTGTGGAACGATTACCTCAGCCACAACCCGGCCAACCCTCAGTGGGCCAACCGTGACCGCTTTGTGCTGTCTAACGGCCATGGCTCCATGCTGCAGTATTCCCTGCTGCACCTGAGTGGGTACGACGTCTCCATTGACGACATCAAGAACTTCCGCCAGTTGCACTCCAAAACCCCGGGCCACCCGGAATACGGCTATACGCCGGGCATCGAGACCACCACTGGCCCGCTGGGGCAGGGCATTGCCAATGCCGTTGGTTTCGCGTTGGCCGAGAAATCCCTGGCGGCGCAGTTCAACCGCCCGGGCCACGAGATTGTTGATCACTACACCTACGCCTTCCTGGGCGATGGCTGCCTGATGGAAGGCATCTCCCACGAAGTCGCCTCCCTGGCCGGTACTTTGGGCCTGGGTAAACTGGTGTTCTTCTACGACGACAACGGCATTTCCATTGATGGTGAAGTAGAAGGCTGGTTTACCGACGACACGCCCAAGCGTTTCGAATCCTACGGCTGGCAGGTTATCCCGAACGTGGATGGCCACGATGCCGATGCCATTCGTGCGGCCATCGAAGCGGCCCGCGCGAATACCGATCAGCCCACCATCATCTGCTGCAAAACCATCATCGGCTTTGGTTCCCCCAATAAACAGGGCAAGGAAGATTGCCACGGCGCCCCGCTGGGTGACGATGAAATCGCCCTGACCCGGGAAGCGCTGGGCTGGCAGCACGGTCCGTTTGAAGTTCCTTCTGAAATTTACGCAGCCTGGGATGCCAAAGAAAAAGGCGCCGCTGCCCAGAAGGCATGGGAAGAGAAATTCGCCGCCTACGAAAAAGCCGAGCCGGAACTGGCCGCTGAGTTCAAGCGCCGTATGGCCGGCGAACTGCCGGCAGATTTCGCCCAGAAGGCACAGGCCTACATTCAGGAATGCCAGGACAAGGGCGACACCATCGCTTCCCGTAAGGCATCCCAGAACACCCTGAACGCCTATGGCCCGCTGCTGCCGGAACTGATGGGCGGCTCCGCCGACCTGGCCGGTTCCAACCTGACCATCTGGTCTGGCTGCAAAGGCGTGACCAAAGACGACGCCTCCGGCAACTACATCTATTACGGTGTACGTGAGTTCGGAATGGCCGCCATTATGAACGGCATCGCCCTGCACGGCGGTTTTGTTCCCTACGGCGCCACCTTCCTGATCTTCATGGAATACTGCCGCAACGCGGTACGCATGGCGGCCCTCATGAAGCAGCGCTCCATCTTTGTCTTCACCCACGACTCCATCGGTCTGGGCGAAGACGGTCCCACGCACCAGCCCATTGAACAGATGGCCAGCCTGCGCACCACGCCGAACATGAGCACGTGGCGCCCGGCCGACACCGTGGAATCTGCGGTGGCCTGGAAAGCCGCCCTCGAGCGCAACGACGGCCCCACCGCCATGGTGTTCTCTCGTCAGAACCTGCCGCACCAGCAGCGTGACGCCGAGCAGCTGGCCAACGTTGCCAAGGGTGGCTACGTGCTGTCTGACAGCGAAGGCACCCCGGAGCTGATCCTGATTGCCACCGGCTCTGAAGTGGCCCTGGCCCAGGACGTTGCCGCCAAGCTGCGCGAGCAGGGCAAGGCTGTGCGTGTGGTGTCCATGCCGTCTACCGATGTATTCGACGCCCAGAGCGCCGAGTACAAGCAACAGGTGCTGCCGCTGGAAGTCACCAACCGCATCGCCATCGAAGCCGGCATTGCTGACTACTGGTACAAGTACGTGGGCCTGGACGGCCGGGTTGTGGGCATGACCACCTTCGGTGAGTCTGCGCCTGCTGGCGAGTTGTTCAAGGAATTCGGCTTCACCGTCGACAACATCCTGGAAGTGGCTGACGAGCTCCTGGACGCCTGATGACCAACTCAACGCCGTTTCGCATCGCCATCAACGGGTACGGCCGCATAGGCCAGTGCGTGTTGCGGGCACTCTATGAAAACGGCTATCGCGACCATCTGCAGGTGGTCGCGATCAACGAGTTGTCGGATATCGACACCATCGCCCATCTCACCAAATACGACTCCACCCACGGGCGGTTTCACGGTGAGGTGGCGGTGGATGGCGATAACCTGGTGGTCAACGGCGATCGCATCCGGGTGCTGCGCCACCCGGACCCGAGTGATCTGCCATGGCGTTTGCTGGACGTAGACCTGGTGCTGGAATGCTCCGGCGCTTACTCCGACCGCGCCACAGCGGAGAAACACATTGAGGCGGGCGCCCAACGCCTGCTGTTTTCCCAGCCAGGCGAATCCGATGTGGACCGCACCGTGGTGTTCGGAATCAACGACCACCAGCTGAATGCTGAGGATGTGATTGTGGCTGCGGGCTCCTGCACCACCAACTGTCTGGTACCGGTGATCAAGGTACTGGACGACGCCTTCGGCGTAGAGCAGGGCAGTACCACCACTATCCACGCCGCCATGAACGACCAGCCGGTGATCGATGCTTACCACCACCAGGACCTGCGCCGCACCCGCAGCGCGCTTCATAATATCGTCCCGGTAGACACAGGACTGGCCCGTGGCATCGAGCGTTTGCTGCCTCATATGGTGGGTCGCTTCAGCTCCGTGGCCATGCGCGTGCCAACGCTTAATGTCTCTGCTATAGACATGGTGGTGAATGTACGCGAGGCCACCGATGTAATGGCGGTGAACCAGCTATTACAGAACGCCGCAAAGGGAGGCCTGAAAGGCATCCTCGGTTACACCGATGAACTGCTGGCCAGTTCCGACTTCAACCACGACGCCCATTCCGGCGTGGTAGACGGCGGCCAGACCCGAGTCACCGGCGGCACCATGGTGAAAGTACTCTGCTGGTTCGACAATGAATGGGGCTTCGCCAACCGGATGCTGGATGTCAGCAAGGTCTGGCTTGAGAAAACTGATTGATGAGCCACGGACCACACGGACGAACACGGACAAATACAAAGCTCTTTTATCTTTTCGTCCGTGCAAGTCTGTGTCGCCCGTGGCAATAACGTTCTAACCCGTAGAAATGGAACTGTAACTATGGCCATCAAAAAAATGACTGACCTGAACCTCGCCGGCAATCGGGTTCTGATTCGTGAAGACCTGAACGTACCGGTCAAAAACGGCAAAGTCTCCAGCGACGCCCGCATCCGCGCCTCGCTGCCGACCATCAAAGCCGCTAAAGACGCCGGCGCCAAAGTCATGCTGATGTCCCACCTGGGTCGCCCGGAAGAAGGCGTGTACGACGAGGCCTCTTCCATGAAGCCGGTTGCCGAACACCTGAGCACCCTGCTCGGCCAGGAAGTGCGCCTGATCAAGGACTACCTCAACGGCGTTGAAGTGGCCGACGGCGAAGTGGTGCTGCTCGAAAACGTTCGCTTCAACAAAGGCGAAAAGAAAGACAACGAAGACCTGGCCAAACAATACGCCGCCCTGTGCGACGTCTACGTGATGGACGCCTTCGGCACCGCCCACCGCGCCCAGGCCTCCACCCACGGCGTAGCGAAGTTCGCCCCAGAAGCCTGCGCCGGCCCCCTGCTGGCAGCAGAACTCGACGCCCTCGGCAAAGCCCTGGATAACCCGGCCAAACCCGTTGTCGCCATCGTTGGCGGCTCCAAAGTCTCCACCAAACTCGACGTACTCAACGCCCTGGAAAAAGTGTGTGACCAGATCATCGTCGGTGGCGGCATCGCCAACACCTTCCTGGCCGCAGCCGGCCACCCGGTGGGCAAATCCCTGTGCGAACACGACCTGATCGACACCGCCAAAGACATCGCCAGCCGCGTGGAGATCCCGCTGCCGGTTGACGTAGTGGTCGCCAGCGAATTCGCCGAAACTGCCACCGCCACCGTGAAAAACATCTCCGACGTCAGCGACGACGACATGATCCTCGACGTAGGCCCGGAAACCGCCGGCCAGTTCGCGAGCCTGCTCAAGAACGCCAAAACCATCCTGTGGAACGGCCCGGTTGGCGTATTCGAATTCGACCAGTTCGGCAACGGCACCCAAGCATTGGCTGAAGCCATCGCCGAAAGCGACGCCTTCTCCCTGGCAGGCGGCGGCGACACCGTCGCGGCCGTTGACAAATACGGCATAGCTGACAAGATCTCCTACATCTCAACCGGCGGCGGCGCGTTCCTGGAATTCGTGGAAGGCAAAACCCTGCCGGCGGTTGCCGTGTTGGAAGAACGCGGAGCGTAATCAACAAAGCGATTCTGAGAGAAACCCGCGCAGGGCCAGAATCGCAAGGAGGGTGGGGTAGGTCTTTCGCGGAATTTCGAAGGCCAGGGATGGCCTGAGAGAAGCGCACATGGGTGAGGCAAGCGTTTATGAAGCGGAGCTTCATGCGCAGCCGAACGACAGCAATCTATGATTGCTGGCCGGACCCGCCCGCGGGTGCTCGTAGCGGTTCCGCGAAAGACCTACCCCACCCTCCGCAGCAGACTCAAAAGTCTGAAACGAACAGAATTCAAACATCAAAAAGTCAACGAAGGAGACAACCCATGGCCCTGATTTCGCTGCGGCAACTTCTGGACCACGCCGCCGAGCACGGTTACGGTGTGCCAGCCTTTAACGTGAACAACCTCGAACAAATGCGCGCCATCATGGAAGCCGCCGACAAAACCGACTCCCCGGTCATTGTTCAGGCCTCCGCCGGTGCCCGCAAATACGCCGGTGCGCCTTTCCTGCGCCACCTGATCCTGGCCGCCATCGAAGAATGGCCGCACATCCCTGTGGTTATGCATCAGGACCACGGCACCAGCCCCGCAGTTTGCCAGCGCTCCATCCAGCTCGGCTTCAGCTCCGTCATGATGGACGGCTCCCTGGGTGAAGACGGCAAAACCCCGACCAGCTACGAATACAACGTAGACGTCACCCGTCGCACCGTTGAAATGGCCCACGCCTGTGGTGTCTCCGTAGAAGGTGAACTGGGCTGCCTGGGCTCCCTCGAAACCGGCCAGGCCGGTGAAGAAGACGGCATTGGCGCCGAAGGCACCCTGGACCATAGCCAGATGCTGACCGATCCGGAAGAAGCTGCCGACTTCGTCCAGAAAACCCAGGTAGACGCACTGGCCATCGCCATCGGCACCAGCCACGGCGCCTACAAGTTCACCCGTCCGCCCACAGGTGACATCCTGGCCATCGACCAGATCAAAGCCATCCACGCCCGCATCCCGGACACCCACCTGGTCATGCACGGCTCAAGCTCCGTACCCCAGGAGTGGCTGAAGGTGATCAACGAATTCGGTGGTGAGATTCCGGAAACCTACGGTGTGCCGGTGGAGGAAATCGTCGAAGGCATCAAACACGGCGTACGCAAGGTCAACATCGACACCGACCTGCGCCTTGCCTCTACCGGTGCCGTTCGTCGTTTCATGGCCCAGAACCCGGCCGAATTCGACCCGCGCAAATTCCTCAAGGCCACTATGGTCGCCATGACCGATATCTGCGTAGCTCGCTACGAGGCGTTTGGTTGTGCCGGCCAGGCCAGCAAGATCAAGCCTCTGAACCTCGAGCAGATGTTCGAGCGGTATGAGGCTGGCGAGCTGGACCCGAAGGTCAAGTAAGGCTCTCTGCCTCGCTTACCTGAAAGCCCTGACCCTAGTGGTCGGGGCTTTTTTGTTTAGCGTGAATGCACCTGGCCGTGGGGTGTCAGTTTTTCCGCGAAGACTTTTCCAGTGCCAGCAAGGTGTCGATATAACGGGCAAAGCGGAGCGTGTACTCGGGCGAGAGTTTCTGCATCTCGGCCAGCGCCCGGCTGACCAGCCGGTGTGCGTTCATGGGGCCGGCTTCTTCGGGTGTGCTTTCAATAGACTGAAGAATGCGCTGTTGCAGTGCCCGGGCCTCTTGGCCGGTGGTAACCCGGGCCAGGGCTTTGAGGGGCCTGGGTGAGTCGATAACCGGGCCTTCTCCCGGGCGTTCCTCCTCGCCTCCGAAGATCCGCTGCTCAAGCACTGAGCGAGGGGGCGGTTCCGGCGCTTCCGTTGACCGGTTCAGAGTATCCACCAGGTTGCCAAGTTGCGACGGGTTCTGGCCGCCTGTGGGCTTTAAGGCCGGCTCTGCGCTATCTGCCTCAGCGTGGTATGTCCGGTAATCGGAAACGGCCTGCTGCAGCTTCAGCCAGTGTTCACCGTGTTGCAGGCCCTTTGCGCGCAATCGCCGTTCGAAGGACTCCAGGTAGCGAAAGCGCACCGGGTCCAGCCTGTCTGCCCCGGCTTGCCTGAGCGAGTCGAGCAGGGAGGTTTCCTGGGTCATCGGTCGACCGGCTCCCTTTCGGTGTCTGTCACCGCCGAAGGCGCCCGGGGCACGGTACTGATTTCCACCCGCCGGTTCAGGGCCCGGGATTCCGCATCCACATTCGGCACTGCCGGGTGGTGCGGGCCAAAGGCGGCGGCGAATACCCGGTCGTTGGGCAGGCCCAGTTCCGTTAACGAGCGGGTAACGGTAAGCGCCCGCTGGGCCGAAAGGCCCCAGTTATCCTGGTAACGGTTACCCGGGTGCATGGGCAGGTCGTCGGTAAAACCGCTCACCATTAGCAGTTCGTCGTGCTGCTCCAGGTAGGTTTGCAGAGGCGTAATCAGCGATTTCAGAACTTCCTCGCCTTCGGCCTGCAACTGGTCTGAATTCAGCTCGAACAAGACGTTGCCGCTGATGCCGATACGGCCATCGCGGAAGGTCACCAGACCTTTGGTGAGAGGGTCTTCAAGAGCTTGCTCCAGGGCCATCCGGCGCTGTTCTTCCGCCTCCCGTTTCTCGATCTCCTCGGCCAAGGACTGGCTGAGTTCCAGCTGGATGCCGATCACCCACACAAGAATCAGCGCCAGAATGCCCACCAGCGCCGCCATCAGGTCCGAGAAGATGGCCCAGACCGGTGCCGATTGCTGTTCGCCGCCTTCCAGCTGTTCCATCAACCGGCCTCGCCAGATTCTGCCCGGCGCAGGGCTGCGGCGGCATCAATCACGTCTTTCTGGGCGCTGACGCTGAGGTCAATCACCTCGCGGGCCTGGGCCACGTAATAGGCCAGCTGTTCATCGTGCCGGGTGCCGGCGTTATACAGGGCCTTCTGGATATCCGCAAGGCTGGCGACCACCTGCTGGTTGGACTGACTGAACAGCTCAATGGCTTGGGCGAAGGCGTCGCTCAACGCGCCGACTTCCTGGCTGCTGCCGGTGATGTTGTCGCCCAGTTCGCCCAGTTGCCGGCTTTGTTCCTGGATCAAGGTGTTAAAGCGTTCGCTGATGCCGGCCAGGATTTCGCTGGCGCCGCTGACCAGCGAATCCACCGCCTCCCGCTGACTATCGGCGGTGCTGCGCTGGTTTTCCAGCAGAGTGTCCAATTCCTGAACCAGTCGCTGGCGTTCTTCCAACAGCTCGTTTTCCCGCTCGCTGTTGCGGGTGATTTCCGACTGCAGCTGTCGGATGACCTCGGCGGCGGCCTTCGGTGTTTCCGAGGCGGTTTCGATCAGGCGGGTCATGGGCGCTTCCAGTGCCGTACCCAGCTCACTCAGGTGGCGGGCAGCCGTGGCTTCCAGTTGTTCCATTCGCTCGTTTGCAGCCCGGGCTCGTTCGCTTTCCTGTTCCCGGAGTTGATCGAGCTGAGCGCCAACGGTGCTGAGCAGTTCCGTCAGCCCGGCCTGTTGCTGCTCAATCAACCCGGTGCTGCTGCTCTGGAAGTGGCTTTGGTATTGAGCCAACGTCTCCTGGTTCTGGGCCTGCTGTGCAGTCAGATTCTGCTGCCAGCGCTCGCCGGCTTCTGCAGTGGTTTTCTGGAAAGCCGCGGTCAATTCCGCTAACTGCTGGCGGGCATCATTAGACCAGCTTTGTTGAAGGCTGTGAGCATCTTTCTGAAGCTGCTCCATGGCATGGATCACAATGGGCTCAATCCGTTGCGAAGCCTGTTTTGCACTGTCTTCCAGCGCCGATTTCAGGGATTGGGCCACAGAATCGGCCAGTGTCTGGTAGTGGCGGCCGACCGTGCTGTGGAATTCCTGCTGGTTCCGGGTCAGGGACTGTTCCAGTTGCTGGCCGAGCTGCTCCATGCGTGCGGTCATGCGCTCCATGGCCGAGGCCATTTCCGGCAAGGCTTTGGCCTGGCTCTCCAGAGCCTGAAACGCCTGATGGCGTTGATGATCTGTAGATAGATGATGCAGCTTGTCTCGCAGTGCACTATCCAGGGCGCGGGACGCCTGCAACCGGTCCCGGCGGCTCAGGGTAGAGGCCAGCCCCAGCATGGCGGAGGCGGCCACGCCGGCAATGGAGGTGCCGAAGGCGAGACTCAAACCGGCAATCGGAGCGGCCAGTGCGCTGCGAATAGCGCTCAGTTCGGTACTGTTATCTAGGGCTGAGGCAGCGCCGCTCAGGGTCACAATCATGCCGGCAAAGGTGCCCAGCAGGCCCAGCATCACCAGCAGGCCGGTCAGGTAGGGTGTCAGTTGCGGGCCGGGTAATGCGGCGGCATGGCCCTCAATTCGCCGTTGCACCGGGAACTGCATCGAGGCGGGCAGTGTGCCAAGCCAGTGGTTAACCTGCTCCTGGCTTTCAGGTAACTGATGAACCTGTGCGTTCAGTTCGCGGGTCTGTCGGCGGAAATTCACCAGTTCGCCAAAGCCGAGACAGTAAACGGCGCCAATCAGCCCGGTAAACGCCAGCGCCAGCAGGTCGGAACCGACAAATCCGGCACCAATCCAGGCTACCACGGCCAGGCCGATGGCAAACGCCAGGGTAAAGAACAGTTTACTCATGGGGTGTTGTTAACCTCTTTGTGGCAAGCCTCCAGCAAACCCAGAGCCGGTTCCAGCCGAACATCCAGTTCAGCGAGTAACAAAGACTGCGCTTCCTCGCAGTAACGGTGGAACCAGTCGGCCGTTTTAGCCGGGGTGGGGCTTTGCTCCGGGGTGATCGATCGGTGCTCGAATCGTTGTTCAAGTACCTTGGGGATATGGGAAAAACACTGTGCGGTATACCCGGCCATCGTTTGATCAAACACGGCGTCCAACTCGGCCAGGCGGGCTAGTTTCGGGCCCTGATCTTTCATCGATTTTCGAACCTTGTCCCGCAACTGACGGCTGTTGGCCGCCACCTTGCGCTGTAATGTCAGCCAGGCATTGTGAGCGGCTTCAGGTTCGGGGTCGCCGTCGAACTCCAGGTCCGAGCCAAATCCGCGAATACGCTGAACCAGCGCTAGGCGTATTGTCGCCAGCTCATCGATTAACCGGTCTACCACGGCGCCCTGAGGCGTGCCTTGCTGTTTCGCCCGATAACCTATGGCCGTATCCAGGGTCATGGTGTCGCCCAGACCGAACAGCCGGCTGAGTCGCTCTGCAAAGCATGGCAACTGGGTGCCATCCAGCGTTGTCGCTGAATCATCCAGTTGGCGCAATAGCCTGGCTCTGGGACCAGTATTTGCCAGAGGTTGCAAGGGCATTGGCTGGGTTTTCACTCCGGTTTCCGCGCAGGTAACGTTCAAAGCTCGCTATTCTACTGGCTAAGCGGAGTGAATGATAATGACTGTAGCGTGAGAAATGAGCGCCTAGCTGGCCTCTGGCACAGGCACAGGGTGGCGCCAGGCAACCAGGAAAATCATCAGCCCGGCCACGGCGGTTGCAGCTCCTACGTAGCCAGTGGATTGCCAGCCGAAGCCAGCGGTAATGGCCAGCCCGCCAAGCCATGGGCCAAGGGCGTTGGCGAGATTGAACGCGGCGTGATGGGAGGCGGCGGCCAGGGTCTGGGCGCCGGTGGCTACGTCCATCAGGTGGGTTTGCAGAGCCGGGCCCAGCGCCACCATCAATGCGGTCAGGAAGCAGACCACGAGTAACACCGGCAATGAGCCTGTGGCAGACGGAAAGACGCTCAGAATCATGGCGCTGAACACCAGGATCACGCCAACGGCCCGGAATTGCAGACGGTCAAACAGCCAGCCACCAAGCAGGTTGCCCACAAAACCGCCCATCCCGAACACCACCAGGGCCACCGGAATCCAGACCGCATCCACTCGGGTGACTTCCAGCAGCGTCGGGGCTAGGTAACTGAACACCGCGAACATGCCTGCGAAGCCGATAGCGCCAATGGCCAGCGCAAACCAGATTTGTGGTTTGTTAAAGGCGCGGACTTCGCTTAACGGGCTGTGCCTTTGTTCCTGCGGATTTTTGGGCAGGAACAGGGTAACCAGCACTACGGTGAGTAACGACACCAGGCCAACAAAACCAAAGGCATAGCGCCAGTCCATGGATTGCCCCATCACCGTGGCCAGGGGGTTGCCGATCAGCAGTGCTAGGGTCAGCCCCATCATGATCTGGCTCACCGCCTTGGCCCGCTTGTGTACTGGCACCAGCGAGGCTGCCACCAGCGCAGCAACACCGAAGTAGGCGCCATGGGGCAGTCCGGCGATAAACCGGAAAACCAGCAGGGATTCGTAATTGCTGGCCAGAGCGCTGGCCAGGTTACCCAGCGCGTAGAAGGACATCAGTAGTATGAGCAACTGCCGCCGGAAAAGTTGCGCACCGAGAATGGCCAGAATGGGTGCACCGACCACCACGCCCAGCGCATAGGTGGAGATAAGGTGGCCTACCTGTGGCTCAGAGACGCCGAGATCCTGGGCGACATTGGGCATCAACCCCATGATGGCGAATTCGCCGGTACCGATACCAAAGCCGCCCATCGCCAGCGCAAAGACGATCAGCCAGGTCGGAAGGCCGGATTCGGGGTTGTGGGTGGCGGCGCTCAATCTGATCTCCTTGATCCAGTCAGGGAAGAGAAAGCCCGCCATTGTCAGGATTGGGTGCTCTAACGGCTATAAGCGATTATGAGGATGGACGTTAGCTTACTAATTCAAGCCGTAGCGGCGTTCGCGCTCAAACCGGAAAAAGCCCTCTTCCTCTTCCCGTTCGATGGTCGGAGCAGAAAACCCGAAATGTTCCTGGCGAACGGCTTCTTCGGAGTAGCCTATCTGGCGGCGCAGATCGTTGATGGTTTGCTGGCGCTTGTCTGCAGGCAGGCTGGCAAGCTGCTGTTGCACGCTGTCCATGGCAAACAGGCCCGGACCAGTGTGGCATTGCCGTAGTCCACCGCCTCTCAGTTCTTGACCTGTCTCAAGTGGCGGTCAGCACTGGCTTGTATTTTTTCCATCAGCGTCAATTATAGGTAGTCAGAGAAACCTCTTTGGTCAGATGCGAGGAGCGCCATGGATTTCAAAGACTATTACGCCGTCCTCGGTGTGAGTGAGTCTGCCACGCCCGAGGAGATCAAGAAGGCCTACCGTAAGCTGGCGCGGAAGTACCACCCGGATGTCAGCAAAGAAGCCGACGCGAGCGACCGTTTTAAAGATGTGGGCGAAGCCTATGAAGTGTTGAAAGACCCCGAAAAACGGGCCGAGTACGACCAGTTGCGCAAGTACGGTGCCCGCGCCGATGGCTCATTCCAGCCGCCACCGGGCTGGCAGAGTGCCTCGGGCTTTGGCGGTGGAGGATACACCGAGGCCGACGCTCGCCAGTTCAGTGATTTTTTTGAGGAAATCTTCGGCGGTGGCCGGCGTGGAGGCTTCGGGGGTGGCGGTTTTCACCAGAGCATGAGAATGCGGGGCGAGGATGTGCATGCCCGGCTGGCCCTGTTTCTTGAAGAGGCTTTTAACGGTTGCGAGAAACAGGTGTCGTTCACGGTTCATGAACCGGATGACCATGGCCGCCTGATACCACGCCAGAAAACCCTGAAAGTAAAAATCCCTGCGGGCATGCGGGAAGGGCAGCATATCCGGCTGAAGGGCCAGGGCGCACCCGGAATTGGTGGAGGTGAGCCTGGCGATCTGTTTATCGAAGTGGAACTGGCGCCCCACCCTCACTTCAGTGTTGAGGGCCGGGATGTGCTGCTTACCGTGCCGATTTCGCCGTGGGAAGCCGCCCTGGGGGCAACGGTCACAGTGCCAACGGTGACCGGAAAGGTGAATGTGAAGGTGCCGAAGGGGGCCACCAGCGGGCGCAAACTCCGGCTCAAGGGCAAAGGCTTTCCGGGCAAACACCCGGGCGACCAGATTGTGGTACTGCAAGTGGCCATGCCCGAACAGCACACGGCGGAAGCCGAAGCACTCTACGAGAAGCTGGCTGAGCTGGAGAAAGGGTTCAATCCGCGCAGCAAGCTGCACGTGTGAGGGAGGCGAACATGACGAGTAAAGACCGGATTCTGATGGTGGAAGTCACCGACACCGATGGCAGCACCTTCTCGCTTCGGGAAATCTGCGAACGCGGGGGCTGCCATGCAGAGTTTGTGATCAAACTGGTGGACTATGGAGTCATCGCGCCACTGGACGAGGTGCCGGAAGTGCGCCAGTGGCAATTCGACGTGGCCGCATTGAGTCGCCTGCAGAAAGCGCTGCGCCTGCAGCGGGATCTCAAACTCAACCTGCCCGGGCTGGCCATGTCGCTGGAGCTGCTGGACGAAGTACAGGGCATGCGGAGGGAGGTGGACCGCCTGAACCAACGCATTCGTCAACTGATGGGCGAGTAGCGGTATTTTGTCCCGGGGGCTGAATGTCTGGTTCAGCTCCCGGACACGTTTCCAGAAACGATTCACGAAATTGTCATCTTCCTGAACTGGACAAATTTAAAATTTGGGATTATTTTCCTACTTAAATAGTTGGGAAAACATTCCCAAATAGTGTGGCGCTGAAAACAGCGCCGGATTCTGTCAAATCAGTCGGGAGAAGGAAGATGAAGCGCAACGGACTTTCAAAGGCGATCAAGTTGGTTCTGGTTGGTACCTTGGCCGGCGGTCTGGCCGCCTGTGGTGGGGGCGGCTCTGGCTCCTCCGGTTCAGTAAGCACCGGTGCCAACGCCGAGGGCACCAGTGTGGGTGCCGTCACCGGTTTTGGCAGTGTCTACGTCAATGGCACCCGGTTCGCCACCGATGGCAGCGTGAACAGCGACGACGGGATCGAGCGGGAGGACCAGCTGGAAAAAGGCATGGTTCTCAAGGTTAAAGGCAGCTGGGATTCACGTGGCGAGGGGCAGGCGAGTGATATCCGTTACGACGATACCCTCCGTGGGCCACTCACCGGCGCAATCTGGGACTCCGTTGCAGCTACGGGTAAATTGCAGCTGCTGGGGCAGACGGTTGCGCTGACCAACCAGACGGTATTCCGCGGGGCCACGCCGGTTGAGCTTGCGGCACCGCTTGCCAATTATCGGGTTCGGGTAAGCGGCTGGCGCCTGAATGACGGCAGCTTCCGGGCCAGCTTCGTGGGTGCTCGTTCGCTGGACTCGGATTTTGACGATTTGAATGAAGCTGAACTTGAAGGCGTGGTCCAGAACCTGAATGCGCAGTCGCAGACCTTCACCATCAACGGTTTCACAGTGGATTACACCAGCGCGGTCGCGGATGATGATTTCAGTCTGGACCAACTGGAGAACGGGCTTGTGGTTGAGGTGGAAGGTCAGCTCAACGCAGACGGCAATGTCCTGCTTGCCGAGGAAATTGATGATGAGGACGACCTGTTTGACGACAACGATGACGTTGAAATTTCCGGTGATATCTACGATTTCGATGCGTCTGCCCGCACCTTCCGGATTAATGGCGTGCTGGTTCAGCTGAATGCTGAGACTGAGTTTGACGACATCAGCGAGGGCAGCCTTCAGGATGGCGTGTTCGTGAAAGTCGAGGGTGATTTCCGCAACAACACTCTGCTGGCGGAAGAAGTGGAAGGCCGGGAAGGCGATGCGGAACTGGACGGCATCATCCAGCAGATCGATCTGGACAATGAGTTGCTGGTGGTCAGTGGCGTTCGCGTTCAACTCACCGCCAATACCCTGATCGACGACGATGACAGCGATAACGACCTGCGTAATCGGGTTGATGACATCAACGCCTTCAGCGTTGGGGACTATGTTGAGGTGGAAGGTCGTCAGCGTACTGATCACCTTGAAGCCTTCATCATTGAGCGGGAAGACAGCGACGAAGATGATAACTTTAAGCTGGAGGCCAGAATCGATGCCATTTCCGATACGTCGGTGACGGTGATGAATCTGGAAATCCTGCTGAATGGCTTCAGCGTTGCGGGCCTTCAGGTTGGTGATGAAGCCGAGGTTGAATACGCCCAGACCATCGGCGGAGAGTATGAGTTGACCGCAAACCCTGAAAACTGAGGTTGAAGGACACAGGTTGCGGGGGATACCGCAACCTGTGTCTGGTTTTCCGGGGCAAGATGGGAATACAATCCCAAATATGACTGATGCCAAATCCAATCCCCTGCACCAAGCGCTGTTCCGCATTTTGCGCCCGATGGCCAGGCTGCTGCTGCGCAATGGCGTTCCGTTCGGCGAGTTCTCTGAGCTGGTGAAAAGGGCGTATGTGGAGGCTGCGTTGGAAGATTTTTCCGATGGCCGCCGTAAACCGACCGATTCCCGGGCGGCCGTCATGACCGGACTGACCCGTAAGGAAGTACGCAAACAGCGGGAGATCCTGGCGGGCGAAAACCCGGTTCGGGAAACCACCTCCCACGCCAACCGGGCCTCACGAGTGGTCTCCGGCTGGGTTCACGACACCGGTTTCCAGGCCAGTAACGGAGAACCCGCTGCCCTGGTGTTTGAAGGCCCGGGCAGCTTCAGTGAGTTGGTTCGAAAATACAGCGGCGACATGACGCCACGGGCCGTACTGGATGAGCTGCAACGTGTAGGCGTGGTCAGTGTGGATGTGGACAGCGGCCAGTTGCACCTGAAGCAACGAGCCTATGTTCCCACCGGAGACAGCGAAGAAATGCTCCAGATCTTCGGCGAAGACGTATCAGATCTTGTAGCTACCATTGATCACAACCTGGTGAGCAGTGAACACGGGCAGCAACCCCTGTTTCAGCGAACGCTCACGTACAACGGTGTTCCACCAGACGTCATTAATGAGTGGCGCGAGCGTGCCGCAAGGCAGTCCCAGGCCCTGCTGGAAGAACTGGACAGCTGGTTAGGGCCTCACGACCGGGGAGTATCCGGCCAGGAGGGCGGCGAATCGGTACGGACCGGCGTCAGCATTTTCTATTTTGAAGAGCCGGTTCAGACGAACAAGAGCGGAGACGAATGATGATGGCTCTTAATGTCCCGACCGGACAGCCCCCGCGCTGGCAAACCACCGAACTGGTCAGCACGCTGCTTTCGCCGGGAGCCCGTCAGGTGGTGAGATACTGGCTGAGTTCCGAGCATTTCCTGGATGAGGAGAACCACCCGAGGGTGGTGCTTGCAACGCCCCATGAACCCCATTCCTTTGTTGACCTGGTGCAAATCGCCAACCCAAACCTGGTGCCTTCTGTCGTGCTTGCGGAACTGCTTCGAAAGGGCATTGTGGAAACCCTGGAGAGCGGTCACGTTCTGTTAAAGAGAAGCGCTTATGCTCCCTGGGGTGCTACCGGTTCACTGAGCCTGGGCAATTACGATGATTTTGTTGACATCGACAAGCTACGACGACGCCACAACGACAGCTGACGATCAGTGGCGGGCCCGGATGGCCTGCAGGAGAGAACAATGTTCAGAGCAGTAACGCTTCACAGAATGCTGAAACTCGCCGCCGCACCGATCGCACTCGGCGTGTTGAGTGCCTGCGGCGGCGGTGGCGGTGGTGGAGTCGGCGTTGCCGACGGCGGCATCCGAGGCACAGGCTCCAGCGTTGGGCCGGTTTCCGGTTTCGGCAGCGTCTTCGTCAATGGCGTGAGGTTTGAGACGGATGGTCGCGTCAGCAGTGATGACGGCATTGAGCGTGAAGACCAGTTACAGGAAGGCATGATCCTGAGGATCGAAGGCGAGTGGCGGGTTGATGGCCGAGGGAATGCGGAGTCGGTCGAGTACGACGATACCTTCCGTGGGCGTGTGGACAATCTGATTCAGACCCTGGATGCCGACGGTATGGTCGAATCGGTGCAGTTCACTATCTATGAGCAGACTGTGGTTGCCGACCAGCAGACGGTGTTCAAGGACATTACGCTTGAAACCCTGGCAGACGGCGCTTTCGTGCGCATCAGTGGCTGGCGTGAGCCGGATCCCAACGGTCGGTACCGGGCAAGCCACATTGGTTTGATGACGCAGGATGAAACCAACGTAGAGATTGAAGGCCGCATTGACAAGGGTTCATTGCAGCTGAATCTGAATCAGTTCAGCATTAACGGGCAGTTAGTCTCGTACACTGACAGTGCGTTCGTCGGGTCGCTGACGGAAGCCGATCTGGCAGATCTTCTGCTGGTGGAAGCCGAAGGTACGATCTCCAATGGCGTATTGATTGCCCGGGAAATCGACGAAGGCGAAACCCGTCGCTACCGTCGGGGCTCCGGCGATGACATTGAGTTCTCAGGCCCCGTGAGCACCGACTACAACGCATCGACCCGCTCCTTCCACATCAACGGCCTGATTGTCTTTGTCGATGACAATACCGAGTTTGATGATGGTTTGTCGGCCTCGGATCTGACCGCCGGCATGCTGATACAGGTTGAGGGGGATTTCCAGGACAATGGCTCCGTACTGGCTGAAGAAATTGAAGCTCGTGAAGGCAACGCGTCAGTAGACGGTGTCCTCGACGTCAACACGCTCAACTTCAACGACCAGACCTTCCGGGTTGGTGGTGTGTTGGTGCAGCTCACGCCACGGACGATCATCACCGACGATGACAGCGATCTGCGCCTGAAACTGGCGGACCTGAACGGCAGTTATCAGTTGGAAGTGGAAGGGATTGAGCGGCAGTCCGGCTCTGGCGTTGTGCTTGAAGCGATAAAGGTTGAGCGCAATGAGGAAGACAATGGGCCAGCGGCGGATCGTGAATATGAAAGCCAGGGTCAGCTCACGCACGTGCAGGGGACTGTGTTCACGGTACTGGGAATTGATGTGCAAACCACGATAGATACCCAGTTTGAAGGCACCAGCCGCGACGAGTTGATTGATGCCTTCGATGCCGGGCAGCGGCCGGTACTTGAAGTAGAGTATCGTGAGCCAACACCGGGCAACTTCGTGGCCGATGGAATCGAACTGGAAAGCGAAGACTGAGCCATGAACCACCTCGCCCACACCTTCCTCGCACCGGACTCACCGGAGGCGAGAGTGGGCAGTATCCTCGGGGATTTCACCCGGGGGCTGGACTGGGATCATGTGCCGGCGCCGGTGCTCGAAGGCGTGCGGCACCACCTGGCGGTTGATGTATTCACCGACCAGCATCCGCAGGTGCTGGCCAGCAAAAGCCTGTTCTCAAAAGAGCGCCGGCGCTTTGCCGGCGTGGCCCTGGATATCCTCTACGACCACTTCCTGCTCCGGCACTGGGAACAGTTCAGTGACTGGGACAAAGATACCTTTATCCGGACCGTATACCAGGAACTGCAAAGCCACCGGGCGCTGATGCCGGACAACATGGCTGTGGTGACCCGCCGCATGGTTGAACACGACTGGTTTGGCGCCTATCAGGATCTGGACAACATCGGTTATGCCCTCGACAGGGTGGCCGGCCGAATCCGCTTTGCTAACCGGTTTACCGGCATCATCGACGAAATTCGGGCCAACGAAGCCGAACTGGAAGGCCATTTTCTGGCCTTCTTCCCGGAACTTCAGGCCTTCGCCAACCGCTTTCCGGAATCATCCCATCAGGCGTGAACGGGCCTGCTGATATTCCGCTTCCAATCGCTGAACCAACGCCTCAACAGGCACCACATCATGAATCTGGCTCACACCCTGGCCGGCTGACCAGACCGTCTTCCACGCTTTGGCTTCATCGTCCATGGGCTTGAGTTTCTCGCCGTAATTCACATCGCCGGCCTGATTCAGCTTGTGCATATCAAAGCCCGCGGCTTCAAGACTCTGGCGCATAAAGCTGGCCGGTACACCGGACACCGCCGGGGTATGGATGATATCCGCTGATACGGCTTCGATGATCATGTTCCGATAGGCATCCTCTGCCTCGGATTCCTCGGTATTGATAAACCGTGTCCCCATATAGGCCAGATCCGCCCCCAGTGCCTGGGCTGCCAACAGATCCTCTCCGTGCGACAAACCGCCGGCCAGCAAAATGGTGCCATCGAACACCTCACGGATTTCATGCACCAGTACAAACGGGTTGGTGGTACCGGCATGGCCACCGGCCCCTGCACTCACGGCAATAATGCCATCCACCCCAGCTTCCGCCGCCTTACGGGCATGCTTCTGATTGGTTACATCATGGAACACCAGCCCACCATAACTGTGCACCGCCTCCACCACCTGGCTGGCCGCGCCCAGGGAGGTAATCACCATCGGCACTTTGTGCTTCACACAAAGCTCCAGATCCGCCTGCCAGCGAGGATTGGTGCGATGCACCACCAGATTAACCGCATAGGGCGCGGTAACTGAGTCCGGATGGGCCTGTCTCCATTGCGCCAACTCTGTGTTCATCTGAACCAGCCATCCCTCAAATCCCTCACTGCTGCGCTGATTCAGCGCCGGGAAACTTCCCACCACGCCCGCCTTACAGCAGGCCAGCGCCAGCCGGGGCGAAGAAATCAGAAACATTGGCGCGGCGATCAGGGGTAATGAAAGAGAATCTTTGAGCTGAACGGGCATTGGCATGATTGGTCCTTGATTTTTATTGGAACTTTCTCAGGATATAGGGGATCTTAGCCTGCCCGACGAGCAGTGGACAATCGTTCCAACGGGTGACAGGACAAAACAAAAGGAGCCCACCATGGGTGAAGCAAAAAGACGCAAACAAACCGGCGCCCCCGCACCGCGTAAGCACAGAAACAAGAAACCGGCCATCATCGGCATCTCGGTAGCGGTTGTCATTGCCGTAGCGGTAGCCGTGTACTTCCTCACCCTGCCGCCCAAACCAACCTCCGAGGCACTACCGGTAGCCGCCCCCAACGCATCAGACTTCCCGGCCTCCCTCGACCAATACGGCATCTCCATTGGCCCGGCAGACGCGCCCGTTGTCGTACGCGAATTCGCCGACTACCAATGCCCCGCCTGCGCCAGCTTCGCCTCAGCCAGCAAACGCCTGAAACAGGAATACGTAGACACCGGCAAAGTCCGCTTCGTCTATTTCGACCTGCCCCTACGCCAACACCAAAACGCCGTCCCCGCCGCCCAGGCCGCCCGCTGCGCCGGAGACCAGGGCCAATACTGGCCAATGCACGACAAACTCTACGACGCACAAAGCGAATGGAGCGGCTCCAACGACCCCGTCGCCACCTTCACCCGCTACGCCAAAGGCCTGGGCCTCGAAGAACGCCGCTTCCGCCGCTGCCTGACCACCGAACTCCACAAAGAAGCGGTAGAACAAAGCCTGCAAGTGGCCACCCAGATGCGCGTAATGAGCACCCCAACAGTGATGGTAGACAACATCCAACTAACCCGACCGGGTTGGGGACAGCTCTCCGCAGTAATTGAGCGCGAACTGGAAAAGGCGAATAACTAAGCACACGCCGCAATAAGTCCGACGGCAAACCGAAAAGTTAGCCACTGGGTGGGGAGAACTGTACAAAAGCCTACGGAGCCATGGATGGCGGAGCGGAGCGTACAGGGACGTATTCACAGCGTCTTTTGTACAGCTCTCCCCACCCAGTGGCGGGAACGCGGGAACAAAGGCACCCAAACTAAGTAAACCCCGACTTGCACCGAAACCCCAGTTGGTTAAACTTTGCCCCGTAACAAACATCAAACCATGCTCCGGATTTACGATCCGGCCCGCAGGAGAAACCATGAGCAACGAAATAGTCGTCTGCGCACTCTACAAGTTCGCAGTATTGAATGATTACAAAGACCTACGCCAACCCCTGCTGAACCTCATGCTGGAAAAAGACGTCCACGGCACCCTGCTGCTGGCACGGGAAGGCATCAACGGCACCATCGCCGGCAGCCGCCAGGGCATCGACGCCATCAAAGACTGGATCGCCAGCGACGAGCGCTTCGACGGCGTGGACTACAAAGAATCCTTCGTAGACATCCAGCCCTTCAAGCGCACCAAGGTCAAACTCAAAAAAGAAATCGTCACCATGGGCGTTGAAGGCATCGACCCCAAACGAGTGGTTGGCACCTACGTCGACCCCAAAGAATGGAACAACCTCATCTCAGACCCCGAAGTACTGCTGGTAGACACCCGAAACCAGTACGAAGTTGAGATTGGCACCTTCAAAAACGCCGTCAATCCGGCCACTGACACCTTCCGGGAATTTCCAGAGTATGTGAAACAGAATCTGGACCCCAGCAAACACAAGAAAGTCGCCATGTTCTGCACCGGCGGCATCCGCTGTGAAAAATCCACGGCGTACCTGAAAGAACAAGGGTTTGATGAGGTATACCACCTCAAAGGCGGCATCCTGAAATACCTGGAAGAGGTGCCCCAGGAACAGAGCCTTTGGCAGGGCGAGTGCTTCGTGTTTGACGACCGGGTAACCGTCAACCACAGCCTCGAACGTGGCGATTACGACCAGTGCCATGCCTGCCGCCGGCCCATCACCGAAGAAGACAAACAACGCCCGGAATACGAACAGGGCGTAAGCTGCCATCAGTGCATTGAATCACTGACAGAAGAACAAAAAGCCCGGTTCAAGGAACGTGAGCGCCAGATGCAACTGGCCCGGGAACGCGGGGAAGCGCACGTGGGTGGTGAAGCCGCCCGCGTTATTGCTGAGCGGAAGGCCCGCAAGAAGGCCGAAAGGGAAGAACAGGCCCGCAAAAGTCTGGAGGGGGAGAAAGTTCGTAAGGTTGTTAACAACTGAAAACTAACCCAACCAAGGAGATAACATGGGTATCAGAAAACCACTGGCAGTCGCATGTATGGCACTGGCCCCGCTGGCCCAGGCCCAGGACAGTGGCAACTGGACAGGGGAGGCAGAACTCGGTGTGCTGGTAACCTCCGGCAACACCGAAGAAACCAAAGTGAACGGTCGCCTGGGATTGCAGCATGAGACCCAAACCTGGCGCAACACCGGTGAGTTCAGCTCCCGTTACACAGAGACGGAAGATCAGACCACCGCTGAAGAGTACAAGGCGGCCCTCGAAGCTGATTACAAATTCGACGACAATCAATACTGGTTTGTGCGTGGCTCCTATGAAGACGACCGGTTCTCCGGTTATGACTTCGAATCCACCCTCACCACCGGTTATGGAAACCGTGTTTGGCAGGCAGGGGATCGTTCCTTCCTGGACCTCTCAGTGGGAGGCGGTTATCGCTACAACAAGCTGCGGCAGGAAAACCCCGATGGCCGGGATGTGGAAGAAGAGGCCATCGCCCGCCTGGCTGGCCAGTTCGATTACGCGTTGTCTGAAACTGCCCTGTTTCGCCAGAAACTGAGCACCGAGATTGGCCTGGATGAGAACAACACCATCAGCCAGTCCGAGACCTCGCTGCAGAGCAACATTGTCGGTAGCCTCTCCATGAAAGCGGCTTTCCGGGTAAAGCACGTGTCTGATGCGCCCGTTGGCTCAGACAAAACCGACACCGAGACCTCGCTCTCACTGCTGTACGGCTTCTGATTCCGGATTCCCGGAGCCAACGAAAAAGGGGCAGATGGTAAAATCATCTGCCCCTTTTTCGTTATCCAGAACCTCAGACGTTGTTCCGAAGTCCCAACTCATCCGGGTAGGGGGTCAGGTACTTCTGGGTGTGCAGATAATCCACCGGCTCCTTACGCTGGGCCAGTCGCAGTAGTGTCATCGGCACCACCAGTGGAATCTCGCCGCGCCGGTAAGCTTCAATCTGCTCCAGCAGCACCGCTTTCTCTTCCGCTGCCATCCCGTCTTTCAGGTAGCCCAGCAGATGCTGCATGGCATTCACGTGAGAACCCCGGCTTACGCGCTGGGTCATGGCTTCCATAAAGCCGTGAATGTAGCGATCCGCAATCTGCGCCAGCGGCTCGGCTTTCAGATCGGCGAGCATCGGGCCAAGCTGCCGGTAGATTTTTTCAGAGTGGGCCAGCAACGTGAACTTGTGGCGCTGATGGAACTCCAGCAAGGATTGCTTGGTCAGCTTGTCGCCGGCCACGTTCTGCATCCAGTCGTCGTAGGAGAACACGCGCTCAATGAAGTTCTCCCGCAACATGTCATCGTGCAGGCGGCCTTCTTCCTCCACCGGCATTAACGGGTAGGCCTTCATCAGCGCCTCGGCAAACATGCCACGGCCATCCCGGTGCATGAAATTACCTTCCGCGTTGTGAATCTTGATGCGCTCCATGCCGCAGCTGGGGGATTTCGCCATCAGGATGTAGCCACGCAGGTTGGCGAGCGAGGGCATCACCTCGGCAATGAAGTTCTGCATGCCTTCGGTGTGGTCTTTGGTGCCCTTGCTTTCCACCAGGTGCAGGCCGTCTTCGTGCTCGCGCAGGTGAATGGCCGGGCGGGGAACACCCAGGCCGGCTTCCAGTTCCGGGCAAATAGAGCGGAACTCAAAATGCTTGGCCAGCACCTGGGTGCAGTATCGGGAATGCTTGTGGCCACCGTCGTGGCGAACTTCCTTGCCGAGCAGGCAAGTGCTAATGCCAACAGGAATACCGGTCACTAAAACTCTCCAGCCGTTGGATGATCGGGTACTACACCACTATACGTTCTCTGAGTATAGCCCGATCAATTACAGACCCGGGGCTCCAGTTGAATGCTGAACCTCTGAAAGCCTCAGCTCAGGGCCTGCTCAATCAGCTGTTTCTGGTGCTCGGCAAATCCGCGAATCAGCGCCTGGGCCTTGTCGGCGTCTCTGGCCAGGACTGCCTGGGGAAGTTCCGAGAAAAACTGACTGGTTTGGGCCAGCCCCTGGCGATACCGCTCCGCGCTGAGATAGTAGGCGCGGCTGACCGCGGGTTTGAAGTTGGAAAGGGCTTCTGTCAGGTACGGGTTGTCCACCACCTTACAGCAGGCCTCCATCACCCCGAAACTGGCCTCCACCACCGCGGTAATGTCGGCGGCTGGTTGCTTTACCTGGTCCACCACCTGGGCCACCGCGTCCAGCATCATTGACTTGTCCGATTCCTGCCAACGCCCACACAGGCGGGCGGCCAGCATCATCAGCAGGTGCATGTACACGTCATACAGCTCTGAAGCGTAATCGGCGTTCAGTTTGGTAGCCGAGGCGCCTTTTCGGGGTGTGATTTCCACCAGGTGCCAGCGTTCCAGGGTATACAGCGCTTCCTTCACCGATGCCCGGCTGACTTTCAGTTCGTTCGCCAGGGTGGCTTCCTGAATACGCTCCCCGGGGCGAATCTGCCCGGTCATGATGCGCTCGGCCAGGAAATTGGCAATCTGTTCTGCCAGAGTATTGGGCACCTGAAAGTCCATAGGGGGGCTCTGTCTGCTCACTGTCGGGTTGTTAGACAAACGTGGAACGGCGGGAGTGTAGCACAGCCGGAGTAATGCCGGTCACTACCTTGAAATCTGTCTGTGGCGCACGCAGGTATATGTTCTGAATCCTCCAAACGTAAGGAAAAACCAACATGCCCAAGCATTTTGAGCAGGCCCCGGGCCTGTACGATGACCCCGTTCCCGAAACCGAAGGCTATGTCTTTAACCAGACCATGATGCGCATCAAAGACCCCGAGCGCTCCCTGGACTTCTACACACGGGTGATGGGCATGAGGCTGGTGCGTAAACTGGACTTCCCGGAAATGAAGTTCACCCTGTACTTTCTGGCCTATCTGGATGACAAGCAGGCCGAGTCTGTGCCGATGGATGATGCTCACCGCACAACCTACACATTCGGCCGGGAAGCCATGCTGGAACTCACCCACAACTGGGGCACCGAAGCCGACGCGGATTTTGCCTACCACAACGGCAACGACCAGCCCCAGGGTTTTGGCCACATCGGTATCGCCGTGCCCGACGTCTACGCCGCAAGCGAACGCTTCGAACAGCTGGGTGTGGAGTTTGTGAAAAAGCCGGACGACGGCAAGATGAAAGGCCTGGCCTTTATCAAAGACCCGGACGGCTACTGGATTGAAGTCCTGCAGCCGGACATGCTGGAAAAGCAGCGCAAAGGCAGCTGATTTCTACGCTGGTTAACCAGCCGGAACCCCGGTGTCAGTGCTCGGCACTGGTATCCGGGGTTTTGCCGTAGCGGGAGGCCACAATCACTGCGATGGTCAGAATCAGCGCTCCGGCAATACCTACCGGGCCCAGAACCTCTCCCAGAATCACCCAGGCCAGCAGCGCTACAAACAGCGGCTCCAGCGTCACGATGATGCTGGAAAGCGTGGCCGGAGTGGTCTTCATACCCGCGAAGAAACACAGGTAGCCAATACAGGTTGGCACCACGCCGATGTACAGCACCATCAACCAATGCGACAGCCCCAGGCTGGCGAGCCCGGCAAAGCCACCGGTAAGCGCCACTATCGGCAATAGCAGAATGGCGGCGGTCAGAAAACAGATAAAGGCCGTGGTAAACACCGGTGTGCCGGCGGAATTGTAGCGACTGGTGAGGGTAAAGCCGGTGTACACGGCGGCGGCAAGCAACGCCATCAGAATACCCGCAAGCCGCAAGGTGCCTGCGGTATCCATATCACTGGCCACCAGCATGCCAGTGCCGAGGATGGCCGCAAACGCCGCCGCCAGTGTCAGCGGGCCGGGCTTCTCGCCTAACATGGGTGCCGCCAGAATGGCCACCAGAACCGGCGGCAGGCACAGTGAGATGAGCGTAGCAATACCGGCCCCGGTCAAATCCACTGCCACCAGATAACTGCCCTGATAAAACGCCTGGAATAACCCCATTGCTGCTAATGGTAATAAGGCTTTGGCGCTGAGCCCGCGCAGTGAACTACCAGCGACCTTCTGGCCGGGATGTTGAACTTCCAGCTGTCGCTGTTCCCGCCGCATCAACAGGTAGAAAAACGGTAACGCAACCACCAGGCGCAATAGCGCAAGCGTAATGCCGGTCAACTCGGTGCCGGTAAACAGGAATTTGGCAACTATGCCCGTGGTGCCCCACAGCAGGGACGCAAACGCGATGAGTAAAGCGCCATGAATCATGAAAGTGGCCAACGCAATGAATGTAAAGCCAAAAAGGGTAACAGTGGCTGGCAGTTGGCGCTATAGGGGAAAGAACGGGCAGCCAGGGCTGCCCGGAGGGCTTAAACGCTTACTCGGCAGACAGCCGATCGGCATTGCGCTCAACGGTGCGTGCACCGATGCCTTTCACATTGGCCAGGTCTTCCACAGACTGGAAGGGACCGTTTTCAGTGCGGTAAGCCACAATGGCCTCGGCCTTGCTTTCGCCAATGCCATTCAGGGTGGCCAGCGTGGCAACGCCCGCCTGGTTGATGTTAATGGTAGCCGGCTGTTCAGCGTGGGCGAAGCCTGTGACCAGAGAGAACAGCAGAACGAGGGTAGCCAGAATGCCTGTGTGTTTCATCGGAGAACTCCTTTTTAAAGACGTTGTTATGAGACGTCAGGAGTAACAAACCGTGGGTGTGGGTAATGGGCTGGAGCGATGAGAGAAACGGTAAAACGGTAGGCTGTGTAAGTGCACGGAATGGGACCACAGTCCGTGTAGTCCTCAAATTCCGTGGCTGACCCCTGCCTGATCCATCAGGCGCGCATCATCCTGAGCACTTCGTCCTTGCGTTCGTCCCTGTAAGCCCTGTTCCATTGGGCAACTCCGGTTCCGTGGAGTTTCCATCCCTGAGCCAACGTCCGTGCTGGCTTGTCATCCCTGACAATGCTCATTCTACGCTTGGCCGGTTCATTAAGAATCGGACATCTGCCTGTCGGTGTGTGCGATATTTCCTACAGCGCTGTGAGCCTGCTGGTGAACCTAAGTTCATTGTTTCGCTACACTTTTTGGGCAATTTCTTGCCCGCCACGATGGGCTTCAGCGGCCTCTTTTATCTTCTCCATGGTGATTTCCCGCACCGCTTTCTGGCTGGACCGGATGTGCCGGGTCAGCCGGTCGGCGGCATCGGTAGCGTGGCCGGTGCGAAGTGCTTCCAGAATCTGAGCGTGTTCTATATAGGTGGCATCCACCCGGTCATCCCGGGTGAAATCCAGCCGCCGGATAATCCGCAGGCGGTCGGTAATTTCCCGGTGAATGCGGGTCATCTCCCGATTGCCGGCGGCGGCCACCAGGTCGCAATGAAAGCTCTCGTCCAGCGCCCGCACGGTGCTGCCCACGGCCCGTTCGGAGGGGTGGTCCGGGTTCCAGATGGCAATCAGGGTGCGCAGGGTTTGGGGTTCTTCGGGCCGGGCGCATATTTTGTGCATGGCGGCCCGTTCGAGGGTAATCCGCAAGTCGTAGAGTTCTTCCACCTGCTGAAAGTCAAAGGGCTTAACCTGCCAGCCGCTGCGAAACAGGACATCGACGTAGCCTTCCCGTTGCAGTCGGTACAGGGCCTCGCGAACCGGTGTCCGGCTGGCGTTCAGGCGGGCACCCACGTCGCCCTCGCTGAACTTGTCACCGGGAATCAGGCGGAACTCAAAAATATCGTCCTTCAGGGCTTCGTAAACCCTGTCTGCCATGGAGGCCTTTCTTTTGGTGGTCGTTTTCATTTTCGGAGTTTGCCCTTTTTTGGGGGTGTCCTCTTGTTTTGGAGTTTGGCGCTGGGTTTTGGGGATTGGGGAGGCCTTTCAAAAGACGCCGTGAATACGTCCATGTAGGCTTGAGTGCGACATCCCTGTCGCACACACTTTTGAAAGGCCTCCCCAATCCCCAAACCCGACTCCCTAAGCCTGCGAGAGGTGATAGCCGCAATCACAGGAGCCAGCCAAGCCGATGTGCGGGAACCCCTCCACAGACTGTGCGCAGCATGGATGCTGCGCTCAAGCCCCCATGGATGGGTTCACGGCGTGTCTGTGGAGGGGTTCCCGCACAGCGGCGCTATCACCCAAACAGCAGGCCAGCACCAAAAGCGCCGATCTCCCAAGCCAGAAACCAACATCCATCTAAACCTCAATGCTTAGCAGGGGCTCCCCGGGAGTAACAGACTTACCAGGCTCCACGTGCATGGCACTGATGGTGCCAGACAGCGTCGCATTTACCTCGAACTCCATCTTCATAGCCTCTACGATCACCAACGGATCACCCTCCGCCACCGTATCCCCCGGCTTCACCAGGCACTTCCAGATATTCCCGGCAATCTCCGCGCTCACCAACTCCCCAAACCGCTCCAAGTCTGAGGTATCCGGTTTTGGCGGGGCCTTGGCTAGGCGGTCGAGTTCTTCGGCTTCGCTCTCCTTCCACAAAGCCACCTCTTTAGCATAAGCCGCCTGCTGCAGCTTGCGGAACTCGGCGATGGAGCTTTCGTTGGCGTCCAAAAAGGCCTGGTGGGATTTCAGATCGAAGGTTTCTTCTTCGATTTTGATTTCCAGCTTGCCGGCGCGGAACTGGTCGCGCATTTCCGTCAGTTCGTCTTCGGTGACCGGGTAGTAGCATACCTGATCAAAGAACCGTAACAGCCAGGGGGCGTCTTCGGCGAATTGTTTGTTTTTCAGGTATTTGTTCCAGATCGGCAGGGTTCGGCCCACCAGCTGGTAGCCGCCGGGGGAATCCATGCCGTAGATGCACATGTAGATGCCGCCGATGCCTACGGTGCCTTCGGCGGTGTAGGTTCTGGCCGGGTTGTATTTGGATGTCAGCAACCGGTGGCGTGGGTCCAGGGGCACGGCGCAGGGGGCGCCGAGGTAGACGTCGCCCAGGCCCAGTACCAGGTAGCGGGCGGAGAAGAGCACGTCTTTGACGTCGTCCCGGCTGGGCAGGCCGTTGATGCGTTGCATGAAGTCGACGTTGTTGGGTAGCCAGGGCGCGGTGTCGCGGACCGACTGGCGGTATTTCTCCACGGCTTCCAGGGTGGCGCTGTCTTCGAAGGCCATGGGCAGGTGGATGACCCGGCTGCGCACTTTCAGTTCGTCGGTGGGCGGCAGGGTGGCTTCCAGGTCCAGCAGGTAGGTCATCAGCGCTTCCTGGGACAGCAGGCGGGCGTCGTACCTCAGCTGCAGGGAGCGCACACCGGGGGACAGTTCCAGCAGGCCGTTGGGTTGTACATCGGCGATGGCTTCCATCAGGGCGTGGATGCGCATGCGGGCGCCCAAATCCAGTACGTTGGCGCCGTATTCCAGCAGAATGTACTGGTCACCGGCCTGGCGGTAGGTCACTTCCGGGCGGCCGTCGGTTTCGTTCAGGCGCGCCAGGATGGTGGCAGACAAACCGTTCAATGGCGCCAGGTCAGGCGCCACCAGGGTGACCGCCGGCGGGGCCATCAGGCTCTTGATGGCCAGTTCCTGGCGTTCGGCCAGTTGCACCGCCGTGTCGTTATCAATCGCTACAAACCGGATGGTGTCGCCGGGTTTTACCTGGCCGACTTTCCACAACTCGGCTTTGGCGATGGTCACCGGGCACACGAAACCGCCCAGGCTGGGGCCGTCTTTGGTGAGGATGACCGGCATATCACCGGTAAAGTTGATGGAGCCGATGGCGTATTCGGTGTCGTGGATGTTGGACGGGTGCAGGCCCGCCTCGCCGCCGTCTTCACGGGTGAATTCCGGTTTCGGGCCATTCAGGCGGATGCCCAGGCGGTTGGAGTTATAGTGTACTTCCCAATCCTGCTCGAAGAACTTCTCAATGGATTTTTCCGAGAAGAAATCCGGGGCGCCGTGGGGGCCATAGAGCACGCCGATTTCCCAGTGGTTGGGGTAATCCGGGATAAGGTCCGGGTCTGCCGGGGCGGGGTCGTGGGTTGGCCCCGGGGTGGTGCAGGCGGGCAGTTCCAGCTGGCTGATGCCGAGCATGTCGCCTGGGCGCAACGGGCGGCCGCCGTGGCCGCCAAACTGGCCCAGGGCGAAGGTAGACCGGCTGCCCAGGTACACCGGCACATCAAAACCGCCGCGTACCGCCAGATAGGTACGGCAACCTTTGATGGCCTTGCCCACGGCCAGTACCTGGCCGGCTTTGACGGTAATGGGTTTCCAGAATTCCACCGTTTTGCCGTCGAGGGTCGCGTCTGTAAGCGCACCGGTCAGCGCTACTACGGAATCCTTGTGGAATTTCAGGCTGGGGCCGATCAGTGTGGACTCCAGGCCGGCGGCGTCGTTGTGGTTGCCGACAATCCGGTTGGCAATGCGGAAGGCGTAGTCGTCCATCGGGCCACTGGGCGGTACGCCGATGTTCCAGTAACCCACACGGCCAGGGTAATCCTGCACCGTGGTGTAGGTGCCGGGTTTCAGCACTTCCGCCACTGACGGCTTGAACTCGAAGCTCTCCAACGCGCGGGTGGAGACAATGCCATCCTCAAAACTTTGCTGGGCCACCACCTGGCGCAGGTAATCCAGGTTGGTGGCGATGCCCATCAATCGGGTTTCCGCAAGCGCCTGGCGCAGTTTGGCCAGCGCGTCGGCCCGATTGGTGCCGTGCACAATCAGCTTGGCGATCATCGGGTCGTAGTGGGCGGACACTTCACTGCCGTTTTCCACCCAGGTATCCACCCGCACGCCGTGTTCCGGCCAGTACACATCGGTCAGTTCACCGGGGGAGGGCTGGAAATCTTTCAGCGGATCTTCCGCGTAAATGCGCACTTCCATGGAGGCGCCGTTCAGTTCCGGCTGGAAGCTGGCCAGGTCCGGGCTTTCGCCGGCGGCGATTTTCAGCATCCACTCGATCAGGTCCAGGCCGGTGACAGACTCGGTCACCGGGTGCTCCACCTGTAAGCGGGTGTTCACTTCCAGGAAGTAGAATTCGTCCCGGTCGGCATCGTAAATGTATTCCACGGTACCGGCAGAGCGGTAATTCACCGACTGCCCGAGGGAGACGGCGGCATCCAGCATGGCCTGGCGCGTGGCGGCCGGCAGGTTAGGCGCCGGCGTTTCCTCTACCACCTTCTGGTTGCGCCGCTGCAGGGAGCAGTCCCGTTCGCCCAGGGCCACCACGTTCCCTTGGCCATCGCCGAACATCTGCACTTCCACATGGCGGGCCCGGGCGATGAAGCGTTCCAGGAACACGCCGCTGTCGTTAAAAAAGCTCTGGCCCTGGCGGCGCACGGTTTCGAAGGCATCCCGCAGTTCGCTGTCGCTGTTGCAGCGGGTCAGGCCGATGCCGCCACCGCCGGCGGTGCTTTTCAGCATTACCGGGTAGCCCAGGCGCTCGGCGGTTTGCAGGGCTTCGTCCAGGGTTTCCAGCAGGCCGCTGCCCGGGGCCAGGGGCACGCCAGCGGCTTCCGCCAGTTCACGGGCCCGGTGTTTCAGGCCGAATTCGCGCATCTGTTCCGGGGTGGGGCCGATGAACACAATGCCTTCGGCCTCGCAGGTTTCGGCGAAGTCGGCGTTCTCGGACAAAAAGCCGTAACCGGGAATGATGGCTTCCGCGCCGGTTTGTTTGGCCGCCGCCAGAATCTGGGCCTTGTCCAGGTAGGTTTCGCTGGCGCCTTTGCCCACCAATGCCACGGCTTCGTCGGCGGTGGTGACGTGCAGGCTGTGGCGGTCTTCATGGGAGTGAACCGCCACGCTGCCGATGCCCATGGCTTTCAGGGTGCGAATGGTGCGAACGGCGATTTCGCCTCGGTTGGCGATGAGGACTTTTTTGAACATGTTATTTAATCTCCGGAGTAGGTGGGGTCAGACCCGCAGGGTCTGACCCCGATGCGCATCATTGGGGGGCGGCGGCCCCGGATTTGATAAAGGCGCGCCAGCCGCCGAATTCGGTGACGTCTCTGGCGCCGGTGAAGCCGTAGCCTTCGCAGATAAAGCCGTTTACCCAGCGGCCATCGGCCAGCTCAACATTGCCGATGCCGAGGGGCGCGGGGATCAGGTCGACGAAGGAGCCGAATTCCGAGGCGGCCATTTCCCAGACTTCCAGCACAATTTCGGAGCCGCCGTCTTCCACCCGCTTCAGGCCCGGTTTGGGCGGAGTGGTGTTGGGCAGGGCGTACAGGCGGTAATTGGGCGTGGTGGTGGTTTGCTCCAGCAGCCGGGCCTTGCGTTCGGTAAGCTGGGTGTTCAGGGGCATGCCGGATAAATGGGCGCCGACTACCGCTACCTGAATGGTCGGAACGGCCGGTTGGTAAGTAACCACTTCCTCCGGTCGGGCTTTATCTGTGGCGCCCAGGGGTGTTGGGTGGGCATTCAGCCACTGGCTGGCCAGGGTTTGCAGTTCCCGGTCTTTCCAGGCACCGCTTATCAAGGTCACGCCAAAGGGCAGGCCGTCGTCCCGGAAGCCGGCGGGCACCGCCAGGGCGCACAAATCCGCCAGGTTCACGAAATTGGTGTAAGTGCCCAGCTGGCTGTTCAGCGATACCGGGTCGGCATTCACGGCTTCAATGGTGGGCGCGATCGGGGCAGTGGGCACCAGCAGGCCATCCACTTCTGCCAGCAGCGTATCAATCTGCCGCAGCAGCTCTTCCTTGCGGTACTGGGCGTTGAAGGTGTCGGTGGCGGTGAAGTTCCCGGCCTTGCTGATAATGGAACGCACCGTCTCGTTCATATCGCCGGCGTGGCCTGCCATAAACCCTTGCACCGCCGCATGGCGCTCGGCCACCCACGGGCCTTCATAGAGCAGGGCGGCCAGTTCCAGCAGCGGGCTGAAATCCAGGCGCACCAGTTCCACACCGGCGGTATCCAACTGGCGCCATTGGCTCAACGCGGTATTCCAGGCCGCTTCCGCCTGCTGGTCACCAAAGAACTCGGGGTGTTCAGGAATGGCCAGGCGCTGCACCGGGCCGGGGCGGCGAATGGCGGGGGCATCCAGGGGCAGGGCGCTGGGCGCTTTCCGGGAAAAGGCGTCGGCTTTATCAAAGCCGGCCATCACCTCAGCCACCCGTGCGGTATCGGCAATGGTGAGGCCGAACACCGACACGCAATCCAGCGACCGGCACGCCGGTACCACACCGCTGATACTGAACAGGCCCTTGGTGGGCTTTAACCCCACCAGGTTATTCAGGCCTGCTGGCACCCGGCCGGAGCCTGCAGTGTCGGTACCCAGGGCAAAGGGCACCAGGCCCCGGGCCACCACCGAGGCAGAACCGGAGCTGGAGCCGCCGCTGACCATCTTCGGGTTAAAACTGTTGGGCACGGCACCGTAAGGGGACCGAGTGCCCACCAGCCCGGTGGCGAATTGGTCCAGATTGGTTTTGCCAATCACCACGGCGCCAGCGGCTTTCAGTTTGCGCACCACGGTGGCGTCTTGCTCGGGGGTGTAGGCAAAGGCCGGGCAGGCGGCGGTGGTTTCAAAGCCGGCGGCATCAATATTGTCTTTCACCGCGAACGGAATGCCATAAAGCGGTAACTGCTCCAGATCACCGTCAACGGTTTCCAACTGGTCCGCCAGTTCGGCCATAGCCTGGTGGAAGCCGTCTGCGCCCAACCGGGAGATCCAGGCGTTGTCGTCACCTTTCAGGTAATCCAGCAGTTTGCTGATCAGAGCTTCCGGCTCGGCGCCTTCTCTATAGGCCTGTTGCCAGTCTGCGATCGTCCATCCAAGGGTGGTTGGCATGGGATGTTGTCCTCATGTGTGGTCAAACTTGTATACATGAGCAATGGCAAGCTGCGTGCCAGACACCGGATAAACGTCACTATTTCAATAAAAACAGTTGGTTAATGGTTTTTGCATGATAGTTGGGCAAAACCGGCATGCACCAGTAAGGCGCAGAATCACGCCAGAAGGCACCAAAATCAGGCCTTAATCCGGGTAAATTACCGGCCATAGCGGCTTCTGGTTAGCTTGTATACTAGATAACTTGTTGGTTTTTGGTGCTTTTTGTAGGAGTTGGAACGGCAGATGCAATCACCCCGTTGCGTTTGACGACTTATAACCCAACGAAAAGGACGCACAACATGAGCATCAAAAAACACGTGAAAATGGGCCTGTCTGCACTGGCACTGTCTGTCTCCTTCCACGCCATGGCGGCGGAAGACCCCATCAAAGTGGGCATTCTGCATTCCCTCTCCGGCACCATGGCTATCAGTGAAACCGCACTGAAAGACACCATGCTGATGCTGATCGAAAAGCAGAACGCCGAAGGCGGTGTACTGGGCCGCAAGCTGGAGCCGGTAGTGGTAGACCCCGCCTCCAACTGGCCGCTGTTCGCTGAGCGGGCACGGGAACTGCTGGAGAAAGAAAAAGTAGACGTGATTTTCGGAAACTGGACCTCGGTGTCCCGTAAATCCGTGCTGCCGGTGGTGGAAGAGCTGAACGGCCTGCTGTTCTACCCGGTGCAGTACGAGGGTGAGGAATCTTCTGAAAACGTCTTCTACACCGGCGCTGCGCCCAACCAGCAGGCCATTCCGGCGGTGGATTACCTGAAGAACGACCTGGGCGTTGAGCGCTGGGTACTGGCCGGCACCGATTACGTGTACCCGCGCACCACCAACCGCATCCTGGAAACCTACCTGAAAGACCAGGGCGTGGCCGATGCGGACATCATGATCAACTACACCCCGTTTGGGCATTCCGACTGGCAGTCCATCGTTTCCGACATCAAGAGCTTCGGCAGCGCCGGCAAGAAAACCGCCGTGGTTTCCACCATCAACGGTGATGCCAACGTGCCTTTCTACCGGGAACTGGGTAACCAGGGTGTTTCCGCCTCCGACATTCCGGTGGTGGCCTTCTCCGTGGGTGAGCAGGAGCTTTCCGGCATCGACACCGCGCCGCTGGTGGGCCACCTGGCCGCCTGGAACTACTTCATGAGCGTGGATAACGAAGCCAACTACGACTTCATCGACGCCTGGGTTGAGTTCAAAGGCGACGAAAAAGCCGTCACCAACGACCCGATGGAAGCCCACTACATTGGCTTCAACATGTACATCGAGGCGGTGAAGAAAGCCGGCACCACCGATGTCGACGCCATCAAAGACGCGATCATCGGCGTAGCTGTGCCCAACCTCACCGGCGGCATTGCCACCATGATGCCCAACCACCACATCACCAAGCCGGTGCTGATTGGCGAGATCCAGGACAACGGCCAGTTTTCCGTGGTCTGGGAAACGCCGTCTACTGTGGCTGGCGATGCCTGGTCTGACTTCCTGCCGGGTTCCAAAGACCTGATCAGTGACTGGCGCGCCCCGCTGCGTTGCGGCAACTTCAACGTAGTGACCGGCAAGTGCGGTGGCTCTGCGGAAGTGGCTTCCAACTAAGCGACCCAACCGGGCAGGTGAGCGTGCCTGCCCGGCTTTTCCACCCTCATTTCAACGCCAACAGGAATGAACCATGAGCATCTTCCGACTGCTCGCCGGGCTCGCTTTGGCCTGGTACCTGGCCCTGGGGCCGGCGGTGGCCACTGCCCAGGTGCAGGACGACACCGCCCAAACGCTGTTGCAACGGCTCGCAGAAGCCAACAACGCCGAGAAAAGCAAGGTACTGAAACAGATTGCAGAAAGCGGCGACGAACGGGCCCGCAGCTGGCTGGAAGCCTTTGCCGGCGGCAAGCTCGCCACCGTAAAGTCTTCCGGCTACGTGGTGCTGGTCACCAACAACACCGGGCGCAACTGGCAAGTGGCCAGCGCCGTGACCGGTGACAGCATGGGTGAAATGTCTCGCCGGGAGCTGGACAGCATTCGGGTGAACAACGCCCTGCGCAGCCAGGTGGAAGGCATTCTCTCGGTGGTAGACCTGACGGTAGCCGATCACCGGGCACGCAGCGCAGCCGCTCGCCATCTTCTGGGCCGGGTAGACACCGTCATGGCGCCGCTGATCAAAGAACGGCTTGAGGTGGAAGAAAACAGCCAGGTACGCGAATTGTTGGCCAATGCCCTGGCTATCCACCAACTGGAACAAGGCGACATCAACGCCATCGAACAACTTTCCGGCAGTCTGAACGCCCGCGTACGGGCTGCCCTGAACAACGCGGCCAGCAGTGACGACCCGGCCATCGCCGCGGCCGCCGAAAAAGCCCTGGCCAGCATCGAACAGAAACTGAAAATGAACCGCGCCGCCGAAACCCTGTACTTCGGCCTTTCCCTCGGTTCCGTACTGGTGCTGGCCGCTATCGGCCTGGCCATCACCTTCGGTGTAATGGGCGTGATCAACATGGCCCATGGTGAACTGATCATGCTGGGTGCCTACACCACTTGGGGCATGCAGCAACTGTTTCCCGGCCAACCGGGGCTGGCGCTGATTCTGTCCATTCCCGCCGGCTTCATGGTGGCCGCGCTGGCGGGCATCATCATTGAGCGCAGCGTGATCCAGCACCTCAAAGGCCGCCCGCTGGAAACCCTGCTGGCCACCTTCGGCATCAGCCTGATTCTGCAGCAACTGGTGCGCACCGTGATTTCCCCGCTCAACCGCACCGTGGTTACCCCGGAATGGATGAGCGGCTCCATCATGATCAACGAGGCCTTGTCGCTCACCCTTAACCGCCTGTACGTGATTGGTTTTGCCCTGGTGGTGTTCGCCGGGCTGATGCTGATCATGCGCAGAACCCGCCTGGGGCTGGAAGTGCGCGCCGTTACCCAGAACCGCGCCATGGCCCGCTCCATGGGCATCAAGGCCACCAAGGTGGACATCATGACCTTCGCCCTGGGCTCCGGCGTGGCCGGGCTGGCGGGTGTGGCGTTGTCACAGATCACCAACGTAGGCCCCAACCTGGGCCAGAACTACATCATCGATTCCTTCATGGTGGTGGTGTTCGGCGGCGTGGGTAACCTGTGGGGCACCCTGGTAGCCGGGCTTACCCTGGGCACCATCAACCAGATTCTGGAACCCTGGGCTGGCGCGGTACTGGCCAAGATCATGGTGCTGGTACTGATCATCCTGTTCATTCAAAAACGGCCGCGGGGACTCTTTCCCCAGAAAGGCCGGGCTGCGGAGGGCTGAGTTATGGCGTCATCACAAACCTGGCTGCTCCGGCCCCTGCAGGAGCGTTCCACCCAGATCTTCCTGGGCGTGCTGTTCGGCGCTTTGATAGTAGTCACGTTTCTGCACCTGTTCATGCCACAGGACAGCGCGCTGCACGTAAGCGCCTACACCGTTACCCTGCTGGGCAAATACCTGTGCTACGCCCTGCTGGCGGTGGCGGTGGATCTGGTGTGGGGTTACCTGGGCATTCTCAGCCTGGGCCACGGTGCGTTCTTTGCCCTCGGCGGTTACGCCATGGGCATGTACCTGATGCGCCAGATCGGTGATCGCGGCGTGTACGGCGACCCGGTGCTGCCAGACTTCATGGTGTTCCTGAACTGGGACACATTGCCCTGGTACTGGCAGGGCTTCGACATGGCCTGGTTTGCCTTCATCATGGTGCTGCTGGCTCCGGGCCTGCTGGCGCTGGTGTTCGGCTTTCTGGCCTTCCGCTCCCGGGTAACCGGGGTGTACCTGTCCATCATCACCCAGGCGCTCACCTTTGCCCTGATGCTGGCCTTCTTCCGCAACGAAATGGGCTTTGGCGGCAACAACGGCCTGACCGACTTCCGCGACATCCTCGGCTTTAACCTGCGCAGCGACGCCACCCGGCTGGGGCTGTTCATCGCCACCGGCATCGCTTTGGCCATTGGCTATGTGATCTGCCGGGGCATTGTCACCAGCAAACTCGGCCGGGTAAGCGTGGCCTGCAGGGACGCCGAAGCCCGCACCCGTTTTCTGGGTTACCGGGTAGAGCGGGTGCAGCTGTTCGTATTCGTGGTGTCCGCCATGCTGGCGGGCGTGGCCGGGGCCCTGTACGTGCCGCAAGTGGGCATCATCAACCCCAGCGAATTCTCGCCGCTGTTCTCCATCGAGATCGTGGTGTGGGTGGCCCTCGGTGGCCGCTCAACGCTGTACGGTGCCGTGATTGGCGCCATCCTGGTGAACTACGCCAAAACCGTGTTCACCGGCGTAATGCCGGATGCCTGGCTGTTCGCCCTGGGCGCGCTGTTTGTGCTGGTGACCGTGTTCCTGCCCAAGGGCATTGCCGGCCTGCTGCAAAAACGCCGAAAAGCCAAAGACGACGATACCACCACCGGGCAGGAGGCCACCGCATGAGCATGTTCGAACAACTGGCCAACCGCGACCGGGTATTTGAATTCCTGGCCCCCGCCGCCTCCCCGGTGGATGTGCGCCATGGCCCGATCCTGTACCTGGAAGACGTGAACGTGAGCTTTGACGGCTTCAAGGCCATCAACAACCTGAACCTGACCATCGACGACGGCGAGCTGCGCTGCATTATCGGCCCCAACGGCGCGGGCAAAACCACCATGATGGACATCATCACCGGCAAAACCCGGCCGGATACCGGCTCCGTATGGTTCGGCAGCCGCCACAACCTGCTCACCATGAACGAGCCAGACATCGCCAGCCTGGGCATCGGCCGCAAGTTCCAGAAACCCACGGTGTTTGAAGCCCTCACCGTGTTCGAAAACCTGGAACTGGCCATGGCCGCCGACAAACGCATATTCCCAACCCTGACCGCCATCATGAAACCCGAATACCGGGATCGCATCGACGAAGTGCTGGAGATGATCAAACTCAAAACCCTGCGGGACAAACCCGCCGGCATCCTCTCCCACGGCCAGAAACAGTGGCTGGAAATCGGCATGCTGCTGATGCAGAAACCCCGGCTGCTGCTGGTGGACGAACCCGTCGCCGGCATGACTGAACAGGAAATGGAACGCACCGCCGAATTGCTCACCAGCCTGGCCGGAAAACAGTCCGTTGTGGTGGTAGAGCACGACATGGGCTTCGTGCGTTCCATCGCCCGTCAGGTGACCGTACTGCACCAGGGCAGCGTGCTGGCCGAAGGCACCATGGACCAGGTCTCCAACGACCCGGAAGTGATCAAGGTATACCTGGGGGAGGAGGCGTAATGCTCAAGATCCAGAAGCTGAACCAATACTACGGTGAAAGCCACACCCTCTGGGACCTGGACCTGGACATCCCCCAGGGCCAGTGCACCTGCGTAATGGGCCGCAACGGCGTGGGCAAAACCACCCTGATGAAATGCATCATGGGCGAGGAAACCACCAAAAGCGGCAGCATCGAATTCGCCCAGGATGTGGAACTCACCAAAAAGAAAATCGAAGACCGATCACGCCTCGGCATCGGCTACGTGCCCCAGGGCAGGCAGATATTCCCGCTGCTGACCGTGGAAGAAAACCTGCGCACCGGTTTGGCAGTGCGTAAAGACGGCAGCAAGAAAATTCCGGAGCGGGTGTATGAGCTGTTTCCGGTGCTGAAGGAAATGAAACGCCGCAGAGGCGGTGACCTGTCTGGCGGGCAGCAACAGCAACTGGCCATAGGGCGGGCGCTGGTGATCGAGCCCAGGCTGCTGATTCTGGATGAGCCGGGGGAGGGGATTCAGCCGAACATCGTCGCTCAAATCGGAGAAGTGATCCGCCGGCTTATCGAAGAGGATGGACTCACTGTTCTGCTGGTTGAGCAGAAGTTGCCGTTTGCGCGGAAGTATGCGGATCGGTTTGCGATTTTGGATCGGGGGAGGCGGGTTGCTGAGGATGAGATTGTGGGGTTGACTGATGAACTGATCAAGAAGCATCTGACTGTGTGACGGTTTATAGCCCATCGAACCCACCCATGATTCTAGCTGTAATAAGAATAAGGCGTATATTTTTCTGGGCTCTGGCTTCTGGGGATGGCGACAATGTCCCAATCTGAATGATCTATGTGCGCCACCAAGAGCCGCTCAGGGTGCAACGTAAATTCTACATGCACGGAGGGCCGGAACGGCTGAAGGTGTGTTGAGCAACCACAGGAAATGACTGATCTGCATCTTGATCATGCGTCTCAAGGGCCCTATGCTTCAAAAGACTTAGGATTCTAATAATAGAGTAAAGGATTCGATGTGAATATCAAAAACGCGGTGGTACACCTTTTGAAGAAGGAGAGGCAGGGACCAGTAGAAGTGGTGGAAAGGCCCGATGATGGGCTTCTCGATATTAATGATGACCTCCTTGAGCTAGTGGGGTCGTTGCGGAAGCTATACAGCAACAAAACGGGTAGAGGGTATGGCGAATTCATCGATGACCAAGACAACTTCCCTTTTAGTAGACGCCTATCTCAATATCTTGATGAGACTGATGACCTCGACTTTTTAACCTTTTCTAAATTGGCGATGTCTATTCTGGAAGCGAAAATCAAGGATGTAAGGCTCGCCACCGGTGGCTATGTGCTTTTCGCTGAGTATGTTGATGAAGATGGAAGTCATAGTTTAATTGTTGCTTCGATCAAAGATCGTCCGGGACTTGCCTTCGATGACAAACTTAACTTGACTGATGCCATGCATTTGGATCTGGACCGGCTACACGAGATGGCCAAGGTCGATATCAGTCGGTGGAAGGAAGGCGAAGAAAAGTATCTGTCTTTTGCAAAAAGTCGATCAAGCTCTTCTGAACATTCTGAATACTTCCAGAATTTTATTGGCTGTGAAGAGTTAGCAAGCGCCAAGGCAATGAACGAATACCTTGTAGAGGCCGTTCGGGTATTTGCAGAAGAGAACGAAATGTCACCCGAAGAGCAGAAAAATCTTCGTGGGGTCGTATTGAACTATTGTCAAGAGAAGCTATCTGCTGAAGAGCAGGTTGACCTCGTAATGCTATCTCAGAGAATCAATGAGGAAGAACCCGAGAAATTCATTGAATTTTTGAACGCACACTCTGAAGAATATCCAATCAGCAATCATTTTGACCCGGTGAAGTCGGTATTTAAAAAACTGAGAACGTTAAAAATGAAGAAGGGTGATGTACACGTTCAGTTTAGTGTTGATTCCTTCGGGACTCTAGTTGATCTAGATGATAATGACTGCCTGATCGTAAAAGAGTTGCCTGCTGATTTCCTTGAAGAATTGAGAGGGATGAAGTGACGTGGCTGAAGCTGATGATAAGTTTCGGTTAATTAAGCGTTTATTCTCTGAGTTTCCTGATGGAGAATGGGAAGGGCTTGAATATAAGTTTAGTTCGAAAATAACTGAAGAGAATAAAGGATTGTTCGATTCCTTGAATGATTTCGGTATGCTCCTCGGAGCTCTTCGGCTGAATGTAGGTCAGGAAAAAAATCTGTCATTTTTATCGGATCAAAAGAGCGAAATTTTTGTAGCTAGGTCTATCGATGACTTGATGAGCCACAACACCTATAGAAGTAAGTCGCCAGAAAGAGTTTTGCTTTTCAAGCCTTTTGATTTTTATGGTCTTCATGATGAGCCAGAAGGCTATTTGTTAAAGACGTACGTGAAGGTTGTTTCTCTTATAAGCATTATAGATTCCATTGCTGATCATGAAGATAAATCTTCTGGCGAAAAAACATTAATTTTTCTTTCTTCGGAAAAGATTGAAATACCTATCGTTTATGGATCTCAAGATTTTCGAGAATGGGAAAAGTATCAGGACTTCGTTGAGTTGTTCTCAGATAAGGCTCATAGAAAGCAAAAAAGCACAGTTTTTAAAAAAGTAATTTCTGATGCACTGAGAGATGTTGATGCGGCCGAACGTTTTTCTTACTTTTTAGCTAACTTTGATCGTTTGGTAACTAGGATTCATCAGAATTACGATTTATATGTATCTGAGTTTTCCTTTGAGAGGATTAGGAAAAAGAATAAAGCTGAGATTGCACAGCACCTTGTTCGTATTAATTCGGTTTTCAGTGATATACAAACCCAATTACTGACGTTACCCATAGCGGGGCTACTCGCTGCTGGGCAAATGGAGGCTGGTTCTTCAGGTTCAATAAAGAATCTCTCAATTGTTGCTGCTGCTCTAAGTTTTGCGTTTCTTCTGAGTTTTGTGCTAAGGAATTACTTTTCAAGTTTAAAAACTGTAAAAAGCGAGATCGACAGCCAGAAAAACAGCCTGAAAGAAGAATACAAAGTGTTTGCATCAAGCTTTGAAGAAGACTATCAAGTTGTAGATGGGCGATATAAATCCCAAAGAAGATTGGGGCGCGCTGTGGATTTCGCTGTAAGCATTACCCTGGTAATTCTGCCAGCAGGCTTGTACATCTATCTGAATCACCATGACTTTGTGCAATTCATGGAGTCACTTTCGTGGGTTGAAGAATCCTTCGGTCGCATGAAGTTATGTATGTTTGCGTTCTTTGAGTGGTGGGGGCGTGGGTAGTTTACTGGCTACTTCATACATTCGCTCTAAAGAAGAAACTGGGGCAGGTAAGCTCTTATGAAATAAACTGGAATAGATAGAGAGATACTTATTTTTACGATTCCTTGCGTTTCCGGGCGGGAGAGTAGTATATATCCCTGATTAAGTGTCAGTCAGAAATAATTTCTCGTATATTTTACATATTATCGGAGCGGAATTTCTTTATGCGTGGGCAGTGGACGGGATCGTATCGAGGTGAGAACGTAGATGGAAAAATGATGGTTAATATCGACGAGGTTGGAGATCATTTCGAAATTGAAGTTTATGTCTCTCCTGACAGTCATGAAATACCCGCATCAGTCGGCTACGCAATTACTCGGCATAAGGGGGCCGGTCACCGTGTGACGGCGTCGGTGAATGCCATTGACCCAAGAAGTGGAAGGCAAACTAGTTGGGGCTTGATAAAACACTTATACCCGGAATCGGTATACCATAACGATAATCTCGACGTCGATGTTAAATTTTCGGGCGATAATGTAATCATAGAATCAGTAGATGGTGGGGCGAAGTTTAGCGGAAAAGCCACTAATTTTCGCGCACCAGACTGCTCTAGAGTTTCCGAGAGGGTGTTAAACTGGGATGGCTTTAAACAGTACCTTTCTGGCTTTTCTGGATCACAATTTCTATTTCGTGGTCAGTCAAAGCCGTGGCCACTTAGGACCTCGTTTCATAGAAGGAATAGGTATTTAATAAATAAGTTTATTAATGATGATGTTGTTACTTTGCACCGTCGAGTCAGCGGGTTAACTAGCCATTTTTTTGATATATCTGTGCCGGAACAAAATGGTGCCTTTCTGAATCTCCTTCAGCACCATGGATACCCTACGCCATTGCTGGACTGGTCTTATTCGCCATATGTAGCTGCATTCTTTGCGTTTCGAGATGTAAAAAAGAACTCCAAGGAAAAAGAGCACGTAAGGATATTTCTCTTTGATAAAGAGGCTTGGGTTAATGACTTCAATCAGTTGCCTCAGCTGATATGTCCAAATCCACACCTTTCTGTTATGGAGTTTTTGTCTGTAAATAATCCTAGGCAGTCTCCACAGCAAGCCATTACTACCGTTACGAATGTGGCCGATATTGAAGGTCACGTACTGTCCCGTGAAGAGGAGAATAAAAGAAAGTATATCTATGCTGTCGACATTCCGTACTCAGAAAGAGATACTGCAATGGATGATCTTCGGTATATGGGGATAACAGCAGGATCGATGTTTCCAGGGATTGATGGCGTTTGCGAGGCCCTGAAAGAAGCAAACTTCGAGTCCTGAAAAGTAGAAATGCGGGACGGATTTGTTTTAGCAGTATCCTCTGATGCTCCAGTTTTAACCTGAGCCATTACCAACTCTCCCTGTACTTCGGTTAACATCGACTACGCTGCCCACAGCGTGAAATCTTTCGTTTAAAGGCAAGGAGGTGTTTATGCCAAGGCAGGCCATGGTGATTGTGCCCGGTTTTCCCCAGCATATTGCTCTACGCAGTCATAACCGCAAACCAGGATCGGAGAAACAAATCTTCGCCGGCTTCGCCTTCCCTTAGTTGGCGCTTTTTAGAGCACGGTGTTGCCAGTGGCAACACCGTGCTCAACCAGATTGTGCCTGAGACGCCCCACGCGCCGCCGCTTAAATCCCAGATCATAAAGCCCGACCAGCGACTGGGATCGGACATTTAGACTGCATAGGTCAGGGCTTATCAGAACCTCGAAGTAGTCGGGAGGGCGGAGCACGTCGCTGTGAAAGGACATGTCCAAATAGCCGAAGCGCGAGTCATTGAGCGTGGCGCCCGGCGTGTCAGTGGCCCGGGTTTAAGAGGCGGTAACAAATTCACGGATGAAACTGGAAAAATAGACCCGTCCCGGTTTTGCTAAGATCATGGCTGCAGGTTCCTGATTGAATAGTTCAGACACAGAGGCAGCATGAAGTATTTCGCTTACGGCTCGAACATGTCACTCCTCAGATTAAGAGCGAGGGTTCCAAGCGCGGAGCGAATCGGTAGGTTCACACTCGTTGAGCATGCCCTTCGGTTTCATAAGTGGAGCAAGAAAGACCAATCCGCCAAATGCGACGCACTGTTTACCGGAAATCCGGGGGACGTCGTCATTGGCGCACTGTTTGAGATACCGCGCAGCGAAAAAGGCCCGCTGGACAGGGCTGAGGGGTTGGGTTTCGGTTACGAGGAAAAGCGGGTCACGGTTACGGATGCTCTCGAGAATTCCGTTGACGCTTTCACCTACTGTGCAACGTCAACGGATCCATCTTTGCTGCCTCACTCCTGGTATTTGAATCACGTTATCGTTGGTGCGAAAGAAACCGGCGTTCCCGCCGACTACCTCGATGCCATTTCAGCCACGCCAAGCCAGGAAGACCCTGATCGAAAACGGGATGCGAGAGAACGGGCCATCTACGATTAAAAGCGGCTCACTGTGGTCTAAAACGTAGGATCGCCCGTTGCTTTCACGGCATAGAATAGGCAATCGCTTTTCGCAATCACCGGGTTGGTGGTAATCATGAAGGTTTTGAGGGCCTGGGCAGGGTAGATTTGCCCATCCCTGATTTTCAGCACTTGTTCCATGTTCTCGGTCCGGTTGTGGCTGATTGCCGTGAGCACGTTCAGGCCTTTTTGCCCAACCCATCCAAGGGGCTCATCCGGCGACACAATCCCGAAATTGCGGTGTTCGATGTCGGGCGGAAAGGTGAGGTCCGCGTGCCCACTGGGCGTTAAACGGTACTCGATCGTCGCATCGGGCGCCAACTTCACTCAAATAGGGTTGCGCAGTACCGCAACGTTCCATTCCGCTTTCTCCAGCGATAGCACGTCAGATTGTGAGGCATACCGAACAAGCCCTTCGTCCGCCAGTTGGAAAGCCGGGACAGATCTATTTTTCGGGCTCGGTTTTCCGAAATGAGAAATAGGCGGAACGGTGATTCTCAGATCCCCTAATCACACTAGGTCAAGCTCCTCAATCCTGATAGCCATAGCCTCTGCTGAAACATTGAACTGATTGGCCAAAGATTTAAAGTGTTCAAAGTTATAGCGTTCAGTTGAGGCAAGCAGCCGGGCAAGTTCCCGGCGAGTCCTATATTTCCTTGCGAGTTCGTTTGCATTCTTGAACCCCAGAGCAAATGCTGTCTCGGAGGTGATTTCAAACGGGCGAGCGTAGAAGGTTTCAAGAAAACGCGCAACGACAAGGTTCTCCGGCATCAAGAAATACGTCGCGAATCTATCGGCCTCTCTTTCTTTCGAATCTCGTTTGGGGCGTTGGTGCTCGTCCGGGCGGTCACGATGCATTGCACCATGCAGGTCATGCAGGGCGGCGTGACCGATCTCGTGTGCCGCTGTAAAACGCCTAACGTTGGGCTTGAACTGCGGGGAAATATAGATCGTCTTGGCACCATCATCTATAAGGCCGGCAACATCCGCATCGCCATCACTGGTCTGGTGAACTCCAATGCCTGACTCGTCGCGATAGCTGAACCCGAGAAGGTTGGCTACGACCTTCGGTTCGAGCATTTCAACGGGATCTTTTGGTACCTTGCTGCCCCAAATGGCCGCGCGGTTTACCCAAATGTGGCGATGCAAAGATGCTACGATTTCCTGAATATCTTTGTCGGAATAGGTTGGTTTCTTGGCAGTCTCATAGGTTGGGGCGGTGAATACCAGCGGCTCATTTACACCTTCAGACTGGGTTTTGGGAACAGATTCCACTTCCGATTCTTCGTTATCAACAAAGATGTAAGGGTTGTGGAAGACTTCTGGACCAGGGGCTGCATGATAAGCCGGCTTCGATAGGTGAAGCTTTTCCTCTTCCGCCAAATAGTCGCGCTCCAGCTCTTCAATGTGAGCGTAAGGGTTTCGATAAGCTTCGCGGCTCATAGCAAGCATTACTGAGCGGGCTTTAGACATTCGGTGTTCCTCAGCTTCTGAAATCTCGTTGACGCCAAGTATTCAAGTGAAGGCGATCTTTCAGAGAGGATAAGTCTTCGCGATACCCGATGCCGCTGGATCCTCTCTATTCTTCCTTTCTGGTGATTAATTGATCATTTATCGCAGTATAACAGGATATAGTGATCTGTGAACAAGGATAGAGCTATAGGTCGCTCATGCATTTAAGTAGAAATCAATTATAAAACAGTTGAATAGCTAAAACTGACTCTTGATCAGAGGGTTGTGTGTGATTCCTCAACACACTAGATGTTGTGGTGAATCTCCCTATCGGTGAGAAAAACCTGGAGTGGGCAATTTCTCCGGGTTGAAGGAGCTGTTGTTGGAAATATATTGCTCAACTTTTCCCAGGTGAGCCCTACCGTAGCGATCTATCGTCTGTTCCACCGCTGATCGCAGCGTTCGTACCAGAAGTGTGTCTCCCCTGAGTTCGTTGCGCATTCGCTATGCGGTGGCGGTTGGTTTCGCGGCGTCGCCGCTATCATCGTCGCTTTGCTCTTCGGTATCTTCTCGCAGGTTTTCCGTATAGATGAACTGGGAGCAGGCGTTCACGAAAGGCATGGGTGTTTTGCGCTCGCCAAAGCCAAAGACCGGTAGGCCAGCTTCAAGAATACGCATGACGAGGTGAGTGAAGTCTGAATCGCTGGTTATCAGCGCGAAAGCGTTGACGTTGCAGCTATATGCGTATTCCAGACCAAGGTTGCCACTGATTCCAGACGAAGCCTGCCACCCATTCCACGCGAAAGCTGCCACTGATTCCACGGCAAAGCTGCCACCCTGGCAGGCTGCCTGATTTCCCCATCAAAACGTCCGGCGCGGGATAACTAACGGTACTCTGCTCCTTTTCATCCGGAGAGGGCCAGATGCCAGCGAAGAGGTTATCCATGCGTAAAATCAAAGAAGTCCTTCGCCTCAAGTGGGAGCGAGGGCTGAGCAATCGTCAGGTTGCGGCGGCCTGCGGCGTCAGCCGCCCGACCGTGAGCGAATACCTGCGCCGCACAGCTGAGGCCGGTTTGAGCTGGCCGTTGCCAGCGGACTTGGACGAGGCCCAACTGGAGCAACGGCTGTTCCCGCCACCACCGGATCTGCCGGCACAGGCCCGAGGCATTCCGGACTGGCAGCGGATCCACGATGAGCTCCGGGGCAAGAACGTCACACTGTTCCTGCTCTGGCAGGAATATCGGCAAGCCAACCCCGATGGCTATCAGTACAGCTGGTTCTGCGAGCACTACCGGGCCTGGCGGGGCAAGCTGGATCTGGTGATGCGCCAGGACCATCGGGCCGGTGAGAAGCTGTTCGTGGACTATGCGGGCCAGACCGTGCCCATTATTGATCGCACCACTGGAGAAATCCACGAGGCGCAAGTCTTTGTGGCCGTTATGGGCGCGTCCAACTACACCTATGCCGAGGCCACCTGGAGCCAGTCGCTGCCAGACTGGATCGGCTCCCATATCCGGGCCTTCGAGTTCCTGGGCGGCGTGCCGGAACTGGTGGTGCCGGATTATGTGTCCCGGCACATAATCCGGATTATGTTCCCTATCCCATTATGTTTCGTTCACTTTGGAAGACCTTGAAACCATAGGGAGGCCCCCTTGCACTGGGGCACATAACGATCACAGGGATTCCAGCCATTGCAGCAGCTCGGAATTGGATCGCCATACTGGCTTTCGGTGGGACTCCGCCGGAGAATCCCAAATAGGCTCACAGGTGCGGAGCGCGTCCACTTTCATTCGGAGGGTGATCTCGGCGTATCGGTTGGTGGTCTCCAAACTGACGTGTCCAAGCCAGGCGCGGATGACGTTGACCTCGACACCTGCTTCAAGCAAATGCACGGCCGTCGTGTGGCGTAAGACATGGGGTGAGATGTGCCGCACTGTGCCATCTGCGCTTTTCTTCACCACCTTGACGGTATGACGCCGCACGATCTTGTAGATACCAAATCTGGTCAGCGGCGCACTGTTGCGGGCTAGGAAGACAGCGTCATTGGAGTGGCGTCGTTGCCGATTTTGCTCCAGTAAGTCCTGCATCAGACCCGCCGTTCGCGTCCACAAAGGACAGGTACGCCATTTGTCACCTTTACCATGCAGCCGTACTCGGGGCTCAGAACCGAGTTCCAGGTGCGTTGCGCGCAGATCCGCTACCTCCTGTACGCGTGCTCCGGTGTTATAAAGGAAGCGAAGCAAGGCTTGGTCGCGCAGAGCCTGAGGGTGGTCGGTGGGCAAGGCAGCGAACAGAGCATTAATCTCGTCGCGTTCGAGATACAGAGTCTCGCCCGGTTGCCAGCGTTTGACGGGAATGGAAGCAATTTGCTGTGCTTCCCCGAGCACGCAGGGCTCACGGCCGGCAAGATACTCGAAGAAGGTATGCAGCGCCGCCAGGCGCTGGTTTCGGGTTCTAACCCCATTACCACGTTCCTGTTCAAGGTGTTGCAAAAAATGGCGCACTCGCTCGCCAGTGAGATCAGCCAGTTCCAAGCGGGTGATCCGGCAATGCTTATCCTTTGCAGCGAATTGCAAGAACAGGCGCAGGCTCTCCTTATAACTTCGGATACTGGCCGGGCGCAGCCCCCGTTGGCATTTAAGGTGATCCTCTACGAAGGCAAAGACGAGACGCCCCAATTGATCCGTCATGATAGCTCCTCCTCTCTGCGGGGATCGGCGAATCGCTCGAACCGTTGGCTCGCCTCCCGGAGCAGTGCTTCGGTGATGGTCAGATACCAGGCAGTCGATGCCGGGTCGGCATGGCCCATGAAGGTTGATAGATGAAAGAGCCGTTGATTGGGATCCACGCCGGTGCGATACCAGCGGAGCAGAGTTGCGACCGCGAAGGAATGGCGCAGGCAGTGCAGATGAGGTTGGCGTACGCCAGGTGGCACGTACGGATCCATCTTCAGTATCAAGTGGTGAAATGTCTGACTGACCGTCTCAATACGCATTGGCTTGCGCTCTGGGAAAAAGCTGAAAGAAAATACCGGATCATCCGGCTGCCATGGCCCATACCGATCAACGCCAAACTGTAGATAGACAGCGATCTGTTGCGCCATGCGCGGGCCAAAGGGGACCAAACGCGTCTTGCCAAACTTGCTCTTGTCGATCACCAGAAGGCTGCGCTGGCAATCGACGTCGCGATACCGAAGATGCACAATCTCGCCGACACGCAGGCCCAAACCGTACATCAGCGAGAAGATTGTTCGGTAGACCATGCCACGACAGGGTGCCCGGGAATTGTCCGGAAGCTGTGACGCCAACGTCAGGATGTCTTCCACCTGAGCCGGTTCGAACAGGAAGGGTTTAAGCTGGGAAGTCACCGGCTGAGGGTGAGCACGAACCGGAGAATGCGCTAGCCGCTCCTGGGCCACCTGCCAGGCAAAAAAGCAGCGGAGCACCCCCAAGAGGTGGTTATAGCTGCGTGGGCGAGTGCGTGGCCGCGAAGCGAGAAAGGCCTCAATCAACGCCGGTTGCACTAACGCCGCATCACTCACCCGTTCCTCGACCAAAAAGCGATCGAATAATTGCAAGGCGAGCTCTTCAGTATCAAATTTTCGGCCCAGCGCGCGCTTGTAACTCAAGTAAGCCGAAAAATCCTTGCCCAGTACGCTGTGGAAGGAGGCGGTCATGGCAGCACCTCCTCGTGGCCCAGCGCCACCATGCGCAGGGTTTCCACGTCCACCTTGGTATAGATGCGGGTGGAACTTGGCGATGCATGACCAACGTAATCGCCGATGACCTTGAAGTTGAACTCGGCATCGACCAATCGCTGTACGCAAGTGTGGCGCAAGGTGTGCGAACCTGGGCGACGGACATTAATACCCGCTTTGCGCAGGTAGTGCGTCGCGCGGCTGGACACAGTAACCGCCGTCACAGGTCGGACGGGCGCCAGAACCCGGAAAAACAGCCTTCGCTCCTCGACGTGTGGGCGTGCATTTTTTAAGTAGTCGAGAATAGCTTCGCCTACCACTGAAGAGAGAGGGTACGCAGTGGTGTGTCCCGCCTTGCGCTGCGGCACCAACAGGCGTTCTCTCTTCCAGTCAATATTCTCCAGTGTCAATCCGGCCACCTCATGGCCGCGCAGTCCATACGTGACGAGCAAAAGTAGAATGGCATAGTCGCGCTTGCCCAGAGCACTGCGCCGATCAACAACATCTAGCATGCGCCGGACGTCGTCCCAGGAGATCGAACGCGGGAGATCGGCCAGCTGATACCGACGCGGGGACTCTACGGTAGCGCCGAGATCGCGATTGATCAGCTGCTCGCGGTACAGGTAGCGCAGGAAGACTCGCAAGGAGCTGCACAGCCCCGTCATAGAATGCGGGCTCAATCGGCGACCGCTCTCCACCACAAATGCACTGAGTATGGCTGGAGTGAGCTCGGACAAATGCAGCAGGTTGATTCGCGCCAGGTAGGCTTCCAGGTTATGCAGATAATGGCCATAGTGCCGGAGAGACAGCTCGCGCAGGCCCCGTTCTTCACGCAGATAAACAAAGAACCCCGGTGCCTGAACCAGGAAGGGATCTTGACTGGTCCGTCTCCGACCTGTTCCGCGGAAATCGGGCAACATCAGGGACAGCAATTGCTCGATCGGTGTACGAGCATCATTAGCCACCCATCGCTTTGCCTGGTATGCGTTCTTGGCGTGAACCTTTACCCAGTGCTTTACATAAGGCTCGACATGAGTCGGAAGCTCGCTCCACTGCGTGGCACCATGATCGCGAGCAAACTCGCCAAACTGCCTCAGGAGTGGGACTCGCCGCAAGATTACCCTGGGCCTGTATCCGTGCCCGGCTAACCACGCAACGTACTGCTCAATCGGTTCCGCGATCCAGGAAGCGCGGATCGCATCGATGGTATCGGGCTTAACGAAGTAATGTTCTAACATGACAATCTCCTTTCTGGATGTAGGAAAGGAAATCATGCGCCCAAACGGCATCTGTCGTTATGTGTCCTTTTACACGGGATCCTCCCTATGGATTCAAGGTCTTCCAAAGTGAACGGAACATAATGGGATAGGGAACATAATCCGGATTATGTGTCCCGGCACATAATCCGGAACCACCAGTTCCGGCACGCCGCCCAGGAACTCGAAGGCCCGGATATGGGAGCCGATCCAGTCTGGCAGCGACTGGCTCCAGGTGGCCTCGGCATAGGTGTAGTTGGACGCGCCCATAACGGCCACAAAGACTTGCGCCTCGTGGATTTCTCCAGTGGTGCGATCAATAATGGGCACGGTCTGGCCCGCATAGTCCACGAACAGCTTCTCACCGGCCCGATGGTCCTGGCGCATCACCAGATCCAGCTTGCCCCGCCAGGCCCGGTAGTGCTCGCAGAACCAGCTGTACTGATAGCCATCGGGGTTGGCTTGCCGATATTCCTGCCAGAGCAGGAACAGTGTGACGTTCTTGCCCCGGAGCTCATCGTGGATCCGCTGCCAGTCCGGAATGCCTCGGGCCTGTGCCGGCAGATCCGGTGGTGGCGGGAACAGCCGTTGCTCCAGTTGGGCCTCGTCCAAGTCCGCTGGCAACGGCCAGCTCAAACCGGCCTCAGCTGTGCGGCGCAGGTATTCGCTCACGGTCGGGCGGCTGACGCCGCAGGCCGCCGCAACCTGACGATTGCTCAGCCCTCGCTCCCACTTGAGGCGAAGGACTTCTTTGATTTTACGCATGGATAACCTCTTCGCTGGCATCTGGCCCTCTCCGGATGAAAAGGAGCAGAGTACCGTTAGTTATCCCGCGCCGGACGTTTTGATGGGGAAATCAGGCAGCCTGCCAGGGTGGCAGCTTTGCCGTGGAATCAGTGGCAGCTTTCGCGTGGAATGGGTGGCAGGCTTCGTCTGGAATCAGTGGCAACCTTGGTCTGGAATACGCAATCCCACGCGGCAATTGACGCTCACGACAGATTTTGCCGATCTGGCGACCGGCATTGGCGCCTGGTTGCTGCTTGCAGGCCTTGTTGTTATGGCCATCGGGCGCACTCAGCTGGGATACCGATACGAGACATGGCGCCTGTTGCACGGGCTCGGCGCGCTTCTGATCGCGGTGCTTCTGTGGCTCCATACCGTGTCTGCCGGGCGTTACGGATCGCAGCCGGTGATGACGTGGGTTTGGCTGGCCATGACCGGCGTGGCGGTTGGGTCGTTGCTGATGGTTTACCTGGTGGTTCCCTGGCTGCAGAAGTCGCGTCCCTGGCGTGTGACGTCCGTCGCCCGGGCCGGCTGTGATGATGGATGTTGTTGAAGATCACCTGATCCAGCGGGGCACACCCGCTCACCGGATTCTCTCGGAGCGTTTCAGCTATGACTAATCCAGTCCAGCGGTTGACTCAGCGGCGGCGGCTTTCTTTGGTCATCTGGGGGCTGAATATCACCTTGGTCCTGGCCCTGCTGGTTTTTGTGTTGCGCTAATAGGCATCGCGACATCCGGCAGAGAGTGGCCTCTGGAAAACCGGGACAGATTTATTTTCGAGATAAGATCGGGACAGATTTATTCTATCTGCTGGCAACCAGTAATCAGATAGTTTGGAAGTCATAGGTGCGCCTCAGGATCCATCCTTTGGTGCAAGACCCGAAGAATGATAATGGACTGATTGTGTGCATCCTTTTCCATCTTAAGATAAAACTGATGGGGTGAAGCTTTGCCTTCCCTTGCAAGCGGATAGGTAGCGATTCCGGACCGAATGTCAGACCTAATCAGGTATCCCGTTTCTCCCTGATGGCGTGCTCCGCACGCTCTGAAAGGTAAGTAGCGAACTGGTCAGCAGTGAATGTTCTGGTTCTGCCAGCCTCCAGGTCTGTCTGGCCCGCATCGATGGCGGCTCTTAGCTCATTCATTTTCGTGGCGTAGCGGGACTCGGCTTCCTCAACCATTCTCAGGCCGGCTCGAAGTACCTCGCTCGCATTTTGATAACGGCCCGAGGCAACCAGGTGATCGACTACCTGGGATTGATGGTTAGTGAGTACGATGTTTCTCGTTGCCATTGGAGTGATCCTGTCGGAAATGCATTGGCATAATCTGCCAATCTGTGAATTTCCTGTCTAGGAGATAAGGTGACTCTGGTGGTTAAGTTACGATGAAAAGCGGTTCGCTATGGTCTAAAAAATGGGTTCGCCCGTGGCTTTGACGGCATAGAACAAGCAATCGCTCTTCGCAACCACCGGGTTGGTGGTGATCATGCAGGTCTTGATGGCCTGGGCGGGGTAGATTCGCCCATCCTTGATTTGAAGCTGTCAGCAACGTTCCAGTCCGCTTTCTCCAGCGATAGCACGTCTGGCTGTGAGGCATACCGAACAAGCCCTTCGTACGCCAGTTGGTGCGCGAGATCATCCTGAGCCCCGCCACACTCGATGGTCACGGTGGGGACCTCCTGCTCGGAATATTCCATCAGTGCCCCCAGGCGAAGGTCCGTCATGATCAGCCGGTCGGTAAAGAGCGATGCCAGCGCTTGATGGGCCGCGTCGTTGGTGATGGTCACGCCCGCCGGGCACTTGGCGTAGCGATAACCGCCATCGGATCTTCTTCGGACATCAATGGCAGGATGGTGGGATACAAGGATGCCGAGGCTGCAAACAGCTCCCAGGCGCTGCGTGCCCAGCCGTTGCCGTAATAAACCCTTGGCGGGTGTTTCCAGGTTCTGTGGTTGGGCGAGCGGCTGTCGACGGATTGTTTGAACAGGGCGATACGGGTTTCGTCCCAGAGTTGGTGGCCCCTTCCATGGTGACGTCGTCTGCTTCCAGGTTGGTGACGTCATTGCCACCGATATGGATCCTGAACCCTGGCGGCTATTTCTGTGTTGATCGGTTGAACACGCAGGTCCGGGTTTACGATGTAGAACTCGACCTCGGCGCCAATGGAAGATTCTCCCTCACCAAAGCCGGGCCGGTCCAGGAGGCGGGTGAGTGCGGTGAGGTCCGTTCGCACCTTGGCCGCAAACCGGTCAAATTCTTCCTCTGTAAATTCCGATTTTTCTATCGACAGTCCCATAGCAGCTGTGTCTCTAGCACTGGCTTACTTTGATAGTAGCGGAAATGAGGTGTGGAAGCCGGGACAGATTTATTTTCGCAGTTTCCCTGATAGTTCAGTCGTGATTTTGAGTACTACCTGACAAACCTTCAGGGGTGGAAGGCTGGCATAAGTGAACCTATTTAGGTACGCTTGGGTTGCGCCAAGGAAGGGGTTGTATGACAAGGAAAACAGTTAACGTCGTATTTTACAGAACAGCCAATGGTCGAGAGCCGGTCAAAGAGTGGTTGCTGAAGCTTGATAAGGAGGATCGCTCAGTGATCGGAACTGATCTGAAGACTGTGGAATATGGATGGCCACTGGGTATGCCCTTGGTAAGGGGGGGCTCCGGCAAGGCCAATGCAGACTTGTGGGAAGTCCGCAGTGACCTCTCGAACGGTCGGATTGCACGAGTCATATTCACAATGTTTTGTGGGGACATGGTGTTGCTAAATGGTTTCATCAAAAAGACTCAGAAAACACCAGATCAAGAGTTGGCAAAGGCGAGAGATCGAAAGAAGAATCTTGTCTGAATGGGAGCAAGAAAATGACACAGCATAAACACGTTGGCAGCTCTCTCGATGATCTACTTGAAGCTGACGGCACACTTGAGCAAGTAGAGGCTGAGGCGCTGAAGCGGGTGATCGTCTGGCAGATTCAGCAGGCGATGGGGCAAACGGGTGTGAATAAGTCTCAGCTTGCCCAGAAAATGCATACCAGCCGAACGGTGGTTAACCGCCTTCTTGATGAGAAGGATACTGGTGTAACTATCACAACGCTTGTGAAAGCGGGGCGGGCTTTGGGGATGACCTGGACATTGCAGGCCGGGGAGGATAACGGATCTCCTCGCGCGGCTTGAGTGGAGGCCTCACCCCTTCTCAACGATTATCCTGACTCAGGGTTAGAACGCCCGATTGCTGGGAAAAGTTAAGCTGCCCAAGCACGCTCATGCCCAGCAACACCATGTCTGGGTCCATGGCGGGGTTGATGGTGCCGGGTACATTGTAGAATGTCATGTCGCCCAGGCGGAGTTCCTGAATGGTCGTGCTCCACACATTGACTGCACCAGCGGCGGTATGTGCACGGCCGGATTGGCCCTTTCTAAGGCCTGCTTTTTGGGCGAGGGATTCTGAGACTGCCACGGTTGTGGCACCGGTATCCAGGATGAAGGTGACACGCTGGTTGTTGATGGTGCCGTTTGCCAAATAATGGCCCTGGCGGTTGGCCTGCAGTTCAATTTCTGTGACGCTGCCGCGAGTGTGGCTGACCAGTTGCTGGTTAGGGTTGTTTTGTTGGGAGTCCCAACTGCCGAAAAAATGCGTGACAGCGGCGAGCAATACAACCCAGAACACTGCGAAGTACAGGAGGTATCGGATTTCGGGTTTAATGATGCCAGGTTTGCTCATCCTGTTCCTTGTTGTGGGGCATGGGCAGGTTGTTCCAATACTACCTTGACCACGCGGTCGAGCGCCTGCATTGGTTCACCCATCATGCCGATGCTCTGTCATCTTCAACAGCTTCCAGCTTCACCCGAAATCCGCAGGCCTCGGCGTATTTGCTTAGTGTTCCCCAACTCGGATTGCTTCGGCCGCGTTCTAGTCTGGATATGTTGCTTTTGTTCGTTCCGAGTTTCTTCGCAACGTCCTCCTGGGTGAGGCCCGCTTTGGTTCTCATCGTAATCAGCTGATCGATCAGGCTGAATTCGTCTTGAAGTGAATCGTATTCCCGGCGTATCTCAGGATTTTCCAGTGCCTTTTGCTTAAACTGTTTGAAATTCATGATTTTTTGACCTCCTTCAATCGCTCGTTGGCGAGCTCCAGGTCTTTCTTCGGTATTTTGTGCCCCTTCTTTACAAAGACGTGCAGGATGATGATTCGCTTACCCTGCATGTAGCAGAAGATGCCTCTACCTATTCCTTCCTTGGCTTTTGCGCGGATCTCAAATAGCTCGCCACTTGATTTCCGGCCATTTGACCCGATTAATTCAACCATCTAATCAATCAGAGGTCGACCTATCATGACTGACATCCGACACCTCGTATGCCCCCATTGCCACAAAACCAACCGCGTACCGGCCGAGAAGCTTTCGGCCGGTGGCAACTGCGGCGCGTGCAAACAAGCTCTCTGGCCAGACCAGGTGCTGGATCTTACGGAGCAGTCGTTTGCGGCACACACCGGGCGCAGCGATGTGCCGGTACTGGTGGATTTCTGGGCCAGTTGGTGTGGCCCCTGCAAAGCCATGGCGCCACAGTTCGAGCAGGCGGCGAAAACCTGGCAGGGTAAAGTGCGCTTTGCCAAGCTGAACACCGAACAGTCACAGGGGCCTGCCGGGCAGTTTGGCATTCGCAGCATACCCACAATGATCCTGTTCCAGAACGGCCGGGAAGTGGCTCGTCAGAGCGGTGCCATGAATCAGGCGCAGATCAGCCAGTGGCTTCAATCGAGCGGTATTCGGTAGCTCCGGGAAGCCGGGACAGATCTGTTTTCTGGTGAATTAGCGGCATTTCCACTCTCAATAAGAACGTACCCGAACCCGACATGTTTAAACCCAGTTGTTACAGCTGCCGAAAAAAGTTTGAGCCATCTGCGTTGCGGGTTTCTTACTCTAAGAATTACTGTGAGAGCTGCGGCGTTGGGTTGTTTGGTGAGGAATACTTCAGCTTCCCGCCAAAGCCTGCTCCAACTATCCGGAGGAACCTGGCGGTTCATGGTGCAGTGTTGCTTCTTGCCGGTGCTTTCTTTTTGTTTTGGCTGTCTGTGAGCGTTGTTGAGTTTTTCTAAACATTTGCTGAATCGATCAGCGCGGCAATTTCCTGGTCAATGTCCTCGTGTTTCACCAGCTGATCAAACCACTGGTTGGCCACGTTATCACTGGTCAGCCCCAGCAGAGCCCCAATAATCATAACCCGATGCACGTTATCGCCGCCCAGGTTGGTGTTCACCCGCAGTGCAAGCCATGGATCGTGACGGTATTTGTAGGCGAGGTACAGTACCAGCGGCCAGGAATCTGAGATGTAACATGCGGGCGAGTACATCCGGCCAACTACCTGGTTTTCTGGCAGATTTCGTTTCAACAGGGCGGCAACATCCAGTCCCCGCGCACCTTTGGCGGCGTCTTCAAGGAGTGCTTTTATGCCGTCTTCGCCTGGCCCTTCCATCAGGCCGCACAATAAGGTTACGTAGCGGTCGCACACTTGCATCAGGCCTTCATCCGGGTGGGTGAGCGTCAAGTTTTCCCGGCAAAGGGCTTGAAGATAGGGAATGCTCGTACCCCGCAGGCGTTCCGAAAATACCAGCGGTGCGATGGTTATCAGGCCGCCAACCGAGGGGGGTGTCGTGGGTGACCATGCCGCATTTTTCTGGCGGAAGGCCTTTCTCAAGGTTGGCAAAGAATCCGCGATGGTAGGATTCGGCATAGGTGTCTGGGTGGCGGGGAGGATCGGCGGTCATAAAACCGATGTAGGCCTTGAGGAAGGTTTGTGAGCGATAGTGCCCGTTATCTTCCGCGAGGCAGCGCATGAGCACGCGGCTGCAAAGATAATGGGTGGTCAGGCATCGTCGATCGCCCGCACACAGCGGTGGAACAGCTCCGCTGAGTAGAACGGGTGTTCGCCTGGCCGCAGCGCCAAAAACAGCTGGCCACCGGATTCGCGGATTCCGCCTTCGATCATCAGGTTATCGCTCATCTCGAAATCCTCAATGGTATGGCCCAGTTCGTCCTGGCAGGTTGCACCTGCCCGTTGCTGATAAAACCGGCTGTCCAGGGTAAACCCGAACGCGGGCTTGCCCTGGCCGATCATGTAACCCACCTCGAACACAGTACCCGGATCGGCGCTAATACCGCGAAACGGTGTGAGGTTGGCAATGATGGCGTCGCAGCTGTCCATCAGTTCGCGGTTGGCCTGGTATATCCGGTGGCCACGCTCGTGTTTTACCTCCTCATCCGAAAACTCGAGCGCTGTGTCCAGCGGGTCGACGCCCTCGAATCCGGCGTCCCGGAGCAGGCGTTTTTTCTCAGCCACGATGGCCTGGTGTTCTTCCTCCGGGAAGAACACCTCTGGGCCGGCTAGGTAGATGCGTTTTGGTTTTGCCACGTTAATGAGGTCTCTCATTTGAGTGCAGGCCACGGCCCTGAGCATAGTGTGGGAATCTTGTGCCGGAAGGCCAACGGATTCAAACTTATACACCTATCAAACGGTATCTGTCTGTACCAACTTTTGGGTTGGGTCTTCGTGAGTCTTTGTTTACCATATGGCGTGCGGTGCCAGTGACGGCCCCTGAAATCGATGGATGACTCTTCAAGGAAGGAGCAAAGGAATGAGCAAGAAAGTTGTGTTGCTGGGTGACTTGGGTACAGATCATGAAGGATTTCCACCCACCCCGGTTATTGCCGGCTCCCCCGATGTACTGATCGACGGCAAACCTGTTGCCCGCGTGGGTGATCCTCTCGCCCCGCACTCCAAACCCAAACACCCTCCCCACCCGCGAGCCATCGCTGCAGGTTCGGCAACTGTGCTCATTAACGGTATTCCTGCGGCGGTAACTGGCAGCGCGATTTCCTGCGGGGGCGTCACGATTGGCAGTGGTAGCGTTGTAATTGGTGATACCTTCACGCCCACGCCGTTTTCGGGTATCTCACCGGCGCCGTCAGAGTCAGCCCAGCAGTCGGTCTCTCCGTCTAATCACTCCGGTAGCACTATTCCGGAGTCACGAGGTGCCAGTGATGCGGGTAAAGGCGCGAGCAACGCTTCGGCAGGTGGGCCGGCTGCATCCAGTATGGCGGCATCAACTCCAATCTCATCCCCAACAAAGAATCAGTCTCAGGCTGCGGTAGAGCCGGGTTACCATGTCGTTCAGACGCCGATAAGCAAGACGGAGCTATTGAGCGCTTTGTACGGAGACGCCTCGGCAAAGCCAGATCATTTTGATCGTTTGAATCCAGGCCTGGGCGGACAGCTGATGCCCGGTGAGATGATTGTGCTGGGTGATCCAGAGGGCATGGAATGCACTCAAAAAGAAATCGAGTTGATGGAGGTGGCGGCGCAGATGAATGCCCAGGTTAGGTCACTGGAGCAGGATGAAGCGCAGTTTCTTGTCAAATACTACGATTTATTGGAGGCCATCACCTCGACAGGTTCTGCGGGTCTGGGTGCAGGCGCCGTGATGGTTTCCAAGCAGATTGGCAGCATTGAGTCGACTTTGAAGAACATCGAACGGCTTCATCAGGACAGTTACCGGAGGCATGGGCACCTCAACCACCCGGAGTTTTTCGAGAAGCGGCGAGCGCTTTTCAAAGAGCTGGATTTTGCTCTGGGAAGTGTGGCCCGCAAGGGGATGTCACTGGATGATGATGCAAAACTAAAGCGGGCGTTGGGATTGTCATCTAAGAGCATTGTGCATAATTGGAAGACGGCTGGGGTTGGCGGTATACCTGGGTATGCAACGCATTATGAGCGAGTGGCTCGGGGGGCAAAATATGCCAGGAACGTGGGTTATTTGGGCATAACGCTAGACGCGTCAATGTCAGCTTTAAAGATCAGTGAGGCATGCACCGTAGGGGATAATAAACAGTGTCAGGTCGTTGCTTACCGGGAAGGGGGTAAGTTCACGGGCTCTCTGGCTGGAGGAAGTCTTGTTGGGTTAGCCTCAGCTGCTACCTGTACAGCTTTCGCAGTCACGACTGCAGGCATCGGTGGCGTGGCCTGTGCAGTTATCGTTGGTGGCCTCGGCGCTGCCGCTGGCGGGGTTGGGGGTGGAATATTAGGGGAAGGCGCCGGTGAAATCTTGAGAGAGGCTATTCATGAGTGAGGAGCTGTTGACGTCAATGGCGGAAGTTACAATAGTTGCGTCATTGGTAGTTGGCGTCATTCTGATGTTTTTGATGGTCACACTATTTTTTCGTAAAACCGAGGAAGTCGAGCGGCGAATCGCAACGCCCGGTAAGAAACTGGATGAGGTCCGTATAATCTGGAGGAATGGACCTCTAGGTCGATGGATGAGGGTTGGGCATGTATACGCGTTCTTTGCATTTCGGAACCTTCCGCGAATAGGGCCCCGCATCGAATCCAGAATGGGTGACGAGAAGGAGCCCTTGCCTCTTTCGTTGAAACTCTGGGTAATCTTGCCTTTCACCGTATATGCGATTCTTATGTTTCTGTTTTTCTTTTCAGGTTGGTATCTAGGAATGTTTAATTAGTGAGTGTAAGAACTCACCGCAGCTTCTTTTACCCTTTGTGGTTCGGCTCACTGGAGAGGGGCGCCCAGTTAACCCCAGACCCTTTGAATGTCATTCCTAAAGGCGATTGCTCAACTTTGAACATTGCGATGAACGGGCCATCTGGCAATCGATACCAGAAATCTCTGGGCACGCAGATTTGGAAATACATTCGGTCCAGTTGATCGTTCTCAAGTTGATAGCTGCACGAGTGGCGACCACCGCCACGGTATTTTGTGACTTGGTATGCTACCGTTAAGGTCTCGCTACTCAGCATCGTCCAGATGCGCGGGATCGTGTAACCGAAGGATAAGTGGCACATCATCCAGAGCAACAAGGGGCAACCTATGAAGGTGAGGCACTTTTTGCTAAGGCCAAACGAATGCCATTGGGGATCCGGAGTGATCTTTCCTGTATGAAGCAGGTACCTTGCCCAGAGCGATACCAAGAAGGTGATAAATGCCGATAGGTACAGCGCAATCTTGGCAACCTCTAAATCGGGACAGAAATTTTTAGGGCCGAAGATCTGAGGTACCGAGAGGATGACCATTGGCAGCAGAATGGCGCACAGGACTTTTTGGTGCCGATTCATGCTGGATTTTAGGCCAGTTCTTTTCATACATAATCCCTTACAGTCAGGCCGCGTAGTCCTTACGCAAGCGGGGGGTATCGTACCAAATGCTTGTGCGTAGCACAGCATACCTTTGGCAGAGAGAGCTAACCCCCAAAACAAAAAATGCTCAAGGAGGAGCAAAGTGCTTATCAAATATTTCCTGGGCCACAAAAAGGCGCTCACCCTATGTGGCGGGTGCCTGGTGATTGCCCTGACGCTATACCCGATGTTCTATCGCACCTGGGCTTTTGGTTCCGATGCCTGGGGGCTGACAGTTATAGCGCTTCTTGACCCCGAAGAAGTGCCCTGGAGCCCCTCGGACTTTAATAGCCTGGCGATCCGGCCTGCAGTGGCCTACTGGCTTCTCACCAATTCCGACTGGCCCTATGAACGCTGCGGTAAAGCGATGACGGCGATGGGTGGCTGTTTGCAACCTTTGGTCAATTTCGTGGGCGCCTCGTTGGATAGGCACGATGCTGAGTCCATCATGACGCGCCGTGGCTATGCGTTACTTCGACACTTTGCCGCAAGGGGTGAGCCGTTGAACGGCTATCACAACGGGCTGGCACCAGTGCATGAGGCCGTGCTATACGCCGATGTGGGTTATCTCCGCGCCCTTCTGGAGTTGGGGGCGGATCCAAGCCTGCCGATTGATAGTCCGGGGAAGGACTATCATGGCTTTAACGCTTTTGAGTTTGCAGCGTTTTTGGAATCCCGGAACCAGGAAATATATCAGACTATCCGGGCTGAGCTTGAAGCTAATAGGCGCCCGCAGAGGTAGGTCGGCTGGTTGACCCGCTATGGTGTAGCCATGCCACCTGTGTGAATGCTTTCTGATACACTCAAAAGTAAACCACTCAGGCGAACATCATGGTCCCTAACGCAGTCAAACATCCCGATACCGAGAAGCTCCGCGAGTTAATGGCCAGGTTTCCTCAAATCCGGGTTGCCGCTCTCTTTGGCTCCATGGCCCGAGGAACAGCCCGGCCAGACAGCGATATTGATGTCGCGGTTCAGGCTGACAAAGAACTGAGTGCAGATGAGCACATTGCCATAACCGAAGCCATTGCTCTGGCCTTCAATCGCTCCGTTGACTTGGTGGACCTGCGCACAGCCGGCCAGCCTTTACTTGACCAGATTGTGAGAACTGGCATACAGGTGATGGGTACACGCCACCAATGGGGTGATCTGATTTATCGAAACATCATGGAGAATGAAGACTTTGTCCCTTACCAGAAACGCATACTCGAAGGTCGGCGCAACGCATGGATGAACAACTCGTAGCACAGAAGCTGGAATCCCTCAGGCGCTGCATTCAGCGCGTGGAGTCACGTCTGCCTGAGGATCTGGATACTTTGCTGGTTGACTTGGATGCGCAAGATATTATTTCGCTGAACCTGACCCGTGCGGTGCAAATGTGTGTTGATATCGCATCACACTGGCTTGCGGAACACGCTGAAACCACTGCGCCGAAAACCATGGGGCAGGCGTTCGAAGCACTGGCGCAGTCCGGCATCATCGATACCGAGCTGGCGGCTCGCATGCGGAAGTCTGTCGGATTCCGGAATGTAATGGTTCACAATTATGACGATGTGAACTGGGAGATTGTCTACGCCATCTGCAGTAAACACCTTGGTGATTTTCGGGCTTTTGCCAGAGTGTTTTCGGATTTAATCGCGAAGTAGAGGGTTAGTCGAAACACATTTGGGGAGCTTTATGGGTTTGGCATATCCATATGATGCAGGCGCTGGGTATCGTGGTGATCTTGGGCTGATTGTGGTTGCGATTGGGGCTGGTGGGCGGTATTTGTAGGCTCTGGTGTGAATTCCGGTGAATCCACTCCATGCAGGTAATCCTATGGCGCCAAAGCACATAGTAGAATACCTCCGTGACAACTTGGGCCAGAGCTTTCTGGCTTCTCCTTTTCGGGCTCCGTTGAGGGCCTGGGCGCTTGTGCCGGTGTTTGCCGTTATCGCGGTCTCCGTCGGTTTCGGTGCCGGCTTGTTTCAATTCGGTTGGCTGGATTCGCCGATCACTCCGGTGCTACCCATCCTGTTGTTTGTTTTCCCGTCTCTGCTTGAAGAAGTCTTCTTCAGGGGCGTACTGATACCGCGAAATGTATTGTCCTCAGGGCCTGGAAAGGCTGCTTGGAGTGTGGCAATCAGCACGCTGGTTTTCGTCGCGTGGCATCCCTTCAATGCGCTGTTGTTTAATCCGACGGCTATTTCTCTTTTCCTGGCCCCGTGGTTTCTGGTTATCGTGTGCGCTTTGGGTGTTACTTGTGGCTGGGCCTACGTCGTTTCCCGCTCTATTTGGGTTCCGGTGATCATTCACTGGGCTGCGGTAACGGTTTGGGTGCTTTTTCTTGGGGGCAGGAATCTGATGCTGGAGTTGTGACTGCCTCTTTAAGACCTGTAGTAACCCCTTAATACCCGCCATGACTCCACCGCTGCTAATGTTTCCTGACCTGGCAATACAAACACAAGGAGACAGCCATGAGCGGGAAGAAGATTCTGATGATTACCGGTGATTTCACCGAAGACTACGAAACCATGGTGCCGTTCCAGGCACTGCAGGCCGTTGGCCATGCGGTTCATGCTGTCTGCCCGGACAAGAAGGCAGGCGACACGGTCGCCACGGCGATTCACGATTTTGAGGGTGACCAGACCTACACCGAAAAGCCCGGCCACCGGTTTGCCCTGAATGCGGATTTTGACGGACTGAATCCGGCAGATTACGACGCGCTGGTGGTGCCCGGCGGCCGTGCTCCGGAATACCTGCGGCTCAACAAGGAGGTGCAGAGTCTGGTTCGCCATTTCTTCGAAACCAATAAGCCGGTGGCGGCAATCTGCCACGGTGCTCAGTTGCTGGCGGCAGCAGGGGTTCTGGAGGGTCGCAAATGTTCGGCTTATCCGGCCTGCCAACCGGAAGTGGAGCTGGCGGGCGGTACCTTCGCCGCTATCGAGGTTGATCAGGCGGTCACCGATGCTAATCTGGTAACAGCACCTGCGTGGCCTGCTCATCCGGCCTGGCTTGCGCAGTTTTTCAAATTGCTGGATCAGTAACGTAGCAGGAGCCAGTTCGCTGGCTCCTCAGCACCGTCAAGCGCCATCAACCATTTTCGGGGAGGCTGTTATGTGCAAGCTCTTTATCAACGCCGATTCGGAGCTTTGGGTTAGCCGCACCCACTCCCTGCGAATTGACGGCATGGTCACCAGTGTGCGGATGGAAAACGCCTTTTGGCAGGTGCTGTCGGAGCTGGCTGAGCGCGATGGCATGAATCTGCCGCAGATGATCACCCGGCTTTATCATGAGTCCATTGATGCTGGCCATGACCTTGGCAATTTCACATCCTTTCTCCGGGTCTGCGCGCTGCGCTACCTTGAGCTGCAACTGAGTGGTGACGTGCCGAGGGATACCCGGGTGCCAATCGCTTCGCTGGATGCAGACCGTATTCTTGCTGGTAAGCGCGGTAAATCGGCAACACCGAAAGTCGTGAGTAAGGCAAGCCACTAGGTGCGAGACACCGCCGCTTCCCTATTCGCGGATACAGCCCCTGATCCTCAGTCTGTCGGTTGTTTACCGGTCGCATGCACTGGAACAAACACCAGCATCTCGTTGTTTGCCGGCATTGCATAATCTTCCCGCAGTACCAACCCCACCGCCTTGGCCAGCGCAGACAAATCCTCGATATCGCGGATGCCCATGTGCTGCGCCTGAGATCTGAGTGACTGGTCAAACGCCTGATTGCTTTCACTGGTGAATTCACCCTGGTGCCTGAACGGCCCATAGAGGCAAAACGCGCCGTCATCAGGCAGGCTTGCACCGATGCCCTGGAACATTTGTTCCACTTCTGTCCACGCCATGATGTGGGCAGTGTTGGCGGAGAACGCCCATCGGAATTCCCGCGTGGGCCATGGGCTGTTGGCCACGTCCAGCTTTCGCATGGGGAGAATGTTTGGCAGGGCAGCCTGTTCCAGCCGGGCAACCGCCAGGTGTGCGGCCGAGGGGTGGTCCGTTGGCTGCCACTGTATGTGGGGCAGGGCTGCTGCGAAATGCACGGCATGCTGGCCGGTGCCGGTGCCTATTTCCAGCACGGTGCCCGGAGCATTGAAGACCTCGCGCAGTCTTTCCAGTATGGGGCCCTTGTTGTTTTCGCAGGCTTGGGAAAAGGGCAGTTGGTTGGTCATCAATGCGTTTCTCCTATTTCAGAACGGCTGGCCAGTTAGCATCCGCCTCGCGCATGAGGTGGTCGGTGTTTGCCAGCCAAGACGTTTGTACCGATTGGTTGTAGTTCAGAAACAACCGTCCGTCCCTTATGCTCCAATGCTGTGGATCGCCTTTGGCGAGGTAGCCCTGGCTGACAGCCCAGGCACAATAGCCGCCGTAGGCCGGTGCGAATTTTTCAGGGTTAGCGTTGAACTGTGCAAGATTCTCCGCATTGGCAAAACGCCAGGTCGCACCCTGGTACTCTGCAGTGTAACGGGGCGAGCCTTTGACCGGTTTGCCCTGCGTGAAATAGCCCACGGTGTCGTACCCACCGGCACCAGTATTGCTCAACAGGCCAGTGTAAACCGGCGGTTCAGCAGCCCAGGCCATGCTGGCCAGGAGCCAGAAGGTAGCAATCAGTGTGATGTGTCTGTTCATGTCGGGTTCTCCCTGGTAGTCAGGTGTACGATAAACCTGACAACCGAACCTCCGATTTGTTACGCAATAAAAGCCTTGGTCAAAACGCCCAAGTGTTGCCTTAGGGTGTCTGAAAACTCCAGTTGGAACACGGTCAGCGGTTCTTTTTGCATGGCCTTGCGGGCTGGCCCCGGTGGGTGGCACATGTGCCAACTGCCGATCAGCGCCTGCTGGCATTGCATCAGGTACCGCAGGCAGGCGGCTTCTTGCTGGCCGGTAGCTGCCCCGATAATCGTGCTGATGCGGCGGGTTTGAGCCAGAAGGAAGAGCTTGAACTCCCGGGCTTCGTCTTCGCTCAGGCCGGTTTCCAGGGCAATGTGCAGGATTGCGGTCAGGCCGCAGAATACGGGATGAGCCAGAATGTGATCAACAAACCGCTCTGGGAAACCTGCCGGGCCGGAGGCTTCCACTTCTGACACCCAGTCCGACATGGCTCGGCGGTACACCGCAATGAATAGCAGCTCCTTGCTGCGGAAATAACGGTACAGGGCGGCTTTGGTGACCCCGGTTTCCCGGGCCACGTCTGCCAGCGTGACGCCATGGAACCGATGCTCCAGGAACAGGTCTTCCGCCGCATTGAGTATCTGTTGTTCCCGCAGCGCCTTATCCGACTCGGAGCGGGCGCGCTGTTTACCACCGCATAGTCTGTACTTCAAAACCACCTCAAGTCACTCGCTTGTTGGCCGCGTTCAGGCTTGTAGCCAGCCGGCCAGGCGCCGTGTTACGGCCCGGGGCGAGAGTTTACCAGACCATACCATCAGCAGGTTACGCAGCCCGGGAATCACGATGGCTTTTCGGCGCTGGGCAAGGGACTTTTTGACTACCGCTTCAGCCGTCATGGTGCCGGCTTTGAACAGTTTGGTGTTGGTCATGTGGGCTTCCAGGGCAAATTCCGACTCCGTGGCACCCGGGCACAGCGTACTGACGGCAACGCCTGCGCCCTTTAGCTCCTCATGCAGTGCCTCGGAGAAGGACAGAACGAAGGCCTTGGTGGCGTAATAGATGGCCATATTGGGCCCGGCCTGAAACGCCGCCAGAGACGCTACGTTAATCACAAAGCTGCCTGGCTGCTTGCGCAGCGCCGGCAGCAACTGCCAGGTGAGTGAGACAAGGGAGGTAACGTTTACCTGGATCATAGCCAGTTGCCGTTCAAGCCCCAGGTCAGTAAAAGCACCACGGTCGCCAAACCCGGCGTTGTTGATCAGGCCGGTGAGCGCCCAGCCGCCATCGTTCAGTTGCTGGGCCAGTGCATCGGCGCCTGCCTGGTCTGCCAGATCAGCTTTCAGAACAATAGCGTCTATCCCGTGTTGTTGCTTCAACTCGTTGGCCAGAGTGTTGAGACGTTCTTCCCGGCGGGCGACGAGAATCAGGTTCTGTTTTTCAGATGCCAGTGCCCGGGCGAAACACTCACCAATTCCGGCGCTGGCGCCGGTGATAATCACGTATGACATGCTCTTCTCCATTTAAGTGAACTAGGGTTATTTAATATACGCTGGCGCTTTCGTCATGTAAATAACCTATGGTTACTTATGTTTTGGAGCCAATTCGGGGAACCGGAGTCTTCCGTGCTGCTTTGCTGGGGAATCTGTCCTAGTCTGGTGACAGGGCATCCTCGTATTTGCTCAACAGGTTGATGTAAAACCTGAGTGATTGCTTCGACACTATCGCGACGGGAGGATTAATCATGCCTCAGCTTCGTTTCATCTTTCTGCTGAGTACTGCAGTGTTTGCTGTATTTCTGGCCACCTCGACAGCTCAGGCGCATCACGGTTGGGCCTGGGCCACAGATGAGGAATTCGAAATCACTGGTGTTATCCAATCGGTGCGCCTCGGGAATCCCCATGGCGAGGTGACGATACGCGCGGATGGTGAGGATTGGGTGGTGGAAGTGGGTCAGCCTTGGCGTAATGAACGGGTTGGACTGACCAGGGAAATGTTGAGCGAGGGGCGGGAGATTACCGTGCATGGTCACCGTTCGGCCCGGGAGGGGGAACGGTTAGTGAAGGCCGAGCGCGTTGTAATCGACGTTCAGGACTTCAATCTTTACCCTGGCCGTGCTTCCTGAGCCCGGGGATGATTGAACCAGCGTTGAGTTTTACCCAGGAGTTGGCGTTGGTCTCGGCCCTGCGCAATTCCACGCTCATGTACCCGTTGGTAAACGCCGGGCACATTCTCGGGGTTGCAATGCTGGTTGGGGGTATTGTGCCCCTGGATCTGCGTTTGCTGGGGCTTTGGCGCAGGTACCCCGTGTCAGTTTTCATTGCTGTGCTACGAATTACATCGGCGATGGGGCTGGTGCTGGCAATCGTTTGCGGGCTACTTTTATTCGCCACGGCAGCCGTGGACTACGCGGGTTCGTCGTTGTTCCAGGCCAAGATCACGCTGGTGGTGTTGGGCGTATCGAATGCTTTGGTACTGGGTAAGGTATTGAAGCGCCGGGATGTGGAGAATCTGCCTCTGATGGCGAAAATGCCTTTTTCTGTGAGAGTGGGGGCGGCGTTGTCTTTGTTTGTATGGATTAGTGCGCTGACTCTTGGGAGGTTATTGGGGTATTTTTGAATCGATTTTGCGTGAAGAAGTGGAGAATGCCTCTGGTGATTTGCCACAAGCACATCGGGCCTGTCAGCGCGTTCGACCAACCATTATGCTTTTCCACTCTAGCTACACTGATAAGTTCTCCTTCAGCATCGTCAGATGCTGCCTGAGGTGATCGGAGATATTGTCCATGCCTAACAGGAGTTCTATGGTCTCCAAGCGCCTCTCGTTGTCTAAACAATCCTCCACGTTTTTAACGTAATTCAAGCAATTGGTGGCGGCATCAATCAACCTGTCAAACCCCTCTCTGTTGTATATCACCTGAGCCGCCTCGGTTATTAGCATGTCGAGTTTGAAGGCTAGCTGAAGATCAATCGCTTGTTCTGGCGGGATGCTGGTGATGGTGTCAGCAATCCAACGAAATCCGATTGATGACGGTGGCCTTTTGGCGAGCTCGCTTCGGATGTCGGAGTATGACGTTCTCATTAGTTCTTGTGCCCTGAGGACTCCTGCCCCGAATTTTTCGGTTTCGTAGTCGGGAAACTCTGTAGCTGCCGAGCTCGATAATGCGTGATAGATGGCTTCGGCCTTCCTCCAGGGCTGATCTGAAATATCGTTTTTCATTGCCGGGTATTCCTGCTGCAACCAAAGTGAGGCAGCCGCAGCTACCTGTGGCGTTGCGTTGGATGTCCCGGCGCCTTGAAGGCTGATAGAAATGCGGTCCTGATGCTGTGCATAGGACGTTGTTATATTTGGAGAGTAAGCGCTAATCATATTATCGGCCATTATCGAGTTGGGGCCGTAATTTCCCCTCAATACCCAGGGGGCAATGTGGTCTTCCCAGCTGAAAAGTAAGAACTGGCTCCAGAACGAGGGCGAGTCGGCATAACTTGTTTCATCATGGGTGGCAGCGGCAACGCCCATGACACGTGAATATCTGGCAGGAAATACAACCGTCTTTGGTGAAGAAATGTTGAGAATTGGCAGGCGATAATGATTGCCGGCGGCGGCAAATATAGCGACGCCTTTGTCGTAAGCATCGTTAACCACATTGCGTTGAGAAATTGACGGAAAGCCCCCTGCACTAATGGAAATGATGTCGACACCGTTTTCAGTGGCGCACCAAATAGCTTCAGTCATCTCTTTTGGTCTGATGTGTATGACAGATTTGCCGATTCGATATTCACGGATTGCGGCGTAGGGGTTGCCTCCAATTATCAGGGCCTCGTTGGAATGTTCATACTCGTTCAGGTTAGAGCCACCTAAAACGGACAGTGTGCGTGCCCCGTGGCTGGGTTGTTCACCGGGGGATTGACCAGAGCCATTGCCCGTAATTGTGCAACCGCTTTGACCAGTGAAGTCTGATGAATGCTCTTCCTGAAAATACGCGGGAAGTAGCGGGTCAAAAGGGTTGTACCCAGTATCGAGGTGAGCAATTTGAACGCGGTTCATGTTATCAACGATATCTGCAATACGTTTCTGGGCTGAAAATAGCTGAGTTTTATCGTCTTCCATATGCCATGCAGGCGTGCTACCCCCTGGCCAAATCTTTTTTCGATCTTGAACAATATCGTAATTGGATCTTGGCACGTGCTCGTTGGTGGTTTCACCCTCGATACTTTTATGCCAAGCGGTTATGAAAGCGTTCTCATGATGGAAATCTGGTTCAGCAATAATAAATACTGGGTTTTCCTGATTGAAGCTCTTCGTGTTCGCCAGAAGTACGCTGTGAGCAATATCCCACGGCGACCTGACCTCCTTTTTGTCTTCATGCGCAAGCTCCACTTCGTTAATAAGCGAATCGACTGATTCCGAGCTTACAGTTTTCCATAGTATTCTATGTTGAGGTTTCAACGTCTTTATGGATGCCGGCTCAGTAATGATCTGACTTGGAAACGTATAGGTCGTTCGGATTTCGTTAACATCACTGTCACCAAGAGCCTCCTTGAAAAACCGACTATTTTTTAGGGTATCCAAGTCTTTTTCAGTATATAGGCCTATAGAGTAGGTCTTGACCGCATTCGTGTTGGTTGAGGTCGTATCTGAAGTGGTGGGAAGTCTGAGTACTCGTGAATCGTAGCTCACGGTCTGGCATGCTCCCAAAAAGGCTGTCAACAGAATGAGCGTGAGCTTAGGCATTTCCCCTCCATGGCGTGCACGGGGCAATCGTTGCGTGGATTGCTGGGCTAACTGCAGTAATTGGTGATTGTTTAATTATTAAACGTAGGCGGGATTTCGATAATAGGCAAAGTTAGAGGGGGGCGGCTCGGCGTGGCTTGAGGGCGGCCAAACAGTTTCCTAATGATCGGGAGGCTCTGGTGAATACCTAGATCACGTTACGAAATGGGAGGTTTGAAACGCCCGACCAGCTTCACCAGGTGTTCCCTTCGTTGGACAACTCTGGCCCGACCACCGTGGTCAGAACAGCTGTTATCATCATAATTGCCAAACCTACGGTCATTTCTGTAATTATGGATAGCTGAAGCCGCCTCGTATATCCCGCCCGTGCCAGCCGGGGGACAATATAGAGTTTGTTGATGGCGCCGAGTGCTAATAACAGCGATACCAAGGCAAGCTTGGCCAGCAACAGCCAGCCGTAAGCGCTGTTGACCAGCCCCGAAAGGGGCTGAACCAGCAGCAGAATCATGAGTCCCCCACAGATTACTAGCGCGCCAACAAAGGCCACGGCCGTCTGGCCAAAACGCTGCATGCTGGCCTGCAGACGATCGATCTGATGATCGTTGCTAACCCGCCACAGTGGATAGAGTGCCCCCAGCCACAGGGAGATCCCCGATAGGTGAATGACCAGCATCACGATGCCACGGCTGTCGTCGTGTAAGTGTCCGGTCTGCGTAAAGGCAAACAACAGGCTGGCCGCGCCGGCCACGATCAAGGCGTAGCGCAGGTAGCCGGCCCCTTGCCTGAGCAGGAATACGCCTGCGAGGGCGAGAATAAAGCCCAGCAGGCGAGCTCGGGTGCTGTCTCCCACATTGGTTTCCCAGATAATGCTCGCGATGTCGGGGTCGAGGGCACCGGCGATACCCTCCCCAAAAGCAGCACCTGTGTGCACCGGAAAACTGGCAGCCGTAGCTGCCAGTCCCGCCAGTCCCGCCACAAGCATATAGCGCTGTATTGGCCGCTCTATGCCGTGAGGTTTAAGCAGCCACAGGCAGAACAGGCCGCCAATAATCCCTGCGGTGCCGAGATAGATCAGTACCTTGGTGGCGACGGTCAGGAGGGTCCAGATGTCCATGGCGGTCAGTGGTGACCCTCATGTGCATCCTGGTCCGAGGCTGAGCCTTGATGGCTTTCATGGGCCTCAGCGCTCTCTCCAAGGTGAAAGCTGAAGCTGCCGGTCATGGTGTGGCCATCGTCGGCCATGGCGCGCCATTCCACTTCATAGTGCCCTTCTTGAAGTGTTGGCAGGTCAATCCGGTAATCGGTTTTGGATTCGCGGCTGGGCCGGAAATCCACTCGTACCCGGTCGCCGTCGCCATCGGTCAGGTTTACGCGCATCAGTCGTACAGTGTCGCCAAAACGGAGTTCCAGGTGTTCTGGGGACGTTTGCACGTGCTCGTCGCTTGCGGGTGACGAATACACCACATCCGTGTGGGCGTTGGCCAGGCTGGCGCTGGTGAGGGCGAAAAACATCATTAGCAGGGGCAGAAGCAGGTGTCTAGTCATGGCTCTTTCTCCGGTGTTAGAAGCTATTTTGGCAAATCATTGGGAACACGATCAGTCTCACGGGCAACGGTGCCCGTTGGGTGCTGATACCAGCCGGGGTCCCCGTCGAGTTGATCGCGAACTTTGATGACGGTAAACATCCCGCCCATTTCCATATTTCCGAACTGGCCTTTGCCCATCATCATGGCCAGGGTGTTCTCCGGGCCTGGCATATGGCCGGCGTCGACATGAGTCTGGTGTTCACCCATGCCGTGTTCACCCATGGCCATATAGCCAGGCACCAGCGCCTGAATGCGTTGCTCGACCTCGTTCTGATTTACGCCCAGGGTGTTGGGGATGTCGTGCCCCATCGCGTTCATGGTGTGGTGGGCCATATGGCAGTGGAAGGCCCAGTCGCCGGGCGTGGCAATAAACTCGATGTCGCGGGCCTGGCCGACGCCGACAATTTCGGTGGCTTCGGTGCGCCATTGTGCCTGAGGCCAGCGCCCGCCGTCGCCACCGGTGACCCAGAACTTAACGCCATGAACGTGCATAGGGTGGTTCCACATAGACAGGTTGCCCATGCGAATACGTACTCGTTCACCCGTTTGCGCCACCAGTGAATCGATAAACGGAAACACCTTGCTGTTCATGGTCCACAGATCAAAGTCTTGCATGATCGATGGGTCTGGGCGGTAGGTACCCGGATGAACGGACCAGTTATGCAGCATGATGGCGTAGTCCCGATCTACCGGGTTGGCTTCTGGCTCACGGGGATGAATGATGAACATGCCCATCATGCCCATGGCCATCTGCACCATTTCATCTGCGTGAGGGTGGTACATGTGGGTACCGTGTTGTACCAGTGGAAACTCATAGACAAAGGTTTTGCCGGGCGGGATGGAGGGCTGGGTCAGGCCGGACACGCCGTCCATGCCGTTGGGCAGTATCAGTCCATGCCAGTGCACGCTGGTGGGTTCTTTCAGGCGATTCGTCACGTAGATTCTCACCCGGTCACCCTCGACAGCTTCAAGGGTGGGCCCCGGGGTGCTGCCATTGTAACCCCAGGCTTTGATGGTGGTGCCGTCGCCGAAGGCGTGTTCGATCTCCTCGGCAATCAGGTGGAACTCTTTTACACCATCGCGCAAGCGATAACCCAGGGTCCGCCCGTTGGGCGTGATGACCGGGCGATAGCCCTGACTGGTTCGGTCTGGCGCTGTGAGCGGCGTGTGTGTTGTATCGTGGCGATTGCCAGCGGCGAAAGCCTGTGCTGGCAGGGCACCGGCTACCAGGCCAGCGGCACTGCCCAGTATGAAATGACGACGATTAACCATGGTGCTGCCTCAGTGGTTGTGGTGTTCGTGACCCTGGCCGCCAGCCTGGACGGAGGGCAGTTGGACCGCGTCTGGCAGAGCGGCGTCTAGGGGGGTGGCGCTGATCATCGCCAGATGTATGCGCTGAATCCAATACTGCTCAAGGGTTTCAGCGTGCTCGCGCCAGGCATCGAATTCCCGCGCCCTGGCATTGAGCAGTTCAAAGGCGCCCACCAACATAAAGTTGTATTCGCGCAGGCGCAGGTCCACTTGCCGTTGCCATTGCGGGATGACCTGTTGTTCCAGTTGCTCAACGTTGGTACGGGTCAGTCTTAATCGGTTAGCCAAATCCGGGAGTTGTGTACGCAGTTCGAGCTCCCTGGCATTCACCAGCGCGTCGGCGCGCAATAACTGGGCGCCAGCCCCGGCCCTCCGCGCCTGGTTACGGTCGAACAGGGGGAGGCCAATCGACATCGAGGGGCCCGTGCTGTACCCGCCGTCAGAATCGCGCTCGACATCGATCCCGATGTCCCATTGGGTGATCCCGCCCTGGCGCGCGTAGAACGCCTGGCGATGCTCTGCAACGGCTTGGACTTGCCGTGCGATGCGCAGGTCCAGCCGCTGTGTCAGGGCGTGGTCTGTTAAGGCGGCAACGTCTATCTGTTCATCGTTTGGCAGTTGTGGCAGGGTGACCGGCAACTCCATCATGGCGGGATGTTCAAGGCCCAGTCGCAGCGCTAGTGTGGTTTGCGCTTGCTGGGCATCGGCCTGGGCGCGGCGCAGGGCACGCTGGCTCTGTAACTGCTGGTCTCGGTAATGCAGCAAGCTCAGTTCTTTAAGGTTGCCGGCCTCGTGCAGGCGTTCCGCCAGCAACAGGGCTGTTTCCGCTGCATTCAGGGCCAGCCGGGCGACAGCTTCACGGTGGCTGGCACCCACGGCATGGAAGTAATCCTGCTGAACCTGATACAGCTCCTGGTTCAGGGTGTCCAGCAGGTCAAGCCGTGCGCTGGTTAGCGCTTCCTCCGCCAGGGTCTTTCGTAAAGAGTGGGTCATCAAATCCAGCAGGCTTTGGCTCAGGCCCAGCCCCAGCTCCCAACGGCCACCGCCATCCGGTCGCATGGCTGACACGGCGAGGGTCGGGTTGCTTAGCATTTGTGCCTGTAGCTGTTCTGCTTCAACGATGCCTAACCGGTGTAAGTGCGCGCGGATATGTGGGCTGTTGACCAGCGCCAGGTGTTGCGCGGTTCCGGGTGTCAGCGGTTCAAACAATAAGTCGTCGACCTGTTCAAATCGCTCTTGCTCGGACAATTCCAGAGTCTGGTGAATCTGGCCCCGCGCCGGAGACTGCAACAGCGGGTCGAGATCGGCCTCCAGTTGCGAATAATCGGGGGGCGCCATCGTGGCACAGCCCTGCAGAAACAGGACGGCCATAGCTCCGCCAATCAGGTTTTTCATGGTTTTTTTGCCTCAAAGTCACCAAGGGTCATGCCGTGGCGGCCAATGCCGCGGCAGGTTCAGGTTTTTGGTTAACTGAGGTTTTGTGGTGGGTGGAATAGAGGGTCGGAGATAATGCTGTCAGCACGTTCTGCGTGCCGCATAACCGGCGTGGCCAGATCGGGACTGGCTGCGGAAGCGTGGGAGGGGATCAACGTTGTGCACACCTGGCAACACTGCTGGCAAGGATCGGCGTGTTGGGCGTCCGGGTATTTGTAGTTGGCATGATGATGGCCGGTGTCGTTTGACGCGCTGCGGTGATGCTCGTGGACGGCTTCATGGGAATTCGGAGCATGGTGTTGATGCAGGGAAAACGGTTCATCTGAAGTGGACTGTGCCGCATGGATGTCGCAATGTAATAGCCCAGCAGCCAGCCCCTGGACGGGCAGCCATAAGATGAGCATGATAATCAGAGAGCGACGTTTGGACGACATCCTTGCAAGTTTCCATATTGCCTTGTCATAAGTCAATATTCCGCAGAACACGAGCGCAGGGGGCCTCCGAGGGCCAGTGTAGTCAGTGCCGGTGCTGTCTATAATGGTGCACGTTGAACCGTTACACAGGACTCTACGCCGATCAAAAACAAAGCTCCTTTCACGCTCCGCCCCTACCAGCAGGAAGCTGTCGACGCCACGCTGAATCATTTTCGCAAGTCGGACGAATCTGCCGTCATCGTGCTGCCAACCGGCGCCGGCAAAAGCCTGGTGATTGCCGAACTGGCCCGCCTTGCCCGGCGTAAGATCCTGGTGCTCACGCATGTGAAAGAGCTGGTGGAGCAGAACCACGCCAAATACGAGAGCTATGGGTTAGCCGGTGGCATCTTCTCCGCTGGGTTAAAGCGCAAAGAGAGTCAGCATCAGGTCACCTTTGCCAGTGTACAGTCGGTAGCGGCGAACCTGGATCAGTTCCGGGATGAGTACTCGTTGGTGATCATCGACGAGTGCCATCGGGTCAGCGGTGAGGAAACCAGCCAGTATCAACAAATCATTGACCTGCTGAAACAGCAGAACCACTCCCTCAAAGTACTCGGGCTGACCGCCACGCCCTATCGCCTGGCCATGGGCTGGATCTATCGCTATCACTACCGGGGCTTTGTTCGTAGCGAAGAGGATAAGCCGTTTCAGCACTGCATCTACGAACTGCCGTTAAGCTATATGATCAACCGGGGCTATCTCACCCGGCCTGAGTTGGTGAATGCAGCGGTGGCGCAATACGATTTCTCGTCGCTGGCTCAGGACCGCTTTGGCGAATACGCGGAGAAAGACGTCAATCAGCTGCTGAGCAAACACAAGCGGGTGACACGTGCCATCATTGAACAGGTGGTGGAACTGGCCGCAGACCGCCAGGGCGTGATGGTTTTCGCCGCAACGGTGGAGCATGCACGGGAGATCACCGGCTACTTGCCGGAGAACCAGACCGCTCTGGTGACCGGCGCCACCGATCAGAAAGATCGGGATCTGCTGATTCGGCGCTTCAAACAGCGGCAGCTAAAGTACCTGGTGAATGTGTCTGTGCTCACCACGGGCTTTGATGCGCCCCATGTGGACTTGATCGCCATTCTTCGCCCTACCCAGTCGGTGAGCCTGTATCAGCAGATGGTGGGCCGTGGTCTTCGCCTGGATGAGGGCAAAAAGGATTGCCTGGTGATTGATTACGCCGGCAACCATATGAACTTGCATCACCCGGAGGTTGGGGAGCCAAAACCGAATCCGGACAGTGAACCGGTGCAGGTGTTCTGCCCTGGCTGCGGGTTTGCCAATATTTTCTGGGGTAAAACCGACAGTGACGGCCGGGTGATTGAACATTACGGGCGCCGTTGCCAGGGGCTGCTGGAACCCGCGGAGGGGGATGGCACGCGCGCCCAGCAATGCGACTACCGTTTCCGCTTCAAGGAGTGCCCCCACTGTGGTGGCGAGAACGACATTGCGGCCAGAAATTGCGGGCACTGTCGTAAAGCGATTATCGACCCGGACGATCAGCTAAGGGATGCCCTGAGGCTCAAGGATGCCATGGTGATTCGTTGCGCGGGGATCACCCTGGGCCTTGGCGGAAGCAAGCTGAAGATGACCTACCACGGTGAGGATGGGGAGGAGCTTGGCGAGACGTTTGATTTCAGCAAGCCGGCACAGCGCCACGTTTTTAACAAACTGTTCGGCCGCAGATTTGCTAACGGCCAGGCTCCGAAAACCTTCGGCAGGGCAGAGGAGGTACTTGAGATGCAAGCCTTGTTGCCGGCGCCTGACTTTGTCATTGCCCGTAAGCAGACGCATTATTGGCAGGTGCAGGAGCGGATATTCGATTATCGGGGGCAGTATCGGAAGGCGAATGAGGTGTGGTGCCGTAAAAGGGGCGTATGGTCGCCTACGAGTTCGCTGCGGTGCATCCAACCCTGTGATGGCCGCTAAGCTCTGCCATTTTCTTGGAATGCAGGTTCCTCTTAAGGCGTTAACGCAGAACCTGCAACCCTTGCAGGTCCCGAAACACCCGTGACGGCGCGATGCCAATCATATCCTGAAACATCCGGCTGAGGTGTGCAGAGTCGTGCAGGCCCGCGCTAAGGGCTGCCTCGGTGAGCGACTGTTTCTTCGCTACGTGGTAGAACACGGAACGCAGGCGCGACCAGCTTCGGTAACGCCGGAAACTGATGCCCACTTCCTCCCGGAAAAGATGGTTGAATCGCGATTCCGATAAGTGCACTTGGTTGGCCAGATTGGCGCGGTTGAAGGGTTGGTCTCCCGCTTCCCGCAAGTAATCAAGGCTTCGGGCAATGCGGTTGTCCAGCTCGGCTCGGTGCCCAAGCGCCGACGCGGGGAGGAGTTGGGACATGTCAAAGGATTGAAGCCTTCGCTCCAGGCTTCGAGGCCGCGCGGGAGAGGGGATTGGGTCGAACACCAGCGGGCGATCACTCAGCCACCCTGCTTTCAGGAGTCGGGTCTCTGGCGCATCCGGTTCCAGGTAGAGGGAGGCTATGTACTCACCTCCGCTATCCAGCCCGTGCTCCACATCGGCATTCACCAGGGCGCTGTGGCAGTTCTCACGGCGACCATCCGGGAAATGCAGCGTGATGGGGCCACTCAGGCCAATCAAGAGCACCGGTGCGGCATGTGCGTGCATTCTTGCCGGAGGGAGCTCACCCTGGAACAGAGCCCGGTCACGCGCCAGCCAGATGCGTTTTTCCTGTGTCATCGAATAGCCCAAACGTACAAGTTGTACCGGCGCTTGTCCGGCATACTTCAGCCTCACAACTATAACCAAGGAGTAAATGTATGTCTCTGGCCGAAAAGATCTGTCTTTCAGCGGCGTTCCTGTTCTTCATGACGGGGCTTCTCACTGGCATCTGGAAATACCGACACATGGCTCGAAGCGAGGACGCTTCGTCGCCGACCTATGTCGACATCGCTCACCGCAGTTCACTGCTCTACAGCTTTGCGGCACTGCTGTTGGCTGCGTTCAGTGCCCGCAGTGTTTTTGCGGACTGGGTGAATGTTGTGGCGGCTGTCTCGGCCTTAGCATTCTTTGCGTTTGCCATTGGTACCTATATCCTCCATGGCCTGCTTCAGGATACCGACAACCAATTGCGCCGCCCTCATCGCTTGGGAAAGCGACTTCTACCGCCCTGGATGACTGGGGTATTCATGATGCTGCTGATACTCGGAGAAGTGGGTGGTAGCCTGGTTTTGGGAGTAGGAGCGATGCTTGGCATCTGGCAGGGCTAGAGAGGCTTGTTTGCCATTCGTCACTGCAGTACCGCTGGAGTCGTTGCTGCAGGTTACAATGGGGCATTTTGAAGCGCCGCGGAGCCCCTGATGTCCCTCAAGAAGACCCCAGATCTCTATGAAAAGTTGATTGTCCAGGCATGGGATGAGAACGGGAGGTCCTGGATTGATGCCGTCCGGGATCACGGAATCCGTTCGCCGGGCGTGGCGTCGCGTGATGCTTTGCTTGCCGCAATCAATGACCATGTTCAGCCGAACTCTCGGGTCCTGGATGTGGGCTGCGGAGAGGGCTGGTTAGTGGATTTACTGACCAGGTCTGGCTCTCGCGCCGTCGGCGTGGATGCATCCCGGGAGCTGATCGAATACGCCCAAGAGCATCGCAAGGGGCATTATGTGGTTGGAGATCAGTCTGATCTCGCTAAGTTGGGGCTTGGAATATTTGACCTGGTCGTCTGTAACTTTTCACTGTTTGGCGACGAAACTGTGCGCCGGTGCGTTATGTCTGTCCCTCAAATGCTGACCCCAGGCGGTGTGTTGATCATCCAGACACTGCACCCGATGATGTTCAGCGGAAACGAGGTGGCCAAGAGCGGTTGGCGGGAAGGCACCTGGGCCGGCTTGCCTGGCGATTTCGGCGAACCGTCTCCTCTTTACGTTCGGACACTGGCGGACTGGAGCCGGTTATTCAGTGAGGCGGGTTTAGTTGTTTCCCGGATGTTGGAACCCGCCTCAGAAAATCCTACATCCAAGAGCCTGATTTTTTTCATCTCCCGATGCGTCAAGACTGACCGGTAAACGCCGGCGGGCGTCGCAAGGAGTAACAGGGCAAGAATCGGATGGAAACGCCTGGCATTGTCCGTTGTAATAGCCCTGTGCTTGGCGAATATAGGGGAATGACATGCCGTTGCCAGGGCAAAAGGACACGCGTGCTGCCTCGAAATCCGGGGGCGAGCGCCAGGACGAGGATTCACAACTGACCCGGCTGGTGAGAATCGCACGTTATATTGAGACACACGCACACGAGCCACTGACACTGGCAGGCTTGGCGGCTATTGTTGGGCTTTCTCCCTCTCGGCTGCAAAGGCAATTCAAAGAAGCTTTTGGCGTGTCTCCAAAAAACTATCAGGACGCTGTGCGGATGCGCCACTTCAAGCAATCCCTGAAAAATGGCGATAAGGTCACGGATGCGATTTTTGCCTCTGGGTTTGGGTCCGTCAGCCGGGTTTATGGGGAAGCGCACCGCGATATTGGAATGCCGCCCAGGGCCTATCGGGCTGGGGGTGAGGGTGAGGTCATCGTCTACGCTTGCCGGCTCACCTCTCTGGGCTTGATGGCCATGGCGGCAACGGAAAGGGGCGTCTGTTTTGCCCAGTTTGGTGACAGTGAGTCCTCGTTGGTGAGTGGTCTGAAAGCAGAATTTCCCAAGGCCGAAGTGATGGCGTCACCGGCCCGGAATGCCCCGGAACTTGATGCCTGGGTGGAGGCTTTGGATGAACACATCAGCCAGGGCGCCCCGAGGCCGGATCTGCCGTTGGATATGCGAGGGACGGCTTTTCAGATGAAAGTGTGGCAATTCCTGTTGAGCATCCGGGAAGGCGATGTGCTTAGCTACAGCGAGTTGGCTGCGAAGATCGACAAGCCCAAAGCGGTGCGGGCGGTTGCTTCTGCCTGCGGCAAAAACCGGATAGGCGTGCTGATTCCCTGTCACAGGGTGTTGCGGGGTGATGGCGGGCTTGGCGGGTATCGCTGGGGTCTGGAGAGAAAGCGGGCGTTGCTGGATGCTGAGCGGAAGCGGGAGGGCGCTAATAGCGGCCCGTTTGATTAATCATTCCAACATTATTTTTTGATTTCAGATAGACTGGGGTACTAATACCGGCGAATAAGCCAAGACTTAATGTGGAAAATATCATGAGTAAAAAAGCCGTGAAAGCTACTTTAACATCTGCAGAGATTGAGGCGCAGACTGCAGCCTTTTTAAAATCCGGCGGTCGTGTTGAGCAGGTGGGCAAAGGTAAAAGTGGGCAACTGACTTCCACCGGTACAAAGCAGATTAACCTGAAAAGCAGTTGATGATCTGGCGATACCCCGGGCTGGTTATGGAAGTAAATATATCCGGGTTGGTTCAGCAAAAAAGGCAGCCGAAGCTGCCTTTTTTGTTTGCCCGGCGAAGCCGGCAAACCCGGCCATCTGAAAGAAGATGGCGTCACCCCGACTGAGGGGAAGACAATCCGACTGGCAAGGGCGTCACTGGCCAACGGTGGGGCCTGAAGGAAGCCATAGGAAGTTAACGGTACACAACGCAAGTGAACCTGCTTCGGCAGTCCAGGTGGGTTAGCGTGCAAAATAGCGCGACGCCCGATACTCAGTCAGACCTGTGCTGTGTTTGAGGGTGGCATCGTTAACAGGGAGCCGGTGCAGTAACCGGGGAAGCCTGACACCGAATCCGGCGACGCCGGAGGCTGTGGCGCAAGGTGAAAGCCGAGGCCGCAGTCGGTGCGAGGTGGCAGATGAAGCCGTAGTAGTGAGGAAGTTCCGGCCTGAGAAGCCTGGTAACAGCGTGGAGGACAAAACCGGAATGACCGCTGGCGGAGGTTCAGCGGACCGGTCAGGGTCAAAAGCTCTGATCGGATGCGAAGGGCGGAAGTCATTAACGAGAATGACGGACGACGAGTGAGAGGTGGACGCTGTGTTCACAAGCTGCCCGACGGGGCAGGGACGTGCACTGGGGTACTGCGGGAACGCAGTGGCTCTGGTGTTCTCCGAACAAGGGAGTAGAGCGATACCGTGGCGGCAGATTGCCAGAGCGCTAGTACCCGGACGGATCGCCTGAAACAGACCGGCAGCCAGACCGATCCTCGAAGCCGTCACCACAGAGATGAGCAGGCATGAGGAAATACTACAGTCTGTACGGGCAGCTGCTGTCAAAGCAACGTCTGTACGAAGCCTTCAGACATGTCAAGCGCAACAAGGGCGCGGCCGGAATCGATGGGCAGAGCCTGGGTGCGTTTGAGGCGAATCTGGAGGTGGAGCTGTCGTGCCTGTTGCTCGAGCTGAAGGAAAAGCGCTATCGGGCGCAGCCAGTCAGACGCGTAGCCATCGCCAAGGATGACGGCGGTGAGCGTCTGCTGGGCATTCCGACGGTTCGGGACCGGGTTGTGCAACAGGCGCTGCGCCGTATTATCGAACCGATCTTCGAGCCGGATTTCCACCCGTCGAGTTACGGGTATCGTCCGGGACGCAGTGGTCACCACGCCATCGGCAAGGCGGAGTTGTTTATCCGCCGATACCGGCGTGACTGGGTTGTGGACATGGACCTGTCGAAATGCTTCGACACGCTCAACCATGACCTGATCATCCGCCAGTTCCGCCAACGGATCACGGACGGCAGTGTCCTGTCACTGCTGCGCCAGTTCCTGGAAAGCGGCGTGATGGTGGGGTACCACCTTGAAGAAACGGAGCTGGGAAGCCCGCAGGGCGGCGTGATCAGCCCGCTGATTGCGAACGTCTATCTGAACGCCTTCGACCAGTTCATGAAAGCCCGGGGTCACCGGATCGTCCGCTACGCGGACGACATCCTGATCCTGTGCGGCTCACGAGCGGGCGCGGAGAATGCGTTACGGGTGGCCCAACGCTATCTGGAAGAAGAGCTGAAGCTGACGGTGAACGTCACCAAGACCCACATCGCCCACAGCGATGAGGGGGTAAAGTTCCTGGGCGTGGTGATCTACACGAACTACACCCGCATCCAGGACAAGAAGGTGGTGAAACTCAAGCAGAAGCTGAAAGCGCTGACAAAGCGTAACCGGGGCATCGGGCTTGCGGCGATTATCCGCGAGCTGAATCCGGTGCTACGGGGCTTTGCCAACTACTTCCGGGTGGCGAACTGCGCGAGGGTGCTGAAGCAGGTGATGAGTTGGTTAAGGCGGCGCCTGCGCTGCATCCAGCTCAAGCAGTGGAAGAAGCCGGGCCGGTTGCATCGGAGGCTGAAACAGCTGGGCTATCGCCCGCCGTTTAAGTTCATCAAGATGCAAAGCTGGCGTAATGCGGCTTCACCGCTGGCAAGCCTGGCCTTACCCAACGCCTATCTGCACAATGAGCTGAGGTTGATGGATCTGACCAAAGTACGAACCGGCATCCCTGTCCCCGAGTTCAGGGCAAGTTAATGGCATGAGCCGTATACGTGGTCCGTATGTACGGTTCTGTGAGAGGGATGAGGCGGTGACGCCTCACCCTACTCGTTCATTACGTATTGGCTGTTATTTACAGGCCAATAACGTTCTCTGCCTGCGGGCCTTTCTGGCCGTCGGTCACTGTGAATTCAACTTCCTGGCCTTCGGCCAGAGTTTTGAATCCGCCACCCTGAATAGAGCTGTAGTGAACAAAAACGTCTGCGCCGCCCTCACGAGTAATAAAGCCGAAACCTTTTGCTTCATTGAAGAACTTAACGTTGCCTTTGATGATAGACATAATAATTATCCTGATTTTAATCAATAAGATGCAGCCAAAAGATCGTTGTGATCTTTGATCGGCGATATGCGGGAAATAAAAAACGTGCAGAACCAAAAACAGGACAAGATGTTTTACAACACAAAAGGTCTTATTCGTGAAATGCTTTGCTAAATGTTTCCAACGAGATAGACAGTACGCTAATTAACAGGTAATGCACAGCTAAGTTTTCAAAAAGCCAAAAAGATTTCTTTCGGACCGGCTCTATCCACCGGCTCCTGATCAAGCGCCCGGTGATCGCTGCAACGTGTTCAAATCTCGCTGCTATACTCGAATAACAGTTCAGATGGCCATGTGGGAGCAGCGCTATGGATGGGGGAAGTGGTGAGCCGAATACCGATTCGAGCCGCAGAACTAACGCAGCGGCCTTTTTCCGGGGATTCCTGCGGGAACCGGGCCAAGTGGGCTCTGTGATCCCCAGTTCGAGATTTCTGGAGCAGCGAATCGTTGAGGCGTCTGGGCTATCTGTCGCCCGACAGGTCGTGGAGCTGGGCCCCGGTACGGGCGGCACCACGCGCGCGTTTCTTCGTCACCTGGGGCGAGACGCGCGGCTTCTCTCAATTGAGCTGAGCCCTTTCTTCCATAAGTTGCTTGGCGACATTGTTGACCCCCGCTTTTGCAACCACTTGGGCAGCGCCGAGGATCTAGCCGAGATTCTGGCTGTTTACGATATGCAACAGCCAGATGTGATCATCTCTGGGATTCCCTTCTCGAAGATGCCCGCGACTGTGGCTCATCGTGTCGTGCAGGCGGTGAATGACAACCTGGTAGAGGGCGGGCGGTTTATCGCCTACCAGTTCCGGAGAGATGTCGCCCGGTTTACTGATCCGGTCATGGGGGCTCATACCAGCTGCACGCTGGAACTGCTGAACATTCCGCCCATGCGGGTATACAGTTGGATTAAAGCTGGGGGTGGTTGAGTTTGTAGTGTGGTCTTTTCGATTCGTGCCCGCAAATCACTTGCTGGGCCGGGACTCAATGTCTACTACCTGTCTGCGTATTCCAGACCAAGGTTGCCACTGATTCCAGACGAAGCCTGCCACCCATTCCACGCGAAAGCTGCCACTGATTCCACGGCAAAGCTGCCACCCCGGCAGGCTGCCTGATTTCCCCATCAAAACGTCCGGCGCGGGATAACTAACGGTACTCTGCTCCTTTTCATCCGGAGAGGGCCAGATGCCAGCGAAGAGGTTATCCATGCGTAAAATCAAAGAAGTCCTTCGCCTCAAGTGGGAGCGAGGGCTGAGCAATCGTCAGGTTGCGGCGGCCTGCGGCGTCAGCCGCCCGACCGTGAGCGAATACCTGCGCCGCACAGCTGAGGCCGGTTTGAGCTGGCCGTTGCCAGCGGACTTGGACGAGGCCCAACTGGAGCAACGGCTGTTCCCGCCACCACCGGATCTGCCGGCACAGGCCCGAGGCATTCCGGACTGGCAGCGGATCCACGATGAGCTCCGGGGCAAGAACGTCACACTGTTCCTGCTCTGGCAGGAATATCGGCAAGCCAACCCCGATGGCTATCAGTACAGCTGGTTCTGCGAGCACTACCGGGCCTGGCGGGGCAAGCTGGATCTGGTGATGCGCCAGGACCATCGGGCCGGTGAGAAGCTGTTCGTGGACTATGCGGGCCAGACCGTGCCCATTATTGATCGCACCACTGGAGAAATCCACGAGGCGCAAGTCTTTGTGGCCGTTATGGGCGCGTCCAACTACACCTATGCCGAAGCCACCTGGAGCCAGTCGCTGCCAGACTGGATTGGCTCCCATATCCGGGCCTTCGAGTTCCTGGGCGGCGTGCCGGAACTGGTGGTTCCGGATTATGTGCCGGGACACATAATCCGGATTATGTTCCCTATCCCATTATGTTCCGTTCACTTTGGAAGACCTTGAATCCATAGGGAGGATCCCGTGTAAAAGGACACATAACGACAGATGCCGTTTGGGCGCATGATTTCCTTTCCTACATCCAGAAAGGAGATTGTCATGTTAGAACATTACTTCGTTAAGCCCGATACCATCGATGCGATCCGCGCTTCCTGGATCGCGGAACCGATTGAGCAGTACGTTGCGTGGTTAGCCGGGCACGGATACAGGCCCAGGGTAATCTTGCGGCGAGTCCCACTCCTGAGGCAGTTTGGCGAGTTTGCTCGCGATCATGGTGCCACGCAGTGGAGCGAGCTTCCGACTCATGTCGAGCCTTATGTAAAGCACTGGGTAAAGGTTCACGCCAAGAACGCATACCAGGCAAAGCGATGGGTGGCTAATGATGCTCGTACACCGATCGAGCAATTGCTGTCCCTGATGTTGCCCGATTTCCGCGGAACAGGTCGGAGACGGACCAGTCAAGATCCCTTCCTGGTTCAGGCACCGGGGTTCTTTGTTTATCTGCGTGAAGAACGGGGCCTGCGCGAGCTGTCTCTCCGGCACTATGGCCATTATCTGCATAACCTGGAAGCCTACCTGGCGCGAATCAACCTGCTGCATTTGTCCGAGCTCACTCCAGCCATACTCAGTGCATTTGTGGTGGAGAGCGGTCGCCGATTGAGCCCGCATTCTATGACGGGGCTGTGCAGCTCCTTGCGAGTCTTCCTGCGCTACCTGTACCGCGAGCAGCTGATCAATCGCGATCTCGGCGCTACCGTAGAGTCCCCGCGTCGGTATCAGCTGGCCGATCTCCCGCGTTCGATCTCCTGGGACGACGTCCGGCGCATGCTAGATGTTGTTGATCGGCGCAGTGCTCTGGGCAAGCGCGACTATGCCATTCTACTTTTGCTCGTCACGTATGGACTGCGCGGCCATGAGGTGGCCGGATTGACACTGGAGAATATTGACTGGAAGAGAGAACGCCTGTTGGTGCCGCAGCGCAAGGCGGGACACACCACTGCGTACCCTCTCTCTTCAGTGGTAGGCGAAGCTATTCTCGACTACTTAAAAAATGCACGCCCACACGTCGAGGAGCGAAGGCTGTTTTTCCGGGTTCTGGCGCCCGTCCGACCTGTGACGGCGGTTACTGTGTCCAGCCGCGCGACGCACTACCTGCGCAAAGCGGGTATTAATGTCCGTCGCCCAGGTTCGCACACCTTGCGCCACACTTGCGTACAGCGATTGGTCGATGCCGAGTTCAACTTCAAGGTCATCGGCGATTACGTTGGTCATGCATCGCCAAGTTCCACCCGCATCTATACCAAGGTGGACGTGGAAACCCTGCGCATGGTGGCGCTGGGCCACGAGGAGGTGCTGCCATGACCGCCTCCTTCCACAGCGTACTGGGCAAGGATTTTTCGGCTTACTTGAGTTACAAGCGCGCGCTGGGCCGAAAATTTGATACTGAAGAGCTCGCCTTGCAATTATTCGATCGCTTTTTGGTCGAGGAACGGGTGAGTGATGCGGCGTTAGTGCAACCGGCGTTGATTGAGGCCTTTCTCGCTTCGCGGCCACGCACTCGCCCACGCAGCTATAACCACCTCTTGGGGGTGCTCCGCTGCTTTTTTGCCTGGCAGGTGGCCCAGGAGCGGCTAGCGCATTCTCCGGTTCGTGCTCACCCTCAGCCGGTGACTTCCCAGCTTAAACCCTTCCTGTTCGAACCGGCTCAGGTGGAAGACATCCTGACGTTGGCGTCACAGCTTCCGGACAATTCCCGGGCACCCTGTCGTGGCATGGTCTACCGAACAATCTTCTCGCTGATGTACGGTTTGGGCCTGCGTGTCGGCGAGATTGTGCATCTTCGGTATCGCGACGTCGATTGCCAGCGCAGCCTTCTGGTGATCGACAAGAGCAAGTTTGGCAAGACGCGTTTGGTCCCCTTTGGCCCGCGCATGGCGCAACAGATCGCTGTCTATCTACAGTTTGGCGTTGATCGGTATGGGCCATGGCAGCCGGATGATCCGGTATTTTCTTTCAGCTTTTTCCCAGAGCGCAAGCCAATGCGTATTGAGACGGTCAGTCAGACATTTCACCACTTGATACTGAAGATGGATCCGTACGTGCCACCTGGCGTACGCCAACCTCATCTGCACTGCCTGCGCCATTCCTTCGCGGTCGCAACTCTGCTCCGCTGGTATCGCACCGGCGTGGATCCCAATCAACGGCTCTTTCATCTATCAACCTTCATGGGCCATGCCGACCCGGCATCGACTGCCTGGTATCTGACCATCACCGAAGCACTGCTCCGGGAGGCGAGCCAACGGTTCGAGCGATTCGCCGATCCCCGCAGAGAGGAGGAGCTATCATGACGGATCAATTGGGGCGTCTCGTCTTTGCCTTCGTAGAGGATCACCTTAAATGCCAACGGGGGCTGCGCCCGGCCAGTATCCGAAGTTATAAGGAGAGCCTGCGCCTGTTCTTGCAATTCGCTGCAAAGGATAAGCATTGCCGGATCACCCGCTTGGAACTGGCTGATCTCACTGGCGAGCGAGTGCGCCATTTTTTGCAACACCTTGAACAGGAACGTGGTAATGGGGTTAGAACCCGAAACCAGCGCCTGGCGGCGCTGCATACCTTCTTCGAGTATCTTGCCGGCCGTGAGCCCTGCGTGCTCGGGGAAGCACAGCAAATTGCTTCCATTCCCGTCAAACGCTGGCAACCGGGCGAGACTCTGTATCTCGAACGCGACGAGATTAATGCTCTGTTCGCTGCCTTGCCCACCGACCACCCTCAGGCTCTGCGCGACCAAGCCTTGCTTCGCTTCCTTTATAACACCGGAGCACGCGTACAGGAGGTAGCGGATCTGCGCGCAACGCACCTGGAACTCGGTTCTGAGCCCCGAGTACGGCTGCATGGTAAAGGTGACAAATGGCGTACCTGTCCTTTGTGGACGCGAACGGCGGGTCTGATGCAGGACTTACTGGAGCAAAATCGGCAACGACGCCACTCCAATGACGCTGTCTTCCTAGCCCGCAACAGTGCGCCGCTGACCAGATTTGGTATCTACAAGATCGTGCGGCGTCATACCGTCAAGGTGGTGAAGAAAAGCGCAGATGGCACAGTGCGGCACATCTCACCCCATGTCTTACGCCACACGACGGCCGTGCATTTGCTTGAAGCAGGTGTCGAGGTCAACGTCATCCGCGCCTGGCTTGGACACGTCAGTTTGGAGACCACCAACCGATACGCCGAGATCACCCTCCGAATGAAAGTGGACGCGCTCCGCACCTGTGAGCCTATTTGGGATTCTCCGGCGGAGTCCCACCGAAAGCCAGTATGGCGATCCAATTCCGAGCTGCTGCAATGGCTGGAATCCCTGTGATCGTTATGTGCCCCAGTGCAAGGGGGCCTCCCTATGGTTTCAAGGTCTTCCAAAGTGAACGAAACATAATGGGATAGGGAACATAATCCGGACAACCTCCGCTCCGGCGTTACCAAGGCTCACCGCTACGAGCCGGATCTAAATCCAACCTATCAGGACATGGCCGCCCATTATGGCGTGGCCGTTGTCCCCACACGGGCCCGTAAGCCCCGCGACAAGGCCAAGGTGGAAGGTGGAGTACTGATCGTCGAACGCTGGATCCTGGCGGCGTTGCGCCATCGTCAGCACTTCTCACTGGGGCAACTCAACGCCACCATCCGCGAGCTGCTGGAGCGACTCAACAGCCGGCCCTTCCGCAAGTTGCCCGGCTGTCGGCGCGACCACTTCGAGCAGTTGGATAAACCCGTTCTACAGCCATTGCCCGCAGAGCCGTATGTTTACGCGGAGTGGAAGAAGGCCCGGGTGCACATCGACTACCATGTGGCCATCGACGGACATTACTACTCGGTGCCCTACACCCTGATCAAGAAAGAGGTAGAAGTCCGGATTACCCACAACACCATCGAATGCTTTTACCGGGGCAACCGGATCGCCAGTCACCGGCGCTCCGACCAGAAGGGACGACACACCACCATCGCCGCTCACATGCCTGAGTCTCATCGCCACGCTGGTGACTGGTCACCAGAACGTCTGATCGCCTGGGCGGCCAAGACCGGCCCGGCTACCGAGAAGCTCATCCGCACGGCCCTCGGAGCCCGCAAGCACCCGCAACAGGCCTATCGCTCCTGTCTGGGCATACTACGGCTGGGGCAGAGCTACGGTGAGTCGCGGCTGGAAGCCGCCTGCCAGCGTGCCCTGATGCTGGGCAGTTGCCGTTACAAGAGCATCGAATCCATCCTCAAACACCGTCTGGATCAGCAGCCTCTGGAAGAACAACAGGAACTGGCCTTGCCCGACACACACGACAACATCCGCGGCCCTGCCTACTACCACTGAAGGAATCTGACATGCTAAAACATCCCACACTGGATAAGCTCCACGCCCTCAAGCTGACCGGCATGGCCGCCGCCCTGGCGGATCAGTCAGCCACCCCCGACATCACCGATCTGAGCTTCGAGGAGCGCCTCGGGCTACTCGTGGACCGGGAAATGACCGAGCGAGATAACCGGCGCATGACCAGCCGGTTGCGCCGTGCCAGGCTGCGGCACAATGCCATCCTCGAAGACATCGATTACCGGAACTCACGGGGCCTGGATAAAGGGCTGGTGCAGTCACTGGCCGGCTGCCAATGGGTAAAAGAGCACCTGAACGTGCTCATCACCGGTCCCACCGGGGTTGGCAAAACCTGGTTGGCCTGTGCCTTGGCACACAGGGCCTGCCGGGAAGGCTACACCGCACAGTATGTGCGCCTGACCCGGCTGCTACGGGAGCTGACCATTGCCAAGGGCGATGGCCAGTACGCCAAACTCCTGACCAACCTGGCCAAAGTCGACGTCCTGATCCTGGATGACTGGGGACTGATGAAGCTGAGCGCCGAAAATCGGCGAGACTTGCTGGAGGTACTGGAAGACCGGCATGGCAGGCGCTCCACCATCGCCACGAGCCAATTACCCATCGAGGAATGGCATGGTGTAATCGGTGACGCCACTCTGGCCGACGCCATCCTGGACCGGCTCGTTCATAACGCCTACAAGATCAATCTCCGAGGCGAATCCATGCGAAAACGGCAAGCAAAGTTGACGGACACTGAGATTTCGGAGTAAGAAGAGAAACCCCGCGTCGCTACGCTCCGATGGGTGGCAGCCTTGCTCCGGTCCGGGTGGCAGGCTTCACGTGGAATGGGTGGCAACCTTCAGCGGTTTACGCAACCTGTCCATTCCTGAGCTTAACAACTTGCGGAAACTGATTGCTCTGGAAGCTATAGAGCCACTCCTGAATCAGCACGGGATGCACGTTCTCCCAGTGTTCCCGGTTTCTCTGATGAGCAGCCATTTGCCACTCCACCCGTTTGGAGGCCGGCTCACCGCAGCGGGCGATCAGTTCATATTCGGTTTTGACGTGCCTGAGGGTGCTGATGTTGCAGTTGGGTGAACTGGCCACGTGGAATCCGTAACCCAGGCGGTCAACGCGGGCGAGTTTGCCGTTTCGGAAGATCAGTCGTTGGATGAAGCGCTGGGGGCCAGGATTGTAATACCAGTGCTCTTCGGTTTGAACTACACCCAGCCCCGGCACGGTCGCTGTCGGGTATTCCGCCACATAGTCGGGCTGCCCGCAGCTCTTCTCAACCTCTACTGGCCAGGCGCCGTCGTTGACCAGCGCACTGCCACACCGAAGCGCGCCCTGGCTGGCCTGGGCCAGTGCGACCAGTGGGATAATGGCAAGTAAGTGTCTGAAGCTGACCATTCCTGAACTTTGCGCCGGTTTATCTCAGCTTTCAATAGCCCGAATGTAAAAGTTAAGTCATGGTTTTGTCGAAATAGGGTCTTTGATCTCTGTGTCGAATAAATTTACACCCCATATTTGTGTTGATTCTAACACATTGATGTTGCTTGCTTTTGTTGGTGGTATGTGTATTGCATGGACATGTGGCGTCTTTTGCGTCCCAGGTGGCGCCCACATAAGGAAAGCAACGAATGAAGCTGAAAATCGCAATGGCTGCAGCACTGCTGGCAGCTTCAGTACAAGCCAACGCAACGCTTATTATTGATAGCAGCACAACGGGCCGTTACAACGCTGGCCTTGGCGATCTTGCCAGTATGGATGGTCCGGGAGGCTTTCTTTTGGGGCCGAATATCAGCGAAGGTGACCCGACGATTGAACTGGCATCAGATCCGGGCTTCACGTTCACGCCGGAGTTTGGTGCTGATTGGCTCGCCGGTGATTATACGGGCGGCACCTGGAGTGCGCCGGGCACAGTTATACCGACGAGCTGGGCGGTGAACACAGAAACAGCCATCGTGTACGACTTTTTTCTCGATAGCCTGTCTGACCTGACCATCGATGTAGGAGTCGATAACGGTATCGTGTTGTGGCTTGATGGCGTGTTTCTCTTCGGCGCTACTCGCGCTGGTGGTGCCAATATCAACGAGTACGATATCAATCTGTCCGGTATCTCTGCCGGTCATCATGCGCTGCAGATTCTCCGTGCCGATCATGGTGGCGGTACCGGTTACGCCATTGAGGTTCGCGCGCAAGCCGTGCAGGTGCCTGAACCGGCTACCTTGGGGCTGATTGGTCTGGGGTTGGCGGGGTTGATCGCTACTCGTCGTAGAAAGCAGGCCGTTTGACTGCTGTTCAAGGTTGTGAGGTGGGGGCCGGGCCGCGCTCAATCAGGCGGGACCCGGAAAGTTAACCTATTATGAGTGAGTGGTTCACTCACTGAAGGAATAGGTTATGAACACCATGATCAGGACACAGCGTTTCTCTCTCGGTTTGATCCTTGCCGCCTCGATGGTCGCCGGTGCCCATGGGGCAACGCCTGCACCTGAAGGGGCGGCGGTATACTTCGTGACACCGCTCGACGGGCAAACCGTGAGCTCTCCGGTGACGGTAAGGTTTGGCCTGGAGGGCTTGGGCGTTGCGCCGGCGGGCGTGGAGCGTGAGAAAACCGGGCACCACCATTTGCTGGTTGATGTGGACGACCTGCCCCCGATGGACAAACCGATCCCTGCGGATGAACGGCATATTCATTTTGGGGGAGGCCAAACCCAGACCACGCTGGAGTTAGAGCCGGGCGAACACACACTCCAGCTGTTGGTTGGTGATCACCTGCATATTCCCCATGAGCCGCCGGTGATGTCTGAGAAAATCACCATCACGGTGGAGTAGTGGGCGCAAACCTAGTCGCTCAGATGCAGGCCCATATCCCAGAAGTCGATTTCTAGCCGGGTGGCATCCCGGAAGATGTGGGATAGCTGTTCAAATCGGCTCGGGGTTACGTCCGCCAGCCGTTCATCCAGCCAGCGGATTTCCGCCTGCATGGCTCCCTGGAATTCGTCGCTTTCGTACATGGCGATCCAGGCATCGTAGGGGTTGCCCTCGCCCCGCAGGGTTTCTGAGCGCCGGTTCAGCCAGTTGGCGATCTCGCCGTAGCCGACCATGCAGGGTGACAGGGCCACGTGCAGGTCCAGCAGGTCGCCGCGATTGCCTGTATCCAGCACGTAGCGGGTGTAGGCGAGGGTGGCGCGGGCTTCGGGCAGGTTGTTCAGTTCCTGCTCTGAGATTCCCCACTCTTTGCAATAACTGATGTGTAACCCCAGCTCGGTATCCAGAATGGCCAGCAGCCCGTCTTTGGCTTGCAACAGGTCAGCCAGGGTCGGGCTTTTGTAGGCCGCTAGGGCATAGGCCCGGGCAAACTGGATCAGGAACAGGTAGTCCTGTTTCAGGTAATGCTGGAAGGCTTCCGGCGCGAGTGAACCGTTGCCCAGCTGTTGCACAAAACTGTGTTCGATGTAATCCCGCCACTCGGTGGGAAAAGCGTTTTTGAGATCTTCGAACTGGTACGGCATTGAAACTCCATGGCGGTGGTTGTCGAGTTGGTTTTGAGGGCCTGGGGCTGGTTCTTTGATATTATGCCCACACTCTTTTTCCTTCAAACAGGAGCCCAACCATGGCACAAGCATCTCTCAAGGAACAGCTCGGCAATGCGGTGAAAGACGCAATGCGAAGCAAAGACAAGGACCGGCTGGTTACTCTGCGTATGGCCCAGTCTGCCATCAAGCAGATTGAAATTGATGAGCGCCGCGAGCTGAGTGACGATGATGTGCTGAAGGTGTTGGACAAGATGCTGAAACAGCGCCGGGATGCCGCCAGCCAGTACGATGACGCCGGCCGGGGCGAGCTGGCGGACAAGGAACGGGCGGAAATGGCGATTATTGAGGAGTTCATGCCGGCGGCACTATCTGAGGAAGAGCTGGACGGTTTGATTGCTGAGGCGATCAGCTCAACCGCTGCAAAGGGTATGCAGGATATGGGGAATGTGATGAACGAGCTGCGCCCGAAAGTGACGGGCCGGGTGGATATGGGGCAGTTGAGCAAGAAGGTGCGGGCTGCACTGGCGGGCTGAGCACCAGCCCTGGTTTGTTAAGGCGAGGGCCGTTGGCCCTCGCCGCTATCCTCAGGCGAAGTCGTACTCGCCGCCTTTCTCAAGGGCCCTCTGGTAAGCCGGCCGGGCGTGTACTCGCGCCACCCAGGCAGAAATGTGCGGGCGGCTTGCACCCACAATACCCCGTGCCACCGAGGCCTCCAGCGGGAAGCTCATCTGGATATCGGCTGCGCTCAGTTCGTCCCCCAGAAACCAGGTATTCTTCGCCAGGTGGGCTTCGACAAAGTCCAGATGGGTTTTGATCATAGGGCCAATGAATATCTGGTTCGTTTTGTCGGCGATGCCTTTCGCCACCGGCCGGATGAAAAACGGCATCGGGCTGGTTTTCACTTTTTCAAATACCAGGCGCATGACCAGCGGCGGCATCAGTGAACCCTCGGCGTAATGCATCCAGTAGGTGTAATCCAGCCATTGCTGGCCGCCGTTTTCGGGCAGCATGCTGTCTTTGCCGTAAGTGTGGGCCAGGTATTCAATGATGGCGCCGGATTCTGCCACCACCAGATCACCATCGGTAATCACCGGTGATTTCCCCAGCGGGTGTACCTGTTTCAGGCTGGCGGGGGCCAGCATGGTTTCAGCGTCGCGCTCGTAACGCTGGATTTCATAGGGTACGCCCAGTTCTTCGAGCATCCAGAGAACCCGTTGTGAGCGGGAGTTGTTGAGGTGGTGGACTGTAATCATGCGGAAGCTCCGTTCCCGTTAAAAAGAGTGTTCGGGTAGTAGAATAGTGTGCCAGCGGCCTTTTGGTTCACCTTTGATGTAATTCATTTTTAATGATGCTTCTGAATAAACCGCTTTTGTGGCTTGAATTGCGTTCAGCGGGCACTCAACTATAAAAGATACATACGCTGAACAGCGAAGCAGGAGGTCTACATGCACGTGTTTATAGCAGGCGCCAACGGGCAGATCGGGCAACATCTGTTGCAGGAGATGGCAAACAGCGATCACGAGGCCCGTGCGTTGGTCCGTCACCCGGATCAGGGGCCGGAATTGCAGAAGCTGGGTGCCACCGAAACCGTATTGGGTGACTTGGAACACGATTGTAGCGAGGCCATGCGCGGCTGCGATGCCGTCATCTTTACCGCGGGCTCCGGCCCTCATACCGGCCCGGATAAAACCATTGATGTGGATCAGGACGGTGCTATCCGCCTGGTAGACGCTGCCAGGGCCATGGGTATAAAGCGGTTCATCATGGTGAGCAGCATGCGCGCCGAGGAGCCCGAGAAAGGCCCCGAAAAACTTCAGCACTATCTACGGGCCAAGCGAAATGCCGATGAACACCTGAAGAACAGCGGCTTGAATTACACCATTGTGCGGCCGGGGCGGCTGACCAATGATGAAGGTACCGGCAAGGTGGCGGTGAGTGAACGGCTGGCGTCTTTCGCGGAGATTCCCCGGCAGGATGTGGCTCGGGTACTGCTGGCGGTGCTGGACTCGGATAATACCGACAACCGGGTGTTTGATGTGGTTTCAGGCGACACGCCGGTGGTTGATGCCCTGGCAAAGCTTTAATGCCTACCAGCTGAGCATCACCCGGCCGAAGACACTATCGCCGAGGCGAATATCCAGGTTACCCGCGTTCAGATCCTGGTATCGAACGCGGGTGTCGATACTGGCGCCTAGGAGTCTGCGCGGCAGAAGTGTTTTGAGCAAGTGCCTCCGCCGCGCCGAATCACGGTTGTGCCCGAGAGTATAGGCGCAGTATCCAACCGGATAGAGTCACGATTTTCTATTCAGGCAATCAAGACGGTTATAGGCAAGCTCACAACCGTAGCCCGACCACTCAGCACGGCCCAGCACGCCGCCTCAGATCGCCTATGTCAGCCTCATCAGCGAACTCATCCGCCTGAGGTTAAGCGACAGGCAGACCAGATCCCATTCGCCTTGCACGGCATTAAGCCCCCTCAGGCTGAACTGCCGGAAGCCCAGAATATGCTTGATCCAGCCATTAACCGCCTCAACCAGATGCTTGCGCCGGGCGTAAACCGAACGCCCCGTCGCGGTGGCCAGCTTCTCGGCCATCCGTGACGTGGCTGGATAACCGCTCGCGTCTATCTCTGCGCTCTTTTTCCCTTCCCGACGCAGCGAAACATAACCGTCGATCCTTTTGTCCTCCAGGGACTGTAAGTCGTCTTCTTTACGGTAACCGGCATCGGCCAGGCATTGTTTCGGATAGGTTTTCAGGATGTCTTTCACGTCATCCAGTAGCGGTATCAGGCGCCCCTGATCACTGGCATTGCTGCCCAGATGATTAGCGACAATCAGTTGGAATTCACCGTCCACGGCCAACTGGCCGTTGTAGCATTGCTGGAACCCATCCGCCGTTTTCATAATCCGGCTTTGCGGGTCGGTAAAGTTGCTTTGATCTTTGTCGTCCGGCACCCCGTAATCTCGCTTGAAGTTCCGGCCACCGCGGGGTGGGCGGCGGTCATCGTCCGGGTGCCGGCCTTTGGCGGCATCCCGCGCTTTCTGATCCGCTTCCAACTTCTCCTTGGCAGCGCGGATCTTGTCCAGTCGCGCCTGTCGGTACTGCAACTCCTCAGGTAGCTCATCACCCCGCTGGTCCGGGCCGAACTGCCGATCTTCCGACTCATCCGTTCGACGGGCCTGACGACATAGCCCATCGATCTCTTTCGATAAACGATCTTCTTCCTCGCCCATGCGGCCATAGCTCATGGCCTTGTGCTTACTGGCATTAGCCCGAATCTTTGTGCCATCAATCGCCAGTGTTCCCAGCGTGATCAGCTCCGCCTCCCGGGCAATCCGTACGACTTGAATGAAGATGGCCTTGAAGGCGACCAGATGGTGTTTGCGGAAATCACAGATCGTGCGGTGCTTGGGAAAATTACCCGCAGCCAGAACCCGAAAGGCGACGTCTTCCTCCAACTTCCGGGCAATCTTGCGTGAGGAGAATACGCCGGTGGCGTAGGCGTAAATAAGAACCTTCAGCATCATCCGCGGATCGAACGGCGAGTTACGCCGACCGTTGCCTTCGTAGCGGGCGTAAAACGCACTCAAATCCAGCTCCTCGACAACATCACTGACAAAATAGGCCAGGTGGCCATCAGGCAGCCACTCGTTCAGGCTTGGGGGAAGGAGCAATTCCTGGTCGGGCGAGTACGGGCGGAAAGTGGTTCCCATCAGACGTCCTGTTGCCGAAAAATTTTCGGTTTATTATGCCAGAAACGGGCTTCTGCCGCGCAGACTCCTAGCCCCAGCAAAACCGCAGGCCAAGAATCATGGCCAAAGCCGAGCCGGTAGCTTAGTTCCGCCCGCCATTCCCGAAGATACAGCGCGCTTTCAACCTCGCGGGACTTGTCGAGTGTGGCCCAGCGGTCGCCCGCGCGCTCCATCCGAACGCCCCAGCTCTGGTCCGGGCTTTGCCACTGCGCCAGAACAGGCAGGTCCACCTGCCAGTGACCGTAATCCGTGGACTGCGCCCATCTCAACCGCGGCAGCCAGCGGAACGAACCGAAGCGATGATCGCCGCCAACACCCACGCTCAGGTCTGAGCCCTCGTGCCAGGCCCTGAACACAGCGAGGCGGCCATTGAGCACCTGGCGGTGGAAGTCCTGGTGTTTGAACATATTGGAGCTGCCGGCGACGCCCACCTCAGTCTCCAGGTGATAAAGGTTGTGTTGCCAATCGCCCCCGAATGTCAGCCGATGCAGGTGGCCGTTGTGGGCCGGAGTGCCCGTGCGAATGCGAAGCGGCTGGTAATCGTAGTCGAGGCTCACGGTGGAGGTTGCGCCCTGGTATCGCCAGCCCAGGCCCCGCTGGGAGCGGCTAATGTCTTTGGCGGTGGGCTCGTCATTGGGCCAGCTATATGGCTGCCAATGCCGATACTGCAGGTAGAGGGTGCCGGCAGCACTGGCCGGACCGGGCAACGCGATTGCGAATAACACTATGGCTGTCGCAATTACTTGCGCTGCTAGTGCATGATGTCTGGTTCGGGCACCGGATTCGCGGAATACCATAGGGCGTGCTATCGCTCGGGCTGTACACTAACCATAGCGGCTGTTCAGGCAGCGTGCTGTCTTTCCTGATAGGCTTCAGTATATGCATAGCCGCTTCGGGCGGTGAAACCGGTATTGGTTCCCTATAATGGAGTTTTCATGAGCGATAACCCCTTGGCCCAGATTCTTGAGATGGATGGCGAGGAACGGTATGACTACTTTCTGGATGCCGTTGCCGACGAGCGCGAAATCTGGATTCTGATCAATGCCGATAACCAGTTTCTGAAAATTGTTTCGGAAGAGGACGGTGTAGGGTATCTACCGGTTTGGCCGGGAACTGAGTTTGCGGCGGATTACGCCAAGGATTCCGGCGACCTCTCACCGAAGGCGGTTTCTCTGCCGGACTTCTTCAAGAAGTGGGTGCCAGGTTTAACCCGGGACGGCTTGGAAGTGGGTGTCTTCCCCGGTGGTGAGGGTGAGTTATGGATTACCCCTGCGGAAGAACTCAAGCGTGACCTGCAAGAGGTGATGTCCAGCTCATTCTAGTTCCGAATGGAAGGTGGCGGAGGCTTATGGCTGATAAAGAGCTACGTACCAAATCCGATAAACAGGCCATCGACCAGTTTATCCACCAGGTTCGCACGCTGCCCGCGAAGGGGGGTGGCGAGGGGCGCCTGATCTTCGCTCTGGATGCCACCGCCAGCCGGGAGGCAACCTGGGATCAGGCCTGCCATTTGCAGAGTGAGCTATTCATGGCTACCGAGGATTTGGGCGGCCTGGCCATTCAGCTGTGTTATTACCGTGGCTTTGGTGAGTTCAAGGCGACCAGGTTTGTGAATGAGACCGGCCAGCTGCTGAACCTTATGAACGGCGTGTCTTGCCTGGGTGGCCGCACCCAGATTAGCCGGGTGTTGGCCCATGCGGTGAAGGAAACCCGGGCAAAAGCAGTAAAAGCCGTGGTGTTTATCGGCGATTGTTGCGAGGAGCCTGTGGATGAGCTTTGCCACTCCGCGGGCGAACTGGGCCTGTTGCGAACGCCGGTGTTCATGTTCCACGAGGGGCACGATCCCCACGCCAAGGCGGTGTTCCAGCAGGTCAGCAAGTTGTCTGGTGGTGCCTACGTACCTTTCGATCGGAACAGCCCACAGGTACTGAAGGATCTTATGGCGGCTGTTGCGGTCTATGCTTCCGGGGGAGCGAAAGCCCTGGAGGATTTTTCCAGCCGTAGTTCTGCGGAAGTGAAACGCCTGACTCAGCAAATTCGCTAGCACTTGCTGAGTAGGCTGAGAGAACCCGGAGTATCTGAGTGCCACTAACGCTGTTGGTTATTGTGTTAACGGTTGTTGCGTGGGTCTGGCTGCGCAGCCAGCCGGCCAGTCAACGCAAACCGGCGATTATCAAACTGGCTTTGTTTGCGGGTACCGGTTTGGTGCTGGTGATGGCAGTGACCGGCCGGCTGCATTTTCTGTTCGCGTTATTGGCGTTTCTTTACCCGCTGTTGCGCAGGGTGTTGCCGTCAATACTGACTGGGAACCTACCGGGCGGTGGCCAGGCGAAAACGGGTAATCAATCCCGGGTCGCCAGCGATATCCTGGAAATGAGCCTGGACCACGATTCCGGAACCATGAGCGGCAAGGTTCTGAAAGGCCCAATGGCCGGGCGAGCGTTGTCGGATCTGAGCGAGAGCGAATTTCTTGAGCTTCTGCAGTACTGTCGTATGGAAGACGAAGACTCTGCCCGCTTGCTGGAAACCTATCTGGACCGCCGGTTTGGTGATTCCTGGCGCGCGGATGATCAGGGCGATACCGCTGGCGGTGCCTCCGGCCAGCAGTCACGGGCGGGCGGCCCGCTTACCGAGGCCGAAGCGCTGGATATCCTTGGCCTGCAACCCGGCGCCAGCGAGGAAGAGATTGTTCAGGCCCATCGCCGGATGATGCAGAAAATGCATCCGGACCGTGGCGGTAGTAATTATCTGGCGGCACGTATCAATGAGGCGAAGGAGCGGCTCTTGAGTTGATGCGTGCACAGATGGTCTGCCAGTCTTCCTTACTGGATTTGCTGCTTTAACGGAGTGACTTCCGCTTCTGCCTATATATTCGACGCCACAAGCGTGCTAAAACGTCTCCGCCCAGCGGCTGCAGGCGTTGTACTGGCTTCTGGCTATCTTCCGTTCACCAGGATATCAGCATGTCAGACAAGTTCTTTTATAAAGGCCGGCAGGATGCTCGTCAGCATCACACCGATTACGGCGGGTTCAAGACCAAGGCCAGTCAGAAAAGCGGCAGCAAGAAATTTCCGCTAACGCTGGTGGTCACCAGTGAGGCACGCAAGCAAGAGATCGAAGCCCAGGTGGCCGAGGCCGGGCTACACGCCAACATTACGGTAGACGACCGCGAGGGTGCGGTTGAATCCATCGCCGAGCTGACGGTACTTCTGAACAAGGTTGCGACGGTCGTCACCACGAAAACGCCGTCTCGTAACGACCCGTGCAGTTGCGGTAGTGGCTTGAAGTTCAAAAAGTGCTGTGGCTGAAGGTGCGGCGAGCAAAGAGAGCAATATTATGATTATTTGTGGCGTTGAACTTACCGCGAGCGACGCAGTGCTGTGTTTGCTGAAACTGGATCGGGGGCTGATCAGCTTGCCGGAATGCAAGGTGCGCAAGCTATCGCTGGTTAAAAACCACACCCGCGAAGACCTGAAGCAGTTCCAGGCGGCGTTCGCGGAACTGATGGCAGAGCACGAGGTAACCCGTGTCGCGATCAAGGAGCGCATGCCCAAAGGCAAGTTTGCCGGCGGAGCCATCAGCTTCAAACTGGAGGCGACGATACAGCTGATTGCCGACCCGGATCTGGATGTCAGGTTGCTGCCTCCTGCTCTGATCAAATCTACGCTGGCCGCCAACCCGCTGCCCATTCATTTTGAAGCGACCGGTTTGAAAGCCTTCCAGGAAACCGCCTTCACCGCAGCCTATGTTGGATTGATGGCGAAGTAATGGGGCGTTATCCGCAGAACGGCGTTTGGAGTGAGCATGGCGAAGCAACCCACTGAAGCCCAGCAGCGGGCTACGTTGAAGCGGCTGGATAGGTTCAGCCGTTTGATGGACAGCAGCATTGGCATTCCCTTTACCCGCTTCAAGTTTGGCGTCGAAGCCGTGATTGGGCTGGTGCCGGTGGTGGGAGACTTCGTAGGCTTGGTGTTGTCGAGTTATGTCCTGATCGAAGCGCATCGGGTTGGCGCAAGCAAATCCGTAAAGCGACGCATGCGGCGCAATATGATTATCGATTTTGTGGGTGGTTTGTTACCGGTGGTGGGGGATGCTTTCGATGCCATCTACAAAGCCAATACCCGTAACACCGCATTACTGAGAACGTACCTGGAGCAACAGTTGGCCGTTGAGCCAACACCACCGCCATTCCCCTGGAAGACGCTGATAGGGTTGTCGATTCTGCTCGCGCTGTTTACCGGCGGGTTGACGTTGATACTCTGAGACCTGTTTTGCGGCGATAATCGTCCGCGCTTGAGCTATCCTGATTAGTCTCAGGCCAGACACTGCATCGCATTTGATTCTGGCCAATGCCCTGATAATAACAACACCAGTGAAAGGGAACACCGCTATGGCTCACTACGACTTCATTATTGAAGGTGGCCGCTATTTCGATGGCACCGGCGCCCCGTCTTCCATCCGCAATCTGGCGATCAAGGATGGCCGAGTTGCCAGGGTCACTGATGAGGCCGTCGATCATGCTGAGGCGGATCGCGTGATTGATGCCTCGGGCAAATGGGTGACGCCGGGGTTTCTGGATACCCACACTCATTATGATGCCGAGCTTCTCGTAAGCCCCAGCTTGTCTGAATCCGTGCGCCATGGTGTAACCACCGTGCTGGTGGGCAGCTGTTCCCTGAGCATGATCTGCAGTGAGTATGAGGACGCTTCCGACATTTTCACCCGGGTGGAAACCGTGCCCCGGGAACGGGTGCTGCCGATTCTGAAGGAACACAAAACCTGGTCTACCCCCAAACAATGGGTGGAACATGTCAAACAGGTGCCGTTGGGGCCAAACGTGATCAGTTTTCTGGGGCACAGTGACCTGCGGGTAGGGGTGATGGGACTCAGCCGGGCCACTGACCTGGCGATTCAGCCCACCGAAGAAGAAATGCAAACCATGGAAAGGTTACTCAAAGAGGCCCTGGATGAAGGCTTCCTGGGGCTCTCCACCATGTGCCTGAAATGGGACAAGGTGGATGGCGACCGGGAATGGTCCAAGAGCCTGCCCAGCACCTACGCCAAATGGAAAGAGGTGGCGCGCCTGAACAAGCTGGTGCGCCAGTATAACCGGGTGCATCAGGGCGCTCCGAATGCCGCCACGCCGCTACAGATTCTGCAGTACGTGCGCGAATGCCTGGGCTGGTTGCGCCGTCCCCTGAAGACCACACTGATCAGTCAAATGGATCTTAAAGGCAGTGCCTACCTCACCAACCTGACCCGGCTAACCTCTGTGTTTACCAATGCGTTACGGGGGGATTTCCGCTGGCAGGTGCTGCCCACGCCGTTCACGGTGTATGCAGACGGCATCGATGTGGTGTTTTTTGAGGAATTCGGTGCCGGCGAAATGGCCCTGGACCTGAAAGACGCGGTTGAGCGCAACCAGCTCCTGAAAGACGAAGCGTACCGGCGTAAGTTCCGTAAGTTCTATGGCGAAAAACTAAGCCCGAGGGTGTGGCAGCGAGACTTTGGTGACGCCATGATCATCGACTGCCCGGACCAATCCCTGATCGGCAAGAACTTCGAGGAAGTGGCCAAAGCCCGGGGTGTGCACGTGGTGGACCTGTTCCTGGACCTGGTCGTGGAGTTCGGTAAGAAAATTCGCTGGTACACCACCGTGGGTAACCATCGGAAACAGGTGCTCAAGCGGATCGTCAAAGACCCCCGCTCGCTCATTACCTTCAGCGACGCCGGCGCTCATATCCGCAATATGGCGTTCTACAACCTGCCGCTGCGCATGCTGAAGCTGGTGCACGAATCCATTGAGGAAGGCGACCCGATCATGACCATGGAGCAGGCCGTTCATCGCCTGACCGGAGACCAGGCCGACTGGTTTGGCATCGAGGCCGGGAAAATCCGGGAGGGAGACAGGGCCGACGTGGTGGTGCTGGACCCGTCAGGATTTAACCAGAACTTGGAGCAGGTGCACTGGGGTGACATGGAGAATTTCGACCTTCAACGACTGGTTAACCGTAATCCCGGTATCGTGAAAACTGTGATTATCAACGGCAAGCTGGCGGTGGATGACGAACAGCTGGCTCCCGCGTTAGGGCGGGAGATGGGTTATGGACGGTTTATTGCTGCTTGTTGAGCTTACCGCGGCCTTTCCAGATGGTAACCGCCAAAGCCTGTCGTGTCGGCTAACATGTACGGCCTGTTTGTTCGTGTTCAGCCAATGGCGGTGGGTAGGTTCTGGTTATGGCCAAGAGGTCTTTTGTTCGCACATCTTTGCGTCTGGTGGCGATCGCGCTCGGTGTCGTTATCGCACTGCTGTTGCTGGCTATTCTGCTGTTCCGCTTTGTGAACCCTCCCACGTCGGCGTTTATGCTGGCGTATCAACTCGATAACCCGCCCCGGCCGTTACGGCATGAGTGGGTGCCGCTGTCGGATATTTCTCCGTGGATGCCGCTGGCGGTGGTGGCCAGTGAAGATCAACGGTTCCCCCATCATCGTGGCGTGGATGTGGATGCTATCCGCAAGGCTGTGTCGGAGTACAAGGCGGGGGAGGGGCTGCGGGGCGCCAGCACAATCACCCAGCAAACCGCCAAGAATCTGTTTCTGTGGAACGGGCGCAGCTTTGCTCGCAAGGCCATTGACGCGGGCCTGGCCGTGACCATCGACGGCCTCTGGCCCAAGCGGAGAGTGCTTGAGGTGTATCTGAATATCGCGGAATTCGGCCCGGGCATCTACGGTGTGGAAGCGGCCAGCCAGGCCTATTTCGGCAAGCCGGCACGTTATCTTTCCCAGGCCCAGGCCGCACGCCTGGCCGCTGTTTTACCAAACCCGAAGGTCTTGAGTGTGAACTCTCCGTCGGCCTATGTGCAGGAGCGGGTCGACTGGATTCAACGGCAAATGGCCCAGCTTTCCGGGCTGCGGTATCTTGAGGGGCTGTGGTAGCCGGCTGCATCGCAGTCGGCTATTCCGTTCAGTCCCTGCAATTGTTAACGGTCCAGATACTGTGACAGGTGGAGTGCAAAGCTGCCGTTGCTCTCGGCACTGTAGCCGGCGTAAAGCTTGTTGCCATCAATGGCAACGCTGCCGGTGGTAATCTGCACGTTCCGGTCTACTTTTGATTCCGCCACCCGGCTGCCGTCGCTTTCGTACTTGGCGTTGAAACCACTGCCAACCACAAACAGGTCAGACCCTTTCAAGGCGGCATCTTTAATGATCCCGTTGCGCGATGTTTTATTCCAGGCGGTCCTGCCGGCACTGTCGAGTTTAACGATACGGTGACCATCAGAGTTGGAAGACGTCAGCAGCAGGTCGCCACGATAGTCTTCGAACACCAGGGCTGGCCCGGGCAAGCCGTAACTCTTGTAAGCCGCGCCGAAGGTTCTGGTCCACAGCTTGTCGCCGGCCGGCGTGTAGCGGGAGATGCGGGCGCCGCCGTTGTCTGCCAGCAGGTTGGTCGCCACGATGTCTCCGTTCATGGTGAAGATGACTTCGCCGGCCGGGTACTCACCGGTTACACCGGTTTGCTGCCACAGTTGCTCTCCGTTTGCGTTGAACAGGCTGACAGCCTGGCCGCTGGCAACGACGAAATTACCGTTGGCACTGGCGGTTACCGAGTGCGCGGTATGCTCCGGATGCTCGACGCCTAGAAGAGGCGTGCCTTCCAGATTGAATATCTGGGTGTTGGGCCCGGTTACGTAAAGCTTGTCATTGCTGAGACTCAACGCGCGCATTTCGCTGCTGTCACTGAGCTTCTGGCGCCAGCGTTCGTTGCCATTGGCATCAGCACTGATCAGCCAGGCGCCGGCGGACGACGTATTTTCATCGAGAACCTTGAACTGATTGGCGAGGATGTACACGTTGTCCTGGCCATCAATGACCATGGCAAGGGCGCTGTCGTCACTGCGGTAGTTCCCGGTGGCCAGATCGAAATCGACCGCCCAGAGCCGTTGGCCGTTATCGGAGTAACGGACAAGCAGAATATCCTGCACTCGATTAGCCAGACCGGTGCGAATGGTCGTGCCTGCGACCATGACATCACCGTAGCTGTTGACCGAAAGATCTTCCAGCCAGGTCAGGCGATCGGGTTCCACGTTGGCTTTGTGGTTATACAGGGCGGTCCACTCGGGCTTGATGGTTGCGGTACAGGCGGCGATCAGAACGAGGGAGAACAGAAGGGTAAGGGTTTTCTTTCGTGCAATAGTGCGCATAGAACAACACTCCGTTGTATCAATAGATGTCCATGGGTTACTGCGCTCACGGAAGCGATGTTGTTCTTGGATTGGCTTGGTAAGCAGGCGTAGGAAGTTTATTGAAGGGAATTAGGTAATACACACTAGGTTGCCCGGCACTGCTGGCGACAGTGCCGGTGGGGAGTCAGGAGCGTTAGTGCCGGTCGGGAATCTCGCTATTTTTTCACAAACGTCAGAAACGCACCCGCTGCGGTTGCTGCTGCACCACCAATCAGATACCACATGGTTTCATCCGTGAAGCGACCGGTCAGGGCTTCGGTTACCTGATTGCCAACAGCCTGGCTGGACTGGTAGCCAAAGTAGAGTAGGGCCACGCCTACCACCAGCAACACGACACCGATCAATTTTGAGCTTCCCATAAGCTGCTTCCTTGTTCCTGTTGTTGTTCGAACCTGCAACGTTATTTAGCTGAAAGTTTAACGTTCATGTCAATCAGTGCATGGAATACCTCCACGCCCGATGTGTCTGTGACAGAAACCGGCACTTGCACGGTGCCTTCCTGCGACCAGTCTATGCCAGACCCATCGGCAGTGGCTATCAGATCGGTTTTGGCTTTCTTGAGATATTTGACGGTCATGCCAGAGGGAATCCAGCGTGCCCCCTTGGGAATCGAGGCGTCCGTGAGCAATCCGCCGGCCAGTTCCGCCATGTTGCACATGGCAATCGCATGAACGGTTTTCAGATGGTTGGTGACCTTTCGGCGTTTTTTCATGGTGACCACGCAGCGGCCCGGGGCAAGTGTCTCCACTGTTGGTGAGATGCTGGAAAAGTAAGGTGCGGTCTGGCAAACCGCGCGGCTGAACAGGGTTTTGCCCATTGGCAGACGGCTAAGCCGGTTGTACACATTGACGACATCCATCATGGATTCTCCTCGGATGATGGTTTGCAGAAGGGTATTCTAGGAACGTGTTGTTCTGATTATCCAGACGATTGAAACTGAGGCGCCTATGGATGCCAACTGGTTCCAGATACTCGCAGACTTGTTACTGGTCTTCCATACCTTACTGGTGATGTTCGTCATCTTTGGCCTGCTGGCCACTCTGATAGGTTACGTTCGCCAGTGGGATTGGGTACGAAACCTCTGGTTCCGGCTGAGCCACCTTGTGGTTATCGGTATTGTCGTGCTTCAGGCCTGGCTTGGCGTGCTGTGCCCGCTGACGATCTGGGAAATGGAGCTGCGGGCAAAGGCCGGGCAGAGCGGTTATGACGGCTCGTTCATTCAGCACTGGCTGCAAACGATTCTGTACTACAGCGCCCCGGATTGGGTTTTTATTCTGGTCTATACCCTGTTTGGGACGTTGGTGCTGGCCAGCTGGTTTCTGGTCAGGCCCCGGCGCTGAGGGTGGTAGCGAGCGTCAGGGTTGCAAGGTAAACCGTTCAATCACGTTATAAATCGAGCCTCCCGGCCCTGGCGCGCTTTCGTAAAGTACGAAGTCTTGAACCGGCATCAATCCAAACACGGTGCCTTGGTGGCTATCAAGCAGCGAGGAAACCGACCCGGCCGGGTGCCGAAAACGGCTTAGTGTGATGTGCGGCTTGAAGTTAGGGTTTTCGAGTGTGAACCCGTTGGCGGTCAACCTGGTTGCCAGGTTGTTCTGGAGATCTCTGAGTTCGTTCTCAGGCGATACGCCAGCCCATAAGATCTTAGGTTTCTCCGGGGAACCGAAGCAGCCCAGCCCCTGTACGTTGAGCTCAAACGACGATTGGGTAATACCCCTGGCCAGGTCGCATGCCAGGGCCACCTGATGATCTTCCACCTGGCCGAGGAACGCCAGGGTCAGGTGCAGTTGCCCGCGGCTTTGCCAGCGGGCTCCCGCCACCTGTGTTTTGACTTGCAGGAGGCTCGTCTTGATGGCCTCGGGAATCTCAAGCCCGAAAAACAGCCTTGGCATAACGCGTTCAGTAACAGGAGTTGGGGGAGGTGTCCGGATTAATCTCGCCGGCCACTTCCTCGGGGTCAATGCCGTGACTGATCAGTACCTCCCGGACGAAGTTCACCTGGGCCAGAATGCGGTCGGCATCGTCGCCGTATTCGTAGCGGTTGATCTCGACCGGCTGGGGCATGAAGGTGAACGCAGTTTTCAGTGCTGTCAGGGTGTCTTCGTCAGCCATCAGTATCCTCCAGAGTGAGGCGGCTCCAATTGGAACCGCATTGGTTTATTGCGTTTATAACCAGCTATATCAGCGGACGTCAGTGTCCTGTTGTTGGCTGCAGCAGGTCAACCCGGAATCGCGTCTGGAGATTCGGGCAGCACCTGCCCGCCATCAACAATGATCTGCTGCCCGGTGATGTAGCGGGCCTCCTCGGAGGCCAGGAAACAGGCAGCATGGCCGATATCTTCCGGGGTTCCCAGGGTATGGGTGGGAATAGCCGCCCGCATCTGGTTGAGGTATTTCTCCCCCTGCGCCTGAAGGCCTTCCGTCAGCACGTTGCCCGGCATCACCGCATTGATAGTGATGCCGCTATTGGCCATTTCCAGGGCGGCACTGCGCATGAACCCCAGTTGGCCTGCCTTGCTGGCACCGTAATGGCTCCAGCCCGGGAAGCCGGTGACCGGTCCGGTGATGGAAGATGTCAGCACGATGCGGCCGTAATTCCGTTTCTTCATGTGTGCCATGGCGGCCTGTACGATAAAGAACGCGCCTTTCAGGTTGACGTTGTGTACCTGATCCCACTGGGCCTCGGTCATCTCGTCCAGGTTGGCCTGCGGGAAGATGCCGGCGTTTGAGCACAGTATGTCCAGCCGCCCGAACTGCTTTTCAATCTCGGTGATCGCAGATTGGCAATCACTTTGCCGGGTCACGTCCAGCTTTAGAAACAGCCCACCAAGTTCCTTGGCTACTTGCTGGCCGGCTGCTTCATCAATACCGCCAATCACGATTTTGGCGCCGGCTTTGTGCAGCACCTCAGCAATACCTTTACCGATACCATGCTCGCCGCCGGTCACCAGAGCAACTCGATTTTCCAGGCTGAACATATTCTTCTCCTTGTATTCGGATGACGTGTTGTGTGAATCAAGCATAGTGGATTTGCGCTGTCCCGTGCGCGCAGGCGGCGCGAATGGGCAATGTCTCACACAGCCCGGGGGCGATATTGGACACAGATCGAGGACACGATCTGTTAGGGTGCCGGGCCATGGACAGATCAGCTTGCTGGTCATCATTTCTGGAAAGCAAATTAAGGACTTCCTGCTGTGCATACTCACCGTGAAAGTAATTCCGACCAACCCGTTTCTGTTTCACCGCGCAAAGTAAAAGCGGGACCACCACTGAACTGGATTTCAGGGTCCATAAGGCTGCTCCGTGACAACTGGGGCGTCATTCTGCCGGCATACCTGCTGGTGATTGTTGCGCCGGTGCTGATCCAGCTGGTTTCATTTGACCTGATGTTTCGAGGCAGTCTTTTTACGATGGTTCTGATCGTTTCTGCGATAGCGGTACTGACATTGGTGCTGAATGCCGGGATGATCGCCGTTTTTCATTCTGCCGCTGAGGGGCGCCCTCGGTTCACCAGTCTGTTTGCTGGGTTTGGGGGGCGCAGTATCGCCCACCTGGTACTTATGTTACTGCTCATGGTCTTGGTCGCCTTGGCAATGTCATTGATGGGCTACTGGATAGTGGGCACGGCAGATCTTGAGCGCGCGCTTTTTGGTGCTGGGTACTACGGTGATGCCATGAGTTTCGGCCTGGGAACCCAAAACTTCATGTTGCGCGCCCTGTTCGTGTTCCTCTCGGTGGTGGCGGCATTGACCGTGTTCGCTGCTCTTTTCTGCTTTGTCGTGCCGTTAATTGTGATTGCGCGTGAAGGCGTCTTTGCCGCGATTAGTCATAGTTTTCGGGCGAGTTTCAAGAACCTGTTCGTGCTGATTTTCTTCGCCGTGAATGTGATGGCGCTGAGCCAGCTCTTTTTCTTCCCGTTGTTCACGATCAGTGCGTCAACGGCATCCATGAGTTTTTGGGTGGTAGCGATGATTCTCGCGGCCATAGTTTGGGGGGCAGTGCTTACCGGCGCTTATTATCTCTCGTTCCGGGATGTGCTGCTGACGGATGAGCCACCCCTTGGTGAGCCGGCTCTGGACACTGCGGTAGCTGCGTAGTCGGCGTTTGGTCAGAACAGCCCGATTTGCGGCGTTGCAACGTGTACTGGCAGAGGCTCCAGCTCCGGAAGCTTTTCCCGCAGAAGCTCCGTCCAGAGTGAGGCCAGTGCCACTGCGTGGCCGTTGTCGGGCATGTGCATGAAGACATAGGGCTGAATTCCGTCTTTGATCCAGGCTGCGACTCGCTGCACCCAAGGTGCAAGAAACGCCCGGTTGGCCTCCAGGTCTGGATGCCCGATGTAGCGAATCACCGGCGGTGCGTTGCTGGGGAGGATGTGCACCGGAACCCTGGGCTTCTTGCGCTGGGCATCGACGGTTGATTCGCAGTCGGGCGTTGCCGAGAACAGCGCCCGGCTATCCAGTGCCACCCGGGCGAGCTTGCGGGCCCGCAAACCCTGATTCAGGGCCCGCTCCTCCTCACCTTTGGCGAAGAACGCCGGGTGCCGGACTTCCACCGTCCAGTCCAGATAGTCTGGTGCTGTGTCCAGAAAACGCCAGAGTTGGTCCAACCTCTCCGGGCCGAAGCCTGCGGGTAGCTGCAGCAACATGGGGCCAAGCACACCGTTCAGCGGCTCAATCAGCGACAGAAAGGCGCCCAGTTCATCGCCAGCGCCGTTCAGGAAGCGTTCGTGGGTGATGGTTCTTGGAAGTTTGAACAGAAATCGAAAGTTGTCCGGAACTTGCTGCCGCCATAGCCGGCACTGTTCACGGCTGGGGCTGGCGTAAAAGGTGGTGTTGCCCTCAACGGTGTTGAATATCCGGGCGTATCGCTCCAGGGGGGTGCCGCCGGGGGGCAGTTGGTTGTTCCAGTTCGGATCTTGCCATTGAGGGCAGCCAAGAAAGTAGGGCAGTGCCATCGCTCTTCCGTTGCTGTGCTGTGGATAAATTGATCACTTAAAGCGGGCGGATGAACCGGTTGATCAAATAACCTACGCATTCCACCAGCCCTTGTGGTTAAAGGGTTTGCACTGCCTATCCTTTCGTTCCTAACAAAGTTATCCACAGATGTTGTGGGTAAAACAGACCGTCAAAGCTGAACTTTTCCCCTGAGTGCCTTGGTTTTGCCCTTTTTCGTTTTACTGTCCACTCGCCGCCTTTGCGACCCCTTGGTAGGCTTGGTTGGGCGCCGGGCCTTTTGTTGCTTTACCGCTTCCTGAATGAGCTCTTTCAGTCGCTCCAGGGCATCCTCCTTGTTTAGTTCAAGAGTCCGGAAAGACTGGGCTTTGATCACGATGATGCCGTCTTTGCTGATGCGCTGATCTGACAACGCCATCAGCCGTTCCTTGTAAAACGGTGGCAGGCTGGAGTTAAGGATGTCGAACCGCAGGTGAACGGCGGATGCCACCTTGTTGACGTTTTGCCCGCCAGCGCCTTGCGCGCGTATCTGAGTGATCTCAATTTCCCAGTCTGCCAGTTCAACGGCATTGGAGATTTTCAGCATGGGTTTCCATTTAACTGCACATAGTGGATTCTGGTGTTACGGTGAGCCTAATCAATTTTCAGGGGTGTGTCATGAACGTTCTGGTATTGGGAGCCACAGGCCTGACCGGTCGCCTGGTGGTCGAAAAGTTGCTGAAGCGCTCCGGGGTAACATCCGTGGTGGTGCCGGTGCGCCGTTCGCTGGGTATTGATAGCCCGAAGCTGGTGGAGCATGTGGTCGACTTTGAGGCGCTGGAGTCCCGCGCTGATATCTTCAAGGTTGATGCCCTGGTCTGCTGTCTGGGCACCACCATCAAGAAGGCGGGCTCGCAGGAAGCATTCCGTAAGGTGGATTACGAGTACGCATACAGGGCGGCCAAATTGGCCAAGGCGGGGGGTGTGAACAGGCTTATCCTGATGTCTGCCATTGGTGCCTCCTCCCGGTCTACGGTTTTCTACAGCCGGGTGAAAGGTGAGCTGGAGGATGCGGTGCGGGGGCTTGGGTTTGATTACCTTTCCATTTATCACCCAAGCCTGTTGCTGGGAGACCGAAAGGAGCATCGTACCGGCGAAGCCATCGGCATGGCGGTTATGCCGTTAGCCAACCGCGCCTTGATTGGCCCGCTACAAAAGTATCGGGCCATTGAGGCCGAGACGGTTGCCGAGGCGATGGTGAATGACCTCATGGAATCCGATAATGGCAAAGGCGCCCGCCCCGTGGTTGTGGTCTGGGAGTACGATGACATCCGTAGCTTGGCCCGGGGCATTCAGGCCAGCTGTCCTTGATTGAGCCTTTCAAAGCTTTTCGGTAAGAGTCTGCGACAGGCCTGGTTCAGGGGCTTTTCAATGGCTTTAGGCAGACGCAGGCCCAGCGGGTTGGTCTCGGCATCGTCTTGATTGGCAATTACCCGGGTGCCCATGATGTAGTCGAACCAGGGGCGGGTGACGCACCAGTTGGCATCCTGGTTAGTGTTCATGTGATGGTCGTAGTGCCAGGGAATCGCTTTTTTGCCCCACTCAGGCTCAAGGTGTGAGCGCCGGTGCACGTAGAAATAACGAGCAGCAGCATAGTAGGTGCCCAGGGTGAAAAACGGCGCTACCGGCATGGCCAGCGATGTGATCGCCGTGAGCTTAAGCAGAGACACAACTTCATCCCGCGTGCGCCAGTTGCTCAGGCCTTCCGCGTAACCGTCATCCTGATAATCGGTGGTGCGCACGATTTTGTGGTGCTGCCAGTGGCTCTTCATGGACTTGGGAATCGGGCTGTGGCGAGGCTGCCCCGGCCGGGGCGTGCCATGCAGAATGTATTTGTGGGCATACCACTCGAAGCCGTTGGCAAAGATCAGGGCGATGGGAAAACCAATCATGGTCTGGCCTCTTTTAGTGATTGTTGTTCTATCCTGTCATAGCCTTGGATCAAACCTTTTATTAATTTGCGCCAGGTTGGCGGCTTCATTGGCGGAATATGACAGTTCGATCGGGTGGAAAGACAGCGATGGTGTGCCGGAACAGTCTGTTGGTGTCCGGCATGGTTCTGTCAGGGGCTGTGTTGGGGGCAGAACCTACCGAAGAGCCGTGTGTTGTCAGCAATGTTCAGCCGGCGATGATTGATCTGGACAAGCCTCGAGATCAATTGGCGCGGCAGAGTGATCTGGTCATTCCTCCCGGTGCCACAATTGGCAGTATTCGGGTTATTCAGCGCCCCATTTTCGATACCACTGATCCGGATCAGGACAATTTCCTGTATCGAGCCCTCAATACTCTCAACACACCGACCTGGGAGTCGGCCCTTCGTTCCCAGTTGGTGTTTGTTGAGGGCGACACCTACAACCCCGGGTTGCTGGAAGAGTCCGAGCGGGTCTTGCGGCAGCGGGAATATCTGACAGCGGCCTGGGTGGGGGTTACCCGCCTTTGTGGCGACGAGGTAGAGGTGAGTGTTCTGGCCCGGGATACCTGGACGCTGCTTCCGACCTTGGGTATTACAAGGTCCGGTGGTGACAATACCACCAATGCCGGTATCTCCGACCCCAACTTTCTGGGCTCGGGCAAGAGCCTGGGTATTTCCTACACCAAGGACCCGGACCGCTCCGAAACCAGTGTGTTTGTGGACGATCCCAATGTTGCCGGCTCTCATTGGCAGGCGGGCTTTTCCTACGATGACCGCAGTGACGGGCGGGGGCGGAGCGCCTATCTGGAACGGCCGTTTTTCAGCGAGCGCACCAACTGGCGCTTTGGCGTGGCTGGCGTGGACGATGTCCGGGAGGAGTCCCGTTACGTGGGGGCGCAAGCCATTGCCGATTATCGCCGCATCCGCGAATATTTCAGTATTGACGGCGGCTGGCGCCTGGCCGAACGCAATGAGCGGCAACTTCGGTTGTTGGCGGGGTATCGCTACGAGGCGTTCGGGTTTCAGTCATTGCCCGACCAGCCGGCTCTGGATGTGTTGCCGGATGATCGAACCCTGAGCTATCCATGGATTGGTTTTGATTACCGCCAGAACCGCTTTCGCGAGATGACCAATCTGACTCGTTTACAGCGGGTCGAAGACGTTCGGGATGGTTTTGTGTGGCGCACGGAATTTGGCTATTCAGGCACCGGGTTGGGGGCCACGGAAGACCGGATCGTCCTGAACATGAGTTTTCAGGACTCCTTGCTGGCGACGGAAACCAACTACGCCAGCTATGGTCTGGAGCAGAGTGGCACGTATCGGCTTGACGAAGACCGCGTGGAGAATCTCCTGGGCACCCTCAGCCTGGAGTACTTTCACGGTGGATCGGTTCGCTGGACCGGCTGGTACACGAGTCTTGCCTTTACCGCTGCTCGCAACCTGACCGCCGACCAACAACTGTTGATCGGAGGTGAAAACGGGCTGCGTGGCTATCCCAGCGAATACCAGCAAGGGGACCGCAGGGTTTTGTGGACACTCGAGCGCCGGTACTTCCCCGACTGGCATCCATTCAAGTTGTTTCGGATGGGCGGGGTGGTGTTTGTTGATGCTGGCCGCGCCTGGTTTGCTGACGGTCAGAGTAACGGGCCGGACGGCGGTGTGTTGAGGGATATAGGGGTTGGTCTGAGGCTGGCATCCAGCAGGGTTGAAGTACAGCGAATGCTGCACTTTGATCTGGCGTTTCCCCTGGATGGGGATGACAGCATTGATGCCTTACAGGTGTTGCTGCGGGGGAGGAGCCGGTTCTGAGTGCATTACTGATCTTGTCTCAGCTGCATGCTGTATTGGGGATTCTTGAAGTAACGGTCATAGCGGCCATCATCCCGGAAGGCCTGAAGTCTTTGATTGAAGCGTTTTGCCAGTTGCGGGGTGTCTGGTCGTGTTTTTGGGAATAAAACGAAACTTTCGTTCTCGAGAAGGGAGCGGGGGTGGTGGGTGATACGGCTGGATTCCTCAGGGTCAAGTTCACGGCGCAGAATGTGATAGCCCACGTTGATCTCTTCGGGGAACGCATCGATGCGGTCGAACAAGAGCCTGCGGAAATTCAGCACGGTACTGGCTACCCATTCAATATTGAGTAAATCATCCTCTACGGCTTGATCAAAAGCCGAACCGTAACTGTAGCCAATACTGCCCCCGAGCCTGAGGTCAGACAGGTCTTCCACCGTGGACCGACTGATTGGCTGGCTTTTGAGGTGAAAAACCACAAATCTCTCTTTAAGGACCGGATCGCTGAACGTGAAGTCCTGCTCACGTTCTTCCGCATGCATCCACACCGCTGTGGCATCGTGTTTACCCGTTGCAGCCTCATAGTAGGCTCGTTTCCAGGGGAGGAAGTGGTAGGAGACCGTAAAGCCTTCCTCGGCGAACACATCCCGCAGCAATTGGGCGACAATCCCCTGATCGGATGCCTCCTGATCAAAATACGGCGGCCAGTCACCAACCGCTATGCTCAGGTGTTGTGTATCATCTGCGGTGACTGCCTCAATCCATGTAAACAGCGATACCAGCAGCATGGTCAGGTATCGTTTCATCTCTAGGCTCCGGGAGTTGCCCGCGAATAAGCCATCGGCCGGGGAGCAGGCGATTATCTATGAAAATAGCAGCCTTTTTCGGGGTTTCCCAGTTTTAATCTGCGCCTTCCGCGAAGGGTCCTTTGGCGGGCAAAGCAGTGGCCTCGAATCTCTCTTGGAGGTCAGCTATAAGCAGAGGTAATAGACTCTTGCTTATAGCTGCATCTAGCTTGGGTGATGTGCGCTATTCGCTGCAGTCTGCGGATGACCGCGAACGAATCCTGGCAAGGACCTGTTCGCCACTGCTCTGTCCGTTGCTGATGCCAGCTGCTTTCAGTTTCGAATCCAGGGAGTCGTTCTCCTGTTCCCGGTCCAGCTCTGTCAACGCCGCCTCGATATCTTCCGCTTCGGCCTGTCTTGCCTGAATGCGGGATACGGACTGGTTGAGGTCTTCCATATGACTGCTCAGCCCCCGGGCGTGTCCGCGGAGTTGGCGGTTAACCTGCTCGGCGTGGCGGTTGGCCCTGGCCAGCCGGAGTTCACTGTGGAAATGCTTGAGCGCCCGGCCAGAGTCTCGCAGCTGTTTGCGCAATCGGTTTTCCTGCTGCTGCAGTTTGTCGTGCTGCTGTTGCTGACGTTCAAGAAGTGGTTCATCTTCTGCGATCAGGTTGGCCAGTTCCAGCGCCAGCTCTTCCTCGTTCTTTTTCAGCGCTTCGGTTACCTGATGCTCCCGTTTGTCGAGGGTTGCCCTGAGGTGTTCGTTGTCCTTGGCCAGCCGGGTTTTTTCCGCCATCAGGCAGGCGAGCTCCCGCTTGGAGCGGGCGATGGCCTGTTCGGCATCGCGCAGCTCCTGTTCGAATATCCGGATACCGTTGGCATCCACCAGTTTTGCTACCGGCTCCTGGGCCGATGCCCGGAACAGGGTGTCCAATTTGCGCCAGATGCTCATGGTGTTACTCCCCGTATTCTTTCAGCAGTTGATGGGTGCGTGCCTCGGAGATGCGGTTGACGATGCGCTGGTGCTCGTGCTCGTCGCGGATGGTTTTGGAGAGCGTGATGGTGGTGCTGACCAGAAACAGGGCGCTGATAGCCATGTAGCCCTTGAGCACCAGATCCACCGGTGCCAACACTACACCGGCGGCAGCTGCAAAGAGTGCGATAGCAAAGGAAACCTTCACAAAGAATACCCACCCGGCGGAATTGCTTTTGAGTTCGCTGTCCATGATTAACTCCTGATGACGTTGTTGTTGGAACGGCTTCACTGTGCGTGAACCAGGGAAGGCGGGCGAGGTTTTCTATAAAGGTAGTGCTGCCCTATACATCAGGTATCGTATATTGATACGTTTGGCTGGATGGCTGGTAAGAAAGGGGACGGTTATGGCGCAAACCAGCGCGATTGTCAGTGAATTGAAACGCCAGCTCAGGGCGCACGGGCTGACCTATCAGGATGTGGCGCAGGCGCTGGCTCTGTCAGAGGCCAGTGTGAAACGGTTGTTTTCAGACCGCCAGTTCTCTTTGAAGCGCCTGGACCAGATATGCGGGCTGATGGGGATGGAAATCACCGATCTGGTCCGCAAGCTGGCCCCCGAGCCCCGGGTTGAACAGCTGAGCGAAGAACAGGAACGGGAGCTGGTGTCTGACTTGCGCCTGTTGCTGGTGGCGGTGTGTGCCATGAACCGCTGGCAGTTTGGCGAGATACTCCAGAACTATCAGATAGAGGAGCCGGAGTTAATCCGCTATCTGGCCCGGCTTGATCGCATGGGGCTGGTGGAGCTGTTGCCCGGTAACCGAATCAAGTTACTGGTCAGCCACGACTTCGCCTGGCAACCCCGGGGGCCAATCCAGCGGTTTTTTGAAACGGAAGTTCAGCAGGATTTCCTGAAATGTCGATTCCATCAGCCGGGTGAGATACGGCTGTTTGTAAGCGGTATGCTGTCGCCCCAATCGAACGAATCTGTGCAACAGAAACTGAAACGTCTGGCCCTTGAGTTTCGTCATTGCCATGAGGAAGACTTGGCTCTGCCATTAGAACAGCGTTTCGGAGTCAGCTTGCTGATGGCCATGCGGCCGTGGGAGATTGACGCCTTCGCAAGCCTCCGGCGGCCAGAGGCGAGGAAGGCGTATCCCGGTGTTACACGGAATTAGACACTGACTCCTCCCTTGGTGGAGTGGTGGCCTCAGGCTGCCACGATGCGGTTCCTGCCTTGGTGTTTCGCCTCGTACAGGCGCTGATCCACAAGCCCCAGAAAGTCAGTGAGTGAATCATTTCTCGCTGGTGTGATTGTGCCAACGCCGATGCTCAGCGTGACCAGCTGGCTTGCGCTATTGCCACCATGGGCAATCTGTTCTCGTAGCAGATGTTGGTGGCACCGTTCGGCAATTTTCAGTGCTGCTTCAGGGTTGGTTTCCGGCAGAACGATGACAAACTCTTCGCCACCAAAACGGGCAACAAAGTCCTTTGAACGCGTTGCTGCACCCATGAGTACTTTGGCTATGCGTTTTAGGCACTCATCACCTTGCAAGTGTCCATGAAGATCGTTGTATTGCTTGAAGTTATCGATATCCAAAAGGAGCACCGAGAGCGGCTGCTGGTTTCTCACGGCATTATGCCAGGTCTCATCCAGGAATGAATCAAACATTCGGCGATTCGCTACGCCGGTGAGGCCATCCTGAAAAGAATATTCCTCAAGCTTTTTCTGCAGAGCCACGACTTTCTCTTCGGTTTTTTTGCGCTCACTGATGTCGAACATGAAACCGATCAGCGCCTCGACCTCTCCATGGTCATCTCGGGAAACATGCACCACATCCCTAATCCAGACGTAGTGACCGTCTTTGTGCAGTGCCCGATAGTCAGCTTCGTGATCGATGCCGGACTTGGATTGAGCGACACAGAAATCCACGACCCAGCCCTGGTCATCCGGGTGCATGCGGGTGGCCCAATCTTCCACGCTCTGCCAGCTTTCCGGTGTCCAACCAAGTAACGCCTCAATCTGAGGGCCAATGTAGGCGAACTTCATGGTTTTCCAGTCGATCTTCCAGGGAATGGCCCTGGTAGATTCCAGCAGGGTTTTGTAAACCGAGCTGTCGGTGGCCGGTTCTTCAGATTTGTTTTTCACGACCGTACCTCCAGGCTTGGCTACTCGGGGTGAAGTCTTCGGTGGATGGATTCGCGAGCATGGGATATGTCGCAGTATAGGGCATTGGCGCCTGGAAGGAAGCTACTCGTCGTTGGATAAAGTTTGACCCGTTCATTTTGCGGTCACATTGCCAAAGCCCCCGGGCTTATTGGGCTCAGGCGAGGTATCCTTGGCCTACGCACAAAGTTATCCACAGATTCTGTGCGTAACCTTGGGTGATGCATGACGAGGCCGCTTGGGGTAGGCTGCGTGCATGCCTATTACCCGGCGTTGTCGCCCCATAAACGGAAAGTGTTAATGAAGTTCCCCATTGTTACGGTTGCCATGGTGTCTGTTGCCCTCGTCTATGTGTTCTGGGGCCAGACCCAGGAATCCTCTGATCCGACCGATCCCGCACGCTTTGCCAATCTTCAGACCAGTCCTGCCAAAAGCAGTGAGGTGGTGGACTGGGCGATCACCCAGATTCCCGCGTTGTGCGCACAGGCGGTGGGAGAGCCTGCGGGCAGTGACGCCATCCAGGACTGCGAAAAGCGAGCGCAATCCCGAACGTCTACGTGCCGCCGCGCTGTGTACGATAACTTCCCGGACCGGGTGACCTCCGAGGCGATGTTCCGGGATGTCTCTATCTCCATGATGAATTGCCTGGTGCCGCAGGGCAGTATTGTCCGGCCATGACTGTTGGTGCGGGGCGGTAGCATGGGGATGATCAGGTCTTTACCTGATGCCGCAGATCGCCCACAATCTTGGGATTCTGTTGTTAACAAACACTCACTTTAATAAAACGCAGTAAATGAGGACGCACAGGTGACTGAACTCGTAAGCTACGAACTGAACGACGGCATTGCCACCATCAGCCTGAATAACGGCAAAGCCAATGCCCTGAGCCACGATGTGTTTGCTGGGCTGAATGCCGCTCTGGACCAGGCCGAGCAGGATAAGGCTATTGTGATTCTGACAGGTCAGCCTGGCATGTTTTCAGGCGGCTACGACCTGAAAGAAATGCAGAAGGGCCCGAAAGAAGCGATGGCGCTGGTGAAGGTGGGCTCAACCTTGACCCGTCGCCTGGCCGCGTTCCCGCTGCCGGTGATTGGTGCGTGCAGTGGCCATGCTATCGCCAAGGGCGCGTTTATCCTGTTGTCTGTGGATTACCGCATTGGCGTAGAGGGCGGTTTCAAGCTGGGCCTGAACGAAGTGGCCATTGGTATGACCATGCACCACGCTGGTATCGAGATCGCCCGCCACCGTATGCCGGCGCCGTATTTCTACCGTTCGGTGGTGAATGCCGAGATCTTTAACCCGGAAGGCGCCGTTGCGGCTGGTTTCCTGGATGAGGTGGTGGCTCCTGAACAACTGATGGAGCGAGCCGTAGCGGTTGCGTCCCAGATGAAGCAGCTTAACCTGAACGCCCACAAGCAAACCAAGCTGAAAGTGAAGGCGGATTACCTGGCGCTGCTGGACCGTTGCATCGAGCAGGATGCTGCTCACTTTGATCTGATGGGTTAACCCGAGCTCACCTTTTTCTGGAACTGGCTGGCAGGTTTGAATCTGAACAGCCAGGCCAGAAGAGGTCTCGCAGAGTTTGTGGGTAAACACGAGAGGGGGTTGAGTGAAATGTCTGAAAAACCGGGCAAGCCGGTGGCGGCATCCGCCATCGACAAGCATGTTTACAAGGTTTTCCCCAATGATATGAACTCACACAACACGGTGTTTGGCGGCATGATCATGGCCAAGTGTGATCGTCTGGCACTGGTGGTGGCAGAGCGCCACTCGGCCCATGTTTGTGTGACTGCTGCGGTGGATTCGATCCACTTCCGGGCACCTGCCAAGGGGAACGACACGCTGTTATTTAATCTGTCGCTGAACCGTAGCTGGGGCTCGTCTATGGAGATCGGTGCCCGTGTGGAGGCAGAGAACAGTTATACCGGCGAAACCCGCCACATCCTCTCCGCTTTTTTTACCTTTGTGGCCCTGGACAAGAATGACCGGCCTGTTGAAGTGCCACCGGTGATTCCGGAAACCAAAGACCAGATTCGTCGTTACGAGAAAGCCGAGATTCGCCGGGAAGGGCGGCTGAGAACGCGAGACGAGCTTTCAAAGGCAAATGGCTGAGAGACTATCGCTTATTGATTCCAGTCATGGTATATCAGCGCCACAGAAAACCTTTTTTATCGGAACCGGATGTTATGCCTAAAGCGAGTGAGATCAAGAAGAACCAGGCCGTTGAGTATGACGGCCGCGTCTATTTTGTGAAGGATATCGAGCGCTCGGTACCTCAGGGCCGTGCTGGCGGCAGCTTGTACCGTATGCGCATGTACGATGTGGTGACTAACCAGAAGCTGGACGAGACCTTTAAAGACTCTGACATGCTGAATCTGGCGGATCTGGTGCGTCGTCCGGTTATGTTCTCCTACGCCGATGGCGACGAGTACGTGTTCATGGATAACGAAGACTTCACCCAGTACATGCTGAACAAAAGCGCCATTGAAGACGAGCTGTTGTTCATCACCGAGGATACCCAGGGCGTGATGGCGATTCTGGTCAGCGAGACTCCGGTCGCCATTGACCTGCCGCCTACGGTTGAGCTGACTATCGAAGAAACCGACCCATCCATCAAGGGCGGTTCCGCGACAGCCCGCACCAAGCCGGCTCGCCTGACTACCGGCCTGGTGGTTCAGGTGCCTGAGCACATCTCTACCGGCGATCGCATCAAGGTGAATGTGGAAGAGCGTAAGTTCCTCAGCCGCGCTTGATGTTTTGATCAGCTCCGTCCGCCGACGGAGCTGATTTCGTCACCGCTGAGGTGACGATACCCACCAACAGGAAGTTCCGGGTCCAGTGCCAGACTGCCCATGCTTTCCCTGTGCAGTGATGTGATCCGATTGCCGACTGCGTGGAACATGCGCTTTACCTGGTGATATCGCCCTTCAAAGATGGTTACCCGAGCCTCACAGTCATTCAGTTGCTCCAACTGGGCGGGGGAGGTTGTCAACTGTTCGTACTCAAACCAGATTCCCTCGGCAAAGCGCGTGGCCGTTTCCGGGCTGATGGGTGACGCGGTTGTGACCCGGTACGTTTTCGGTAGTTTGATGTCAGGCTCGGTGAGCCGGCGGGACCATAGCCCGTCACTGCTCAGAATCAGAAGCCCGGTGCTGGCCCGGTCCAGGCGGCCGCCGATGTGCAGGTGCTCTCGTATGTTCGGTGCAATCAGTTCCATAACCGTGGGGTGTTGGTCATCCTTGGTGGCGCTCAGGTAACCGGCGGGTTTGTGGAGCATCAGGTAATAAGCGGGTTCGGCTTGCTGGATGATGTTCTGGTCAATTCTGACTTCCTGAAACCGGGAAACCTCTTCTGCGCCGTCCTGGCACCTCTGGCCGTCCACGCTCACCCGGCCAGAAGCCAGAAGTTGATTGGCCTGGCGACGACTGACACCGTTCTGGTTACTGATAATACGGGAGAGCTTCATGGCTCGCTTGGGGTAACGGCCGGCACCAGCCGGCTCAGCTTCTTGATCAGTTTGCGCCAGCCAATGGGCAGGCGCTCTTCCAGTACATTCAATCGGAGCTTGTCCAGGGACCAGGGGTCAAAATCCTGTTTGCGCCCGTAGATCACCCAGTTGTTGGTCCGGCTTTTGAACACCAGCAGCAGGGGAAACTGCCGCGTGAGTTCCCGCAGCAGATTGCCGTCCGGCTCCGGCATTCGGTGGTAGTTAAGAACCAACCAGCCGGTAGAGGATAATGCCCTGCTGCAGGCTTTTATAAACTGCCGCTGGCTTTGCGCCGGGCTCATACGGTCAGCACTGTACAGGTCTGTCAGAATCATATCCGTGCTGGCTTCGGGTAGCTGGTCGACGGCCAGACGGGCATCGGCAATATGCACCCTTAGCCGTTCTGATTCGGGCAGTGCAAACCACTCCTTTGCAATCTCCGCAACCTTTCGCCTGAGTTCATATACCTCAATGGTGCTGTCCGGCAGCAGCGTGAACAGGCCGTGTGTGAGTACACCACCACCAAGGCCCAGAACGGTTACCCGGCTGGGTGAGGCAAAAGCGATTGGCAGCAGCATGGCTCGGTTGTATTCATGCACGGGAACATTGGGGGCTGTCCGCAGGATCTTGCTTTGCTCAAACACCGAATCGAAGCTCAGAATCCGATGCTTACGGTCATCGATCACCAGAATGTTGCCATGGGGGTCACTTGCCACATGAACAATGTCGCCCTTGATGTCAGGGCGCTTGATCACCGTGCCCATCAGTTGCTGGCGTAGCGCTGGTGCAGAATACCTACCCGTTCAACGTAGGCCTTGGTTTCCGCGTAGGGGGGAATGCCATTGAAGCGGCCGACGGCGCCGGGGCCGGCGTTGTAGGCGGCAGTCGCCAGGCGGATATCACCATTGAAACGCTTGAGCATGCGGGCGAGGTAATCGACCCCGCCACGTATATTGTCTTCAATGGCAAATGGGTCTCTCACGCCCAGTTCATCTGCGGTGCCGGGCATCAACTGCATCAGGCCCTGGGCGCCGACTGGCGACACAGCCTTCGGGTTGAACGCAGATTCGGCATGGATAACCGCCCGAACCAGGGCCGGGTCGACATCAAACTCTTGAGCGGCTGTCAGTATTTCATCCCGGAATGGGGTCAGGAACAGGGGGGTTCTGTACCAATCCACCTTGGAGCCCGGATCGCAGGCGTAGCAATGGAAACGGATAACTTCAACGTCTTCCGTACCGGGGCGTTGACTGCTGTAGGCTACCACGCCGTGCTCATCGGTGTAGCGGTACACCGTCTGGTTGCGTGTGGAGGCGCGGGGCTGGTTTGGGCTTTTCACGTTGGTGAATTCCACCCGGCCATCCGGGTGCACAATGCGCTGGATGCTGTCCGCATGGGCGGTGCCCGCTGCCAGAACGAGTCCGATAGCAAAGGCGACCGTTGTTCTGGCCAGTAGAGAGATACCGCTTAAATTCATCAAAGACCCGGTGCGTTGATTCTGCATAACAATCCACCGCTATTATCGCGGTAGACGCCCGCACATGTGTAGGACTTTCGTACCTTGATGATACCGATTGTTCATGGGGTCACAAACTTACTGTGGGCCTCAGGCCTCATCGGGCACCGGTTCGGGTTGGTCTGGTAATCGTTTGCCCGACCAGTTTTCCATCAGTCGGCAAGCGACCAGATCACCGGTAACGTTAATGGCGGTACGGCACATATCAAGTATCCGGTCCACGCCCATAATCAAGGCAATACCTGCCGCCGGTACACCCACGGATTGAAGCACCATGGCGAGAATGACAATGCCTACCCCGGGTGTAGCGGGTGAGCCGATGGATGCGCCGACTGCCATGGCTACCAGCAGTGCCATACTGCCCACACTCAAGTCGATGCCATACACCTGTGCCAGAAACACTGTGGCCACGGCCTGATAGAGGGCGGTACCGTTCATATTGATGGTAGCGCCCAGCGGAATGACAAACTGGGAAACGGAAGGGCGCACACCCAGTTTGTCTTCCGCAGTGCGGATAGACAGAGGCATGACTGCCGCGGAGCTGGACGTGGAAAACGCGAGCAGCAGTACATCACGAGTGTCTTTCAGGAATTGCAGAGGCCTCACGCCGGCCAGCAGTTTTAGAATAATCAGGTAAAAAGCCATCAGTACAGCCAGGCCGAGCAAAACGGTGGCCACATAGGACGCCATGCCGAGCATGGCACGGAACCCGAGCGTGGTGGTCAGTTGCGCCATCAGCCCGAAAACGGCATAGGGCGCCAGGCGCATCGCCCAGCGAACCACCGTCATGCAGATTTGTTGCAGGGAGTCGAGCAGGTCCAGCATCGGCTTGGCCTTGTCTCCCGACATGCTGACCAGTGCAACGCCGATGATGATGGAGAAAATCACCACCTGCAGCATTTGCCCCTCTACCATGGCATCCAGGGGGTTGCCGGGCAGCAGGCCGATCAGTGTCTGGGGGATGGCATCCAGGCCGGGGATGTCCGCGGCGACCGGGGCAGCATCGACCGGAGGCGCTGTCAGGCCGGTCATCAGGTCACCCGGGTTAACCAGGCCTCCTACCCAAAGGCCTATGGTGGCGGCAATAGCAGTTGTGATGACAAAAAACAGGGTAACCCGGACGCCCATCTTGCGCAGTTGTTCCAGGTTGTCGCTGGCGGCCAGGCCTCTTACCACAGAGGCTATAACCAGTGGTATCACGATCATCTGGATGGTGGCGAGGAACAGTTGCCCGGGAAAGGCCAGCCAGTTGCCGATCAGCGTTCCGGTTTCTGGCTCGACCAGGCCAACCGAGGGGCCCAGCAAGGTGCCAACCACAAGACCAAGCCCCATGCCAATCAGCACCTTGAGCCACAGGCGACCTTTAACCAGCGTCGCAAGGTAAACACTCAGGTGGCGCAAAGGGCGTGGGTAATAGTCATCTGACTGTGCCGGTGTGTTGTCCATGATCAACGTGTCCGTGTTGTGATGATGCAATGTCGTTGACTTGCACTGAAAGTCGCGGCGCGATGGGTGTAACAATAGGATAATCGGGCAAAATATGCACCTGGATCAATTTCACAACGATTCCACCGTGGCGCTCCGATATTTGGGCTAAACTTCAGATAATTCTAATGATAAGGAGCTTTTATGCCGTTCTCTCCAAACCACCTTGCCGAGCTGAACCTGTTGCTACAGTTTCCCTCGATATCCACCCAGGAAGGTATAAAAGTGCATGCCCATTCTGCGGCGCCGGAAACGGTCCGGGCGGCAGAGTCGCTGTTTGCAAAAGGGTTGATCAGCCAGAAAGACGGGGGATACCTGACCCCCTTGGGCTGCGAGGCCGTAGAGTTTACTCAGAAACTGCAATCGATGTTGACGAGCGCTTGACTGTGATGGTCGGTTAGCTGAGTTCTGTGCCTGTCTGGGCGGGTTCTGGCAGGCTATAGTCTCCTGCCAGGATTCCTATCAGCCGAGCTTTGATCCATGCCCCCGGTTTTCTTTTCCTTCTTCGTACCTGCCCTGTTTGTCTGGCTCTGGAGCACCGGATTCATTGGTGCCAAGTACGGCCTGCCGTATGCAGAGCCTTTTACGCTGTTGTTTATCCGCATGCTGATCACGTTAATACCGTTGGCCGTCTTGGCCATCATCATGGGTGCCCGATGGCCGGGCTGGCGTAGCGCCGGTCATGTGGCGATCACCGGTATTCTGGTTCATGGCTGTTACCTTGGTGGTGTTTTTTACGCCATTGATCAGGGTATGTCATCTGGGCTGGTGTCGCTCATTGTAGGCTTACAGCCTTTAGTAACCGCGCTGGCGGCTGTGGTGTTTCTGCGTGAGGTGGTTTCGGGAAAGCAGTGGGTGGGGTTGGTCTTGGGGCTTGTGGGTGTTTCTCTGGTGATTGCAGAAAAGTTTGGAGGAACCAGCACCGGTGATACAGGGCTACCCGGGCTGACACTGGTCTGGGCAGGGTTGGCGCTGATTGGAATCTCCCTTGGCACCGTTTACCAGAAACGGTTTGGCACGTCGGTTGATCTGGTGTCTGGCACCATGATTCAGTATACCGCCGCGGCGGTCTTGTTTGGTGTTGGTGCGATGTTGCTGGAGACCCGGACTGTGGAGTGGACGCTTCAGTTCAAACTGGCCCTTGGCTGGCTGGTATTTGGCCTGTCTGTCAGTGCCATTCTGCTTCTAATGTGGCTGATTCGCCGGGGGGCGGCCTCTCAGGTGGCGAGTTTGTTTTATCTGGTGCCGCCAGTCACGGCACTGGAGGCGTTTATCCTGTTCGATGAGCGATTGGGGCCAATGGCCATGGCTGGAGGCGCGGTTGCCGTGGCTGGCGTGGCCCTGGTTGTCGCCTCAGGGCCGCGAACAGCCAGGTCGAGCTAGTTACGTTCTGTCACGGAACTTTCAATGCCAGATACGAACTACGGAGTTATGCTGTCGTAAACTGCCAGATCGATTGGCACAAACTTCCAACTCTGCCTATTTTTGCGTCATACCAACGATTGCCAGCCAAAAGGAACAAGACATGCACGTTGTCATCGCATCAGCCAGAAACGCCCTGCGAAACGTCGCGAGGGCATGGTTCGTTGGATTAACGCTAATGGCCTTAAGCGCCACGGCTCAGGCTGCTGAGCGGCTGTATATCTTTACCGAACATTACCCTCCTTATAACGCGTCTGTTTCCGGTGAGGGCTTTGCCCACAACGAGGACCAGATCACCGGTATCTGCACCGATATGGTGAAAGCCATTCTGGCAAGGGTAGATTACGACGTGCAGATGAAGATGCGGGCTTGGAGCTACGCCTACGACTGGGTGCAGGGACGTGAAAACCACGGTCTGTTCTGTACCGCGCGCACCGATGAACGAGAGCAGCTATTTCAGTGGGTGGGCCCGCTGGCATCCATTGAATGGACCCTGTTTGCGGCTCCCGACTCCGAGATAACACTATCCAGTCTGGGCGATGCCAAAGACCTGAGAATTGCCGGCTACCGGGGCGATGTCATGTCTCAGTACCTGGTGGATCAGGGTTTTAACGTGATCATGAATACGTCGGGTGATGTGAACCCCCGTCGTCTGACGCTGGGTCAGGCCGATCTGTGGGTCACGGATGGCCTTGTGGGGCCCTTGGTTGCTGAGGACGAACATGGCATTACCGGCCTGAAGCCGGTGCTGGTTTTCCGGGAGACGCCCATGTATCTGGCCATAAGCCGGGAGACCAACCCGGATATCGTAACGGACCTTCAGCAAGCTCTGGACAGTGCCCGCAGTGAGGGCGAACTGGACGCCATTGTTGCCCGCTACGATTGATCTCCGGTTAGCGTCAGCCGACAGGCAGATCAGTCTGTGCGCCGGGTGGGGTGAACTGAGCGAGACAGCGTGGGCTCGCAGCCGATCACTCTTCGGGCCTGCTTGTGGGCGTGCAGGTACCATCTCTGGCCGCCGCGGGTGAAGGTGTCTGCACGCACCTGAAAATCGGCAGTTTCAACGGTGGCAGGTATCGGTGTGCCATCTGCGTGCCGATAAACGCAACTGGTGCCTATGGTGAGTGCCTGTCGAAGCGGGAGCTCGATAAAGTCGTCGTCCCTGATCAACGGCGATTGACCGTTGATTTCGATAACTTTCAGGCAGGGGCCAAAATGAATGCGGTTGACGGCGTCCACGGATTCCTCAAGGCAGTGGTGAGCCTTGAGAAACACGACATCGTTGTCGAGGCCTTCCTGGCGATCCGGCAGGTTCTGGCAGGCCGTCAGGGTCAGCGCAAGTGCAGTCAGTGCGGCTACTCGGGTCATCAAGGCCTCCGTGGCGTTGGCATAAGCCCGCCCTGAGGGTCCGAACGGAGCGCGTCGATCAGCCGCTGATCTCGTCCATAGATGTCGTTCCTGAACTGTATCACTCCTGATTGATCAACCCACACTGTCCAGTATTGCAGATGCACCGGCACCGGCGTTCTCAGCATCGCATTGACTGGGTCTCTGAGCTCAATGGCTCTATCTATATTGGCCCGGGACCAGTTGCTGTTGCCCTCCAGCAGGCGTTCCGCCAATTCAAAGGGCCGCTCAACCCTGATGCAGCCGGAACTAAACGGACGCTCAGCCCGCCCAAACAGGGACTGGCCCGGAGTGTCATGCAGATAGATGTCGTACTGGTTCGGGAACATGAACTTTATCTGTCCCAGTGCATTCATCGGCCCGGGTTCCTGAACCAGTTGGTACGGGAAGTTATTGGCAGACAGCGAGTACCAGTCGATGGTGGCTGGGTCCACCTCTGTGCGATCAGCGCCCCATCCCCGATAAACCTTGAAATTCATGCGCTCAAGATAGCCGGGATCGCTGCGGATAAGTGGTAGCTGGTCCTGGATCATGAGCTTCCGCGGGACCGTCCAGGTGGGGTTGAATACCAGATAGCGAATGCGGTCACTGAATACCGGGGTTTGGCGGTACGGGCGCCCGACAATCACCCGCTGGCGGAGGATTTCTTCACCAGCGCGAACCATGGTCATCTCGAAGCCGGCGATGTTGACCAGCACGTAGGTATCACCAAGATCGTCCGGCAACCAACGCCAACGCTCCAGACTGGCATCCAGTTGGCGGACGCGCTCGACAGGTAGTCTATTCAGGGCCGCAAAGGTCTGGCGCCCGATGATTCCATCCGGCTCGAGGCCATGCCTGGCCTGGAACCTGGGAAGGGCACTCATTAATTGGTCGCCGTAAACGTCGCTATCGAACGCGGCATCATAAGCGTCCTGGCGCTCATGCTCGGCGGTCTGTATATCTCCAAGCAAAGCCAGGCGGCGACGTATCTCGGGTATGCGCGGGTCTTTGTCTCCTGGTCGGAGGGTGGGGGCCGCAGCGAGTTCGTGCCAGGGCTGTCCCATCAAGGTGGTCAGGGAGCGGCGGGCGGTGACCAGTTTTTGATAGGCCGCCGAGGTCGGCCTTAACTGCTGCAGAGACTGGTAGACCGTACCTGCCTCCAGCGCTTGTGTAAGCAGGGTGTGGGTCTCGAGATTCTGGCGATTGGCTGTCCATTCGGCGTGAATGGTTCGGGGGTTAACCTTTCCTGCTTGCAGGTGAGAGGCCAGCAACAGAAACGCATCCGATAACACAAGGTCCAGATCGGCCCGCACCTCCTCATCAACCTCGTCTGCGGGTTTCAGGGCCAGGGCAGCTATCGTTTCGTGGTGATAATCCAGAGGGTTCAGTCCCTGATCAGCCACCTCACTGATGGCCTGGGCCAGTTGACGCCGGGCGCTGTAGGAATTCCAGGCCAGGTCAAAGCCTCGGAGCTCGTAGAAGCGGCTCAGTGCCTCCTTTGCGAGTATTGGTGCGTTGAGGACAGTAACAGGATGCCCGGCCTGCAGGGCTTCAATGCGATTGATGATGCTATCGTCACTGAAGACGGGCTGGCACGCCAGAATAAGAATCAGAGCCAGGCCGCGTGATCTGATACGGTTCCATCGTGCGTCTCGCATAAATTCGCTCTCAGCTTCTCACAGAATGTTCGATCGGTTCGTGCGTCCTCCCAGTGTAGCCTATTGATCTTTGTGGGGCTTTTCTTTAATTAGCCTGCCCGGCCAAACATGCGTTCCAGAAAGCCAAGCTCCCGAACGTCCGCTACGGGCACTGTGTCCAGTTCCTGCATGGCTCTGCGCCAGAAAGCCTCTGGGTCATCAAGATGCGAGACGAGCTGTCGTTCCTCCGGACTATAGTGGTTGTGATCGCCAGAGATACCAGCGTCCATCAGCTGCTCGGCCCACAGATAGAGCGCTGCCCGAAGGGTTCGGAGTAGCCGGCAATAAACCTCCCGTCTAAGGTTGATGGCCAGTTCGGCACTGAGATTGATCTGCTTTTGCAGGTCTGACATGGTTTCTTTATCCAGCAACACCCGAATGCCATTGCCTTTCTTGCAGCTTAAACAGGTATGTTCGAGCTCTTTTACCCCTTCTATCAGGTTCAGGTGTCCGAACTCTTTGGTTTGGGTGTCATTCACCGGTGCAGGAATCCAGCCATACTGAGGAGATTTGGCAACGATGTGTCCGGGCAGGTCAAGCCGATAAGGTGGTGTTTTGACCGTGTCGGGGTATCCGTCAAACTCAGCCCTTAGCCAGGCAGCCATCTGGCGATGTCTGAGCATGGTTGCCAGGGTAATGGCTGATGGCATGATATCGGCGAGCAGATCGCTGGCGTCCTGAGTGCGGTCCATCAGGTGATCGACAGATGTAGACATGATTATCTCCCTGAGCGTGAGGGTTAAACCCTCGCCGTTATTTTTGTTTTTGGTTCTCCTGATCCGTGCAGAGGAGTAACCTGTGGGTAAAAAGTAGACAGTGGTGAAAGTCTGCGCTGTTGTAAAAGCGTTATGGCTTTGTAACGACGGGTAATCAGGGAGGGGCCGGTGATGAGTGAACGGGTTCCGGATTTCAGTAGCCAGCGCGCTGACATGGTTCGGTATCAGCTTGCCGCCAGGGGAATAGTCGATTCAAGAGTGCTGGAAGCCATGGAAAGGGTGCCCAGAGAACGCTTTATTCCCGAGCATTTGGCCGGTGAAGCCTACGAAGATTACCCCTTGCCGATTGGTTGGGGGCAGACAATTTCCCAGCCCTATATCGTGGCGCTGATGGCGCAGGTGCTTCATCTGGAAGGGCGCGAACGGGTGTTGGATATTGGTACTGGATCGGGTTATGCCGCGGCCGTTCTCGCCAGTCTCGCTCTGGAGGTCTTCAGTATCGAGCGGATTCCCGAGTTGGCAGAGCAGGCCAGGATAAACCTGGAGCGGGCGGGGTTCAGCCAGGTGCGCGTTCGCTGCGGCGATGGAACCCTTGGTTGGCCGGAGGCTGCGCCATTTGATGGCATCTGCGTTGCTGCGGGCGCCCCCGCCGTACCTGAGACCCTTAAACAGCAGCTGGCCGTTGGTGGCCGGTTGATTATTCCGGTGGGGTCGGAACATTCCGTGCAGCGGCTGGTATGTATTACCCGCCGGGCGGATGCTGACTTCGAGCGCGAAGACTTCGGTGATGTCCGGTTCGTGCCCCTGTTGGGTGAGCAGGGATGGTCCTGACGTCAGCGCCAGGAGGCGCCGAGGTCAGTTTGATGCATGGGTACTCTCGAAGATCTTGTCAGCAGACGCCGCCACAAAACCGGAGTACAGACTGCCATCCGGCTTCGGATAGCGCAGGGCGAATTCATAGAAGCAGCTAGGTACTGTGGCCACCTGGTCAGTAAACTCCAGGGCCACCCGGTCTGCCAGGGTGGATGACTGTTCCAGCAGTTCTTGCGGTGACCCTTTCACCTCGCCCCCGGAGGTGTTAATCGCGAAGCCGTGGTCTTTGAGCAGTTGGTTGATCTGTGCAACGGTTTTGATGCTCTCGAGATGATTGATGCTGACCGTAAAATGGTTGGCTCGATAACCCCAGGCTGCGGTCCATGCGGCGTATTCGCTTTCCTCCAGAAGCGACCGGTAGGTGCGGTAATCCAGTTTCCAGTGGCGGCCGGACGTCAGAAAGTCATCCTCATCTACCGCATCCGGATTCGTTTGTGCCACAAGGTCAGAAACGATGGCCTGCAGCTGCGCCGAACATTGATCCACCAACAGCTCAGAGATGAACACCTTGGGAACATCCGGGTCAGGGTGCTCGTAATGCCGGGCGTAGAGTTTTTTGGCTTCAAAATGATATTCACCGCCTGGTTGATAGCCAAGGTTGAGAAAGTGGTCGGCCAGTCTGTCCAGGCGTACCGGCTCCAGGTTGAAGGTGCGCAGTGCAATGTGGTCGTTGACGATGGGGTGGCTTTCGCGTTCGCCCAGCAGCTGATGAATGCGCTCAGCGGAGGGCGTCACCCGTCGATAGGATTGCCATAGCCGGGAAAAAAGCGTGTTCAGATCATTGTGCATGGCGGAACTCCTGGTGAGCACTCATCTCACTTGTGTTCAGTGTGGGGTGGTTTTTGACCAGGGGTAGGGCCCAGATCGGGTCTCCACCATTCAAGCCCAGCTTTCGCTGAATGCCCGCCGGCAGCGGAAGTTGATCCAATCCATCTACCCCTGGCAACGAATCGATGATCGTTGCACGGAATCCGGAACACTGGCCGTTGGCCACAATCAGCGGAGACCCGTTGTGGCCGGCAATCCGGGGGCCGCCATATAAGCCCCGGTATAGCCCGCTGTTGCGAACACTGGTGATGGCATCCCGTGCGCATTCAATGGTCGGTCCGGCATCGAAAAGATCCACCAGTCCACGATGGCGGAATCCTTCCTGTTTCAGCAAGTGTAGCGCCGGGCGGGTGTCCTGGTGAACCTGGCCGATGACTGCCTGAGCTTCAATGGCCATGTCTGCAATGTCGAACGGGCCAGGGGGAACAAGTTGTTCCAGAAAGCGCGCATCACTCTGGGCGGAGAGTTGCGTTACCGTGGAAAAATCCAGATCGACCACCTGATGTCTCAGCCAGTTCCAGAAAGGCGAGTGGCCATGAGTGTCAGACACACCCCGCATCTCTGCTATTACCGTGTTTGCGAAACGCTCTGGGTGCAGCGCCATAAATAGAAACCGGACTTTCGAGAGGAGTTTACCGGCATTGGCCTGGCGGTATTCCGGGCGAAGATACAGTGAACAGATCTCGGTGCAGCCCGCGTAGTGCTCGCAACGGGTCAGGGTTTCTCTGGCGAGGCCTGCTGGCCCGATCGTTCTGTCGCGTTTGAAGTGGTGCAACGGGCGGTCGAGCCCGACGCTGGCCTGGATGCCAGTCGTGCCCATGATCACTTCGCTGTCTTCATCCTCAAGAACAAACAGATATTGCTCGTAAGTGGGATTGGCTGCGCACCGCTCAAAGCTCTTAATGGAATGCTCGATCTTCTGTGCCAGCGCGTCCCGGTCTGGCATCAGGGATGTGAATCCCGGTCCGGACTCAACGGCAATCTGATAAAGGGGATTAAGGTCCCGGAGTGTGATAGGGCGGATCAACATAGCCGACATCCTGAATGTTGTTTGGGTTCAGTATGGCGGCTGTCTATGCCGATCTGTAGATTCAAATTGGTCGAAATGGTCTATAATTTATACATATCGACGAATCAGGTAATCAAAATGATTAGTACGCAAGATCAGAAACTGTTGGGACTGCTCCGGCAGAATGCTCGGGCCAGTGTGACAGACCTGGCTAAGGGACTGCATGTTTCCCGTTCTACCGTACAAAACAGACTGGCGAAACTGGAGGCGCAGGGAATCATTCGTGGCTATACCTTGCTGCTGGGCGGCGAATACGCTGCCAATCAGGTGGAGGCCCATGTGTCGGTTAAAGTGCACCAGAAACTCACCGCCCGCACCAACGCCGAACTGGAGCAGATTACTCAGGTCTGTCAGTTATTTTCGGTCAGTGGGGAGTACGACCTGATTGCCATCGTCCAGGCTCAATCACTGGAGGAATTGAGCCGTGTATTAGACGACATCGGGAACCTTGAAGGGGTTGAGCGGACTAACTCGGCGGTCGTGCTTGAGACCCGTTTCAGGCGTTAGCTGGCGCTCAGGATCCGAGAAAGCCCGCATAGGCGGTATAGAGAAAGGCGCCAGAACCGATGAGTATTACGGCCCAGGCGGGGAAGATCAAAGCAGAGCGAGTCGAGGTTCTCATTGGGCGACGTTCTCCTGTGGTATTGGTCAGCAATACGCGATACGTCTTAATCTAGACCAGGCTTGATGGATGTCACGAAATATTTTGGGAGGTGCGTCGCAGCTTCGAGCTAATTGGTCAACTTCCGGGATGTTTATTGCTATTGAGCGCGCGGAAAAGTTGGCTAGTATGAATGCAACAATAAAAAGCGATTCCAGACAACCGAAGATAACAACAACAAGGAGCCACCATGGCTATAGACCCACAAAAGCAGACGTCTTTGCACTGCCTGTACTACTGGGCCCAACATACTCCCGATAACGTTTACCTGACCCAGCCGTTCCCCGATGGCCGGGTGGAAGACATCACCTGGGCGCAGGCTGCCGATCAGGTGTCACGGATGGCCGCCTACCTGAACAGCCTTGGTCTGCCAGAGCACAGCAACATCGGCATTCTGGGCAAGAATAGCGCGCATTGGATACTGTCGGATCTGGCCATTTGGGCAGCCGGCCATGTCAGCGTGCCACTTTACCCGACCCTGAATGGTGAAACGGCTGCTTATATCCTTGAACACAGTGAGGCTAAACTGTTGTTCCTGGGTAAGCTGGACGGTACGGCGGACGGCTGGAACGACATCAAGCATCATATTCCTACTGACCTGCCCATTGTGTCTCTGCCTTTGTCGCCGCGCGATGACACTCCGAAGTGGCAGGAAATCATCAAAGAGCAGTCGCCCGCTGAGCCAAAACTGCCTGACCCGGATGCGCTGGCCACCATCGTGTACACCTCTGGCAGTACCGGCCGGCCCAAGGGCGTGATGCACAGCTTCCGCACCATGATTTCGGTGGCGGATGGTCTGCAGCAACTGTTCCCGGTATCCTCCAACGAACGCATGCTGTCTTACCTGCCGCTGGCCCACGTGGCGGAGCGGGCAGCGGTTGAAACCCAGTCTCTTTACTACGGTTTCCACCTGTACTTTGCCAACTCCCTGGATACCTTCCAGGAGGACTTGCAGCGGGCCAGGCCCACGTTGTTCTTCTCGGTACCGCGCCTGTGGATGAAGTTCTACCTGGGTGTGAATGCCAAGCTGCCGCCCAAGAAACAGAAAATCCTGTTCAATATTCCGATCCTGAACTCTCTGGTTAAAAAGAAGGTGCTCAAACAGCTGGGCCTGGACCATTGCCGTGCTGCCCTGACCGGCGCGGCACCGTTGTCTGGAGAGATTATCGGTTGGTATCGGGGCCTTGGTCTGGAGCTGCTGGAAGTGTATGGCATGTCGGAGAACTTCGGTTACTCCCACGCCAACCGCCCCGGCCAGGCCAAGGTGGGTACGGTCGGCATGGCGAACCCTGGTGTTACACACCGCATTGGCGAAGGTGGTGAGGTTCAGGTCAAGAGCCCCGGCCAGATGCTGGGCTACTATAAAAATGAAGAAAAGACCAAAGAGGACCTGACCGATGACGGCTTCCTCAAAACTGGCGATATGGGTGAAATCGACCAGGATGGCTGCCTGCGTATCACTGGCCGGGTGAAGGATCTGTTCAAAACCTCCAAGGGCAAATATGTAGTGCCGGTGCCCATCGAGAACCGGTTCAATCATCCGAAAGCCGAGGTGGTGTGTGTAGCCGGTGCCAACCAGCCTCAACCTTGCCTGATGGTGTTGTTGTCAGAAGAGGCCCGGGACGAGCTGGAACGCGGTGGCGACCGGGGAGAACTGGAACAGGAGCTCGCCCAGGAGCTGGATGCCGTCAACGCCCAGAGCGAGGCCCATGAGAAAGTGGCCTTTGTGGTGGTGGTCAAGGAGCCCTGGACTATGGAAAACGGCATGTTGACGCCGACCATGAAGATCAAGCGGAACGTGATCGAGGACTTCTATAACCAGAAAATGGACGAATGGTTCGGCCAGAAGCGGAAGGTAATCTGGGAATTCTGATCAGAACCTGCCTATATACGCGATAAAAAACGCCGGCATGTGTCCATGCCGGCGTTTTTATTTGTGCGTAGGCTACCGGGTTCCGGTAACCTCAGTGACCGCCCTGTACCTGAGGCATGTCTGGCGCAACTGCAGCCGCTTTGCGGTTGAAAATCCGCACCTTACGGCTGAAAAACTGCATCGCCTGCTGTGCAGCAGCACGGGTATACTGGCGCCTGACCTCGGTACTGTTGTGGAGGATACTTGACGGCAGCGGGTTTACGGTTGCGATATGGCTCTCGGTCATAGCGCCTTCCTCCTTTGTCTGGTGGATTAATTAGCGATCTATCTTTAATTTAACGACTATTCTAGGAGTTCTTATTTGCAGTTTGAATACGTTAAAATCCGTACTCACGTTGCGAATATGCAGTAACTATGGACTGGGATTATCTTCGATACATACGGGCTCTGGCAATAGGTGGAACGCTGGCGAAAGCCGGTGAATTGCTGGGTGTACACCAAACCACTGTTTTACGACGACTTGATCAGATGGAAGAGTCGTTGGGGGTGCAGTTCTTCGAACGCAACCGCGATGGATTGCAGCTCACCCCGGTTGGCGAAATGGCGTTTCGGGAGGCCCAACGGTTGGCGACCGATGTGGAAAACCTGGAACGCAAACTGGTCGGTGACGATGCCGCGCCGGTGGGCAAGGTCCGGGTGGCGGCCGAAGATGCCATGCTGAATGAGCTGCTCGGGCCGATCCTGGCGGAACTGGTCCACGCCTATCCGGATATCGAACTGGAGGTGCTGACCGATAACGATGTGGCGAACCTCAGCCACCGGGAAGCCGACCTGACCTTACGGCCGGAGAATAAACCCCAGGCGACCCTGGAAGGCGAGCGCATTGCCGCGGCGGATTCCGCTGTCTACGGGGCCGCCCGATACTGCCGCCGACACCGCAATATGGATATCGAGAACCACCCGGAGGACTGCACCTGGATACTGCCGGATGAGAGTTTCAGCCATCTGGCGACCGGGCGTTGGTATCGCAAGCACTTGAAGAACGTCTCCTCGGTGATTCGCTGCAACAGCCTGCAATCCATGGCAACCCTGGCCAGGTCTGGCGCGGGGTTGGCCGTGTTGCCCTGCTATCTGGGCGAAGCCGCGAGAGAGCTGCGCAGGCTATCAGACCCACTGGAGGGCGAGAGCGTGGACTTGTGGCTGCACGTAAACCAGGACACCCAGCAGATGGCTCGTGTGCGCATCGTCATGGAGTTTCTGGTTGATCGCCTGAAAGCGCTGGAATCTGCCATTGAGATAAGCGCGTCGCTCTGAACCTAAGCGTCGGCCTTGCAGAACGGCCAGAACTGGTACCAGCGCCAACATTGGAACTCCGCTTCGCACTGCTTTAACTGATTGTCGTAGCGAAAGGCGCGGTTCTGAACCCTTTGGGCAAGGGATTGTATAGCCGGTTTCTGTTCGAACGTTCGGCGAGCGTAGCCGCCACGGCCTTCATGATAGGCCAGGTAAAGCTGCCTGGGTGCGCTGAATGGAATGCCGAGCTCGCGGTTGCTGAGGTGGTTGTACCAGCCGACAAAATCCAGTGCGTATTGCATGTCGGTGCGCACGGTTCGCCAGGTGGCATTACTGGCGGCCAGATACTCGCCCCAGGCGGGGTCAAGTGCCTGGGCATAGCCGTAGGCAGTGGTGGGACGCTTCCAGGGAATCAGTCCCCAAAGCCGGGTGCGGGGCGGCCGGGCATGGCTCCGGAAAGATGATTCGTAATAGACGAAAGCCAGTTGTGTGGCGATGGGGGTGCCCCATTTATCCTCGGAGGCCCGGGCATAGTCGTACCACACCGTATGCTCCCGGAAGATCTCACAGATGTTTTCCGGGTTGGCCGGAGGTTCCGGGGCCAGCAGGCTGAAACGCAGGGTGGCCCAGGTGCCGATCACCAGCCCCAGCAAGGACAGACCGTACCAGCGGATGCGGGAGCGCCACACATTAAATCGCTTGTTGCGGATATTCCGGGACTTTCGGGTTCGTCTGCGCCACATCCCTACCAAACTGTCATCTCCAAAGGCCTTGGGGCACTTGCCGTAATGGCTTCAGGCGTGTCATAAACAGGGCCATCGCAGTAACAGGATAATAGAGAAATGAGACTGATCACCCTAGTTAAACCTCTTTTAGTTGCCGGGCTTGTGTTGTCGGGAACGGCCCATGCATCAACGGATGCCCGTGACGTTCTGGCGGCATCGCCCATTGATGACATCGTGGGCCAGTACCCGGCCATGATGAGTCAGGGTATACGGGACGGTCTCAAACAGAGCGGCCAGGTGCCGCCGATGGTGGCGGATACTATCGGTTATGTGGTCAGCAGCAGCTACAGGGCAGAGGACATCGAGCGTAAGCTGGTGGACAGCCTGGATGAGTCGTTAACGAACAAACAGCTTGAGGAGGTTCATGCCTGGTACCAGACGCCGGTTGCGCAGAAGATATCCCGTGCGGAGATAGCTGCGTCTGCACCTGCCGCCTGGTCAGAGGTACGAAGCCGTGCCGGAGAGCTCAACGAAGCTTACAAGGGCACTACCCGGGAAAAGCTGTTTGAACGCTTTGACCGGGCTTCCCGCGCAACGGAAACCACAGTGGATACCACCATTGCTGTGCAGTTGGGTTTGGCAACCGCCATGGCAGCCCTGAGCAGTGACTCGGTGCATTACGAACGGTTACGGCAGCGCCTGGAGAGCCAGCGTGGGATGTTGCAGGGCATGGTTGGGCAACAGGTTTACGACAGCTATTTGTACACCTACCGGAATATCAGTGTTCAGGAACTGGGCCTGTATCTGGATTTTCTGGAGAGTGAGTCGGGTAAACGCTTCACCGAGGTGGTGACAGAGAGCATTCAGGCGTCAATTACAGATCCTATCGAAACCATTGGTAGCCAGTTGGCGCGGTTCAGGAACTTCGGGACAGGCGAATCTCGATAGCAAACGACTGCTGTCTGCGCAGACAAGCGCAGACAGCAGTTGCACTGGCTTAGCTGCGGGAAGTCACTTCCAGCAGGTGATAGCCAAACTGGGTCTTGATCGGCCCAATCACGGTGTTCAGGTCGCTGCTGAACACGGCCTTGTCAAACTCGGGAACCATCTGGCCAGGGCCGAATGAACCCAGGTCGCCACCGTTACGGCCTGACGGGCAGGAGGAATGCTGTTTTGCCACTTCGGCGAAATCCTGGCCACCTTCAATAGCCTTCTTCAGTTCTTCACATTTTGCTTCGCTGTCTACCAGAATGTGGCGTGCAGTTGCTTGTGCCATGATCAAGTTCCTGTTGTCGGATGGAGAAATGGACGGAAACGTCTGACGTGAATGCTGCCCTCACAGCCTGCTGCTGGCAAGCCCTTTTTATCCGTGTTTCTGCGGCCTCACAGTCTTGCGCCCAAACCTGTACAATGCCGGCTTTCATTTGCCGGCGTGCTGCCGGCCCCTACGCTGACAGGTTCTTTTCTTGATCTCCACCGCCAATCTCACCATGCAATTCGGGGCCAAGCCCCTGTTTGAAAATGTTTCCGCCAAGTTCGGCAATGGCAACCGTTACGGTTTGATCGGTGCCAACGGCTGCGGTAAGTCCACCCTGATGAAAATCCTCGGTGGCGACCTGGAGCCGTCCGCCGGCCAGGTGATGCTGGAGCCCAACATCCGCCTCGGTAAACTCCGCCAGGATCAGTTCGCCTACGAGGACTGCACGGTGATGGACACCGTGATCATGGGCCATGGGGAACTGTGGCGGGTGAAGAAAGAGCGGGACCGTATCTACTCCCTGCCGGAAATGAGCGAAGAAGACGGCATGGCGGTGGCGGACCTGGAAGTGGAATTCGCCGAAATGGACGGCTACACCGCCGAATCCCGCGCCGGCGAACTCCTGCTGGGCCTGGATATTCCCCTGGAACAGCACAACGGCCCCATGAGCGCCCTGGCCCCAGGCTGGAAACTGCGCGTGCTGCTGGCCCAGGCCCTGTTCTCTGACCCGGACGTACTGCTGCTGGACGAGCCCACCAACCACCTGGACATCAACACCATCCGCTGGCTGGAAAACATCCTGGTGGCCCGCAACAGCACCATGATCATCATTTCCCACGACCGCCATTTCCTGAACAGCGTGTGCACCCACATGGCGGACCTGGATTACGGTGAGCTGCGCCTGTTCCCGGGCAACTATGACGAATACATGACCGCCGCCACCCAGGCCCGCGAGCGCATGTTGTCAGACAACGCCAAGAAAAAGGCCCAGATTGCGGAACTGCAGCAGTTCGTCAGCCGCTTCTCCGCCAACGCTTCCAAGGCCAAGCAGGCCACGTCCCGCGCCAGGCAGATCGATAAGATCCAGTTGGAGGAAGTGAAGCCGTCCAGCCGGGTGAGTCCGTTCATCCGCTTCGAGCAGGGCAAGAAGCTGCACCGCCAGGCGGTGACTCTGCTTGGTTTGACCAAGGGGTTTGAAGACGGTCCGCTGTTCAAGAACCTGGATTTGCAGATTGAGGCGGGAGAGCGGGTGGCTATCATCGGCCCAAACGGTATCGGTAAAACCACGCTGCTGCAGTGTCTGGCAGGTGCCTGCGAGCCGGATGCCGGCGAGGTGAAATGGACCGACAGTGCCGAGGTAGGTTACTTCGCCCAGGACCACACCGCCGACTTTGCCCGGGATGACACCCTGACCGATTGGATGGCCCAGTGGACTACCGGTGGTGAGCAATTAGTGCGCGGTACGTTGGGACGGATGTTGTTCTCAGGGGATGACATCGGTAAGTCGGTGAAGGTGATTTCCGGTGGTGAACAGGGGCGGATGCTGTTTGGTAAGCTGATTCTGCAGAAGCCGAACGTGATGCTGATGGATGAGCCGACCAACCACCTGGATATGGAGTCCATCGAGGCGCTGAACCTGGCGCTGGAGAACTATCCGGGCACGCTGATTTTCGTGAGCCATGATCGGGAGTTTGTTTCGTCGCTGGCGACTCGGATTATTGAGTTGAAGGCGGATGGCATTACCGATTTCAGCGGTACTTATGATGACTATCTCCGGAGCCAAGGCTACGTCTAAAGTTGACTATGGAGCTAGTTGTTCCTGGCTAACATCGGTGCCGGTGGACGTGTGGGTAGAGCCTTCCAAAACACGCTCCTTCGGCACGTCCTTGTGACGCTTGGGCTCCGCCATCCATGGCTCCGCACAGTTTTGGAAGGCTCTACCCACCCGCCCACTCATACATCGGAGTGGCTTTCAGGTTCTAAAGGCGAATACTGTGAATGAAAACCAGATTGTGAGCGCAACGAGGAAATGGGTCGAAGACGTAGTCGTTGGCTACAACCTCTGCCCCTTCGCCAAACGGGAACTGGTCAAGAACCGGGTTCGGTTTACGGTGACAGATGCCAACAACGAAGACGACCTCCTGCAGGCCCTACATGCGGAGTTGCAGCGTCTGGAAGACGAACCGGAGATCGAAACCACGTTGTTGATACACCCGGGCGCGTTGAAGGATTTCTACGCCTATAACGAGTTTCTGGACGCTGCCGATGCGTTGCTGGCCTACCTGGAGTTGGAGGGTGTTTATCAGATCGCCAGTTTCCACCCGGATTACCAGTTCGCCGATACCGAGCCGGGGGCTGCTGAGAATTACACCAACCGGTCTCCGTACCCCATGTTACACCTGTTGCGGGAAGCGAGTCTGGAGGCGGCGATTGATAGCCATCCGGATGTGGACGGGATTCCTGATCGTAATATCGCGCTAATGAATGAGCTGGGTGCGGAGAAGATGCGGAGTAATTTGTTGGGTTGCCTTGAAAATTCCTCGAATACCACTGAATAGTTCGCGGAGCCTGCGGGGGACAGCCTTCCAAAACTGTGCGGAGCCATGGATGGCGGAGCCCAAGCGCCCCATGGATGGGCCGAAGGAGCGTGTTTTGGAAGGCTGTCCCCCACAGGCGATATCGCCCGAGTTGAGGCAAAGGGCAATTGAGCTTAAGGGAGTAAAATTGTGGGACTGCTTTTCGAACAAATTGACAGCCAGCCCTCGGTGATCGGGGAAATCACGCTGCGCCGCCGCAGGATTCCGGCACTGGGTGACCGGGATATCTACGAAGTGAAACTGGGCGAAGAATTCCTCATGTCCAGCATGTTTGTCGACGCCGAAGTGGCGCTCTCAGACATCGGCCTGGGCGAAACTGAAGGCGACAACCTCAGTGTGGTTGTGGGCGGACTCGGCCTTGGCTATACCGCTGTCGCAGCTCTCAAGCATGAGCGCGTCAGCGAACTGCTCGTTGTGGAATATCTTGAACCCGTCATCGGCTGGCACCAGCAAGAAAAAGTGCCCCTCGGCAAAGACCTCAACGCCGACCCCCGCAACCGCTACATACACGGCAGCTTCTTCGACCTCGCCATCGCCGACCCCGAAACCGGCGGCTTCGACCCGGAAGCACCAGGCAAACAGTTCGATGCCATCCTGCTCGACATAGACCACTCGCCCAGGGCCCTGCTGCACGACTCCAGCGCCAGCTTCTACACCGCCAACAACCTCCGCCTCATGGCCCGGCAACTCAAGCCCCGGGGCGTGTTTGCCATGTGGTCCAACGAAGGTGAGGACGATGAATTCATGGCGACGCTGCGGGAAGTGTTTACCGACGTAGCCTGCCACGTGGTCAGCTTCTACAACCCCTTCCAGAACCGCGAATCGTTCAACACCGTCTACGTGGCCCGCAAACCAGGCTGAAAACCTTAAGCGGCTTTTTCCAAGGCCCCAGCCAGTGCAAGGTTGGGGTAATCACTACCCCTGGTAACCACGATCCCCGGTTTGCTGACAGCCCCCTGGTCTTCTAGGCTCAAGTAAAAGGAGCAGCTTTCAGGAGGTTTTCATGTCTGATCACCACGTTTACAAAAAGGTGGAAATAGTCGGTTCTTCAAAGAAAAGTATTGAAGACGCCATTGATAATGCGCTTCAGGAGTGCGGAAAAAGCGTCCGCAACATGGAGTGGTTTGAAGTGACCGAAACCCGCGGCCACATCGTTGATGGCAAGGTTGGCCACTATCAGGTTGTGATGAAGATCGGCTTCCGTATTGCCGACAGCTGATTTCTTTGAAGGTGGATACCCAGAATGACGTCAGCGAAGGGGGAGGTCTTGCCTGCCCGCAAGCCGGACTGAGTCCGGCGAGCAGGCGCGGGCATCAGGCGAAGTTCAACTGCTTGCGCCACTTGTGCAGCAGGAATTCTGTGTCGTGCTGCCAGGGGTGGAAGTCTGGTTTGAAGTAATCCAGGTACTCCGGAATGATCGCGGTGAACATGCCCTTGCGGCCCCACACACGGTTCAGGCCTTTGGCCCAGGACTTCAGATTCAGTAACTGCTTGTCTTCGCGCATAAGCTCAAAAATGAACGAGTGGATGGCCACCATGATCAGCGTTGTGATCAACGCCATAACACCCATGCGGATGGCGTAGTCCACTACTGTCTTATCGTAGAGCTTCTCGTAGGTGTCGAAGGCCACAGCCTTGTGCTCGTTCTCTTCGATACAATGCCAGGCCCAGAGGGTGCGCATGGACGGGTCGATGGCATTCACCAGGTCTTCGCGCTTCAGCAGCTGCGCTGAGAGGATGCCCGTGAAGTGCTCAAGGGCAACGGTAGCGGCCAGGTGCGCCCGTTTGTTGTTGAGCAGGGGCAGGTTCTTGGCGGACAGGAAACCGCGGGTCCAGCCCTCCAGTTTCTTGATATCGAAACCCTGATTGATGGCACCCTCGTTGAAGTGGCCATGCTCCTTCGCGTGCATGGCCTCCTGCCCGATAAACGCGCTGATGTCCTTCTGCAACTGAGGGTCGTTGATCTGGTCACGGACTGCCCGAACACTGTCCACGAAGAAGCGCTCACCGTCCGGGAACAGTGCGGAGAGGGCGTTGAACAGGTGGGTCATGAACGGGTCACTGTCGACCCAGTGCCGCGGTACATCCTCAAAACCAAAGTCCTGACGGCGTACCGGAAAAGATGCTGTGACTGCTGACATAGCGACTGCCTCGATTGTGTTTGTCTTACAATCACACATTACGCGCCAAGAGCCGTAAAAGTCCGGTCAGAAAGGGACAGATGTTTATCAATTGGTATGTTGGTGCCCAGAATAGGCAGGGAGGGGGTGCCCGGGCAGCGCGCTGCCCGGGCGATCGGGGTTACATCAGGTTGTAGATAAACACGATGGCAACGGCCACCGGGGTAACAAACCGCACGGTGATAAACCACAGGTTGAACATGGTCGGTGACAACGACAGTTCGTTCTCCATGGCCTGGCGGGACATCACCCAGCCGGCAAACAGTGCGACCAGCAGGCCACCCAGCGGCAACAGGATGTTGGCGGTGAAGAAGTCAAGCAGGTCGAAGATGGTTTTGCCCTCCAGCATGGGAATGAAGCCCAGCGGAGCAACGTCGGCCCAAAGGTTCAGTGACAGAACGGAGGCAATGCCCAGGGCCCAGCACACGCCGCCGGCGGCCAGAGTACTGATGGTCCGGTTCATGCCCTTCTGTTCTTCCAGCCACTCCACGATGGGCTCCAGCAGGGAGATGCCGGAGGTCCAGGCGGCGAAGATCAGCAATACGAAGAACAGTGTGCCGAACAGGGTGCCCATGGGCATCTGCCCAAAGGCCAGGGGCAGTGTCTGGAAAATCAGGCCAGGGCCGGCACCGGGTTCCAGTCCGTTGGCAAAGACAATCGGGAAGATTGCCAGACCAGCCAGCAGCGCTACGCCGGTGTCGATCACGGAGACGGTAATGGAGGTTTTGGCGATGGAGATCTTTTTCGGCAGATAAGAGCCATAAGCCATCATTACCGCCATACCCAGGCTCAGGGTAAAGAACGCGTGGCCAAGGGCAACCAGCACGCCGGATGTGGTCAGCTTGGAGAAGTCGGGCTGGAACAGGAACGCTGCGGCCTGGCCGAAGTGGCCGGTGGTCATGGCGTAGCCAACGACCAGCAGCAACAGCACAAACAGCGCCGGCATCAGGATACTGACGGCCCGTTCAAGGCCGGAGCGGACGCCCCGGGCGACGACCACCATCACCAGAGCCATAAAAACCGTGTGCCAGAGCAGCAAGGTGGACGGATTGCTCAGCAAACCGGAGAAAATGGCTCCCACGGCTTCGGCGGATTGCCCGGCCAGCTGCCCGCTGGCGGTGGTGCCCACGTAGGATATTGCCCAACCACCGATCACCGAGTAGAACGACAGTATTAAAAAGCCAGCAAGAACGCCGATAGCGCCCACCAGTTTCCAGGCCGGTTTGAGTCTGTCCCGTTCGGTAATGAGTCGGATGCTGTTGACCGGGCTGCGACCACCCCGGCGGCCGATCATGACTTCCGCCATCATGATGGGAATGCCGACAACGGCGATGCACAGCAGGTATACCAGCACAAAGGCGCCGCCACCGTTTTCGCCGGTAACGTAGGGGAATTTCCAGATATTGCCAAGCCCGACGGCGGAGCCGGTGGCAGCCAGAATAAAGGCGAACCGTGAGGACCATAGCCCTCGTTTTGCGTTGGAGCCCTCAAGGGCATCCGAATAGGTGGCGGAGCCGGATGAAGTGACAGACATAGCGATCTCCCGAAGGTGTTGTTTTTGTTTCAGGGGTTAAAAGGGGAGCCGCAGAACCCTGCGGCTCCCAAGGGGAAGCACCGGTGTCAGGTCAACCGGCGCAAGCCAGCCGCCTGGGCGCCAGCCCAGCACCGGCGGCGTGCTTTCTGAAGCGCTCTTCTGCCAGTTCATTGGCGATCTCACCGGTGGGGAGCCCGGTGCGATCAGAGCGCTGGAATATTTCCGACAAGGTGTCACCAATGGTGTCCACGTGGGCGCGGATTTGCTCGGGTGAGCCTCCGGTGCGCTCGTAGAACACATCGATGATACCGCCGGCGTTGATGGCAAAATCCGGAGCGTAGAGGATGCCCCGGTGTTTGAGGGCCGCATCATGTTCGGGGCGGTCCAGGAGATTGTTCGCGGCGCCGGCCACGATGGCCGCCCGGATGGCCGGAATGCTCTGGTCGTTCAGCACTGCACCCATGGCGCATGGGGCTACAACATCCACCGGCAGGCTCAGGATGTCATCGGAGCCAACGGGCGTTGCACCAAACTCGTCCACTGCGCGCTTGAGGTTATCGGCGTGAATGTCGGTGACCCACAGTTCTGCACCGGCCTCTTTCAGGTAGCGGGCCAGGCGGAAGCCAACATTACCAATGCCTTGGATAGCCACCTTCAGTCCGGTCAGGTTATCCGTGCCGAGCTTGTGTTTTACGGCCGCTTTAAGGCCAATAAAGGTGCCGTAGGCGGTTACCGGCGAAGGGTCCCCTGTGCTGGGCTGGCCATCAAACCCGGTGCGGGTGGTTACGCCGGCCACGTGCCGGGTATGGCGGCCCATCACTTTCAGGTCTGGCACGCTGGTGCCTGAGTCCTCAGCGGCAATGTACTGGCCGCCGAGGCTTTCCAGGTGCCTGCCCATGGCTTCGAGCAAGGCTTCGGTCTTGTGCTTACGCGGGTCGCCGATGATGACTGACTTGCCGCCACCCAGGTCGAGATTGGCCAGGGCCGATTTATAGGTCATCCCCCGGGACAGTCGCAACACATCCCTCAACGCTTCCTCATCGCTTGCGTAGGGGAACATTCGGCAACCGCCGAGTGCTGCACCCCTTGACGTATTGTGGATGGCAATGATGCCCTTCAGGCCGGTTTCGGCGTCGCAGACAAAAGACAGGTGTTCGTGGTGATCGAACTCCGGATGGCTGAATACGTTCATGGCGTTTCACCTCTGTTCCGTGGCCGGCCGCTACCCTTGTGGGGCCTGCGGCGGCTGTTTTTGTTTTAGACCGCCGCGTTGGCGATTTGTTGGTGTGCCCGTTCACCGGGGTTCAGTTCAGCCCGGTACTGCGCCCGTTCTTTTCGGGTGGCATGATAGGCCGCTTCTTTGACCGGGCCGTAACCGCGGATCTTCTCAGGCAGGCTGGCCAGGTTTCGCGCGGCATCGGCGTGGTCTTTGCTCAGGTGTTTGAGCAGGAAGGCCACATCAGTTTCATACTCCCGGATGATCTTGCGCTCCAGGCGGCGGTCCGCGGTGTATCCGAAAGGGTCCAGGGGTGTGCCTCGCAGGCTGCGGGCTTTCGCCAGCCAGGCGAACACGGTTTCCATCCAGGGACCGAAAGTGCGTTTCTTAGGGCGTTCGCCGTTTTTACTCCGGCTGAGCAGCGGCGGTGCCAGATTGAACTCCAGCTCAATGTCGCCATCGAACTGCTCCTCCAACTGCTTGCGCAGGCTGCCATTGCTGAACAGTCGCGCCACTTCGTACTCGTCTTTGTAGGCCAGTACCTTGGCGTAGTTGTCGGCGATGGCCCGGAACAACAACGGGTCACGGCCGAGTTTCTGGGAGATGGTGTGTTCCGCCTGGCGCACCAGTCTTTCATAGCGCTTGGCCAGGGCGGTGTTCTGGTAATCGCTCAGGTGTTCCATGTTGCGCTGGATCAGTTGATCCGTGGTTTCCATCACCTGCACAGGTGTGCCTTGGGGTTTCGGGAACGCCAGGGCCATCACCCGGTCCAGATCATGGGCAGCCCGGCGGCCCCACAGAAATGCCTGTTTGTTTTTCTCGACCGCCACGTTGTTAAGCTCAATGGCCCGCTCTATGGCTGCGGCACTGAGCGGTAGCAGCCCCTGTTGCCAGGCAAAGCCGACGGTGAACAGGTTGACCGCCATGCCGTCACCCATCAGGGCTTTGGCGAGGTCACCCGCGTTGAGGAACCAGCTGCCATCAGGCCGGCAGGCTTCCTTGACGGTCTGCTCCATGGATTCGCCGGGGAACTGGATGTCCGGGTCTCGGGTAAAGGCGGCGGGCATGGCCTGTTCGGTATTGACCACCGCCCGTGAGAAACGGTTATCCAGCTTGGCCAGGGCATCGTCGGTGGCGGCGACCATCAGATCAAAGGCAATCATCAGGTCGGCCTCGCCGGCGGGAATGCGTACGGCATGGATGTTGTCTTGCCGGTCACTGATGCGGATATGGCTGACGACAGCCCCGAACTTCTGGGCCAGGCCGGCCTGGTCCAGCACGGAGACGCCTTTGCCCTCAAGATGAGCCGCCATGCCCAGAAGGGCACTGACGGTCACCACGCCGGTGCCGCCGACGCCGGTCAGCAGGATACCGTAAGGATTATTGCCGGTGACCGGCGTGGGTTCCGGAAGCTCAGGGAAGTCCACGTCTGAGCTGACACCGGCTGGTTTCTTCAGTTTGCCGCCTTTGACGGTGACAAAGCTCGGACAGAAACCGCGCACGCAGGAGAAGTCCTTGTTGCAGGAGGACTGGTCAATGGTGCGTTTGCGCCCGGCGTCTGTGTCTTTCGGGAGAATCGACAGGCAGTTGGACTGGATACCGCAATCACCGCAGCCTTCGCACACGTCCGAGTGAATCATCACGCGCTGGTTTGGGTCTTCCATGGTGCTGCGCTTGCGGCGCCTGCGCTTTTCGGCCGCGCAGGTCTGGTCATAGATGATCACCGAACAGCCTTCGATCTCACGCATTTCCCGTTGCAGGGCGTCCAAGTCGTCCCGGTGATGGAAGGTAGTGCGGTCCGCGAAATCCGCCCGCGACGGGTATTTGTCGATATCGTCGCTGACAACCGCGATACGTCGCACGCCCTCACCATACAGCTGATGGCTGATCTGCTGCACCGTCAGGGTGCCATCCACCGGCTGGCCGCCTGTCATGGCCACGGCGTCGTTGTAGAGAATCTTGTAGGTGATGTTGGCACCGGACGCGATGGCCGCGCGAATGGCCAGTACGCCTGAGTGAAAGTAGGTGCCGTCGCCCAGGTTCTGGAACACGTGTTTCTGGTTGGTAAACGGTGCCTGGCCAAGCCAGGTGACGCCTTCACCACCCATCTGTGTGAAGGTGTCGGTACCCCGTTCCATCCAGGTCGCCATATAGTGACAGCCAATGCCGCCGAGGGCCCGGCTGCCTTCCGGTACCTGGGTGGAGGTGTTGTGGGGGCAGCCAGAGCAGAAGTGCGGAGTGCGTTCCAGTCGTTCCCGGGGTTGCGCCAGACTGTTTTCTTTCTCGGTCAGGAAGCCAAGGCGCTGTTGCAGTTTGTCGTTGCAATAACGGCCATCCAGGCGAGAGGCGATGGCCCGTGCCACCATGGCCGGTGTAAGTTCGGCGATGGTCGGTAGCAGGTCGTTACCCTGGTCGTCCCGCTTGCCGATGACATTGGGGCGTCGGCCATCCTGCCAAGTATAAAGCTGAGTCTTGATCTGTTCTTCGATCAAACCTCGCTTCTCTTCGACCACCAGAATCTCCTCCAGGCCGGAGGCAAACTCAAAAATGCCTTCGGGTTCCAGGGGCCAGGGCATGGCGACCTTGTAAACCTCCAGCCCAATGGCTTCACGTTCCTCATCACCCAGGCCAAGGTCGGCCAGCGCCTGGATCACATCCAGGTAGGCCTTGCCAGTGGTGATGATACCCAACCGTGGCTGATCAACGGAAAGCACCGTGCGGTCAAGGCGGTTAGCCCGGCAAAAGGCCTTGGCCGCTTCCAGCTTGTGGCGGTGCAGGCGTTCTTCCTGCGCCATGGGTTTGTCTGGCCAGCGGGAGTTCAGGCCACCTTCTGGCATGGGAAACTGTGTGGGGATACGGATGTTGATTCGGCTGAGGTCCAGATTGGCTGAAATGGACGAATCCATATTCTCGGCCAGGGCTTTGAAACCAATCCAGCAGCCACTGAACCGCGACATGGCCCAGCCGTAGAGGCCCAGGTCCAGGATGTCTTGAATGCCGGCGGGGTTGAGCACCGGCATACCCGCATCCAGAAAGGCATAATCACTTTGATGGGGCAGGGTGGAAGATTTACAGGCATGGTCGTCACCGGCAACGGCCAGTACCCCACCAAATCGGGAGGTGCCTGCCGCGTTGGCGTGCTTGAACACATCACCGGTGCGGTCCACACCCGGGCCTTTGCCATACCAGAGTGCAAACACGCCGTCATAACGGGCGCCTTCAAAGATATTGACCTGCTGGCTGCCCCAGACAGCGGTGGCGCCAAGGTCTTCATTCACCCCGGGTAGAAAATGGATATTTTTTTCTTTGAGATGGTCCCGGGCTTTCCATAGAACCTTGTCAAAACCGCCGAGGGGAGAGCCGCGATAACCGGAGATGAAGCCGGCGGTGTTCAGGTTGTTCTTGCGGTCGAGTTGGGCTTGGAGCAGGGGAAGTCTCGCCAGAGCCTGGCTGCCGTTCATGTATACCGAACCGGCATCTTTTTCCCAGACATCGTCAAGGCTGACGGGACGCAGCCCCTTTGGGGAGCGTAAAAGATCAGACATGTTGAAATCCTCTCCCACCTGGCCGGATCGCGGCGGTAGGTTTGTCTTGTTTTTGTAATCCCGGCTTTTGGCCGAATGTTCGGTTTCATCAGTCCTGCCCGGTGGATTGGCCGGGGTGCCCTTTTGGGGCTGGACGAAAAACAAACTAGAATAAGTTTACGTTCACGTCAACAAGAGCGGGGCGACCGAGTTCGCAAAAGTGTGATTTGTTCATATAACTGATTGAGTAAAATAGGAAAAATAATTCCGGGCTAGCGGTTATTACCTATTCGCGTTTTGGCGGTTCCGGCTTAGTTTCTCGTAATGTCTGCCAGTTTATATCCTTACCAATTTCAGCCGCACAGGGTGCGAGCTGAGTTTTTTCGTTTACTTCCCATCTCATTGTTCGTGGTGGCGTTTGGTGCTGCCTTTGGCCTGGCGGCCATCCAGAAGGGCTTGTCGCCGCTTGAATCCATCCTGATGAGCACCACCGTGTTCGCCGGTGCATCCCAGTTCGCCGCGGTGGACATGTGGGGCACCAAAGTCTCTGTGCTGCCAATGATTGCCGTGGTGTTTGCCATCAACTCCCGGCACCTGCTGATGGGCGCTTCTTTGTACCCCATGCTCAAAGACGTCTCGCCGGGCAAGCGCTACGGACTATTGCTGTTGCTGACAGACGCCAACTGGGCGGTCTCGGCGCAGGAGTACCAGAGTGGCCGGCGTAATCTTGAGGTGATCCTGGGGGGCGGGCTGGTGCTTTGGCTGGCCTGGATGATCGGTACCGGGTTGGGTGTGTACTTCGGTGGCCTGCTGCAGAACCCCAGAGCCCTGGGCCTGGATATGGTACTGGGCTGCTTTCTGTTGGCCATGGCCCTCGGTGGCAAGAAATCGCCCCGCATTCTCGTGGCCTGGCTGGTGGCCGGTGCTGCTTCGCTGGCGGCGTGGAAATGGCTGCCGCCCAATATGCACGTTGTGGTGGGTGCACTGGCCGGTGGTGTGATCGGACTGTTCTGGCTGGAACCCGGAGCCCAGAGCCGGGAAGATAACCTGGAGGTCCGGCATGGCGATTGAAACCACAACCCTGGGTGTTCTGGCGTTGATCGCCATCATGGCAGTGGTGACCCTGGTAACCCGCTTCGGCGGGGTGTTCATCATGTCGTTCCTGCGCATCAGCCCGCGGGTTGAGAGTTTCATCAACACCATGGCCAGTTCGGTGCTGATCGCTATCATCGTTCCCATGGCGGTGGCTGGCGATCTGGGCGCCCTGGCTGCGCTGATGACCACCGGCGTTGCCATGCTGGCCATCCGCAAACCTCTGCCGGCCATTACTCTGGGCCTTCTGGCTGCCGCGTTGGTGCGGTATCTCAACTAAGTCTCTGATTCTGGCTGGTTAAAAATTGCTCAAGTTTTCCGGTGATGTGCCGATACCCTGACAGGTCAGTTGAGGTACGAACACCATGATTTCATCCAGTCAGATTTCCCTGTTTCAGAACAGCACCCGCCAGGTGCAGGCTATGGACAGTAGCCAGTTGCGCATTACCCAGCAGAACGCGGGTTTGCCCCAACAGGGATTGCAGGCCGGCGCCACTGAGTTGTCTTTGTTCCGGCAGGCGGCCTACCGTTACAGCAGCCAGGAGCAGCTGGCGTTCAGCAGTGCCAGCCAGGTGAATGGGGAAAATCGCACGGCCTCGTTTACCAGTGCTGAGCTGATTGAAAAATCCGCCGACCTGTTCCTGCTCGGCCAGCAGGCCCTGACCGTGAGCCGGGCTGCGCTGGGTGGCGAGGCTGTGGGTGAATCCCAGGGCAGTCTGTCGGTGACCGTGGGCCGCTACATGTTCTACTCGGAAAGCGAGAGCCGCAGCTTTGCCTCCACCGGCAGCATTACCCTGCAGAATGGCGAAACCATCGACTTCACGCTGTCTCTGCGCCAGTCACAGTCACGCACCTACGAATACTCCGGACTGATCCAGATCCAGGAACGCCCGTTGACTGACCCGCTGGTGATCAACTTCGGTGCCTCCACCGCTCGGCTGACCGATACCCTGTTCGAATTCGACATGAACGGCGACGGCCAGACCAGCCAGTTTGCCAGCCTGGGTGCCGGCAGTGGTTACCTGGTGTTTGACCGCAATGGCAACGGCAAAGTAGATGACGGCTCCGAGCTATTCGGCCCCCAAACCGGCTCCGGTTTCAGTGAACTCGCCAAGTATGACGACGACGGCAACCGCTGGATTGACGCCAACGACGAGGTGTTCAAGTCCCTGTCTGTATGGGTACAAACCGCCGACGGCGGCCAGGCATTGCGGTCACTGGACGAGGTGGGCGTGCAGGCTCTCTATGTTGGCAGCGTGGACGATCAGTTTACCCTTACGAACCCTCAGGGTGTGCCACTGGGCCAGATCAAGGCCTCTGGTATTTACCTGACCACGGGCGGTGAGGTACGCACTTTGGAAGAACTGGACCTGGCGGAGCAGAATACCGAATCCGCACCGGCGGAGAGCACCTTCCTTGGCGTGCGAGGTGGTAATGAAGCCGCTAATGGCAACGGAAATGGAAACTCTAACGGTAATGGCCCGGTAAATGCCCGCATTGAAGCTATCCAGAACGCACTGGAAAAACTGAACGAAATTCGTAAGAAGCAACAGGACTTTATCGAGGCTTCTCAATCGCAGGGCAAGAAAAAGTCCCCGCTTGATGAATATCTGAAGGTGATTGATCGGCTGAGGCTGGAACTGCTCAATAGCCAGGACGAGAAAAAACAGGCGGCTAGTCGTTATTTGGAGTTTGCCAGGCTCTGACTTTGAGTTTGGGAGTTAGAGCCGGTCGGGTGGACCTTCCCGAAAAAAACGCTGTGAATACGTCCGTGTACGCTTGGCTCCGCCATCCCTGGCTCCGCACATTTTTGGGAAGGTCCACCCGACCAGCTCTTTCAAACTTCGGCGTGGTCTGCTTTAGTCTGGGAGGCTAACCCGCTCCCCGGCCGTCTCCCACACTAAGGCGTAGCCTCGGGCATAGGATTGGTATTGCGCAATGCCAGCTCACCAATCCCAGGTAACTTGATCCCCAGCGCCAAGGGATTAACACCCAGCGACAATCCCAGAATATTCAGTTCTACACCCTCCCGGACGCCCGCCAGAACACCAACATAGCCTCCCAGCGAAAGCTGGTAACCGGCACCACCGGGTGTTGTTGCCCCCACACGATTACCCAGGTAATCCTTGCCGATGGCGTGATTGGGTAACGCCACGTTCAGCCCCGGGGTTTGCCGGATAACCCAGGCCACGAACGTGTTGCTGTTCGGGCCAGGCCAGGCCTCGTATTCGTTGATGTACGGGTACGAGTCTACCGCCTTATAAATTTCCGGAATCAGTGTTTTGGCTTCATCGCCCCGAATATCGGCATACAACTCTGGCCTGGCGCCGAACCAGTGGCGGTCTGGGTCGTCCGGGCGGGAGCTGACTACGTGCTGGCGCCAGCCAATGACCTCATGCACCTTGTAGTGATCGGCGCCTTCCTCTTTGGTGGCCACCCAGGTGTGTACCGCGAAATAACCGCGCCAGCTCCAGGCCCGGGCGCCATATACTTGAACAATGGCCTCGTGAGTGTCTGCTGCCGTCGGTGCTATGCCGGCGCTGTCACGGCTGGCGGTTTGCCAGGCGTTACGTTCGGGCTGGGTGCCGGTGGCTGCCAGCAGCAGGGGGCCGGAGACCAGCAGCAAAAGGGCGCCCAGAAGCCAGCCAGAGTACTTCAATAGTCGTGTCATTGGCGTGTCCGTCATGAGGAAGTCTCACAGACTGTACCCGGGCAAATAAGTTCCGGATCACCCTTGGTCAGAGCAATATAACCCGGGCCGCACTCTATGAGTTACGTATGCTTCTTGCACGGATGGTTGAGGCCAGCTGGTTGATCAGGTCCCGGGCGTCGCCTTCGTGCAGGCTGTGGCATTTGTCCTGCAGTACTCGTCGATCATGGCTGGACGAGCTATTGGAGACATCTTTCAGCAGGTCAAGGTGCTGGCAGGCTGCCAGGTGTGCCTTGATCTCGGTATCAATCAGTCGTGTGGCGAGCCCGTCGACCACGTCGCTGCAGAATGGGCGGTTTCGGTTCAGCAGATTCCGGGCTTCGAGGGCCGCATGCCGGGCTTCCAGCCTCAATTCCCCCGATGCCTCACCGGCTTCAACGGCCCTGAGGAACATGCCCAGGCGCTCGTACAGGTGCCACACCTGTGGCCAGAGTTTGTCATAGGCTTCTTTTTCTGTGCGGTACCGGGCGTCATCGAACGAAGTGGACATTTGTGGTGACGAGCCGGGCTCGCCCGCATGGTTGAACTGCGCCACCCTAAACTCGTCGACTTCCCGCCAGAGCGTGTCGGCCCGCTCACGCAGAGTTGTTAACTCCTCCCGGTGCCGACGCCGGGCGCTGGCGGTGAACAGGATCGTGCCCAAGGCAAGCAGTATGGCCACGGCCGAGAGCAGCAACGGCAGATGATCTGATGAGAGAAAAGTGCCCAGTTGGCCCGTATCCATGGCGTTCGACCTCCGTCGAATTCCTGTACTGAGGTTACAGTATAGAAGCTAATCCTGCTCCTGCTGTCGGAAAGGCAGGGCGGATTGTGCGTCGTTAAAGTAACTTATCACATGCTCCGCTTCCTCGTGTGTGAAGCTTTGGATAGCCTCCCGAAACCCCGGGTGAAGGATGCCGTGCCAGGAATGGGTGATGGTGGGCTCAAAGCCCCGCACCAGCTTGTGTTCCCCCTGTGCCCCCGCGTCGAAGTGCTGGAGCCCGAGGTTCAGGGCGAGTTCAATGCCCTGGTAGTAGCAGGTTTCGAAATGCAGGTGATTGTATTCTTCGAGGCAGCCCCAGTAACGACCATACAGGGTGGTGTCGCTGGCCAGGAACAGAGCGCCGGCAATCAGTTGGCCGTCGCGAACCGCCATGATCAGGTGCAGGTGTTCTGGCATGGTCTCCCGCAATTGCTCGAAGAACAGCTTGTTCAGGTAGGGTGGGCGGCCGCGCTTGAGGTAGGTGGCCTGGTAAAATACGTAAAACGCCGACAGCACCTGGTCGGAAATATCCCTTCCATGAAAATGCTGGAAGTGGATGCCCTGCGCGGCCACCTGCCGGCGTTCTTTGCGAATGGATTTGCGCTTGCGGGAGGTTAGCGCCGCCAGGAAATCGTCAAATCCTTGATAGCCGTGGTTGTGCCAGTGAAACTGGCAACCGATCCGGTGCAGTTCGTCCTCGTGCTGTAATAGTGCCTGGTCTGAGGTGTTCGGGAACAGCAGGTGCCAGGAATGCGCCCCGAGTTGTTCGGTCAGTTTGGTCAGAAGCGAGTCGAGCACTGCCGGCGTGAGCTGCTCGCGGAAGCCGTCCTCCAGCAAAAATCGGGGGCCCTGGGAGGGGGTGAACGGCACAGCGATCAGAAGTTTGGGGTAATAAGGCAGGCTGTAGCGTTGGTAGGCTTCCGCCCAACTGAAGTCGAAAACATATTCGCCCATGGAATGGCTTTTGAGATAGGCCGGGGCGAGGCCACATATTTTTCCGTCAACGCGAAATACCAGATGGCTGGGTGTCCAGCCGGTTTCGGTCCGGGTGCAGCCCGAGTGTTCCAGTGCCTGAAAGAACTCATAGCGCAGGAAGGGGTTGTCGCAACCGGCCAGTCGTTGCCAGTCCCGCTCCGGAATGTCGGCAATGCCGGCGCAGTGTTCCAGGATGATCTCGGGTTTTTCAGGTGTTGCCATGGTTGGGGTCAGGTCCGGTGTCTAATTCCTATACCATACGACAGAACCCGGTCCTTGATCACTTGTCACTGTCACGGCGTTGTAAAGGTTAGGTAAAGAAAAAACGTGGTAGGTCAGAACCCTCTGACGGCCATGCTAGACTGTGGCCAGGTAACAGACGAGAGAGCAGCATGCAGAACCGGGTATTGTTGATCGAAGACGATGACGAGCTGAGAGAACTGCTGACCAGATACCTCACCAATCAGGGATTCACGGTTCGGGAAGCCGCCAATGGCCGGGATGGCCTTGCCCTGGCGGTGGGGCAGGATTGCGATATTGTGGTTCTGGATATCATGCTGCCAGACATCAATGGCCTGGATGTTCTGCGTGAGCTGCGTGGGCAAACCCACCTGCCGGTGATTCTACTGACGGCCCGGGGTGACGAAACTGACCGTATTGTCGGTTTTGAGGTGGGCGCCGATGATTACATCCCGAAACCCTGCAATCCCCGCGAGCTGGTGGCCCGCCTGCAGGCGTTGCTTCGCAGGATCGCCTGGGACCAGAAATCCGATGTGGACGCTACCCGCACCTACGGAGACCTGCGGGTGGAGCCTGGCCAACGTCGAATCTATCAGGACGATGCGCCCCTGGAGCTGACGGCGACCGAGTACGAGGTGCTTCAGGTGTTGCTGGCCCACGCCGGCAGTGTGGTACGCAAAACCGACTTGATGCAGTGGGCTCTTGGTCGCAGACTGGAAGCTTACGATCGCACCCTGGATATGCACATCAGCAATCTGCGTAAAAAGCTCGGTAACGATGACCCGCCTCGAATCGAAACCATACGAGGTCTGGGCTACAGCTACCGGGTGCCTGCAGCATGAAGCGTTTTATGTTCCCCTTGTTCTGGCGAATTTTCCTGTCAATCTGGCTCGCCATGTCGGTCACTGTGGTGGCCAGCAATCTCGCAACCCGGTACCTGCTGGACCGGGAACGGCAGGCCATTGAGCGCCAGGTAGGATTGCATGAGCTGGCCCGGGAAGCCCTGGTACTGCGCTTGGGGGAAGATCGCGGTGCAATGTGGCGTTTTCTGAGAGCCGAGGGTGAGCGCCTTGACTTGCACCTTATGCTGATCGAGAAAGAAGAGGGCGAACACCGTTTGCCCCGCCACATTCGGGAACGCATCCAGTCCGGCTGGTATCCCAACAAGCCAGCAGTAATCACTCTGGAAGAAGGCTATCAACTGGTCGCCTGGCCGAGGATGGGTAGTGACGGCTGGCTAGACCCCAGGTTTTTTCGGTATGTCGAGCTCGGACTGGCCTTTCTACTGATCTCTCTGGCTTGCTGGTGGATTGCCCGTTTGGTGTCCAGGCCGCTGCGCCAAATGGAGTCGACGGCAAAGGCAATCGCGGAAGGCGACACCCAGTTGCGGGTGCCCAACCGGATTGCCCGCCGCCGGGATGAAGTCGGTCAGCTGGCCAGTGCTTTCAACGCCATGACCGACCGGCTGTGTCAGTTACTGGAACGCCAGAATCATCTGCTGCGTGATATCTCCCATGACCTGAGAACGCCGCTGGCCCGGCAGCGGGTTGCTATTGAGATTGCCAGTGACGGCGGTGCCGATCCCGCGCTCATGGACAGCATCCTGCGACAGAACGAGCGGCTGGAAACCATGACCGGGCAGATTCTGACCCTTTACCGGGTATCTGAGAACGGCGGCTCGTTGGAGCGGGAGCCCGTGAAGCCTCTGGCACTGATGAACCGGGTGCTGCGGGATGCGTCCGATTACGCGGAGCACCGGGGGGTGGACTGTAAACTGGTGGCGGCCGATGACACCCGAACAGTGTCAGTGCTGGGCGACGCAGGGTTATTGCAGCGGGCTCTGGATAACGTGTTGCAGAATGCACTGGACCACACACCGCCGGGTAAATCCGTACACGTATCATTAGCTTTGGTGGATGGCAGCATACAACTGGATATTGCCGATGATGGCCCGGGCGCACCAGACGGGCTATTACAGCAGTTATTCGAGCCGTTTTTCCGCGCTGATAAATCACGGGGCGGTAAAGGTTGGGGGCTGGGGCTGGCCATTGCCCGGGACATCGTTAATGCCCACGATGGCAGTATTTCGGCCTGTAACCGTTCGGAGGGCGGCCTGCAGGTCACCATCCGGCTACCGGTGTTTATTGGTGGCTGATTGCCGTTTGTCGGGTTGGGGCCCGACGGTATTTTCCAGCTCAGCGTCGTCATTGGGCTTTAGGCGCGCAGCGGCTGAGAAGTCGATGCCCTCTTGCAGCTCCTCCTCATCAAAGCGAATGCCGCAGGCCGCTTTGCGTATTTTTGCCGGGGCGGCGGTGCCAGGACTGTTTTGATCGTTATCTTCGGAGGTCATAGGTTACTCCATGAGTAAAGACTACCCTGTACCCTCAGGATACCTTGAGCGGGAAACGGAAGTGAAGAAGAGCCGATTCATCGCCCGGGTGTATCCGGTAAGCTCCCGCGAAGAGGTCAGGGAACGTGTTGCGCGTGCCCACCTGGACTACCCTGATGCCCGTCATGTGTGCTGGGCTTATCAGATTGGCCGCCCTGGGTCGGCGGCAGAAGCTGCCATGAATGACGATGGCGAACCGTCTGGTACTGCCGGCAAGCCCATCCTGGGCGTGATTCAGCACAAGGACATGGGTGATGTGCTGGTGATCGTTGTTCGCTATTTCGGAGGCATCAAGCTGGGAGCGGGCGGTTTGGTTCGCGCCTACGCTGGCGCGGCGGAGAGCGTGTTATCCGAAGTGGGGCGGACCCTGCAGCAAACGCTGGTGCAGGCAGTGGTGGTTTTGGACTTTGCCGACGAACAGCCGCTTCGGCATTGGTGTGAAGTCCATGAAGGCCAGATCCAATCGATTCAGTACAGTAACCGGGTCAATGCGCTGGTGTCGGTACCGGAAACCCGAGCGACTGAGTTCGCGGCGTTCTGCGATGCGCAAAAGCTGGATTACCGTTTGGAAACCTGACTCCGGTAGCAAACTGAAAGCGCCCGGTGGGGCGTATACTGAACCATGAGAGTGTTCAACGCAGGAGAAGACCATGCGAGTGTTTATCATAGCGGTCATGGCCGCATTTATGACTGGCTGCGCCAGCAACGTGGTTACCGACTACAACTCGGCGACAGTGTTCGGCAACTTTACCAGCTGGGCCTACGCACCGGGACAACAAGATTCTGGTTTCACATCGCTGGATGACAGCCGGGTTCGTTCTGCCATTGAGCGCGAACTTAACCGCAAGGCCATGAAACAGGTCGCTGATGCCGAGGCTGATTTGCTGGTTTCATGGCAGATTGTCCCGGAAGATCGCTTGGAGCAGGTTGGAGTGGGGCTCGGCTTCGGTTTTGGCCGAGGCAACTTTGGCTGGGGCGTATCGGCTCCGCCACCGGTGCGGGAAATCACCGAGGGCAAACTGGTTGTCGAACTGGCTGACCGGCGTAACTCCGAGGTGGTCTGGCGTGCTGCGAGCCGTCGTTACCTGAATGAAAACCAGTCACCGGAAACCCGGCGCAAGTTGATCGACGAGGTTGTCTCGGAAATGTTTTCCAAATACCCTCCCGGCCTGAACTGAGCAACAGGTGAAGGCTGACGTATGGGAATGAAAAAGCGGGAAGGCGGCCTGGTTTTCTCCACAGAGCAGGGGCGTATGTGCCCGGAATGTCGGAACCCGGTTGCTGGCTGCACCTGCGGGCAGCCAGAACGGCGGGCGGGTGACGGCGTTGTTCGGGTCAGCCGGGAAACCAAGGGGCGCAAAGGTAAGGGGGTTACCCTGATCACTGGTATCCCGATGGATGACAAAGAACTGAAAGCCTACGCCAAAGTGCTAAAAGCCAAATGTGGCACAGGTGGTACAGTGAAGGACGGTGTGGTGGAAATTCAGGGCGACCAACGGGATATTCTCGTGCCCTTGCTTCAGCAGAAAGGGTGGACAGTAAAAAAATCCGGAGGCTGAGGTTTTACGACAGACAACGATTCATAGGAGGCGCGCATGCATGTACTGGTTCTAGGGGCCGGTGTCGTAGGAGTTACCTCGGCCTGGTATCTGCACCAGCAGGGCCATCAGGTAACAGTAGTCGACCGTCAGAGCCAGTCAGGCCTGGAAACCAGTTATGCCAATGGTGGCCAGGTCTCTGTGTCCCATGCCGAACCCTGGGCCAATCCCTCGGCGCCGCTCAAGGTACTGAAATGGCTGTTTCAGCCGGATGCCCCCCTGTTGTTCCGCCCCCGACTGGACCCTTACCAATGGCGCTGGGCCTTGTCTTTCCTGACCCAGTGCACCTCAGCCAAGGCGGCCCATAATATTCGCCAGATGGTTAACCTGGGCACTTATAGTCGGGACTGTCTGCAGGCACTGCGCAGGGATGCTGGTATCGAATACGACCACCTTGAGAAAGGGATCCTTCATTTCTACACCAATCCGACAGAGTTTGATGCGGCCATGGAGCCTGCCCGGATCATGCGTGAGCTTGGCTGTGACCGACAGGTGATCGATGCGGAAAAGGCGGTGCAGATCGAACCTGCATTGCAGCCAGTGCGCCATCGAATTGCCGGTGCCACGTACACCGCCGATGATGAAAGTGGTGATGCCCGGGCCTTCACCCAGTCGTTGGCAAGGCGTTGTGAAGAGGCCGGCGTAACGTTTGTGTACGGGACCGAGGTGCTGGATTTTGATCGCGCTGGTGACCGTATTCTGGGCGTGCAGGTCATTAACGAAGGCAAACACCAGATCCTTCGCGCGGACAGTTATGTGCTGAGTCTCGGCAGCTTCAGTGCCATCCTGGCCCGAAAATTGGGTCTGTTCCTGAACATATACCCCGCCAAGGGCTACTCAATCACCGTGCCGGTCAAAAATCCGGATGCGGCATTCAGTGTCAGTTTGACCGATGACGAATACAAACTGGTCTATTCGCGACTGGGTGACCGGATACGGGTGGCGGGTACCGCTGAGCTCAACGGCTATACCCGGGACCTGAACTACACTCGGTGCCGGGCCATTGTGCGAAGATCAGCGGAACTGATGCCGGAAGCCGCGTACTGGGACAAGTCCGAATTCTGGACTGGCCTGCGGCCAGCAACGCCTTCGAACGTGCCCTATATCGGTAAGAGTCACTTTGCCAACCTGTACCTGAACACTGGCCACGGCACTTTGGGGTGGACTCACTCCTGTGGTTCTGCAGCGGCATTGGCGGATATCGTGGCCGGTCGCACACCAGAGGTCGACTTCACCTTCTCCGGGCTCTGATTTCCGGGCACCAAAAAAGCCGGCGACTGCAGGGCAGTGGCCGGCTTTTTTGCAGCAGTGGTGGTCAGTCTTTGAGCTGATCCCGAATCAACTTCTTGTTGATCTTGCCAACACTGGTCTTGGGGATATCCTCCACGAAATCAATTTGCTCCGGGATGGCCCATTTGTTGATCTCGCCGCTCTCCACGAACTGTTTCAGGTGGTTCTGGATGTCCTCGACGCCGGCTTGCTCTCCGGGTTTGAGGGTCACCAGCGCATGCGGCCGCTCGCCCCATTTCTCATCGGGCACGCCAACCACAGCGGCACCCGCCACGGCCGGGTGCTGGCTGATCAAGTTTTCAAGGTCCAGAGAGGAAAGCCACTCACCCCCGGTCTTGATCACATCCTTGATGCGGTCCTTGATGGTCAGCGTGTTGTCTGGCTCCATGCTGGCCACGTCACCGGTGTGCAACCAGCCGCCTTCCCAGAGTTCCTCGCCCTTGTCTGGCTGTTTGAAGTAGCTCTGGGTCAACCAGGGTGCCCGGGCAACCACTTCGCCCTTGGCTTCGCCGTCGTGGGCAACCGGTTTGCCATCCGGGTCGACAATCTCAAGGTCTACCAATGGAACGGCGATGCCGGTTTTCACCCGGATGGCCGTTTGCTGTTCAAGGGGTAGCTCGAGGTCTTCCGGCTTCATGTGGGTGGCGCTCAGCAGCGGGCAGGTTTCCGACATGCCGTAGCCGGTGAACATCTTGATGCCGAGTTTGGCGCCGGCATCACAGAGACCCTTGGTCAGGGCGCTGCCTCCGATGAGTACATGCCAGTTGCTGAGGTCGGCGGTCTTGATGGATTCGGTGGCCATCATCATCTGCATGATGGTGGGCACACAGTGCGAGAAAGAAACTTTATGTGTTTTCAGCAGGTCGACCAGCAGTTCCGGCTCGTAGCGGCCCGGGTAAACCTGCTTGATGCCCATCATGGTGGCTGCGTAGGGCACACCCCAGGCGTGAACATGGAACATAGGGGTGACCGGCATATACACGGAGGAAGAACGGAGCAGCGGCATTTCATCGAAGTGAGCGATGGTGCCGGTCATGGCCAGGGTGTGTAGTACCAGCTGCCGGTGGCTGAAATAAACGCCTTTGGGGTTGCCCGTGGTACCGGTGGTGTAGAAAGTGGTGGCCACGCTGTTTTCGTCAAAGTCCGGGAAGTCGAACTGGTTGTCGGCTTTGGCCAGCATGGCCTCATATTCGCCATGGGAGTCGACTGTGGTTGATTTGGCGTTGTCGCTGTCAGTCAGCTGAATCCAGGTTTTGACGGTTTTGATTTCGTCTTTGACGCCCTCGATGATCGGCAGGAAATCATCGTGTACCAGCACCACGTCGTCTTCCGCGTGGTTCATGGTATACACAATCTGTTCCGGTGACAGACGCACGTTAACGGTGTGCAGAATGGCACCGATCATCGGGATCGCGAAGAAACACTCCAGGTAGCGTGGGGTGTCCCAGTCCATCACCGCCACGGTGTCGCCGGGCTTCACGCCGGCGTCTGTCAGGGCGTTGGCGAGTTTGTGGATGCGCTCTACCAGGTCGGTATAGGTGTACTTGCTGCGGTTGGCGTAAACGATTTCCTGGTCCGGGTTATAACGAGGTCCGGAGAGCAGAAGCCGTTTGATCAGAAGGGGGTACTGATAAGCGTTGTCGGCCGCGGGGAGAATGCGGGTTTGTGCCATGGTTTACACCTCTTCGACGTCTTGTTGGATGATTGTTCTTGTTTATTCAGTCTTCATCATCCTCGCTGCGCTTTTCGTGCTTGGGCGGGATGACGCTTTCCGGAGCGGGCTCAAAGCCGCTGTACAGTTTGTGGGTTTTTTCGTCGTAGTTATCTTTGAGCTCATCCTTCACAGTGCCTTCCCACAGCGGTGTGCCCAGGAAGTAGCCGGCCCGGCCAATCACATGGGCGGCAATCGGCGCGGTGATCAGGATAAAAATGACAATCGCGAACGCCCGTGTAAACACCACCACATCTGCGAAATACGCCGCTACACCGGCCATGGTCATCATGGCACCCATTGCGCCGGCCTTTGTTGATGCATGCATTCGGGTGGGCAGGTCCGGAAGCCGGAGGATGCCCACGGAGGCCAGAATCATGAAACTGGCACCGGTCATGAGCAATATGGCAACAATCAGTTCACTCACTCTTGGGTCCTCCTCGCTCCAGGAATCGGGCAAAACCGACGGCAGTCAGGAACGCTGTCAGGGCGATAACTATGGCGACATCCAGAAGGCTGGGCACGCCAGTATCGATGGCGTGCACCCCTACGTAACCGACCACGATAGAGGCGATCAGTTCCAGAGAAACCACCCGGTCGGGCAATGATGGCCCTTTAATCAGCCGGATAAACCCGAACAGCAGGGCCACCGACAGCATGAAATAGACAATATTGATAACAACATCCAGCACGTTTGGGCTCCTCAGCGCATGATCTTGAGAATCCGGAACTCAAGCTCCTTGAGATCCTTGCGCAACTGCTCCTCGTCCTGCAGGAACATGGCGTGAATATAGAGCACTCGCCGGTCATCGGAGACGTCCAGGCTCAGGGTGCCGGGAGTCAGCGAGATAAAGCTGCTCAGGAACATGATTTCTGCGTCTGTGTGGGCTTCCATCTCATAGGCAATCACGCCGGGCTTCATATACCAGACCGGGGTTGCTACGTCGTACGCCACGCGGAAGTTCGCCTTGACCAGTTCCTTGATAAAAAACAGGGAAAAGGAAATCAGTCTTGGTAGCCGCCGGGAATAACCTTTTAGCGCCGGAACATGCTTCTGCAGCACCATCAAGGCCAGGTAGCCGAAGAACAGACCTGCAAACAGATTCCACGCGGTAAATGAGCCACTCAGGGCAACCCAGGCCAGCGCCAGGCAAACGTTCCAGAAAAATCCGATCATGGCTGATCACCTCCCAACACCGCTTCGATGTAGAGCTGCGGGTTCATCAGCTGCTCGGCAGACATCTCTGCCAGCTCGTAGATGGGCTGGCCATACAGGCCGATAATCAGGGTGCAGATGGCCAGGCCAACCATGGGCAGGTAGTAGGCCCAGGCATGCTTTTCGTTCAGCTTGCCCTTGAGCTCTTCGGTATTCTTGACGTGGTCTGGTACCTTCTTCCAGAACACCTCTGCCCAGATCTTGATCATTGAGTACAGCGTCAACAGGCCAACCAGCAGGGCCACAAAGGTGACCAAATAGGCTTCTGCTTCGAGGGCTGCGCGGATCACTACGAACTTGGCAAAGAAACCGGATAGCGGCGGAATGCCCGCCAGAGACAGGGCCGGGATCAGGAACAGCACCGCTAGCAGAGGGCGGTACTTGTAGACACCGCCCAGGTCTTTCAGTTCATAGCTGCCCAGCAGGCGATAGGTAAAGCCGCTGACCAGGAACAGGTTCGTCTTCACAATGATGTGGTGCATGATGTAGAACACACCGCCTATGATGGCCAGCGGGGTGAACAAGGCCAGGCCCAGCATCATGTAGCCAATCTGGCTGACAATGTGGAACGAAAGAATGCGCCGGAATTCGAACTGCGCTGCCGCACCCAGAACACCGGTCAGCATCGTCAGGGTGGCGGCCCACAGCAGGATATTATGGGTGTAATCGACGTCCTGGGTGAAAACCAGAGTGAACATCCGGAACAGGGCATAGACGCCCACCTTGGTGAGCAGGCCGGCAAACAGGGCTGAGACTGCCACCTGGGGGGTGTGGTAAGACGCCGGCAGCCAGAAAAACAATGGGAACGCAGCCGCCTTTACACCGAAAGACACCATGAACATCATGGCAACCACGGTTAGCATGCCGGTGTCTTCAACTTGGCCAATTTTTTGCGCGATGTCTGCCATGTTCAAGGTGCCCACCATGCCGTAGAGCAAGCCTACCGCTGACAGGAAAATCGCAGAAGAAAACAGGTTGAGGGTAACGTACTTGATGGCGCCTTCCATCTGCGCACGCTCACCGCCAAGGGTGAGCAGGGCGAAGGAAGCCAGCAGCATGACCTCAAACCAGACGAACAGGTTAAAGATGTCGCCGGTCAAGAAAGAGCCTGCCACACCGGCCAGCAACAGGTGCATCAGCGGGTAGTAGCCGAACTTTTCATGGCCCCGGGGCGTTGACGCCAGCGAGTAGATAGCGATGGCCAGGCCGATAATCCCGGTCAGTACGATCATGATGGCGGCCAGAACATCGGCCACAAACACAATACTGAACGGTGCCGGCCAACTGCCCATTTCCATGGTCACAAAGCCCTGGTCGGTGGTGGACATCAGTAGCCAGATGCCACTCCACAGCAACAGGATATTGGCCAGCACAGCCAGAATGCGCTGATAGCGAATCGACCGCCACAGTGCCAGCGACAGGGCGCCAGCCGTCAGGGGAATAAATACAGGAAGAATGATTTCCGGGCTCAAGTGTCCGTATCCTTCATCTGGTCCAGGTCATCGGTTCCAACCACTTCGTAAGCTCGGCGGATAAGAACCACGGCGAAGGCCAACACACCAAAGGCAATCACGATTGCAGTCAGGATCAGGGCCTGGGGCAACGGATCTGCAATCATGCCTGCCGGGGCGCTGGCGCCTTCCGCAATCAGCGGCGGCGCGCCACGGGTCATGCCGGACACAACAAAGATCAGCAGGTTGGCGGCATTACTGAGTATCATCAAACCGATAACCAGTTTGACGATGGACCGCCTGAGCATCATGTAAAAGGCCGCAGTGAACATGATGCCCACCACATACGCCATCAGGCTCTCCATAGAGATCCTCCGGAGTTCTTCTTTTGGGAAAAGATCATTCTTCGGACTCCATCAGGCCAACCACAAAAGTCATGATGGTGCCAAGAACGGCAAGATAGACGCCGATATCAAAAATCAGCGGCGTGGACAGCTTCAGGTAGGCGTCGCCTGGCAACGGTACTTCCCACCAGTGGGCTGTCAGCATGGGTTGGCCAGAGAAAAACGCAGGCAGGGTGGATGCCAACCCCATCAGCAGGCCTGCTGCCAGCAGATCGCGGGGGCCAACCCGCAGAATCCGACGAGTGGCTTCCGCGCCAAAGGCAAAGGCATAGAGCACAAACGCGCCAGAGGCAACCAGCCCACCAATGAACCCGCCACCGGGTTCATCGTGGCCCCGGAATAGCAGGAAAATCGAGAACATCAGTTGCAGCGGCATGATCAGCAAGGCCGCGGTATGCAGAATCATGGTGTTGGATTTCATGGCTTGTGCTGATCCTCCGCTTTCAGTTTCAGCATGGAGAACACGCCCAGGGCAGCCAGTGCCAGCACGAAGATCTCACCCAAGGTGTCCAGTGCCCGGAAGTCCACCAGAATCACGTTCACAATATTCCGGCCATAGGCCAGGGGGGCACTGTTCTCAACGTAATAGGAGGAGATGGATTCGAAGTACTGAATGTCCAGCACCGCCAGAATCATCAGGGTGATAACAACGCCACCGAAGATTGCCACCGCCAGATCCCGATAACGCTGGAAAGGTGTAGACAGGTTGACGAACTCCGGAAGCTTGAACAGAACCAGAACCAGCAGGATCACCGTCAGGGTTTCCACCAGCAGCTGGGTGATGCCCAGGTCCGGTGCACTGAACAGGATGAACGTGAGTGCTACACCAAAGCCAAGTACCCCCATAGACGCTACCGAGCCCAGGCGGGAATGGGTGCCGCTGGCAAACGCCGCAGACGCAACCAGCAAGAGCGCAATGCCCCATTCATAAAAGTGGCTGTCGGCCAGGTTAAGCGTGAAATGCACGCCATACTGGTCCAGCATGGTGTAGCCGGCCAGACCGAAGGTAACGGCAACCATCACCAGCATGTAGATGCCCAGTACACCGTTCTGCAACATCCGGGTCTGCCAACTTGCCACTACGGTAATCCATTCCATGAACTTGAAGTAGCCCGCCTCCGGGCCGACACGACCGCCTGCGTAGTTGATGGCATACAGCGTTGGCTGAATACGCGGCCAGGCCTTGAACAGCAGCAGACCAACGACCAGGCTGGCTGCGGAGAGCATCAGCGGTGCGTTGATTCCGTGCCAGAGCGCCAGATAGAAATCCACCGGGGCACCATAAACCGAGGCAACCGCAGCCGTCAGCAAGGCATTCTCCGGGATGAAGGGCAGCAGGCCGAAAACCAGTGCGATAATAGTCAGCACCGCTGGACCGATGAGCATGCCAAACGGTGCCTCGTGAGGCGTTTTCGGCGTATCTCCCTTGGCGCCAAAGAACGGCTTGATCGCAACCAGACCCGCTACGCCAACGATCAGCATGGCAGCGGCAACAGTCACGAAGAGCAGCACACCACTCCAGACCGGCGCATCAATCAGCGCTTCGAGCATCAACTCTTTGGCAATAAAACCGAACAGTGGTGGCAGGCCTGCGAGGGACAGGGCTGCGAAGGCGGCAATGGTCGCTGTCGCGGGCATGGATTTGCGCAAGCCACCCATCAATGTGATGTCCTTGGTGCCGGTTTCATGGTCCAGGGCACCGGCGAGCATGAACAGCGCACCTTTGTACAGGGAATGGGCTACCAGGAAACAGATAAAGGCCGTCATGGCCAGTTCTGTGCCAACACCGATCAGCATGGTCAGGGTGCCAAGTGCCATCACGGTTGAATAGGCCAGAATCTTTTTGATGCCAGTGCTGCCAAAGGCCAGCCAGGCGCCGGTAAACATGGTGGCAGCGCCGAAGCCCATCAGCATCAGGCTCCATAGCTCACCCTCACCCAGGGAGGGATTCAGGCGTGCCATCAAATAAACGCCGGCCTTGACCATGGTGGCGGAGTGCAGGAAAGCGGAGACCGGAGTCGGCGCTGCCATGGCATTTGGCAGCCAGAAATGGAAGGGCACCTGCGCCGATTTGGTAAAGGTGCCCGCGAGTATGCACAGCACGGCACCCGTGTAGAAAACATGCTGATGCAGCGGCTCACTGGATGCCAGGATTTCCGCGAGGGAATAGCTGCCAGTCATGATGGCCAGCATGATCAGCCCGGCCATCAGCGCCAGGCCGCCGGCCACGGTCACAAACAGACCCTGCAATGCACACTTTCGGGCATCCAGATCTTCGTGGTTGAAGCCAATCAGCATGTAAGAGGTGATGCTGGTCAGCTCCCAGAACACAAACATGGTAATCAGGTTATCCGAGAGCACCAGCCCGAGCATCGATGCCATGAACGACAGCATGATCACATAGAAGCGGGCCAGATACTTGTGGCCGGCAAGGTAAGAACCGGCATAGATCAGGATAAAAGTACCGATACCGCTGATCAGTAAGGCAAACGTCAGCGAGAGACCATCAACAAGAAAGTTCAGGGAGATATCGAGGCCTGGCAGCCACTGATACTCCAGTAGCACCGGCCCATCCTGAACCTGAGAAAGAAAGGTGCTGAAGTAGACCGCAAGGCTTGCCGGCAAAAGTGCCAGCACCCACCCAATGTATTTGCCCGCAACCCGGTGTAGGAAAGGGGCGGCAATTGCCAGCAAAAAGCCGGATAACACAGCTAACAGCATGTGCGTCAAAGCTCCATTTGGGCACCGCGGCGATATGCCAACACCGGGGTGCAGGATATTCATTGATAGGGAATATCTATGGTTTAGCCCTTTATAGGTGTCAGAAAGACTATCTGACAGATTGATTAAAGGCAAGGTAAACCGTGCTCCGCAACCGGTGCCGTCTGACGGTAAATAAAGCAGAAGGTTCCCGCCGGGTAATACCTTGGTCGTAGAGGGTGTGCTAATCTCAGTCAGCGTTCATTCATCACACTCTGGCGACCTGTATCATGACTGCGAATTACCCTAACTTGCTGAAACCGCTCGACCTAGGCTTCACCGAGCTGAAAAATCGTGTGCTCATGGGTTCCATGCACACCGGGCTGGAAGACCGTTTCTGGAATATTCACAAGTTTGCCCGGTATTTTGCAGAACGCGCTGAGGGTGGCGTTGGCCTTATGGTAACGGGAGGCTTTTCGCCCAACCTGGTTGGCCAACTGGCGCCTTTGTCGTCAACCATGAATAACCGTGCAACAGCCTTGTTGCATCGTCATGTGACCGGAGCAGTGCATGAGGCGGGCGGTAAGATCTGCCTGCAGTTACTGCACGCTGGCCGGTATGGTTATCAGCCGCTGATTGTGTCCGCCTCGGCAACCAAGGCGCCGATCAGCCCGTTCAAGGCCAGGGCCCTGTCGACAAAAGGTGTTGAGCGGCAGATCAACGATTTCGTCAGTGCGGCGAAGCTGGCCAAATTTGCCGGCTATGACGGCGTTGAAGTGATGGGCTCCGAAGGCTACTTCATCAACCAGTTCCTGTGCGAACGTACCAACAAGCGAACCGACAAGTGGGGCGGGCCCTACGAAAACCGCATGCGCTTGCCGGTGGAGATCGTGCGCCGCATGCGTGAGGCAGTAGGGCCGGAGTTCATCATCATCTACCGGCTGTCCATGCTGGACCTGGTGGAAGGCGGCCAGACCTGGGATCAGATAGTGACCCTGGGCAAAGCCATCGAACAGGCCGGTGCCACCATCATCAATACCGGCATCGGCTGGCACGAGGCCCGGGTTCCCACCATCGTGACTTCGGTGCCCCGCGGTGGCTTTGCCGATGTTACGGCCAAGTTCTACGGCGAGGTGGACATTCCGGTGTGCACCACCAACCGCATCAACACTCCCGAGAAAGGCGAAGAGATCCTTGCTGCCGGCAAGGCAGACATGGTGTCCATGGCTCGCCCATTACTGGCCGACAGCGAGTTCGTGCGTAAGGCAGAGCAGGGGCGTAGCGATGAAATCAACACCTGTATCGCCTGCAACCAGGCCTGCCTGGACCATGTGTTCCAAGCCAAGCGCGCTTCATGCCTCGTTAACCCCCGGGCCTGTTACGAAACCGAACTGGTGCTTACCGTTGCTCCGGTGGTGCGGCGGGTGGCCGTGGTCGGTGCCGGGCCGGCGGGCCTGGCAGCGGCAACCACCGCCGCCAAGCGCGGCCACAAGGTGACCCTGTTCGAAGCCGACGACAAGATCGGTGGCCAGTTCAACTACGCCAAGCGCATACCGGGCAAGGAAGAGTTTTACGAGACTCTGCGTTACTTCCAGCGCCAGATCCAGTTGCTGGAGATTGATCTTAAACTTGAAACCCGCGTGGAGGCCTCAGACCTTATTGATCAAGGCTTTGACGATGTCATCGTCGCCACCGGCGTGAAACCCCGGACACCAAAGATCGACGGCATTGACCATCCGAAAGTGCTGGGTTATCTCGACGTGCTGCGCCACAACAAGCCGGTGGGCAAGAGTGTTGCGGTGATCGGCGCCGGGGGTATCGGTTTTGATGTCAGTGAATTCCTGACTCACGATTTTGGCAAACACCCGGAAGGCGAACAGGTGAGTGTGGCTGAATGGCAGGCGGAATGGGGGGTGGATCCCACGTTTGAGGGCCCCGGCGGCCTGGCTGAACGGGCGCAGACCCCATCGCCCCGCAAGATCTATCTGATGCAGCGTAAAACCGGCAAAGTCGGCGGCGGCCTGGGCAAAACCTCAGGCTGGGTGCACCGAAGCAGCCTCAAGCATCGGGACGTCGAAATGCTCCGGGGTTGCCGTTACGATCGAATCGACGATCAAGGCCTGCATATTACCCTGACCGACAAGGACGGAAAGACCGGTGAAACCAGAGTTCTGGCCGTGGACAACGTCATCATCTGCGCGGGACAGGAAAGCTATCGGGAACTGTTCGACCAGCTTGCGGATAAAGGCGTGAAAGCGCACCTCATTGGCGGTGCTGATGTGGCGGAAGAGCTGGATGCCAAAAGGGCCATCCGTCAGGGAACCGAAATCGCGGCAGCCATTTAAAAAGTGACCTGCTACGTCATCAGTTGACCGGAAGTGGCGTTCGATAGCTGTTGTCTGGATAAATGGCTATCGAACGGTTTTCAGGGCATTGGAAATCGCCTCTGCTTCGGCTTCCAATACCTGGCAACGCAGGCTGTTACCCTGCTGACTGGCCTGCGCGAGCTGCTTGCGCTTCATATCGTACAGCCGGTTAAGTACATCGGCCCGGCTCTGCTTCAACGGTGCGTTCATGGAAACGACCTCCCCCGAAGGGTTAAAACTGTCAAGATTATTTACGTACGGCGGCAAAAAAACGCCTACAAGACAGTTTGATGCATAACTCGCGCCACAGAAACGCTACCAAAGACTGAATTGTGACCTGTAACACCATACTATCGGCCGAATTTCGCCCGATAGGCGCCTGGTGAAAGCTTCGTATGCCGACGAAACAGCCGGCTGAACGAACTCACATCCTCGTATCCGACCGCCCGGGTGACCGACTCAAGCCCTCCCTTTGAGGATTCGAGTAGCCTGCGAGCCTCCTCGACACGGAGTAGCTGCAGATAGCTGGACGGTGAATCCCCTGTCGCCTGCCGGAACCGACGTAACAGCGACCTTTCGGACAACCCGGAGAAGCTGGAAAGCTCTGGCAATGAAACCGGCTCTCTGAAATGTTCCTCCAGCCAATCCTGAACCTGGTGAATCACCTGGTCTGAATGGTATCGCTTGGCCTGCAGCACGCTATACGGCGCCTGGCTCGTACGCCCGGCATCAATCACAAACGCCTTCGCCAACTCCCTGGCCACCTGCGCACCTGCCAGCCGCTCCACCAGATACACCCCCAGATCCCACCAGGCCATACCACCCCCGGCGCAGGCTACAGGGCCATCAACCGTGACCAGCTTTTCGGCATGGAGATTTACAGCCGGAAACTGCCGCCTGAACTGTTCACCAAACCCCCAGTGTGTAGTGGCCTCTCTGCCATCCAGTAACCCCGCCGCCGCCAACAAAAACGCCCCGGTACAGTTACTGGCCACCCGAACATCGCCGGGCGCTGCATCCTGAAACTGAGAAAGCCACTGAATCAACGGACTGTTGGTTTGCAGAACTTCATCAATAGGTGCACCAATGGTCGGAATAATCAGCAAGTCATCGGCACCCAGTTCGTCAACATCCTGCCAGGAACCATCCGCCAGCAGGGTCACGCCATTGATGCATCGGCACGGATCGCCATTTTCGGTCAGCAGCCGGGTTCTGAACCGTGCCGTCGGCTGCTCGCCATGGATTCGAGCCCAGGTCACCCCGGCCAGACGAAACAGGTCGATCATACCGGTGATGGCACTGGCCAGCGCTCCGTTGAAGCCGATGATAGTGACGGTTTTCAAAGCAATAGTGCTCCGAGGTTGTAGACAGCTTGATCAGCTGACGCTGGAGTAGGCGGGAGGTGTGGGGGAGCTTTCCGGGAGTGTGCGCAGCAGGGAAGCTGCGCTCAAGCCCCCACGGACGGGTTCACGGCGTCTCCCGGAAAGCTCCCCCACACCTCCAGCCGGGCGCCAATCTCCAAAAAGATCCAGCATGGTATGACGGAATTCGCCAAGAATAAGTCAGAAATGACAATTCCAACAACCGCAGAGACTGTGAGACGCTAGGGGCAATAAACAGGAGACCCAGAATGACCGACACCCTGATCGACCGCCGAGACCTGGCATTCCAGCTCTACGAAGTGATGAACACCGAAGCCCTCACCGAACGGGAGCGCTTCAGCGAACACAGCAAAGACACCTTCGACGCCGTCATCGAAACCGCCGACAAAATGGCGAAAGAAAAATTCGCCAATCACAACAGCGCTGCCGACAAAGATGAACCCAAATTCGTCAACGGCCAGGTGGAGATGCTGCCAGACGTCAAACAGGCCTTTGACGCCTACGCCGAAGCGGGCTTCCTCGCCGGTCGCTACGACTACGACCTCGGCGGCATGCAACTGCCGGAATCGGTCATGGCCGCGTGCAACGGCTTCTTCACTGCTGCCAACCCAGGTACCGCCGGCTACCCGTTCCTGACCACAGCCGCCGCCAACCTCATCCGCGTATTTGGCAACGACGAGCAGAAGGAAAAATTCCTGCCCAACATGCTCAGCGGCCGCTACAGCGGCACCATGGCCCTGACCGAGCCCCACGCCGGCTCCAGCCTGGCGGACATCCGCACCTCCGCCACACCTACCGACGATGGCCACTACCTGATCAAAGGCGCCAAGATCTATATCTCCGGCGGTGAACAGAGCATCACCGAAAACATCGTTCACATGGTGCTGGCGAAAATCAAAGGCGCCCCGGCCGGTGTGAAAGGCATCTCCCTGTTCATCGTCCCGAAATTCCACGTAGACGAAAACGGCGACCCGGGCGGACGCAACGGCGTCAGCCTCGCCGGCCTGATTCACAAGCTCGGCTACCGAGGCACCACATCCACCGCCCTGAGCTTCGGCGACGACGCCCCCTGCCACGGCTACCTGGTGGGCGAACCCCATCAGGGCCTGAAATACATGTTCCAGATGATGAACGAAGCCCGCATTGGCGTCGGCTTCGGTGCTGCTGTGATCGGATACCGGGGTTACATGCACAGCCTGGAATACGCCAAAGACCGCCTGCAGGGTCGCAAAGCCAGCGAAAAGAACCCCGAAAGCCCGCAGGTGCCCATCATCGACCACGCCGACGTACGCCGCATGCTGCTGGCTCAGAAAGCCTACAGCGAAGGTGGCCTGGCCCTGTGCCTGTATGGCGCTCGCCTGATGGACGACCAGCACACCCACCCGGATGAACAGAAGCGAATGGAAGCCGGCAAACTGCTGGACCTGCTCACTCCGGTGATCAAAGCCTGGCCCTCGGAATACGGCCCGAAAGCCAACGACCTGGCGATCCAGGTCTACGGTGGCGCCGGCTATACCCGGGAATACCCGGTGGAACAATGCTGGCGCGACAACCGCCTGAACCCGATCCACGAAGGCACCAACGGCATCCAGGCCCTGGACCTGCTGGGTCGCAAAATCTGGCAGGACCAGAGCCATGGCCTGCAGTTGCTGATGCAGGAAATGCAGGTGGATCTGCAGGCGGCCACCACCGACCGTTGCCAGCAGTGGGCATTGTCCCTCAGTGAAACCCTGCAGCAGGCGGTGAAAGTCACCCAAAGCCTGGGTAAATCCCTGATGGGTGGCGAAGTCGACAAAACCCTCGCTAACGCCAGCTGCTACCTGCACCTGTTTGGTCACATCATCGTCGCCTGGATGTGGTTGCGGCAGGCCAATGCGGCTGCCAACGCTCTGGCGTCTGCCAACAGCGACAGAGAACGCAATTTCTACCAGGGCAAACTCCAGGCCGCCCAGTACTTCTTCCACTGGGAATTACCCACTGTGGCCCAGGATCTGGTGTTGCTGCGCAATCAGGATGATACGTGCTTGAACATGAAGGCCGATTGGTTCTAGTTCTGGAGTCTTGGTCCAGTTCGTAGCCTGCCTGTTTTGGTGGTAAGCACGTTCGGCCGGTGGGCCTTTCCGGGACTGTCTGCAGCAGGGATGCTGCAGTCAAGCGTACAGGGACGTATTCACAGCGTGTCCCGGAAAGCTCTACCCGTTGATCGTGCGAGCACCCAAACAAACAGGCTAGGCGCCCAAAGCAGAGGAAAACACCAATGCCACTGGTAAACGTAGAAAAACAAGGCCACATCCTGAAAATAGGCCTGAACCGCCCGGAAAAAATGAACGCCATGAACCGGGCCATGTACCACGAAATCGCCGCGGCCTATTACCAGCTCCAGAATGACCCGGAACTCCGCGTCGCTGTCATGTACGCCAACGGTGACCACTTCACCAGCGGCCTGCAACTGGACGACTGGGCCGGCGTGTTCGCCAACGGCAAAGGCATCGAACCCGGCGAAGGCGAACTCGACCCGTTCCACATCACCGGAGAAGGCCTCACCAAACCTGTGGTCTTCGCCGCTCAGGGCATCTGCTTCACCTGTGGTGTCGAAATGATGCTCAACACCGACATCCGCGTAGCCGCCAAAGGCACTCGCTTCGCCCAGCTGGAAGTTAAACGCGGCATATTCGCCTGCGGCGGCGCCACCATCCGCCTGCAGCGTGAAATCGGCTGGGGCAACGCTCAGCGTTATCTGCTCACCGGTGACGAATGGACCGCCGAACAGGCCTACCAGTGGGGCCTGATCCAGGAACTGGTGGAGCCTGGCGAACAGTTCAACAAGGCCATGGAGATCGCTGAGAAGATCGCCAAGGCCGCACCTCTGGGCGTTCAGGGCAGCCTGAAATCCTCAAAGATTGCCGTTTCCGAAGGCCAGGAAGTGGCCAAGGAGCGCCTGTTCCCGGAACTGCGCCCGGTTATGGCCAGCGAAGATGTCAAAGAAGGAATCCAGTCGTTCCTGGAAAGAAGGGAAGCCGTGTTCCAAGGAAAGTAGCGGGCTTGCGTCGTTGATCGGGCTTTTGTTCGAAGCGATTTGTTGAGTCAATGACTATCCCACGGAAGCGAAAGCGGCGGGTTGGGGCCACCCTTCCGGGAGTGTGCGCAGCAGGGATGCTGCGCTCAAGCCCCCATGGATGGGTTCACGGCGTCTCCCGGAAGGGTGGCCCCAACCCGCCGCCGGCACCTAACCCGAAGGCTAGGGCCGAAACATAACTCCCGGACTCAGGCTGCCTCAGACTCCGAAGAAGAACCAGAAGCCCGCCGAGCCGCAGCCTCCGCCGCCACTTTCGCAGCGTAATCCGCATACTTGGCCATCAGCTCCTCCTTACGATCAGGGTCCCAGTTGATCTTCGACAGATCCCCCTCGTAGTGGTCAATTACCCGCTTATCCATGGTCTCGTACCACCACTGGGGCAAATACGCCGGCAATAACATCGACGCATACCCCCCCGGCAACTGCGGCGCCTTCTCAAAATGCCTCAGGGCCTGGTAACTCCGGGCCGGGTGTGCGTGATGGTCTGAATGCCGCTGCAACTGATACAGGAACAGGTTGGTCACAACATGATTACTGTTCCAGCTGTGCTCCGGCTGCGTGCGCTCATACTTACCGTTCTTGTCCTTCTGGCGCAGCAGGCCGTAGTGCTCAATGTAATTCACGCTCTCCAACAGGCTTGCGCCATACACCGCCTGCGCCGCCAGGAACGGCACCGCCCTGGGGCCGCAAACCAGTGTTGTCGCGCCAAAGAAACCGGCACTCATGGCCCAGCCTTGCAGCAGCTCATTGTCCAGGCTCCAGAAGCCCTTGCCTTTACGGGCCAGCCGCGCTTTTTCAATCTTCACTGCCGACTTCATGCCGCCAAACACGGTACGGGGCAGGAACTTCCAGAAACTTTCGCCCATCCGGCTGCTGGCCGGGTCTTCCGGTGTCGCCACCCGTTTGTGGTGGCCAAAATTATGCTCAACCACGAAATGGGTATAACCCGTTGGTGCCAGAGCTGCCATGGCCATCAACTTGTTCAGCTTGTTGGGCTTGTGGCCCAGCTCGTGGGCGGTGTTGATACCCACACCGTTAATGGCGCCCACGGTCAGGGTCAGGCCGATCTTGTCTTCAAGGGGCGTTTTCTTGCGGCTGGCTAGCCAGGCGCCCATAAAGGTCATGGCGTACTGGGTTGGAATAAACGCCTTCACAATGCGGTCGTAGTACTTGTCTTGCTCAAGCGACTTAACAGCGGACTCCGGCGGGTTGCTCTTGTCCTCGCCGATGGCGCGATCGAGTGCGGGAATGATGCCATGCACGAGAGCCGGACCAGTCCAGGCCAGGGCCTTGAGTTTTTTCGGGGCCAGGGCATAGCCAGTTAACGCCGCCAGGCCAATGCCGGGAAGCGCGGGGCCCAGCAACCACATGTACCGTTTGGGATCTTTCCAGTTGGCGTCTACCTGTTGGGAGTCCGGGGACCCTTTCACTTTGGCATTCATGTCTGACTCTCCGTGGTGTTCTTCGGTTCTTGTGTTTTTAATTTATGTCGGACAATCGTGCAATGCAACAGTCGTGTGTGGTCGATGGCGACCTTGGCCCTGAATGACAATGTTTGAGGTGTCAACACCGGGCAGAGCCCCCGGATGGCGCTGATGGTCTTTCATTGGAAGTGGCAAGACTTGCGCTTCTGGTCCAGACTTTGTCAAAACAAGAACAACAGGGAAGAAACTATGAGTGCCTCAAATCCTTCTCCAGCGATCATCTCCTGGAGCGTTCAGGAAAGGCTTCGCGAATACGTGCGGTCACGGCAGCTGGCCGAGATCGTGTACCGGGACCCGGCCGGGCAGATATGCGTAGTGCATGAAGTTATCCGCGACCTCCTGAGCCGCGCCGGTCATGACTTTCTGGTATTGGGTAAAGGTAAAGTGGTAGGCGTGGAGCATGTCATCATGGTGGACGGCCAGCGGTTAACCAAAGAGTAATCGGCAGGTAATTGCCTTTTACGGACCATCGGCACTACTCTGTTGGCGTCTTAAACATGTATCAACAGAGGGATATGTTATGAACAAGCTCACGTTGAGTGCACTGGCCTTGGTTGCAACATTCGGCCTGGCGGCCTGCAGCTCTGAAAGCGATGAAGGTGCAGACTTTGAGCAGGCTGGCGAGAATGCTGGCGAGATGATGGACGATGCCACCGATGCTGCTGAAGAAACCTGGGAAAACGCCACTGGTCAGGACGAAAGCGCCTGGGGTGAAATGAAAGAAGGTGCTGAGGAAGCCGGTGAAGAAATGGGCGAAGCAGCCGATGAAGCCGGTGATGCCATGGAAGAGGGTTATGACGAGATGGTGCAGTAATCTCAACGGCATTCGTCCGTTTTTGCATCAACTTTCCTGAGCCCGCGTGGCGCAAGGTTGTCGCCTAGTTAACCCTAGGTTTCCAACACAGTTATCCACAGCTTTTGTGGGTAAAGTCTGGAACGGTTTGAGCTAGCGGCGGTTTGGCGGATACACGGTTAGGAGAACCGGAACAGACTTATTTGCTGGTGGCTTGCTCTGCACGTTCAGAAAGGTACGTAGCGAACTCGTCGCCCGTGAAGGTTCTGGTTTTGCCAGCGTCCAGGTCTTTCTGGCCCGCAACAATGGTGGCTCTGAGGTCATTCATTTTCGTGACGTATCGGGACTCGGCTTCTTCGACCATTCTCAGGCCGGCTCGAAGTACCTCGCTCGCATTTTGATAACGGCCCGAGGCAACAGGAGGCTGACATTGCCGATCATGGATCTTCGGCCAGCGCTGGCAAAGCTGTATCACAAATGGGTGAGTGAGCGGCTGGAGAGAACCGGGCGCCTGCCGTTGTAACCGCCTGGCCCTTACTGCAACTGGTATTTGACCGGCTGCAGCGGTTCGGGTGCCGGGTCGCCCAGGGCTTCGGCAACACTGATTTCATGAATGCGGCAGATGGCATCCAGCGGCAGGTCGTTGGTGTGTCGGCCAAAGGGAAACTCAAGCTGTTCAGACAGGCGATCCAGCCCGAAAAACGTGTAGGCCACGATGGCGGTGAACACCGGCGTAAACCAGCCTGCGACGCCTACCAGCCCGAACGGGAGCAGGTAGCAGAACACATACGCGGTGCGGTGAGCCAGCAGGGTGTAGGTAAAGGGCAACGGGGTGAGGGCAATGCGTTCCGAGGCCGCCTGAATGCCCGCGAGGCCATGAAGGTGCTGGTCTACGGCCGCGGTTGCTACAGAATCCAGATCGCCCGCCTTGTGGGCTTCGGCGAGTACATCTCCGGCCCGGTGCAGCATGAAGGCGGCGGGGTTGCGTGTGCTCAGGGCCTGGTCAATGAGTTCGGGCGCCAGTGACCCGGGCAGATCAGACCGTACATCTTCTCCCCGCAACTGGCCGCGCAGCAGGTGAGCGTGAGCGAGGCATCGGGTCAGAAGCTCCCGGCGTCGCTCCGGGCTCAGGTAAATGGTGCCAGTCCGCGCCAGGCTGCGAAATTCGTACACCATATGCCCCCAGTGTTTTCTGGCTTCCCACCAGCGGTCGTAGGTGGCAGTGTTGCGCACGCTTAAAAAGATGGACAGGGCGATGCCCATGATCGTGAACGGCAGAAGTGTGTAGTCGAACATGCCGTCGAGGTAGTGGTGGCGCGAAAACCAGGTAACGGCGGCTGCAAACATTCCCGTAAGCAGAATGTGCGGCAGAATGTGGGGGACAACAGACCCTTTCCAGGCCAGCAACAGCCGGAGTGGGCCGGGGCGCTCGCGAACAATCACGGTTAACACTCCTGGGATGGATGATGGCCTTGCCTGAGGGTTGGCCGTTGTGATTCCTATGCCTTTTTACGGAGAACCCACTCGTTACACAAGGGGGTAAGCTTTTTTAAACGAGGAGGGCGGCACTCTGGCCGTTGCCTGGCATTACCCGGTGGTTTCAGGGGCAGCGAGATCAGGCGCCGGGGCTGTAAATTCCGACTGTTTTATCGACAGTCCCATAGCGCTTGAGCCTCTGACACCGACTTACTTTGATGGTAGCGGAAAGCGGTTGATACGTGTTCGTGAGATGCGCGATTTTTAGTGCCTCTTGATTTCTCTTCTCCTGCCCTGATTATTTCTAACATCAGCCAATCAGAGGCCCGTTCATCATGACTGACGTTCGACACCTGGTATGTCCCCATTGCCAGAAAGTGAATCGCGTACCGGCCGACAAGTTGTCCTCCGGCGGCAATTGTGGCGCCTGCAAACAACCGCTTTGGCCGGATCAGGTTCTGGAGCTAACGGAGCAGACCTTTGCTACCCATACCGGGCGCAGCGATCTGCCTGTGTTAGTGGACTTCTGGGCCAGTTGGTGTGGCCCGTGCAAAATGATGGCGCCCCAGTTCGAGCAGGCCGCGAAGGCCTGGCGCGGGAAGGTGCGCTTTGCCAAGCTGAATACGGAGCAAGCCCCCGGGCCGGCCGGTCAGTTTGCGATTCGCAGCATACCGACCCTGATTCTGTTCCAGAACGGCCGGGAGGTGGCGCGCCAGGGTGGCGCCATGAATCAGGCCCAGATCAGTCAGTGGCTGCAAGCGCAGGGTATTCGCTAGGAAAAGCCGGGACAAAGGTGCCTTGCCATGAAGTTTCTGATCATCGGTGTTTTCGTCGCCATCGTGGCTGTCCTGATCTGGCGTAGTAAACAGAACACTGCCCCTGAAGAGCAGGCCTGTGCCATCGACATCGGCAACCTGCTGAAAGCCAATCCGGATGTCCAACCACAGGCCATTGCCGATGTGTTTCAAAAGCACGGAATTGATAGCTCCCGTTGCCAGAAGGTGGGCGCGATGGTGATGCCGCAGTTGCGAAAGCAGGGGTTGAAGCCGGAGGATGCCAGGATTGTGATTAGGCAGGTGAGGGCGGCCTACCCTCTTGTGCCCTAGGCTGAATCAATTCAATTGACGATTGGAGAACGCTATGGCAGGTGGATGGTCACGGGACGGCGCTGTTCAGGATCAGATAGATGCGAGTATTGAAGATGAAGTGCAAAGGGCACGGAGTCAGCTTGGTAGCGGTGAGAGTGCGCTCTATTGTGACGAGTGTGGTCGGGCGATTCCCGAAGCTCGCCGCAAGGCAATTCCGGGTGTTCGGCTTTGTATTGCTTGCCAGTCTGCGCTTGAGAAGCAGCAATCGACATCACGCGGTTTTAATCGGCGGGGCAGTAAGGATAGCCAGTTGAGGTGAGTACGATGATGGGGTCTATCGTTTCCCAATCCTCCAATTAGGGATGCAGTTAAACCTACCGACAACGCCGAGTAGAAGCCACCCAATCTTGACAACCCCCGGACCGAAGAAGCAACTTGTAACCCTAGTGCCGCTGCTCTCGCCTCACGATATGCCCTGAAGGCTCTGACACTTAGCGCTAGTTGTCCTGATGACACCGCCATCAAACCGCCCTCCACTGCAGCCGTATCAAAATCCCCAGCACTGTATGATTCAATCGCTTGCAGACCAAAAACAACTACGTCAAAGGCTGCGGTGATGGAGGTCAAAGCTGCAGCAAGCGAGCCCCTGTGTTTTAGATCGTTTGACGAACCCAGTGCAGATAATAGGTCTGAGCCGAAATGGAAGTGAGGCACCACTTTTTGTGAGAAGAGCGCCCGCTCATTCGAAGCATTGTCCTCCGAGGCCCGTGTTGTTTGGTATCTTGTGATCGATGCTACCGCTGTCATAAATATGACCAGCATTTGCAATCTCATCGTCAACCAAACGCAATGATTAGTCGCGACCATCAGGTTTCCGAAACATAACTCGATAAGAGAGAGAAACCATGGATAAGCGTAATCTCAACCCCGTTCATCAAGACCCAGGTTACGAGCCTGAGTGTAATAACTCCAGCAATCGCACCTTCGACTCTATTCTTGAGGCCCGTCTCGCCCGTCGTGGCGTATTGAAAGGCGGTCTTGCAGCTGCCGTTGCAGGCGTTTTCGGCGGGGCAGCTCTGACCGGATGCGGAGGTTCAAGCTCCTCTGGCGGTACGGGCGGTTCGACAACGGCGCCTGACCTTGTAGGCTTTAAGGCTGTTCCCGTGAGTGAGGCGGACTCCATTGTCGTGCCTGAAGGATATTCTGCTCGTGTGATTGGCGCCTGGGGCGACCCGATCTTGTCTAACGAGGGCGTTTTTCCTGAGTTCTCACTGGATAACTCCGGTGCTGATCAGGCGGCCCAGATCGGTTCACACCACGATGGCATGCATTACTTCCCGATTGAGGGTAGCTCGGAAGATGGTTTGCTTGTCCTGAACCATGAATACATCGAACCCCGCTTCATGCATCAAGCTGCTCAAGGTCAGAACTTCGGCAGCGGTTCTTTTCCGATGATTGATGAGTCAACCCGGGATACCGATCAGGTGCTTCGTGAAATGAATGCGCACGGTATATCCGTTTATCGTGTTCAGCGTGATGCCAGCGGTGTGTGGGCTCCTGTGCCAGGAGATTCGTTCAACCGTCGCATCACCGCGCTGACTGCGATGGAAATTTCCGGTCCTGTCCGGGGCTCTGATTTTGTCAAAACCCAGTTCAGCCCGGCCGGTACCGAAACCCGTGGAACCCTGAACAACTGTGCTCATGGCGTAACACCCTGGAACACTTACATGATGTCTGAGGAGAATTGGGCGGGTTACTTCCTCAACACCGATGAGCAGCCGGATTCCCAAAGCCGCTACGGTGTTAACTCCTCGGGTTCGTCCCGCTATGCGTGGGAACTGGCGCAGAGCGGCGAAGAGCAGTACACCCGATTTAACGCCACTCCGTCCGGTGCGTCTGCAACGGATGACTTCCGTAATGAGCCCCATTGCTTTGGCTGGATGGTGGAGTTCGATCCGTTCGATTCAACCTCCAAACCGGTCAAACGAACGGCGTTGGGTCGCTTTGCCCACGAAGGGGTCGTCTTTGCTCCTGCAATCGAGGGTCAGCCGGTTGTCTGTTACTCCGGTGATGACGCGCGCTTTGAGTACATCTACAAGTTCGTTAGTGCCCAGCCATACCATGCCGCTACGGCCGGTGGACACCTTTTGGATTCTGGTACCTTATACGTCGCCAAGTTTAACGAAGACGGCAGCGGCGAGTGGATTCCCCTGGTCCTTGGCTTGGGTGAGTTGACTGCTGAGAATGGCTTCAGCAGCCAGGCGGATGTGTTGGTACGTACACGCTCTGCTGCCGATGCGGTCGGTGCTACCAAAATGGACCGTCCTGAGTGGGGGGCAGTAGATCCAAACACCCGCGAGGTGTACTTCACACTGACCAACAACTCCCGCCGGGAAGAGAGTGATGAAGCCAACCCGCGTGCTGCCAATCCCTGGGGACATATCATTCGCTGGCAGGAAGGAAATGACTCTGGAACTGCCATGGTATTCAACTGGGATATCTTCCTGCTGGCTGGTCCTGAGGACGATTCGGAGTTTCAGAATGCTGGTCTGGATGATGATCAGAAATTTGTTAACCCCGATGGCCTTTGGTTCGACGCAGATTCCCGTCTGTGGATCCAGACCGACATCAGTGAAAGCGTCCAGAACAGTGGCGATTTTGCCCAGTTCGGTAATAACCAGATGCTGGCTGCAGACCCGGTCAATGGCGTATTGCGCCGATTCCTGACAGGCCCTATTGGCCAGGAAATCACCGGCGTTGTCACCACCCCGGACCAGCGCACAATGTTTATCAACGTGCAGCACCCTGGCGCAACAACAAGCCGTGATGAGTTTGAGAACGGTAACCTGATCAGCCACTGGCCAGACGGCGGAAACAGCATTCCGCGTTCTGCCACGGTGGTGATCACCAAGGATGACGGTGGCAAGATCGGCAGCTAACGCTCCGTCACGTTCCGCCCTGAAAACCGTACCCTTCGGGGTGCGGTTTTTTTGTTACAGATTCCCGGGAATCTGCCGATAAATTGATCAGGGAGCCAGTAGTGGCATGCAGAATCCACTAAAGTATGAGTTATTAACCTGTATCAATTCTTTACTCTCAACACTGGCCTTAAATAACAAAATGTTTGCGTACGCAATGATAAAGAAGAGGGCACCATGGGCTTACTCGATCGCGCTGCAATTATTTGGGGGGTGGGCATTGCTGTTGCGCTCGGCATTGTCTGCCTGTGGGTGGCACCGTTGTTAGGGCTGGATGCGGCCTCGATGTTGATCGGTCTGGTGCTTGGTCTGGCGGTGGCGGCCGGCTATCTGATTGCGCGGGTACTGGAGCCGATCGAGAAAGGTATTGCCGGCCTGAATGATGGCTCGCTTGCGGAGGGCCACCCTCTGAGAGCCCAATGCCAGCAGTTGCTGGAGGACGCCCGTGCAGGCAAGGCGTTGGTGGAGACCCTGTCTGACAGTGCCGACAAGAACGCCATTTCCGCGGCCGAAGTGTCCTACGCGGCGGATCAGGTGAAAAAACGCCTCGACCGGCAGGTGGAAGAAACCGCCCAGATGGCCGATTACGCCGGTAAGATAACCGAGTCTGTTCGTGAGTCGTCCGAACAGGCCACCAACGCCGCCACCATGGCGTTGCAGAACCGGGAAGTCAGCGTTGAGGGGCGCCAGGCGTTGGTTTCCGCCATTGAAAGTGTCCGGATTGTGCATCAGCAGTCAGGAGAGAATCTCAGCCTGATTCAGGCACTGAATGAAAAGTCCACCAAGATTCAGGGCGTTACCTCTACTATCCAGGGCATTGCTGAGCAGACCAACCTGCTGGCCCTGAACGCCGCTATCGAAGCAGCGCGGGCCGGTGATCAGGGCCGGGGCTTTGCCGTGGTGGCAGATGAGGTTCGACAGCTGGCGGGGCGCACTGCACAAGCGACCAGCGAAGTGGCGGAAACCCTGGAAGAAATCCAGGGCGATACTTCCCTGATCGTTGCCCGTATTGAGGACCTGGCCCGCTCCGTGGAGCAGGGGCTGACATCCGTTGAAAGCGTTGGCGCGCAGCTGGATCTGATTCGCGACCAATCCGACCGGGTGCAGCAGCAGGTTGCCCGCATTGCAGAGATTGACCAGGCCAATGAGCAGAGTCTGGAACAGGTGTTCTCTGCCATTGAATCGGTGCGAGATCATATTGCTGAAAGCGACAGCAGTGTGGCGTCGCTGGCGGATCAGGCGGCCACTCTGATGGAACTGTCGGAAAACGCCAATGCCGCGTTTGCGTTGAACAGTAGCCAGAGTTACCACCGATCGTTCTTTGATCAGGCGCGTGCGGGGGCCGCCCAGATCGGTGAGCTTTTTGAGCAGGCCATTGAGCAGGGCAAACTGAGCGAATCGGCCCTATTCGAGAAGAAGCGAGAGCCGATCCCGAACACCAACCCCCAGCAATACAGTAGCGCCTTCGACCGTTTCACTGACCAGGTACTGCCAGCGGTGCAGGAGAGCATCAAGAATTCCCACGATGCCATCGTCTTCTCCATTGCCTGCGCCCCGGATGGCTACGTGCCAACCCACAATCGGGATTTTGCCCACCCGCCCACCGGTAACCCCGAAGTGGATCTGGTGAAAAGCCGGAGTAAGCGACTGTTCAATGATCGCACCGGTATTCGTTGTGGTAGCCACACTCAGGACATGTTGTTGCAAACCTACCGGCGCGATACCGGTGAAATCATGCATGACCTGTCGGTGCCCATCTTTGTTAACGGCAAGCACTGGGGTGGTTTCCGGATCGGCTATCGGCCTTCCAGGTACTGAGGTTCGCTGCTATGCTGCGGGTTTGGTTGATAGGAGTTGAGTGTGGTTGAGCCTGAGTTTATTCCCGCTGAATCGGATCAGAACAAACCGCAGGGGGCGGATTCCGCCCGCAACCTGGCGATTATTGTCTATATTTTGCAGGGGCTGGCCTTCTTTCTTGGCGGGATCACGGCGCTGGTCGGGGTGATCATCAACTACGTCAAGATGGATGAGGTGCGTGGCACCTGGATTGAGCCTCATTTTCGCTGGCAGATCCGCACCTTCTGGATTGGTCTGCTGTGGCTGGTGATCGGCACCATTACCCTGATGGTTATTATTGGCTGGTTTATCCTTCTGGGGATGGCCATCTGGGTGATTTATCGCATTGTTAAAGGCGCCCTGGCGCTGAACGACGGCAAGGCACCCGAGTAACGGGATACTCAGTCTTCAGTGACCTCTTTCAGGCGCAGGGCGCTGACCATTCCGGTAAAGCCCATCAGCCCCAGTACGATAATCACCGCGATGTCTGAAATCAGCGAAAGCGCGGCGGTAATCCCCCCGGTTACCAGCAGCAGAACCCCGATCACCGTATTGCTGACGGCGGTATAGTCTGTGCGTTTGTTGCCGCCGGCCATATCCACCAGGTAGGTTTTACGCCCCAGGCGCACGCCGGCATGGGCGATGCTCAGAACAAAGAATGCGGCGGGGTAGAACCAGGCGCCGCCTACATCCGGCCCGAAGATCAAGGCACTGAAGCCCACCAACAGGCAGACGGCGCTGGCCATGGCTGCGCCCCGTATGATGACCCGCCGGCTTGAGGTATCTGCCGCCCAGCCCCAGAAACTGGCACTGACCGAGCTGGCCAAGCTACTGGCCAACAGAAACACCCCAAGCATCCAGCCGATATCCGATTGCTTCTGCGCCAGCACTACGAAATAGGGCGACGCCAAGGCCGAGCATAGCAGCAGGGCACGGGTTACCACGAAGTGGCGAAAGGGCGCATCGTCTCTCAGCAGCGACAAACTCTGAATGGCTTCGGTCATGGCATTGTTGCCGCCGCCGGTTTCACCGGGGAATTCTTCCACACTGGCGAACAGAACACCGGCGATGATCCACAGCGCGGCTGCGAGCAGCAGAAGCAGGCTGTAGAACCCGAGGGTTGGATCGCCACGATCCCAGAACAGCAGAGCGGTCATGGCGACCGTCAGGGAGCCGCCAATGGTGGTGGCAAGGCCAGACAACCGGCCCCGACGGGTTTTCGGGATGCACTTGCCCTGAACGTCTTTCATGGCCACCGAGCAAAAGCCCCGGGCCAGGGAAAACACCACTAACCCTGCAATGATGCCCAGGCCGGCAGCATAACCTTCCAGAAACCATACGCTGGCGGCCATACCAACCACGCTGACTGACTGCCCGAAGCTACCCAGTGTCCAGAACCACTTGCGCACCGCCTTGCGCCGAACCCAGGCGGCAATCACCATTTGAGGCACCATGGAACCGGATTCCCGTATCGGCACCAGCCAGGCCACCAGGGCAGGGGCGCCGACGGCGCTCATCATCCACGCCAGAACGGTTTTCGGGCTGATCAGAAGGTCGCCGAGCTTGGTCAAAACATTGGCCGCAAGAATCAGAAAGAAATTCCTGGGTACCTCCCGACAGGCCTCCTCGGGAATGTCTTTGCAGACCCTGGCGTCTTCTTCGTTAGCGATGAGGGCATACAGCTGGTCAACGGGGGCGTTACTCTGGCCAGGCAAGGTTGTTCTCCTTATTTCACAAGAGCGCAAGCATAGCAGGTTGCCGGGTGCCTGATCACCGGCTTGGAGGGTGCAAGTGCCACGTTGCGGGCTTCCAGCAGGGTTGCCTGGGCCCGGCAGGTGATGCTTAATGGGCGCCTGAGATCAGGAGCCCCCTATGCTGAGTTACCTTCACGCCTTTCACGCTGGCAACTTTGCCGATGTGCAAAAACACGCTGCCCTCACGCTGGCGCTGGCCATGATGCAGGCGAAAAAGACCCCGATTGCCTGTTTTGATACCCACGCCGGCAGTGCGATGTACGATCTGGCCAGCGACCGGGCCAGGAAAACGGCGGAGGCCGACAGCGGTATCCAGCGATTGTGGGCCATGCGCCAGAGGCTGGCGTCAATGGACTGGCGCCCGATGCTGGAGGTGTTGGCACGTCATAATGGTGCTGGTGAAACCCTGGCCCATTATCCCGGTTCTCCCGCCTGGTTTGCGGAATTTGCCCGCCCTGGTGATTCCGTGACGGCCTTTGAACTGCACCCGTCCGAGGGGCGAGCCCTGGAAATCTGGGCTCGTGATGCCGGTGTCCGGGTGCTGCAGCAGGATGGACTGGCAGGACTGGTCCGACAGTTGCCGCCGCCCCAGCCAAGACTGCTGACCCTGATCGATCCCTCCTATGAGATCAAAGACGATTACCAGCAGGTTTCGGATACTTTGCACAAGGCATGGAAAAAATGCCGTCACGGGGTCTATCTTATCTGGTATCCCATCCTGACCAGCGGATTGGAGCAGCGCCTGATTAGCGAGCTGGAAAAAGGCGACGTGCGCAAGATCCTGCGCCATGAGGTGCGGCTGGATCAACCGCCGGAGCGCGGCATGGTCGGTTCAGGTTTGTTGGTGGTGAATCCGCCCTGGGGCTTTGAACAACGCTTCGTGGCTATGATGGATGATGTGCAGGGCGACGCAGGGCTTGGCTTATCTCAGTCCCTGAGCTGGCTGGTTCCGGAATAATCTGGCGGGAGTATCGCATTGGCGAATGACGTTGTAGAAGACCACCCGTATCTGCCTGGCGGACTGATTGCGCTGGACCAATGGAAAACCCCTGAGACCTCGGTTCAGAAAACCATCCGCGGCGCCTTTCGGGACATTCTTGACCAGTTGAGAGCCGGTATCAGCCCGGAGGAGCAGGCATTCCAGAGCCTGGATGATCTGCCGATGCTGTCTGGGGATCGGCTGAAGGAATTTGCACCGGAACCGGATGCCGCATTGCTGGCGCAGGTATTGGTGGACCAGTTCGATCAGCTACACCGTGACGGAGCCAGCCATCGTGAGGTGAACTTTGTGGTGGCGCCTCCGTTTTCCGGGGTGAAGGAAGCCCTGCGCTGCCTGTCCCGGAGAGTGCTGACACCTCCGGATAACCTGTTGATGACAGAGCAGGACGCTGGCGCCTGGTGGGATGAACAACTGTCCGGCGGCGACTGGGTGATTCCGGAACTTGCGGATTTCTGGCTCAGGCATCCGGGCGGGCTGAATCTGCTTCGGGAACTCTTCGCTCGCATCGCGCTGGACCATGCCGGTAATGGCATGGTTGGCTGTTCCAGCTGGTGCTGGCAGTTCTGGCGCCAGTATTCACCGGAGCTCAGCCTGGCACCTTACACCCTGGCGCCGCTGACTGGTGAGCAATTGACCCGGTGGCTGGATTACCTGGCGTCCGGCCAGGGAGAGCAGCAGGTTACTGCCAGAATGACCCGCGATGGGTTGTATGTTCTGCCGGCACCCGGGCAGGACTCTGACCTGAAATACAGCAGCTTTAACCAAGACCTGGCAACCCTTGCTCGGGGCAACCGGGGCGTTGCGCTCGCCATCTGGCAACGTACCTTGCGGGCCCGGCCTGAGAAAGACGATGAAGACTCGGGCAAGGAAGTTGTCCGGCTGGCCGGGCGTCGGTGCTGGGTTGCTCCGCTGGATCAGATCAGCCTGCCCTCGGTGCCTGCGAGTGCCGGGCGACAGCCGAGCCACATTCTGCATGCCTTGTTGTTGCACGACGGCCTTGATACCGAGCAGGTGGCATTGGTGACCGGGCTACAGAAACAGGATATTGCCTTGACTCTGGACCGGCTAATCCGGTCCGAGCTGGTTGGCCGAGCACCTGAATCGGATGTGTATCGGGTCACCCCACTGGGGTACTCCGCCGTTCGCAAGAACCTTCAGGCCCGGGGCTATCCCGTGGATGGTTTCTAGGAGATCTCGATGGGCGATTTCGGTTTCAGGGAGACATTTGCTTCGATCACTACTGACGCGTTGCTGAATGCATTGATGGTGGTGATACTGGCATCTTTAGTGATCATGCTGGTGCAAAAGCTGCTCCCGGCCCTCGCGGGGAAGCTCGGGGGCAAACTCAGGCTTTACCTGCTGGCGTCAGTACCGCTTCTGCGGTTACTGATTATTGTGCTGACCATTGTGACGGTGGTGCCCATCCTGGTGGAGCCGTCTTTTGAGAACATGGTGGCAATTTTCGGGGCCCTGGGCCTGGCGCTGGGGTTTGCCTTCAAGGATTACGCCAACAGTCTGATCGCGGGCATTGTGACCCTCTATGAGATGCCTTATCGCCCGGGGGACTGGATTGAGGTGAACGGTCGGTACGGTGAGGTGAGGTCGATCGGTACTAGGGCAGCGGAGATTGTCACCCTGGATGACACCGTGATCGTGATTCCCCACAGCCTGTTGTGGAATACCCTGCTGGCGAACGGCAATGACGGCACCGACAACCTGATGTGTGTGGCCGAGCTGCACCTGGACCCAAACCACAACGTGGCGCGGATGCAGCAGCTGTTTCGGGACGTGGTGTTTACCTGCCCATTGACCAAAACCTATCAGCCGGTGATTGTGACCGTTTCCGCCACTGACGACGCCATGCGCTATCGCCTCAAGGCCTACCCATTGGAGCCCAGGGAGCAGAGCCGGTTTATCTCGGACCTGACCGCAAGGGCGGCCGATGTCTGTGCCCGGGAAGGCGTTCGGATGGTATCAAAACGGGTGACAGACGCAGCCTAGGGCTGCGTCCATTCGTCCACAAATTCCAGCAGGGCCCGGCCGGTTTCACCGGTCTGTTCAAGGTATTTGTCCCGTACCGGCAGGCTGGCTTGCCGGAATCGTTCCCGCTCCTCCTGGTTAAGCCGGATTACCTGAATTCCGCCGGTTTCCACCATGCGCTCCAGTCGCTGCTGATTAAGGGCTTCCTGGCTGTCCCAGGCGAACTCCGCCAGATCCCGCACCGCCTCGTTCAGCCAGGTGCGTTCCTGTTCGGGCAGGTTGTTGTACCACTGCTGATTAGACACGATCGAGGCGACAAAATAGGACGCCTGTGCCATGGTGAGGGTGGTCTGCACTTCATGGAAATCCATTTCCTCAATGGCAAACACCGGGTTGGTCTGGCCGTCGATCTTGCGTAGCTGAAGGTCACTGTAGACTTGGGAATAGGGCGTCTGAACCGGCTCCGCCCCGTACGCACGGTAAGCCTCGGCAGCCATGTCTGACGTCATCGTACGGATGCGCAGGCCCTGGAAGTCGTCTGGCGAGCGCAGGGGCTGATTGGCGGTCCAGGTCATCCAGCCTTCCGAAATAAAGCCCAGTAATTGCAGGCCGGTTTGCTGGTAGGGCTGCTGGAACTGTGAGATCAACTCCGGATCTTCCAGCAACTGCCGCGCGGCTTCCGGTTGCTCGGGTATAAGAAAGTGCAGGTTGAAAATGCCGGCTTCCGGAACCGTGTCGGCCAGGTGCCCGGGCGAGGCAAAGGCCAGGTTCACCGAGCCATTGCGGGCCAGTTCGGTGAGCTGCGTGGAGGTACCCAGAGACCCGTAAGGAAAGACGTCCACCTCAATAAGGCCGTCCGAAATATCCTCAATATGGGCGCGGAATGCTTCTGCGTACTGATGCTGCACGCTGCCTTCAATCTCTTCCAGGGCAAAACGCCAGGTAATCGGGTATTTCTCCGAGATGGTTTGCTGGCTGCTTTGGTCGCCGGGTGAAGGGGCGTCGGAACATCCGGAAAGCATCGCGGTGCAGGCTGCCAGTGCCAGCCAGTGGCGGACGTGGTTTTTGATCATAGCGGGCGGACTCCGGTCCGGAAAGATGAAAAGCTGTTGGTTTCTCCTGACGGAAAAGGTACCACAAGATAGCCCGGTAGGCAGATCCGGAGAGGGGCAATATTACAGGGCAGGAAATAAAAAGCCCCGCCTGGTGCGGGGCTGAGGGACGAACCGGTTTGCAGGGTTCGTTTACATCATGGAGTCAACGCGGTTACGTACTTCCGGGTTGCTGCTGTAAGCCGTCGCGATGGCGTTATAGGTCGGAATATCCATACCGACTTCCTCGATCACGCCCACCATTTTGTCGTTGGCTTCCATTTGCAGTTCCTGGGCCTCTTGCTGGGAATCAGCCGCTTCAATCTTGGCAATGTAGTCCTCACGAACTTCCATGACGCCGGATTGTGCTTCCACGAACTGCTGCAGCTCGGAATCGCTGTAGTTGGCATCCTGAGCATTCTGAGCCGCTGGGTCTGCGTATTCAGCGCCTTGCTGGGCATCTTGCTGGGCAATGGCAGGTGCAGCCGCGAGCATGGCCAGGGAAGCGGTAATGGAAATCAGCAGTTTATTCATAAACAAGCTCCTTGAGGTTTGGCGGGTCATTAAGACGTTCCGCCGATTTGTGAAACACGCCAAAGACATAACAAGTGCTGTGCCAACTTTTCAAAATGGCATTAAGATCAATAAAAACAGTTGGTTATATTTATTTTGGCATTACGTTCGGGTAATTCTGGTTGTGGCGAAATGCCACATGTGGCACAAATGCTGTGACACTTCTACATAGGAATCGCTCATGGCTTCCCTTGGCCGCCGAATTGGTGACCTGTTTCGTTCGTTGCAGCTGACGCTGGTTCTGAGCATCGTGGTTCCGCTGCTGCTGTTCAGCGGTATTGCGATATACATCGGCCTGGGCGCGGTTGAAAAAGCATTGAATGAACGCCTTCGTGAAGACCTTGAGCTGGTTGCCAGGGCGGTCAGCGGCCCGCTGTCCAATGCCCTGGTGGAGAAAGATGAACTGGTGCTTGGGGAATCCCTCAAGTCCATCTTCCAGATTGGCCGCATTTCCGGGGCGTCTGTGTTTGATGAAGAAGGTAACCGGGTGGCCAGCCTTGGGGTGGCGGATTCTGACGTCACCAACAGCGTGAGTGCCGAGCGGGTGATCGCCAGTGGCGAGCTGGGTGGTGCTTTCCGGCGGGTGGATGGCGAATCGGTGTTTTCGCAGTTCACGCCGCTGGTCGGCGAAGACGGCCGTATTCAGGGGCTGCTACAGGTGACCAGACAGCGCAGTGACTTCCACGACCTGGTGGCATCAAGCCGCTGGTGGGCGGTGGGTATCTGGTCTGTGCTCGCGGTGACCATCATCCTGGTGGTGGTTCTGGGGCATTACCGTACTGTGGGGCGCCACGTGAATGGATTGATGGAGAACATGGATAAATTGGCGCCTGGCCGTTGGTTTCTGGCGACCCCTGCGGCAGGGCCGCGGGAGTTGCGACAGATTCACCGGGGTATTCGGGATATGGGCCGGCGCATGGGCGATGCCGAGGCGGAGATCGAAGACCGGATCGCCCGGGAAAGAGCGCTGGCGGAACAACTGGAGTATCAGGAGAAGGTGGCCATGATCGGCCGCGTTGCCGGCGGGGTGGCCCATGAGTTGGGGGCGCCGCTGAATGTGATTCAGGGCCGTGCCCGGATACTCGCCAGGGCCGGGCTGCCGGACGATCAACAGCGGCACCTTACGGATATCGAGCACCAGGTGCAGCGGATGACCACTATCATTCAGCAGCTGCTGGACTGTTTCCGCCATGTGCCTGACTCCAGGCGGCCACTGGACCTGTCTGATGTTCTGCGAGACGTTATGGCCCGCGCCTCCGAAGATGAACGTTGCAGCCATTGTCGGCTGGAAACCGATGGCTTTGATCAACCTATGCCTACCCGGGCCGAGCCGCTGCGGGCTGGTCTGGCGTGTCTGAACGTGATCCGAAATGGCTGTCAGTCCGCCCGCAGCCGGCTCAGGGTGACGGCTCACCAGTCCAGTGATTGCTGGGAAATCCGGGTAGAGGATGACGGCCCGGGCATCGCGCCTGAGGACCGGGACAGGATCTTCGAGCCCTTCTACAGTACCCGCCCCGCCGGCGAAGGGACTGGCCTTGGGCTGGCGGTTGTGAGCAGTGTCATGAAGGAGCATGGAGGTCGCGTAGGTGTGGAAGAAAGCAGTCTGGGCGGGTGTCGAATGAGTCTGTATTTTCCCAGGGAGGCTGGCGTATGAGTGATTCGGTAGCGACCATATTACTGGTTGAGGATGACCAGAGCCTGGGCCAGTTGCTGGCCGAAGAGCTGGAGATGGACGGCTACGCCATGCTCCGGGCCGGGACCGTTGATGAGGCCCGGCAGCAACTGCGGGGCCAGCGGCCAAGCCTGATTGTCTCCGACCTGCGATTGCCGGATGGCGACGGCCTGCAGGTGCTGTCGTTTCAGCAGGCAGAGCACCCGGGCATTCCGTTTATCGTGATTACCGCCTTTGGCACGGTCGATCAGGCGGTGGATGCACTGAAAGCGGGTGCTGACGATTTTCTGACCAAGCCGTTGTCGACCGATCACCTGAGGCTCAAGATAAAGCGGCTGTTGGCCCAGGCGGACATCAACCGGCAGTTGGCGGAGATTCAGGCGAGCCAGAATGGCGGAGATAACCTGGGCCTGGTGGGAGACAGTTCCGCCATGGCGCGCTTGCGCACCGAAATCCGCCAGGTGGCTCGCAGCCAGGCGGCGGTATTGATCAACGGTGAAAGCGGGACCGGCAAGGAACTGGTGGCCCGGGCGGTTCATCAGCAGAGTGATCGGGCCGGGCAGGCGTTTCTGGCCGTAAACTGCGCGGGCATTCCGCCGGACCTGATGGAAAGTGAATTCTTTGGCCATGAAGCCGGCGCGTTTACCGGCGCCAGACAGGGGCGCAAGGGGCTGTTTGCGGAAGCCAGCGGCGGCACCCTGTTGCTGGACGAGATTGGTGAGATGCCCCTGGCGCTGCAGGCCAAGCTGCTCCGGGTGCTTCAGGAAGGCTCCATCAAGCCGGTGGGCTCTGATCATGAAGAAACCGTGGATGTGCGGATTCTCGCCGCCACCCACGTTGATCTGATGAAAGCGGTGGAACAGGGAGAGTTCCGGGAAGATCTGTACTATCGCCTGGAAACCCTGACGCTGAGTATTCCGCCACTCCGGGAACGGGGCGAAGATGTTGAGCTGCTGGCGATGCATTTCCTCAAGGAGGCCTGCCGCGGCCACAACCGGGGGTTTATCAAACTCAGTGATGTGACCCTGCGGGTGCTGCGGGACTATCCGTTCCCCGGTAACGTCAGGGAACTGTCCAGCGCCATTGAGCGGGCGGTCACCTTCTGCGAGGGCGATACTATACAGCCTGAGCATTTGCCGGAGCGCATCCGAAAACGTCAGGGGGCCTCGCCCCAGCCGCTGGCGGCACCGGGGTCGGTGAACCTGTCAGAGTGGCCGACGCTGGAGGCCTTACAGCAGGACTATGTGCGCCGGGTCATGGCGGCGGTGGATGGTAACAAGCGCCGGGCTGCTCAGATTCTGGGTATCAACCGGCGAACACTGTATCGCTGGTTGGAAACCGAAACGGGACCGGCAAATGACTAATCAGAAGCAGGCCATGCTCTATGGCCTGGCGACAGTGCTGCTGTGGTCGACTGTGGCAACCGCCTTCAAACTGGCCCTGGCCGATTTGGCTCCGGTGCAGATGTTACTGGTAGCCTGTGCGGCGTCGGTGGTGGTCATGGGGGGAATCCTGGTGGCACAGGGCCGCTGGCATCGGGTGTTTGAGCTGACAAGGCGGCAGTATCTGCAATCCGTCGGGATGGGGTTGATCAACCCGTGCCTTTACTATTTCTTCCTGTTCGGCGCCTTCGATCGCCTGCCCGCCCAGGAGGCGCAGCCACTCAACTACACCTGGGCGCTGGTGCTTGCCTATCTCTCGGTGCCCTTTCTGGGCCAGAAACTGCGCCGCATCGACATTCTTGCCGGCCTGGTTTGCTATGCCGGAGTGGTGGTCATTGCTACCCGGGGCGCGGTCACCAGCCTCAGTTTTTCAGACCCTCTGGGGGTAGCCTTCGCTTTGGGCAGTACCCTGGTGTGGGCCAGCTACTGGATTATTGCCACCCGGGACACCCGTGATCCGGTGGTTGGCCTGTTCCTGAATTTCCTGTTCGGCTTGCCGTTCATAACGCTGGCCTGCTGGTACACGGTGGGGCTGTCGCTCCCATTGGGCGGGTCGCTGGCGGCGGCGGTCTATGTTGGCGTATTCGAGATGGGAATAGCGTTTGTACTCTGGTCCCAGGCCATGAAAAAAGCTGAGAATACCGCGAAGGTCAGCAATCTGATCTTCATCTCACCGTTTCTGTCGTTAGTGTTTATCTACTTCATCCTCGGCGAAATCATTTTGCCGTCTACCTACGTCGGGCTGACGCTGATCATGGCCGGGTTGTGGTTACAGCAGAGGAAGGTTCGGGTTCGGCAGCGGGGGCTCAACCATGGATAACGGCTGGTACCTTTATCTGGTTCGCACCAGAACCGGCAGCCTGTATACCGGCATTACCACAGACGTGGAACGCCGCTTCTCAGAGCATCAGTCCGGGGCCCCCAAAGGGGCCCGCAGCCTGCGGGGCAAAGGGCCTTTGACCCTGGCATTCCAGGCATCGGTCGGCAACCGTAGCCGGGCCTCGCAACTGGAATGGCAGGTCAAACGCTGGTCCAAAGCCCGTAAGGAAGCGCTTATCAGAGGTGCTCTCAGCTTGCCAGATGGGCCCTGACATTGTCGGCGGCCACCTGCACGGCCTCGGTGGCGCGGTCCAGTTGGCCGCAATGGACTTGAAACACGTGCCACAGGTTATTGTAGATCTCCAGCCGGGTTGCTACGCCATCTCGCTTGGCGACATCTGCCAGCCGGGTAGCATCGTTCAGCAGGATTTCCTCGCTGCCAACCTGGATCAGTAACGGTGGCAAGTGATCCAGCTGGCCATACACCGGCGATATCAGTGGCGTGGTCAGCGGTGTGTCACCGGCGTACATTCGGGCGGCGTTGGCGGTCCAGCTTTCCTGCAACACCGGCTCGCGTTCCGGCTGATAGAGCGCGCCCTGGCTGAGATCGACCCAAGGCGAGAAACACGTGATTGAGGAGGGAAGCGGGTGTTTGTGGTCACGCAGTTTCATCGCCAGAGCGATGGATAATCCGCCGCCGGCCGAATCACCGGCCAAGGCAAGGCTACTGGCCGACCGTCCCTGGCTGATCAGCGCCAGGTAAACGGATTCGGCATCATCCAGCGCTGCCGGGAACGGATGTTCCGGAGCCAGGCGGTAATCGGGGGTAATCACTTCGCACCCGGACAGTTTGGCCAGATGCCCGGTGATGCCTCGATGGGTGTTGGCAGAGCCAATGATATAGCCGCCGCCATGGAGGTAGAGAATCGTCCCTGACGGCGTTGCTGTTGCCGTGGTTCGCACCACCGGTACATCGCCCAGATCGTCCCGGACAAACCGGGCGCTGCGAGGCGGCACGGACGACCGATAGGCCTGGCGAATCAGCTGGCGTTGCAGTTTCAGGGGTACAGCATTCGAGAGCATCGGGCGAACCAAGCGCTGCATTGTCTGGCGCAGCCCGGCTTCAAGAAGCGGCTGGAACATCTGTGTTCTCCCTCGTGAATGCGTTAGGATGTCGAACAATTCTCGATTCATGACAGGCGTTTAACTCTACGTGTACTGGAAAACAGATACCATAGAAATTCCGAACTGGGACAGACATTCTTTGCTGGATCGTCTGGAACCCTTTGATCCGGCCATCAACCGTGAACTCAGTGTCGAGATGGAAGCCTACTGCCGTTTTTATGGCCTGGACTTGTGGGTAGAGCATCCGGAGGTGGCCTACCATCAGGGTTACATCAAGGCGGAGCGGCATGAGGTCATGGTTCATTACTTCCGGCTGCCGGAGTCGTCGGCCCCCAAGGGCACGGTGTTCATCCTGCACGGTTATTTTGATCATGTGGGGCTCTACTCGCAGCTGATTGACCGCTGTCTTGGTGCCGGTTTTGATGTCTTGGCCTACGACCAGCCGGGGCACGGGCTTTCGAGCGGCACACCGGCCGCCATCGGCAGCTTCCTGGAATACCAGGCGGTGTTGTCGGAGGTGATGGCGCGGGTGCGGGAAAAAATTCGCGGCCCCTGGTTTGCAGTAGGGCAGAGTACGGGCGGGGCGATTCTGATCGACTACCTGTTGTCGAATCACCATAGCCGGGAAACCTCGGATTTCCGCAGGGTGGTGTTGCTGGCGCCACTGGTTCGTCCCATGGGGTGGTTGGGCGCCAAGATTCTGCACAGTCTGGTCAAGCCGTTCCTGACCCGCTGGCGGAGGGTGTTCGGAGCCAACAGTGGCAACACGCGCTTTCTGGAGTTTCTGCGGGAGCATGATCCCCTGCAGGCCAGGGCCGTGCATGTGGATTGGGTGACTGCCCTGCGTAAATGGGTGCCACATATAGAATCGGCACGGCCGGTGGATTTTCCGGTGACGGTGGTTCAGGGGGAAAAGGATCTGACCGTGGACTGGCAGCACAATTTGCGGATTATCCGGAATAAATTTGCCTCAGTAAGGGAACAAAGAATCCCGGATGGGCGTCATCATCTGGTAAACGAAGCGCAGGATTTGCAGGCGACGGTGTTTAACACCATTATTGATACTTTCATCGAGTAATGCATTGGTTTGTGCCACGCGTGGCCGCCAGTCAGGAACTGAAGCAGGAGAACACAGTGAAAAAGACCATTCTTGCCTTTGCAGTGGCAACCGTTGGCCTTAGCGGTTGTATGACTTACGACCCGTACACCGGCGAAGAGAAAACCTCCAGTGCCACCAAGGGCAGCATCATTGGTGCTATCGGTGGTGCGGCGGTGGGTGCTGCTACCTCCAGCCGCAGCGACCGTGGCAAGGGTGCCCTGATCGGCGCCGCCGGTGGTGCTGCTATTGGTGGCGGTATCGGCTACTACATGGATCGTCAGGAAGCCGAGCTGCGTCATAAGCTGGAAGGCACTGGCGTTCGGGTGGTTCGTAACGGTGACCAGATTGAATTGATCATGCCTGGCAACATCACGTTCGATACTAACCAGTCCACCATCCGCCCTGGCTTCAACGACACCCTGGAATCCGTGGCTCTGGTGCTCAAGGAATTCGATAAGACGATCATTCAGATTGAAGGCCACACGGACAGCACAGGGTCTGAAAACTACAACCAGCTGTTGTCAGAGCGCCGCGCCTCATCCGTTCGTGACTTCCTGCTGAATCAGGGCATTGAACCGCGCCGGACCCGCGCGGTGGGCTATGGCCAGCGTTATCCGATTGCCTCCAACGACACCGCTTCTGGTCGTGAGCAGAACCGCCGTGTTGAGTTGACCCTGGTACCGATGCAGTAAAGCCCGGCCGGGTTTTGTCATCGCCCAACGAAAAAGCCCCGGCGGCAAAGACCGGGGCTTTTTGATTGCGGTGTTGGCAGGTGTAGCATCAGTTGGTGTTACTGGGTAGCCACTCATCAATGCGCTTTTTGAGTTCATCCAGCTGGTTCTCGCCAGACTCCTTCAGCTCGCCCAGCTTGGCCCGGGCCGTTTCGATCTGGTCTTCCATGGCCTGAATGCGCTCTGAGAAGTCCCGCTGAATCTGAGCCTCAGCTTCTTCGTCCTTTGCTTTGGCAATTTTTTCATTGGCCTCGGCTCTGAGGCTTTCGATTTGTTTGCTCCAGTGCTCCGTCTGGGTTTCCAGTTTTCGCTGCAAAGAATCCTTCAATGACATAGCTAACTCTCCTGTCGGGCCGGGCATTTACCACGACCGTTTCAATGAGTGGTACCTACCAGCATGGCCTCGGGTGCTGGAAACTCAAGGGCGTCAGGATTAAGTTTTGTTGAAGTCACCTTGATTCGGGGTATTGTGGCCCGAAATGTCATAAAAAAACCGGAGCCAGGCCCCGGTTTTTAGCGTAAGCACTGCGCTCAGAACAGTACCCGACAACGGATAGTGCCTTTCACCTGGCGCAGTTTTTCCAGCGCCAGTTCGCCGTAGGCCTTGTCGACATCAATAACCACATAACCGATGTCTTCCTTGGTTTGCAGGTACTGGCCACAAACGTTGATGCCGTTCTCGGAGAACACCTGGTTGATCTCGGACATCACGCCCGGCACGTTCTCGTGGATGTGCAGCAGGCGGTGCTGGTTCGGGTGCGAAGGCAGGGCCACTTCCGGGAAGTTCACAGAGGATACGGAGGTGCCGTTGTCGCTGTACATGGCCAGCTTTTCGGCTACTTCGCGACCGATGTTTTCCTGGGCCTCAATGGTAGAGCCGCCCACGTGTGGGGTCAGGATGCAGTTGTCGAACTCGCGCAGCGGAGAGATAAACTCTTCATCGTTGGACTTCGGTTCAACCGGGAATACGTCGATGGCAGCGCCGAGCAGCTTGCCGGAACGCAGGGCGTCGGCCAGGGCATCGATGTCGACCACGGTACCGCGGGAGGCGTTCATCAGGATGGAGCCAGGCTTCATCTGGGCGAATTGCTCGGCCTTGAACATGTACTTGGTGGCCGGGGTTTCCGGCACGTGCAGGGAAACCACGTCTGCGATGTTCAGCAGCTCCTGCAGGGTGCCCACCTGGGTGGCGTTGCCGATGGGCAGCTTGGACACCACGTCGTAGAAGTACACGTCCATGCCCAAGCTCTCGGCCAGCACGCTGAACTGGGTGCCGATGTTGCCGTAACCGATAATGCCCAGCTTCTTGCCACGGATTTCGTAGCTGTTTTTTGCGGATTTCAGCCATTCGCCCCGGTGCGCCTTGGCGTTCTTCTCGGGCACGCCGCGCAGCAGCAGGATGGCCTGGGCCAGTACCAGCTCGGCTACGGAACGGGTGTTGGAGAAAGGTGCGTTGAAAACGGCAACGCCACGGCGGGTGGCAGCCTGCAGGTCCACCTGGTTGGTGCCGATGCAGAAGCAGCCCACAGCCACCAGCTTCTTGGCGGCTTCAAATACTTTCTCGGTCAGCTGGGTGCGAGACCGGATACCGACGAAGTGCGCATCGGCAATCTTCTCGATCAGCTCTTCCTCGCCCAGGGAATGGGACAGGTATTCGATATTGGTGTAACCCGCGGCGTTCAGGGTATCAATGGCGGATTGATGCACGCCTTCCAGCAGCAGGATCCGGATTTTGCTCTTTTCGAGAGACGTATTTGACATGGGCTTGCTTCCGAACCTTTCGTCACGTGAAATGACCGCGGCCGGGGATCGTCAACCCGGCTCACAGAACAGGGGCGGTATGATACCATAAAAGGAACTTTTCACAGCGCGCCGGTTTGCCTGAATCAATTTCTCGCGAATCGCCGAACCACAGGCCCGGCCCAAACCTGACGAGACTGACGCATCCATGAATTCCGAACAGATCATCGCTTCCCTGAAAGAGCTGGTGGCCGCCGGTGGTGCACCGGGAAAAGTGCTGACGGACCCGGCCGACCTGGACACCTACGGCAAGGACTGGACCAAGATTTATCCTCCCAAACCACTGGCAATTGTTCTGCCCAAGACCACTGAGCAGGTGCAGGCGCTGGTGAAGTTTGCCAACGAGAACCAGATAGCGCTGGTGCCCTCAGGCGGACGTACGGGGTTGAGTGCCGGTGCTGTGGCGGCGAACGGTGAGGTGGTCGTCGCGTTCGATAACATGAACCAGATTCTGGATTTCAACGCCAGCGACCGAATTGTGCGCTGTCAGGCTGGGGTGGTCACTGAACAGTTGCAGAATTTTGCCGAAGAAAACGGCCTGTACTACCCGGTGGATTTTGCCTCAGCGGGTTCCAGCCAGCTCGGCGGCAACCTGTCCACCAATGCCGGTGGCATCAAGGTGATCCGCTACGGCATGAGCCGCGACTGGGTGGCTGGCCTGAAAGTGGTCACCGGTAAGGGCGATATCCTGGACCTGAACAAGGACCTGGAAAAGAACAACACCGGCTACGACCTGCGCCATCTGTTTATCGGTGCCGAGGGCACCCTGGGCTTCATTACCGAAGCCACCATGAAGCTCACCCGCCAGCCAGACAATCTGACGGTACTGGTGCTGGGGCTGGGTGATCTGACCAACACCATGGATGTTCTGCAGAAGTTCCAGAGCAAGCTGGACCTGACCGCCTACGAGTTCTTCTCCCATCAGGCCATGGGCCACGTTCTGGCTCACGGCCAGGTGCAGGCGCCGTTTGAAACTGAAGCGCCTTATTATGCGCTGCTGGAGTTCGAGGCAGTCTCTGACCAGGTGATGGACGACGCCATGGCGCTGTTCGAGCACTGCGTTGAGGAAGGCTGGGTACTGGATGGCGTGATCAGCCAGAGCGAAACCCAGGCCCAGAACCTGTGGCAGCTGCGGGAGAGGATTTCCGAATCCATCGCCCCGCGCACGCCTTATAAGAACGACATTTCCGTGGTGGTGTCCAAGGTGCCGGGTTTTCTGCAGGAAATCGAGAGCGTGGTAACCGACCATTATCCGGATTTCGAGATTATCTGGTTCGGTCATATTGGAGACGGCAACCTGCACCTGAACATTCTAAAGCCTGAAGGCATGGCTAACGAAGATTTCTTCGAGAAATGCCAGCAGGTGAACAAGTGGGTGTTCGAGATTGTTGAACGCTACCAGGGCAGTGTTTCCGCCGAACATGGCGTGGGCATGACCAAGAAGCCATACTTGCAGTACACCCGCAGCGAAGCGGAAATTGCCTATCTGCGCGGCATCAAGCAGGTGTTCGATCCCAATGGCATTATGAACCCGGGCAAGATCTTCGATTGATCCGGGTTCGTTGAAGGCGAGGTTTTTGGCGAGTGCAGGAACACATTGTTGTGCTCACCGGCGCTGGCATCAGCGCCGAAAGCGGTCTCTCCACCTTCCGCGACAGCGGCGGCCTGTGGGAGCAATACAGCGTGTACGATGTGGCCACGCCGGAGGCTTTTGCCCGCAACCAGGAGTTGGTGCTGCGTTTCTACAATGAGCGCCGGCACCAGCTGGAATCGGTACAGCCCAACCCTGCCCATCGCCTGCTGGCCGAGCTGGAAAGCCGCTATCGCGTCACCGTCGTCACCCAGAACGTGGATGACCTGCACGAGCGGGGCGGCTCCAGTAACGTTCTACACCTGCATGGCGAACTCACCAAGGCCCGCAGCTCTGGTTTTCCTGAGCTGATCTACGACATCGGCTACAAGGAAATCCGTCCCGGCGATGTATGCGAACGAGGCACCCAGCTGCGGCCACATATTGTCTGGTTCGGTGAGGAAGTGCCCATGCTGGATGCGGCGGCGGAAGTGGTTCGTGCCGCTGACCAGTTGCTGATCGTGGGCACGTCTCTGCAGGTTTACCCTGCCGCCGGCCTGGTTTATGAGGTGGAGATTGATGTGCCCATCACGGTGATTGACCCTGGCGAGCCGGCTTCGGTTTCCCGGGCTCGAGTGATTCGAAAAAGTGCGAGTGATGGCTTGAGTGAGTGGGTTTCGAAGTTGGCCTAGCACCCATGTTTCGAGTGCTGCTGTCGGGAAGGCTTTCCAAAACTGTGCGGAGCCATGGATGGCGGAGCCCAAGCGTCACAGGGATGTGCCGCAAGGAGCGTGTTTTGGAAAGCCTTCCCGACAGCAGCGCTGTGCTCTATGTTTGGCACTCCCCGACAGGGCTCGTTCCTCATCCTCTCAGGTATTTTTCCAATTCTGATCTGAAAGCCGCCTGCACACCCAGCCGTTTCAACATCCAGTAATGCCCCGCAATCATTCGGTCAATAAAGATACTTTCCACCGGCGGTTTGAAGTAATCCAGGTACTTGAACACGGTGCTGGTTTTTGCCGCTACGTGCTTGTGGATGTCGGCCTCGGCAAAGTCGTAAGGCTCATCATTCAGGAACGGAATGATCAGGATGTCTCGCCACATGGCGTAATAGGCTTCGTCTACGGCTGGTTGGTTATCAACCCTGGCGCCAAGATCGATCAGGTATTGATCCAGGGCCTGATAGTCCTCATCTAGAGCGGCAATCAGTGCCTTGCGGTAGGCCTCCACAATCTCCGGCTTCAGCTTCTTCACGCACCCAAAGTCATACATGATGATGGTGCCATCGGGCCGGTAGGCAAAGTTGCCCGCGTGTGGGTCGCCGTGGATGCATTGGAAGCGGAACAGCTGGTCGGCCATGATGGTGAAGATTCTGTGGCCGATTTCGTTAAGAGTGTCCTGGCTGTAGCGTTCCGGGGTCACCTGGCTGACGTGGTCACCTTCCACCAGCTCCAGGGTCAGTACCCGCCGGGTGGAGTGGCTGTCGACCACCTCCGGAATCACTACCCAGGGCTGGTCTTTGTGGAATTCGTGAAAGAGCTTGAGATTGCGGGCTTCGTTTTCGTAGTCCAGTTCTTCTTTCAGGCGCAGGCGGATTTCGCCGAACAGCTGGTCTACGGTCTCCTTCGGCATCTTCAACAGGCCGCCGAGCTTCAGGGCCAGGCGCAGTTGCTTGAGGTCGGAATCGCAGGACTCGTCGACACCGGGGTACTGCACCTTGACGATCACATCGGTGCCGTCGTGCAGGCGGGCGCGATGTACCTGGCCAATGGAGGCGGACGCGTAAGGGGTTTCCTGCAGGTACTCGAACAGTTCACCCACCGGTTTGCCCAGCTCGCTCTCCACCTGCGCAAGAATGACATCGAAAGGCATGGGTGGGGCTTCTTTCTGGAGCTTTTCCAGAGCCTGGGAAAACTCTTTGGGCAGGAAGTCCTGGGTCTGGGACGCAATTTGCCCCACCTTCATCACTGCACCCTTGAGTTCACCCAAAGTGTCGGCAATCTCGCCGGCCATACGGGTGTAACTTTCGCTACGAGCACCTTCGTCGTCGACGGTGCGAAACATGCGCCGGGCCCTTTGGCCGGCGTACTGGCCCGCCACGGAGGCGGTCATGCCTGCGAGTTTGAAGAAGCGTCCTGTACGGGACGTAACTGGTTTCTTCGCCATGGTCCTGTCTGTTTCCCCTGAAACGCGTGGTTCGCCTGAATATGCGTTCAGGCGGGCAAATCAGACCACTGTTGTCTCCACAAACAGCACATCTTCCAGTTCCAGAGACAGGGTCTGGCCGGAGACGAGCGGCCCGACCCCTTTGGGGGTTCCGGTCAGCACCACGTCCCCGGGCTGAAGGGTGAACTGGCTGCTCATGTGGGCGATCAGCGGCACAATGGGGTTCAGCATATCACGGGTGTCGCCGGTCTGTTGGCGTTGTCCGTTTATGTCCAGAGTGAAACGGACATTGCCTTTGGGAAGCTTGTCGGCAGCCACAAACGGGGAGAGCGGGCAGGCGCCGTCAAAGGCCTTGGCCCGCTCCCAGGGCTGGCCTTTCTCCTTGAGCTTGCTTTGCACATCCCGCAGCGTCAGGTCCAGCGCCAGGCCATAGCCCAGAACGGCACCCTCGGCTTCGCTGGCAGAGGCGTTGGTGAGCGGCCGGCCGATGAGCACGGCCAGCTCAGTTTCAAAGTGGACTTCGCCCTGGTTGCGGGGGAAGTCCAGAGGGCGGGTGATGTGCACCGCTGCCGTTGAGGGTTTGATAAACAGCAGCGGCTCGTCCGGCACCGGGTTGTTCAGTTCCCGGGCGTGTTCGGCGTAGTTGCGACCAATGCACACGATCTTGCCAAGGGGCAGGTGAACGGGCGTACCGTCTTTCCAGTGGTGCTGATAATCAGGCATGGTCGCCTCCTTTAACGGTGGTTATTCTCCGTCGAATGAACACACAGTATAAACCTGCAGGCCTTCTTCCTGCAGCTTGCGGGAACCACCCAGGTCCGGCAGGTCGATCATCGCGGCCACTTCCACGATTTCCGCGCCGATGCGGCGGATCAGGCGGGTGGCGGCCAGCATGGTGCCGCCGGTGGCAATCAGGTCGTCGACCAGGACAACTTTGTCGCCGGGCTTGAAGGCATCTTTATGCAGCTCGACAGACGCGGTGCCGTATTCCAGCTCGTAGTCTTCTACCATGGTGTCGAACGGCAGCTTGCCTTTCTTGCGCACCAACACCAGCGAAGCGTTCAGCTCATAGGCCAGGGCCGAGCCGATGATAAAGCCGCGGGCATCAACGGCGGCGACGGCATCGATGTGCTGGCCGTGGTAGCGGTGCACAAAGGCGTCAATCAGCTTTCGGAAAGCCGTCTTGTCTTGCAGCACCGTGGTGATGTCCCGGAAGGACACGCCAGGCTTGGGCCAGTCCGGTACCGTGCGGATGGCCTTTTTAATGCTTTCGGAAAAATAATCCATAACTCACCTGTACGGACCCGGCTTACGCCAGGTCCAGGAACATGAATTTCAGAACGAAGACGACGGCAATCACAGTCACGCTCCAGTTCAGGTCGGACCACTTGCCGGCCAGTGCCTTGACGGCAACGTAGGTAATGAAACCGAGGGCGATGCCGTGGGCGATGGAAAAGGTCAGCGGCATCATCAACGCGGTAACGATGGCGGGCGCGATGTCGGTGATGTCGTCCCAGTCCACCAGTTTCAGACCACTGGCCATCAGACAGGCAACGTAAAGCAACGCCGGGGCCGTTGCGTAAGGCGGGATCACGCTGGCAATGGGTGAGAATAGCAGGCAGGCCAGGAACAGCAGGGCGACCACGACGGCAGTCAGGCCGGTGCGGCCACCGGCCGCGATACCGGCGGTGGATTCCACATAACTGGTGGTGGTGGAGGTGCCCAGGGCAGAGCCCGCCATGGTTGCTACCGAATCCGACATCAGGGCCCGGCCCAGGCGCGGCAGTTTGCCGTCTTTATCCAGCAGGCCGCCTTTCTGGGCAGCGCCCACCAGGGTGCCGGAAGTATCGAACAGATCCACAAACAGGAAGGCAAACACCACGCTGATCATGCCCACGTTCAGGGCGCCGGCCAGGTCCAGTTGCATGAAGGTGGGGGCAATGCTTGGCGGCGCCGACACAAGCCCCTGGTATTCCACCATACCCAGCATCATCGCGATCACCGTAATGGCGATAATGCCGATCATCACAGAGCCGGTGATCTGACGGAAAGACAACGCGCAGATCAGCACAAAACCACCGAAGAACAGCAGTGCCTCGGGCACCATGACGTCACCCAGGCTGACCAGCGTGGCGGGGTGATCAACCACAATGCCGGCGTTCTTCAGGGCGATCAGGGCCAGGAAGAAGCCAATGCCGGCAGAAATGCCAAACCGCAAAGACATGGGAATGGAATTGATGATCCACTCCCGCACCTTGAAGATGCTCAACAGGAAGAACAGGAAACCGGACAGGAACACGGCTCCCAGAGCTACCTGCCAGGTATAGCCCATGCTGCCAACCACGGTGAACGAGAAGAACGCGTTCAGGCCCATACCCGGGGCCAGGGCGATGGGGTAGTTGGCCCATAGGCCCATTATCAGGGTGCCGATCACTGCCGCCAGGCAGGTCGCCACGAACACGGCACCAAAATCCATGCCGGTGGAAGACAACAGGCTGGGGTTGACCACGATGATGTAAGCCATGGTCAGGAAGGTGGTAATGCCCGCGACCACTTCTTTACGGACAGTAGTGCCGTGGGCCTGGAGTTGGAACAGTCGTTCAAGCATGACGGGGGTCTGCCTCTCGGGATGCCTGGGTTGGGGTTTGAAACTCTGTTTACGTGCGGAAATCGTGAACTGGGTGAAAAAACGGCAATCTTACCGGCTCACGGGGCTCAGGCCAAGGCCAAGGAATGATTGACCGTTCAGCCCGTGCTGTGATCTCGCTGTAGCCGGATATCGAAACGGACGGCCAGCATGCGTACGGTTACTATGAACAACAGGCCGATGGTCAGGGCGATAGACTCGCTTTCCAGGAACCACTGGCACACAAAGTACAGCCAGCATCCGGCGAATGCGATGGAGGCGTAGATCTGATCCTTACGAAAGATGAAGGGGACTTCGTTGCACAGAGTGTCGCGCAGTGCGCCGCCGAAGCAGCCCGTCATTACCCCGAGCATGGACGCGATAAACCAGGAATGGCCCAGATCCAGCGCCAGCTGGGCGCCGAGAATCGAGAAAATGCCGAGGCCAATGGCATCCGGGAAAACGATACGGGATTCCTTGAGGCTGTGCGCCCGGCTCCAGTAACTGAACACAATCGCCATGGCCAGAATCAGGATGGGCTGTTCCTGGTGCTTGATCCAGTACAGCGGGTGGTTATCCATGATCAGATCCCGCAACGTGCCACCGCCCAAGGCCGTTATAAAACCGATGGCGAAAATGCCCACGGGGTCCATGTTCTTCGAACGCGCGACAATCATGCCGGAAATGGCAAATGCCACAACCCCAATCATTTCAAGTGTATAGATGATGTCGAACATGGCCGGCTCTGGGGCAGAAAGTGTACGTAAGCAAAGGTGATCAAACGGGAGCGCGAAGGATAGCTGAAAACGGGCTCGAATTCACCTGACGACACCCCATGGTGCCGGGCCAGGATGAAGAACAGAGACAGGATGCAGAATTACCCGGGGAGTGATCTGTCAGCCCCTGGCAGGGCGTATGTTCACCGACCCCTGTTTTCATTGATCCGGAGTACACCATAAATGCCGCTGATTCGTCTTGCCTACGCCAGTGAAGCGACCTTTGAAGCCAAGCCCCTGGAGAAAGGAGTGGAGCCCCACGTTGCCCGTATTCTGCTTGTGTCTCGTCGGAACAACGGAAAAGTGGGCCTTGTGGGCGGTCTGTATTACGGTGACAACCGCTTTTTCCAATACCTGGAAGGCGAAGAAGAAGCCGTTCGGGACACTTACCAGAGAATTCTTCAGGACCCAAGGCATCGTAATGTCCGGACGTTGATCGAGGAGCCGGTGGCCGAGCGGTCGTTCACAAACTGGTCGATGAAGTACGTGCCGGCATCTGCAGATGTTCAGGCATTTCTTCAGAAGCACCACTTGCCAGAGTTCAATCCATCCGCTTTTGACAGCACCCAATGTGAAGAAATGATTGACCTGATCCGACGCTCCAGCCAGGACCAGAAGCTGGTCAACTACGATGAGCCGGTCCGCAGTAAATCGCCCGCCCCACAAACCCTGTCACCAGGCCTTAAAGCCGGTCTGGTTATTGCTGCGGTGGGGCTGGTGGTGGCGCTGGCGTTTAGCGCGACTCTGTTGTAAGGCTGAATTAGCGTGGTTTATGCGAAACGATAAGCGATCTTGATTTGCTTCATGATGCAACTGCGTTTAGCTTGGTGCGATTCAATAAAAAAGCTGAACAAGACGCCGCTTGAGCCCGAATACTGCAGTCACGCGGATCGGCCCCAAGGCATCAGGAGAGATCATGAAAGCCATTCTGTGCAAAGAATACGGACCAGCCGAAAACCTGGTTATTGAAGACATTCCAAGCCCGGAGGCCAAGGGCCGGGGCGTGAAAATCCGGGTCAAGGCCGCGGGCCTCAACTTCCCGGATACCCTGATCATCGAGGGCAAGTACCAGTTGCAGCCACCCATGCCGTTTTCACCGGGCGGCGAACTGGCGGGTGAAGTGATTGAAGTGGGCGAGAAAGTTACCCGCTTCAAGCCAGGCGACCGCGTGGCGGCTCTCACAGGTTGGGGTGCGTTTGCCGAGGAAGTCGTTGCCCCCGAATCGAATCTGCTGCCCCTTCCAGACGGCATGCCTTATGAGCAGGCGGCCGGTTTCATGATGGTGTATGGCACCTCCTATTACGCGTTGAAACAGCGGGCCAACATCCAGCCGGGTGAGACCCTGCTTGTGCTGGGCGCCAGTGGTGGCGTTGGTCTGGCTACGGTGGAACTTGGCAAGGCCATGGGCGCGAAGGTAATCGCGGCGGCCAGCACAGCCGAAAAGCTGGAGGTGGCCAAGGCCGCCGGTGCTGATGAGCTGATCAATTATTCTGAGGAATCCCTGAAGGAAGCGGTGAAGAAGCTCACCAAAGGCAAGGGCGTGGACGTGATCTATGACCCGGTCGGCGGCGATTTCACCGAACAGGCCCTGCGCTCCATGGCCTGGAACGGCCGCCATCTGATCATCGGTTTTGCGGCAGGCGATATTCCGAAGGTGCCGGCAAACCTGACGTTGCTGAAGGGCTGTTCGGTGGTCGGGGTGTTCTGGGGCAGCTTCACCCAGCGTGAGCCGGAGGCCAGTGCCCAGAACATGATGGAGCTGTTGCAGTTGTACAGCGAAGGCAAAATCGACCCGAAGGTCAGCGAGGTATTCGAATTCGACCAGTACGCCGAGGCTCTGGGTGCCCTGACTGGTCGCCGTGCCACGGGCAAGATCGTTCTTCGGGTTGGTTCCTGAACCTTGGTCTGAGCTGGTTTCCTAGCCTTCTGGTTCAGGTGTGCGCCGGGTTGGGGACGTCTTCCAAAAAAACGCTACAAGCACATCCATGTGCGCTTCGTTCGGGCCATCCCTGGCCCTCAAGATTTTTTGGAAGGGAGTCCCCACTCTCACCACCTCCGAAACCCAGCAGGCTGGTGCTAAACTAGCCCCCACCACAAAAAGTCAAAACCGAACTCCGCCAGAATCGATATCGGCCACCAACTCCGGCGTAAGCTGCGTATAACCGGATGATCCCGGAAGCCAGGCATAAACCTCCTCATGGGGACGGTCCAGCGAATAGCCAAGCTTCTGGATATCCACCTTCCGGTACTTGAACGTCCCCGTCTTCTCGATGGCGTGGGTTACCCGCACGAATACCGGTATCGCATACGGTGGCAAATTGTCCTGAAGGTAAGTAAACAGCTTATCGGCATCAAACTCCGCCTCCGGATTCTGCGGTACCAGTGTCACCATGCCCGCCTTGCCGTTGGTTTTCGGAATTTCCACACCATAGACAATCGCCTCCTGAACCATACCGGAGCCGTCGATGATGTTCTCCACCTCCGTGGTTGAAACATTCTCACCCTTCCAGCGGAAGGTATCGCCCATGCGGTCGACAAACTGCAGGTGCCGGCAGCCGATTTCTTTCAGCACGTCACCGGTATTGAACCAGGCATCGCCTTTTTTGAAGGCATCGCGAAGGATCGATTTTTCCGTGGCCTCTTTCTGGGTGTAGCCCTCGAACGCCCATTTCTTGTTGATCTCGCCGATCAGCAAACCCGGCTGGCCTTTCTTCACTTCTTGCAGGCGACCTTTGTCATTGCGGATCGGGTCGCGGGTGCCTTCGTGGTACTTCACCAGCTTGTACGGGGCTGTGGAGAAACCCACGGTGTTGTCCATGTTGAAGAAGTTGCTGAAGCCGATGTTGCCCTCAGACGAAGCGTACAGCTCCGCCACTTTGTCGATGCCGAAACGCTCCTTGAACTCGGTCCAGATGGACGGGCGCAGGCCATTTCCGATCATTTTGGTCAGGCCGTGGTTGCGGTCCTGCTCGCTGGCGGGCTGGTTCAGCAGGTAGCGGCAGAGTTCGCCGACATAGCCGAAGGTGGTGGCGTTGTATTTCCGAACATCGTCCCAGAACGCGCTGGCGGAGAACTTTCGGCGCAGGGCGATGGCGGAGCCGCCGGCCAGTACCGAGCCCCAGCACACCAGCAGCGCGGTGCCGTGATACAGGGGCAAGGTGCAGTACAGAACGTCTTCTGGCTCCATGGCCAGGGACAGCATGCCAAAGCCGCCATAGGCCCGGATAAACTTGCGGTGTGAGCCAGGGGCGGCCTTGGGCAAGCCAGTGGTGCCGGATGTGTACAGATAAACAGCCGTATCGCCCATGGTGACGTTGTTGGAGAGCATGGGACGGGTGGACGACCGCTGGCTGACTTCGAGCGCCATGTTGATGTAGCCCTGCGGTGCTTCACCAAACGTGTTCAGGGTATTGGCATCGGCCAGGTATTGCAGGGGCTTGGTATGGCGAAGTTGGATGTCGTCGCGCACGCCCTCGGCGTGGTCAACCAGCTCAGCGCCCACCACCAGCATACGAGGCTGGATCAGGTTGATGCTGTGGGCCAGGACTTTGCCCTTCTGCGAGGTATTCAGCATGGCGCAGGCCACGCCAACCTTGGCGGCGCCAACCACGGTGGCCAGCAGTTCCGGGCGGTTATCCAGCAGCACGGCAATGGCATCGCCCTTCACCAGCCCCTGGTCTTTCAGGTAGTGGGCAATCCGGTTGCTCCAGGCGTCGAGCTCTGACCAGGTAAGGGTACGATCATCGAACAGAATGGCCGGGCGATTGGGGTATTTGTCAGCGTTGCGTTCAACCAGCCGGCCCAGTGTCAGGTCTTTGTTATCGTCCTTCAACCGGTAGTAATAGAGCCCCTTGGCTACATAGGGAAATTTTTTCAGGACCGTTGGCAGGCTGCGTAGGATGTCGCGCGCGGTTACGATGTCTTGGCTCATGTTGCTTCCGTTTCAGTCGTCAATGTCTTTATGAGTTTTGAACCGCGGAGCAACACTCAAAGCCCCGCGGCTAATCCAGGAACAGATCCGGCAGTAGCGGTTTGTCGCCCTGGGCGTACCGGTAGTGTTCAAAATCTTCGACGCCATCCTGTCGAAGTACTTCTTCATCAATCAGCGCCTGCCCCGTCAGTTCATCTGCGGTGCGGGAGAGAATGCTAACCGCCGCATCCGCCATGATCTCCGGTTTGCGGCCCTGGGCCATGAGTTGCGGCCCGCCCACTTCGTACTCGATGGCCGCCGTGGCGATCAGCGTTTTTGGCCACAGGCAGTTCACGGCAATGCCGTAGCGGCGGAATTCCTCGGCCATACCCATGCTGAGCATGGTCATCCCATATTTTGTGGTGGTGTAAGGCCCGTATTGGGCAAACCACCGGGTGTTCAGGTTCAGTGGCGGCGACAGGCTCAGGATGTGGCCACCGGATTGCTTCAGCCAGGGCAGGGCAGCCTGGCTGCACGTGAACACCGCCCGGGCATTGACCTGGTGCATCAGGTCGTAGCGGCTTACCTTCAGGTTTTCGACACCAGTCAGCCGGATGGCGCCCGCGTTGTTCACCAGTACGTCGATGCCGCCGAACTGATCGGCGGCTTCTTCCATTCGTTGCCTTACCTGGCGTTCATCCCGCACGTCCAACACCAGCGGCAGCGCCTGGCCGCCTGCGTTGCGAATTTCCTCCGCCACGGTGTGGATGGTGCCCGGTAACTTCGCATGCGGTGTATCGGTCTTGGCGCCAATCACCACATTGGCCCCTTCCCGGGCGCAGGCCAGGGCGATGGCGCGGCCGATGCCCCGGCTTCCGCCGGTGATGAACACGGTGCGTTGATGGAGTCGGCTCATGCGTCGGCCTCCTCGTTTGCTTCTACCTGAACCAGCAGTTGGCCCCGTTTAACCTGATCACCCTGCCGGGCGAGCAATTGGCCGACGGTGCCGCTGCGATCGGCCTTCACCGGGTGCTCCATTTTCATGGCCTCCAGAATCACCAGAGTCTGGCCCTGTTCCACCTGATCCCCTTCGGCCACCAAAACATCAATGATGCCGCCATCCATGCTGGCCTGTACCTTGCCACTGCCAGCGCCTTGGGCACCCTGTGCCGGCTGGTGGGTGATGTCCCGAACTGACCAGGAGCGCCCGAATGCCTGCAAATATAGGGAATCTCCGCTCCGGTAGTATTGGCACCGCTGACGAACCCCATTGTCGATAATGCATAGCAGGCCAGGTTCCTGGCTTTGCAGTTGCAGCTCATAATGTTCTTCGCCGTGGGATACCTGCAGTGTGTGGCCGCTGTGGCGGACCAGCAGTTCCAGGCTGTCATCCTGAGTTTCCAGCTTCATGGGCATGACCGTGGCCGGGGCATTGCTCCAGCCTTCCTGACCTTTGCCGCTCAGGCTGAGAACGCAGGCGCTCAGGGCCCGTTCACGGATAGTGAGCCGCTGGGGCGCTAGGGATGGATCATTTTTGAACGCCTGTTGCAGGAAGGCGGTAGTGGCTTCACCGGCACCGAAGGTGTCGTCGGCAATAATGCGACTGAGGAAGTGCCGGTTGGTGGTCACACCAAATACGGCGGTATCTTCCAAGGCTCGGATCAGCCGGCGGCGAGCTTCGTCCCGGTTCTGGCCCCAGGCAATGACTTTCGCCAGCATGGGGTCGTAGTGGGGGCTGACCACATCGCCGGAGCGCACGCCGGTGTCGTAGCGCAAGCCGTCACCTTCGGCCGGGGTAAATTGATGCAAGGTGCCGGTTTGCGGGGTAAAGCCGCTGGCCGGGTCTTCGGCGTACAGGCGCACTTCGATGGCGTGGCCGTTGAGTTCAATCTCATCCTGCGCCAGCGGCAGCGGGCGGCCTTCGGCGACCATCAGCTGCCAGGCGACCAGGTCCTGACCAGTGATCAGTTCGGTGACCGGGTGTTCCACCTGCAGGCGGGTGTTCATTTCCAGGAAGTAGAAGTTGCGGTCTTTGTCGACCAGGAATTCCACGGTGCCGGCGCCTTCGTAACCGCAGGCCAGGGCGGCTTTGACGGCCGCTTCGCCCATGGCTTTGCGCAACTCAGGGGTAACAAAGGGTGAGGGCGCTTCTTCAACCACTTTCTGGTGCCGGCGCTGCACGGAGCAGTCCCGTTCGCCCAGGTACACGGCGTTGCCATGGCGATCGGCAAAGACCTGGATTTCCACGTGGCGAGGTTCGATGACGGCTTTTTCGATGATCAGTTCGTCGTCACCAAAGGCCTGTTTGGCTTCGGAGCGGGCCCGTTTGATGTTGTCGGCCAGCTCGTTTTCGCTCTCGACCAGGCGCATGCCCCGGCCGCCACCGCCGGCGGAGGCTTTGAGCATGAGGGGGTAGCCGATGTCTTTGGCGGCGGTGATGAGTTCATCGTCATTGGCATTGTTGCCCTCAAAGCCGGGGACGACGGGTACGCCAGCCTCTTGCATGGCGATTTTGGAGCGGCGTTTGCTGCCCATGAGTTCGATGGCGTTTTCGGGTGGGCCGACGAAGGTGAGGCCGACCTGTTTGATGGCTTTGGCGAAGCCGGAGTTTTCGGAGAGGAAGCCGTAGCCTGGGTGGATGCAGTCGGCTCCGGTTTTCTTTGCGGCATCGAGGATAGCGTCGGCGTTCAGGTAGGAGGCGGCCACTTGTGCTGGGCCTATGCAGACGGCTTCGTCGGCTTGTTCGACGTGCAGGGCGTTGGCGTCGGCTTCGGAGTAGACGGCAACGGTTCGGTAGCCCAACGCCTTGGCTGTCTGGATGACCCTGACGGCGATTTCGCCACGGTTTGCGATTAATAGTTTTTTTAGCATGCCCATTACCTACCTTATCTGCGAAGACCGCCAACTAATGGCGTCTGTCCGCACCACTGTCAGGGTGGTCCTCCGGAAAAACGCTACGAGCACATCCATGTGCGCTTCGCTCCGGCCATCCATGGCCTCCGAGATTTTCCGGAGGACCACCCTGACAGCGGCGCTCCCGCTGTCTTTGTGCTTGCCTGCTCAACTGGTATTGAACAGCGTGTATTTGTTGTCGTTGTTTTCAGCTCTCGGCCCACTTTGGTTCGCGCTTTTGCATGAACGCCATGGTGCCTTCCATCCCCTCTGGCCCCCGGATGGCCGCGGCGAATTTCTCGGCGGCGTCATCCAGTAGGCCGGCCATGGCTTCATGGCCCACCCGGTGCAGCAGGGCTTTGGTTTCTGCCGTGGCATTTGGGGCGCACAGGCGGACACGTTCCAGAGCCTGGTTGAGCATGTCGCTGAGTTGTTCTTCGGATTCTGCAACCTGGTGGACGATGCCGAGAGTGCAGGCTTCCGTTGCGTCGATTCTCAAACCCAGTAGCGCCAGCCGGCGGGCCTGGGTCAGGCCGATGCGTTCGACCACGAACGGGGCGATCTGGGCCGGGATTACGCCGAGGGTGGTTTCCGGCATGCCGAACTTGGCCGTCGGGCCGGCGATGGCGAGGTCAGAGACGCAGGCCAGGCCGAAGCCGCCGCCCATCACGGCGCCTTCGGTGATGGCGATGACGACTTTTGAGGATTCGTTGACCTGCTGGATCATCTGGCCGAAGGCGCGGTTGAGTTTGTAGAACGGGTCGTCGCGGCCTTCGCCGGCTTTCTGGCCCCGGGCACCGGCCATGTCTTTGATGTCGCCGCCGGCGCAGAAGTGTCCACCGGCCCCGCGGATGACGGCGGCGCGGATGCTGTCGTCATGTTCGACTTCGCTGAACACGGTGGACAGTTCCGCGACCATGTGGAGGCTCATGGCGTTGCGAACGTCGGGTCTGTTAATCGTAATGAGCAGCGTCGGGCCCTGTTTTTCAAGTATCAGGGTTTCGCATTGTGGTAGTTGGTATTCCATATAGGACTCCACGTAAAACGTTTGGGGCCATGAGGCGGGGTTCCCCTTCCGGGACCGTTGAGGGCCATGGACGGCCCGAAACGAGCCCACAGGGATGTGCTTGTAGGCGTGTCCCGGAAGGGGAACCCCGCCTCATGGCCTTCCGCCAAACTAAAAACTCAGTCGCGTTTCTTGCCAGGCAAGGTACCCATCAGCTTGCAGATGATGCCCAGCATGATTTCGTCGGCACCGCCGCCGATGGAGACCAGCCGCACATCGCGGTAAGCCCGTGACAGGGGGTTGTCCCACATGTAGCCGTTGCCACCCCAGAACTGCAGGCAAGCGTCCGTCACTTCGCGGCCTAAACGACCCGCTTTCAGCTTGGCCATAGATGCCAGCTTGGTAACATCCTTGCCCTCAACGTGCAGCTCACAGGCCTGATAGGTCAGCGCGCGCAGCGCTTCGATTTCGGTCTGTAACTCCGCCAGGCGGAAGTGAATGTACTGGTTGTCGATCAGCGGCTGGCCAAAGGTCTTGCGCTCGCGGCAGTATTCAATGGTCTGCGTGACACAGTTTTCCAGAGCCTTGATTACGTTGGCGGCCCCCCACATGCGCTCTTCCTGGAACTGGATCATCTGGCACATAAAACCCGTGCCTTCCGCACCGATGCGGTTGCGTTGGGGAATTCGCACGTCGTCCAGAAACACCTGGGCGGTTTCTGATGAGCGCATGCCCAGCTTGTTCAGGTGCGGGCTGAAGGTGATGCCCGGTGTGTTCATGGGCACGATCATCAGGGTTTTATTCTTGTGGGGTTTGTCGTCGCTGGTGTTGGCCAGCAGACACATGAAATCCGCTTTCGGGGAGTTGGTGATCCACATCTTGGAGCCGTTGATGACGTAGTCATCGCCGTCTTTCTTAGCCGTGGTTTTCAGGCCGGCCACATCGGAGCCTGCGCCCACTTCACTCACACCGATACAGCCCACCATGTCGCCAGCGATGGCCGGGGCCAGGAAATCCCGTTTCAGTTCGTCGGAACCGAAGCGGGCAATGGCCGGGGTGCACATGTCGGTTTGCACGCCGATGGCCAGCGGGACACCGCCGCACTTGGCCATGCCCAGTTCTTCAGCAGCCACGAGGTTGTAGCTGTAATCCAGACCCATGCCGCCGTATTCCTCCGGCTTCTGAATGCCCAGCAGGCCCAGGTTGCCGAGTTTCTTGAACAGGTCGTGAATGGGAAACTCGCCGGCTTCCTCCCATTCATCGCAGTGCGGATTGATTTCCTTTTCGACGAAATCGCGGACGGTCTTTCTGAGGGCTTCGTGTTCGGCTGTGAATTTCATTGTTGTGCTCCCGATAAATCAGTGTGGAAATCAGAAACGGGCGACGCCGTAAACGTTGGGTCGCAGTGATCGTTGTTCGGCTTCACGGCAAACGGAAAGCACCATGGCCAGGACACGGCGGGTATCCCTGGGGTCAATCAGGCCGTCGTCCCACAGGCGGGCGGTGCCGAACAGGGCGGTGGAGCCGTCTTCCAGCTTTTTGGCGGTCGCCTGTTCCAGGAACGACAGGGTCTTTTCGTCCGGCTCGATACCGCTTTTGCGTTGTTTTTCTTCAGCAACGATGCGCATGACTTTCCCGGCCTGTGCGGGGCCCATGACGGCGGTGCGGCTGTTGGGCCAGGCGAAGATGAACCTTGGATCCAGCCCCCGGCCGCACATGGCGTAGTTGCCGGCGCCGTAGGAACCGCCCACCACCACGGCGAGCTTTGGAACCCGGCAGTTGGCCACGGCCTGAATCATCTTGGACCCGTGTTTGATGATGCCATTCTGTTCGGAGTGGGTGCCGACCATGAATCCGGTGGTGTTATGCAGAAACAGGATAGGCGTGCCGGCCTGATCGCATAGCTGGATGAACTGCGCAGCTTTGGTGGAGCCGGCCGGCGTGATTGGGCCATTGTTGCCGATGATGCCAACTCTGTGACCTTGAATACGGATGGTGCCGCACACCGTCTGGCTGTCGTAGTCATTCTTGAAATCCAGGAATCGGGAGCCATCGGCGATGCGGGCGAGGATTTCGCGTACGTCGTAGGGCTTCTTGGCGTCGGAAGGAATCACCCCCAGCAGCTCGTCAGCCGGATACAGCGGCTCATCCCACTTGGGTTCCTGGCGCAGCGGCAGGTTTTCGTTCCAGGGCAGGGCGCCGAGAATTTCCCGGGCCTGGCGGATGCCATCGGCATCGTCTTCCGCCAGGTATTCGGCGGTGCCGGCAACCGTGGCGTGCATTTCTGCTCCACCCAGTTCTTCATCGGTGGCGACCTCGCCGGTCGCGGCTTTCAGCAGCGGCGGGCCGGCCAGGAACATCTTGGCCTGCTCGCGCACGGTGATCACATAATCCGACAGACCCGGTTGATAAGCACCACCGGCGGTGGCGTTGCCATGCACCACGGTTACTTGCGGAATTCCGGCTGCGGACATCCGCGCCTGGTTGGCAAATCCCCGGGCGCCAAGCACAAAAATATCGGTGGCGTAGTTCAGGTTGGCACCGCCGGATTCCGACAGCGACACCACCGGCAGCTTGTTCTCCATGGCAATTTGCTGAAGGCGCAGGGTCTTATCCAGACCGGCGGGAGTAATGGTTCCGCCTTTGATGGCGCTGTTGCTTGCGACCACCAGGCAACGGACTCCGGCTACCCGGCCAATGCCGGCAATAATCCCGCCACCGGCCATGGAACCGTCTTTGTCATCATGCATTTTGTAACCGGCCAGGGAGCACAGTTCCAGAAACTCACTGCCGCGGTCCAGCAACCGATTGATGCGATCCCGCGGCAGCAGCTTGCCCCGCCTGGTAAACTTCTCCCGGGCCGATTCCGCCAGGTCCAGCACCTTCTGCTCCACATCCCGGAAGGTGGTGATGTGCGCTTCCATGGCCTCCACGTTGGCCCGGAACTCGTCGGACTGGGGGCTTATTGTTGTTTCCAGTACCTGCATGGGAAATCCTCAGTCGTCACTCAACACTTTCGGCGTTACCGCCCGATGGAAACCGTTATAGGGCTCATTGTTCTTCGCCTTCGGCATCGGCCAAACACGCCCGCCCTGGGATGCCGCACCGTCAATCCGCAGACAATCGCCACTGATAAACGCCGCGCCCGGGCTAAGCAGGAAACAGATCGCCGAACTCACCTCCGATTCCGTACCCATCCGCTTGATCGGCACCGCATCCGCCAGGCTGCGAATCCACGACTTCATATGGGCCGGGTAGTTATCCATCCCGCTGGAGGCAATCCATCCCGGCGCTACCGCATTCACCCGAACCCCGGACGGCGCCCACTCAACTGCCGCCGTCTGGGTAAAGTTCACCATCCCGGCGCGGGCCGCGCCAGAGTGACCCATGCCAGGCATACCGCCCCACATATCCGCCACAATGTTCACAATCGAACCCCCGGTCTTACTCAAAGCCTGGGTATAGGCCTCCCGGGAAATCAAAAAACCACCGGTCAGATTCGTGCGAACTACGGTTTCCCAGCCCTTCTGGTTAATCCCCGTCAACGGAGACGCAAACTGCCCGCCGGCGTTGTTCACCACCCCGTTCAGCCCACCGTGGGTCTCGATAATCGCCTTCACCGTCGCCTTGACCGACTCCTCCTCACGGATATCGCAGGCATGGGCGCTGGCAATACCGCCGTCTTCCTCAATCTCGGCCTTAACCGCGTCTACCTTCTCCTGCTTACGACCCACCAGCGCAACCCGGGCACCAAGCGCCGCCAGTTCGTGAGCCGTGCAGCGGCCAATGCCGGAGCCACCGCCGGTGACAATAAACACCTGGCCTTCAAACAGGCCTGGGCGAAAAACAGATTGATAACTCATAAAAAACCCTTCTCAAAAGAAGCTGAATCCACGTAAAAAGTCGGAGCGCCCTGGTGGGGGAACGTCCTACAAAAATCTCGTAGGCCATGGATGGCCGGAGCGAAGCGCCACATGGATGTGCCGCAGGAGCGCTTTTTGTAGGACGTTCCCCCACCAGGGTGCCGGCACCCAAGTTCTGGGCCTGAGCTCCAAGCATGAAGCTTGCGCCGGAGAGTGATTAGAATGTTCATTGTGCTACCAGATTCGAAGGCACCGGCACAGGAAACTCCAATAGCTGCTGCGCAAACGCCTTACCCTGCGGATCAATCCGCAAACTGGCCACACCACCACCCCCAAGACTGTGCTCCAGCAAGAAATTGAACGCATGTAACCCAGGCAAAGACCAGCGAGTCACCCTGCCAGACTCCGGATTCAGCGTATGCGACATCCACTGCGCCACCGCCTGCTCAGTCAACGCCGCCTCAATATAAGGAACATACTCCGGATCCCGCGCAATCACCCCGATGTTGCTGTGATCGCCCTTATCCCCGGACCGCGCCCAAGCCAGCTTGATCAACGGCACCGTAGTATCCGCCGCCACCTCCATCCGAGAGTCCGGCTCAGCCGCCAGAGCACCTGGATCGAAACCACCCTCGGTTGCGACCACCACCTCAGACTTCTCGCCAGCCAAATCCACCGAAACCGCCACTTCCGATTTTGGTACCAGGCAAGAGAACAAACGAATCTTCGGCCACACCGTTGGCCGACCGCCGACAATACCGGTGATGCCAGGCGCCATACCGGTAGCGGCCTGGGCAATTTCCCTGGAAAACAGCACCAGCGCCTCTTTTTTCGGATGGGCCGTAGCAATCTTTACCACCACTTCCCGGCATTGGTCGCCCTTGCCATGGGTGCCGTAAGTGGTCTCGGTACCCAGCAACTCGATGCTGGTTTCGGAATAGTCCGGCAGGCCGCGCTCGGCAAACATGGCCGAGGTTTTGCCAAGAATCGCCTCTGCGACTTTCTGAGCCTTGGCGGGCGCGTTTATGCCAGCCAGCAAAAAGGTGACCGTGCACTTAAAGCCATCCGGCCAGGTGCCAGACACCTTGTAACTGTCGGTAGGTGGCAGCCCTTTGGCGCCGGAAACGCGAACCTGATCCTTACCGATTTCCTCAAGTGCCACCTGGGTGAAATCACAGGTAACGTCGGGCAGCAGATAGGCCCTTGGATCACCAATCTCATACACCAACTGCTCGCTTACCGTCCCCCGGCTGACCAGGCCGCCGGTGCCCTCAGGCTTGGTCATCACAAAGTCGCCGGAGGCGCTCACTTCCGCAATCGGGAAGCCCATATTGGCGTAGCCGTCAGCTACTTGTTCCCAGTCGGTAAAGTTGCCGCCGGTAGACTGGGCGCCACATTCCAGCAAGTGCCCGGCCAGGCTGCCCTGGGCCAGTTTGTCGTAGTCGTTCCAGCGCCAACCGAATTCATGCACCAGCGGCGCCAGCACCAGCGCACTGTCTGCTACCCGGCCGGTAATAATGATGTCGGCACCCTGTTCCAGAGCGGCCACCAGGCCGGGCGCACCCAGATAGGCGTTCAGGCTTACCATCATGGCGGGGAAGGGCTGGCCGGTGGCCATCTCGGTGATGCCGGCATCCGCCAGTTTCTTTTTCTTCATCAGCAGGTCGTCGCCCAGCACCAGGGCGATTTTCAGATCGACTCTCGCTTTTTCGCACAGCGCTTGTAACGCATCCCGGCAAGCCACCGGGTTCACGCCGCCGGCGTTGGCCAGCACCCGGATGCCTTTTTCTTTAATGTCGCCCAGCAAGGGCGCCATAACGGTTTCCACAAAATCCCGGGCATAGCCCTGGGTGGGGTCTTTCATCTTCTGGCCAGCCATGATCGACATGGTGATCTCGGCCAGATAATCGGCCACCAGATAATCGATGTTGCCCTGGTGCACCAGCTGGGCGGCTGCGGTTTCGGTATCACCCCAGAATGCGGCGGAGCAACCGATGCGGATGGTTTTGTTGGCGTGTGACATGTTCTTGGCCTTGTTGTGAAGCCCGCGTCGGCGGGAAGTTATCCAACGTTAAGAATGACAATACCAAGCAAGCGCTTGGTTTGTAAATAGACAAATCTCGGGTAGAATAAAAAGTCCCACCAAGACAACCGGATGGCCTTTGTGAACCAGAACCAGATTCTTCAGTCCCTGATTGCCGAACAGCTCGTTTCCGACCCCGCCAGTGCTCGCGGGCGCCTGTTAAAGGAAGCGGCGAGGTTATTTCGGGACAAGGGCTATGAGCGCACCACGGTGCGTGATCTGGCGGCAGCCGTCGGCATCCAGTCCGGTAGTCTGTTCCATCACTTCCGAACCAAAGAGGAAATCCTGAAAGCGGTGATGGTTGAGACCATCCGCCTCAATACCGCTTTGATGCAGGCGGCAGCCGACAGCGAGGAGTCCCCCCGGGGCAAACTTCGGGCTTTGGTGCGCAGTGAGCTGGAGTCTATTAATGGCCAGACCGGTGAAGCCATGGCGGTGCTGGTTTATGAGTGGCGCAGTCTCTCCGAGAGCTCTCAGGTGCAGGTGCTGGAATTGCGGGAGATCTACGAAGGGCTGTGGCTATCTGTTTTGGAGGAGCTTAACGAGCTTGGCCAGCTCAAGGCAGACCCCTTTATTGTAAGGCGGATGTTGACCGGAGCGCTGAGCTGGACGGTGACCTGGTACAAGCCCGAGCGCGGTGGACTGACGCTGGATGGGTTGACCGATCAAGTCATGGCAATGCTCGGATTGTAACAACAGGTTACATCTGGAACTTATTGTTTTATATCAATTAGTTTAAATTTTTTTGCTTTCCTTAGAGGCCATTGGCCCGATCGGCATATAATTTTCGGCATTCCAGCCATTCTTGTCTGACAAAAATCAAAGCATTCTTCGCGTCGTAGAGACCAGTTCCTCGGGAAACAGCCCGAATGTTGGCTGTGAAGGTTCTGGTTCACCGTTTGACGAAGCGAAAATGTGATAAAAAACTCGTCATCCCTTACTGACAAAAACAAAGCAAGACAGGGCAAATTATGTTCTACCCAGAGGTTTCCCTAGTGGGCCGTAGTGCGGCCCTGCTCAAACAGTTCGCACTTGCAGGACTGGCGATGGTCCTGGCCGGCTGCTCCGCCAACCCCATATATACGACAACGGGTATGGTGCTCTCCAGCTACGCAGAGTCTGAGGCAACACCTTATGTGCTGCAGATGTCGGACACTGAAATGGCGTGCGCGCTGGGTGAGGGTACGGATCCTCTCGTCTACTCCTTTTCTCGCGTAACCTCCGCGCCTGACAGCACCGGGTCATTGCTTATGCTGCTGGCCGGCAATTGCATGGAATACCGTGCCTGGAACGCAGAACTGGACTATCTCCGTGCCCAGTACAATGGCGATGTGCCCGCCGCAAAAGATGCCCGCGAGCGCGCCAAGCGACTTTATGCCACGACAGCCTCGCGCCGTTACAATGCCTATCTTCGGGCAATGGCAGCCTACGACTTCGATCCCGCTGCCGAGCCCATCGAGTGCCCTTTCCTGTTTACCGATCAGGACGAACTGACGTTTCTGTTGGGGCTTCTGACCGGTATGCAGGCCATCGTGAACGATTCCAACTCTGGTGCGCTTGCAGGCGTGCCTCGTAATATTGCGCCGAGGGCAGAGCGTGCTGCGCAATGTGTAGATAACGAAAAATGGGGCGGTTTGCCTAATGCTGTTCGCGCGCTGGTCTGGTTGCTGTTGCCTGATACCCGTCCCGAGCTGTCGCCTGACCCCTGGCAGGTGCTTGAGAACAGCTCCGAAATGGGCGTGAATGCGGGTATTCGGGCATCCCACGCGGTTCAGATCGTAGCTGCTGAAACCTTTGGGCGCCCTGATGTGCTCGCCGATGCGATTGCGCATTTCGCCGACGCCGATGACCGAATCGATGTTTGGGACGACTACCGATTGGTGGATGAAGTGGCGCGGACCATCGTTCAGTTCTCATCCGACAAGCACTGGACATCGGAATATGGCCACCGCACGCCGCGCAATTTCTTCGGCAAGATGAGTCCTGAGCGCGCGAGAAAGAATATTGAAACCATGGATCTGGACGGGTTGCTCTGAGGCAACCCTCCCATCCACGCCCTGTTTGATCGATAAACACAAGAATGACCCGGAGGTCGTCATGATCCGTAAATCCCTTGCCGCCCTGTCGTTGGCCGTTGCCGCTCCGTTGGCATCAGCCCAGGCAGTTTCCATGTGTGTGTTTGACGTTATCGGCGCTAACGGCGACGTATACAACCTGGTCAAAGACTACGCCCTGGAAATGAAAGCCCATGGAGTGGACTTTAACCTTCGCCCGTACACTGACGAAGGTGTTGCCGTTGGCGACTTTAACGCCGGACAGTGTGATGCCGTTGCCGCAACCGACATCCGGACTCGGCCGTTCAACAAGTTTACGGGCAGTATCAGTGCGGTTGGCGCTATTCCTACCTACGATGATCTGGAAATCTTGTTGGCCACACTGGCCCAGCCCCGGGCGGCATCTCTGATGAAGTCAGGCGGCTATGAGGTGCTGGCGATTGTGCCGGCGGGTGCGGGGTATTTGTTCGTCAACGACCGAAGCATCAACACCGCAAGCAAACTGGCCGGGAAGCGAATGGCCACCCTTGATTACCAGCGTGACGCCATTCATATGGTCAATCATGTGAAGGCAACGGTGGTGCCATCGGATATCACCAACTTCGCAGGCAAGTTCAATAATGGCTCCGTTGATACCGCGTATGCGCCAGCGTTCGCCTATGAAGCCCTCGAGTTATACAAGGGTATCGGTGATAAAGGCGGTATTGTTGACTACCCATTGGCCCAGTTGACTATCCAGATCATTGCCCGCGAAGGCATTCTGGATGATGACACTGCACAGAAATCCCGTGAAGTGGCCTGGGACATGTTCCCGCAGGCGATGAACCTGATTGAGAGCCAGGAAAAAGCGATCCCTGAAAAGCAATGGATTCGGATTCCAGACCAGGACATCACTGGCTATCAGGAGATGTTCCGTGAAAACCGTCTGGAAATGCGTGATGGCGTGAACGGTGCACCGAGTGTGTACGACCCTCGCATGATGAGCCTATTGAGCAAAATTCGCTGCGCCAGCAACCCGGGCGCGTCTGAGTGCACGGCTGACAACCGGGAATAATCGGAGAGAAAACACATGAACTGGCGCGCGATGACTGCCTCTGGTGCAAGGACACTCTACCCCGTACACAGGATACATGGGGTTATTCTACTACTTTTGCTCCTGTCAACTCTGCTGCTGGGCATGGGGAATTCCCTGCACTCCAGAATGTTATGGATTGGTGAGCAGGTATGGCCGAATTATTATCTGCTGAACCCGGATGCAACCGAACCCACCTGTAATATGTTCGTGGATGTGGATGCCGAGGTTGAGCGCAGGATTCAGGCGTACAAGCCTGATCCTGACGATTTGTTCAGCTCCCCACCAGACGCTGATGCGCTGAGGCAGTCTCTTCAGAGCAACGTGGCCCTGTGTGAGCAGCGCCACCTGATGTTCGCCGAGAACCAGAAACATGCCACTTGGGCACTGGGTGTCTACAAGAGCTTTGAGCAGGGTCTGGCTGGTTTTCTGCTGGATAACATTGAACTGACCAAGTACCTGTTCATCGCCATGTTTGCCATGGCTGCTGCGATCTCGGCGCTGGACGCGGACCACATTGCCCTGCGGCTGTCCCGCAACCGGTCGGAGTGGCGCTTGAGCCAGGGCGTTCAGTTTATCGTCAACGGTTTGATGGTGCTGTCCCTGAACGCCTATCTCGGGCGATTATCGACATCGCCGGGCACGGAAAGCACCATGATTTTGCAATACGCCTGGGCCGGTGTATTCGGAATGTTCATGGTGATCAACGCCATTCGCTTCTTCCACATACCCGAGCGCATGAAGCCCGGCAGCCTGAGCCTGTCATCGAGCCTGGTCATCCCGTTGTATTGCATGATGGGCTTGATCGCCATGTCGTACTTCTTCTTCGTGGATGGCTACACTTCGGGCCTGGCAATCTACTTCGGCATGATGGCGAACCTGTCTTCCATGTTCATCAACATTGGTCTTTATGTGTTGGTGGGCATGATGCTCAAGCAGACCCGGGTACCGGAATTGCTGCTGAACATCGTCAAGCCGTTCAACCTGCCAGCGCCTATGCTGGCCTCAGTGATTATTTTTGCCACCGCCTTCCCGACGGCGTTCACGGGTGCCTCCGGTATTTTTATTCTTGCCGTGGGTGGTGTGGTGTATGACGAACTGAGAAAAGCCGGCGCCGGGCGGCAGCTGTCCCTGGCGACCACCGCGATGTCGGGCAGTCTCGGGGTGGTGCTCAACCCGTGCTTGCTGATTGTAGTCATCGCAGCCCTGAACAAAGAAGTGACCACCTCTGAAATGTATGGTTGGGGCTTCTGGGTGTTCATTCTGTCTGCCAGCCTGTTCTCGTTCATCGTGTGCAAGACCGAAGGTAACTGGAAGCCCAAGCCGGCACCCGGGGCCTTCCGGCTAGCGCTGAAGCAACTGTTGCCACTGGTACCCTATGCACTGACTGCCGCTGCTGTGATCTTTGCAATCTGGGTGGTCCTGGGCCTGAAATTCAACGAGTACAGTGCGCCGATGATTTTGCCGTTGGTGATGCTCGCCCTGGTGGTGCTGGACTCCGGAAAGGAGAGTAAGGAACTTTCTGTTTCCAGAATGCAGACATTCTTTGAGCGCAGCAGCAATGCTGCCAGTGATTCAGCCGTTCACATCGGCGCGCTGCTGGCCCTGATCGGCTTCTCCATCTGCCTGGGCGGTATTCTGGAGCGCTCCGATATCGTCCATGCGATATTCCCGGAGACCCTGACCAGCCCCTGGATCGCCATGATGGTGATTGTGGTGATGCTGACGCTGATCGGCATGGTGATGGACCCGTTCGGTGCGGTGATTCTGGTATCGGCCACCATTGCCCAGCCGGCAATACAGATTGGGGTAGACCCGCTGCACTTCTGGATTGTGTGTCTGGTGGCGTTCGAGCTGGGCTACCTGAGCCCGCCGGTGGCCCTGAACCATCTATTGACGCGGCAGGTGGTTGGTGAGACCGAAGTGCTGGCGGCAGAGCGCACCGGTACCTTCTGGCACCGTTATCAGCGCCTGCTGTTGCCGCTGGCGGTGATGATACCCAGCTTGCTGCTGGTGGCCTTTGTGCCGATGCTGTTCTACGCCTTGTAGTTGGCGTGAAGTGTGAAAACCCGTGGAGTTCTGCTTCACGGGTTTTCTTGTTTTGGGCTTAACTTCGGCAAACGGAGCAGGTTGGAGGGGCTTTCTGAAACACGCTGTGAATACATCCCTGTACGCTCCGCTCCGCCATCCATGGCTCCGCAGGGTTTCAGAAAGCCCCTCCAACCTGCTCTTCCATCCTCGCGCTCAATTTGCCCGGGCCGGGAGTAAACGATTTTGGAACTTTTGACCTATAGTTTGCGTATGGATAAGGAAGTTCATAAAAAAGATAGGCAAAGAGGGTAATCGTGAAAAAAACATTGCCGCAGTATCTTGTGCTTTCGGGAGTGGTGTTGTTCGCAGGATGCGGTGGTGGTTCCGGAAGTTCTGAATCCCAGCCCCCGGCCATTGATCTTGGCCCTTTATCTGGTGTGATCAGTATCGAATCCGGTAGCCGGATTGATCAGGACACCATGGATCAGTTGCGGTTTGCCGGTGCCAGCCCTGCTTCGGGTGCCCAAACCCTGCCGGCCAGTTTTGTTCTTGCCGGGTTTGTCAGTTCGCGAAATGGTTCCTATCCGTTGCTGAACGGCCAATTGTTCAGTTACGCGGCTGACCCGGTAGATACCTACACCGTGCCGATGGGGCCGGGTGAAACGGTGATTCTGAGAAATTTTGGCGGCCGTGACGGAGATGCGGAACTTGAGTTGCGTGTTACCGCCGGAGGGATTCTCTACGGGGCAGATGGGACCGCGGCGGACAAGCCTTCCGTCAACGTGACCCTGGATAGCGGCGCCCCGGAAAGGAATTACTCTGTTGAGGTCAGTGTGGCCAGCGGAGGTGGCCCCGCTCGCTATGTTCTGGTCAAAGCCGCTGATGGCCAGCTCGATAGCGCCAGTCTTGATTGGCCGGACCATCCGTTCCTCCCCGGCCAGGCCATTGTTACGTTGGATGCAACCGACTCTGGAACCATGTCGTCGCTGGCGACCGGCATGGCCAATGCTGAGCGGCATCTGGGTGGTTCGGACTGGTTGATGCGGATGCCTGCCCAGGCGTCTTCCCGCGCTGTTAGTGCGACTCAGAGGCAGGCGGAAACCCTGTCCTGGGTTACCCAGCTTCGGCAGATGCCGGGTGTCAAAGACGCGGTGCCGAACTATCAGATGTCGAGCATGCAGAGCTCGCCGGTGGATGAGCCTCTGTACGGTTTGCAGTGGCATTACGACCTGATCAACGGGCCGGGCGCCTGGCAGTTGGCTCCTGCCGGTGGCGAGAGCGCCAGCGTCGCTGTTCTGGACAGCGGTTTGTTTAGCCCCAACGGAACGACTGCCTGGCATCCCGATCTTGACGCCAATGTGGATGGTGGCAGGGATTTTGTGGATAACGATTTCTATCCTGAGGATCCTGGTAGCAGCGTTGGCGCCAGTGTGTTTCACGGTACTCACGTTGCCGGAACGGTAGCTGCGGTGGTTAATGGTGAAGGCATTGGTGGGGTTGCTTTTGGGTCCACAATTGTTCCTGTCAGAGTTTTGGGGGAAGGTGGTACGGGTTCGTCTGCTCACCTCATTGATGCCATTCGATGGGTGACTGGTCAGGATGCTAATGGCACAGGAAGGCCGCTTGCAGGCGTAGTGAACTTGAGTCTCGGCGGTTTGCCTCGTATTCAAGCTTTGGAAGACGCCATTGCTTTCGGCGTAGGGCGAGGCATGATTTTCGTTGGTGCAGCCGGAAACTCAGCAACCTCAACGCAATCGTTCCCGGCGGCGTCGCCCAACGTGTTGGCGGTCAGTGCTGTAGATGCCGGTGGTCGACTGGCGTCTTATTCAAACTTTGGCAGCTGGATTGATCTGGCGGCGCCCGGGGGAGATGCCAGCCGGGATGGCAATAACGATGGCCGCGCCGATCTGATCTGGAGTACCAGTGCGGTGGGGCAGGCCGGTCAATTCGTTGCCAGTTATACGGGCTTGCAGGGTACGTCTATGGCCACACCTCATGTGTCTGGCGTCATGGCACTGCTGAAAGCCCAGAAAGACACACTTACCTACAGCGAGGTTCGAGCCCTTCTGGAAAGCGGCGAACTCACCGATTATCCGGGAAGCCGAAACGACCAGTTGGGTTATGGCGTTCTCGATGCCGCGAAGGCGCTTCAGGCAAATCTGGAAGGCAGCGTGACGATTCTGTCGCCGTCGCCGTCCCAGGTCTCGCTCAGCAATGAGGGAGCGACGAGTGCCACGGTGACCCTGAACCAGATTGGTGATGGCTCCATTTCCAACGTTGTCCTTACCGAAAACCTTGCCTGGCTCAGCTCAAACCAACCGACCCTTGAGAACGGGCGGTATGTATTCAATGTATCATTGGTGGAGTCGGAGATTGAGCCAGATACGGCTTACCGGGGTGATATCCGTGTGACCTATGACGATGGTGGAACTCAGCGCAGCCTGCGCATTCCCGTTATCGCCCAGCTCATCAGCGACGAACAGGCCCGCAACGCCGGCACCCACTTCGTCCTGCTGGTGGATACCACTCCGGATGATGACCGTTTCTACTGGGCCGAGGCCCAGGTTGCTGTGGAGGCCTCCAATGGCAGCTACGGTTTCCGCTTTGAATCCTGGGATGGAGAGGAGCCGCGCCGGCTCAATGAAGTCAGTCCGGGCGACTATTTTCTGGTGGCGGGCACGGATATTGATGGCGATGGCATCATCTGTCAGCCCGGTGAGGCCTGCGCGGAATACCCGATTTCCGGTTTGCGTGAGGTGATCACTATTGAGGAAGGCCAAAGCCTTTCCGATCTTCGAATGACCACCAGCTTTACCCGCCCCACAATTTCTGCGGAAACCCCGGACATCTTGCCCAGGCCGGGGTTTCAGGGTTACCGTTTGATCACGCCAGAGCGCGACAGCGCCCGCACTAACAGTGATAACCGACCCAGGATGACACAATGACAGATCGCATTCCCCGGCTGTTTGCCTTGCCGCTGGCAGCGGCGCTGATAACGGCTTGCAGTGCCACCGGCGGTGAAAACGCCGGCGTGCAGCCCCAGGTGCGCCAGGTAACCCAGTCCGCCCATTGTGGCCTGACCGGACCAGGCGTCGCGCACGTGCGGACCGGTTCGGAACTGGAGGCATTGCTGGATATTGGCGGGCAGAATATGGCAACCGGTATCATTCGCCAGGTTAATCTTGAGAAAGAGTCACTGGTGATTGTCACCCTGGGCCAGAAGCCTACTGCCGGTTATAGCGTTGGGCTTGAGTCTGCCACGGCGGACAGGAAAACCCTGAAACTGGCCATGAAGGTCAATTCGCCCGCACCGGACATGATGGTGGCGCAGGTGATTACCTCGCCCTGTGCGGTGCTTGCGGTAGCGGACAGGCAGTGGCAGCGCCTGGAAGTATCCGGGTTGTCTGAAACGCCGTTGTTGAAAGAGCTCGGAAACTGAAACCACTTGGCGTAGCCACAAAACAAACATTGATCTTTCAGCCCGAATCCCTAAGCTATGGCTCAGTTTTAACGACCACTTGCGGAGCCATGCCGTCACTATGAGCCAGCAACAATACAACGCCGATGCCATTGAAGTTCTGAGCGGTCTTGACCCGGTGCGAAAACGCCCAGGCATGTACACGGACACATCAAGGCCGAACCACCTGGCTCAGGAAGTCATCGATAACAGTGTGGACGAGGCGCTGGCCGGCCATGCCCGCCGGATTGATGTGATCCTGCACAGTGACAATTCGCTGAGTGTGGAAGACGATGGCCGCGGTATGCCCGTCGATATTCACAAGGAAGAGGGCGTTCCGGGGGTTGAGTTGATCCTCTCCCGCCTGCACGCCGGTGGTAAGTTTTCCGAGGGTAACTACAACTTCTCCGGCGGCTTGCACGGGGTGGGTGTGTCTGTGGTGAACGCCCTGTCTACCCATCTGGAAGTGACCATCCGTAGGGATGGACAGGTTCACCGGATGACCTTCGCCAACGGCGACAAGGCATCCGAGCTGGAGGTGATTGATACCGTCGGCAAGCGCAATACCGGTACCCGCCTGAAGTTCACCCCCGATCCGAAATACTTCGATAGCCCCAATTTCTCCGTCAGCCGTCTGCGGCATAACCTGCGGGCCAAGGCGGTGTTGTGTCCGGGCCTGACGGTGACATTTCTGCAGGAAAAAACCGGCGAGAAAGACGAATGGTTCTATGAGGACGGCTTGCGGGACTACCTGCGTACTGCCCTGGCAGACATCGAAGCCGTGCCGCTTGAGCCCTTCACCGGCAGTTTCTCCGGTAATAAGGAAGCGGTGGATTGGGCCATCCAGTGGCTGCCAGAGGGCGGCGATGCCGTCATGGAAAGCTACGTCAACCTGATTCCCACCGCCCAGGGCGGTACCCATGTGAATGGTTTGCGGACCGGCCTGCTGGAAGCCATGCGGGAATTCTGTGAGTTTCGTAGTCTGCTACCCCGGGGGGTCAAGCTGTCGCCCGAGGATATCTGGGAGCGGGTGGCCTATGTGCTGTCGTTCAAGATGCAGGAGCCGCAGTTCTCCGGCCAGACCAAAGAGCGGCTGTCGTCCCGTGAGGCAGCGGCGTTTGTCTCCGGCGTGGTGAAAGACGCCTTCAGCCTGTGGCTGAATCAGCACACCGATATTGCTGAAGCACTGGCTGAGCTGTTTATCAGCAATGCCCAGCGCCGGCTGCGGGCGAGCAAGAAGGTGGCCCGCAAAAAGGTGACCTCCGGCCCGGCGTTGCCCGGCAAACTGGCTGATTGCTCCGGTGCCGATACCACCCGTTCAGAACTGTTTTTGGTGGAGGGTGATTCGGCTGGCGGTTCCGCCAAGCAGGCCCGGGACCGGGAATTCCAGGCGGTGATGCCGCTGCGGGGCAAGATCCTGAATACCTGGGAAGTGGATTCCGGTGAAATCCTCGCCTCTCAGGAAGTCCACGACATTGCCGTGGCCATCGGTGTTGATCCTGGCTCAGAGGATTTTACCGGTTTGCGCTACAACAAGATCTGTATCCTGGCGGATGCCGACTCCGACGGCCTGCATATCGCCACTTTGCTGTGCGCGCTGTTCGTAAAGCACTTCCGTCCACTGGTTTCTGCTGGCCACGTATTTGTCGCCATGCCGCCGCTGTACCGGGTGGATCTGGGCAAGGAAACCTTCTATGCCCTGGATGAGCACGAGAAGCAGGGCATTATCGACCGTCTGGCGGCTGAGAAGCGCAAGGGCAAGGTTCAGGTAACCCGCTTCAAGGGCCTGGGTGAGATGAACCCCCTGCAATTGCGTGAAACCACCATGGCGCCTGACACTCGCCGCCTGGTGATGCTCACCCTGGAAGAGGGTGACGACACCGATGAGCGAATGGACATGTTGCTGGGCAAAAAGCGGGCTTCAGACCGTCGGGTTTGGCTGGAAGCCTACGGCAATATGGCGGATATCGCGGTTTGATATTCTCTGAAGTACTATAAAAATCATTACTTATTCTTTCTCAGAATTGATGAGGGCCGCTATCCTGCCAGTTTTCTAACCGGAATAACCGAGTTATGGACTGGCACGGATGGTTTTCCCTTGGGTTGGCGGGTGCCGCCCTGTTACTGATGAGCTCTGGCCGCTTTGCGCCGCATCTGGTGATGATGGCGGCCTTGGTAGTGCTGAGTGCCAGCGGTATCATCGGCCCGGAACAGGCCCTTGCCGGCTTCAGTAATCCGGGGCTGATCACCGTGGTTGCTCTGTTTGTGGTGGCCTCCGGTGTTCACCATTCCGGGGGTGTCGACCTCCTGGTGCACTACATTCTGGGCAGCCCGAAAACCGTTCGCGGGGCCCAGGCCCGCATTGCCTTACCAGTCACGTTACTTAGTGGCTTCCTTAATAATACGCCGGTGGTTGCCACCATGATTCCGGCCGTTCATGCCTGGTCGCGCAAGATTGGTATTGCCCCTTCCAAGCTGATGATTCCCCTCAGCTATGCCGCCATTTTTGGCGGAACGCTCACCCTGATCGGTACCAGTACCAACCTGGTGGTCAATGGTCAGTACCAGCAGCTGACCGGTGAAGAAGGCTTTTCAATCTTCGCCATTACCCAGGTTGGGCTGCCGGTAGCGATCATCGGGGTTGCTGTGATGTTGCTGGTACTGCCGCGGATGCTGCCAGATCGTAAAGACCAGCAGAAGTTCGGCTCGGTTAAAGAGTTTACGCTGGAAGTGGCGGTCGCGTTCGAGGGGCCGCTGGTCGGCAAAAGCGTAGGCGAGGCCGGGCTGAGGGAGCTGGACCGACTTTACCTGGTTGAAATTGAGCGGGATGGCAGCGTGGTGACGGCGGTGCCATCGGAAGAGCGTCTTCGGGGCGGTGACCGCCTGGTGTTTGCCGGCGATACCCAGGCAATTTCTGATCTGTTGAGGATCAACGGCATCGTGCCTTCGGTGCATGATGATGAGCCGTCTCTCAGCAAGGACCGCGCCGAACGGCGTTTGGTGGAGGCCGTGTTGTCGCCCCAGTCAGATGTGCTTGGCCAGACCATCAGGGATGCCCGGTTCCGGGACCGCTACGGTGCCGTGGTGCTGGCGGTTGCGCGGGGAGGTGAACGGGTGCCGGGTAACCTGGGTAATATTCGCCTGAAGCCCGGCGATGTGTTGTTGCTGGAAGCGCGCCCTGCGTTTGTCAGCCGGCAGCGATACAACAAGGATTTCCTGCTGATCAACGACCTCGAGACCGAAGCGCCGCGCCATGACCGGGCCTGGTTGTCCTGGGGGATTCTGCTGGTGCTGGTCGGGCTTGCCGCCTGCGGGATCATGACCATGCTCAATGCTGCCCTGGTGGGAGCGTTCATGATGATTCTTTCCGGCTGCTGTTCGGTCGGCCAGGCCCAGAAAGCGGTGGACGTGCCTGTGATTCTTACCATCGCCGCTTCCTTTGCCCTGGGCGGCGCACTGGAGCAGACTGGCGCGGCGAGTTACTTGGCCGGTGCGGTGTTTAGCCTGAGCGATGGGAACACCTTGCTGGCGTTATTGCTGGTTTACCTGGTGGTATCGGTGCTGACGGAAGTGATCACCAATAACGCCGCGGCCGTCCTGATCGTTCCCGTCGTACTGTCGCTCACCTCGGCGATGGGTGTGGATTCAGAGCCGTTTATCATTGCTGTGATGATGGCCGCCTCCGCCAGCTTCGCAACGCCGCTGGGTTACCAGACCAACATGATGGTGTTTGGGCCGGGTGGTTATCGTTTCAGCGATTTTGTCCGGGTCGGCTTGCCGATGAATGTCTTTATCGGGCTGGTGACTGTGGGGGTTATTTCTGTGGTTTACAGCGTTTGATGGGGGTTGGCAAGGATGTCGCAGCACAGAACCTGCAGACGGCCCTTATGCTGGTAGGCCAGTGACAGAGTGACGCACATGTAGGCGCCGGTTACGCACAGGTAGGGCGTCGTAACGTGCAGGTTCTCAGGCTGAGCCAGTGCCTGGCGCAGGTACTGCTTGCGGAACCAGTCGGCGCTGGTGGTGTTCTCCAGCGGCCGGAAACGGGGGTCCCGCTTCTCAATGGCGGAATCGGAGACCAGGGTGTCTTCAATCTGGATGCCCTTGTCATCCGCCAGATAGCAGCGGGATACGGCGGGGTGGTTCAGAAGTTCAAAGCAGGCCTGTGACATCAGGCTACCGTCCTGCAGTCGTTCAATGGCCCGCCGGAACGGCCCGTTGAAATAGTTGACCAGTTGCTGCGTGGGGTCCTGGGTGATCTGTTTGCGCTTCTTGTATTCCTGAAGTAATTCTTCGAGGTCTGCCGGCGTGTGGGGCAGTTCCCCGAGCTCAAGGCAAGGGCGCCGGAAATAGAATCCCTGTACAAAGTCCACGCCAGCATCGATGGCTATCATGGCCTGATCACGGGTTTCCACGCCTTCCAGTAGTACCAGGCATCCCGACTGGTGAAGCAGTGACACCATGCCATTCAGAATCTGCCTTGCCCGGTGATCGTCAGTGGCGCGAGTGAGCAGTGTACGATCCAGTTTGACGATATCCGGCGACAGGTTCCAGATTCGCTCGAAATTCGAGTGGCCGGCGCCAAAATCATCAATGGCGGTGAGGCAGCCAAGTTTCCGGTAGTAGGCGACGGTATCTTTCAGTCTTTCAGCATCGTCTGTGGGCTGCTCAACAATCTCCATCACAATTCGATGGGGTGGTAGCCCGGTTTTCTTCAAAAGTGACCCAAAGAATGAATCAGACTGGCTGCCACTGGTCACCACCCGGGGCGATACGTTCAGGAACAGCCAGTTCAGTTGATCTTTTATGCCGCTGTAGTTACGGATGTGCAGGTATCGACACAGCCGGTCAAGCAACAAATTTTCTGCTTCGGTGTCCGGAAGTTCAAATAGGTGATTGGGTAGTACAGCGGCGTTGTCATTGTCGAATGCCCGGATCAAGGCCTCATAACCAACGGTCCGTTTGTGGGAGATGCTGTAGATCGGTTGCAGGGCGGTTCTGAGCTTCAGCCCTCTGAACTCGGCTGTCCAGGTATCTCCTTGCTGGGTGAGCATGGGGGAGAGCAGGTCCAGTTCTGGCGCTGGCAGGATATCGGTAAGGCTATGGGACATAGGCGAGTCTGAACCGTTTAACGAACGCATCAGGAGCAGCAGTTGCGATGCTGACCACTGAACTGTTAGCCAGAGTGCCCACATCCCTGGCACGTTTGCCTGTATTTCAAGGCGTTAACTGTTTAGCTAAAGCGCAGATTGCCAAAAAACAAGAATCATTACCACTGTTTAACCGGTAAAACTCGAAACAGTTTGTGACTTTGTGTTGGTGTGGTGAATTCGGGGCGGGGCTTTGGAGAGCAGAATCCCCGGCAGGCCGGGGATTCAGAATGGGGCAGATTAATTGTTGCTAGGTACTACAACGGATTCGTCGAATTCCAGTTCCATGTCGTTTCCTCTCGGTCACTGAGGCCCCGGACGGGGCGAATTAAAGTATGTGAGAAGTTTAGCTTTGCTGTGAATTTGCACAATCCGTAGAACCCGTATTCGACCAAAGTGGCCAATGCCAGCCCGGTGTCCGCCAAAGACTTGATCAGATAATTTGATGTATCCCGGCAGAATATTTTGATTTTCACCCTGGAGTTCGGGGCCTAGACTAACCTTAATGTATAAGGCGCATAGGTTGGCGTAGTCCAGGGATGGAGGATTTCCCAAATCATGAAATTACGAAATACCAACACAGCCTACGGTCTGATCGCCGTCAGTTTGCACTGGCTGGTGGCGCAGGCGGTCATCGGCCTGTTCGGGCTCGGCTGGTGGATGGTGGATCTGTCTTATTACGACCCCTGGTATCGACAGGGGCCACACATTCACCGGAGCATTGGCATCCTGCTGTTCATAGTGGTAGTTGCGAGGTTGTTGTGGCGATTTGTGACTCCGCCTCCCGAGCCACTACCTGAACACCAACGGTGGGAAGTGATTGCCGCCCATGGGGCCCATGGATTGCTCTATCTGCTGCTGTTCTTAGCGATGATCAGTGGATACCTGATCACCACGGCCGATGGCTCGTCCATCAGCGTGTTTGGCTGGTTTGAGGTGCCTTCAGTCACCGGCCGGATAAAGGGGATGGAGGACACCGCGGGTGCGGTCCATTACTGGAGCACCTGGGCACTGGTCGGGCTGGCCGGGCTGCATGCCCTGGCGGCCTTGAAACACCACTTTATTGATCGGGATGCCACGCTCATCCGCATGCTTGGCCGCAGTTGACTCAGATCTGAAGACCGAAGCGATAACCGTGACTCACTAAGGGAGAAGACCATGAAAAAACTCTTGCTTGCATCCGCCGTTTCCGTGGCACTGATTGGCACTGCCAATGCCAGCGAACACAGCGGCACCTATGCCTTTGATAAAGAGGGCGCCCACCAGTTCATCACCTTCAAGATTTCCCATCTTGGCTACAGCTGGCTGTATGGCCGGTTCAACGACTTCGACGGCGAATTTGTCTACGACGCCGAGAACCCGGAGAACAGCACGGTCACCGTTACAATCGACACCGCCAGTGTGGACTCCAACCACGCCGAGCGCGACAAGCACCTGCGAAGCGAAGACTTCCTGTATGTCAGCGAGTTCCCGGAGGCGACCTTTACCAGTAAGCGGATTGAGGTAGATGGCGACGGCGAAGCTGATATCATCGGCGACTTCACCCTGCGCGGCGTGACCCGTGAGATCACTCTGGAAGCCGAAATGCTGGGCCACGGTGAAGATCCCTGGGGCGGCTACCGTATGGGCTTTGAGGCCGAGACTGAATTTCGTCTGAAGGATTTCGGTATTCCGATGGATCTGGGTGAAGCCTCCGAAACCGTTGAAATCAAGATCTCCATCGAAGGCATTCGTCAGTAATCCTGATTGAAACCTCTGCCTCAGGTTCCGGGGTTAAACCCGGAACCTGCCTGTCTGTTGCTCCAGTTCTGAAGCATATCCCGCAAGGGACTTGCTAATCCCATCGATGGCACGAGAGCGCTCAGCGCTGGCCGCGGCCAGGTCGTTAATGTCGGTAATGCTGCGATTGATTTCGTCAACAACCTGGGTTTGTTCCTCGGTGGCCGACGCCACGCTGGTGTTTACATCGGTGATATTTGAGATGGCCTCCAGAATGGCTTGCAGTTCCTGCTCGGCCTCGGTGGCCAGTTTCTCTGTCTCCGCCGCCTCTTTACTGCCGGTTTCCATCACACTGACCACATCCGAAACGCCAGTCTGCAGAGCTGTGATCATGGTCTGAATGTCCTCGGTGGACTGTTGGGTACGTTGGGCGAGCGTTCGCACCTCATCCGCCACAACTGCAAAGCCCCGGCCTTGTTCACCGGCTCTTGCGGCTTCAATGGCGGCGTTGAGGGCCAGCAGGTTGGTTTGTTCGGCGATACCGCGAATCACGTCCAGAACCGAGGTAATGTTGTCAGAGTCATCAGACAGCTTACGGATCACACCAACCGCCTTGGATATCTGGGCCGCCAACCGGTGCACCTGCCTGGATGAATTCCGGATGATTTCGGCACTGTTCTGCCCCTTGAGGTCTGCTTCCCGGGTGATCTCGGCCGCCCTTGAGGCATTCCCGGCAACTTCTTCGATCGCGCTTTGCATCTCATTGATGGCCGTTGCCACCATGGAAATCGAATCGGTCTGGCGGGTAACGCCCTCGTTGTTGTCCCTCGCAGCAGACGCCAGTTCAGTGGCGCCTTGGCCCAGATCCCGGCTCAGGGTCTGTATTGAGCCGATCATGCCCTGAAGGTTCTCCAGTACCTGATTGAAACTCCTGGCCAGTTGCCCCAGATCGTCCTCCACGGCCACCGGTATTCGTTGGGTCAGGTCGCCTTCACCCTGGGCAATGTTATCGAGCTGGCTGCGCAGGGCCTGAATGGATCGGATGATCAGTCTCAGGAAAATCAGGAACAGGGCAATACTGATAACGATGGCCGCGACCGTGATAACGGTAATGGTTACGGTGCTGGAAGTGCCTTCGGCGCGGGCTTCGGCATAGCGACTCTGGGCCCGTTCCTCTGCATGGCCCTCGGCCCGGTCGTAGAAGGCTCGGAGTTGTTGGAATAGCCCGATGGTTTCTGTGGCAGCAAGGTTTCTGGCCCGTGCTCCGCCCCCCCGCTCTGCCAGTGCCAGAACCTGGCGCGCGGAGCGTTCCCATTGGTCAAAGGCCTGGTCAAAGCCCCCGGTCACCGAGCTGATCCCCGTGCCCCGGAGCCGCGCCACACTGTCAGTATAACGTCGGCGGGCCTGTTCGACGTTCTCCTCAAAATCGGCGACGGCGTCAGTTGTATCTTCTCCGTTCAGGGTCTGGTCGACCACCATCATCTGGGCAACCAGGGCCTGATACAGGTCACGGTCACCGTTGAGGATTTCGGCAACGGAGGGCAGGAAGGTGACGGCAATATCTTCAGTGCTTTCCACCAGGTGTTTGGCAGTCAGCATACCGAACCCACCAGCGACAACCAAAGCAAGAGAGGTAATGAAGAAGGGTAAGGCGATCTTGGTGCGCAACCCCAGATTGTTTAAAACGTTCATTCAGCCTCCAGATTATTGTTGTTGCTCTTGAGGCTAAGAGTAGCAGGGGGTGAGGCGTTGTCACCCTGAACATGAGGGTGGAATCTTGATTTAGCTCAGGATTTGATGACGAATCAGGGTTGTTGCACGTTGCCGGATTGTTCACTGGTTCGGCAAAGATGCCGTTGACGCCAGAACTGGGCGATAAAGATGACAACGCCGATGACCAAGCCGGCCCATAGATAGGGTTCAGGCATCTGGAATGATCCACTGATGGCGAATTCCACCAGCAACATCAGGACGACGGCCAAGATAGCATTCACCAAGGCTGTCACCAAGGCGTGCCCGCAGGCTTTAAGATTGGGTTTCATAGGTTTCCGCTTGTCTGGGGATAAAACGGCTTTCTATTCACTGTGGCGAGAATACGGTGCACCTTACAGACTCTCCATGCGGGAATTCCGCTATTGGAAATTGGTGTATCGTTGCTTGCGTCCATATAATGTGCGCCACATTGCCCGGTGTTTGTGCCGGGTTACCGGGGCTGCATCAAAGCCGCATTTCAAAACAGGCAGTTAAGGCAAAGAGGCATCTATGCCAGAGTTTCAGACAACGGATGAAGGTTTCGAAAGAGTATCGCTACGGGATTATACCGAGAAGGCCTACCTCGACTACTCCATGTACGTGATCCTGGACCGTGCATTGCCCAACGTAGGGGATGGGCTCAAGCCGGTGCAGCGTCGGATTGTTTATGCCATGTCGGAGCTGGGGCTGAAATCCACCTCCAAGTACAAGAAATCTGCCCGTACCGTTGGTGATGTGCTGGGTAAGTTCCACCCCCATGGTGACAGCGCCTGCTATGAAGCCATGGTGCTGATGGCGCAGCCGTTCTCCTATCGCTACCCGTTGGTGGATGGTCAAGGTAACTGGGGCTCCCCGGACGACCCGAAATCGTTCGCCGCCATGCGTTACACCGAATCCCGCCTGGCTGCCTTTGCCGATGTTCTGCTGGGTGAGTTGGGGCAGGGAACCGTGGACTGGACGCCGAACTTTGATGGCACCATGGAAGAACCGTCCGTTCTGCCAGCCCGGTTGCCTCATGTGCTGCTGAACGGCACCACCGGCATTGCCGTGGGCATGGCCACTGACATTCCGCCGCACAATGTGCGCGAGGTCACAGCCGCCTGCATTCGTCTATTGGATGACCCGGAAGCCACCGTTGACCAGCTCTGTGAACACATCAAGGGCCCGGATTTTCCCACCTATGCGGAAATTATTACCCCTCGCAAGGATTTGAGACAGATCTATGAAACCGGCCGCGGCTCTCTGCGTATGAGAGCGCGCTGGGTTCGTGAAAGTGGCGAGATCGTGATTACCGATCTGCCACATCAGGTATCCGGTAACCGGGTGCTGGAGCAGATTGCCCAGCAGATGCAGGGCAAGAAGCTGCCCATGGTGGCGGACCTGCGTGACGAATCCGACCATGAGAACCCCACCCGCCTGGTGATCGTGCCCCGGTCCAACCGGGTGGATCTCGATGGTTTGATGGCGCACCTGTTTGCCAGCACTGATCTGGAGAAAACCTACCGGGTCAATATTAACGTGATCGGTAACGATGGCCGCCCGGGTGTAAAAGGGCTTCACCAGATCCTGACCGAGTGGCTGGCGTTCCGAAAGACCACGGTTACCCGTCGCCTGCAACACCGTCTGGATAAGGTTCTGGCCCGGTTACACATTCTCGAAGGCTTGTTAATTGCCTATCTCAACATCGACGAGGTGATTGAGATCATTCGTACCGAAGACAAGCCCAAGGCGGAATTGATGTCCCGGTTCGGACTGTCGGCAGACCAGGCGGAAGCTATCCTTGAGCTTAAATTGCGTCATCTGGCAAAACTCGAGGAAATGAAAATCCGCGGTGAGCAGGACGAACTGGCCGCGGAAAGGGATGAGCTGCAGGCCATTCTGGGCTCGGAAGATCGCCTGCGCGAGCTGATAAAGACCGAACTGCAGCAGGATGCCGAAACCTACGGTGATGACCGCCGTTCCCCAATTGTTGCCCGTGAAGAGGCCAAGGCCTTCAGTGAGATTGACCTGGTGTCCAACGACCCGGTCACTGTGGTGCTGTCGGAGAAGGGTTGGGTGCGGGCTGCCAAAGGGCACGACATTGATCCGTCCGGGCTCAGTTACAAGTCTGGCGACCGCTTTGCGCTGGCTGCCAGGGGCAGAAACAATCAGCAGGCCATTTTCCTCGACAGTACTGGGCGGGCCTATGCTCTCATGGCTCACAGTCTGCCGTCTGCCCGGGGGCAGGGCGAGCCTCTTACCGGCCGGATCAACCCACCGTCCGGGGCGACCTTCTCTGGCCTGCTGATGGGGAATCCGGAGCGTAAAGCGCTGCTGGTCACCGACGGCGGTTATGGTTTTGTGACCTCGTTGAACGACATGATCAGCAAGAATCGAGCTGGCAAGGCGGTGGTGTCTGTGCCTAAAGGGGCGCGAATCATGCCCCCCGTGCTGATCCCAGAGACAGCAACAACCCTTTACCTGGCGGCCATATCCAACGAGGGGCGCATGCTGGTGTTCCCGCTCAGCGAATTGCCGGAACTGGCCAAGGGTAAGGGCAACAAGATCATCAGCATTCCCTCTGCGCGCGTTCAGAATCGTGAGGAATATGTGGTGGCTGCCGCCGTCTTCGGTGAAGAAGACCAACTGGAGGTGAAGGCCGGCAAACGCAAACTGGGTCTGCGTTTTGCCGACCTGGAGCATTATCTGGGTGAGCGTGGCCGGCGTGGTCACAAATTGCCCAGAGGGCTCCAGCGGGTAGACGGCATTGATGTGATTCCGTCTGCCGCCCGTGCTCAGGAAGAAGCTCAGGACGTGGAGGGCACCGACAGTGAGTGAGCTGGTTCTGGTAAATGTGTCCGGGCGAGACAAGCCTGGATTGACCTCGGAGATTACCGGGATCATGGGGCAGTATTATGTCCGCATTCTGGATATTGGCCAGGCGGTGATTCACGACCACCTGACCTGGGGCATACTGATCGAGATCCCGGATGAGTCGAAATCGTCCCCGGTGATCCGTGACCTTCTTTTTCGGCTGCATGCCCTGGATCTTCAGGTGCGCTTTGCCCCCATCACCGTGGAGGAATACCAGGCATGGGCCGAAGGCCGTAACCGGGCCTGCTACATCGTTACTCTGCTATCCCGTGACATCAAGGCGGAACAGATCGCCCGGGTATCGGCCATTACGGCCCGGCATGGGCTGAATATCGACAACATTACCCGCCTTTCCGCACGCCCGTCGCTCAATCAGGGCGAGAACCGCATTGCCTGTGTCGAGTTTTCGGTGCGGGGAACGCCGTCAGACCTGGAACAACTTCGGGCGGACTTCCTGCATATTGCCGGTGAGATGAACGTGGACATCGCCTTCCAGGAAGACTCCATTTTCCGGCGAAACCGCCGGTTGGTGGTGTTTGATATGGACTCCACGCTGATTGAGGCGGAGGTGATCGATGAGCTGGCCCATGAGGCTGGCGTGGGCGAGCAGGTTGCGGAAATAACCGAGCGTGCCATGCAGGGTGAACTGGACTTCAGCCAGAGTTTTGCCGAGCGGCTGGCGCTGCTCAAAGGCCTGGATGAGTCGGTGCTTGAAAGAATTGCCGGTCGGCTGCGTATGACAGAGGGGGCAGAACATCTGATCCGAAGCCTGAAGGCGCTGGGCTACCGCACCGCGATTCTCTCCGGTGGCTTTACCTACTTTGCCCGCCACCTGCAGCAAAAACTGGGCATTGACTACGTTTATGCCAACGAACTGGACATTGTCGACGGCAAGGTGACCGGTCAGGTTAAGGGGCAGATCGTGGATGGTAAGCGCAAAGCCGAGCTGCTGCTCGAGATTGCCGAAAAAGAGCATATCTCAAGGGAGCAGGTCATCGCCGTGGGTGATGGTGCCAACGACTTGCCGATGCTGAGCCAGGCTGGCCTGGGCGTGGCCTTTCGTGCCAAGCCGCTGGTCAAGGAATCGGCTCGACACTCCATTTCCACCCTGGGCCTGGACGCCATTCTGTACCTGATCGGTTTTCGCGAAAGTGACACCAATCAGACTCTCCAGAACAGCAGCCTGTGAATGCAAAAAGGGCGAGGTTCTGACACCTCGCCCTTTTTACTCAATCCGGAATTGGCGTCCGGTCAGTGGTCTCCGAAGTCGTAGTTCATCTCCGGTACTGGCGCCTGCAGGTAATAACCCTGGATATAGTTCACCCCGGCCTGCCACAGCGTTGCCAGTACGCTGGCGTTCTCTACCAGCGGTATGATGGTGAGCTTGCCGGCATTCTGCAGGCTCTTGACCATTTCCTTGACCTGCTCCTTGGCTTCATCGCTCTTCTGGATTTCTTCCGTGAACGAGCCGTCAATCTTCACGTAGTCGGCGTCAATGTGCTTGAGCGTGTTGAACGGATTCAGGGCGCAGCCAAACTGGGCAATGGATACCTTACTGTGAAGTTCATGTACTGCTTTGGTGAACTCCTTGGCCTGCTTCATGTAGTTGTTGGCATCGCCTTCACGGATCTGGAAAATCAGTGAGTCTCCCGGCAGGCGAGCCGCCTTGAGCGCAACGCTGAGCCAGGGCGTAAAGGTTTTGTCCTGCAGTGTCTCGGCGGTGATGTTCAGGAACAGCCTGGTGTCATGACCCCGTGACCGGTGGCTTGCCAGCTGTTTGATAGTTTGCAGGATCACCCAGCGGTCAATCTTGATGGCCGTGTCGCTCGGCCCCATCGGGGGCAGGAAGTCGTAGGGAGAGACTTCCTCGTTGTCTTTGTCGAGCATGCGAACGAAGGCCTCGTAATGCTCTTCGCCCTCACCCCGCAGGTTGATGATAGGCTGGAACAGCAGCCGGAAGCGGTTGTCATCGAGAGCCTTGAGGATAGCCTCAACCGAGTTGCTTTCATCCAGGCTTTCGTACTGGGCGGGATTATAGACCACGATCCCGTTACCACGTTCATGGCCCTCGAGCTTCTTAACCTCAGCGGAGGCTATATGGGCACGCCCCATCAGTTCCTCTGCCTTGGGCGAATTCTCCGTAATCGCGGCTACACCGATGGACACTGTCAGCGGTACCGTCTTGCCGTTGATGTCAAACAGATGATCTTCAACCGCTTTGCGGACCCGCTCAGCAATGCTTTCCATATGTTTCTCATCGCAGGGCAGGCACATCAGGCAGAAGGCATCATCGCTCAGCCTGGCCAGCGTCACTTCCTCGCCGGCCTGTTCTTTTAGCAGCGAGGCCAGATCACCCAGCAACAGATCGGCACCGGCGATACCGACCTGGCCCTTCATGCTTATGAAGTTGTCCAGGGCGATGTAGGCCAGGGCGCCGGTCTGGTTGTTCTTGCCGGCATTGGCAATGGCCTGGGCCAGAGCATCCATCAGGTATTGACGGTTATACAGGCCCGTAAGCAGATCCTGGCTGCTGATCTGTTTGAGCTTTTCTTCCAGCTCTGCATCGCTGTGTTCTGGCTGCAATACAATCTGCGTGCAGGCTTCGCCATCATAGGTGGCGGCAGAGACAGACATGGTTACGTTCAATTCCTGATCGTCGCTGCGGCGTGCGGTACAGTTCAGGGTCATGCCGTCCTTGCCATCATCGGCAAAGGCCTTCATGAAGTCTTTGTACTTGTCCTGGCTTTCCGGGGTCAGGGTATCGAGAACCGGGATGCAGATAAGGTCGTCAATGTCGTCGTAGCCCAGGAACTCCATGTAGGACTGGTTGGCGTAGATGTGCATGCCATCGTTGATGTAGGCGATGGCGTCCTTGGAGCTTTCCAGAAGCAGCTGGCAGCGCTGTTCGGCCTCACGCAGGTGGGACTCCAGAACCCGACGACGGCGGCGCTCTTCCAGGGCGGCCAATTCGCGTTTCACCACCAGGACGAGCAGATCCTTGTACTCGAACGGTACAGCATCCTGCCCGCCGGCCCGGATAATGTTCACCGTTCTTTCCCGGCTGACTTCCTCGGTCAGGAGAACGAAGGGGATGTCCTTGTCCATGCGCTTGACCATGGCCAGGGCGTCATCTGGCCCGAACTCCTGCTCCAGGTCCCGGGCCAACAGCAGGTCCCAGTTACTGGTTTTCAGGGCTTCTTCCAGATCTTCTTCCGAGGTTATACGGTGTGCCCGGGTGGCCTTGCCCGAGTTGCGGAGCAGGCTGACCATGGATTCAGCATCATTTTGAGATGGATCAAGAATCAGCAGGTGTACGGTCGCGTTTTTTTTCTGCATTCGTAAGACTTCTCATGGATACGGTCACTTCCGCTGAATGATGCAGGGGTTGGCGATCAATAACAACCCTGGCAGTAGCCGTGGTTCACAGTCTTTCCGACCTTTGGCGTTACAGTGATGGCCACAGGGAGTCGAATTCGTCTTCCGTGGCGCCGGGCGTTGATGGCGGGGCGCCATTCGGACTGGCCAGGGCCGCCGGATTCTGCAGTTTCAGTTCAAACTGGCTGATGCTACCGGTGGCAGAGACCTTCTTGAGCAACTGCCCCTGATCTTCCCGGCCATCGTGCAGCAATGAGATGCGACTGCCACTCTGGAAGGGCAGTCTCGGGGTTATGAGGGTAGCGGCCTGATTAACCACACTGATCTCCGGCAGTAGCAGCCCCCGGAGGTATTCGCTGCTGTTGCCCACCTTCTGGATCAGCCTTACCCCGCACGGTGCGGCGCTTGGGGCCAGCAGCTCAATGCCGATCTGGGTGCCCTGATTCCGGACCTGACGCAGCCAGCGCACCACGGCGATGCTCCAGGGGTGGGATTTCTGTTCACGTACCCCAAGAATCTCACCCGCCTGCAGCGAGGCTGGTACATTGGTTTCCCAGGCAACGCAGTAGCCACCCGGGCTGGTGTTGATCAGCAGGGCATGATGGGAGCGGGGGCGGCTCTTCTCCTGTCCCGTGGGTATGGCGGCCCCGGTACCCGACTTGAAGTTGATCGGTGCATCGGCCGCGTGCAACCTGTCTTCACTTGGGCCCGCGTCGTGGGCTCCGGCCCAGGCGTCCGTGTTCCGGTTGGCATTGCGGATAAACCGGTTTTCCTGCTCGGGATCAATGGTTTCGTTACCGTTCAGGAACTCGGCAAAGGTCTTTTCACCAGCTACGAAATAGTGGGTGGCCGTCAGGCCGACGCAGACCTCCAGCGTGCCCTGGCTGGAAATGCGGTTGAAATTCCGCTTGGCCAGAATACCCAGCGCCTGGCTGAGATGTGTCAGCAGGGTGTCGCTGATTTTGGGCGATACCTGTAGCCGCGTAGCATCTTTCTCGTGGCTGCGCCTGGCGTGCAGCACCTCGGCCAGCTGCGTGGAAAGATCTTTGGTGTCAAAACCGAAGCTTTCGTCCCCCGGTTTGTTTTCCAGCAAGCTCCGGTAGACTGGCGGGTTGTCCAGCTCCATGTTGATCACGAACAGGCTGTCAGTTCCAATGTCCGGGCCGCACTGGCAGAACTCGGTCCAGGACTCGAACAGCTCGTAAACCTGAGTCAGCTCGGCCTGACGCAGTTGATTGGGGCGGGCGCAGCCCAGCAGGAGAATGCGTTTGTAGCTGTCGGCTACAGTACTGGCGCGGCGATGGGTCAGGGTGTCGTCATCGATTTCCAGTGCGGCCAGTTTGTTCCGATGCGCAAACCGGTACAGACGGTGGCACTCCAGCCAGCTCAGGGCCGGGCTTGGGCAGTAGAGCTGATGCGAACGGACAATCGTGGCGCCCAGCTCGGATATGGCGCGGTGAACGGCGGCGGCAACGTGGCGGCGATTTTTTTCCAGACCGCCGTTATCCAGATATTCCAGCACACACAGTTTATAGCCGCTGGCCAGGTGCAACTGGAGGGCCTGGGCCAGGTTGGCAATCTTGCGCTGCTTCTCGGGCAGGGCGATGGCCAGGCCCAGAAAGTGGCGTGACAACTCGTTGCAGACAAAATGAATTTTCTCGCGAACCAGCTCAAGGAACTGCATTCGTTGCTGCGGCGCCAGAAACAGGTGGTTCAGTTCAATAATCGCATGGTAAAGCTGGCGGGATGCCTCACCGATGTTGGCCATCGGTAGCTGGTCAATCCACAGACGAAAGGCCTTGGGTGTCGTATCGCAAAACGACAGGCTTGCGGTTTTCTGTTCAGGAACCTTCAGTTCAGGTTTCAGAATATTGCCTTCCATGATCTCACGCCAGTGTTTGAGTCGCTTTGAGTATGTATCGACCGAAAGTGTCGAAAATACATGCTTTTATTGTCTTTACCTATAGAACTTTAAGATAGCAAACCAATAACAAAAAGCGAGAAGATCATGAGTTGACAATCTTTGACAAGTGTAAGTGGGACCGCTTTTGCGACATGTCTCACGTTACGCTGATGTTGGCCTGATTATCGCCTGTGAAAACAGGGGTTTTACTGGTTTCCCCGGGCAGTTCCCTGACCAGCCTTGGAACCAGAAAGCCCGGCAGCCGCGTCATAAGCGCCCGAACCAGCGCTGCCGCCGCCTGGTCGCTGACATCAAAGTGATGGGCGCCGGCAACGGGATCAAACGCGTGCAGGTAGTAGGGCATAACGCCGGAATCAAACAGGTCTTCACTCAGCCGGGCCAGGATGCTGGCTGAGTCATTGACCCCTTTCAGGATCACGCTCTGGTTGAGCAGGGTCACCCCCACTTCGCGAAGGCGCGCAAAGGCTTTTCGTGTGTCTGAGTCTAGCTCTGCCGGGTGATTCACATGCACCACGAGGATTTTCTGAAGTGGCGAATTGCCAAGCCAGCCCAGCAGGGCGTCGCACACCCGTTGCGGAATAACGACCGGTAGCCGGCTGTGTATTCGCAGGCGCTTGATATGCGGTATGCCTGCCAGGGCTTCGGCCCATTGCGCCAGTAGCCGATCATTCACTGCCAGTGGATCACCACCGCTGAAGATCACTTCGTTAATTTCGGGGGCGGCATTCAGGGTCGCCAGAACCTGCTGGCGGTCGTCCGGACCGAGCCGCTGGGATTCATAGGGGAAGTGGCGGCGAAAGCAGTAGCGACAGTTGATTGCACACTGGCCCGTTACCATCAGCAGTGCCCGGCTCTGGTACTTGCGGATCAGCCCTGTGGTCTGGATGGCGTTGTTCTCTTGCAGCGGATCGCGCACATAACCTGCTTGTTGTCGCGATTCTTCCGCCAGCGGCAGTACCTGTCGCAACAGGGGGTCATTGGGGTCACCCGGAGTCATTCGCCGTATGAACGGCTCGGGCACCCGCACGGGAAACAGTTGGTGGCCCGCGCTGGCACCCGTGAGCCAGGGCTCCGCCGGCAGGTTCAGGCGCCCAAGCAGCTGCTCCGGGCAGGTAACGGATTCTGCCAGAATCTGTTGCCAGCCTTTAGCGCAATTGTGGGGCTGTCGACGCGGTTCGGTAGCGATCAACGATGGCTCTTCGTTACGGGCTTCTATACGGGCAGGGGTTCGCTGTATCATAGCGACCTTTGAAATTTTAACGACAGTCTGTCAGGTGGACATTTCATGGCTTCATATTCTACCAACGAATTTCGCAGCGGTCTCAAAGTTTTGCTGGATGGCGATCCCTGTATCATGCTGGAGAACGAGTTCGTCAAGCCCGGTAAGGGGCAGGCGTTCAACCGCGTTAAATTGCGCAACCTTATGACCAACCGCGTCTGGGAGCGTACGTTCAAATCCGGTGAGAGTCTGGAAGCCGCGGACGTGATGGACCAGGACATGGAATACCTGTACACCGACGGTGAGTTCTGGCATTTCATGCTGACCGACGGCTCCTTCGAACAGTACGCCGCCGATGCCAAGGCAGTGGGCGACACCGTAAAGTGGCTGAAAGAGCAGGATGTTTACACCGTGACCCTGTACAACGGCGCGCCGCTCACCGTTACACCGCCGAACTTTGTCGAGCTGGAAGTAGTGGATACCGATCCGGGTATGAAAGGTGACACCGCCCAGGGTGGTTCCAAGCCGGCAACACTGTCTACCGGCGCAGTGGTGAACGTACCCTTGTTCATCACCATTGGCGAAGTGCTGAAAGTGGATACCCGCTCTGGCGAGTACGTTAACCGCGTCAAGAGCAGCTGATCCGACAATGACCGATCAGCCTGTCTGGCAGCCTTCTGCCTCGCGGGAGCATCTTAAAAGCCGTGCACAACAGCTAGCCTGGGTGCGCGGCTTTTTTGCAGAGCGGGGTGTTTTGGAGGTGGAAACGCCGGTGCTCGGCCGGCATGGCGTCACCGATATCAACCTCGACGGTATCGTGGCGGCGGTCAACGCTGCGGGAGTTTCCGGCGGCTGGTTGCAGACCTCCCCTGAATATCACATGAAACGCCTGCTGGCGGCGGGCTCGGGATGTATCTATCAGATTGCCCGGGTATTCCGTAATGGCGAGCGTGGTAGCCGCCATAACCCCGAATTTTCGTTGCTGGAATGGTACCGGGTGGGCCTGGACGACAAGGCGATGATGGCCGAAGTGGCTGACCTGGTGTGTGGCTGGCTGGGATGTGATCGCCCGGATGTGCTGACCTACCGTGAGGCCCTGCAGGCGCTTGCCGGCATCGATCCGATGGCCATCACGGATCACGACCTGTACCAGTACTGTCAGCAATGGCTGGAGCAGGAGCAGTTGGCCGGCATGGGGCGTGATGATTGCCTGGACCTGGTGATGAGTTTCAAGGTGGAGCCACTGTTGGGGCGGGGCCGGCCGGTGTTCATTACCCGGTATCCGGCTAGCCAGGCAGCATTGGCCAGGGTTGTCTCAGACGGCGATGGCTACCCGGTAGCGCATCGATTCGAGCTCTACATCGACGGGCTTGAGTTGTGCAACGGTTACTGGGAGCTGACCGATCCGGTTGAGCAGCGAGCCCGGTTCGAACAGGACAACCGCCGCCGAAAAGCAGCGGGCAAGGGGGAGATGGCGGTTGATCAGAGTTTTCTGGCAGCCCTGGACGCCGGGCTGCCCGAGTGTTCCGGTGTGGCCCTGGGCTTGGACCGCCTGCTGATGCTGAAAACCGGGGCTGAGCGGATAGAAGACGTGCTGGCGTTTCCGATCGAGCGCGCCTGAGCCAGATCTCAGGTGTTGTTGCTGCCTACCCTGCCAAACGCTTCGCCCATGCGTACGCTTTTGCCGGGAACCTGATTGGCGTCCCAGGTTACCGCGCCCTTGGGCATTGCCAGGACAACCGTGGAGCCCAGGCGGAACCGGCCCATTTCCTCACCTTTCTCAAAACGGATCGCATCTTCGCCCTGATAAACCCAGCGGGTTATCTGTGCAGGTTCCGGCGCAATTACGCCGGCCCAGGTGGTTTCCATGCTGCCCACGATCATCGCGCCGACCAGAACCAGGGCCATGGGACCTGCCTCGGTATCGAAAATGCAGACAACGCGTTCATTTCTGGCGAACAGGTTGGGAACATGTGCGGCGGTAACCGGGTTCACCGAGAAGAACTTGCCCGGAACATAGACCATCTCGCGCAGTGTGCCGGCCATGGGCATATGAATGCGGTGGTAGTCTTTGGGCGACAGATAAATGGTACTGAACTCCCCGTGGCGGAACGGCTCAGCCCGGCTGTCGTCACCGCCGAGGATTTCCGTCAGGCCGAAGGACTGGCCCTTGGCCTGGAAAACTCTGTCGTTACTGATCTGTCCGAGTTGGCTGATGGTACCGTCGACCGGACTGACAAATACATCGCTGCCTTCCGCCACAGTGCGCACGCCGGGTTTGAGGGCGCGGGTAAAAAACGCATTGAACGAGGGATAGGCGGTAGGGTCTGACTCAGCTGCTTCGCTCATGTTTACGCCATAGCGGCCGATAAACCATTTAACAACGCGGTTTTTCATGGCCGGGGCGCTCGTGCTGTCGGCCAGGCGACCTGCCAGTCGAGAGACAGCGCGTTGGGGCGTAATGTATTGGCTCAGTACGAACAGTTTGTCAAACATCAATAAGTCTCGGTAAGAACAGAGGCGGCAGTGTAACAAAAGCGGCCCCGTGTATAGAAATTGTTTCACGCCTTCGCTGTTCGTTCAGAGCCTTGCTATTATCAGGGCACAGCTCGCCCCGGTCGGGGTGGAGAACCCGTGACTGACCTCGGTCGTTAACGAGATAACAAAAGGCGTATATCTTTTCATGCTGCTGATTATTGGTGCGGTGATAGTTGTTGCGAGTGTGCTGGGCGGATACGTGCTGCACGGTGGTCATTTGATGGTGCTGTGGCAGCCGACCGAGATCTTGATCATCGGCGGCGCGGCGGTTGGGTCATTCATCATTGCCAACCCCATGCACACGGTGAAAGAGGTAGGGCAGGGTTTCATGCGGTTGCTGACCGGCTCGCCGTTCAACAAATCCTACTATATGGATTTGCTCAGCCTGCTGTATGAAGTGTTCGACAAATCTCGCAAGCAGGGGGTCATGGCCATTGAAGAGGACATCGACAACCCTGAAAACAGCCAGATCTTCACCCGTTACCCGGCCATCATGAAATCCCGCGATCTTCTGGATTTCATCACCGACTACCTTCGCATTATCAGTTCCGGCAACATGGCGCCCCATGAGCTGGAAGGCATGATGGAAAACGAGATCGACAGCCGTCAGCATGAGCTGGAAGAGCCCGCTCACGCGGTCAACAAGGTCGCCGACGCCTTGCCGGGCCTTGGTATCGTGGCGGCGGTACTGGGTATTGTCATCACCATGAACTATCTCACCGAGGGGCCAGAGAAAATCGGCCTGAGTGTGGCAGCGGCCCTGGTAGGTACGTTCTTGGGTATCTGGCTGGGTTATGGTTTTGTTGGGCCCATGTCGATTTCCATGGAACACTCAGCCAAGTACGAGCTGAAGGCTTATGAATGCGTGAAATCGGCCATCGTTGCCACGGTGTCCGGTCAGGCGCCCCAGATGGCCATTGAATTCGGCCGCAAGTCGTTACCCACGGATAAACGACCTGGTTTCCAGGAACTCAACGACCACGTTCGTTCGAAGTGACGAGCTGCGTCTTAATCGCCCGGAGTTGAGTTGTGGAAGAACAGCCGATCATCATCAAGCGCAAGAAAAAAGTGGTCGGGGGCCATCACGGTGGCTCCTGGAAGGTGGCCTTTGCAGACTTTGCCACCGCCATGATGGCGTTCTTTCTGGTTCTCTGGCTGACGGCCACAGCGTCTCCGGAACAGAAACTGGCGGTTGAAGGTTATTTTAAAGATCCCATTGGCTTTGTAGAAGGAGGCTCTGCGAGTCCGATTGACTTGGGCGGTAGAGCCTCTGTGGCTGATCAGATGCAGCCCGATCGGGTTGAGGGCTCCGTGAGTTTACAGGATGAAACAGTTGACCTTCTGGCTGATGATTTGGAGCGCCGTCGCATGCAGGCCTTGCTTGGGGTGGTTCAGAAGCAAATTGAACAAAGTGAAACTTTGCAGGAATTCAAGGACCAGCTTCTGCTTGACATTACTGACGAAGGCTTGAGAGTCCAGATCGTTGATCGGTCTGGTCGGCCCATGTTTGACAGTGGTCGCGCAGAGCTCAAGTACTATTCACAGGATATTCTTTTTGAATTGGCCAAAAAGCTTGGGTCTGTCAATAACAAAGTAAGTATTACCGGTCACACGGATGCTACGCCTTTTGTTGGGCGTCCTGGCTATACAAATTGGGAGTTGTCTGCTGACCGCGCGAATACCGCCCGCCGGGCACTTGTGGCCGGTGGTGTAAGGCCCGAGCAAATCGCTCGGGTGGTTGGTTTGAGTGATTCTGTGTTGTTCGATAAAGATAACCCAACTGCACCAGTCAATCGTCGGATTTCAATAATCGTTCTCAATAAAAAAGCGGCAGACAGTATAGAAATAGATGCAGGCAACTACGATCAGCCCCTAATTGATCTCACAGAGCCGAGCGAATTGGAGCAACGGGAGGCGGTCGAGCGTCTTGAAAGTGGCGATTGGTTTGAAGAGCAACCGGATCCAGCACCCGGTGAGTTGAACTGGTAGGGGAGTGTCGATAAGTGGCTCTTTATCTGTCAGGAAATGCGAAGCCCTCTGGCTTGCTGTTCCGACATATCTTGCAGAATCCGGTGAAAACTCTGTAGCCGTTCCTTAGAAACCGTCCCGACTTCTGCTGCCGCATCAAGCGCGCAGCCAGGGTCTCCCATGTGGCGGCAGTTGCGAAACTTGCAAAGCCCGATCAGCGGCCGAATTTCCCGGAAACCATACTCCACTTCCTGCGGGGTCATATGCCACAAACCGAACTCCCGAATCCCTGGAGAATCGATCAGGTCGCCGCCTCCCGGCAGGTGAAACAGCTTGGCTGTGGTGGTGGTGTGTACCCCCTTGCCCGTGCTCTCCGACACCGCGCCCACCCGGAGTAATTCGTCCGGCAGTAATGTCTGGATGATGGACGATTTCCCCACCCCAGACTGGCCCACGAAAACGCTGGTTTTGTCCCGGACCAGTGACTCCACCTCTGGCGCAGGCTGCCCGGCGCAGGCAGCGGCAGAGGTGCGCGCCACCTGGTAGCCAAGCGCTTCATAGCGACCCAGCAGCGTATCAATCTGGGCCCGGTTCTGGTCGGTGATCAGATCGGTCTTGTTCAGCAGGATTACCGCCGGAATATCGGAGCTTTCCGAGGCCACCAGGTAGCGGTCAATGAGGTTGTCGTGAGGCTCCGGCTCCGGTGCAATCACCAGGATAATATGATCGATATTCGCCGCCACTGGCTTCAAGGCGCCGAAGTTATCCGGCCGCTGCAGCAGGTTGTTGCGCTCACAGCGGGCTACGATCACCCCGGTCTCGCTTTTCCCGGGCCGCCACACCACCCGGTCACCGGTTACCAGGCTGTCGATATTGGCCCGCACAAAACACCGGAACACCCGGCCGGTGTCGTCACCTTCCAGCGCTTCGATATCCAGCTGCTGGCCATAGTGGGCAATCACCAGGCCTTCCTGTTCAGGCCCCAGTTCGCCGGCTTCAGCTTGCGCTTCCACGGCTTTTTCCTTGCGGTTCAGCCGTTCGGTGCGTTCCTTCTGGATTTTCTCGATGCGCCACTGTTGGCGTTTGTTCAGTTTTCTCTTGGCCATCGGCTCTCAAATGTTCCGGGAAAGTGGTGTGTCACATGATACGTGAATCATGGACAATAGGCAGAGTTTCTGAACTTTTGCCTATGGCCGTCTGGATCCCGACTTGGGTGCAGGTGCTGGCCGGGGACACCTTTCCGGGAGACGCTACGAGCACATCCCTGTGCGCTTGACTGAAGCCATCCATGGCTTCAGACACTCCCGGAAAGGTGTCCCCGGCCAGCACCCCGATCTACAAAGTGGGTTTCAATTCGACATGCGGCCAGCAATAAGCATGGATGTGGAGGTGTGGTGTGGCTTTTCGGAAATTTCGAAGGCCATGGATGGCCTGAGAGAAGCGCACATGGATGTGCTCGTAGCGGTTTCCGAAAAGCCACACCACACCTCCACCAGCACCCAAACTAAACCGCATAGGAATATACAATGCCCAACCACAACCGTTTAGTGTGGATAGACCTGGAAATGACCGGCCTGGATCCGGAGAAAGAGCGGATCATCGAAATGGCCACGATAATTACCGATTCAGAATTGAACCTGGTGGCTGAAGGCCCGGTAATTGCCATTCACCAACCAGACAGCCTGCTGGATGCCATGGACGAATGGTGCACCAACACCCATGGCGCCAGCGGCCTGACCCAGCGGGTGAAAGACAGCAAAACCTCCGAGGCCGAAGCCGAACAGGAAACCCTGGCCTTCCTCAAACAGTACCTGTCCGCCGGCGAATCACCGCTGTGTGGTAACAGCATCGGCCAGGATCGCCGCTTCCTCGTGAAGTATATGCCCGAGCTGGAAGCCTTCTTCCATTATCGTAACCTGGATGTCTCCACCATCAAGGAACTCGCCCGTCGCTGGCGCCCGGATGTACTTGATGGCGTGAAAAAGAAGGGCAGTCACCTGGCCCTGGACGACATTCGCGATTCCATCGACGAACTTCGCCATTACCGGGAGACCTTCTTCAAGCTGTAATGCCGTGCTGTCGCAGAGCCCAGGCCACATGTTCCCGCACCAGCTCGGAAGGGTGGTCTGCCCGTTGTTTCAGTGCCTCGATCACCGGAATGGTGGATGGGGCGTTGCCCAGTCCGACCGCCAGGTTGCGTAGCCAGTTTTCATAACCGGTTCGGCGGATGGCCGAGCCTTCGGTGCGCTTCAGGAACTCGTCCTCTGTCCACAGAAAAAGCTCGGCCAGGCTACTATTGTCGAGGCCGTGCCGGGGTTGAAAGTCGTTTTCCCGGGTCGGTTTGTTGAATTTGTTCCAGGGGCAGACCAGTTGGCAGTCGTCGCAGCCGAATACCCGGTTGCCCATTTTTGACCGCAGCTCCTCCGGAATGGGGCCCTTGAGCTCAATAGTGAGGTAGCTGATGCAGCGGCGGGCATCCAGTAAGTGAGCGCCAACGAAGGCGTCAGTAGGGCATACCTCCAGGCAGGCGGAGCAGGAGCCACAATGCTGGCTGTCAAAGGCTTGGTCTACCGGCAGCGGAGCGCTGGTAAAGATTTCACCCAGAAAGAAGAATGAGCCGGCCCTGGGGTGAATCAGCATATTGTTTTTGCCAATCCAGCCCAGCCCCGCCCGTTGGGCGAGACCGCGTTCCAGAACCGGTGCGCTGTCTACGAAGGCGCGGTAGTCGTAGCCGCTGACCGCAGAATCAATCTTTGCTGCCAGGGTGGCCAGCCGTTTGCGCATCAGTTTGTGGTAATCCCGGCCCAGGGCGTAACGAGTCACGTAGGCGGTTTCGCGGTCAGTGAGTACCTGTTTCGGATTGTCCGGAGCGGGCAGGTAATCCATCCGTACTGAGATAACACGGGTAGTTCCTGGTACCAGTGAGTCTGGGGTGTAGCGTTTGTCGCCGTGGTCTGCCATATACGCCATGTCGCCATGGTAGCCGGCTTTCAGCCACTGTTTCAGGCGTTCGGCGTGGGGCCCGGTATCTGCGCAGGTGATACCGGCGTCGGCAAAGCCGAGCTCGCTGGCCCAGGCCCGGATCTGGTAGGGCAGGGCATGCAGTGCCTCATCTTCTGGCCGCTCGGAGCGGGGCTCTGGGTTTGACGTCATGGGAGAAGTCGGCTGTGTAACCTGCGAAGATTTAATTTGATTAAGTTATGACCTTTTTCCCTGTTTTGCTATTCTTTACAGGTATCTGGCCAGTTTTCTTAAACTGGTTTCTTTAGCTGGAGCCTTGGCGAATGCCAATACGCAATGCAAGCAGTCTACCAGAAACGCTCTACTCCGCCGACTCGGTGCGAGAGATTGACCGCTACCTGATTGATCAGCAAGGCGTTGATGGTTTTGAGTTGATGCAGGCCGCCGCCCGGGCGGCCTTTCGCCAGTTGTTGCGTCACTGGCCTGCCCCAGGGGCGATTCTGGTGCTCTGCGGTGCCGGTAACAACGGCGGCGATGGCTACTTGGTGGCCGCGAATGCTCACAGGCATGGCATCACTGCCCGGTGCATTGCGGTTGCACCGACGGGGAAGTTGGCCGGGGATGCGCTTGACGCGCTGAACCATGCCCGTGCGGTAGGTGTCAGTGTTGAAGACGTCGGCGAGCTGGGCGAAGACGGATTGGAAAAATATCTGGCGTCTGCAACCCTGGTGGTGGATGCAATGTTGGGTACAGGGGTGACGGGTACGCCCCGGGAGCCCTTTGCAGGTGTGATCCGGCGGGTTAATGAATCGGGTTTGCCGGTATTGGCGGTGGATTTGCCGTCTGGCCTGAATGCCACAACCGGCTCTGCAGTGGGTGATGTGATTCAGGCCAAGGTAACGGTGACTTTTATTGGCGCCAAGGCTGGTTTGTACACGGGTGCCGGCGCCGGTGTTTGCGGTGAGGTGGTGTTTGAGGCTCTTGATACCGGCCACGATATCTCTGGCAGTGGCCAGCCGCCGCTTGCCCGGCTGCAGTCCTGGGCCCAGTGCAAGGAACAGCTGCCTGTCCGTCCGCTTGACGCCCACAAGGGGCGTTTTGGCCACGTGTTGGTGGTTGCCGGTGACCGGGGTTTTGGCGGCGCCGGTATCATGGCGGCCGAGGCGGCGTCTCGGGCCGGGGCCGGTCTGGTTACCCTGGCTACCCGCCCGGAACATGTTACGGCCGCGCTTGCCCGCTGCCCGTCGTTGATGGTGCACGGGTTGATCCATGGCTCAGAATTGCCGCCATTATTGGCTAGGGCCGATGTGGTGGTGTGTGGTCCTGGCATGGGTAAACTGGCCTGGGGTCAGCAGATGCTGCAACAGGTTGAACAAAGCGGGTTGCCGCGGGTGTTGGATGCCGACGCGCTCAATCTGATGGCCGGGCGAGTGCCCGTGGTGTCTGATAGCCATATACTAACGCCCCACCCCGGCGAGGCGGCCCGGTTGTTGGGTTGTGATGTCGCTGACGTTGAGGCGGACCGGCTGTCTGCAGCCTGCCGGCTGCAAACCATGCTGGGCGGTGTGGTGTTGCTGAAAGGCGCGGGTACCGTTATCGCCAGTGGCTCGGCACTTCCGGTGATTGTTCCTGGTGGTAATCCGGGCCTGGCGACCGGGGGCATAGGCGATGTTTTATCCGGCATCACCGGCGCGTTGCTGGCACAGCTGAAGGACCCTCAACAGGCCGCGACAATGGCTGCGGCTCTGCATCTGGCCGCGGCGGACCAGGCAGTGCGGACTTATGGTTATATGGGGCTGACGCCCACGGATGTAATCAGCGCCTTGCCAAAGGTGCTGTGGGAAGCAGAAAAGGTGAACAGCGGTGACGACCAGGAGGCGTTATGAGCATTTTCGGCAATGAACGCCGGTTGTTTCTGGAGAGTGAGGCGGAAACAGAGCGCCTGGGCGGTGAGCTTGCCGGGCTGGTGAAGGCTTCCGATCAGGGCATTGTGGTGTTCCTGGATGGCGATCTGGGCATGGGGAAAACCACCCTGAGCCGCGGTGTAATGAGAGGGCTCGGGCATGTGGGGGCGGTTAAAAGCCCAACGTATACCCTGGTGGAGCCCTATGAAGACCTGGACCCGCCGGTATACCATTTCGACCTTTACCGTCTGGGCGATCCCGAGGAGCTTGAGTACATGGGAATCCGCGATTACTTTTCGGGCGGCAGTTTCTGTCTGATTGAATGGCCGGAGCGGGGAGAGGGTGTTCTGCCAGAGCCGGATCTTGAAATCCACCTGGAACGGCAGGGAGAAGGCCGGTCGGTAGTACTGCGTGCCCGATCGGAGTTCGGCGCCTCCCTGTTGAATCAAATAGAGCTGATAGGGCCTGATTCATGAGACTTTTTCTGTGTTTGATGGTGGCTCTGGCGGCTAACCTCGCTCAGGCTGCTGCCCAGATTGAAGGCGTGCGGCTCTGGCCCGCGCCTGACCACACGCGCCTCGTCCTTGATACTGCCGGTAGTGTGGAGCACAACGTGTTTGCGCTATCCGGGCCCTCGAGGTTGGTAATCGACCTGAAAAATACCTCCCTGAAAGCGGATTTCAGCAAAGTGGACCTCAGTGGCAGTCCGATTGAGCGGATCCGCAGCGCACCGCGCAATGGCAACGACCTCAGGGTGGTACTCGATCTGAAAAGCGACATCAAGCCCCGCAGTTTTGTGTTGGAGCCCAATCAGCAATACGGGCACCGGCTGGTGGTCGACCTGATTGACGAGAAAGGCAGCCGTCTCGAACGGGCTGCCAGCCCCACGGTCACTCAGGATTCGGCCGGCAAGCGGGATATCATCATCGTGATCGACCCGGGCCACGGCGGTGAAGACCCAGGCGCTATAGGTCCCAGAGGCACCCGGGAAAAAGATGTTGTGCTCAAAATGTCCAAAACCCTGATGGACCTGATCAACAAGCAGCCGGGCTTTACCGCCAAACTTACCCGCACCGGGGACTACTACATCGGGTTGCGGAATCGCACCTTGCTGGCGCGCAAGTACAACGCGGATCTGTTCGTATCGGTGCATGCAGATGCCTTCAGAACACCTCAGCCCAGTGGCGCATCGGTATTTGCCCTGTCCCAGCGGGGAGCGACCAGTGAAACCGCGCGCTGGCTGGCCCAGAGCGAGAATCGCTCTGATCTGATTGGTGGTGCTGGTGGCGTCTCTTTGGATGGTCGCGACGATATGCTGGCAGGCGTTCTGCTGGATCTCTCCATGACCGCCAGCATCAATGCCAGTCTCGGAGTGGGGAGCTCTGTGCTGGGGCAATTGGGCAGTGTTGCGAAGTTGCACAAGCCCGGTGTTGAGCAGGCGGCCTTCGCGGTTCTGAAGTCTCCGGATATTCCGTCAATACTGGTGGAAGCCGGGTTTATCTCGAACCCGAAAGAAGAGCAGAACCTGGCCACTGAGTGGTACCGCAATCGGCTGGCCAACGCCATCATGGACGGTATCCACGAGTATTTTCAGCGAACGCCGCCACCGGGCACGCTATTGGCCTGGCAGAAGGAAAATCAGAAAGGTGGCGGGCAGGTTAGCCGTTACCGTATCCAGCGGGGTGACACCTTGTCTGGTGTGGCCCGGCAGAACCAGACCACCGTCAGCGAGTTGATGCGCTTTAACGGGATGACCGATGATCGTGTTATGGTAGGGCAAACCATTCGCATCCCCTCATCCTGATCAAGAGGTAGTTCCCGGATATGCCCCACATTCAGTTGCTATCGCCCCGGCTCGCCAACCAGATTGCTGCGGGCGAGGTGGTGGAGCGGCCTGCGTCCGTCGTCAAAGAGTTAGTGGAAAACGCGCTGGATGCAGGTGCAAGCCGGGTTGATATTGAAGTGGAGCAGGGTGGCGTCAAGCTGATCCGGGTGCGTGATGACGGCTCGGGCATTGACGAAGCCGACCTGCCGCTGGCCCTCAGCCGCCATGCCACCAGTAAAATCCTGACCCTCGATGACCTGGAAGCGGTCGGTACATTAGGCTTTCGTGGTGAAGCCCTGGCCAGTATCAGTTCCGTTTCGCGCCTGGCACTCACGTCCCGCACCGAAGCCCAGGAAGCCGCTGCCCGAGTGGAGGTGGAAGGCCGGGATATGGATGCCCGTATTTCTCCGGCCGCGCACCCCGTGGGAACCACCGTCGAAGTCCGTGACCTGTTCTTCAACACGCCAGCCCGGCGCAAGTTCCTGCGAACGGAAAAAACCGAATTCAATCATGTGGAAGAGTGTATTCGCCGGCAGGCCCTGAGCCGTTTTGATGCTGGCTTTACCCTTCGTCACAACCAGCGTGTGGTTCAGAGCCTGCGGCCAGCGGAGTCGGAGGTCGACAAGGAGCGACGGATTGGTTCGCTGTGCGGACAGCAGTTCATAGACAACGCCGTTATTATTGACTCGGAAGCGACCGGCCTGCGGCTTTGGGGCTGGGTGGCATTGCCCACCTTCTCGCGTAGCCAGGCGGACCTGCAGTACTTCTTCGTGAATGGTCGGGTCATTCGGGATAAGCTGGTTGCCCATGCGGTGCGACAGGCCTACCGGGATGTGCTTTACAACAACCGCCACCCCGCCTTTGTGCTCTATCTGGAAGTGGATCCCGCCACCGTCGATGTCAACGTGCACCCCACCAAGCACGAGGTCCGGTTCCGGGATGGTCGGTTGGTCCATGATTTTATCTTCCGCACCCTGCACCGGGCTCTGGCTGATGTTCGCCCGGATGATCATTTGCGCGGTGCGGTCGCTCAGTCTTTCGGGCGCGAGCCAGAGGCAGTTGTTGCCAACCCCGCCGGTCATCCAGCTGGGATGGGGGCATCGCTCCCCGATCGGGCGCCGCCTGTAGCTGGTGGTTATGCCAACGGAGGCGGCTTTGGTGTTGGGTCGGCTTCCCAGCCGCAGCAGGAATGGAAGGCCAGTGACCAGATGGCGTTCTATCAATCCCTGAATGAGGGCGGGGGGGTTGCTTCCCGGCCTGACCATGCCAGCCAGCCGGTTGCGGTCACGCCTCCACGAGACACCGATGAAGAGCCGCCCCTGGGTTATGCCATCGCCCAGCTACATGGCATCTACATCCTTGCCCAGAGCCGGGCTGGCCTGATCGTTGTTGATATGCATGCTGCCCATGAGCGCATCACCTATGAGCGTATGAAACACGCCCTGACTGAGCAAGATCTGAAAAGCCAGCCCCTGCTGGTGCCGTTGTCACTGGCGGTAAGCCAGAAAGAGGCTGCGCTGGCGGAAACTCACGGTGAGGAGTTGCAGCACCTGGGGCTGCAAATTGAACGAATCGGCCCGGAGACCCTGGCCGTGAGACAGATCCCGGCGCTATTGCGGGGCGCCGACACCGAACAACTGGTCCGGGACGTGCTGGCGGATCTGATTGAGCATGGGCAGAGCGACCGGGTAGAAGCCGTCACTCACGAATTGCTGGGCACTATGGCCTGCCATGGTTCTGTTCGGGCAAACCGGCAACTCACCATTCCGGAAATGAACTCGCTGTTACGTGACATGGAAGCCACTGAGCGAAGCGGCCAATGCAATCACGGCCGCCCCACCTGGACTCTGGTCACGCTGTCAGAGCTCGACAAACTGTTCCTGAGGGGGCGTTAGTCACTCCATGTCGGACACTGAGTGCCAACCGGAGCATGCGCTGCCGCCGGCTATCTTTCTGATGGGGCCGACGGCTTCCGGCAAAACCGATATGGCTATCGCCCTCTGTGACATGCTCCCCTGTGACATCATAAGCGTCGATTCTGCGATGATTTACCGGGGCATGGATATTGGTACCGCAAAACCTGATGCTGAAGAGCTGGCCAGAGCACCTCATCGCCTGATCGACATCTGTGATCCTGCCGACAGCTACTCCGCTGCGGATTTCCGCCGTGATGCGCTCGCCGAGATGGCAGATATCACCCGCCGCGGCCGCATCCCGTTGTTGGTGGGCGGAACCATGATGTATTTCAAGGCTTTGTTGCACGGTATGTCCGACTTGCCCTCCGCTGATCCGGAGTTGCGGGCGCGCATCGAGCAGGAGGCGGCAGAGCACGGTTGGGAGCACCTGCACCGGGAACTGACAAGCCTTGACCCCGTCGCCGCCAGGCTAATTCACCCAAATAACCGCCAGCGGCTGATGCGGGCACTGGAAGTTATTCGCCTGACGGGGAGGCCCATTTCTGAAATCTGGCAGGCGCAATCGGGAACTTCTGCGGGAACTTCTGAACGGGAGGCGGTGTCAGGTATTGAGGATTACACGTATTTTACCCGTTGGCAGGCAGACGAAACCCCGAGCCTGCCGTATACTGTTTTCCAGTTTGCCTTGGCTCCAGCCGAGCGTTCTGAGCTTCATCAGCGTATAGGTCTTCGTTTTCAGGCTATGCTTAGGGCAGGGTTTCTGGACGAAGTCCGTGCTCTGATGAAGCGGGGTGATCTCAATCCTGACATGCCTTCGATGCGTTGCGTTGGCTATCGGCAGGCGTGGGATTACCTGACGGGTAGCTGTGATTACCAGACTTTCGTCGACAAAGGCGTGGCCGCCACCCGACAACTGGCAAAGCGGCAGCTGACCTGGTTGCGAAAATGGCCGAATGTTTACTGGCTGAACGCCGGTGATCCGCAAGTGGTGGTTAATGCCTTGAAAAAAAGCGGCCTTGGCACCACATTTAAATCAGAAAAATGACGATCTGCACTTACTTATAAACAGGAGAACTCACATGTCAAAAGGGCATTCTTTACAAGACCCTTACCTCAATGCATTGCGCAAGGAACGCATTCCGGTTTCTATCTTTCTGGTCAACGGCATTAAGCTGCAGGGCCAGATCGAATCCTTTGACCAGTTTGTTATTCTGCTGAAGAATACTGTCAGCCAGATGGTCTACAAGCATGCGATTTCCACTGTGGTTCCTGCTCGCAATGTGCGCCTTCCGCCGCAGAATCCGGCAGGTGAAGGTGAGTCTGAAGACTGATCTTTCCGGCGTTTCCGGTTTCTACACCCGCGTTCCAGGACAGCCCGAGAGCTCGAATGGCCGCGGGTGTTTGTTTTTATGGAGTTTAACCTATCTTGTTTGAGCGTCCTGACGTTGGAGAACGGGCGGTTCTCGTTCACATTGAATTCACCGCCCACGATGATACCGAAGACCCCGGCGAGTTTCGGGAGTTGGTGACCTCCGCCGGCGTTGAGCCGATGATGATGGTGACGGGTTCCCGCAAGCAACCCAATCCCCGGTTTTTTGTTGGTGAAGGCAAACTGGATGAAATCCGCGATGCCGTTGCCGCCAGCGAGGCGGACGTGGTGCTTTTCAACCATGCCCTCAGGCCCAGTCAGGAGCGCAACATCGAGCGGGAGCTCAAGTGTCGGGTGCTGGACCGTACCGGCGTTATCCTGGACATTTTCGCCCAGCGTGCCCGTACCCACGAGGGCAAGCTCCAGGTGGAACTGGCTCAGCTGGAGCATATGTCAACGAGGCTGGTTCGAGGGTGGACCCACCTTGAGCGCCAGAAAGGCGGTATCGGTCTGCGGGGGCCCGGTGAAACCCAGCTTGAAACCGACCGTCGATTGCTGCGGGAGCGCATCAAGTCTATTCACAAGCGGCTTGAGAAAGTTCGCAAACAACGTGACCAGGGCCGTCGTGCCCGCAAACGGGCCGATGTTCCGACCGTGTCCCTGGTGGGCTATACCAACGCCGGGAAGTCCACATTATTCAACCGAATCACCACAGCCAGCGTATATGCTGCTGATCAGTTGTTTGCGACGTTGGACCCAACCTTGCGTCGTCTGGAACTTCCGGATATTGGTCCGGTCGTAGTGGCGGATACGGTCGGCTTCATCCGGCATTTGCCCCACAAGCTGGTAGAGGCTTTTCGCGCAACACTGGAAGAAACCACCCAGGCAACGTTACTGCTGCATGTGATTGATTGTCACGACGAGCGTCGCGATGACAACATGGAACAAGTGGAGAGCGTGCTGGCGGAGATCGGTGCGGACGAAATACCGGTCCTTCAGGTGTTCAACAAGATTGACCTGTTGGATGGATTTGAGCCCAGGATAGACCGGAACGAGGATGGTGTGCCCGTTCGAGCCTGGGTGTCTGCGGTGACCGGGCAGGGTCTTGAGCTTCTGTTCGATGCGCTGGTTGAACGGTTGGCGGAGGACGTTGTGCATCACTTTGTGCTGCTGGGGCCAGCCGATGGCAAGCTTCGCGCCCTGCTGCATGAGGCTGGGTCTGTGTTGAGCGAAGAACACCGGGAAACCGGCGATACAGTGCTGGAGGTGAGGTTGCAATACCGGGATTGGATGCAGTTGCTGAGCCGGGCGGGGGTCAGGGAAGAAGCGCTCAGGCTGGAGATTCGATGAGTCCGAAAGCCGCAAGCTATTGCCGGGGCGTTGATAAATCCCTAGTATTTGCAGCCATTCGATAATACATGAACGGAGAAAACTATGGCCTGGAATGAACCGGGTGGAAACCGTAACGACAACGATCCGTGGGGAACCGGGGGCGGTCGTCGCGGCAATGATCAGGGGCCACCGGACCTGGACGAGGCACTGAAAAAAGGTCTTGAAAAGCTGAACAGGATGCTGGGTGGCAAAGGCGGCAACTCAGGTAACTCCGGTGGTAGCAGCTCCGGAGGCAGTGCCGGCGGCTTTGGCGCAGTCATCGCGTTGGCCGCTATTCTGGCACTTGGTTATGTGGTGTTTCAGTCGTTCTACACCGTAGACGAACAGGAACGTGCCGTTGTGCTTCGGTTTGGCGAGTACAGCACCACTGAGAACCCTGGTTTGAGGTTCAAGGTGCCGTTGATTGACCGGGTATACAAGGTTGGAGTAACCAACGTCCGTACTGCCCAGTCCAGTGGCCAGATGCTGACCATGGACGAAAACCTGGTAACGGTCGATCTCCAGGTTCAGTACCGGGTAAACAATGCCAGGGACTACGTGCTTAACGTCCGGGACTCCAACGAGGCCCTGTCGTTTGCCACTGACAGTGCTCTGCGTCACGAGGTGGGCAGCTCCACTCTGGATGAGGTGCTTACCGAAGGGCGTGCTGAGCTGGCTATCCGGGTTGAACAGCGCCTTCAGAGCTTCCTGCGTGATTATGGAGCCGGTCTTGAAGTTGTCCGGGTTAACGTTGAAAGCACCCAGCCACCCTCTGCAGTGCAGGATGCCTTCCGTGAAGTGCAGCGTGCCCGGGAAGACGAGCAGCGCCTGAAGGAAGAAGCCGAAACCTACCGCAACCGGATCGTTCCGGAGGCTCGCGGTCAGGCCCAGCGTCTGATCGAGGAGGCCAACGCCTATCTGGAAGAAGTGGTTGAGCGTGCCCGAGGTGAGAGTTCTCGTTTCACTCAGTTGCTGGAAGTGTATGAAATTGCGCCGGCGGTTACCCGCGAACGCATGTACATTCAGGCGGTGGAACAGGTGCTGGCGAACAGCAGCAAGATCTTCATCGATACCGAGAGTAGCGGCAACATGATGTACCTGCCTCTTGATCGGCTGATGCAGGGCACTGGTGGTTCATCAAGCAGTTCCCGCTCATCTGGCAGCAGCAACCAGGCCGATATCGGCATGCTGACGGACCAGGTGCTGCAAGAGCTGCGCTCGCGTCAGGACACCAACATTCGGAGGAGCAGATAAATTATGGGACCCAAAGCTGTTGTGGGCCTTGCAGGCGCTCTGATTGTTGTCCTGCTTGTGCTGTCAAGTGTATACATCATCCCGGAAACCCACCGGGGCGTTAAACTGAGGTTTGGTGAATTGGTCCAGACCGACATTCCGGCTGGCCTGCACTTCAAGGTGCCGGTGATTGATCAGATCCGCGAGTTCGATATCCGGGTATTGACCATGGACCTGCCGTCCCGCCAGTACCTGACGGTGGAAAAGAAGCCCCTGGACGTAAACTCCTACGTGGCCTGGCGTATTCGTAACGTGGACCAGTTCTACCGTTCCACGGGTGGCGATGAATTCCGGGCTCAGTCCCTGATTCTGTCGCGCGTTGATAATGGCCTGCGGGACGAGTTCGGTGTTCGGACCATGCACGAGGTGGTATCCGGCCAGCGAGATGAGTTGATGAAGACGCTCCGCGACCGGGTCAATTCCAACGTGGTGGGTGAGTTCGGTATCGAAGTATTGGATATCCGGGTGAAAGCCATCGAACTACCGGGGCAGGTCAGCGAGAACGTATTCCGCCGGATGGCTGCTGAGCGGCAGAAGCTGGCCCAGGAATTCCGTTCCCGGGGCCAGGAGCTGGCTGAGGGTATCCGCGCAGACGCGGATCGTCAGCAGACGGTGATTCTTGCAACCGCTTTTGCGGAAGCCGAGGAGACCCGAGGTGCCGGTGACCGCCAGGCAGCGCAGATCTATGCTGATGCGTACGGTTCCAACGAGGAATTTTACAGTTTCTACCGCAGTCTGCAGGCCTACCAGAGAACCTTCTCGGGCAAGGATGACATCATGGTGATCGATTCCGACAGCGCATTCATGCGCTTCCTGAAGGACCCGATGGGCGCCAACTGATCGGCTCTGAAGATCAAAAAACCGGAATACCTCGGTATTCCGGTTTTTTTGTGTCTGCCAACGGTGTAGAATTTCGCCGGTTTTGCTTTGGGTTTTCAGCCCCTAGCATCCTAAATCCTGAGTCATTCCCCCGGAGTGTTTTGCCGGCGCGGGAAAAACGGACAACAGAATCTCATGACTGTATCTGATCGCTGGTTACTGCCTGACGGGGTGGAAGACATTTTGCCGCCGCTGGCCGGACAGATCGAATCCCTGCGACGGGATGTAATGGATACCTGCCAGCGCTGGGGTTACCAGCTGGTTATCCCGCCGCTCATTGAATACCTTGAATCCCTCTTTACCGGTACGGGCCACGACCTGGAGCTTCAAACCTTCAAGCTCACCGACCAGTTGACCGGTCGCATGATGGGCGTGCGCGCCGACATGACGCCACAGGCGGCGCGCATCGATGCCCATACCCTGGGGCACGAAGGCATCACCCGGCTTTGTTATGCCGGCCATGTCTTGCACACCCGTCCGCGCCATATGCTGACCGGCCGAACGCCGATCCAGGCCGGTTGCGAGTTGTTTGGCAGTGCCTCGGAAGCCGCCGATCTTGAAGTGATCAGTCTGATGCTGGAAGCGCTCCGGGTTGCGGGCCTGCGCCGTGTGCATATGGATCTGGCCCATGTATCGATTTACGAGAGCCTGATCACCGAGGCCGGCTTTGATCGGGACACCGAAGCGGCCGTCTTCGATGCCATGGCGCGCAAATCGGTGCCTGAGCTGGATGCGCTCCTGGGCGATTGCCCTGCCGGTTCTGGGGGGGCACGCCTGCGTGAGCTTGCCCGGGTCAGCGGGGGCGTGGAAGCACTTGATGAGGCTCGCTCGATTCTCAGTGGCGCCTCGACCGTCCTGGATGCGGCCCTGGATCAGTTGGGGCGGGTGGCAGAGATGCTGGCCCGGGATTATCCGGAAGTCAGCCTTGGCTTCGATTTCTGCGAACTGCGTGGCTACAACTACCACACCGGGCTGGTGTTCGCGGCCTATGTGCCCGGCCATGGTGATGCGGTGGGTAAAGGCGGCCGTTACGATGCCATCGGCAGTGATTTTGGCCGGGCTCGCCCTGCCACAGGTTTCAGTCTCGATATCCGGGCCCTGGTGTCACTGGGGGAACGTCCGTCCAAAAGGTCTGGTGCCATCTGGGCACCTGCGGAGACGGATTCAGCCCTTGAAGGTGTGATCTCCGGCCTGAGAATGACGGAAACGGTGGTACGGGCCTTGCCCGATGACACTGACACCAATCCAGCCGAGCGTGGCTGTGATCGTCAGTTGGTCAAAAAGGATGGTAAGTGGGTTGTCGAGGCACTGGCCTGAGTCGCCAGGTGTCGGTTTAACTGGATTAATGTGCAGGACTTGAGCCTTGGGCTCGTCTGAATTGAGAGAGAATCATGGGTAAAAACGTTGTTGTGCTGGGCACCCAATGGGGTGATGAAGGCAAGGGCAAGATTGTTGACCTGCTGACAGACAAAGTAGCTGCGGTGGTGCGCTTTCAGGGTGGCCATAATGCCGGACACACACTGGTGATCGAGGGCAAGAAAACAGCGCTGCACCTGATCCCTTCCGGTATTCTCAGGAAGAATGTCCAGTGCCTGATCGGCAATGGCGTGGTGTTGTCACCGGAGGCCCTGCTGAAAGAAGTCCGAGAGCTGGAAGCCAACGGTGTGGCCGTGCGCGATCGCCTGAAGATCAGCCTGGCCTGCCCGATCATCCTGCGTACCCACGTGCGTATCGATCAGGCCCGCGAGCGCGCCAAGGGTAACGAAAAGATTGGCACCACTGGCCGTGGTATTGGTCCTGCGTACGAAGACAAGGTGTCACGCCGTGGCGTGCGTCTGGGCGATCTGTGCAATCTGGCAGACTTCGAAGTGAAGCTGCGGGAAATCATGTCTTACCACAACTTCGTGCTGACCGAGTATTTCAAGGAAGAGGCGGAAAACATCGATGCGGCCCTGGCCGAATTGAAGCAGATGGGTGAGGAAATCCTGCCCATGTCTGCAGATGTCACCGACATTCTGCACGACTACCGTAAGCGCGGCGAGAACATCCTGTTCGAAGGTGCTCAGGGCTCTCTGCTGGATATCGATCTGGGTACCTACCCGTACGTTACCTCGTCCAACACCACCGCTGGCGGCACCGCCACGGGCTCCGGTTTTGGCCCGATGTTCCTGGATTACGTGCTGGGCATTACCAAGGCCTACACCACTCGTGTTGGCTCCGGTCCTTTCCCGACCGAGTTGTTTGACGACATGGGCCAGCACCTGGCGGTAAAAGGTAACGAAGTTGGTACCACCACGGGCCGTTCCCGCCGTTGTGGCTGGTTTGATGCGGTGGCCCTGCGCCACGCCATTCAGATCAACAGCGTGTCTGGCATCTGCCTGACCAAGCTGGACGTGCTGGACGGCCTGGAAACGGTGAAGGTGTGCGTTGGCTACAAGACACCGAATGGTGAGATTACCCGCCCGCCCATTGGTTGCGATAGCTACAAGGATATTGAACCGGTGTATGAGGAGCTGCCGGGCTGGAGCGAGAGCACGGTAGGCCTGACCACCGTTGACCAGCTGCCAGAGAATGCCAGGGCCTACATCCGCTTCCTGGAGGAGCAGATTGAAGCGCCGATCGATATTATCTCCACTGGCCCAGACCGGGTGGAGACCATTACTCTGCGCCATCCGTTCGGAGAGTAAGCTCGAAGAACAAAAAACCGCCTTTGGCTGTCACGCCTCAGGCGGTTTTTTTATGTTCGGGTATTACGTCAGGGCTTCTCGGCGATGATGGTTGCGCGCTTGGGTCCCGGATAGCCTTCGATGGTTTTGCTCGAATCATTTGGGTCGAGAAAATCGGCCAGAGAGTTGAAACGCATCCAGTCCGTCTGCCGTTGTTCCTCGGTGGTGGTGTCGCTGACATCCACCACCCGGGCGTTTCGGAACCCGGTCCTGTCCAGCCAGCGCAGGAGGGTGGGGCAGCTGGGCAGGAACCAGACATTGCGCATCTGGCCGTAACGATCTTCCGGCATCAGGCTGAAACCTTCCGGTCCATCCACCACCAGGGTTTCCAGCACCAATTCGCCACCCCGGCGGAGCGTGCCCTTGAGTTCCAGAAGGTGGTCCAGAGGTGATCGACGGTGGTACAGAACGCCCATGGAAAACGTGGTGTCGAACATCTGCAGGTTGTCCGGTAAATCTTCCATGCGCACCGGCAGCAGGTCCACCGGCACCTCGCCCAGGTAGCCCTTGACCGCCAGAAACTGGAACATGAACAACAGGCCCGGGTCGATACCCACCACTCGCCCGGCGCCAGCCCCCGCCATGCGCCAACAGTGGTAGCCGGAGCCGCAGCCAACGTCGAGAATGGTTCTGCCCCTGAGGTCTGACAGGTGAGGTGCAACCCGATCCCATTTCCAGTCTGATCGCCATTCGGTGTCTATATGGGTGCCGAAGAACTCGAATGGGCCTTTGCGCCAGGGTATCAGGCCCCGCAGGCCTTGTTCGAGACTTTCGCTCTGCGCCTGGGTCAGTGGGGCGGGCGCCGACAGGGTAATGGCGGAACGGTTCAGGTCAGAGGTAACGCCGGGCACCTCGGGTAACCGATCCAGTGCGCTTTGCCAGCGGGGCAGGTCGCCGTGGGGATTGTCTTCAAACCGGGCAATCAGTTGGCGGGTAAGCCGCTCTGCCCAGGGCTCATGCCCGGTTTGTTGCAAGGAGTCGATGAACGGGAGAAAGTGCGCTCGCCAGTCGAAAAGTGCCATGGGGTCGGTTATGTCCTGGGATCAACGGTTCTTGAGGGCCAGTATGGAAACAAAGTTGAAGCATTGGTACCACACCAGTACCTGATCAAAGCCAGCCTGAATCAGCCGGTCACGGTGGGCGGCCAGGGTTTCCGGTATCAGTACCTTTTCGATGGCGGCCCGCTTCTGGCTTATTTCCAGGTCGGAGTAGCCGTTGGCGCGCTTGAACTCGTGGTGCAGCCGCGTCTGGATATCCTGCTCGGTTTCCGATTCAAAGCGAATTTTTTCAGACAGGATCAGGGCGCCGCCTGGCAGGGTTGCCTTGGCAATCCGGGTAAGCAGGGCCAGCCGCTGGCCAGGCGGCACGAACTGCAGGGTAAAGTTCAATGTGGTTACCGAGGCTCGGCTCAGTTCTGTTTCCAGAATATCCTCGCAGCGCAGGGTAACCGGCAGTTCGTGGTCATCCAGCGCGATATAGTGCTCGCAACGCTCAATCATGGCGCTGGAGCTGTCGACACCCACCAGGGTGCAGTCCCGGTGGGCAATGCCGTGGCGCATGGCCAGGGTGGAAGCGCCGAGCGAGCAACCCAGATCATAGCAATGAGAGCCCGGTTGTGCGTACTGCTCGGTGATCACCTCGATCATCGGGATGATGGTGGTGTAGCCGGGCACTGAACGGCGAATCATGTCGGGAAAGACCCTGGCCACCGAAGCGTCAAACCGGAAATCCTCGGGGTTGCGTTCGGTAGCGAACAGGCGGTCGGTCAGCTGCTCGGGTGCCCCGGATTTGCCCTTACTCATCGCCGTCCTCTTCAGAACCTGTGGCCGGGGCCAGGTCCGTGGGAGAGGGCCGCTGGCAGCGTACACCCCGGTTCTTGTAATCTACCAGGATACCCCGAAAGGATGGATCGACATCGGCGGCGATGGCAAGGTAGCCGTTCTCGCACACAGCGTGCAGCTCAGAGGACTTTCTGGACATCCGGAAGCTGTCGCCGGGCTGGATATGAATCGCCTTGAAGTCGCCGACCGGCACATGGTCCTTGTGTTCAGTATGATCAATGCGGCCGGTGGCCTCCAGCACCAGGACGGTGCCGATGATGGCGGCTATGCCGGTCACAATAAGGCTGCGGACGGTATAACGGGCTTCGTCGTTATCGCTCATGAGTACCTCGTTGAATGATGATCAGAATTGCCCGGGCAGGCTGATGGCTGGTTCCTGAAGTGCGGAAAGTTGTTCGCGCAGGGCCAGGATCTGGTCTGACCAGAATCTGGGTTGGGCAAACCAGGGGAAGAACCGTGGAAAGGCCGGATCTTCCCAGCGCCGGGCAAGCCAGGCGCAATGGGCGATTTGCCGATAACACCGCAGGGGCTCAATCAGATGGCGTTCCCGGCGGTTAAAGTCCCGGAACATCTCATAGCCTTCAATCAACTCGCCGAGTTGCGCCCCGCGTTCGGAGGCTTCGCCGTTAAGCAGCAGCCACATGTCCTGCACGGCCGGCCCTGTGCGGCAGTCATCCAGGTCTACAAACAGCATGGATTCGTCCCGGCACAGAATGTTGCCGGCATGGCAGTCGCCGTGAATTCGCAGGGTATCAACGGTTCCCGCGTCCGCCATTCGCTGGCGGCAGCCGGCAATCAGATCCGGGATCAGGCTGCCCCAGGCAGGGCGCAGGTCGTCCGGCACCCAGCCTCCGTTGACCAGCAGCGCATTGTGCTCTTCCAGCCCTTGGATCAGGTCAAACCCCGGCCGGTGGTTGAAGGATTTCAGCGCCCCAAGGTTATGTATCTGCCCGAGCCACTGGCCCAGTCGGTACAGCGTGTCTGTGACGCTGGTGTCTGGTGCCTGCCCGCCGCGCTGGGGGAACACCGCAAACAGAAATGCCTGATGCTGGCCCAGGGTATCGCCCCCGGGCATGACCATCGGCGCGACCACCGGAATGTCGGCTTGTTGCAAGTCCAGCGAGAATTCATGCTCCTCCCGGATCGCGGCTTCGCTCCAGCGACCCGGGCGATAGAACTTGGCAATCACCGGCGGGCCATCATCCAGGCCGATCTGATATACCCGGTTCTCGTAACTGTTCAGGGCGAACAGCCGGCCGCTGACGGCAAAGCCTGCTTCCTCGAGCGCGTCCAGGATCACTTCCGGGGTGAGTTGATCGTAGGGATGTGTGGACGTTGTCAGTTCCGGAGGCTCATGTTGCATAAAATTCAGAAGGCCGTGTTGTATCGGGATTTCATGGATTGCAGATGATACCAGTTTTCGTCCAGTTCCCAGCGAACACGATTGACGCCCGAGGTTGCCAGAATAATATCGCCGGCCCGGGCCTGGACCTGCGCCAACTCACGCTCCGCCCTTTGCCAGTCCCGGTGGGTGTCCGCCAGATGACGCATGCTCGGGAACACCGCAGACAATGCCTGCTGAGTCGAGACCGAGTGGGAGCGCAGCGAGCTGATCACCGCCGTATCCCCTTCCACCCGGAGCACCCTGTGCTGGTATGGGTAACTGGCCACGGTTTTATCGGCCATCAATTGATCGTTCAGGCTGATAACCTCAAACCCTCGCCAGCCAATCCAGCTAACGAACAGCGCGGCAACCACCATAACCGTAATGAACTGCTTCCTGTCTGACATAATCCCTGCTCCGTGCGTCCTGGTACCCGTAGGATGAAGTATAACGGTTCTGGGGTTAGAGGTAATGCAGTCAGCGGTTATCTGCGGTAATTTCCTCGTTTGATATTGATAAATGGTCAGAAATCGTGAGCGAAGAACGTTTTAGCGTACAGACGGTGGTCATTGGTGCCGGCGTGGTCGGCCTAGCCATTGCCCGGCAACTGGCTTTGACCGGCCGGGAGGTTCTGGTGCTGGAGGCAGCCTCCCGTTTTGGTGAGGGTATCTCATCCCGCAACAGCGAGGTTATCCACGCCGGAATCTACTACCCCCAAGGCTCCCGGAAAGCCCGCTGTTGCGTTCGGGGCCGTGAGCTGTTGTATGACTACTGTACCAGCCGCAAAGTTGGCCACCGCAGATGCGGCAAATGGATCATCGCAACCAACCTCGCCCAGGCCGACCGCCTTGCCGGCATCCAGGCACAGGCGGCGGGCAATGGCGTCGAGTTGCAGCTTCACGACGGCGCAGACATCACCCGAGGCATTCCCGCCATCAACGCCCGGGCCGGTCTATGGTCCCCGGAAACCGGAATTATCGACAGCCACGGCCTGATGCTATCGCTGTTAGGGGAGCTGGAGGATGCTGGCGGACAACTGGTGTTGAACAGCCCGGTGCTGGCTGCTGAATCCGACGGCCGGAAGCATACCCTGACCCTGGGTGGCAACCAGCGTGTAAAACTTGAGGCTTCTGAGGTAATCAACGCCGCCGGCTTGGGCGCCCCCCGGCTTGCCCTCCACTGGCAGGGCCTACCTGAAACCGCTCGCCCGGAACAGTGGCTGGCCCGGGGTGTTTATTTCAGCTATGTCGGCAAACACCCCTTCAACACCCTGATCTACCCCTTGCCCGAACCCGGCGGCCTCGGCGTCCACCTCACCCTGGATCTCGCCAACCAGGCCCGCTTTGGCCCTGATGTGGAATGGGTTGCCGAGGAAGACTACACGGTGAGTTCTGACCGGGTTCACGTCTTCGCCGAAGGCATCCGGCAATGGTGGCCAGGCCTGGATGCAGACCGCCTTCAACCGGCCTATGCCGGTATTCGCCCGAAGCTGACAGGCCCCGGTGGCGATTTCTTCGACTTCCGCATAGGCGGCCCGGCACAACACGGACTGCCCGGCCTGGTTAACCTGTTTGGAATTGAATCACCGGGACTGACGTCCTGCCTGGCAATAGCGGAACAGGTGGAGCTAGTGCTGGATGGCCCGTCCTAAGCGAGCAGGAAGCCTTGAGCGTGTCCCGTAAAAGGCTACCTGAGTGCCGCTGACTCCAGCACAAGAATGCCCAACCAAATTCCCGGAACCCCCGAAAAGCGCTTACCCGGGAGTCCGAGCCAAAGCCCAAACCTGAATGTCGCCAGCCCCCGCTTCCTTCAACGCAGAAGCAAGAACCCTGACCGTAGCCCCCGTGGTAACCACATCATCAACAATCGCCACCCGCTCCGGCACCGCTCCGCGCACCTCAAACACATCCCGCAGATTCTGCAGTCGCGCAGCCCTGTTCAGACTCCGCTGAGCCTTCACCCGCCGCGACCGGCGCACCACCCCGGCCGCGACCGGAATGTCCAGCCGGGCGCCAACAAACTCGGCAATGTCCTGGGCCTGGTTAAAACCCCGTTGCCAGCGCCTGAGCCAGTGCATCGGGGCGGGAATCAGAACATCCGGTTTCTGCTCCGACTCAAGGTTCTGTTCCAGAAAGCTGGCGAAACCGGTTAACAGCGGGCGGGCGAATTTACGGTGGCCCTGATACTTGTAGCGGCCAATCATGCCATCCACCGGATACTGGTAGCGCCAGGGAATCAGTGATCGGGAAAAGGGCGGAGTCAGTGTCTGGCATTCGCCGCACCGCATGCCCGGTGTGGCAAAGGCCAGGGGCAGGGCGCAACTGTGGCAGTGCCAGCGGTTGGCCGGCAGGTCTTCACGGCAGCCGGTGCATAGCCCATGGTGTGCCTGGGGCGACAGGCAACTGACACAGCGGCCACTACTCTGCACGCTGTTAACCTTTCGTTCAATGAAGGTTGACAGCGGTTTCAGTCCGTTTATCATCTCGGTTTATCCGTAAACCAAAAACCTTGCAAAGGTTAACAGGACTTTGCCATGACCGCCACAGCACTGCGTCACGACTGGACACTTCAGGAAGCCCGGGATCTTTTCAATCTGCCGTTCAACGATTTGCTATTCCGGGCCCAGACCGTGCACCGCGAGCACTTTGACCCAAACGAAGTGCAGGTCAGCACCCTGTTGAGCATCAAGACGGGCGCCTGCCCGGAAGACTGCAAGTATTGCCCCCAGAGTGGCCATTACAACACCGGGCTGGAGAAGGAAAAGCTGCTGGAGATTGAGAAGGTGGTGGCGGAAGCCCGGGCGGCGAAGCAGAAAGGGGCTTCCCGGTTCTGTATGGGGGCGGCCTGGCGCAGTCCGTCCAAAAAAGACATGCCTTATGTCCTCGATATGGTAAAGCAGGTCAAATCCCTGGGCATGGAAACCTGTATGACCCTGGGCATGCTGAAGGAAGAAGAAGCACGCGAGCTGGCCGACGCCGGGTTGGATTACTATAACCACAACCTGGATACGTCGGAGAAGTATTACAACCACATCATCACAACCCGCACCTATCAGGACCGCCTGGATACCCTGGATAACGTCCGCAAGGCCGGCATGAAGGTCTGCTGTGGCGGCATCATGGGTATGGGTGAAGACGAAGATGACCGCGTTGGTTTGCTGGTTCAGCTGGCGAATCTGCCGCAGCACCCGGAGAGTGTGCCGGTGAATATGCTGGTGAAGGTAAAGGGTACGCCGCTGGAGGATGTGGAGGACCTGGAGCCGTTTGATTTTATCCGGATGATTGCGGTGGCGCGGATTATGATGCCGGCGTCCCACGTTCGTTTGTCTGCGGGTCGCGAGCAGATGAATGAGCAGATGCAGTCGTTGTGTTTTATGGCCGGTGCCAACTCCATTTTCTACGGCGAGAAGCTGCTGACCACGTCCAATCCTGAGGCGGATGCGGATATGCAGTTGTTCCGCAAGCTGGGGATTCGGCCGGAGCAGCGGGAGCAGTGTGCTACCGAGGAGCAGGAGGCTGAGGCGCTGGCCGAGGCGGTGGAGTATGAGGCCACGCGGCATATGTTTTATGACGCTACTCGGGAGTCTGCCTGAGGTTTCTGGTTTTGGGCGTTCTGTGCGGTGCGGGTGAAGGTCGGGCAAGGCTTTCCGAAACACGCTCAAGACGTCCATGTGCGCTTAGGACGGGCCATCCCTGGCCCTTTATAGTTCCGGAAAGCCTTACCCGACCTTCACGCCAAACGCCGTTCGTGGATTCCGTACAACAGCAGCTGATTTAGGTACTTTTTCTATGCGTGATTTCGCCCTGGAGATTGAACAGCGTAAACGGGACGGTTTGTACCGGTCCCGTCGCCTGGTTTCCGGGCCGCAGAAGCCGGAGCTGGTGGCGGACGGGGCGGAACTGTTGTCGTTCTGTAGCAACGATTATCTTGGGCTGGCTAATCACTCTGGCAATGTTGCCGCGCTGCGGGACGCGTTGGCCGAGACCGGGTTGGGTGGTGCAGCATCGCACCTGGTGTGTGGTCACCATGATGCCCATCATCAGCTGGAGCAGCGGCTGGCGGCGTTTACCCGGCGTAGTTCGGCGTTGTTTTTTTCCACCGGTTACATGGCGAACATGGGTGTGATTTCTGCACTCGCAGGGCGTGGGGATACAATTTTTTCTGACCGTTTGAATCATGCGTCGATTATTGATGGCTGCATCCTCAGCCGGGCTCGGGTTCGGCGTTATGGGCACGGGGATGTCGCAGCCTTGGAGCGGATGCTGGCTGAGACGTCGGGGCACAAGCTGGTGGTGACCGATGGTGTGTTCAGTATGGACGGTGATATCGCGCCGCTGAAGGAACTTGCCCGGGTGTGTAAGGCCCACGATGCCCTGTTGGTGGTGGATGATGCACACGGTATTGGCGTGCTTGGTCCCCAGGGGCGGGGCAGTGTGCTGGAGGCCGGGTTGTCGGAGGATGAGGTGCCGGTTTTGATTGGTACTCTTGGCAAGGCGGTGGGCACCAGTGGTGCGTTTGTGGCCGGGCCGGAGGTACTGATGGATTATCTGGTACAGAAGGCTCGAACGTATATTTACACGACTGCCATGCCGCCGGCGGTGGCGCTGGCAAGCTGTGCCAGTATTGATCTGATCGAACAGGATGATGCGCGCCGCTCCCATTTGCAGGCACTGATTGCCCGGTTCCGTTCCGGGGCGCAGCAGCTGGGCTATCAGCTGATGCCATCGCTCACGCCCATCCAGCCCATTATGGTGGGGGATAACCATGCAGCTTTGGCATTGAGCCGGGCGCTGGAGGAGCAGGGCATACTGGTCACTGCCATTCGCCCGCCCACGGTTCCGGAGGGCGAAGCACGGTTGCGGGTAACCCTGAGCGCCGCGCATTCTGAAGAACAGCTTGATCGGTTGTTGCAAGCGTTGGCTCAGTGCCATTCCCTGTTACCGGAGCAGGCCGCTCAGGAGTCTGTTGCGGTATGAGCGCCTACAGCGATCTGACGGCAATAACCCGTGCCGAAGGTGGAACCGGCAGTAAAGCCTGTATTGCCCGGGGGTTCGGCGGCGCCAGTCAGACCTACGACAGTGCCTCTCGCCTGCAAAAAACCATGGGCGACACCATGCTCGCCCACCTACCGGAGAACCTGAAGCCGACAACTATCCTGGATCTCGGCTGTGGTACCGGCTGGTTCACCCGCAAACTGGCAAGCCAATACCCGAACGCTGCCATCACCGGCGCAGACCTGGCTCCCGGCATGCTGGAACAGGCTAAAGCCAGCAGCTCCGAGACCATCCGCTGGCTCAATGCAGACGCCGAACAGCTCCCGGTGCCAGACAATAGCACCGACCTGATCTTCAGCAACCTGATGGTCCAGTGGAGCACCCGCCCGGAACTCGTCCTGGCCGAATGCCAAAGAATCCTCAAACCCGGCGGCATCCTCGCCATCTCCACCTTGCTGGAAGGCACCCTGGAAGAACTCAAGCAAGCCTGGGCCTACGCCGACCCCGGCCAGCCCCACGTTAACCGTTTTACCCACCATGCGGACTGGAAGCGATTGACTGGCCAGCAGCTCCCCGGATCTACATTGGAGACGGCAACCCTGGCTTTACCATATGATTCCCCCATGGCCCTGAACCGGGAACTCAAACACCTCGGCGCCGTGTTCAAAGGCGAAGAGCGCCGCAGAACCATCACCGCCCCGGGACGATTCAAGGCGATGTGTGCTGCTTATCCGAGCACGGAAGACGGCCTGGTCGTCGCCAGCTATCACGCAGGCTGGCTGTACTGGACTAAAACCTCTCGTTAGAAAGGAAAGAAACGGGACAAGATTAAGACGGCAAACACAAAAGTTTGAGGTGAGGGTGTGGGTGCGGCTTTCCGGGACTATCTTTCGCCATGGATGGCGAAAGCTAAGCGCACATGGAAGTCTTGAGCGTGTCCCGGAAAGCCGTACCCACACCCTCAGCCAAGCACCAAAGTGTCGGTTAGGAAAGACGCATCACACCCTCACCTGGCACCCCAAACAGATGCAGCAGGAACCCCGTAAAATGGCAAAGAAAACCTATTTCGTAACAGGCACCGACACCGGCGTGGGCAAAACCATCGCTGCTGCTGCCATTCTGGAGGCTGCCCGACAGCTGGGTAAACGCACGCTGGCGATGAAACCCATAGCGTCAGGGTGCGAGCAGACCCCGGATGGACTGCGTAATGAAGACGCCCTGATGCTGCAGGCGGCCATTACCGAAGAGCTTCCCTACGATGCCCTCAACCCCATCGCACTGGAGCCGGCCATTGCCCCCCACGTTGCGGCGCAACAGGCGGGCAAGAACATCACGGCCCAGCGCCTTGTGGGCTTTTGCCGTGGCCTGCAGATTCGACCCGCCGACCTGATGCTGATTGAGGGTGCTGGTGGTTGGCGGGTTCCCCTCAACGATCGGGAAACCTACGCAGCGGTGCCGCGGGAGCTGGGGCTGGATGTGGTAATGGTCGTGCCCCTGAAACTTGGTTGTATCAACCACGCCATGCTCACCGCGGAGGCCATCAGGGCCGATGGTCTGTTCGTGGCAGGCTGGGTAGCCAATCATCCCGAAGAGGAAGTCATGAGCTGTGAGCAGGACACCCTTAACTATTTGACAACGCACCTCGGAGCACCATGCCTGGGTGTTTTGCCGTGGTTGGATGGCACTCCGGCTGATCAGTTGCCGGAAGTCCTGGCAAGATTCCTGAATATTCGCCCGTTGATTGAAATTTGACCAGATTTGTGAGTAAATAAGTCAATCTGTTGTCATAGGTGGCCTAGACATGATCAACAACACCCTTTCTCTTGGTATTCAAGGTATCCAGGATGGCATGGCGGGTATGGAAAATGCGGCCCGGAAGATTGCCCGTGGCGGTGTTGACGGCCCTCAGGGTTCTGCTGAGGGTTCGGGTAATCTGGCTGAGCCACTGATTGAAATGACGCTCTACGAGCGCAGTGTTCAGGCGTCTGCGCAGGTTGTGAAGACCGCCGACGAAACTCTGGGAACGCTCCTGGATATCCGTGCCTGATCCCGGCCGTTGAGCCATGAATATTCTCTCTTCCATTCCTCCTGCCTACCCGACGGTTGCCAGTGCCGCCCCAGCGGCCAACAGTATTCCGTCGAGTGGGTCGTCCCCTGTCACGCCAGGTGAAGGCTTTGCGACCGACGCTGATGATTCTTCGCGGGGCGTGGAGCAATCGCCAGAGGGCCGAACTGCCAATCGGTCCACCGATCCGGAATCGGGTGCCCGGGCCAATCCACAGGGCCTGACAGACGCTGAGCTCAAGGAGTTAAGCGAACTCAAGGCCAGGGACCGGGAGGTGCGGGCCCATGAGGCCGCGCACCAGGCGGTTGGCGGTCAATACGCCGGAGCCATGTCGTTCACCTATCAGCGCGGCCCCGATGGCGCCCAGTACGCCGTGGGCGGTGAAGTCCCCATCGATGTGTCTCCGGTTGCCGGCGATCCGCAGGCGACCATCGAAAAAATGCGCGTGGTACGCGCGGCTGCTATGGCCCCGGCGCAACCCTCAGCGCAGGATCGGGCTGTCGCGGCCCAAGCCATGCAGACCATGTTGCAGGCGCAGTCTGAACTGGCGGCGGGCGAAGGCGAGCGTGAGCCAGCGCCGGGTGTCGGAACGGCTCGGGACGAACCAGCCCAAGGCCAGCCCGGCAATGCCCGCCAGGCCAATGAAACCTACCGCAGCGTTTCCGCCATGCAGGGTGCCGACAGTGTGTTCGGCGAACCAACGTCCATATTTGCCTGAATTGCTCGCCTGTTCCATCTCTCAGCCCGCCAGCTCCGGCGGTTCCCCAATCATTATCTTGCCGGTGTTTTCCGCCTTGGCGAACACACAATGCAACACAAATTTTAGTCAAGGCTATTGACAATTCTGTGTCGCAAAACGTATGTTTCAAACAAGTGTTTAATTAAGGCTGTGATGCGATGCGTCGCAGTGTCTGAGCAAACCCAAGGCCCAAGGCTGTTATCTGTTTCAGCCGAGTCCGAAAACCGAGGTGGATTCCATGCCTGAGTACAAAGCGCCCCTGCGTGATATCAAATTCGTAATGAACGAGCTGCTGAACAGTGAGCAGCACTACGCCAATCTGGAAGGTGCCGAAGATGCAACTCCGGATATGGTCGATGCCATCATCCAGGAAGGTGCAAAGTTCTGTGAGCAGGTATTGTCTCCGCTGAACCAGGTGGGTGACCAGGAAGGCTGTACCTGGAGCGAAGACGGCGTAAAGACGCCGACTGGCTTCAAAGAGGCTTACCAGCAGTACGTTGAAGGTGGCTGGCCGTCCATGACTGCCGACCCCAACTACGGTGGCCAGGGCCTGCCTCACTCCATCGGCCTGGTCATCAGTGAAATGGTTGGCACCTCCAACTGGTCCTGGGGTATGTACCCGGGCCTGAGCCACGGCGCTACCAATACCATCGAAGCCCACGGCACCGAAGAGCAGAAGCAGACCTACCTGACCAAACTGATCAGTGGCGAGTGGACCGGCACCATGTGTCTGACCGAGCCGCACTGTGGTTCGGACCTGGGCACCCTGCGTACCAAGGCCGAGCCGAACGCTGACGGTACCTACAGCATCACTGGCACCAAGATCTTCATCTCTGCCGGCGAGCACGACATGGCCGAGAACATCGTCCATATCGTACTGGCACGTCTGCCGGGCGCACCGGAAGGCACCAAGGGCATCTCCCTGTTCATCGTGCCCAAGCAGCTGCCAAACGAAGACGGCTCTGCCGGCGAGCGCAACGCGGTATCCTGTGGTTCCCTGGAGCACAAGATGGGTATCCACGGTAACGCCACCTGCGTCATGAACTTTGACGGCGCCAAGGGTTGGCTGATCGGGCCTGAGAACAAGGGTCTGAACTGCATGTTCACCTTCATGAATACCGCCCGTATCGGTACCGCTATCCAGGGTCTGGGGGCCGCTGAGCTGGGCTTCCAGGGTTCCCTGGCCTACGCCAAAGACCGTCTGGCCATGCGCTCCCTGAGCGGCCCGAAGAACCCGGACGGCATCGCTGATCCGATCATCGTGCACCCGGACGTGCGCCGCATGCTGCTGACCCAGAAGGTTGTCGCTGAAGGCGCCCGTGCCCTGATCTACCTGGCGGGTCAGCAAGTGGACGTGGTCCACAGTGGCAAGACCGAAGAAGAGCGCAAGCACGCCGACGCGCTGCTGGGCTTCCTGACTCCGATCGCCAAGGCGTTCCTGACTGAAATCGGTTACGAGTCTGCCAACCTGGGTATGCAGGTATTCGGTGGCCACGGTTTCATCACTGAGTGGGGCATGGAGCAGAACGTACGTGACTCCCGCATCGGTATGATCTACGAGGGTACCACCGGTATCCAGGCGCTGGATCTGCTGGGCCGTAAGGTCCTGATGACCCAGGGTGAAGCTCTGAAAGTGTTCACCAAGCAGGTTCACGTATTCTGCAAAGAGAACGCCGACAACGAGCAGCTGAAAGAGTTTATCGAGCCGCTGGCTGCGATCAACAAAGAGTGGGGCGACCTGACCATGAAGGTTGGTATGACCGCCATGAAGAACCGTGAAGAAGTCGGTGCCGCTGCGGTGGACTACCTGATGTACTCCGGTTACGCGGTATTCGCCTACCTGTGGGCCCGTATGGCCAAAGTGGCACTGGACAAGATGGCTGATGGCACCTCCGAAGAGATGTTCTACAACGCCAAGGTGCAGTCTGCACGCTTCTACTTCAAGCGTCTGCTGCCGCGCACCAAGACCCACGCAGAAACCATGCTGGCCGGCTCTGACAGCCTGCTGGATATGCCGGAAGAAGCCTTCGCTATCTAAGGCGGGGTTGCTATCTGGTTGATGGCACAGGAAAAGCCCGTTCTCCGTCCGGAGGCGGGCTTTTTTCATGAGTCCCGGGCGTGTTTTGAGGTAGAATAGCGCGCCATAGAACAACAACCTTGTTTCGGACACATAGCCGAGCGGGGGATTATCAGACCTTCATCGAGAAGGCGTTTTTCATGTCCCCCAAGTGACTGACTGAATTTCTGGAGAGTTTTACATGGCTGATTATCAGGCACCCCTTCGTGACATGCGTTTCGTTCTGAACGAAGTGTTTGACGCACCCTCCCTGTGGGCGTCACTGCCAAAGATTGCAGAAAACGTAGACCCCGACACCGCTGACGCCATTCTTGAAGAAGCGGGCAAGATCACCAGTGGCGTGTTGGCGCCCCTGAACCGCGAGGCGGACGAGCAGGGCTGTAAGTGGAACGAAGGCGAAGTTTCCACTCCGGAAGGTTTCAAAGAAGCCTACCAGACCATCGTGGAAGGTGGCTGGAACGGCCTTGGCGGCAACCCCGATTTTGGCGGTATGGGCATGCCAAAAACACTGGTGGCCCAGTTTGAAGAAATGATGCAGGGCGCCAACATGGCCTTCGGCCTGGCTCCGATGCTGACCGCCGGTGCCTGCCTGGCCCTGGACGCTCACGGCAGCCAGGAGCTGAAAGAGAAATACCTGCCCAACATGTACTCCGGTGTCTGGTCCGGCGCCATGGACCTGACCGAGCCCCACGCCGGTACCGACCTGGGCATTATCCGCACCAAGGCCGAGCCGAACGGCGATGGCTCCTTCAACGTGACTGGCACCAAGATCTTCATTACCTGGGGCGAGCACGACATGGCTGAGAACATCATCCATCTGGTGCTGGCCAAGCTCCCGGACGCGCCGAAGGGCCCGAAAGGTATCTCCCTGTTCCTGGTACCCAAGTTCATGGTGAACGACGATGGTTCCCTGGGCGAGCGCAACCAGTTCAGCTGTGGCTCCATCGAGAAAAAGATGGGTATCAAGGCCTCCGCTACCTGTGTGATGAACTTCGACGGCGCCAAAGGCTGGCTGGTTGGTGAAGAGAACAAAGGCCTGGCCGCCATGTTCACCATGATGAACTACGAGCGCCTGGGTGTGGGTATCCAGGGCATCGGCGCTGCCGAAGCCTCCCTGCAGAGCGCCCGTGAATACGCCAACGAGCGCATCCAGAGCCGCGCTCCCACCGGTGCCCAGCAGCCCGAAAAAGCCGCTGACCCGATCCTGGTACACCCAGACGTGCGCCGTATGCTGCTAACCATGAAGAGCTACGTAGAGGGTGGCCGTGCATTCTCCACCTACGTGGCCCAGTGGCTGGACATTTCCAAGTACTCCGACAACGACGAGCAGCGCCAACACGCCGAAGGCATGGTTGCCCTGCTGACCCCCGTCGCCAAAGCCTTCCTGACCGACCGCGGCCTGGACACCACCATCATCGGCCAGCAGGTCTTCGGTGGCCACGGCTTCATCCGCGAATGGGGCCAGGAGCAGCTGGTACGGGACTGCCGCATCACCCAGATCTACGAAGGCACCAATGGCATCCAGGCCATGGACCTGATGGGCCGTAAGGTCGTTGGCAGCCAAGGCAAACTGTACGAACTGTTCGTGCAGGACGTGGCGAACTTTATCGAAGAAAACAGCAGCGATGCAGCCCTGAAGCCTTACCTGGAGCCGCTGGCTGCGTCACTGGAGCGCTTGTCTGACGTTACCGAACACGTCATCAAACAAGCCGGCGACAACCCCAACGCCATCGGCGCCGCCGCTGTCGACTACCTCGACATGTTTGGCTACACCGCCCTGGCGTACATGTGGGCCAAAACCGTTAAAGCCGCCGCACCGAAAGCCGAGGGCGATACCTCCGGCTTCTACACCGGCAAGCTGAAAACAGCCCGCTTCTACTTCGACCGCCTGCTGCCAAAGACCGTGTCTCTGGCCGAAGGCATCCGCAGTGGCAGCGATGCGATGATGGCTCTGGCGGCTAACGAAATCTGATTCGGGTTTCGTTACCTCAGATAGCAAAAAAGCAGGCCCAAGCGGCCTGCTTTTTTGTTTGAAGCGAACTGAAATGCTCGGGCGGGGGGTTCGGGTAGCCCCTTCCGAAACCTTGTGCAGCGTATCACAAGAGCTCGGGCGCCGGTCAGGGTATGGCTATCCAAAACCTTGCGGAGCCATGGATGGCGGAGCAGAGCGTACAGGGATGTATTCACAGCGTGTTTTGGATAGCCATACCCTGACCGGTGCCTGCACCAAAGTTGGCCTCAAAGCCGATTAATCAACCCAGGATTAACCACAAACGGATTCTCGTTACCCTGAATCTCGGCAATACGCTGATGCCGCGCCAACTCCCGATCATCCGGCGGATCCAGCTCATTCCACTCCTGGAATACCGACGTCGACCCAAGCCAGGGAAGTCCATAAGTATCCACCATATAGGCCATCGTGCGGGCAACATCCCCCTTCACGTGCTCCGGCGGCTCAAAGAATTGTGCGCTCTCCCGAATGCCGCAATCATCTGCCCGCGTTGCATCGCCCAGATTCTCATAGCGGGCATTCCGCCTCCTCATCTCTACCCGCGAGCGAACCGGCACCATGTTGTGAAGATCCGACGTAATCTGACGGTACTGACTGTTCTGCTTGCATTGGCTCGTGGTGCCGCAATTCAGCGCGCTGCGGATATCAGCCGGCGGATAGACATAGCCATCCGTCATCACAAACCCCTTGCTGGTGAACGGCGCGTCACAGAAAAACGACGTTCCACCGTTCGCATAGAGATTGCCCCAGAACTGATCTTTCACGACCGTCTCCGGGTCACTGAAGCGGGTATTCTGGCCGATCACCAGAGTGGTTGAGAGGGCGAGTATAAGTGTGATGGGAACTAACGTTATTTTTTTCATAGGACCGTTATACCTCACATTGCACGGCATATACCGTGGCCATCGCGACGAGCGATTGATGGCAAAATGAACAACCTGACAAAAGTATGACGGAGTGTTCACTCTTTTCTGTGAAGTATGACACAGAGGCTCAAATAGAGAAGCCCCTGTGCGGATCGTTCCTGTTGCAAATTGTTAACGCGTTAACAATCTATTTCATTTTGTTGCGGATGTCCTGATAGCGGGTCTTGAGGTCTTCACCCCACTTGCGAGCGGTGTCTCGTGCCTCATGGCTCGCATTCTCCGCATCGTGAACGACCTGGTCCAACTTCTGGCGGAAGCGATCCCAGTCTTGTTCCAGGTCATCCCATTCATCTTTTACATCTTCCTTGGCCAGGTGCAGCTGCACGCGGGCTTCGTCACGGTACTGCTTGATTTTTTCCGACAGTTTGTTGAATTCGTCTTGCAGGCTCATAGCGATTCTCCTTCCCTGATGAGTTCAGGAGTCTACAATGCGCCGGAATGTAAAAAACTGTCAAGAGGGGGGTCAGGGTTTTCCGCAGGTTCGCATTGGATTGACCTGGATCAGTTCGGTTGGCTGCCGGCAAGGACTGCCGACAGGTCCCGAAGGTGATGCCACGGCGTGAGGTCATCAAACCCCTTTGCGGACCGGTCTGTGGTGTTGCACAAACTGATGGCGCGATGCAGTTGGCGCATAGTCAGTCGCCGGGCTGCCTGCTGGATAGCAGACGCACGCCTGGGCTGGAACACCCCGCGTTTCTTGAGGAATCCCGACGGGCTTTCGCCCGGGGGCAAAGCGGTTTTAAGTTCGATGATGATGTGCAGGTCTCGCACCAGCACACTCAACAAACCCAGCGGGTTGTCGCCTTCCTGCTGAAGAATTCCAATGATCTTTCCCGCATGGGCGGCTTTACCGGCGAGTAACTCGGTGACCAACTCGAAGCCGTTGAAACGGGCGCTGTCCTGCACCGCCTGCTCAATGGTCTCTTCGTCAATGGTTTTACCCGCCGTCAGCAACGCCAACCGGTCCAGTTCCTGGCTGGCAGCCAGAAGATTGCCTTCAAGCCGCTCCGCGAGCATCCCAAGGGCCCCGCGGGTAAGGCTCAGGCCTTGTCCGCTGGCCCGTTGCTGCAGCCAGCCGGCAAATTTGTCGGGCTCAACTGGCCAGACCGGTACATGGACACCGCAGCCTTGGAGGGCCTTGTACCACTTGCGTTTGGTTTCTGCGGCGTCAAGCTTGGCGCTGATGAGTAGCAGGATAATGTCTTCAGGCGGTGCCTGAAGAACCTGTTCAAGTACCTTTCGGCCATCACCCAGCTTGCCCGTTGGTAAATGAATCTCGATGCGCCGTTTCTCGGCAAACAGCGACATGGCATTGCATTCATCGGCAACGGCATTCCAGTCCAGGTGATGGTCGGCGTGGTAGGTCAGGCGATCCTGATATCCGGCATCGCGGGCAGTTTTTCGAATCAGATCACAGCATTCCTGCACCAGCAGGGGCTCGTCTCCGGAAATCAGGTAGACCGGAGCCAGGCCTTTCTTGAGTAACTGCGGGAGTTGGCCGGGCTGGGTCTTCATGGCGCGTCAGCTTGCTTCTGGCTTGCTTGGTGCTCTGCGATGGCCGCCTCAATCCGGGCCCGGGTCATCGGTGCCAGCCTGAAGAGCACCTGTTGCGCAAGCCGGTCTCCCAGCTGTTGCCTCAGCTCCTCTTCTTCCCGTTGCTTGGCCAGCACATTGGTTTCGTCGTAACGATAGGTCTCGCTCGTGGTCAGATCAGTCGCGGCGATCAGTGGGATCCGGTCAGCGGTCAGCAACTCCATCGTGACCTGGTGACGCAGTATGTATTCTGCTGCGGCGGCCTGAGCGGTGATGGCGGACGCCCGGCGGTCCTGCTGGTAGCTTCTCAGCCGAAGCACGTAGTCTGCGGATGAGGCATCTTGCAGATCAATGCCCCCTAGCCTGAGCTGATCTCGCACCGACTGGCAGAAGCGGCCAGGCAATGAGTCGGGGCAGTCAACCGCCAGGGGTTGCAGTGAAGCCGGCACCGGTGAGGTGCCCCGTAACTGAAAGCCGCAGCCGGCAAGTATGGCGGTTGCCAGCGTTGCCAGTAGCGGCAGCTTGAGGGCTTTCAGAACGAAGGGCACCAGGGGCATATCAGTTAGCCACCACGTTAACCAGCTTTCCGGGTACAACGATGACTTTGCGCACGGTTTTGCCATCGGTGAAGCGCATAACGTTTTCGTTCTCCAGCGCCAGTTTTTCCAGGTCCGCCTTGCCGATGTCTGCGGGCACGCTCTCTTTTGCCCGCACTTTGCCGTTGACCTGCAGCACCACTTCAATCTCACTGCGGACCATGGCGCTCTCATCGGCAACCGGCCAGCCGGCATCAACCACGGGTTCTGAATGGCCAAGGGCCTGCCAGAGCGTATGGCTGATGTGTGGCACGATGGGCGACAGCACCAGCACCGCCACTTCCAGCGCTTCCTGGCGAACAGCGAGGCTCTGAGGTTCGTCGTCTGTCAGTCGGCTGACTTCGTTCAGCAGTTCCATCACCGCGGCGATCGCGGTGTTGAAGGTGAGGCGACGACTGATGTCGTCACTGACCTTGGCAATGGTTTCGTGGGTCTTGCGGCGCAGATCCTTCTGGGCGCTGTTCAGGCTGCCAGCCTCAAGGGCGGGTACCTGGCCACCGGCGGTCTGCTCATTGACCAGACGCCACAGCCGTTTGAGGAAGCGGTGTGCGCCTTCCACGCCGCTGTCAGACCATTCCAGGGACTGCTCTGGTGGCGCAGCAAACATCATGAACAGACGAACGGTGTCGGCGCCATGCTGGTCAATGATCGCCTGAGGGTCGATGCCGTTGTTCTTGGACTTGGACATCTTGGTGACGCCGCCGATCTGAACTGGCTGGCCGTCCTCATTGTAGACCGCTTTCACTACTTGTCCTTTGTTGTCCCTTTCGACCGTGACATCGGCCGGGGCAATCCAGGTAATTTTGCCGGACTCATCTTCCCGATAGTAAGTCTCAGCCAGCACCATCCCCTGACAGAGCAGGCGGTTGAACGGCTCAGAGCTGTTTACCAGGCCAACGTCCCGCAGCAGTTTGTGGAAGAAACGGGCGTACAACAGATGCAGGATCGCGTGCTCGATACCACCGATGTATTGATCCACCGGCAGCCAGTAATTGGCCGCTGCCGGGTCCAGCATGCCCTTGTCGTAATTCGGGCTGCAGAAGCGCGCGTAATACCAGGACGACTCCATGAAGGTGTCGAAAGTGTCGGTCTCCAGAGTAGCCGCCTGGCCGTTGTATTCGGTTTTGCACCACTCCGGATCCGCCTTGATCGGTGACTGAACGCCGTCCATTTCGACGTCTTCCGGCAGGCGAACCGGCAGCTGGTCATCCGGCACCGGCATTTCAGTGCCGTCGTCAAGTGTCATCATTGGGATTGGAGCACCCCAGTAGCGTTGACGTGACACACCCCAGTCCCGCAGGCGATAGTTCACCGTGCGCTTGCCGATACCATTATCTTCAAGGTATTTCGCAATCTCGTCGAAGGCTTCCTCGCTGGTCAGTCCACTGTATTTTCCGGAGGACACCAGCACGCCTTTTTCGGTAAAGGCTTTCTCCTGAACGTCGATGTCGCGGCTGTCATTGGGGGCTATCACCTGCTTGATGGCCAGCTTGTACTTCAGGGCAAACTCATGGTCACGGTCATCATGGCCCGGAACGGCCATCAGTGCGCCCGTGCCATAATCCATCAGCACGAAGTTGGCCACCCACACAGGTACTTCTTCCTGAGTCAGCGGGTGAATGGCCTTGAACCCGGTGTCGATGCCCTTCTTTTCCATGGTGGCCAGTTCCGCTTCCGCCACCTTGCTGTTTCGGCACTGCTCGACAAACTCCGCCACATCCCGGTGCCGTTCAGCCGCCGCCTTGGCCAGCGGGTGTTCTGCAGCCACCGCCATGTAACTGACGCCCATCAGGGTATCCGGACGGGTGGTGTAAACGGTCAGGCCGTCTTCCCGGTCTTTCAGCGGGAAGGTCAGCTCGGTACCGACAGATTTTCCGATCCAGTTCCGCTGCATGGTCTTGACCTGCTCGGGCCAGTCTTCCAGCTGGTCCAGGTCGTTCAGCAGTTCTTCGGCATAATCGGTGATGCGGATAAACCACTGGGGAATCTTTTTCTGCTCAACCAGGGCGCCAGAGCGCCAGCCGCGGCCATCCACCACCTGCTCGTTAGCCAGAACGGTCTGATCGACCGGGTCCCAGTTCACGGTGGACATCTTCTTGTACACCAGGCCCTTTTCGTAAAGGCGGGCAAAGAACCACTGCTCCCAGCGGTAGTATTCGGGATCGCAGGTAGCCAGCTCGCGGCCCCAGTCGTAACCAAAGCCCAGCTGCTTGAGCTGTTTTTTCATATACTCAATGTTCGCCCGGGTCCACTTGGCCGGGGCGGATTTGTTGGCAATGGCGGCGTTTTCGGCAGGCAGGCCGAAGGCATCCCAGCCCATGGGCTGCATGACGTTCTTGCCTTGCATGCGCTGGTAGCGGGAAATCACGTCGCCGATAGTGTAGTTGCGAACGTGGCCCATGTGCAGTTTGCCGCTGGGGTATGGGAACATGGACAGGCAGTAGTACTTGGGCTTGCCGGGCTCTTCCTTCACTTTGAAGGTTTCGTTGGTTTCCCAGAAGTCGCGGGCGGTCTGCTCTACATCACGTGGGTTGTATTGTTCGTCCATTCCTGCCATTACCAAAAGTACCCTGTGTGAAAATGAGGTTCGAAAGGGCCGAACATTCTAACGCACCCAAGGCTTAACAGGTAGTCTGCCAAATTCGCAGACTTGTGCCAGACTTCCCGTATGGAGGTTATTCGTGGGTTTGGTGGAGGGTGCTGCCGGGAAGCCATCCCCGGCAGCACCCCAAACCTGCGAGGGGTATTCTTGGGCGGAAGTGTTTGCTCGACGGCGATTCGCTAAAAGCAGGATGAGTGTCCGGGGGGCAGGGTGTGGCAGCTCTTTCCGGGACTGTCTGCAGCATGGATGCTGCAGTCAAGCGTACAGGGACGTATTTACAGCGTGTCCCGGAAAGAGCTGCCACATCCTGACCCTTGCACCACAACTGGAAAACAGGCGGGACGAATATGACAGAACCAGAACGCAATCACCTTTCAGGCAAAGCTCTTGAGGCTTACGACAGAATGCTTGAGCGGGTACAAACCCGTTTGCATGAGCTTCAGGAAACCTCGCTTCAGACCCTGGAGGAAGAGGTTCAGAAAGCGGTCGAGTTTGAATACGAACTGGAGGAAATGACCCGCGAGGAAGCCGACCTGCTGGGCGCCTACCTCGAGCGAGACCTGGAGCACCTGCTGAACTTTGTCGAGGAAACCGGTGAAGGCCTGAAAGAATGGTTGCAGCTGGATATTTCGTTACTGGAATACACGCTGGCGGATCGACTGCTTTCGGTGGCCGATAAAACTCTGGTGGACACCCTGGAACTCAAACAGAAACTGGAGAACCAGGACGTCAGCCACTACATCTCGGGTGAAGTGGCCACCGCCGGTATGTTCCAGTGTACGAATTGCAACCACATGGTGTGCCTGACCAAAACCAGCCACCTGCACCCCTGCGAGGCCTGCGGCTCCCACTACTTCGAGCGGGTAACCAGCCGCTGGCCACCTAAGGATTAGGGTTTTTCGGGATCACCCGCTCCCGCACAAATACGATCAGGATCACCGCCAGGGTCAGCACCGGCCACGAGCCGGTCTGCATGAAGGGTGTGCTGCCAGTGGCGGGGAAAACTTCACCGGTCAGTACTGCCCGCTGGAACTGCGGAATCCGTTCGGTGATCTCGCCCTTTTCGTTGATGATCGCGGTAACGCCGTTATTGGTGCCCCTGAGCATGTAGCGCCCGGTTTCCAGGGCGCGCATGCGGGCCAGTTGAAGGTGCTGCAACGGGCCAATGGAATCACCGAACCAGCCATCATTGCTGATGGTTAACAGCAAGCCGGAGTTACGGGCATTGAAGGCGACAAAGTCCGGGTAGGCTACTTCATAGCAGATGTAAGGCGTGATGTTGATGCCACTGGCCACCAGCGGGGATTGATATTTGGGGCCGGGGGTGAAGCTGCTCATGGGCAGGTCGAAAAAGCCGATCAGTCCTCGCAGGATGCCCTGTAACGGCACGTATTCACCAAACGGCACCAGCTTCTGTTTGTGGTAGATACCTTCCCCATTACCGATGGCCATGATGCTGTTGTGGAAAGTGAAGTCGTCAATACGATCGCTGTAGCCGTACCAGGGAATGCCGGTGATCAGCGTACTCTCATCGCCGAGTTCTGCGTGGATGTGATCAAGCACCTTGCCTGCCTGGTCCTGCGGGATTGGTATCGCGGTTTCCGGCCATAGAATAAGGTCGCGTTGCCAGTGGGCCTCGGTCATGCCCAGGTACGCCACGATCTGGTCCCTCAGAAAATCCGGGTCCCATTTGATCTGTTGGGGAATGTTGCCTTGCATGGCGGCAAAGGTGACTGGCTGCTCGCTCAGGTCAGTCCAGTCGGTTTGTTTCATGGCCGGAGCCAGGAACCAGGGCAGCAAGGTGAATACTGCGGTGACTGCTGCTGATTTGCGCCGCCCGGACAGAACAAGCCACCAGATGGCGCAGGCGGCTGCCCCCGTGACCGTGATCCAGAAGGTGATGCCATGTACGCCGGTAAGGGGGGCAAGGCCTCCAAGTGGTCCGTCTGTATGTGCAGTGCCGAGATAAAGCCAGGGAAAGCCCGTAAGCAGCCAGCCCCGTAACCAGTCCCCGAGTATCCAGATGGCCGGAAATAGAATCAGGCGCCGGATCATGCTGTCCTTGGCCAGTTTGCCCCAGAACCAGAAGGCAAGGCCGTGGAACAATGCCAGTCCCGCGATAAACAGGACCATCAGCAGGACGGCTACCGGCACCGAGGTGTTCCCGTGCTCGCTGATGCTGACGTAAATCCAGCTTGCGCCGGAACCGAACAGGCCAAGGCCGATAAACCATCCGGCGCGGAACAGCTTTTCCGAAGGCTGATGGAGTGTTACCAGCACAATCAGAAAAACCGAGAGGGGACCAAGCCACCACAAATGGAAAGGCGAAAAGGTGAGGGTCTGGAGTGCACCGGCAATCATCAGAATTGCCGGGCCAAACCAGGGATGGTCGGTAAATCGGAGGTTCAGGGGGTGGCGAAGGCCGGGCTCATGATTCACTTCGTGTTACCTGCAACAAACGGATGACTCGGTTATCGGCGTTGGCAATAGTAAACTGCAAGCCGCCGAATTCAACCGTTTCGCCCCGTCTGGGCAGGTGACCGAACTCTTTGAGGACCAGTCCGCCGATGGTGTCGAATTCTTCCTCGTCCATCATGGTCTCGAAAAATTCGTTGAAGTCTTCAATGGGGGTGACGGCTTTCACGGCGTAGGTGCCGTCGCCCCGGGCCTTGATATGGGTTTCCTCGTCGAAGTCGTGTTCGTCTTCGATCTCACCGACAATCTGCTCCAGCACGTCCTCGATGGTAATCAGGCCAGCAGTGCCGCCGTACTCATCCACCACAATGGCCATATGGTTGCGGTTTTCCTTGAACTCTTTGAGCAGTTGGTTCAACCGCTTGCTTTCGGGAACAAACGTGGGTGGGCGAAGGATCTCCCGGATGTTCGTCCAGTTCAGCTCGTTATTGAGCGCCAGCGGCAACAGATCTTTAGCCAGCAGCACGCCAATGACGTCATCCTGGCTCTCACCGATCACCGGAAACCGGCTGTGGGCGGATGACATGATTTCTGGCAAGAATTCCTTCGGATCCTGGGATGCCTTAACGGTAATCATCTGTGAGCGGGGGATCATGATCTCATCCACCCGCATGTCAATCACCTGCATGGCACCCTCGATGATGCTCATGGAATCTGCATCAATGATGCTTTCAGATTCGGCATCCCGCAGGATCTCCAGCACGTCCTCGACGGACTCAGGCCCGCTGGAGAAGGCCTGTGATATACGCTCCAGCCAGGACTTTCCGCCCTGGCTGCGACTCGACTGATCGTCGCTCATGAGTCTGGTTCCGTTTCCTCTGCTTCATAAGGGTTAGCAAATCCGAGCTGCGCAAGCAGCCGGACCTCGAGGGCTTCCATGGCCTCGGCTTCGTGCTCTTCAATGTGGTCGTAGCCCTGGAGGTGCAACATACCGTGCACCACCATATGGGCCCAGTGGGCGACAGGTTCTTTAAGCTGTTCCTGCGCTTCCCTCTCAACAACCGGCGCGCAAATCACCAGATCTCCGGCCAATGGCAACGTTATACCCGGTGGTGCTTCAAATGGGAAGGACAAAACATTGGTGGGTTTGTCCTTGCCCCGGTACTGATGGTTCAGGTCCCGACTTTCGTCGTCACCAACAATACGGATCGTCACTTCAGACGGATCCTCGCCCAGCCATGCCTTTTCGGCCCAGGCGTGGAACTGCCCTTCATCGGGCACACCAGGTCCTTCATAAACCCTCTGAAAATCCACGGTCAGTGTGCTCATGGTCTGGTTGAGCCCCCGTCGCCGAAGGAGTCATAGGCTTCCACAATGCGCTGAACCAGTGGGTGGCGAACCACATCTTTCGATTCAAAGCGGGTAAAGCCAATACCCGGGACCTTGCTGAGCACGCTGGCGGCGTGAATCAGCCCTGAGTTTTGCCCGCGCGGCAGGTCCACCTGGGTGGTGTCGCCGGTGATCACCGCCGTGGAGCCAAAACCAATCCGGGTGAGGAACATTTTCATCTGTTCCCGGGTGGTGTTCTGGCTTTCGTCCAGAATGATGAACGAGTTGTTCAGGGTGCGGCCACGCATGAACGCCAATGGCGCAATCTCGATCACGCTTTTCTCAATCAGGCGGGTAACCTGGTCGAAGCCGAGCATTTCATAGAGCGCGTCGTAAAGAGGCCGAAGGTAAGGGTCCACCTTCTGGGCCAGGTCGCCGGGCAGAAAGCCCAGTTTCTCGCCGGCTTCCACTGCGGGGCGTACCAGCAGGATGCGTTTCACCTGTTCGTCTTTCAGTGCTTCTACCGCACAGGCCACGGCCAGCCAGGTTTTGCCGGTTCCCGCCGGCCCAATGCCGAAGTTGATGTCGTGAGTGCGGATATTGTGCACGTATTTTTGCTGGTTCTGGCCGCGGGGTTTGGCGGTCAGCTTCGGGGTTTTGATGACTGTTATCTGGCCCTCGTCGTAGGGCACGTCATCCGGCAGGCGTTCTAGGCCGGTTTCGCGGATGAACAGGTGCACAGTATCCGGTGGAATATCTTCGCTGGCTTCGGTTTCCCGGTACAGGTGCCGGATGACTTCGGTGGCGGCGGCGACGTTTTCGGTGTGGCCTTCCACCCGGAAGTGGTGGCCCCGGCGGCCGACTTTTACCTGCAGACGTTTTTCAATCATTTTCAGGTGTTCGTCGAACTGGCCGCAGAGGGTGGCCAGGCGGCGCTGGTTGACCGGGTGCAGGTCAAATTGTCTGGTGTCGTGAGTGTTCAATCTTGCTCCGTTTCGTTGGATCTTCCCCGCTCGTTTGGGAGCTGAATTCGGGGGAGTTCGCTGCTTGGTTCTGGTGTTTGGCTGAAGGGCTGGTGAGGCTTTCCAAAAAACGCCCGCAAGTACGTCCGTGTAGGGCTTCGTCGCGCCGTCCCTGGCGCTCCAGATTTTTGGAAAGCCTCACCAGCCCTTCGCCTGTCTGACTAATGTGCAGGCCGGTTGTGTGAAAAACAAGAGTGTGTAGTCCAAGAAGTTTGGCCTAGGCGCCAGGAAGTCACTAGCAATGGTTCGCATGCAACTGCCAAGGCCAGCATGTGAGTAGTCGGGTGGTCCTCACAAAATCTGGAATGGTTAGTCATTTATCAGGCATGCCATTTTGAAGTTTGCCGGTGACAGGGTGAGGGAGCCTCCCAAAAATCTGGAGCGCCAGGGACGGCGCGACGAAGCCCTACAAGGACGTACTTGCGGGGCGTTTTTTGGGCGGCACCCTCACCCTGTCACCAAGCCCCTAAACCAGAAAACATGGGGAACAAACATCAATACAATTCCGAACCGACGGGCACACCCCGAAGAGAATTCGGATAGGCCTCGACGATTTCCACGTCGATAAAGTGCCCAACCACCTCAGGATTCTCGTGGCGGAAGTTAACGATGCGGTTGTTTTCGGTGCGGCCAGCGTACTCGCCAGGGTCTTTCTTGGACAGTCCGGTCACCAGAATCCGCTGGGTAGAGCCCACCATTTTCCGGCTGATATCCATGACGTTCTGATTCAGTCGATCCTGCAGAATACTCAGGCGCTGTTTCTTCACCTCCATCGGCGTATCGTCCGGCAGGTCAGACGCCGGCGTGCCCGGGCGAGCGCTGTAGATGAAGCTGAAGGACATGTCGAAGCCGATGTCGTTGATCAGCTTCATGGTGTCTTCGAAGTCCTTATCGGTTTCACCCGGGAAGCCGATGATGAAATCCGAGGAGAAGCTGATGTCCGGGCGGATTTTGCGCAGGCGGCGGAGTTTGGATTTGTACTCCAGTGCCGTGTGGCCACGCTTCATCGCTGCCAGGATGCGGTCGGAGCCGCTCTGCACCGGCAGGTGCAGGTGGCTGACCAGTTCTGGTACCCGCTCGTAGACATCGATCAGGGCATCGCTGAATTCCACCGGGTGGGAGGTGGTGTAACGGATGCGGTCGATGCCGTCGATGGTGGCGATCACTTCGATCAGTTCTGCCAGGTCCATCTGGTCGCCGTCGTGAGTGTCGCCACGGTAGGCGTTGACATTCTGGCCCAGCAGGTTCACTTCGCGAACGCCCTGGGCGGCCAGGTGGGCCACTTCGGCGATGACATCGTCCACCGGGCGGCTGACTTCTTCGCCGCGGGTGTAGGGCACCACACAGAAGGTGCAGTACTTGCTGCAGCCTTCCATGATGGAGACAAACGCGGAGGGGCCGTCTGCGCCGGGCTCGGGCAGGTTGTCGAATTTTTCGATTTCCGGGAAGCTGACGTCGACCACGCCTACGCCGTTACCCTTGGTGCGCACTTCGGTGATCATATCTGGTAGGCGGTGCAGGGTTTGCGGGCCGAAGACCATGTCTACGTAAGGGGCCCGGTCGAGGATGGCCTGGCCTTCCTGGCTGGCTACGCAGCCGCCGACGCCGATGATCATATCGGGCTTTTTGCTTTTGAGACGTTTCCAGCGGCCGAGCTGGTGGAACACTTTCTCCTGGGCTTTTTCGCGGATGGAGCAGGTGTTCAGCAGCAGTATGTCGGCGTCATCCGGGTTGTCGGTCATTTCGACCGCTTCGCCGGTTTTGAGCAGGTCTGCCATGCGGGCAGAGTCGTACTCGTTCATTTGGCAGCCGTGGGTTTTGATGAACAGCTTCTTGGCCATGGGTCTCACGTAGTTTGGTGTGTTGGCGCCGGGGTGATGTGGGGCGCTGGCAAAAATGGACTGCACATTATAACGGGGTGCTTAAACATCAACCACCGTTGTCTCGGTATTCCTCATTTGGCTCTGTGCTATTATCGCAACCTTCGTGCATGAAGGTTTTTGGGGTGAGCTATCCAAAACACGCTCCTTCGGCACATCCATGTGACGCTTGGGCTCCGCCATCCCTGGCTCCGCACAGTTTTGGATAGCTCACCCCAAAACCCTTCCCATACACTTGTGCTGGATTCTACAAGCTTGATGATTGGTTTGTGGGAGCCGGAAAAATCATCGCTAGCCAATACACTTATGACCCCTGAACGCCTCGCCCGAATCAAACAAGTCCTCAACACCCGCCAACCCGACCTGCGGGTGCTGACGGATCAGGTGCATAAGCCCAGAAACCTGTCGGCAATTATCCGCTCCTGTGACGCCTTTGGCCTGGCCAATATGCACGTGGTCTGGCCCAAGGAGGGTTTTCGGGCCTTTCGCAAGACCGCCGGGGGTAGCTTTCACTGGGTAACCACCCACACCCATCCCACCATGGACAACGCGGTAACGGAGTTGAAGGCGCAGGGGCATAAGCTGTATGCCGCACAGCTGTCTGACCGGGCGGTGGATTTTAGGGAGGTGGATTACACTGTGCCGTGCACGATTATCATGGGTAACGAAGTGGATGGCGTGAACCCGGTGACCGCCGAGCAGACGGATGAGCATATTGTCATTCCGATGATGGGCATGGTGGAATCACTGAATGTGTCTTCAGCCTGTTCGATTATTCTTTCCGAAGCCCAGCGGCAGCGGAAGCTGGCGGGTATGTTTGACCAGCGGCGTATGCCGGATGACGAATACAACCGCCTGCTGTTCTGCTGGTGCCAGCCGACGGTTAAGCGCTACTGCGACGACCGCAACCTGCCGTATCCACCAATCGACCACGAAACCGGCGAACTGATCGACGGGGTAGGGTGGATGCAGGAAGTGAGAAGAATAAGGGCCAATCGCCCCAGATGGGACGAGCAACCGGAAAACACAGAAGCAAACGAGTCCTAACGGACGTCAGTCACAATGTTATGCCGGTGCGGGGTGGGGATGTCTTTTTCTGCCGGAAAAAGATGTCTGAGCGAAGCGAGTTGTTTTTCCAAAGAAAAAGACATCTCCACCCCGCGACCCGCCCCCCAACCAGCAGGCTAGGCGAATAAAAGCTCAGTCCTCGCGAGCCTCCAGATACCGCTGCAACTGCTCCCGCAATGCCTTCGGCAGTCGAGTGATGGTCAAGGCATCTTTGTCACGGTCGTAGTACACCGCCTGGTTCACCAGATCTGAAGAGAATGACACACTCATACCTCCACCGGAGCCGGCAATACGCACCAGTTTCTTGACCTTGCGATGGTCCGGGTGCAGCACGCCGGTTTCCGGCATTTCTGCGTTCTTACTGGCGAATTCCTTGAAGCGTTCGGGCTGGCTCTCGTCCAGGTAGTTGGACAGAGCCTCGATGGCCACCGGCTCGCCCAGGGCGTGCTGGTCTTTGCAGAATTCGTAGGCTTTGGCCCGTACTTCGCCGGCCTTTTCCGGTTCGCTGGACTTGGCGAAGGCTTCTACCGCGTCCAGGAAGGTCATGGTTTCCTTTTCCACATCCACGCTGTTGGTGAACGCGCTAAGGCGAAGAAACAGCTCGCCGGGGTCGCCGGTGCCGCGGGCATGGACCACGGTCATGTAGTTATCGCTGGTGTTCTCGTTGCGCCATTCATCCACCTCGATTCGAACCGCCAGGTTCAGGCGCGACAGGCTCAGTACATCTGTTGCGTCCAGTTTCTGGCTGCCGTCAAAGCGCATGGCGCCGTCGGTTTCCAGAATAAACAGGTACACCACTTCCGAATCTGCCAGGGCGTCATGCACCACCATCAGGTGGCCGTCGAATTCCTCCTGGCTGCCGTTGAGCAGCTCCTGCCACTGGCCGAACAGGCGGTCGGTCATAGCGGCGAAGGTTTGTTTGTCTTCCAGGTAGTCTTTGAGCCAGGCGCTGAAGGGGCATTCGCCGATGTCGTCCGAGAAGCGGCCGTATTTCTTGCCGGGTTTGCTGTTGAACAGCCGCTTCATCTGCTTGTGCAGGGCTTCGTAATCGCCACCGGGCTCCTGCTGAGCCTCGCCGGCAACAAGGCGGGCGGGCTGGCCCGGCTGGTACTGGCTGGCGAAGGCGGTGCGCAGGTGTTTGATGGCCATGGTGTTCAGCTCCTGTGGTTAATCTTGGTGGAGCGGGATTGTGCCATGGTCTGGCTTTTCGGTCATTTCCCTGTTTCGAGTTTGGGGGCGGGTCGCGGGGTGGTGGTTTGTTTTTCCAAAGAAAAATTCTCCCCCACCCCGGCAAGCCCGCCCGCCAAGGATGGGGGATCAGTAGCTTAAACCCGCTGACTCCGAGCCAACTCCTGCAGAAGCCCCGCAACGGCAGCCGGAATATCCGCCTCCGAATCAGCTGAAACACTGGCATTGGCAATATCAGACCCCAGGTTCACTGCCACCGCCACCAGGCCGTGAGCGGTCAGTAGCTGAGCCACGCGGCGGCGTTCGTCGGCATCACCGGTGTTTTCTTCAGACACCACTACCGCCGTCTTGCCCTGATCAAACAGCGCCCGCTCCACGGCCAGGGCCAGTTGCGGGGCCTGTTTGCCGGTGCAGGCAATGATCGCCGGTTTCTGCGCCAGGCGGCGCTCGCGCTCTTCCGGTGTAACCGGGTCCAGGGAATCCAGGCCATCGGTCAGGCCTGCAATCATGCCGGCGCCGACAGTCACGTTGGTCAGCCGGTCGATGACGATGAAGCTGCCAGTGGCGTGGTTGCGCTGGTAGGCGTCAAACGCGATGGGCTGGTTCAGGGTCAGCTCACACAGGCCGATTTCATTCAGCTGAAGCTGGCTTGGGTTCGGGTTCTGTTCCAGGGTGTTCACGTCGGTCTGGTGATGAATGTTCTTCACCGTGCCTGAGGTAAACGTCGGACCTAACTTGATGTCATAAAGACGACCGGTTTCCAGAGGAGCGTCGGTCATCCACACAATGTTGGCATTGAACCGGTTGTGCACCTCGGGCTCGTCTTCTGCCTTTACTAGCATATCGCCACGACTGATGTCGATTTCATCTTCCAGGGTCAGGGTGACTGCCTGGTCGATGTAGGCTTCGTTCAGGTTGCCGTCGAAGGTGACGATTTCCTTGACCTTACTGGTGCGGCGTGAGGGCAGGGCCATTACGGTGTCACCCGGGCGAATAACGCCGGAGGCGATGGTGCCACAGAAGCCCCGGAAGTTCAGGTTGGGGCGGGTGACGTATTGCACCGGGAAGCGGAAGTGCTCCAGGTTCTTGTCCCGGGAAACTTCCACGGTTTCCAGGATTTCCATCAGCGGCTGGCCGGTAAACCAGGGCGTGTTGTCACTCTTGTTCACCACGTTGTCGCCGTCCAGAGCGGAAATCGGCACAAAACGGACATCCTTCAGGCCCAGTTTGGTGGCGAATGCCAGGTACTCTTCACGGATTTCGTTGAAGCGGTCTTCGCTGAAGTCCACCAGGTCCATCTTGTTCACGGCCACCACAATGTGGCGAATGCCCAGCAGGGAGGCAATGAACGAGTGCCGGCGGGTCTGGGTCATCACTCCGTGGCGGGCGTCAATCATCAGGATCGCCAGCTGCGCGGTGGAGGCGCCGGTGGCCATGTTGCGGGTGTACTGCTCATGGCCCGGGGTGTCGGCGATGATGAATTTGCGCTTGTCGGTGCTGAAATAACGGTAGGCGACATCGATGGTGATGCCCTGTTCCCGTTCGGCCTGCAGGCCGTCCACCAGCAGGGCCAGGTCCAGCTTCTCACCAGTGGTGCCCATCTTGGCGCTGTCGGTCTTCAGGCTTGCCATATGATCTTCGTAGATCATCTTGGTGTCGTGCAGCAGCCGGCCAATCAGCGTGCTCTTGCCGTCATCCACGCTGCCGCAGGTGAGCAGGCGCAGGAGTTCCTTGTTCTCGTGCTGCTTCAGGTAAGCCAGGATATCGTCGGCGATCAAATCAGACTGGTGTGACATATCAGAAGTACCCTTCCCGCTTTTTCTGTTCCATGGAGCCGGCTGAATCGTGGTCAATGACCCGCCCTTGCCGCTCTGAGCTGGTGGCCAGCAGCATTTCCTGGATGATGTCGGGCAGGGTGTTGGCCTCGGATTCAATGGCGCCGGTCAGCGGGTAGCAGCCCAGCGTACGGAAGCGCACGGACTTCATCATAGGCTTCTCGCCTTCTTTCAGCGGCATGCGGTCGTCGTCCACCATAATCAGGGTGCCATCGCGTTCTACCACTGGTCTCACCGCCGCGTAATACAGCGGTACGATATCGATGTTTTCAAGGTAGATGTACTGCCAGATATCCAGCTCGGTCCAGTTGGAGAGCGGGAACACACGAATGCTCTCGCCTTTGTTAACCTTGCCGTTGTAGATGTTCCAGAGCTCCGGGCGCTGGTTCTTGGGGTCCCACCGATGGTGCTCGTCGCGGAAGGAATATACACGCTCCTTGGCTCGGGATTTTTCTTCATCCCGGCGAGCACCGCCGAATGCGGCGTCGAACTTGTACTTGTTCAGCGCCTGTTTCAGGGCCTGGGTTTTCATGATATCAGTGTGCTTGGCGCTGCCGTGGGAGAAGGGGCCAACCCCTTGCTTCACGCCTTCTTCGTTGATGTGAACAATCAGGTCGAGGTCAAACTTCTCCGCCACGTTGTCCCGGAACGAAATCATCTCCCGGAATTTCCATGTGGTGTCAACATGCAGTAACGGAAAAGGCAGCTTCCCAGGGTAGAAGGCTTTCAGGGCAAGGTGCAGCATCACGGCAGAGTCTTTGCCGATGGAATAGAGCATGACCGGGTTGTCGAACTCGGCCGCCACTTCCCGGATTATGTGGATGCTTTCGGCTTCCAGCTGTTTGAGATGAGTGAGGTTGTATGTGGTCATGGTCATCCATTGCCGCAGGGGCTGTGTGATGGCTGTAAATCGGTTGACCAACTATATCAGGTGGCGGCAGGGTATAAGAAGGTTTCTGGTAAGAATTTTAAGTTCTAATAATATGGCGCCGAATCCCCTGTGCCAGGGACTCCGGGGGGCACCGAGCAGGTGTCGGTGGTTTCAGTGGGGGGCGTGCATTGCTTTTCGGGCATCGGCCAGCAGCTTGGCGACATAGCGGTCTACGTAATCGAAACCGTTGCCCTCAAATTCGCTGAACTGGATGCCGATCTGAAATTCATTTCTTGAAATGCGTCGCATGTGCACGATATTGCCGTCTGCCAGAACCGTGACTGGCTGTGTTGGCAGCACAGGCACGGTAAAGCGGGTTTTCACGCCAATCCAGTGCCCTGGGGCCGGCGCGCGCATACCTGGGATGAGCTGTTGAACAACGTCCTGATCGCAGGAAATCATCACACCTGCTCGCGACAGGTTAGAGACCTTGCAGGTCAGGCAGCAGCCGTCGCTTTTCTCAACAGTAATCTCGGTCGACACATCGACTCGCTGCTGATTTCTGAGATTCTGTTTAGCGGGTGCAGGTTTCATTTTGATTTTTCTGGCGCGAGTAGTATCGAACGACGTTGCCTTTCCCATAATTGCCTTCCAGAAGAACGCTTAAGCGCTTGAAATTGTAGCTGCTTAAAAAGTGATCAGCAAGGTAAGTGCGTATATTGTTGCAGCTTTATTAAAACTTTCTGAACACAGCGTCACATTTTGGTGCGTCATTTCGCGTTTTTACGTGTTTTTTGGTGGCATATGTGGGAAGTGCAGAGCTGCAGATGATATCCCAGTGAGTTAAAATCGCCGCCTACACACATTTGGAGCCAGGCTCCGGGATTCCTGCGGAACTTTATGACCGAGAAAATACAAGACACTGCTCAGGGCGGAAAAGTTGGCTTTATCAGCCTGGGGTGCCCCAAAGCACTGGTAGACTCAGAGCGTATCCTGACTCAATTGCGGCTGGATGGTTATGAGGTGGTGCCCACCTACAACGATGCCGACATTGTGGTGGTGAACACCTGTGGTTTTATCGATGCGGCCAAGCAGGAATCACTGGATGCCATCGGAGAAGCCATCAGCGAAAACGGCAAGGTGATTGTGACCGGTTGTATGGGTGTGGAAGCGGAGAAGATTCGCGAGACCCATCCCGGTGTGCTGGCGGTGTCTGGTCCTCAGGCCTATGAAGAAGTTGTGGGAGCGGTACACCAGTATGTACCGCCGAAGAAAGACCACGACCCATTCGTGGATCTGGTGCCTCCCCAGGGCATCAAGCTTACGCCAAGGCACTATGCCTACCTGAAGATATCCGAAGGCTGTAACCACAGCTGTACCTTCTGCATCATCCCGGACATGCGCGGCAAACTGGTCAGTCGCCCGATTGGTGATGTGATGGATGAGGCCAAACGATTGGTGGATGCAGGCGTTAAAGAGCTGCTGGTGATTTCCCAGGACACCTCCGCCTACGGTGTCGATATCAAATACCGCACCGGTTTCTGGCAGGGTCGCCCGGTGAAAACGAAGATGCAGTCCCTGTGTGAGGCCCTCGGCGAGATGGGCGTATGGGTTCGCTTGCACTACGTCTATCCGTACCCCCATGTAGACGACATCATCCCGCTGATGGCCGAAGGCAAGATCCTGCCGTACCTGGACATCCCGTTCCAGCACGCCAGCCCGAAAGTACTCAAGGCCATGAAACGCCCGGCTCATGACAGCAAGACACTGGAGCGCATCAGGACCTGGCGTGAAATCTGTCCGGAACTGACCATTCGTTCAACCTTTATTGTCGGCTTCCCGGGTGAAACCGAGGAAGATTTCCAGTACTTGCTGGATTGGCTGGATGAGGCGCAATTGGACCGCGTGGGTGCGTTTACTTACAGCCCGGTTGAGGGCGCCAGGGCCAATGAGCTGGAAGGTGCCGTACCGGAAGAGGTCAAGGAAGAGCGACTGGCCCGCTTTATGGCAAAGCAGGCGGAGATTTCAGCTGCCCGATTGCAGGCCAAAATCGGCAAGACGATTGATGTGCTCATCGATGAGGTTGATGAGGAAGGTGCGATAGGTCGCTCGAAGGCGGATGCGCCGGAGATTGATGGCATGGTTTACCTGAACGACGAAACCGATTTGGTTCCCGGTCAGATTGTGCAGGCCGTTGTGGAGCACGCTGACGAACATGACCTTTGGGCTCGTTTGGTCTGACTTTTGTCGCGGTTTTTGGGCTTCGGCTCTAGCCTGCCAGTTTGGGAGCAGGGCGTGTTTGGTGTCCCTTCCCAAAAAACGCTACGAGCACATCCATGTGCGCTTCGCTCCGGCCATCCATGGCCTCCGAGATTTTTGGGAAGGGCCACCAAACACGCCCTCCCGGCCTTGGCGGGTATAGTCTAGAAGTGCTTTTGCTGTCTTGGGGGCGGTCGCAGGCAGATTGTGTGTCTTCACGATGACACCTCCGCAGTTGGGATGCCTTGGCGGGTAGAACCTCCCAAAAATCTGGAGCGCCAGGGATGGCGCGACGAAGCCCTACAGGGACGTATTCACGGGCGTTTTTTGGGAGGTTCTACCCGCCAAGGCAGTTCCTCCCAATCCCGAAGGCTAGGGCCGAAACAAAACGGCCACACCAAAGCCAAAAGTTAACCACCAAGCTTGCGAACAAGAATCTCGTTGAACAGTTTGGGGTTGCCCTGGCCTTTGGAAGCCTTCATCAGAGGGCCCATGAAGCCGCCAAGCATCTTCTTGCGCTTCTTGGGGTCTTCCTCGCCCTGGTACTGCGCCACCTGATCCGGCATGCCGGCCAGCACCTCGTCGACCATGGCTTCCAGGGCGCCGGTATCGGAGACCTGCTTCAGGCCCTTGGCGTCAATGATCGCATCAACGTCGTCGTTCTCACCTGACCATAAGGCTTCAAAGACCTTCTTCGCCCCGGCAGAGGAAACCGTGTTATCCGCAATGCGGGTGACCAGTGCGCCCAATTGTGCGCCTGAAATCGGAGCTTCGGCTACGGATTTCTCGTCGGCATTCAGGCGGGCCGAGAATTCGCCCTGAATCCAGTTGGCGGCCAGCTTGGCGTCTTTGCCGTGCTCCACGGCTTCTTCGAAGAACGCCGACAGCTTGGCGTCGGCAGACAGAATGCCGGCGTCGTAGTCGTTCAGGCCGTATTGCTCCTTGAAGCGCGCCTTGCGGGCGTCCGGCAGTTCCGGCAGGCGGGCGCGGGCGTCTTCGATGAAGGCGTCGTCGATTTCCACCGGCAGAAGGTCCGGGCAGGGGAAGTAACGGTAGTCGTTGGCTTCTTCCTTGGTGCGCATCGAGCGGGACTCGTCCCGGTCGCCGTTGTACAGGCGGGTTTCCTGCACAATGCGGCCGCCATCCTCCAGGATATCCATCTGCCGCTCTACTTCATGGGCAATGGCCTGTTCCATGAACCGGAAGGAGTTCAGGTTCTTGGTTTCCGTGCGGGTACCGAGTTCCTCGGAGCCTTTCGGCTTCAGAGAGATGTTCACATCAAAGCGCATGGAGCCCTGGGACATATCGCCATCACAGATCCCCAGCGAAGTCACCAGGCTATGGAGCTTCTTGGCGAAGGCTACGGCTTCGTCGGCGCTGTTCATGTCAGGCTCTGTCACCACCTCGATCAGCGGCGTGCCGGCCCGGTTCAGGTCAATGCCGGACATGCCGTGGTAATCCTCGTGCAGGGATTTACCGGCGTCTTCTTCCAGGTGCGCGTGGTGAATGCGTACCCGTTTGGTGCTGCCGTCGGCCAGGTCGATGTCCACATAGCCGGGGCCGACAATCGGCTGGGCCAGCTGGGTGGTCTGGTAGCCCTTTGGCAGATCCGGGTAGAAGTAGTTTTTGCGCTCGAAGACCGAGCGGCGGCCGATTTCGGCGTTGGTGGCCAGGCCGAACATCACCGCATAACGGAAGGCCTGTTCATTGGGTACCGGCAGGGTACCGGGCATGGCCAGGTCAACGGCGTTGGCCTGGGTGTTGGGCTCGGCACCGTAGGCGGTGCTGGAGCCGGAGAAAATCTTGGTCTGGGTGGCGAGCTGAACGTGAATTTCCAGCCCGATCACGATATCCCACTGCATGTGTTCGTCTCCTAATCCGGGCTTATTGGGGTTCACGCTGGTGCCAGTCGGTCACCTGCTGGAACTGATGGGCAGCATTCAGCAAACGGGCCTCAGAGAAGTAATCCCCGATGATCTGCAGCCCCACCGGCAAGCCGTCGACAAACCCCGCCGGAACCGACATGGCCGGAATGCCTGCCAGGTTGATGGCGATGGTGAACACGTCTTCCAGGTACATGGACACCGGGTCGGTGTTCTTCTCGCCCTGCCTGAACGCAGGTGTCGGAGACACCGGGCTCATCAGCACGTCCACTTCCTTAAACGCATTGATGAAGTCCTGCTGGATCAGACGGCGAACCTTCTGGGCCTTCAGGTAATAGGCATCAAAGTAACCAGCGGACAGGGCGTAGGTCCCCACCAGAATCCGGCGCTTCACCTCATTCCCGAAACCTTCCGCCCGGGTGCGGGTGTACATATCCATCAGGTCTTTCGGATCGTCGCAGCGGTAGCCATAACGCACACCGTCAAACCGGGACAGGTTGGCAGAAGCCTCCGCCGGAGCGATCACATAATAAGCAGCAATGGCCAGCCTCGCGTTGGGCAGTGACACTTCTTTTACCGTCGCGCCCAGCTTTTCATACTCGCGAATCGCGTTGCGAACCTGCTCTTCCATGGCCGGAGACAGCTGGTCGCTGAAGTATTCCTTCGGCAGGCCAATCTTCAGGCCTTTCAGCGGCTCGTTCAGGGTAGCGGTGTAATCCGGAACTTCCCGGTCGATGCCGGTGGAATCCTTCGGATCGTGCCCCGCCATCACATTCAACATCAGCGCCGCATCTTCGGCGGTGCGCGCCATCGGCCCGCCCTGATCCAGGGAAGATGCAAAGGCAATCATCCCGTACCGGGACACCCGACCGTAAGTCGGCTTTAGGCCAGTAATGCCACACAGCGCCGCTGGCTGGCGAATAGAACCGCCGGTATCCGTCCCCGTCGCCGCCGGCACCAGCCGCGCCGCCACGGCAGCGGCAGAACCGCCGGAAGAACCACCCGGCACCCGCTTGTCACCGCTGGCCAGGCCCCAGGGGTTGGTTACCGCGCCGTAGAAACTGGACTCGTTAGACGAGCCCATGGCGAACTCATCCATATTGGTCTTGCCCAGACACACTGCGCCGGCCGCCTTGAAGTTCGCCGTCACTGTGGCGTCGTAGGGTGGCACAAAGTTCTCCAGCATCCTTGAGCCGCAGGTAGTGCGAATGCCGTTAGTACAGAAAATATCCTTGTGAGCAAAGGGCACCCCGGTCCACACCGTGGCCTTACCCGCCGCCCGCATCTCATCCGCCGCTTTCGCCTCGGCCAATGCATGCTCGTCGGAGATGGTAATAAAGCTGTTGTACTTGCCGTCTTCCTGTTTCAGACGGTCGAGGAACTGCTGAGTCAGCTCCACACTGGAAATCTTGCCGCTCTCCAGTTCCCTGGAAAGTTCTGCTACGGATTTGTTATGCATCATCAATCCCGAAATATGTGATCGTCAGACAACCTGCCGGTTACACGGAAATGTCAGTGGCCCGAAAACTCACTCAATGACCTTGGGTACCAGGTACAACCCATCCTCGGTCGCCGGCGCAATTGCCTGAAACGCCTCCCGCTGATTGGTCTCGGTAACCACATCCGGCCGCAGCTTCTGTACGGCATCCAGTGGATGCGCCATCGGCTCCACGGAATCGGTATCCGCTGCACTCAACTGATCCACCAGATCCAGGATATTGCCCAGATCCTTCTCCAGAGCCGAAACCTGCTCGCCGTCCACCTTGATGCGGGCGAGCACGGCAACTTTCTCGATGTCCTCGCGGGAAATGCTCACGTTGCCTCCATTAAAGCGTGTGTGAAAACAATTTAATCCTAAAGAGCCCGAACGACTCTAACTGGCTGATTTTGGCGCTTTTCAGCTGTCCGGGGATGCCTTGGGGAGGGGCTTTCCAAAAATCTGCGGAGCCATGGATGGCGGAGCCGAAGCGCCACAGGGATGTGCCAAAGGAGCGTTTTTTGGAAAGCCCCTCCCCAAGGCATCCTTGCACCCAGAGAAAACAAGCCCGACATATTAGCAGAATCACAACCAAGATTGGCCCCGAAACAGTACCGAAAATGTGAGAATGGTAAGCTGAGAGCCCTGATGTTGCCTTGCCTGAGAATGGCCTCACTGCTAAAGTTGCGTGATTCTTCTACATCCGCAACCGCAACTCTCAGGTTGAAACAACACGAATGTTAATCAAAAGACTCCGAGGCATCTTCTCAAGCGACCTGTCCATCGACCTGGGCACCGCCAACACCCTAATCTACGTGCGTGAACGCGGAATCGTACTCAACGAACCCTCCGTTGTTGCCATCCGCACCAGCGGCTCCCAGAAAATGGTGGCTGCTGTGGGTTCCGAAGCCAAGCGCATGCTCGGCCGTACCCCCGGCAACATAACCGCCATCCGCCCAATGAAAGACGGTGTGATTGCGGATTTCGTTGTTACCGAAAAAATGCTCCAGCACTTCATTCATAAAGTGCACGAAAACAGTTTTATTACTCCCAGCCCCCGCGTACTGGTGTGTGTGCCCAGCAAGTCCACACAGGTGGAGCGCAAGGCCATCCGTGAGTCTGCCCTGGGCGCGGGTGCTCGTGAAGTGTTCCTGATTGAAGAGCCCATGGCCGCGGCCATTGGTGCAGGCCTGCCGGTTGAAGAAGCCAGCGGCTCCATGATTGTCGATATCGGTGGTGGGACTACGGAAATCGCCATTATTTCCCTGAACGGCATCGTTTACGCTGAATCGGTGCGGGTTGGCGGCGACAAGTTCGACGAAGCCATCGTTACCTATGTGCGCCGCAACTATGGCAGCCTGATCGGCGATTCCACCGCCGAGCGGATCAAACATGAAATCGGTTGCGCCTATGAAGGCCTGGATATCCGCGAGATTGATGTGCGTGGTCGCAACCTGGCAGAAGGTGTGCCCCGTGCGTTCACCCTGAACAGCGAAGAGATTCTCGACGCGTTGCAGGAATCACTTGCCCAGATCGTGCAAACCGTCAAAAGCGCGCTTGAGCAGTCTCCACCTGAGCTGGCGTCTGATATCGCTGAGCGCGGAATCGTGCTCACCGGTGGTGGTGCACTTCTGCGAGGCCTCGACAAACTTATCAGTGAAGAAACCGGTCTGCCGGTGATCATCGCCGAAGACCCCCTGACCTGTGTTGCCCGTGGTGGCGGCAAGGCGCTGGAAGTCATTGATCGCGGTGGCATCGGAATGTTCTCCCAGGAGGGTTAATCCCGTGGGAGGGCTAAGCCATTAAGACCATCTTTGTCCAGGGGCCGGTACCCGGCTTCAGGCTCTTTCTTGTGATTCTGGTATCGGCAGCGTTGATCGCTGCCGATGCCCGTTTTGACAAGCTCACTCCCGTTCGAAGTACCCTCGCCACCGGCCTGGCTCCTGTGTACTGGCTGGGCAATGCCCCCTATCGGTTCAGTGACTGGTTTTCCGGGCTCTTTGTCAGCCGTGAAGATCTCCAGAGCGAAAACGAGGAACTCAAGGCCCGGATGCTGATACTCGAGCGCCGTGCGCTGAAGTATGCGGCGTTGGCGTCGGAGAATAATGAATTGCGCCGCCTGCTTAACTCGTCGGAGGTATTGGATGACCGGGTGATTGTGGGCGAAGTGGTGGGTGTTTCACCCGATCCGTTTTCCCACGAGATCATCATTAATAAAGGCCATAGTGACGGTGTGACCACCGGGCAGGCTGTGCTGGATGCCGAGGGTTTGATGGGGCAGATAGTGCAGACCAGCCAGTTCACTTCTCGGGTGTTGCTGGTGTCGGACAGTAGCCATGCGGTGCCCGTCGAAGTGGTCAGAAACGGCTTGCGTTCGGTGTTGTTGGGTAATGGTGAAGTCGATCAGCTGGAACTGGTGCATGTGCCGGATACTGCCGATATACGGGAAGGGGATACCCTGGTCAGCTCCGGCCTTGGTGGCCGTTTTCCCCGGGGCTATCCGGTGGCTGAGGTCAGTCAGATCACCAAGGAACCGGGGGAACCCTTCGTGACGATTCGGGCCAGGCCCATGGCCAGACTGAACCAGAGCCGGCTTGTGCTGGTGGTGTTTCAGCCTGAGTCCCGGGAGCGCCGCGAGTCTGCGGAACCGCAGACCACGGAAGAGGAGGCCAACTGATGCTGTCGGTCATTAGCTACCCGCTGTTTTTCGTGACCGTTGTGCTTGCGCTGGTGTTGAGTATATCCCTGTTCCCGGTAGGCTGGTTTGAATTCCGCCCGGAATGGCTGGGTTTGGTGGTTTTTTACTGGACCTTCCGTGCACCGGCGCAGTTTGGGATCCTGATGGCCTGGTGTCTCGGGCTATTACTGGATGTACTTGAGGCCACCCCCCTGGGCACCAACGCGCTGGGTATGGCACTCATTGCTTTCCTGGTGCTGACCATCCATCAGCGCCTGAGAATGTACCCGCTACCGCAACAATGCCTTATGGTCTTCCTGTTGTTGGGCATCAACCAGATGTTGGTGCACTTCATCAAACAACTGCTGGGCGCCGATACGGCAGGGTTCAGTTACCTGTGGCCGGCATTAACCAGTGCGGTCGCCTGGCCCTTGGTCAGTGGCCTGCTGGACCGCCTGAACCGGAAGCTGGGCTAGCACCATGCAGACACTGATTCTTGCATCTGCCTCTCCTCGCCGGGCTGAGCTGTTACAGCAAATTGGGCTGACGTTTCAGGTGCAGCCCGCGGATATTGATGAAACCGTGGCTGTGGGCGAGACGGCAGAACGGTATGTGGAGCGGTTGGCTCGTGAGAAGGCGCTGCGGGTGGCCGGCGAGAACCCCGGCACACTGGTTCTGGGCTCGGATACCTCTGTGGTCTTGCAAGGTGAGATTCTGGGGAAACCGGTCGATGCGGCGGAGGCAAAAGCCACACTGGCCCGGTTGTCTGGCCAGCAACACCAGGTGATGACGGCGGTGGCGCTGGCGCGGGGAGAGGTCTGCCAATCGCACCTGTCGGTCACCAACGTAACCTTTCGAAGCCTGTCCGAGGCAGAAATCCGGGCCTATGTTGACAGTGGCGAGCCTATGGATAAGGCCGGCAGCTACGGTATTCAGGGCTTGGGTGGTATCTTTGTCAAAGCGTTGCAGGGCAGCTATAGCGCGGTGGTGGGGTTGCCCCTCCTGGAAACCGCCGGGTTGTTGGCAGAGGCCGGTTTTCCGGTCTGGCAGAACTGGCCGAGTTGTAAGGAGAGCCAAACATGAGCGAAGAAATTCTCATCAACGTTACGCCGGTGGAAACCCGGGTAGCGTTGGTTGAAAACGGCATGCTTCAGGAAGCCTACATCGAGCGGACCAGTCGCAAGGGTATTGTCGGCAACATCTATAAGGGCAAGGTGGTTCGTGTGTTGCCGGGCATGGAAGCGGCGTTTGTGGATATTGGCCTGGAGCGGGCCGCGTTCATACACGCCTCGGATGTTGCCTGCAGTCAGTCCGGGCCGGAGGAGCCTTCGGATGGCCCGAAAACCGTGCCGGATATCCGCACCCTGTTGCGTGAGGGGCAATCGCTGGTAGTTCAGGTCACCAAGGACCCCATTGGCACCAAGGGAGCCAGGTTGACGACCCAACTGTCTATTCCTTCCCGATACCTGGTGTTTATGCCGGGGGTCAGTCATATTGGTATTTCCCAGCGGATTGAGGATGACAACGAGCGCACCCGGCTGAAAACCCTGATTGAAGAGGCGGCTGAAAAGAGCGACGACGTCCAAGGTGGCTATATCATCCGCACGGCAGCGGAAGCGGCGGCGGCTGAAGACCTGATCGCCGATATGGCCTACCTGCATCGGCTTAGCCAATCCATACAGGATCGGATTGGTAGCGCGCCCGCACCATCCGTGGTCTACCAGGACCTGCCATTGTTCATTCGCACCATTCGGGATCTAATCCGGCCGCAAACAGAAAAAGTGCGCATCGACAGCCGGGAAAGCTACCAGCGGGTAATAGAGTTTGTGCAGGAGTTCGTCACGGAATTCGCCGACAAGGTTGAATACTATCCCGGTGAGCGGCCGATTTTTGATCTGTATTCGGTCGAGGACGAGATCCAGAAGGCACTTAGCCGCAAGGTGCAGCTGAAATCCGGTGGTTACGTCATCATCGACCAGACCGAAGCGATGACCACCATTGATATCAATACCGGCGCGTTTGTCGGCCACCGGAATCTGGAAGAGACCATCTTCAAGACCAACCTGGAGGCCGCCCGTGCCATCAGCCGGCAGCTGAGGCTCAGAAACCTCGGTGGCATCATCATCATAGACTTTATCGATATGGACGACCCGGAGCACCAGCGCCAGGTACACAGGATGCTGGAGAAGATGCTCGAGCGGGATCATGCCAAAACCAAGATCACCGGTGTCTCGGAACTTGGCCTGGTGGAGATGACCCGAAAACGCACCACAGAAAGCCTTGGGCAGGTGCTGTGCGAGCCTTGCCCGATCTGCGATGGACGGGGCTTCCTGAAAACGGCAGAGACCGTTTGCTATGAGATTTTCCGCGAGATTCTCCGGGTGAACCGGGCCTATGAAGCGGAGAACTATCTGGTGATGGCATCACAGAAAGTGGTTGATCGTCTGCTCGACGAGGAATCCGACAATGTCGCAGACCTCGAGACCTTTATCAGTAAGACCATACGCTTCCAGGTAGAACCCTTCTACAGTCAGGAACAGTACGATGTGGTCCTGCTCTGACGCCCGCTGAACAGGGCTGTCGAAGGAGTATCGATTACGATGCAAGGCCGTGAACAGGAGCAAGCTCAGCAGCAACGCCGGGGCGCCGGCAAGCTGGCGCAGTTACTTGAGCACCTGGCAAACGGAGTCTGGTGGTTTATCTTCGCCGTGCTGGTGGTGTTTGCCCTGTACGTTGGATTGGGGCGGCAGCTGACCAGTAATATCGACCGTTTCACCGGCGAGCTTTCTGAGCAACTCTCCGATCGCACCGGGCTGGATGTCCGGATTGGTCGTCTTTCCTCCCGCTGGCACTGGCTAGACCCGGCAGTAACCGCTACTGATCTGACCGTTCACCACCCGGAAACCGGCCAAGCCATTGCCGAGCTTGAGTACTTGCGTCTGCGTCTGGATTTTCTGTCGTCGGTACTGCGATTTCGTTTGGTGTTCGAGGACTTTGAGGCCGATGGCTTAACCCTGAGCCTGGCCCGGCAGTCCGGCCTGGACCTGCTCGAGCCGCCGGATGAGCTGACCGACCTGACCCGCCCCGGTGGCCAGGACCTGCAAACCTGGCTCAGGCTGGCCGGGCGTTGGCTATCCGATCCGCGGCTGACCATGACCCGGATCAGCCTTGGCATTGACGACGGTTCAGGCAATACCCGGCATTTCGATATTCCCCAGCTGGACCTGGTCTACCGCCGTGGTTTGTTTCAGGCCTCAGGCAGGGCCATGCAGCCGGGAACCACCACCCAACTCGCCAGTTTTGCCCTTGTGGGGCAGCACTTTTTTCGGGGCGAGTTTACCGGCCAGCTGTACCTGGATGTCGATTCCGGTCGGCTGTTTGATGGCCTTGTAGACGACCTGAGTTGGCGAGGTCTTCGTGTAGAGGGGGCAGACCTGGGCGGGCGCGCCTGGCTGACCTTTGAACGCGGTGAGCTGGAGCAGGTTCAGGGGATGGTGCGAACTCCCTATTTGCAGCTTGGGGTCAACATGGAGTCGTTGGCTCCGCTGGAGAATATCCAGGCGCGTTTCGGCTGGCGCCGGGATGGTCCCTTGCAGCTTCAGCAACTACAGTGGCAGTGGCTGGACCATGACGTTCAACCCTTTGGATTGCGCCTTGAGCCCGATTCCGGAGGTAATATCCTGATTGCCGATGGCGTGCCGCTGGCGCCGATCCGGCGGCTTGTGCAGAACCTTCCGTTGCTTCCGGCCGTGGCCAATCATGCGCTGGAGCAATACCGGCCATCCGGCTACCTTGACGACGTGATCCTGACGCTGCCGGAAGATCCGGCCGGCTTCCAGCTGTCCGGGCGATTGCGGCAGGTGTCGGTCGAGGCTGCGCAAGGGGCACCGGCTGCCCGCGGGCTTGATGGCCATATCCTGATGACCGCCCGTTCCGGCCACGTAACCCTGGATACCACCGGGCCCGCCTACCTGGGCTTCCCAAAGCTCTATGGTGCTGGCTGGAGACTGGATTCGATGGCCGGCACGGTATCCTGGGAGCTGGCGGGCCCGATAACCCGTGTGTTTGCCGACGATCTCCGATTTACCTACGCCGACCGTACAACACTCACCGGTGCGTTTGATTTAAGGCTGGATCGGTTTGGCGAAGACAACCTGGGCTTGCGCGTTGGCGTTGAGAACGGTGATGCGTCCATGCTCGCAGATTTTGTCCCGGCCAAGGTGGTGAACCCCGGGCTCTATCAGTGGTTAACAACCGCCATTATGGAAGCCGATATCACCGCCGGTGAGTATTACGGTCACGGCCGTATCGATTCCGAGGCACCCCGGGGATCGTTTGTCTCATCCATGTGGTACGAGTTCGACAATGGCGTTGTCCGTTACGACGAGCGTTGGCCGGAAGTGCAGAGCGCCCGCGGCCGGGTTGAGGTTCAGAATGCAGACACTCTGGTTACTCTGGAACAGGGCCTGACTGGCGGGCTGGAACTGCGCTCAGGTGTCGTAAGGGTTGTGCCGGGAGATGGAGAGGAGCCGACTCGGGTAAGGGTTGATGCACAAGCCGATGTGCCAGGTGAGAGCGTGCCGTTCTGGATGACTGAGACGCCGCTTGGGGATATGACGGGAATGGCGGCCGACGAGCTGGATTTTCAGGGGCTTTATCGGTTGGCACTGAACATTGACCTGCCGCTGGCAGAAGGTGAGGAGACGGCGGTGAATGCCATGGTGGCCACGTCAGGAGCCACGGTCTCTTACCCGGCGGCAGGACTGGTCTGGACAGGAATCGAGGGCGAGGTCCGCTACGATACACGTCGGGGATTTTCCGGTGAGCCACTTCTGGCAGAGTTCTTCGGGCAACCGGTGACGGTCGAGTTCGAACAAACAGCGCAGGGCCCGTCGGGCAAGGGCACGGCCTCGTCTATTCGCCAGACCGGCCGGGTTCCTTTGCCGTCGTTTTTGCATCAGTTCGGGCTGCCGGAGGGCTCTGCACTCGGGATGTCTGGTAGCCTGGATTACTCGGCCCAGCTGAGCGCGGCGGCTGAGCGCGCCTCCCGGATAACGGTAACTTCCGATCTTCAAGGCCTTGCACTGGACTGGCCGCAGCCTCTGGGCAAGACGGAGTCGGATCAGGCCCGGTTGCAGGCGCTTATAGACCCCACGGACAGTGAAGGTGTTCGTGTGACGGGTGACTGGCAGGATCGGTTGGCCTTCGATCTGCTGTGGAAATCGTCAGGTTTTGACCTGGGGCTCAGTGAGCTGAACCTGGCGGGGCATAATCTCAGAAATATACAGATCAATGCGCTGGACCTGGGAGATCGCTGGGTGTTCAACACGGAATCTGATCGGGTTCAGGGTAGGGTGATGGTGCCCTCGCAGGGAACGATTGAAGCGGATCTGCAACGCCTCAGCCTGATGCGCTCAGATACGGTCGGTGAAGACCAGAGAGACCGGCAGGTATTGACCCTGGAGGAGCAACTGGAAGCATTCCGAGCTCTGGACGTGGGGAGTTGGCCCGATATTGATGTGACCATCGCGGACCTCAGGCTGGGCGATGAGTCTGCCGGCCGCTGGCAGTTCGCCATGCGGCCGCAGCCGTTCCGCCTGAACATCGAGGAAATTGAAGGGCAACTGGACACACTGGCGCTCACTGGCAGGATGAGTTGGAGTGTGGTTGATGATCGCGAAACCAGCCGATTTGTCGGGACGCTCTCAGGCGGTCGCCTCCGGGAACTTGAGGCACTGACCGGTGCGCCAATTCCAATGAATAATGAGCAGACTCAGGTTGACCTGGATCTGGACTGGCCCGGCCGTCCGGATGAGTTTGCCTTGGAACAGCTCAGTGGCCAGGTCAGTGTTCGCCTGGATGACGGAGTCATTATGGAGCAAAGTGGCTCAGCCCAGTTGTTCCGAATCTTCAATCTGCTCAACACCGACACGCTCTGGCGCCGGCTGCGCCTGGACTTCTCGGATCTTTATGAGCGCGGCATTGCGTTTGATGCTATTTCAGGCAAGGCTGTCATTGTAAACGGGCTGGTTACCCTGGACCCAGAGCTGCAACTGGTGGGGCCTTCGGGGGCTTTCAAGATGAGTGGGTCAACCAATATGGCCGATGAGAGCCTGGATATGCGGTTGGTGCTGGTGCTTCCGGTTACCCAGAACCTGCCTCTGGCTGCCATACTGATGGGAGCAAGTGCGCCCATTGGCGGCGCACTCTTTGTACTGGACAAAATTCTGGGTGACCCATTGAGCAAGCTGACCAGCGCCACCTACAGTGTCACCGGTAGCTGGAGCGAGCCCAAAGTGGATCTTCGCCGGGTTTTCGATACGGGTGAGTAGAGGAGTCTGAGCATGACCCAAGTTGCAGCGATTCAGATGGTGAGCAGTCACAACCTGGCCGGTAACCTGGCCGAGGCTGAGGCCCTGTTGCGTGATGCTGCCGCCCAAGGTGCGAAAGTGGCAGTATTACCTGAGAATTTTGCGGTTCTGGCCACTGCTCAGATGCGCGAGTGCGGTCGGCAGGAAAGTGGCGGTGAATCGGTGATCCGCCGCTTTCTTTCAGAACAGGCCGAGAGGTTGGGGCTATGGATTGTAGGTGGTTCCATGCCACTGGCAACACGACCCGATGGTTCTGATGTTCCCGACAGGGTGCGTGCAAGCTGCATTGTCTACAACGATCAGGGCGAGGAAGTTGCCCGTTACGACAAAATTCACCTGTTTGACGCCATGGTAGAGGATTCCCATGGCCAATACCGGGAGTCGGATACCTTCGAGCCAGGTGACCAGGTGGTTACCGTGGATACTCCCGCCGGCCGGCTGGGGATGGCTGTGTGCTACGACTTGCGGTTTCCTGAACTGTTCAGGGCGCTGCGGGAACAGGGTGCCGAGTGGGTGTGCCTGCCCAGCGCCTTTACCTGGCAAACTGGAGACGCCCATTGGCACCCACTGATTAAAGCCAGGGCCATCGAGAACCAGGTTTGGGTGGTTGCCCCCGGCCAGGGGGGGCAAAACAGTGAGCGACGCAAGACTTATGGCCACAGTTTGATCTGTGACCCCTGGGGCAGGGTGGTGACGGAACTGGATGAGGGCCCAGGCCTGGTTGTGGCAGACCTGGATATGGAAAAACTGAACCAGGTTCGGGCCAGAATGCCGGTCTGGGAGCACCGCCGTCTTTAACTTAGAACTCCGCTCAGCGGGTTGCTTTACTGCTCTGCGTCGTCAATCCATTCCCGGAGGGCCCGGAACAGTTTTCGGGCCTGACCGGTATTTTTCTGTTTCTCCACATCCTTGCGGGCGTTACGAACCAGGTTGCGTAGGTGCTGAACGTCAGCCGCCGGGCAGTAGTCAATAAACTCACCCACCACCCGGTCACCCTCGGAGATCATCCGGTCGCGCCAGCGCTCGGCCAAGTGGTGCCGGCGGGTATGTTCGTCGCTGCCCGCATGGAAGGCCCCAATGGCCCGAGCCAGTGCCTCCGGGTCATCCTCCTGCCGGATGATCTTGCCAATGTATTGCAGGTGTCGCCGGCGGGCTTCGCGCTGATTAATGCGTCTTGATTCGACGATCGCTGCTTTCAGACTGTCGCTGATGTCAAGGGATGCCAATTGCTCGTCATTAAGATCCAGCATCTGTTTACCCAGGTCCTGGAGCGCATGCATTTCCCGCTTGATCTGGGATTTGCTCGGGCCGAAATCCTCCTCGAGCTCCTCGTGGTGCGGGTTAATATCAGGTTGGCTCATGGTAGATTCCTTACGCATAGAAGATCGTGGCCAGCCCCAGGAAGGCCATGAAACCGACAACGTCGGTCACGGTTGTTAAGATGACGCTTCCCGCGAGGGCGGGGTCTATGTTCCTGGACTTCAGGAACAGGGGCAAGACCGTGCCGACCAGTGCCGCGGCTACAAGATTGATAATCAGGGCAGCGGCTATAATCGCGCCAATCAGCCAGTCCTGGAACCACAGCACGGCGGCGGCCGCCACAACCACCGCCCAAAGCAGCCCATTGAGAACGCCGGAGAGGAATTCGCGGTTCAATAGCCAGCCAACATTGGCTCCGCTGATCTGACCCACCGCCATACCACGAATTACCAGTGTCAGGGTCTGGCTGCCTGCAATCCCGCCCATGCTGGCGACAATGGGCATTAACACCGCCAGCGCCACAACCTTGGCGATCGTCTCTTCGAACAGGCCGATAACCGCTGAGGCAGTGAACGCGGTAATCAGGTTGATGCCGAGCCAGACTGCCCGCCGGCGAGTGGTTTTCATGACGGGGGCGAAGGTATCTTCGTCCTCGTCAAGACCGGCCATACTCATCAGCGAATGATCAGCGTCTTCCCGGATAACGTCGACCACGTCATCGATGGTGATACGGCCCAGCAGTTTGTTGTCATCCCCCACGACGGGGGCCGAAATCAGATCGTAGCGCTCGAACAGCGTGGCAACTTTCGTGTCTGAGAGTGTGACCGGAATCGGCTCGATATCGGTGTCCATCACCTCACGAACTGTGGACGCGGGGTTGGACACCAGCATACGGGTGATGGGCAGCATGCCAATGAACTCGTCTCGCCGGCTGACCACAATCAGGCTGTCCGTCATGGGGGGCAGGTTACGGTGGCGGCGCAGGTACCGCAGTACCACGTCAATACTGATATCCGGGCGCACCGTGATGGTGTCCGTATTCATCAGGCCGCCGGCAGTGTCCTCGGGGTAAGCGAGCACTTCCTCTACCCGCTGCCGGTCTTGCTCGTCCATGGTGTCCAGGACTTCCTGGATCACCGTGTCTGGCAGCTGCTGGAGCAGGTCGGCCAGGTCGTCGGACTCAAAATCCTCAATGATATCGGCCAGCTCCTGGGCATTCAGCTGGCTCAGGAAGTAGGCCCGGATGTCGTCACCGAGATACTGGAGGACTTCCCCTTCCAGTTGCTTATCGACCAGGTTCCACAGCAGGGCGCGTTGGCGGGGCGGGGAGGATTCCAGCAGGTGTGCGATATCGCTGGGGCTCAGGCCGCCGTTAAGGATGCGGGCAACCTGTTTGAGCGCGCCACTGTCCAGGGCCTCACTGAGGGAGCGAAGGCGCTGGCGGGCCTGACTTTTTTCCAGAATATCGGTCATGAAACCACCTGCAATCAGAAAACTGTCGCATTATAGCGGAGTTAGCGGCTTCAGGTGAGAAAGGATTGTAGGTGAATAACGAACCCGGCTTGGTTCAACCCCCTTCGCCGAAATAATCATCAATCAGTTCGATGAGCGCATCGATGGCTTCCTGCTCATCGGGGCCATCAGCGACCAGCTCAATGTCGGTGCCCTGGCTGGCGGCCAGCATCATCACCTGCATGATATTCTTGGCATCCACGTCCCGGCCCTTGCCGCGTATCCGCACCTGGCTGTCAAAGCCGGAGGCGGTGGCCACCAGCTTAGCGGTGGCGCGGGCATGCAAACCCAGTTTATTGATGATGGTGACGGGGCGGCAGATCATGGCGGATCAGATCTCCCCGCGGGCTTGAAGGTGGGGCAGCTCGGTATGGCGAACCTGCACGTTGCTGTATCGGGTACGGAAATGCTGGCCCAGTTGCTCACAAACATAGACGGAACGATGCTGGCCACCGGTGCAGCCGATGGAAATGGTCATGTAGCTTCGGTTGCTGTCGGCGAACGAAGGTAGCCAGGTATCCAGGAAGCGGATCAGGTCGTCCACCATTTGCCCGGTGAGAGGTTCCCGCTCGAGAAACTCGATAACGGGTTGATCGGTACCGACGTATTTGCGCAGGCTGGTGTCCCAGTATGGGTTCGGCAGGCAGCGCACATCGAAAACGTAATCGGAATCAACCGGTACGCCATGCTTGAAACCAAATGACTGGAACAGCAGTGCAAGCTCCTGGTCCTTTCTTCCCACCACCCGCTGTTTGACCATGTCACGAAGTTCATACATCGACATGCCGGTGGTGTTGATGTACAGGTCTGCCAGTTTTGACAGGGGTTCCAGAAGAGCCTTTTCGTTGGCGATGGCCTCCCGAAGAGAGGTTTTGTCATCACTCAGGGGGTGCTTTCGGCGTGTGGCGTGGAATCGTTGCAGCAGGGACTGTTCATCGGCATCCAGAAATATGATCTCGACAACGACTCCGGCATCGCGCAGCTGGCGATAGATCTGTTCGAAATTGGCCAGTTCGGCAGACAGGTTGCGGGCATCGATGCTGACGGCCATTTTCCGGAGTCGCCCAGGCGCTTCCTGCTGCGCCGCCTCCCGGGTTAGCGGGAACAGCAGTCCGATGGGAAGGTTGTCTATGCAATAGAAGCCCAGATCTTCGAGTACGTGCAACGCGGTACTCTTACCGGACCCCGATCGGCCACTGACGATGATCAGTTTCATGATGGACGCTCCTGCCTGCTTAAGTTGGTGCTACTGCTTGTCAGGATGCCGCTGTCATACGCTGGTACAGGGACGCTGAATCCTGACACTGGCGAAGCTGTTCACAGAAGCCGTTGTCGTTGAATTTCTCGGCCAGCTGGCTAAGCAGCTCCAGATGTTCACTGGTGGCTTCTTTGGGCACGATCAAGGCAAACACCAGATCGACCGGCTGATTGTCGATGGCATCGAAGTCGATGCTTTCTTCCAGCGTCATCAGCACCCCGATCACACGGTCCAGCCCTTCCAGGCGGCAGTGGGGTATAGCGATACCCTGGCCGATACCGGTGCTGCCAAGCCGCTCGCGAGAAACCAGATTGTTGAAGATCTCGGTGTCGCTGAGGATTTCATCCTGATGATGAATATGCTCTGCGATGGTTTCCAGTACCCGCTTCTTACTGGAGGCTGGCACTCGGCACAGCGTCAGTTCGGGAGCCAGAATGTTGTCGATGGTCAGGGATGTATCGCTCATGGATCGACTGTGATTCCGTAAAAAAAAGGCTGCGGCCGGTATTCCCCGCCGCAGCTCGTATCATTGAAACACCCGGTAAGGCGGCGCGAAGGGCGCGCTCAGCCGTTGCCGTGCATCCGGTCTACATTCTTTTCTTTGTGCTTGAGGATCTGGCGATCCAGTTTGTCCACCAGCGAATCAATCGCGGCGTACATGTCCTCGCTTTCTGCCTTTGCGTGGATCTCGCCACCGATGACATGCAGGGTGGCTTCGGCCATCTGACGTACCTTCTCAACTTCCAGCGTCACCTGACAGTTGCTGATGTGGTCAAAGTGACGCTCCAGCTTCTCGAACTTGGTGTTGACGTAATCCTTCAGTGCAGGGGTCAGTTCTACGTGATGGCCTGAAATGTTGAGTTGCATAGGCGTCTCCTGTTGTCATCATGCCGGTGTTGCCACCGGGCTGCGTGTCCGGTGCTTCGTGCACCGGCAAAAACATTAAACCAGTCGTTTGCGCTCGTTTGAAGGAGGAATGTGCATGGCCTCCCGGTATTTGGCAACGGTGCGCCGGGCCACATTGATGCCCTGATCTCCAAGCATGGCTGCAATCTTGCTGTCGCTCAACGGCTTTTTTGGAGTTTCTTCTGAAATCAGTTTCTTGATCATCGCACGTATTGCGGTGGAGGAACATTCTCCACCCTCAGCGGTACTGACGTGGCTGGAGAAAAAGTACTTCAGCTCGAAGATACCGCGGGGTGTGTGCATATACTTTTGTGTGGTGACCCGTGAAATGGTGGATTCGTGCATTTCCACGGCCTGCGCAATGTCGGAGAGGATCAGCGGTTTCATTGCTTCCTCCCCCTGGTCCAGGAAACCCTGTTGGTGCTCAACAATCCGGGTGGCGACTTTCAGCAGGGTTTCGTTGCGGCTTTGCAGGCTTTTAATGAACCACTTGGCCTCCTGCAGTTGATCCCGCAGGTAGGTGTTATCAGCACTGCTATCCGCGCGGCGGATCAGCGATGCGTAGCTGGCATTGACCCGAATCCTCGGGGCGATCTCCGGGTTGAGCTCAACTCGCCACCGGCCTTCGTGTTTTCGTACGATGACGTCCGGTATCACGTAATCCGGCTCTGCCCGGTCCACCACGTCGCCCGGGCGGGGGTTGAGGCTGGTAATCAGGGCCAGAACCTCGCGCAGCTGATCTTCCTTGAGTCTGCTGCGGCGCAGCAGTTGCGCGTAATCCCGGTTGCCCAGCAGATGCAGGAACTGGGTAACCACCAAGCGGGCCTGTCGAAGCCAGGGAGTATCTGGTGGCAACTGGTTGAGCTGAATCAGCAGGCATTCCTGCAGGTCGCGGGCAAACACACCCGGCGGGTCGAAATGTTGTAGCCGGTGCAGAACCGCTTCCACTTCGTCCAGTTCCAGGGGGTCTTCTTCGGTTTCATCCTGCAGGCCGGAATGGATTTCCTCAATCGGTGAGGTCAGGTAACCGCGTTCGTCCACTGCGTCCATCAGGGCGTGGGCGATGGCCTGGTCACGTTCGCTCATGGGGGTCAGGTTGAGTTGCCATTCCAGGTGGTCCTGGAGGGTTTCTGCCGGCGAATTGCGGGTTTCGAAATCCGATTCGTTCTCGTCTTCGCCTTTGCTGGCTGGCGCCGGTGCAGACTGGTAGATATCGTCCCAGGCGGTGTCTACGGGCAGGTCGTCGGGGATGTTATCCGGTATGTCGGTTTCTGAAGACCAGTCAGGGCCGTTTTCATTTTCATCCCAGTCAGAGGCGGTCTCGGTGGCCGGTTCATCGTGGTCGGAATCCCGGTCTTTGTGCTCGTCCCGGGTATCGGAGTCCGTATCAGGGGTGTCAGACTGCTCGTCATCCTCGGAGGTTTCCAGCATCGGGTTTGACTCCAGTGCCTGCTGGATTTCCTGCTGGAGGTCGAGGGTGGAAAGCTGAAGCAGGCGAATGGCCTGTTGCAGCTGGGGCGTCATGGTCAGACTCTGGCCCATCTTAAGCTGTAATGAGGCTTTCATAACCATGGCTCAAGATCCATAAATCAAGGGTGTCCCGGTAGTGACCTTGCCTGCTGTCAGGCAAAAAAATTGTTGTACGCTGGTTACTTGCCGCTCACTGGTGTCAGTATAAGCAAGTTCTTTGCCGAGTTTACTTGCTACAGATCATCAAAACAATCAGACCTCGGTCGCCGAGGGTTTTTCTTGCGCTCACAGGTGGAACTCATCGCCCAGATAGACTTCCTTGACCTGCTGATTGGCCAGGATGGCTTCTGCGTTGCCGGAGGCGATGATATGGCCGCCGGAGACGATGTAAGCGTTCTCGCAGATATCTAGGGTTTCCCGCACGTTGTGATCGGTGATCAGCACTCCAATGCCCTTGTCCCGCAAATGCCGAATGATGTGTTTGATGTCACTGACTGAAATCGGATCTACCCCGGCGAAGGGTTCATCCAGCAGAATAAACGCCGGTTCCATGGCCAGCGCCCGGGCGATTTCAACTCGCCGTCGCTCGCCACCGGACAGAGCCATACCCAGGCTGTCCCGGATATGGGTGATGTGAAATTCCTCGAGAAGTTCCTCGAGCTTGGCTTCCCGCTCCGGCCGTTTCATGCCCTTTCGCGTCTCCAGAATGGCCATGATGTTGTCGCGCACGGTCAGTTTTCGGAAAACCGAGGCTTCCTGGGGCAGGTAGCCAATGCCTTTGCGCGCCCGGCCATGCATGGGCAGCGGGGTGATGTCCTGGCTGTCAATGGTGATTCGGCCGCGGTCGGAGGGCACAAGCCCGACAATCATGTAAAAACAGGTGGTTTTGCCGGCGCCGTTAGGGCCGAGCAGGCCAACGATTTCTCCAGACCGGATTTCCAGAGATACATCCAGAACCACTTTTTTCTGTTTGTAGCTTTTTGCCAGGTTGCTGGCCCTGAGAACTGCCATCAGTAACCTATTCGTTTATGGGGTTGCTGGAGCTGCGAGGCTGAATCACCATTTCCACCCGGCCAGAGCTTTCTTCCGAAGGCGTGCCGCCTTCTGCCGTGACCACCCGGCGCACGGTGTCGTATTGAATGATGTCACCTCGGAACACATTGTTGCCTTGTTCAATCACCGCCTGGCGTTCGAAGGTGAGCCGGTTTTCCGCCGCCGACCAGGTGATGGTTCTCGCCCGGGCGTCTGTCATGGCCTCGCCTTCCCGTGCCGGCTGGCGATATCGGGCAGGTTCGCCGCTCGCCTCAATCCGGTTGAGGCCCTCGGGACTTCGATACAGCACCACCCGTTCTGCGTTCAGCTGGGTGGCTCCCTGGACCAGTTCAACGTCGCCGGTGTAGATGGCGGTCCCCTCGGTATCGTCGAGGCGGGCCGAATCGGCGCTAACCTTGATGGGGGTGTCGGAGTCCAGATCAAACGCAGATGCCGGGCCGGCCAGTAGCAGTGCCGCCATTATCGACAACAATCGGTGTGTGAGGTTACCTGACGGTTTCATATTGCCCTTCCACCCGGGAATTGAGTTCCAGTATGCGTTCGTTTACCCAGGCTTTCATGCCATTGGCCTGGGTCACGCCAAACGGTTCGGTAATGGTGACCGGTTGATCGGTGTGTACTGTGCCTTGTCGGTTATCCAGGGTCAGCGATTCGGTCTTCAGGGTGGCTTCCGAGTCGTCGGTTTGCCGGAGCACGACAACGTTGCCTGTCAGAATCACCTGATCATCGTCTTGCCGGAGGCTACCTTCATCCGCTTCGATTATCCATGGTGGGGTAGCCTGTTCACTGAAAATCCTGGCCCTTGGGGCGTTCATGGTGGCGTAGTTGGTGTCGTCAAACTGTTCGATTCGGGGGCTGGATATCGACATCTTCAGGTTGCCTTGTTCGTCCCAGGTTGTGTAGCGGCCCTCGATAATAAAACTGTCGGGTTCCGACGGGCCCCTGAGTTCCGCTGCATCGCCCCGCACATTCTCACCTTCCTCGTCCTGCCACATCAGGAAGACAGTGGCGAGAGCCGTGACCGCCAGTGCCAGGGTTCTCGCCAAGGGTTTGCGGGCGATGTTTGACAGCACCTCCGGAATCATGACGGCTCGCCCAGATAGGGGGCCAAAGTTGTTTCCAGCCGGTTCTGCGCCCAGAGTATCAGGTCACAGGTTTCACGCACGGCGCCGTGACCGCCCAGGGCCTGGGTGCAATAGTCGGCATGCTGGCGCACCAGCCAGTAGCCGTTGGGCACGCTGATGCCCAGGCCGGCGAATTTCAGGGCGGGCAGGTCTGGCAAGTCATCTCCCATGTAGGCAATTTGCTCGGGAGCGATATCCATGCCTGCAACCAGTTCCTGTAAAGCAACCTTCTTGTCTTCCCGGCCCTGCATCAGGTGCGGGATGCCGAGGTCGGTCATCCGTTTCTCTGTCAGTGGTGACCGGCGCCCGGTTATGACTGCCACGGTAATGCCGGCCTTCATCAACTGTTTCAGGCCCAGGCCATCCAGTATGTTGAACGCTTTGAGTTCGTCGCCGGCCGCGCTGAAATACAGCCGGCCATCGCTCATGATGCCGTCCACATCCAGGGCGATCAGACGAATCCTGGCGGCTTTTGCCTTAAGCGTGTCGTCCCAGACGGTGTGCATGGGCGGAGCCAGGTCACTCATTAAATCACCCCCGAACGCAGCAGGTCGTGCATGTTGATGGCGCCGACCAGATTGCCATCGTCGTCGGTGACGGGCAGGGCATTGATTTTCATCTCTTCCATGATATTCAGCGCCTCGGCCGCCAGGTGGTCAGCCTGAATGGTTTTGCCGTGGCGGGTCATGACGTCCCGGATCGGAGTGGTGTGAACGTCGACGGATTTGTCCAGAGTCCGGCGCAGGTCGCCATCGGTAAATACGCCGGTCAGGTGACCCTGGGCGTTGACGATGGTGGTCATGCCCAGCCCTTTGCGGCTGATTTCGAGAAGCGCGCCGCTAAGGGTGGTGTCCTCAAGAACTTTGGGAATCTGGTCGCCGGTATGCATGATATCGGAAACCCGCAGCAGCAAGCGCCGTCCCAGGCTGCCGCCCGGGTGAGAGAAGGCAAAGTCTTCGGCGCTGAAGCCGCGGGCCTCCAGCAGGGCCACGGCCAACGCATCGCCCATGACCAGGGTGGCGGTGGTGCTTGACGTCGGGGCCAGGCCGAGCGGGCAGGCCTCTAAGGCAACGCTGACGTCCAGGTTGGCGACCGCCTCCTGAGCCAGAACAGAGTTCGAGTTGCCGGTCATGCTGATCAGCGGTGCCCCCATACGTTTGATCAGGGGCAGAATGGTCACCACTTCGCTGGTGCTGCCACTGTTGGATATGGCAATCACCACATCTTGCGGAGTGATCATGCCCATGTCGCCGTGGCTGGCTTCACCCGGGTGAACAAAAAATGAGGGCGTGCCGGTACTGGCTAATGTGGCTGCAATCTTGTTGCCGATATGGCCGGATTTACCCATGCCGGTTACCACTACCCGGCCTTTGCAGGCCATGATAACGTCGCAGGCTCTGGTGAAGTCGCCGTTGATACGGCCTTCCAGGGCTTCGATAGCTTCCCGCTCTATGCGGATCGCTCGCACTGCAGAGGAGCGGTAGTCGGGGGTGTCTGGAGCGTGTGAATCTGTCATCTCGGCGGATAGTCTGCTCGGTCGGTCTGGTTTGCCCGGCCAAACTCTGGTCATCGGGCGACTGAGCCGTGAGTATATCATTGTTGAGAGGCATGGCAGCCAACGTTCAGGGAAACTGATCATTGCCATCAAGACATTTTACCTAGCTTTAACCGGCTTTTCATTGAGCTGAGGCGGCGCTTGTCATAATGTAGGCGCTCTTTGATCAGGATGGATTATGGCGTCATCTGCATACATAAGCCTTAACGACGTGGTGTTTTCCCGCTCCGGCCGGCGCATATTTGATGGTGTCTCGCTGGATATTCCGAAGGGCAGGATTACCGCGATCATGGGCCCCAGCGGCACCGGCAAGACCACGCTGCTGCGACTGATTGGCGGCCAGTTGCGTCCCGACTCCGGCCAGGTATTGGTGGCAGGTCGGGAGGTGCCGAAGCTCAAGCGCAAGGAATTGTATGCGCTGCGGGAAAAGATGGGCATGTTGTTTCAGAGCGGTGCCCTGTTCACCGACCTCAGTGTGTACGAGAACGTGGCCTTTCCTTTACGGGTTCATACCCGCCTGCCGGAAGACATGATACGGGACATTGTGCTGATGAAGCTCGAAGCGGTGGGCCTTCGTGGTGCACGCGAATTGATGCCTTCGGAGCTGTCTGGCGGAATGACTCGGCGGGTGGCGCTGGCCCGCAGTATCGCACTGGATCCGGAACTGATCATGTACGACGAGCCTTTCGCCGGGCAGGACCCTATTGCCATGGGGGTTCTGGTCAAATTAATCCGTGATCTCAACAGTTCCATGGGCCTGACCAGCGTGCTCGTTTCCCATGACGTGCCGGAATCCCTGAGCATCTGCCACTACGCGTGCATCATTGCGGATGGCAAGGTGATTGGCGAGGGAACCCCGGATGAACTCAGGGCGCACCCCTCGGAGCGGGTTCAGCAGTTTCTGAAAGGCGAGCCGGACGGGCCGGTGCCGTTTCATTATCCGAACAGCGATGCGGCATCTGACTTCGGTATTCGCGGGGGTGGTGCATGATGGATCGCATAGCAGCCCTGGGTCGAACAGGGCTTGACGTTATTGCCTCGCTGGGGCGGGCCTGCCAGTTTCTGGCGGGCGTTGTCGGAGGCGTGCCGAAGCCCTCCGTCGGTTTTCCGCTGCTGGTAAAACAGTTATACGCAGTCGGTGTGCTGTCGCTGGCCATTGTAGTGGTGTCGGGGTTGTTTATCGGCATGGTGCTTGGTCTTCAGGGGTACACTATCCTCAGCGATTTTGGTTCCGAGGCGGCCATCGGCCAGATGATTGCATTGACCCTGGTGCGTGAGCTGGCGCCGGTGGTGGCGGCACTGTTGTTTGCTGGCCGCGCTGGCTCTGCGTTAACCGCAGAGATCGGTTTGATGAAAGCGACCGAGCAGCTCTCCAGTATGGAAATGATGGGGGTCGACCCGTTGCGCCGGGTGATCGCCCCAAGGTTGTGGGCAGGTTTTATTTCACTACCCATTCTGGCCATGATATTCGCGGTGGTTGGCGTTTGGGGCGGTATGTTGGTGGGCGTTGAGTGGCTGGGCGTCTACGAAGGTTCCTATTGGGGCAATATGCAGGCCTCAGTGGACTTTGTGGATGACGTTCTCAACGGGCTGATCAAGAGTGTGGTGTTCGGTTTTGTCTGTGCCTGGATTGCGGTGTACCAGGGCTATGATTGTGTACCGACCTCAGCGGGTATCAGTTCCGCCACCACCAAGACCGTGGTGTATTCATCTTTGGCGGTATTGGGTCTGGATTTCGTGCTGACCGCTGTCATGTTTGGAAATTTCTAACAGGTATTCCAGGAGCCTCTCATGGCACAACGAACAACAGAAATCATCGTCGGTCTGTTTATTATTGCCGGGCTGGCTGCCTTGCTGTTCCTGGCCTTGCAGGTCAGTGGCCTGTCCCCCAAGGCCGCTGGCGCTACTTACAGGCTGCATGCAAACTTTAACGATATCGGTGGGCTTGCGGCCCGAGGCCGGATTTCCATGGCGGGCGTGACGGTAGGCACCATTGAGTCGATCACTCTGGATCGGGAAACTTTTCAGGCCAGGGTGACCATGTCCATTCACAAAGATGTGGACAATATCCCGGCGGACAGTGCAGCAGTAATACGTACATCCGGAATTCTGGGGGAGCAGTACATTGATATATCTGTCGGTGGGGATCTTGAGTCCTTGAAAGAAGGCGATACCTTCTATTCCACCCAATCTGCCATGAATCTGGAACGGATGATCAGCAATTTCGCCTCGGGCCGTTGAGGCGATAGGAATAAACGCACAGGAGATTGCAATGCTTGTTTTGAAACAACGCCTTATACTGATATTTGCCCTGTTTGCAGTAGGGCTTGGCCAGGTCTGGGCGGGGCCGGAAGAAGAGCTTCGGCAATATGTGGATGACAATACCCAGAAGCTGGTAAAAAAGCTTCAGGCGGAGAAGGGCCTCTACGCATCCGACCCGGAAGCTTTTTACGCGAGCATGGATGAAACCCTTGACCAGTTCGTGGATTTCCGTCGCATCGCGGCCCGGGTCATGGGCCGCTACGCCCGGCAGTCGACGCCAGAGCAGCGCGACGACTTCGTCGAGAAATTCAAGCGTAGCCTGTTTGACAGTTATGCCCAGGCGCTGGTGTCGGCCGATGATTTCACCATCCAGGTGAAAGAGGCGTCTATCATGGCCCAAAACAATGATCGCGCGACTGTGCAGATGGAGGTCATCACTTCCTCAGGTAATCGCTATCCGGTCACTTATTCCATGTATCGCACTGCCGAAGGCCGCTGGATGATGGAAAACGTCATCGTTGAGGGTATCAATATCGGCCTGGCTTTCAGAGACCGCTTTGCCCAGGAGATGGAGGCTAATCGGGGTCAGATTCAACTGGTCATCGATGGTTGGAGCGATGCGGTGGAGTCGCTCAATCTGGACGAGGAAATAGACCGGTCATGACCAGTGATGCGCCTGCGGCGATTCTGGATGGTGACACTGTGCGGGTTACCGGGTCGGTTGATGCCGATTCGGTGATCCCGTTGCGTAAACAGGGTGAACGGTTAATTAACGGCGCCCGGGGTCCGCTTACCGTTGACCTTGCGGGGCTGGCCACCGCCCACAGCGCGGTGCTCTCGATGCTTCTATGCTGGCATCGACTGGCGCTCAGTCAGCAAACGTCTCTCACCTTCGAAGGCGCCAGCGACCGCCTGCTGTCGCTGGCTGCACTCAGCAATCTTAAAGATCAGATTCCCGGATTTGCCTCACACAGCTGACCGGCGCCCGGGAATTGGTTACAATTCCGCCCCTGATTTCAATACAGCCGAGGAATCCCTATGGACGCCGCCCAGGTTACCGATCTAGTAAAACAAGCACTGCCCGATTGCGAGGTGCAGGTGCAGGTTGATGGCAACCATTACCTCGTCGTCGCGGTGGGTGAGGTGTTCGAAGGCCTGCCAACCATCAAACGGCAGCAGATGATTAACAAGGTACTGTTCCAGCATATTATGGACGGCACCATTCACGCCCTTCACCCGAAGGCCTACACCCCGAGCGAGTGGGCCGAGCGGCAGGCCAAGGCCTGAACCGAACAGGACAGATATTGTGGATAAACTTCTGATCAGGGGGCGTAAGCCCCTGGATGGCGAGATTCGCATCTCCGGTGCCAAAAACGCAGCGCTGCCAATTCTGGCGGCCACCTTGCTGGCGGATGAGCCAGTGACTGTTGGCAACCTGCCGCACCTTAACGACATCACAACGATGATCGAGCTGCTTGGCCGGATGGGCGTCGAGCTGCTGATTGACGAGAAGATGAGCGTTGAGGTGCACGCCAACACCATCAAACATTTTCACGCGCCCTATGAGCTGGTGAAAACCATGCGTGCCTCCATTCTGGTGCTTGGTCCGCTGGTGGCGCATTTTGGTGAGGCAGAAGTGTCCCTGCCTGGCGGTTGTGCCATAGGTACCCGCCCGGTCAACCTGCACATCCATGGCCTGGAGCTGATGGGTGCAGATATCAAGGTTGAGAACGGTTACATCAAGGCAAAAACCAATGGCCGCCTGAAAGGTGCCCATATCTTTATGGATACGGTGACGGTTACTGGCACCGAAAACCTGTTGATGGCTGCAACCCTGGCTGAGGGGAAAACCATCCTCGAAAACGCCGCCCGGGAACCGGAAGTGGTTGACCTGGCCGAGTGCCTGATTGCCATGGGCGCTGACATCAAGGGCCACGGCACCGCCACGATCGAGATCAATGGCGTAGAGCGACTGCACGGTTGCCACTACAACGTGCTGCCGGATCGCATTGAAACCGGAACCTATCTGGTGGCGGCGGCCGCCACAGGCGGCCGGGTGAAGGTTAAAGATACTCGCGAAGACCTGCTTGAGGCGGTATTACTGAAGCTGGAAGAAGCTGGCGCCCATATCACCACCGGGCCGGACTGGATTGAGCTGGATATGAAGGGTAAGCGCCCGAAGGCGGTTAACCTGCGCACGGCGCCATACCCCGCCTTTCCGACGGATATGCAAGCCCAGTTTGCGGCGATGAACGCCGTTGCCGAGGGCACGGGGACTATTGTAGAGACGGTCTTTGAAAACCGCTTTATGCACCTGCAGGAGCTGATTCGCATGGGCGCGGATATCACTCTGGAAGGTAATGCCGCCATCATTAAAGGTGTGGAGCATCTGACAGGCGCGCCGGTTATGGCCACGGATCTGCGAGCTTCGGCCAGTCTGGTTATTGCCGGCCTGGTGGCAGATGGCGACACCATTGTTGACCGCATTTACCACATAGACCGCGGCTATGAATGTATTGAGGAAAAACTGCAGCTGCTGGGCGCAAGTATTCGCCGTTTGCCGGCATAATGAACCAACGGGACCCGGAAAGACCCATGACAGATTCCATCACCATCGCCTTGTCAAAGGGACGAATTCTCGAAGAGACCTTGCCGCTGCTGGCGGAGGCCGGTATTGAGCTGGTCGATGACGTGAAGAAGTCCCGCAAGCTGGTGTTCCCGACCACGGATCCGAACGTGCGGATTCTGATTATCCGTGCCACCGATGTGCCCACGTACGTGCAGTATGGCGGGGCCGACCTTGGCGTAACGGGCAAGGATGTGCTGATGGAGCACGGCGGGGAAGGGCTGTATGAGCCGCTGGATCTGAACATTTCCCGCTGCAAGCTGATGACGGCGGGCAAGAAGGGTGAGCAGCCGCCGGCTGGGCGAATCCGGGTGGCCACCAAGTTCGTAAACCTTGCGCGGCGCTATTATGCGGCACAGGGGCGGCAGGCGGATATCATCAAGCTCTACGGGGCGATGGAGTTGGCGCCGATTCTGGATCTGGCGGATGAGATTGTCGATATTGTGGATACGGGCAATACGCTGAAGGCCAATGGGTTGGAGCCTCGGGAGCTGATTGATCATATCAGTTCGCGGTTGGTGGTTAATCGGGCTTCTATGAAGATGAAGCATGGGCAGATTAACCCCATCATCGAGAAGATGGCGGTTGCTGTGGATCGCCGCCGTGGTTCTTTGGAGTAAGGCTTCCTTTTTTGTTGGGTGCATGTCAGCCCTCGGGTAGGCCTTTCCAAAAACCGCTACGAGCACATCCATGTGCGCTTCTCTCAGGCCATCCTTGGCCTTCGAAATTTTTGGAAAGGCCTACCCGATGGCTTTCGTGTACTTTTGAATTTGGAAGCCCCTGAGCTTTGTTGAACATTCCCCGATTCGCTGGCGGGTAATCCAGCGGTTGTAAGTTTTCAATCCAACGCAGGATTAACGAGATGAACGACAGAATCACCAGACTGACGACAACCCAGAGCGACTTTGACGGTGCGCTGGCCAAACTGTTGGCGTGGGATGACAGTGTTGACCATCAGGTGAATGAGTCGGTTCGGCATATTCTGCGTGAGGTGAAAACCCGTGGCGATGCGGCGGTTCTGGAGTTTACCGAGCAGTTTGACCGGTTGAAGGTCGGCTCCATGGCGGAGCTGGAGATGGACAAGAGCCGGCTTCAGGAAGCATTGGAGCGGATTCCTCAGGATCAGCGGGTGGCTTTGGAGAAAGCGGCTGAGCGGGTTCGGGATTATCATGAGCGGCAGAATCAGCAGTCGTGGCAGTACGAAGACGACGACGGAACGCTTCTTGGGCAGAAGGTGACGCCGCTGGATCGGGCGGGTTTGTACGTGCCCGGTGGTAAGGCGGCGTATCCGTCTTCGGTTCTGATGAATGCCATTCCCGCGAAGGTGGCGGGTGTCGGTGAGTTGATCATGGTGGTGCCGACGCCGGATGGTGTGGTGAACGACATGGTGCTTGCGGCTGCCGCGATTGCCGGGGTTGATCGGGTGTTCACGCTTGGCGGTGCGCAAGCTGTGGCGGCGCTGGCCTACGGTACCGAGACTGTGCCGGCAGTGGACAAGATTGTGGGCCCGGGGAATATTTTTGTGGCCACGGCCAAGCGGGAAGTGTTCGGGGTTGTGGGTATCGATATGATTGCCGGCCCGTCGGAGATCCTGGTGATCTGCGATGGCAAGACCGATCCGGACTGGATTGCCATGGATCTGTTTTCCCAGGCTGAGCACGACGAGCAGGCCCAGAGTATTCTGATCAGTCCGGATGCGGCTTTTCTGGATGCGGTGGAAGCCAGCATTAACAAGCTGCTGCCGACCATGGAACGGGAGGAGATTATCCGCACGTCCATGATCGGCCGTGGTGCGCTGATTCACGTGGCCGATTTGAAAGAAGCGGCGGAAGTTTCCAACCGGATTGCTCCTGAGCACCTGGAGCTGTCGGTGGAAGACCCACAGGCGATGTTGGACGACATTCGCCACGCCGGTGCTATTTTTATGGGCCGTTACACCGCCGAAGCTCTCGGTGACTACTGCGCCGGCCCGAACCACGTACTGCCTACCAGCGGTACGGCAAGGTTCAGCTCGCCGCTAGGCGTTTACGATTTCCAGAAACGCTCCTCCCTGATCGGCTTCAGCCCCGAGGGTGCCGACCGGATGGGTCGCGTAGCCTCTGTGCTGGCGCGCGGTGAAGGACTGACGGCTCACGCCCGTTCAGCGGAGTACCGTATCAATGAGTAAGTTCTGGAGCGCGCTGGTCAGCGAATTGCAGCCGTATGTGCCGGGTGAACAGCCGAAAATGGCCAACCTGGTAAAGCTGAACACCAACGAAAATCCCTTCGGTCCATCCCCGAAGGTGATTGCAGCCATTCAGTCTGAGCTGAATGACGACCTTCGCTTGTACCCGGACCCGGAAGGGCAGGCGTTGAAAGAAGCGATTGCTGCCTATCACGCGGATCACGGTATTTCCGCCAAGCAGGTGTTCGTGGGTAACGGTTCCGATGAGGTTCTGGCGCACATCTTTCAGGGCCTGCTTAAACACGATAAGCCCATCCTGTTTCCGGATATCACCTACAGCTTCTACCCGGTGTACTGCGGTCTGTATCAGATCGAAAGCGACGTCATCCCGTTGACGGAAAGCTTCGAAATCAACCCGGACGATTACAAACGCCCCAACGGCGGCATCATCTTCCCGAACCCAAATGCTCCGACTGGCCGTTATTTGGGGCTGGAGCATGTGGAAGACATCCTGCAAGCCAACCCGGATAGCGTAGTGGTGGTGGATGAAGCCTATGTAGACTTCGGTGGTGAAACGGCTATTTCACTGGTCAACCGCTATCCGAACCTGTTAGTCAGCCAGACTCTGTCCAAGGCCCGGTCTCTTGCTGGTCTTCGGGTAGGCTTTGCCGTGGGTAATGAGGAATTGATCGAAGCGTTGAATCGGGTAAAAGACAGCTTCAACTCATATCCGCTCGATCGCCTTGCTCTGGTTGGCGCGATCGCCGCATTTGAGGACCTAGAGTGGTTTGAGAAATGTTGTGGTGGTGTGATTGACGAGCGTGAACGCGTAACCTCTGAACTGGAGCGCCTTGGCTTTGAAGTTCTGCCCTCAAAAGCAAACTTTGTCTTTGCCCGGCACCCGAGCCACGAAGGTGCCGATATTGCCGCCAAGCTGAGAGAGCAGGGCATTATCGTTCGTCACTTCAATAAGCCGCGGATTAGCGACTTCCTGCGAATTACCATTGGCACCAGAGACCAAAACAGTTCTTTGATCAAAGGCCTGGCTTTTCTTTAAGCTGGCGCAACACTCGAACGAGGAATCGGCGCGCATAAAGTTCGGCTGCAAGGTGCAGGATGGCCTTTCCAAAAATTTCGAAGGCCAAGGATGGCCTGAGAGAAGCGCACATGGATGTGCTCGTAGCGGTTTTTGGAAAGGCCATCCTGCACATTGCTTCCCCATGAACTGAGTGCGCCGATCCGACCTCAGAAGCACCGCACGATGGGGAGGCAAGCACAAACATGGCAAACCGAAACGAGATCCTCGCCAAAATCAACGAATGGCTTCAGCCGGAAGGTTTTCAGGACTACGCCCCGAACGGTCTGCAAGTAGAGGGTAGCGAGAACGTACGCGTTGTCGTGTCCGGGGTAACCGCATCGCAGGCGTTGATCGACGAAGCGGTGAAACATAACGCCGATATGATTCTGGCCCACCACGGCTACTTCTGGAAAGGCGAGGACCAGACCATCCGCGGCATGAAAAAGAACCGCATCAAACAGTTGCTGGATAACGAGATCAATCTGGTGGCATACCACCTGCCGCTCGATGACCACCCTGAATACGGCAATAACCGCCAACTCGCCAATGTCCTGAATATCCAGAACCCCGCGCCGATCGGCGGACTGGTTTGGCAGGGTGAGCTTTCCGAGCCAATGACTCCGGAAACGTTTGGTCTCCACATCGCCAGAGCCCTTCACCGGCAGCCACTTCATGTTGGTAATGGCCCCGAAAAAATCGAAACCGTAGCCTGGTGCACTGGTGCTGCCCAGGGGTTCATCAACATAGCCTTGAATGCGGGTGTTGATGCTTATATCAGCGGTGAAATTTCCGAGCCCACGACGCATACAGCCAGGGAATGCGGAATCCACTACTACGCGGCTGGTCACCATGCAACTGAACGCTATGGCGTCCAGGCGTTGGGAGAGGCGTTGGCCAGAGAATTTGGTGTGAGGCACCAGTTCGTCGATTGTGATAACCCGGTATAGAGTATTGGTTGGTTCTCGTCGGAAACCCTCACAAATGTTCCGAGGCTATCTGATTTCGTGGGTCGTGGGAGGTCTCGGTGGAGTCAGGTTGGTCAGTCAGGGGGTAGGGCTTCCAAAAATGTGCGGAGCCATGGATGGCGGAGCAGAAGCGCCACATGGATGTGCCGAAGGAGCGGTTTTTGGAAGCCCTACCCCCTGACTGACCATGCACAGAGCCAGAAGGCTATTTAAGGTAAGGCTCCAAGCCAAAACTCCCGTCTGGCGCTGGAACTAGGAGCTCAAGCAGACCGCTTGGTACCATCCGCATTCAGGCCATAATCTTCGGCCAACGTGCCTTTGTCCTCAGGATCAGCCTTCGGCGCATAATCCCGTGGTGGCTCTGAGTTTTCATCACTGCCGTGCTCCAACCGGCCAGAGCCGTCCTGTCCAAGCTCTTCCAGCCAGTCCTCATCATTGCAAAGCCGGTTCGCGCCACGGGCCATATGCTGATTCACATCGCGATAGGCATCATTAAACCGGCGCAGCAAATGCGCAGACTCCATGAAATGCTCATTCACCTGTGCCTGATAGCGAGTAAACTCACTGCGCAATTCTTCAATCTGCTGCTCTGCCCGGCGCTGCCGAAGTGTTGCTCCCTGGCCCGAGCGGCCCACCAGAATCCCGATGACAATGCCAACCACCAACGCGGCTACGGCCGCCAGAATCAGGTTTGTCATATAAAAACGTCCTTTCGTTGCATGCGAGTGAGCTAATCCTCATTCAAAGAGTATAACTCCCCTGACTGATTGAGCCCATGGCCAGGCACTGAGCGAATCGTCGTATTGCCCTGGTGTCCCGTCTGGCTAAGGAATGAGCCGGGCGGGATACTAGCACCCGCCCGGCGTGGCGAAAAAGTGCGAAATAAGCGACAATACCGCGCCGAAAATCCAACACCATTACAATCCCGGGAAACCCTGATGACAGCAGCCATGTCTTCTGAAACCGTCGCGAACCTGAGCCCTTGGGAGCGTTACCAGAAGGATCTTGAACGCCCGGACTTTCACAAAGACCCGGCCCAGGAAGATGCCGTCCTACGCCTTCAGTCACTGTACGACAAACTGGTCGATGCCGAAAGTGGGCGCCAGAAAGGTCTGGCAAAGCTGCGCCGTAAATTGAAAAAGGGCAAGGAAGACCCGGTCAAGGGGCTGTATTTCTGGGGTGGTGTCGGCCGCGGCAAGACCTATCTGATGGACACTTTCTATGAAGCGTTGCCGTTTGATCGCAAAATGCGGGTGCATTTTCATCGCTTCATGCAGCGGGTTCACAACGAACTGAAGCAGCTCAAGGGCGAGAAAAATCCGCTGGACAGGGTGGCCAAAAAGTTTGCGGATGAGACCCGTGTCATCTGCTTTGATGAGTTCTTCGTCTCCGATATCGGCGATGCGATGATTCTCGCTACGCTGATGGATGGCCTGTTTGGTCGCGGTGTTACGCTCGTGTGCACATCGAACATCGTGCCTGATGGCCTCTATAAGGATGGCTTGCAACGGGCCCGTTTCCTGCCGGCGATCGAGCTGGTAAAGCAGCATACCGATGTGGTGAACGTCGACGGCGGCGTGGACTACCGGTTGAGAACCCTTGAGCAGGCAGAGCTTTACCATTGCCCGTTGGACGATCAGGCCGATGTGAGCCTGCGCACCAGCTTTGATGCCCTGGCGGTCGAGGCAGGCAAGCACAGCAAAACCATGGAAATCAACGGCCGCAAAATTCCGGCGGAGGCCCACGCAGACGACGTGGTGTGGTTTGATTTCAAATCCGTGTGCGATGGCCCACGCAGCCAGAACGACTACATCGAAATGGCGCGTCAGTTCCACGCCATCATCATCAGCAACGTGCCTCAGCTTGGTAAAAACAATGACGACCAGGCTCGTCGATTTATCAATATGATTGACGAGTTCTACGACCGAAACGTCAAAGTCATCATCTCGGCAGCCGCCCCGATCACCGAGCTCTACACCGGCGGCCGCCTGAGCTTCGAATTCGAGCGCACCGAATCCCGCCTGCTGGAAATGCAATCCCGGGAATACCTGGAAGCGCCCCATAAGCCATAGGGTCTGTCCCCGAACGGGGACTGACCCATTTTGGAACCCAGCTCCAGAAAAGAGGTCTGTCAAAGGGTCTGTCCCCGAACGGGGACTGACCCATTTTGGAATCCAGCTCCACAAAAGAGGTCTGTCAAAGGGTCTGTCCCCGAACGGGGACTGACCCATTTTAGAGCCCAGCTTCATAAAAGTGGGTCAGTCCCCCTCCGGGGACAGACCCGTTACCAAGAGAGGTCACAAATGAGCCAAGACAACGTAGTCATCGTAAGCGGCGTACGCACTCCCATGGGCGGATTTATGGGCAGTCTCGCCCCTGTATCCGCCCCCGAACTGGGCGCTATTTCCATTGCCGAAGCCGTCAAGCGCGCTGGCCTGCAGCCCGCGGATATTCAGGAAGTCATCATGGGTAACGTGCTACCTGCCGGTCTCAAGCAGGGCCCGGCCCGCCAGGCCATGCGCAAGGCCGGCCTGCCGGACAGCACGGGTGCCACCACCATCAACAAGCTGTGCGGCTCGGGCATGAAAGCGGCCATGCTGGCGCATGACCTGATCAAGGCAGGCACCAACGACATCATGGTCGCTGGCGGTATGGAAAGCATGTCCAACGCGCCTTACGTGCTGCTTGGTGCCCGCCAGGGCTACCGTATGGGGCCTGGTCAGGCTCCGGAGGATCATATGTTCCTGGACGGTCTGGAAGATGCGGAAACCGGTCGGCTGATGGGTTCTTTTGCCCAGGAAATGGCGGACAAAAAGGGCTATAGCCGGGAAGATATGGATGAGTACGCCATCCAGTCACTGACCCGTGCCAAGAAAGCGATTGAGGAAGGCCTGCTTAAAGACGAGATCATTCCGGTTACCGTTAAAACCCGCAAGGGCGAGGTGGTTGTTGAAGATGATGAGCAGCCACACGCGGCCAATATTGAGAAAATCCCGACCCTGCGCCCGGCATTTGCCAAAGATGGCACCGTGACTGCAGCAAACGCTTCCTCTATTTCTGACGGATCTTCCGCTCTGGTTCTGATGCGTGAGTCCGAAGCGGAAAAACGCGGCCTGAAGCCGATGGCCCGTATCGTGGCCCATAGCACCCAGTCTCAGCACCCGAGTGAGTTCACCTGCGCCCCGGTGGGCGCCATTGAAACGCTGTTCAAGAAAACCGGCTGGACCAAAGACGACGTTGATCTTTTCGAAATCAATGAAGCCTTCGCCATGGTTGCCATGATGCCGATCAAAGAGCTCGGTCTGGACCCGGCCAAGGTAAACGTGCACGGCGGCGCCTGCGCCCAGGGTCATCCGGTAGGCTCCACCGGCTCCCGCCTGCTGGTAACTCTGATGCATGCCCTCAAGCACTACGGAAAGAAAAAGGGCGTTGCCGCACTGTGTATTGGCGGGGGTGAAGCCACCGCCATGGCCATCGAAGTTCTGTAATACAGTCAAAGTGGTTGCACTCCCGAATCTTGTCTATAGTGAGGGAGTGCGAGAACACGGCTAAACGGAGAGTGACAGCAAAATCATACTTTTGACTGATCAAAGCCCCCAAAGGCCTTAGCTATAGTGCAAGCATCACGGCACTGTATGCACAGCCGCCAAGACACCAAAATCAGAACAACCGAGCAGCGACTCAGAACAACAACGGAGTAGCCTTCCAATGACAAGAAAAACTCAACCGTGGCAGCGTTGGACCAAGTTACCGCTTGCCGTCGCCATAGCCGCCGGCGTATCCGCCCCGGCCTCTGCTATATCCTTTTATGTGGGAGATGTTGAAGCGCAGTTCAATACCACGTTGTCAGCTGGTGTGGGTTGGAGAACTCAAGATCGGGACAGGCGCCTGATTGGTCAGGGCAACCTTGGCCCCGAGTACGCTCCGGGTCAGCCGCTTGCCAATATTGGTGCGTCCACCAACAACTATGACGACGGTAACCTGAACTTTGATAAAGGCGATACCTACTCGAAGATTGTTAAAGGTAACAGTGAGTTGTTCCTTGATTACTCCGTGGACAGCAACGTTCTGACTCGCGTGGGTGGTCTGGTACGTGGTCGTTACTGGTATGACTTCGAACTGAAAGATGAAGGCCGGGCGACTGACGATGTAGGGCAGCAGCGAGAGCTGAATGACCGCGCCAAGGCCAATGCTTCCGGTGGTGAAATACTCGATGCGTACGTTTTTACCGACTGGTATGTTGCCAACATGCCGGTCAGTGCCCGTTACGGCAAGCAAGTAGTCAGCTGGGGTGAGAGTACCTTTATCCAGGGTGGTATCAATACCATCAACCCCATTGATGTACCTGCCTTCCGTGCCCCAGGGTCAGAATTGAAAGACGCGCTTCTGCCAGTAGAAATGTTTTATGTTTCTGTTGGCCTGACAGATACGGTTTCTGTTGAGGCGTTCGTGCAAGCGGATTGGGAGCCTGTTCGCCCAGACGATTGTGGTACCTTCTTCTCCACCAATGACTTCGCCGCTGACGGTTGCGGCCCGGTGTTATTGGCTGGCCAGTTGCCGGACTCGCAGGCATTGGCCCAGGGCTTTGTTGCACCGCGTCTGGCCGATAAAGAGGCAGATTCCAAAGACCAGTTCGGTGTGGCATTCCGGTGGTACGTTCCCTCGCTGAACGACTCTGAATTCGGGTTTTACTACATCAAGTACAACAGCCGGCTTCCATATGTGAGTGGTGTGGTTAATAACCCGGCATCCCCGAGTGGCACGCAGCAGAACGACCCGAATTTACCGAACTCAACGTTCCCGAGCTACTTTATAGAGTATCCGGAGAACATTAATCTGTACGGCATTAGCGTCAACACGACCACCCCCGGAGGCTGGTCGCTTGGTGCGGAGTACAGCTTCCGCGAGAACGTTCCAATTCAGTGGAACGCGTTTGAATTGCTTCTCGGTGGCGTGCAATCGCGTACTGCCGCAGATGGCAACCAGACCCCGTTGAGCTTGCTGGAGCGTCAGCGCCTGGCAGAGTCCGGTGGCGGCAATCTTGCCGGCAAGGTTGTGGATGGTTATGACCGCTTTAAGGTTTCGCAGGCTCAGTTCACGCTGATCAAGTTCTTCGACCAAGTGATGGGCGCTAGTCGTTTGTCTTTGATCACGGAATTTGGTGCCACCTACGTCCATGATCTGCCAGACTATTCCGAAGCACGTTATGGCCGCTCGGGCACCTTCGGTGTTGGGCAGATTCCGTTGGAATCGCTCGGCGGTGCGGATGTCTGTGCTGGTGGAGCTAATATCAACACCAATTACTGCAACAACGAAGGCTTCACTACTTCGTTCTCCTGGGGCTACCGTTCGCGCCTGGTGTGGGATTACCCCAACGTATTTGCGGGTATCAACCTGTCGCCGCAATTGGCGTGGAGCCACGACGTGAAAGGTTATGCGCCTCAGCCAGGCGGCGCCTTCAACGAGGGTAACAAGGCAATCGGCCTGTCCCTGGAGGCGGTTTACCAGAACAAAATCACCGGCAACATTGGTTACACAAACTTTTTCGGTGGCAAGCCGTATAACGAGTTGACCGACCGTGATTTCGTGAGTGCTAGCGTCTCCTACTCATTCTGAACCGGACCGAATTCGTTTAACGAGGTAATTTAAATGAAACTGAACAAGAAACTACTGGCCACCGGCGTTCTGGCTGCAAGTCTCTTTGCGGGCCAGGCCTGGGGCGCGGTTTCTGCTGAGGAAGCAGCCAAGCTGGGCGATACGCTGACACCGATGGGTGCAGAGCGCGCAGGTAACGGCGGTGACATCCCCGCGTGGACAGGTGGCTTGACCACACCGCCGGCGGGCTACAAAGGGGATGGCATTTACGTAAACCCATTTCCTAACGAGCAGCCAAAGTTTGTGATTGATCAGAGCAACGTGGATCAGTACGCAGATAAACTGTCCCCGGGACAGGTTGCCATGATCAGACAGTATCCCAGCTACAAAATGCCGGTTTATCCGACTCACCGGACTGCTGTCTATCCTCAGGACATCATGGATGAGACTGTCAAGAACGCTACCCGTTCCGAGCTGATTCAGGGTGGAAATGGCATTGGTAACTACGCCAACGCAACGCCTTTCCCGATTCCCCAGAACGGTCTGGAAGCGATCTGGAATCACATCACTCGATATCGTGGTGGTTCGGTTCAGCGTAACGTGGGCCAGGTCACGCCAACCACCAACGGTGCTTTCTCAGTGGTCAAATTCCAGGATGAGCTGACCTGGAACCGTTATCTGACAGACTACCAACCGGGTCAGGATGATAACGTGCTGTTTTACTTCAAGCAGGCCATTACTGCTCCGGCCCGTCTTGCGGGTAACGTACTCCTGGTTCACGAGACGCTTGATCAGGTGAAAGAACCACGCCGCGCCTGGATTTACAACGCTGGCCAGCGTCGCGTTCGTCGCGCCCCGCAGGTGGCTTACGATGGTCCGGGTACTGCCGCTGATGGCATGCGTACTTCTGATAACTTCGACATGTTCAACGGCGCACCGGATCGCTATAACTGGGAGCTGGTTGGCAAAAAAGAGATGTACATCCCCTACAACTCTTACAAGCTTGTTGATCGCAGTCTGACCTATAACGACATCATCAAGGCCGGCCATATTAATCAGGACCTGGCCCGCTATGAGTTGCATCGGGTATGGCACGTTCGCGCTACTCTGAAAGACGGTGAGCGTCATGTATACGCACAGCGTGATTTCTACCTGAACGAAGACTCCTGGCAGGCGTCAGTCATTGATCATTACGACGGTCGTGGAGAGCTGTGGCGTGTCGCCGAGGCACATGGCATGCAGTTCTATGATCAGGACGTGCCTTGGTACGCCATCGAGGTTCTGTATGATCTTCTGTCTGGTCGCTACCTCGCTTTGGGCCTGACCAACGAAGAAAACAACCCGTACACGTTCGGCGTTGAGCGTCAGTCACGGGACTACACGCCGGCGGCGCTTCGCCGGGCAGGCACCCGGTAACAGACGGGCGTAGTAGTAGCTGAAACGGCGGACCCTTGGTCCGCCGTTTTTTGTTTGCCCGGCGAAGCCGGCAAACCCGGCCATCTGAAAGAAGATGGCGTCACCCCGACTGAGGGGAAGACAATCCGACTGGCAAGGGCGTCACTGGCCAACGGTGGGGTCTGAAGGAAGCCATAGGAAGTTAACGGTACACAACGCAAGTGAACCTGCTTCGGCAGGTCAGGTGGGCCAGCGTGCGAAATAACGCGACGCCCGATACTCAGTCAGACCTGGGCTGTGTTTGAGGGTGGCATCGTTAACAGGGAGCCGGTGCAGTAACCGGGGAAGCCTGACACCGAATCCGGCGTTGTCGGAGGCTGTGGCGCAAGGTGAAAGCCGAGGCCGCAGTTGGTGCGAGGTGGCAGATGAAGCCGTAGTAGTGAGGAAGTTCCGGCCTGAGAAGCCTGGTAACAGCGTGGAGGATAAAACCGGAATGACCGCTGACGGAGGTTCAGCGGACCGGTCAGGGTCAAAAGCTCTGATCGGATGCGAAGGGCGGAAGTCATTAACGAGAATGACGGACGACGAGTGAGAGGTGGACGCTGTGTTCACAAGCTGCCCGACGGGGCAGGGACGTGCACTGGGGTACTGCGGGAACGCAGTGGCTCTGGTGTTCTCCGAACAAGGGAGTAGAGCGATACCGTGGCGGCAGATTGCCTGAGCGCTAGCACCCGGGCGGATCGCTTGAAACACACCGGCAGCCAAGCCAACCCTCGAAGCCGTCATCGCGGAGATGAGCAGGCATGAGGAAATACTACAGTCTGTACGGGCAATTGCTGTCAAAACAGCGCCTGTATGAAGCCTTCAGACACATCAAACGCAACAAGGGCGCGGCCGGAATCGATGGGCAGAGCCTGAGTGGGTTTGAGGCGAATCTGGAGGTGGAGCTGTCGTGCCTGTTGCTCGAGCTGAAGGAAAAGCGCTATCGGGCGCAGCCAGTCAGACGCGTAGCCATCGCCAAGGATGACGGCGGTGAGCGTCTGCTGGGCATTCCGACGGTTCGGGACCGGGTTGTGCAACAGGCGCTGCGCCGTATTATCGAACCGATCTTCGAGCCGGATTTCCACCCGTCGAGTTACGGGTATCGTCCGGGACGCAGTGGTCACCACGCCATCGGCAAGGCGGAGTTGTTTATCCGCCGATACCGGCGTGACTGGGTTGTGGACATGGACCTGTCGAAATGCTTCGACACGCTCAACCATGACCTGATCATCCGCCAGTTCCGCCAACGGATCACGGACGGCAGTGTCCTGTCACTGCTGCGCCAGTTCCTGGAAAGTGGCGTGATGGTGGGATACCACCTCGAAGAGACGGAACTGGGAAGCCCTCAGGGTGGCGTGATCAGTCCGCTGATCGCAAACGCCTACCTGGACGCCTTCGACCAGTTCATGAAAGCGCGGGGGCACCGGATCGTCCGCTACGCGGACGACATCCTGATCCTGTGCGGCTCACGAGCGGGCGCGGAGAATGCGTTACGGGTGGCCCAACGCTATCTGGAAGAAGAGCTGAAGCTGACGGTGAACGTCACCAAGACCCACATCGCCCACAGCGATGAGGGGGTAAAGTTCCTGGGCGTGGTGATCTACACGAACTACACCCGCATCCAGGACAAGAAGGTGGTGAAACTCAAGCAGAAGCTGAAAGCGCTGACAAAGCGTAACCGGGGCATCGGGCTTGCGGCGATTATCCGCGAGCTGAATCCGGTGCTACGGGGCTTTGCCAACTACTTCCGGGTGGCGAACTGCGCGAGGGTGCTGAAGCAGGTGATGAGTTGGTTAAGGCGGCGCCTGCGCTGCATCCAGCTCAAGCAGTGGAAGAAGCCGGGCCGGTTGCATCGGAGGCTGAAACAGCTGGGCTATCGCCCGCCGTTTAAGTTCATCAAGATGCAAAGCTGGCGTAATGCGGCTTCACCGCTGGCAAGCCTGGCCTTACCCAACGCCTATCTGCACAATGAGCTGAGGTTGATGGATCTGACCAAAGTACGAACCGGCATCCCTGTCCCCGAGTTCAGGGCAAGTTAATGGCATGAGCCGTATACGTGGTCCGTATGTACGGTTCTGTGAGAGGGATGAGGCGGTGACGCCTCACCCTACTCGTTTGTGGCTGTAACCGAACTTTTGGTGTTAGAAATCTGCCACTGACAAACTTTTTACACGTCAATTTTTTGCAGCTTCCCCCCCTTTGGTTTAACCTTCTTGCCAGTAACTCATACTAAAGGCGTACCCGATGCAGGACGCCAAGCCATAATCCGTGAAAAGAAGATTCTTTTTACGCCGGCCTGTCGATAGCAGTAAGCCGGTTTTCAATGGGGCAGTGCGTGAAATCCTATAATGATGGCTTTGCAGCCAACGATGAATTTCAGTCCGCCAACAATGGCCTGGCGCACGGGGAGCTGGTGCGGGATCTTCTGGAGCACAGGCTTCAGATTCCGGCCATTCCCGACACCAGGCTAATCCGGCCCGAGCTGGATCAGCAGATCCTGGCGGCTATGTCGCCAGGGCGTTTGCTGTTTCTGGAGGCGCCCAGTGGTTATGGGAAAACCCACTCCCTGGTGAGCGCGCTGAATGCTACGCAGGATGCCAGTGTTCGCTGGGTTACACTTAACGGCGGTGACAACGCCCCTTCCCGTTTTCTCTCGCTGTTGGCCACGGCCCTTGGTCTTTCTGACGTCGCCGCGCCAAGTGGCGGTACTTTCCAGGATCATCTGTCTTTTCTTCTGGTCACCAAAACCCGAAAGGAGGAATCCAATCGGGATGTACTGGTTCTGGATAATCTACACCACCTGACGAACCCGGCGGTGGTGGGATTACTCCATCAGCTAGCCACAGACATTCCGGGCAACCTGGCGGTGGTGATGGCATCACGTTTACCCCTGCCGTTTGAAAGCCACACGCTGGATCTGCAGGGTGTCTACCAGCACTTATCTGTGGATCGCCTCGAGTTCTCCCGGTCTGAAACGTTCGAGTTTTTTCAGCAAGCACGTGATGAACGCCTGATTACCAGCGTGGCCATCGACCACCTGTACAACCTGACGGAAGGCTGGCCAACCCCACTGGCCCTGTACCTTCGTGAGCTCGCTCGTGGCGATGAAAGAAAGCCGGTTCACGAAACCGAGTCCGTGGAACGGTTTATCAAGAGCACCGTGCTTGCGCCGCTGGCGCAGTCACAGGTTCGCAGTTTGCGAGTGATGGCGGAGCTCGAAAGCTGTTCAGATGAGCTGTTCCTGACGCTGGAGGGCACCACCGCAGAGCCGGATATGCCGCCATCGTCGGCGGCAGAACGCGGACTGCCATTAAAGCAGGTGCCGGGGAGGGGCCGCTGGTATCGTCTGAACCCGTTACTTCAGGCCTGGTTGCAGGCACCCGCGATGGGCGGTTACGCCACCCGCATGCTGATGGCAAGCCGTTGGTTTGGGCAGCGGGAGCAGTTTCCGGAGGCGCTCAAGTACGCGTTGCAGGCGGGTGACAATGATGAGGTTATACGCATCGCGTCCGAGGGCACCGAGGCACTGCTGTTGGGGCAAGACACAGCATCGTTGCTGACGCTGCGACGAAGCCTGCCTGCTCAGTTGCTGGAGCGGAGTGCCCGGCTGCGAATTGTCTATGGCTGGGTTCACGCGATTGGCGGCCAATTCCGCCAGGCTCGAGAGTTGCTTGAATCCTTCAGTGTGTCAGACCTGAAAGAACAGGCAGCCCGAATATATGCCCTTAAAGCGTTTATCCTCCGGGGAGAGGGCTTTGTGGCACCTGCGCTTGAGATGGCTGACAAGGCGCTGGCGACGGGAGGCTTGTCAACCCAGGCGCAGCTGGTGACTCAAATTGTCAGGTCCAGTGCCTTGTGCGCTGGTGGGTATTTTCAGGCAGCGCGGGATGCCAATCGAATTGCGGCAAAGTTGGCTCGGGAAGCTGGCGACTCTGGTTCTGAAGCTCTGGCGGTCTACGCTCACGCCAGAATTGAGCTGGGCAAGGGTGCTCTGGGGCACGCAGAACAGCTTTTGCGCACCGGGCTGGATACCGCCATGCAGGAGCTCAGCCGGCCTGCCCGGATTGGGGAAACACGGTTACAGCTGAATCTGGTTCTGGTGCTCTGGCATAAAGGCCGCCTGAAAGAGGCCGATCGTCTGTTGGTTAGCTGCGCCCGGCATGCGGAGCAAACCCGGGATCTGGGGCTGCTGTTGGCTATGGCGTTGAGGGTTCTGATGTGTCGGGCTCAGGGCCGTATGGACGATGCCTTTGTATGGATTGGCCGTGCGGAACGAACCATGCATTCCTGGCAGGTTGACGAGTCTGTTTATCTGCCGGTACTTGAAGCGCTGAAAGCGAGCTGCTGGTTGGCCTGTGGACAACCGGAGAGCGCCTCCCAGGCAATGGCAAAGCTGGCGCCTTTTCGCAAGGACGGCTGTGTTCCCGAACTGTTCCCGATGATCCCAGGCTTGCTGGACTGCCTGCAGGTGCGGATTGATCTGGTGAACGGAGACCTGATTCGGGCCCGGGAGCATCTCTCTGCCGTATATCACCGGTACGAAGACGCTCTGCCCTGGGGACTTCTGCTGCATGCGGGCCTGCTGGATGCGGTGCTCCTGACGGAAGAGAAAGGGGTGCCTGCTGGTAGACGACAGCTGGAAAGCGTCGTTCGGGAGGCTGCAAGAGAGCACTTCATCAGTCCTTTCGCAGAACTGATGCAGGAGCTACGCCCCCTCATGGAAAAGACCTTCAGGGGGTTGGAGAAATGCCCCTTTACCAGTGCGTTGGGCGAACTGTTTGGTATCGAGGGCGCGGTGGTGGTTGCCGATGCGCTCGCGGAGCCAATCAGTGACCGGGAGCAGGGTGTTCTGGAACTGATTGCAAGGGGCCTGTCAAACCAGGAGATCGCAGACAAGCTGCACATCTCCCTGCATACCGTGAAAACCCATGCCCGCAGAATCAACGCCAAGCTGGAAGTGAAGTCCAGAACCCAGGCCATTGTGAGGGCCCGGGAGTTGGGGCTGCTTTAGTCAGACCCCGGCCTTCAGCTCCTCAATCCGGGCATCTTTCTCTGCCCATATCTCGCTTACCCAGCGCTGGAAGTCCACGCGCAGCTCCCGGTTACCCTCATAATCCATACCCAGAAAGCGCTCTGGCACCTCCCGGGTGCGAATGTCGATAATGATCTTGTCTACCCTGCCGCACAGGTAGTCCCAGATGCCCGGCTTGCCGTTGGGGTACACGATGGTCACATCCAGCATGGTGTGAATCATCTCGCCCATGGCGCCAAATACAAACGCCGTTCCACCTGCGCGGGGTTTCAGCAGGTTTTTATAGGGTGAATTCTGGCGGGCATGTTTTTCTGGTGTAAAGCGGGTGCCTTCCATAAAGTTGAAAATGGTCACCGGCGTATAGCGAAATTTCTCACAGGCTGCGCGCGTGGCTGCAATGTCTTTGCCTTTCAGTTCCGGACGTTTGGCGATCTGCTCTTTGGTATGGCGATGCATGAACGGAAAATCCAGCGCCCACCAGGCAACGCCCAGCAGGGGTACCCAGATCAATTGCTTCTTGAGGAAGAATTTCAGCAGGGGAATCTTGCTGTTCAATACGTACTGAATCGCCGGAATGTCTGTCCAGCTCTGGTGGTTACAGGTCACGAAGTACCAGTGTTTTCGGCTGAGTTCCTGAGCGCCCCGAATGTCCCATTCAACTTTGTGGAACAGTTTTACCAATGTGTTATTGAAGCCTATCCAGTACCAGGCGATGCCATTGACGATCACCGTGCAGACCTTGCGCACGGGCGTGACCGGAATCACCAGTTTGATGATGGCAAACAGCAGCAGGAACGGAAGGAAAACAATGGTATTTAGCAGGATAAGCAGAACCACCAGAACCCCTTTCACCGGGGCGGGCAGGAAATTGAGCATGGGCACTATCTCTGTAGGTTCAGATTTTAATGTCAGCCTTCAAACGGGCTGGCCGAGGCGCCTTCCGCGCCAGGAAGCAGTGCAGTATCTGCCTTCGCTGAGGCCAGTTGTTTGAACTTGGCGGGGGTGCGCTCTCCCAACAAATTCCTGAATTCCTGATCATAGAACTCAAGATTGTTGTAGCGAATCATGGAGCGAATCTCTTTTATATATTCCTCACCCCGTTCGGAATAGCCAAGTAGGCCTTCCGCCATTTCCAGTCCGGAAAGCGGCTCTTCCGCTTGGCGGTTCTGCAACCGGAGGTCTCGGACCAGTTGGTAGGTGGGGTGTCGGTTCAGGTTCTGGATATACGAGCGAACGGACTGGTAGGGAGAGGAAAATTTCGCCACCTCATGACTGGCCCCCTCAACACGGCTCAGGGGTACAAGGCCACAGCCTTTGCTGAAACACCACTGACCGAACAGGTTATTTCCCTCAGTGGCAAAGCGAGAGGTGCCCCAGGCAGATTCATTGGCCGCCTGGGCAAGAATCAGTGATGGCGGAATAACATCCAGTCGCTTTCGTAACAGCGCAAATTGCTCTTCACTGCCGGTTTCGGCATCAACCCTCAGGCGCTGCGCGTGATCGGTCAACCATTTTTCTTCGCGATCTGAGAGCTCGGCTTTGTTGGCAAGCGACTCAAGGTATTCGCGTTCAAGCAGAATGCGGGAGTTGGCAAGAACAATCCGCGGGTAAAGGAACGAGAAGAACGCGACTTTACGTTCGGTGGCATCACGATAGACCGAAAAGTCGGGCAGGTCGTCCTGTGCCCAGGCTGGGAGGCGGGGAAGCGATGCCAGAGTCACTTCGTCATCGTCGTCTCCACCAGAACTGCCGGGTGGAGCATACAGGGCGCCAGCAGTAGCAAACAGAACCAAAGGAACAAACAGCATCAGCGCCCGGGTAACTGCAGTCATAAAACCTCTCGTCTTTATGGGTATGTCAGGCGATATGGCAGAAATTATAACAGGTTATACGAAGGCGTCCTGAGTACTGGTTCTGTTAGTCCGATTCCGGGATCACCGTGGCTATCAGTAACCCGGTCTGAAACTCGGGGCCGGTGTTATCCCGCAAGGTCAGAAATATCTGGTCACCTGTTCCTGTGTAGAATCCCGCGAGTGTGAGTTCGCCACCGCTCAGGGTGATCACGCCGTCTTCCGAGGCAGTGACGCCGAGTGAGGTGGCCAGGCTCGCTTGCCTCGGCTCAGAGACGCCACTCGATGGGATGTCGTGGTGAATCTCAATGCCGGCAGCGTTCATGGTGGCACCGCCTTCGTCGTCCAATTCCAGCAAACCGTTGTGGATCTGGAGCATCTGACCGGTGTTATCGGTCATGGCAACGATAACCCCCTGAAGCCTGTAGCGGGCCGGCACCAGTGAAGTAGTGGGGGCCTGCCCTGCAATCACCAGGCCGTCGCCAAGGTAACTGTCATCCAGATTGAAGGCCATCAGCGAGCCGTCCGGTGTGGCGGCGCCCAGGCCCATATCCGGTGTTCCAAACGCTTCGCCGGGCTGGTCTTCATAGAGGGTCAACCTGCCCATATACTGGTCTGACTGGCTCAGGCGAGACAATCGGTTAGCCAGATTCCAATCACCGGTTCCAGAGCTCGCCTCTGTTCGTACCTGGCCATGACTGGCCCGGACAACCCGAAACTGATCGAGTGTCACCTCAGATGCCAGCCGGTTTCCGTCAGGGGTTTGGGTGTCCCAGGTGCCGTGCCCTGTTTCAAAAACCAGTGGGTCATCTTCATTGCCGAATCTGGGCGCGATATACACCAGGTTATAGCGTTGCTCTGCCAGCATGGACAGGCTGAAATCGCTGCTGCGCTCCAGGTGGAGCTCAAACACAGAAAGGTAGTGGTCTTCCAAAGTGTCCTGGCGTTTGAGTTTGCCGCCTTCTTCCAACAGCTCAATGGCTTTGCCGGCCGAGAAATAGCTGGTCAGCACTCGGTCCGGGCTGCTATCCGGCTCTGCCGGCGCGGAGGTGAATGCGTCCAAGTAATAGGGGTTTCGGGTCCACCCCGTGATTCGGCTGCTGTCGCGGCCGGTCACACTCTGGTACAGGGCCCGGCCTGCCAGCAATCGGGCAGGGTCCATTGCATCACCGCTCTGGGCATCGTTTCGGGGTGGGGTGAGTGTGGCTGCCCCGGGGGCACTTGAATGACTGTTGCGGGCCCAAAGGTCTGAACTCCGGTTGAAGAAAGCCTGGGTGCCACCACTATCAGTGCCATGAATCAGCGTTTGCCGATCGTAAGGAATGTCGGTGGCCAGTGAAGTGACATTGATGTTGAACGCTTCAAAGGACGTAAGCGTCAGCGCTGGGTAAAGGTAGGCACTTCCAGTGTCTGTGAGCGCCTCTTCCTGGGCGGTACGAACACCCCATTGGCCGGCACCGAACGCATTGGATTCCCGGAAGGTCTGGCCAAGCTCCAGCCCCAGGAAGACCGAATTGTAATCGGCGGAACTGGCGCGGACGGTGTCTGAGTTATCCTGGCCAAGCAGGGCATAATCGGCCATGGCCGCGACATAGGCTTTGAAGTCGGCCCGATTATCCAGCCGGTCGAGGGCGCTGGCAATACTGGCATTGGTGGCGATGTCGATCTCGAAGTCATGCACCTGGTCCGCGACCGTGCCCCAAACATACTTGTTCAGGCAAAGGCTGCTGTTGACACAATTCATGACCGTTTGAAAATCGATGGCATCGTAATTCCCCAGCCCCTCGACAACCAGGTAATGGGAAAACGGGTTGACCTTCACATCCCGGTCCGCGTCGGCGGCGAGGGCTTTGAGCGTGGTGCCGCGATAGGAGGCTTCGATAACAACATCGGGCCCGAGCGGGACACCGTCCTCAAACGCAATGATCAGGTAACCATCGTCGTCCGTGGCAGTTGAAAAACGCACCGTGCCAAGGTCTTTCCTGAGGGTATAGTCCGTACGGTAAACCTCGACACGGTCGGGCACCACAATCCGCAGATTCCTGCGTGTGGGTTCACCCTGCGGGGCAACGCTGGCGGGTACTTCCATGGTGACCCGGACTTCGTTTGGTCTGAGCCCGCGGGCGTTGTTGGAGTCGCCGGTGCTGCCAGGGCTGAAATCGTCCAGGGCATTGACGGCATTGCCGAACCGATTCGGGATCTCCCTGGCACCATCGATCGCGCTGTCGCCACTGCAGGCGCTGAGTATCAGGGTGGTGGCCAGAAGGGTGGGGAGGTTCAGTCTCATGCCAGACAATCCGTTGAGTATGTATCCGGGAAGCCTAGCAACAAAAAGCGGGGGAGAGCGTGAGGAGTAGCACGAATCCGTTACCCGCCTGTTCGCCGGGTAACGGATTCAGTATCGGTATGGCGCGGTTAGAAGAAAATCTTGATGCCGGCCAGCACACCTTCATCCAGATTGATGTCTGGGGAGCCGGCAAAGTCCAGCTCGGTGTTCAGGTAGCGGTAACCGGCAAACACCTCTGCGTTGCGAATCACGCGGTAGCTTCCGCGCAGTTCCAGGCTGGTCATGTCGTCGGAATCTCCAAACGACAGAATGGTCGGGGCGTAGTGGAGGCTGCCGCTAAATGACAGGCCGGGTACGTCTGGCACATTCACGGTGGCAAAACCACCCAGACCAACAGCGCCACCATCCACATTGCGGCGGCGCTCATCGTAAAAGACCCCTTTGAGGCCCACGCCGGCTGTGGTTGGCAGGTTACCAATGGAGGTACGGCCTTGCGCGTGAAAGTCGAGGTTACCGATATGGCGGCGACTGTCACGGTAGGTGTAGCCTGCGCCCAGCTGAATATCGTTTTGCGCGCCGAAAAAGTTGACCTGGCCCTTTGCCGAGTTATTGGTCAGGCTCAGATCCAGATCAGCGGCGAACACAGGGGCGGCTGCCAGAGAAAGCGCCAGAGCGGAGATGCGGGTTACTTTCATGTTTACACCTTTATTGCTGTCGTTTGAGTTCGCACCGGCCGGAACTGCCGGCATCAGCGATAGTTATGACTGAGAGGATGGTAACGACCTGCCAACCGCATCACAACTTAAATGCCCGTAAGCCGTTGGAAAGGGTAGTCAGTCGGGCTGATGTGGCCTTGCTGATTCAGTGCCGGGTGGCTTCGTCGATCTGGTCGAGGTCATCCGGAGAAACGTTCTCGGCGGGTACCCGGTACTCTTCATTGGCCCAGGCGCCAAGATCAATCAGTTTGCATCGTTCGGAACAGAAAGGCCGAAATGGGTTGGTTTCCGTCCATTCGACAGACTTTTTGCAAGTGGGGCATTCAACATTCATATCAGAATCCGGGCTGTAGGTAACATGCCGGTGCTCAGGATTCAGCAGCGGCCTGGCAGTATTGTTCCAGTACTGCCCGTAGCATTTCAAGGTTGACAGGCTTGGCAACAAACGCATCCATACCGGCCGCCCGACAGCGTTCTTCGTCCTCTTCCATTGCGCTGGCGGTTAGCGCAACCACCGGTACGCTGGCCCGATGATGGTCTTCTTCCCAGCGGCGCAACCGTCTGGTGGCTTCAAAACCATCCATGCGAGGCATAACGCAATCCATAAATACCAGGTCAAACTGATGCCACTGCCACAAGGCAGACGCGGCCTGGCCGTCGTTGGCGGTCATCACCTCACAGCCGAGCTTTTCCAGTAGCCGACGGGTGAGGGTGCGATTCACCGGGTTGTCTTCAACCAGAAGCACGCGCATACGGCCGCAGGGAATCTGCCGCTGTTTGACTGTGACATCGGTTATTGCCTGAAGCGAAAAGCGGGTCAGGAATCGGCGTTCCTGTTTTTCCACGTCCAGGAACAGTTGGTTAAGGATGGGGATCAGATAAGATTCCCGCAGCGATTTGCTCAGGAAAGCGTCCGCCCCGGCCTGACGAAAATGTTCGGCATCACCACGCTGAGGATTGGATGAGAGAATCAGTAGCCGCATGTCGGCCCATTGCGGGTTACTGCGAATCTGCCGGCATAACAAATCGCTGTCCATATCGGGCACAAAACCATCAAGAATGATGGCGTGATATGGGTCGCCGGCATCGAAGGCCTGGCGTAGCGACGTCAGGGCCTCACCGGCGGCTTTCACTGCCTCGATCTGAACCTCATAGCGGGACAGCATTTCCAGTGTGATCTTGCGTGACAGTTCGTAAGAATCCACCACCAGGATCTTTCGCCCCCGGACCATATGGGAGTCAGGCCGAATACGGGTTGAGGCATCGCCGGCCGCCTGCAGGGTCAGCTCCACCCAGAACGTGGAGCCCTGCCCGGGGCGGCTTTCCAGATCCATGGAACCACCCATCAGATCAACAAGCTGGCGGCAGATCGTCAGCCCCAATCCCGCACCGGGCAGTTGCCGCTGGAACCGTTGGCCCAGCTGCACATAGGGTTCATACACCAGCGGGATGTCTTCGGGGTTAATGCCGACGCCGGTATCCTCAACCGCAAGGCGTAAGCGAACATTACCCTCTTTCCGCCCAAGTACTTCTATACTGATCAGCACATGGCCGGAATCGGTAAACTTGATGGCATTGGAGAGCAGATTGAGCAATATCTGCCGTAGCCGCACCGGGTCGCCGATCATCGCCCAGGGCAGGTTCTCATCAACCCGCATTTCAAGAGCCAGGCCTTTTTCCCTGGCCCGGGAACCCAGCATGTGGATCAGATCGTTGAGGGTTTCCCTGAGATCGAACGGAATGGCTTCCAGTTCCAGCTTACCGGCTTCCATACTGGAGATATCCAGCAGGTCATTGATAATGGCCGACAGGCTTTCAGACGCGTTAAGCAGTGTGCTGACATACTCCCGCTGTTCCTGATCCAGTGGGGTGTCGGTCAGAAGGTTGGCGTACCCCAACACCGACTGCAGCGGAATGCGCAACTCGTGGCTGACATTGGCCAGAAACTGGTTTTTGGCATGGTTGGCCCGAATGGCTTCATCGCGCTCGCCCTGGGTTTTGATCGTGGTCTGGCGCAGTGAGCGGGTGTCTTCCAGGATCTGCAGGCGCATCTTGTTGAGGGCCTGCTCAAGCTCTGACAGCTCATCCGGCCGGCGGGGCGGCTTTCGGCGTAACTGAAGTGGGTCAACCAGGGCATCGAGGTTTAGCTTGGCGGCGTAATCAGCCATGGTTTCCAGGTGCCGGGACAAGGTTACCCGAACGATCAACAACAGGCCGAGAGTGCCCAGCATCACCACCAGCGACTGGAACAACAGGTTCATCAGGGCCTGGTCCAGAACGTTCTCGTAGATTTGCTCAACGGAGGAAACAACCGTGAGTTCCCCGACCCGGCGGGGCTGGTCAAACGTGGATCGATTGAACTCAAGGGGAAATGTCTGGGAAATCACCCGGCCTTCCGGATATTGGCCAGTGCTGAATTCCTCACCCGTGGTGGTGATTACGCGGGCATACTGCACCGAGGGCATGGCCCGCATATCGTCGAGGCTGTTAGCCACCTCGCTGAAGTTCATTACCCAAAGGTTGGTGCCCATGCTGCCGGATATCAGCTCAACGGCCCGCTCCTGGCTCGACTGAAGTTCCGTTTTCTGGCGATCAAACTCGCCAATCATCTGCACGCCGGTCGCCACCAGAGACAGAATCAGGCTATAGAGCAGCACCCACCCCAGCAAGCGGAGAGCCAGCGGACGAACACCTAAACGCTTTAAAAACCGGTTGGAAAGCAAGGCACAAGTTCCCTGTGTCGACTACAAAATCACCAGCAGCAGTTTAACAGACGGATATCACTTCCACACGTATCTTTGAATCATCGTTCACAAACCGGAAACGTACATTGAGGTCATAAAGGTTGGCGCCGTAAATGCGCTCTTCATCTCGCCCGCGGCGAAAGGACGGCCTGGGGTCATAACTCACGACGTCTTCGATCAGCGCCCTCACATCCGGATATTCCTCTACTGGCAGGGTTGCCAGTTGCGCGGAGGCCTCAGGGCTGAATGCCACGTCGGCGCGCTCGGTGGGCGCAGACTCTGCCCAGCCGAGGGAAGCCTCTGGCACCGAATCGGCAAACGGCAAATAGGGTTTGATATCTAATATTGGCGTGCCTTCGATCAGGTCGTGGTCGCTGATGCGCAGAACCAGCTGCCCGTTTTTGCGAATCAACCCCTCGTTCCTGACCACGGACAAACCAAGGCTGTTCGGCCTGAAAGGCGAGCGACTGGCGAAGACGCCAATCTTTTTGTTACCGCCTAGCCGTGGGGGGCGAACCACCGGCCGCCACTCGGCGCGAATGGCCTCGTGGAACTGAAATGTAAGCCACAGATGACTGGCGGTTTCCAGGCCCCGAAAGGCGTCTTCCCGGTCAAACGGGCTCTGGATCAGCAGCTCGGCATGGGCATGGCGCGTAAGCCCCGGTTGGCGTGGCACCCCGAACTTGTCTTTGAAGCAGGAGTGGGTAATGGCAATGGGAGTGAGTGTGAGAGCCTGGTCTGCCGGTCGGGATTTGTGGCGTGGTCTGGTCATATCAGTGTCGGTCAATCATGCCTGAAAAGTACATTTCGATACGGAACACCACCGAGGCCTGATCTTTGAAACCCTCTTCTCTGGGAAACTCCAGGGCTGGAATCAGTTCCGCAAACAGCCAATCTTCGTACAAGCGATAACGCCATGTGAGATCGGCAAAGTAGGACGTGGTTCGCCACGATGGCTGACTTTCACCAAGGGCCCCCAGCCTGGGGGTGAGGACGGAACGATGGCTGAGCCGTTTACGCGTGCTGAAGATTTGTGCTGCTTCAAACTTGCGGTCCTGGTGCAACCACTCGAGCTCCGATGACGTGTAGAAATGCCAGCCGTTGCCAAGTGACCGGTCTGCGCCGAACCATGACCGCGCCCCCCATCCCCGGGTATGGTAGTAGTATACCCGCTGCTGTACATTCAGCGCCCAGGCATCATCCAGTTGCCAGCCCTTGCTGGCGGTGGTTCGCCAGAACATTTCCGGTGGCAACCTCAGGCGGCCGCCCACATCGGTGGACAGGTTGATGGCGTCGCCCACCTGTGCAAGGAAACGCAGTGCACCGGTAGTTTCCGTATCGGTACGGTTGGGCTCCGTGAGTTGCCTATCCCGTTCCCGTTCACCCAGCGAGATCAGTTCATCGCTTTCGCTCTCAATGACCAGGCGCAGCTTTTGCTGGGTGGTGGGAACATCCAGCCGGAACCTCAGCTCCGGTTTGAATTGCGCCGGATCACTGTACTCGGATTCTGCCGCAAACCCGATTCTCAGATAACTCTCGTTGTTTGGAAGCGAGTGAGAGGATCGGGACAAAGTGCGATCAGCCCAGGCGCCAAAGTTCTGGACCGTAGTGCCATGAATGCGTTCCTGGCGGATCACCCAGTTGCTGAGACTCATCCACCAGGAATCCTCTGGTTCTGCCCAGTATTCATCGGGTTCAAACGTGTAGAACGAATATGGGAGTGATTCCGGTGCCAGTACATCCAGAATGGCGGAATCTCGTACTGTAAACACTGGCTCTGCTGAATGAGCAAGCGATGAAACCAGCAACGTATGAAACAAAAGCGGGGCGGCCAGATGTCTCGGCCGGGGCTCCTTAACGAAACTCAAACAGGAACCGATTATGCAATTCACAAACCTGGCGCTCCACATCCTGTAAAGGGCGGTTATTATCAATCACAGCGTCTGCCCGTGAACGCCGCTCATCCCTGGCCATCTGCGCAGCCATAATGCGCTCAACCTGCGCCTGGCTATTATCATCCCGCGCCATGGTGCGTTCAATCTGAATGTCTTCCGGTACATCTACTACGACAATGCGGTCCACCAATTCATGCTGATCGGTTTCCAGTAATAATGGCGAAACCAGCAGAACATAAGGCTGGCTATAGGGGGCGTCCGGTGATTGCAGTTGCCTGACTAACTCCTCGCGAATGACCGGATGTAACAGGCGTTCAAGCCAGTGTCGCTCTTCCGGGTTCTCAAACACCCGCTGCCGAAGCGCCGCCCTGTCCAGTGCGCCGTCTGCCTGCAGAATCTCGCGGCCAAAATGCTCAGCAATCGCGGCCAACCCAGCCGTTCCAGGCTCAACCACCTCCCGCGCCACATCATCCGCATCCACCCAGTGCACACCCAAATCCCCAAAGATACGCACCACCGTAGACTTCCCGGAACCAATCCCGCCAGTTAACCCAACAATCTTCAAATAAATACCCCAACAACCAGTCTACAAAGGGGTCTGACCCCGAACGGGGTCAGACCCCACCCTTCTGCCCGCGACAATCACCAAAGCAGCGATACCCTCAAACCCCCAAAAACCCAAACCAAATCGCCTGAATCTCCACCCCAAACCACAAACACAGCAACCCAGCCGCCGCCAGATAAGGCCCAAACGGAATTGGCACCTCGCGCCCATGCTTTTTGAACACCATCAGCGCAATACCAACCACCGCCCCCACCAGCGACGACAGCAAAATCACCGCCGGCAGCAGCTGCCACCCCAACCAGGCACCCAGAGCCGCCAACAGCTTGAAATCCCCATGCCCCATACCTTCTTTGCCAGTCACCAGCTTGAACAACCAATACACCGACCAAAGCGACAGGTACCCGGCAACGGCACCCCAGAAGGCACTGTTAAAGTCCGTCAACACGCCAAAATAGTTCAACACCAGGCCGAGCCACATCAGGGGCAGGGTGATGCTGTCTGGCAGCAGTTGTGTGTCGAAATCGATCATCGTCAGCGCCACCAGGGCCCATACCAGCAGCAGGGCCCAAAGCGCCGCTTCAGTTGGCCCCAGCAAAGCGATGGTTACTACCGAGAAGATGGCGGTAATGGCTTCGATGATTGGGTAGCGCGGCGAAATAGGCGCTTTACAAGACGAACATTTGCCCCGCAGCACCAGCCAGCTGATCACCGGGATATTTTCCCAGGCCCGAATCTTATGGCCACAGGAGGGGCAGGTAGACGCAGGCTTTGAAAGGGAAAGTGGTGCTTCCTGCTTTCTTTGCTTTTCCGGTACCTCCAGAAACTCTTCACACTGGCAACGCCATTCCTGCTGCATCATTTTGGGCAGGCGCAGGATGACTACGTTCAGGAAGCTGCCGATGCAGAGGGAGAACAGGGTGACGGTGAGGTATAGGAGCCAGGGGGTGGAGAGGAGTTGGTCTAGAGAGGGCATTCAAAAACTCATTGATAAGATTGATTGAGAGCCTGCTCCCCGGAAGAGGTGGGGAGCAGGAAAGGGCGGGTGCTTAGCCAACAACCTGGCCCATTTGGAAGATTGGCAGGTACATGGCGATGATCAAGCCGCCTACCAGTACACCCAGAACCGCCATAATCATGGGCTCCATCAGGGCGGTGAGGTTGTCTACCATATCGTCTACTACGGCTTCATAGTGCTCAGCGACCTTTCTCAGCATTTCGTCAAGGTTACCGGATTCTTCGCCGATGGCAGTTAATTGCACAGCCATTACCGGGAAGATATCTTGCTGGCGCATCGTGGCTTGCAGTTGCGTGCCGCTTGAGACATCGTTTTTGATTCTCATGATGGCATCCCGGTATACCGCGTTACCGGTCGCTCCGGCAACGGAGTCCAGTGCGTCCACCAATGGAACACCGGCGGCGAAGGTGGTAGAGAGCACTCGGCCGAACTTGGCGACAGCGGATTTGTCCAGGATTTCGCCAACAACTGGCAGCTTGAGGACATATTTGTCGACAATATCCGAGAACTTCTGAGACCTGCGTTTGGATTCCTTGAATAAGAAAATCGTGCCCACGATTCCAATAAGCACAACAAACCACCATTTCTGCAGCCACTCCGACATATTAACCACCATCTGCGTAAACACCGGCAGGTCGGCCCCGAAGCCCTGGAACAAACTCTCGAACTGGGGAACCACCTTAACCAGCAATATGGCAGTTACCACAATAGCAACCACAATAACCGCAATCGGATAAGTCATGGCCTTTTTGACTTTTTTCTTGAGCAACTCCGTCTTCTCGAGATAGGTGGCTATCCTGTCCAGCATCTGCTCAAGCGCACCGGCCTTTTCACCCGAATCCACCAGGTTGCAGTACAGGTCGTCAAAATGTTTTGGGTGCTTGCGCAGGGCAGAAGCAAACCCGGTGCCGGAGGAAATATCGTTCCGGATACTCATTACCAGTTCCTGCAAGCCTTTGTTCTCAAGGCCGTCAGCCACAATGTCGAAACTCTGCACCAAGGGAACGCCGGCCTTCATCATCGTGGCCAGCTGGCGGGTAAGCATCGCAATATCAAACGGTGTGATCTTCTTGCTGCCACCAAATAACGGCTTGGGCTTCTTCTTGACCTTCTCCGGGATAATCCCCTGCTTTCGCAGTTGAGCTTTCACCAAGGCCAGGTTAGAGCCAGTTAGCTCGCCCTTGGTCTTGTTGCCCTTCCGGTCTTTGCCTTCCCAAACGTACGATTCCAGCTTCTGCGCTTTTTCTGCCATGCTTAATCCTTCGTCACGCGGTTGGCTTCCTCAAGGCTGGTCACCCCTTGCATCACTTTCAAAAGGGCGGATTGCCTCAGGTTGCGGAAACCTTCTGCCTGCGCTTGTTTTGCAATTTTTATAGAGCTGGCTTCTTCCATAATCATGCTCGCCAGTTCTTCAGTAATCTTCACCACCTCGTAAATACCGACGCGGCCTTTGTATCCATTAGAGCATTTATCACAGCCCTTGGGGCGGTACAACGTGAAGCCTGTATCAATTTGTTCTTGTGTGAACCCTTCCTTCAAAAGGACGTCTTTCGGGATGTCTGCCGGCTGCTTGCAGCTGCACAGGCGCCGGCCAAGGCGCTGGGCAATAATCAGGCTCACGGACGTGGCAATGTTGAATGCAGGCACCCCCATGTTCATCATTCGCGTGAGGGTTTCGGCCGCGCTGTTGGTGTGCAGGGTAGACAGAACCAAATGCCCGGTTTGCGCAGCTTTGATCGCAATGTTCGCGGTTTCGAGATCCCGGATCTCACCCACCATGATCACATCCGGGTCTTGCCGCAGGAAGGCCCGAAGGGCTTCAGCGAAGCCGAGGCCCACTTTGGTGTTTACGTTAACCTGGTTGATACCCTCCAGGTTGATCTCGGCGGGATCTTCGGCCGTGGAAATGTTGATGCCCGGAGTGTTGAGAATGTTTAGGCCAGTGTATAGGGAGACTGTTTTACCTGAACCGGTAGGGCCAGTTACCAGGATCATGCCCTGAGGCTGCTCCAGTGCGTCCAGGTACAGCTGCTTCTGGTCTTCCTCGTAACCCAGCACATCAATGCCCAGCTTGGCCTGGCTAGGGTCCAGAATCCGAAGAACAATTTTTTCGCCCCAAAGGGTAGGCAAAGTGTTCACTCGGAAGTCGATGGCCTTGGTCTTGGATAGCTTCATCTTGATCCGGCCATCCTGAGGAATGCGGCGCTCCGAAATATCCAACTGCGCCATGATCTTTACCCGAGCAGAGATCTTTGGAGCGAGCTTGATGGACGGGCGGGAGATTTCCTTCAGAATGCCGTCGGTTCTGTAGCGCACTCGGTAAATCTTTTCATACGGCTCGAAGTGAATATCGGAAGCACCGCCACGGATGGCATCAAGCAGCATCTTATTCACATACTTAACAATAGGTGCGTCATCTACTTCGGTAGCACTGACCGTACCGTCGTCGTCTTGGTCACCACCCTCGGTCTCAACGCCCTCAAGGTCGGCATCGTCCAGGTCACCCATGGTGGTGTCCTGGGATTCGAGATACTTGTCGATGGCTGTGCGTAGCTTGGCATCGTCCACCAGAATCGCATCGGTGCTAAGCCCGGTGTTGAACTTGATCTCATCCAGCGCCTGAATATTTGTGGGGTCTGATACTGCGATGAACAGCCGGTTGCCTCGTTTATACAGAGGCAGGGCGTTATGCTTTCGTACCAATTTCTCGTCAACCACCTTCTCCGGCATCATTTCAGGCAGGAAGGAATCAAGGTCCAGCACCGAAACACCAAATTCCATGGCAGCAGAAAACGCGAGTTTGGAACTGTCCGCCAGGTGGTTCTGGGTGAGGTAGGTTATCAGTGGGATGCGGTTCTGAGAGGCCTGAAGAAAGGCATCTTTGGCGGTATCTTCGTCCAGAAGCCCGTCATCCACAAATCGACGGGCTAAGCCTGTCAATGTCACGTTTCGGTTGTTGCTCGCCATAAATGCTCTGAGGAAAGTCTTGTAAGTGGCTGAAACTCGAGTTTATGAACACAGAGTTTAGATGCATGGCCGTGGTTTGGAAAGCGGGGTGAGTCTCAGGTTTGATCTTTCTCAAAGACATGTCGTTTAAGTGTGCTTGTCGGCTTGCGTAAGTAGGTGGTGACAAAAAACGTCACTCCTGGACGTGTTGGGGCGATGTCACGGTAGATCTGTCGTGTGTGATGTGCGTCACGAATGGCTGCAACACCCTGAATGTACTTTTGTTTTTAACATTATCTTGCAATTGGCACACTGTCTGCTTAGCTTATCACAGGCTCAGCGAGACTGGTTGGGAAGGTTCCCGACCGTCGGAGCTTTGAAAAAGAAACGACAACTCTAGAGGTCGATAACATGCAAGAAATCAAGATGAACCATGGTCAGAAGGGTTTCACCCTGATCGAACTGATGATCGTTGTGGCGATCATCGGTATCTTGGCTGCCATTGCTATTCCGCAGTATCAGGATTACACCGCGCGTACTCAGGTGAATCGTGCATATAGTGAGCTATCTTCCCTCCGGACAGCCGTGGAAGAACGTCTAACTCGTGGCATCACAACCAATACCTATGCCGACTTGGGCTTCACTGGTTCAAACTTGACCACTGAGACTTCGGCGTCTAATGCCAACTTCGCCGGCGGTACTGGCAGCTTGGTTGCAACGCTTGGTCAGAACGCTGGTGCTGGTATTACAGGTGCGACGATCACCCTGACACGTGCTGCTAATGGGGGATGGACTTGTACTGTTGCTCAGGGCGGTGCGACAGCATGGAAGGCCTCATACATTCCTGCTGGCTGTAACTGATTATTTAGTTAGTAGTGAAAGGGCGCTCTTTTGAGCGCCCTTTTTTTATGAGGGATTACCATTGATGATCCGCCTTACTGTATTCATTAGCGCCCTGTCATTTCTTGTGCCGCTGAATTTTTACCCAGATGTGGACTTTGTAAAAAACTTTCTAGGTGTAATAGGGGGGCTCTTTCTTTTCTTTACCGTGATGTACAAAAGGGGGGCGGATTTAGCTGTCTCTCGCTCGGCATCTTTTTTGTTCGTGATATTTGCCGGATTTGTTTTGTTGGATGGTTTGGATCATTACCATGCGTTCGTGTATCTGGTATCTCTCTTGACGGCACTTTTAGTTTCCGTAGCGATTTCCACTCTAACAGAGCGCTATTCGGACTCGAGTGTAGCTGGAGCCTTGGCATGGTTCACCACTGTAGTAGCTGGCCTTTCTGTTTTATTGGGTATACTTCGCTATTATGGGTTGCTGACACCTGCTCTTCCATGGATTGCAGACGGCGGCCCTAGGATGATCGGTGCGTTGGGGCAGCCAAACCTTACTGCTCTTGTCGTGCTGATGGGGTTGATTTCATTTATCTATCTTTTTGCAACTGGAAAAGTCCGTTCCAAACTGTGGTTGCTTTATCCCTTCTGGCTCTGCATTGGCGCCGTTTTAACAGGCAGTCGATTCTTTTATTTGGGGATCGCGATCCTCTGCCTTATATCGTTGATTGAGTTTATTCGTAATTATTTTTCAGTTTCATTCCGCTGGCAGACCCTATGGTCGAAAGGTGTTTTATTAACGTTATTATCGCTTGTACTTGCATACTCAGTTGTTTCTGTTGCGGATGAATTCCTGACGAAAAGGTCGGTTCAAGCGGGATTGATTGATAGAGAAAGCTTTTCAGAAATATCTGATGCGCGCCTCAGGTTTGGCGACGTTCAGCGGGTTGGTGAGTGGAAAAAAGTCATTGGAGGAGTATCAGAGCTTGACAGTCTCTGGCTGGGTAATGGTCCGGGTAGCTATCCTCTGTTTAGTATGACAATGGAGGTGTCTGGCTATCCGGTGAATAACCAATTGATGTGGACACACCCGCATAACCTCTTGTTGATGTTGCTGGTAGAATATGGCCTTCTGGGACTATTGGTTTTTCTGTCGTTTTGTTTCTACCTTCTATTCTTGTATTGGACTAGGCCAAGAACGCCGGTATTCGTATTTTCGGCTGCAATAGTCGCTGTTATGTTGTTGCAGAATCAAGTAGAGTTTTCATTCTGGTTCTCTCCCTTCCTGCTAATTTTTGTGGCTTTTCTCAGTTTGTTTGATTCTAAGTACAAAATCTCTTGGTCCCAAAGGCCCGTGTTGATTGGTATAACTTCAATAGTATTGATTGTGGCGCTTCTGGTTTCCGTTTATGCGGTTCGCGACTATGTGCATGTTGTTCGTATATTTCAGACTCTTGATATTGATGACTCCGATCAATATCGACTCCAAGATATCTCTCGAAGCAGTATTCTGGGCAAAGGCGCGATGAGTGTGCGAATTTTGCGATTGGATCCGCCTTCGGGTGGTTATGAACGCCAACTAATGGAAGTTGATCACTTCGTCGAGACCTGGCCCTCACAGCTGTTCCTGCACAGGCGGGCTGCATTGACTGCGGTGGTGCATGGGGGGGATGTAGCTTGCGATCGAATTCGTACAGCAGTTAGACTTTATCCCGATGGTGTTAACATTCTGTCGCGAGATTTGAAGTCTATTAATGAACATGTTCCATTGGATATGTCATATTTTGAGGCTTGTATACTTGAAGGCATGGAGTTTTGGTTAGATCGGAAGTAACTATTAGCGTGAATCCAGATATTAATTGCAGCAGTTTGACTTAACCTAGTGAGGGCGCGCGTCGGTGGCACCCTCACAGGCTTTATTCCTTAAAGCGAACCGGCGATGAAGCACTGGCAATCAACCCGAGCACGAAGACACCTGGTGTTGGCCCTGCGTGTGGCCGGAAAAATACAGAGTCAGATTGCTGAATTGCTCGGCTGCCACAGCAGCACTATTCGAGGTGAGTAGTGGCGAGGTTCAGTGGATAAATGATCAAGGTTATGAGTCGGAGAGGGCGCAATGGCTTGCAGGGCCGGTATTATCTCAAAGGGGTGAGTTTTGCCAAGTTGTTTAAAACACACATCAACCGGATCGTTGAGCAGTCGAGTAACCAGTCCAGAAGACTGTTTGGCTTAGCGAACGTCGGAAGAAGTGTTCTTTGGTTAGTATTGTGGGGCACCTTAAATGAATGGTGCTGCCTGTAATGTAAGGCTTCAAGAACAGAATAAGTATTCACTTTCGTTCCGGCTGGGTGTTCAAGGCGGGCGGGAATATGCAATTGGTTTATCTCGACAAACATGGCCCCCATCTTGCTGATGATGCTCTAGGGATTATTCAGCGAGGCGAAGTAATGGAAAACCATACCAAAGGTTTCACTCTGATTGAGTTAATGATCGTTGTTGCAATAATCGGCATTTTGGCAGCGGTAGCCATCCCGGCGTATCAGGGATACCTCGTAAAAAGTCAAATCGGGCGGGCGGTTAGCGAACTTGGCGCCTATCGCTCTGGATTTGAGGCCAACACCACAGGTACTTCTGGTCTCAATAACCAATCTCTTGGTTATAGCCCCTCAAACCTCACCACAGGTAATGTTGCCACCGAGATCGGCACCTTGAACTCTGACGGATCTGGTCACCTGCAAGTGACCATGGGGGGCAATGCTCACCCCAACTTGGCAGGCGTCATACTGCGATATGAGCGCGCTGTGGCAGGGGAATGGCGTTGTGTCATCGATAAATCAGCCGCCGCCCAATGGCGGGCCAGCTACACACCAGCAAATTGCACCGTGCTCTGAAGTTGTGGGCAGGCCCCATTATGATCATGGGTAACTGCCTCCCCCTGCACTGGCTACTATAGCTCCGCCCTGGGGTAACTGTAGCGCAGAGTTCCATCGGGAAATCGCTGCTCAATCAGTTGGATGCTCTGCCCCGGCTGAAGACCGGGCCCGCTGATCATTACCCGTGTCTCTGAACCATCAGCAAGCTGGACTCTCGCGGTTCTAAGAGATGTCGAGGTTCCGGTCCTCAGGCTCTCGCCTTCACCCTGATTGATTTCAATAATAGTCCCCTGCACTCGCTGAACGACAGGTTCACCCTGGGGGAACAGGAAGCGGGCGGTGAACACAGCAATCAGAAGAATGATGCAAAGGAATACAAGGCGGTTGCGTATGTAGGCTCTGGCGCGGTTGGACTTCCCCCAATAAAATGGACACGCCCCATCAGTTAATTCCCTCGAACTCTATCGGAGTCCGGTAGCCAAGGCCACTGTGTAGCCGGTGACTGTTATAAAAGCCCTCAATATAGTCTTTTATATGTTTCCGTAACTGCCGCATCGTCACAAAGCTGGTCGCATGCAGCAATTCTCCCTTCAAGGTTTTGAAGAAGGATTCAACCTCAGCGTTGTCTGTGCATTGTCCCGGTCGATTCATGCTGTGGCGCACGCTGTTCTGGTTCAGAAACGCCTGTGTTTTCTGAGCCCGGTATTCCGTGCCTCGATCGGTGTGGAACAACAGACCTGCTTCCGGTCGCCTCGCTGCAAATGCCTCTCTCAGGGCGCCTTTGGCCAGTGCCGCATTCAGGCTTTCATCCGATCGCCAGCTGATAATCCTGCGCGAGAACAGATCCAGAACCACCGCCAGGAACACGTATTTTCGACCTAGCTTGATGTAGGTAACGTCACTGCTCCATTGCTGATTCACCGCCACGGGCTTCTCGACGCTCAGGCGGTGATTAGGAAGAGCTTTGAGTTCGTCACGGCGCTTGCTCATTCGGCGATACACTCGCATCACTCGCGCTTTCATGCCCCATTTCTGCATCAGGCGCGCCACACGATTCTCGCCAACCTGTTCGCCTTCCCGGCGCAGGGCCTGATAGACCCTGGGGCTGCCATAGCGCCCTTTGCTGCTGTCGTATACACGGCGGATCTTCAACAGCAGTTCGGCGTTCTCAGTGGCTCTCAGGCCAGGCTTCCGGTTTGCCCAGGCATAGTAACCAGACCGCGACACCTTCAAGTGCCGACACAGCGCTTTTACGTTGTGTTCCCGTCGGTGTTTCCAGACGAACCGGAACGCTTCCGTCGTTCCTCGGCCTGAAAACGTTGAAACTTTTTTAGGATGTCGTTTTCCTCCTGAAGCTCCGACACTCGGCGTTTCAGGCGGGCAATCTCATCCTGTTCCTGTATTTTCTTTTTGGCGTCGGCTGGCGCTTTCTTGACCCGTTTCATGGCGAACTTTCCTTCACGGTATTCCTTTCGCCAGCGTGACAGCATGAAGGGGTGAATATCCAGCGCTTCGGCAACGCTTTTGACGCTGCGGTGGGCCTGGTGACTCCACTCCACCGCTTTGACCTTGAACTCAGTGGTGTACTGCTGGGTTTTCTTCCCCGTGATCATTTCCGGCATCGGTTTGCTCCTCCTGCGGAGTTATCGATGCGTGTCCACTGAATTGGGGGAAGTCCAGGTCGCGTTTCATGGTGTTGTTTGTGTGCTCTTTTTGATGTCCGGCTCAATAATCATTAAACATATCACTGAAATCAGGCCGTTAGTAGGCGAACCAAATAGTCGTCGTTCCAACTTGAACGGCGACAAAGTTTTTCACCAGCTACAATCTGAATGAGATGCTGTTCTGCAGGCAGCTTCTCATGCCCTCACACCTGGAGACTTCATGCTCGAAGACCTGACTGTCCGTATCGTGACGATGTTGTTCTACCTGATAAGCCTGCTGGGTGTGGCTGTTGTTGTCTGGGGTGTTGCGGAGGCTGTCATTCGTTTCCTCACACTGCTGACTGGCCACAGAGGCGCTCACGCGAAGCTGGTGAGAAAAACTGCTCGTATTCGTGAGCGCCTGGGTGCTCATCTTCTGTTGGCGCTGGATATTTTTATCGGCGCAGACATCATCAAAAGCGTTATAGCGCCCGCTTGGGAGCATATTGCCATGCTCGGTGCTGTTGTGCTGATCAGGGTGGTGCTGAGCTACTTTCTGGAGCGTGAAATGGAACGAACTCACCAGTCGGCACAATCTGGCCGTTTATCCGATCACAACGGCGAGGGTGAGTGAATTCGGGGTCAGACCCCAAGACATTTCACCCTGCCAAATGTTCTGGGGTCTGACCCCCATGTTGTTATTCGTAGGTGCAGAAATAGGCGGTATCTACGTCAGCCTTCACCTTGAAGCTGGTGTTGGCCGCTACTTCAAAGGCATCGCCGGCCCCGTAGCGGGTCCAGCTATCGCTACCCGGAAGCTGAACGGTTAATGCGCCGCTCACAACGGTCATCACTTCTTTTTTACTGGTCCCGAACTCGTACTCACCGGAACTGATCACACCTACGGTTGCAGGCAGAGACTCACCTTGGAAGGCAATGGATTTTACCTTGCCGCCGAAGTATTCGTTTACGTTTAACATGGTCATTACCCCTTATTTATCCAAACTGCCGATTGAGCCAGGCGTTGATATCACCAGATTCATACATCCATTGCTTCTCACCCTGGTCATCAGTGATTAGCAGGCAGGGCACTTTTACGGTGCCGCCGCCATTCAACAGATCCTCACGATGCGCCGGGTCGTGTTGTGCATTACGCAGCTCGATATTCAGCCCCAGCCGAGCCATCTCTTTACGAACTTTGATGCAAAACGGGCAGGCCCGGAACTGGTAGAGCGCCAGGTTTTCAGTGGCCTTATCAATCTCTGCTTGCTGCTCAGGCGAACGGCTGATGGCCTTCGGTGTACTGAGTTTCTCTGAAAGCAACATAAATGGCGTGAGAACCAGCCGCAGCAGGCGGAAAAAAGCTCGAATAATCATTCGCATAAGAAAACCTAAACTAGTTGCAGATGAACGGATGTACTGGAAACAGGGCGGCAAGGATACCACGGCTGATAATTTGGGGTCAGACCCCAAGACATTTCACCCCATCAAATGTTCTGGGGTCTGACCCCAAATCGTGGTGGCCAGCCGCGCGCCTAGAAGCGGTACCCAATCCAAGCAAGCCATAGTGGGCCCAGGCAAAGGTGTAGACGGTGTCGTTATCTGCTCCGCCTTCCAGAGTTCGGTAGCCGAGCCGGCCTTCCAGCTGCGGCGACAGTTGATAGGTTACGGCCACGGCGGCATCAATCGCCCGGCCCTGGGGCGCGCCAAGGCCCTCCACGTCAAACTCTAGAGCCCAGCGTTGAGCAAAAGCCCGTCGGGCCTGAAAAGACAGCAGTGGGACTACGCCAAGGTCTGGGTCATCGGCGCTTGTGGTGCCCTGGCTGAGTCGAACATTGGCATCGCGGACCAGCAGCGTGGCCCCGGCGCTTAGTTTCCAGTCGCCATGCTCTGGCCAGTGATAGCGCCAGCCGAGCCGGTAGGTGTTGAATTTATAAACGCCTTTTACGCTGCCTCCTGCTTCAAACGTTTCCCCAGCAAAGCGCACATCGCTGGGCAGCGTGCCATGGCCATAAGTGCGTAATGGGGCATAAAGAAGACTGACGGAATGCTTGTCAGATAGCTGGTAGGCCAAATGCACCCGGAAATACGGGTCGGCTCCCTGTCCGGTCAGTTTCAGGAGGTCAAAGCGATCTCCTGAGCTGTCGTTCGGTATCTGCACATCGTTGCGGGAAAGCCAGACGGGCCCGGTTTCGACCGTTAGCGTCCAGTCACGTGTTTCATCAGCTGCGGCCGGTGTCGAGAGACCAGCGCTTGCGGCCATGGAGAGGGCAAGAAGAAAGAGGCGTACCATAACGAACAGCTCCCGTTTAAATTTGGGGTCAGACCCCAAGACATTTGGTGACCTGAAATGTTCCGGGGTCTGACCCCAACTTCACGGGAAATCCCGAAGTTCTTCATGGTAGATTTTTATAAATCTGGGGACCAGGACGTCGTGAAAACGTTTGTCCGAAGCTGCATGGATGAACGGGCCGCGCGAATCATGGGAGAATGATGGGGGCTTAATATTCCGTTGCCGGTCAGGATCAAGCCGGGTGATACTTCCGCCAGGCCGAGTCATGCTGATACACTCTGCGTCGCTGCATAAGGAGCGCATGCGGTCAGAATAGAGTTTGTATAAGGGCAGGATTGCCCGTCAAGGAACCCCGGGATTATTCGGGTATCAAGGAAGAAGCAAGGAGCAAAGCCATGAGCGGCAAGAAAGTTGTGCTGTTGGGGGATCTAGGTACCGACCACGAGGGTTTCCCGCCCACCCCGGTAATCAATAGTTCCCCGGATGTATTCATCGACGGCAAGCCCGTCGCTCGGGTAGGTGACCAACTTGCCCCGCACTCCAAACCCAAGCATTCCCCTCATCCGCGTACTATTGCTTCCGGTTCAAGCACGGTTTTCATTAACGGGTTACCCGTTGCTACAAACGGTGGTGCGATTTCCTGTGGTGGAGTCACCATTGGCAGCAGTAGCGTGGTGGTAGGCGATACCCATGCGCCATTGCCATTCTCTGGTGTTTCGGGGGCAAATTCTCACTCTGCGCCTTTGAGCTCAGAATCCAGTACAGCAGAAACACGCTCAAACGGCACACAGGCCTCTTCCGGCGCGCAGCTGCGCAATAGCACGTCCAGCCACGATGGTGGAGGGGCTGGCTCAGCCGCAACCCCTTCTCAGGCCAGCAAGGATATTGATGAGTCTGGCAAAACCCTTCGCCTGGGGCTGTTTTTTGATGGCACTGGCAACCATCGAGGCCATGACCAGATCCTGGCGAACCGCGATGTGACGAATGTGGCGAAGTTGTATGACCTTTACAGGGAGACGACTAATATCCGGAGGGTCTATGTTCGTGGGCCGGGTACCATTGATGGCAAGCACACTCCGGATGGATTTGAGTCCCAGGACGACCTGATGGGTTTGGGATTGGGCATCGGGCCGGAAGGGGGGCATGACAGAATAGGCTATGCACTTGAACGAATGCGAAGAGATATATTTTCCGGGGATTACGACGAAGTAGTCTTCGATGTATTCGGCTTCAGCCGTGGCGCGGCCCTGGCCCGGCATTTTGTCAATCTGATCAATGAACAACCTGAAACGGTCCTGCTGCCCCAGTTTAAGGGCGCCTCTTTGTTTGCGCCGATGCTGGGGGTCAAATCGGTATCGGCTTTCCCTCCTGGTGTGAAGGCCCGGGTAAATTTCGTCGGCCTGTTTGACACTGTGGGTAGTTTTTACCTGCCCGGAGACAACGCCAACATCGACTTTAACCTGAATCTTTCGCCCAGCAGTGCCGAACGGGTGGTGCACCTTACGGCCCATCATGAGATCCGCAAGAATTTCCCACTCAGTAGTATTCTCGATGCAGATGGCAATGGGCCATCCCACTTTAAGGAAATAGCCGTACCGGGTGCCCATTCCGATGTGGGCGGCGGTTATGAAAATCCAGACAAGGGCTTCGAGAATATTGAGAAGATCGTTCTGGGCATCCACTCGGGTCTTGCGGACGGCGGCCATACTCAACGCACAGCCATTCCGCAACTTGAGGCGAAGTACGCGCGCCCAGGCCGGGCTGTGGTGGCGGTGCCGCAGCCAAATGGAGATATCCACGTGCAGGAGCGTAGGCATACCCGTAAGGAGTTGGCTATCTATAACCTGCATCGGATGTACGAATTCGCGTTGCAGAGCGACGTGCCACTCAGGCAGATGAATACCAACAACAAGGACTTCCAAATCCCTCAAGACTTGCAGGCCGCTCTGAGCAGTTGGCATACAAGTGGGGGATTACTTGATGCGTCAAGAGATTACCTGGGTGGATATATCCACACCTCTGACAGCATCTACCGGCTTGGTCTGGAGCCGGACCCCTCTGGTAATCGAACAGTGTTTTTCAACCGGCCAACTAAGGCCATAACCCCGCTCAGCAAAGGAGTTGCTCATGCGCAATAACATTACGGCAAGGGTAGCCTTTTCATTTCTATTGCTGGTCTTGGTAACAGCTTGCTCCTCGGAACCTCGGGAATATGACTTTGCCGTGTCTGTGGCGGGAGGCCCCGAAGGGTGGCCTGTGTGGGTTGACGAAGTAATAGTTGATCAATCTTGGAGGGTACCGGCTGGGGGAATTGAACATGGTTTCGATCAACTCCCTCCAATGGGTGGTGTGGCCATATTGGGCCCCAAGCCTGCCCCCAGCACCGTGCATGCCCGTTGGTTCTCCTACCGCACCCAGACATTCTATGAAGTTACCCTATCGCTGCCGGAGGATCTTGATGACCAGTTGCGTAAGTGGTTTCGGGACTACCCACGTGACGAGTATATCCATACCTTGATTATCGGATTTTCCGGTAAGGGCGAGGCGCTGGCTTGGTGGGAGGCTTTCTGTAATGCCTGCAACTATGATCGCAGTCACGATTTCAACACCCCGCTGATCGAAGACGTCCAGGCCGAAGTGGTTGAAGGGGATCCGAGCGGCTATCGATTGCAAACTCAGGAGTTGATTGATGAGGGAAGTATGCCGTCGCCGTGGTAGCCATTCCATGGACAAGGAGACAGGAGAGGTGCATGTGTAAGGGCCCGGCTGTTGGAGCAATCTTCATCATCCTGCTACCGATCTTTGCTTCGGCCTGTTCCTCCGAGCCCCGCGAGTACGACTTTGCCGTTTCTGTTGCGGGTGGGCCGCAGGGATGGCCAGTTTGGGTAGAAGATATTTCCTTCGATGAAATATGGAGCGCTCGTGGCGGGTCACTGCGTGGTGGTTATGACCATATCCCCCCGGGAGGGGGCGTCGTGGGGATAAGTCCTAAACCTGCCCCTAGAACCGTGCAGGCCCGCTGGTTTTCTTTCCGAACCCAAACGTTCTATGAAGTCACTTTCTCGCTACCCGATGACCTCGATGGCAATTTACGCCAGTGGTATCGGGACTACCCGCTTGAGGACTATAGTCATACTCTGATTGTTGGGTTTTCGGGTAAGGGAGAAGCGCTTGCCTGGTGGGAGGCGTTCTGTAACACCTGCAATTACGACCGCAGCCACGACTTTCACATACCTCTGGCAGAAAACGTTGTCGCCGAAGTTGTTGAGGGTAATCCTGCGTGGTACGAGGACATAACCTATCAGCATGTCAGAGAAGGTTCGATTCCATTACCGCCTGGTATGGCTGATTCATCGGCCAAGTAGCAATGTTGAAAATTAAGATACTTCATGGCCGAGCGAACCAGTCAGTTAACGTGTGCCGGCGCGCTCATTCTGACGCTCTATCTCGCGTACCCGTCAGAATAGCATGGGGTCAGACCCCAAGACATTTCACCCCATCAAATGTTCTGGGGTCTGACCCCAACCTGGATTACCAGAACCAGCGCAGGGGTGCCGGGGCCTTTACGGTGTTGGGCGCTTGCCGGACTACCTGGGCGATCTCGGCGGAGCCATGGTCTTCTGCGCATTGGTACAAAGAGCGAATATGCTCCGGGCTGCGTTTGTCTTCCGGGTCTCGGTGGTTGTCGATGCAATGTTCGAAGTATCTCTGCATCTGCGCCTGTCGCTGTTCGTCGTCGCCGGCCCAGGTTTGCAGGTTTTCGAGGCGGGCGACGTCCACGGCGATGCCGTAGCGGTGCAGTTGCACCATCAGCACCATGGCCAGGATGAAGGCGAGGAATACTCCGAGGGAAAGGGTTCCGATCACGTATTTACGAATCATTGGTTTGCCTTGAAGGGGGATGCAACGTTGGCGATGGTGCCCCGGTTCAGCTCATAAACCGCCATGTTTACCGCAGACGCCAGATTCAGGGATTCGATCTTCGCCGCTCCGGGAATGGTGAAACGCTGGGCGGCCAGTTCATTCAAAGCTTCCTGCGGCACACCTCGGGCTTCGTTGCCGAACAGGTAACAGTCGTGGTCTGCGAAAGCCGGCGTGGCGATGGCTTCGCCGCCAATGTCCAGGCAGGCGATGCGGGGATAGCGCCGGGCGAGGGAATCCAATGACACCTCGGTTTCGATCGGCACGTGAAAAATCGCGCCCATGCTGGCGCGGACCACTTTCGGGTTGAACGGATCTACGCTGCCAGGGCTGAGCAGGCAGCGCATGCCCCCGAACCAGGCCAGGGTGCGCAAGATGGTGCCCAGGTTGCCGGGGTCCTGGACTTCGTGCAGGTAAACGGCTTTTTCGCCGGGGGCGGTGCTTTCCGTTGACGCCGGCGGCATTGGTACCACCGCCAGGATACCTTGAGGCGTTTTGGTGTCGGCCAGTAGGGCCATCTGCCGGTCGCTGATCAGGTGTTTCGGCCAGGGGCTGCGCCAGTGTTCGTAGGCGCTGGTGACATAGAGCTGCGCTTGCCCCCAGGTAGATGGTGCCTGTCCACAAGCCTTCTCCAGCTCCAACACCAGATGCTCACCCTCCACCAGAAAATGTCCGAAGGCCTGGCGGTATTTCTTCTGGTGCAGTTTCTTGATGTCGTCCAGCTTCACGATGGATTGCTCCCGGCGGTGTCCAGCTCAGCCATCATGGCTTTGGCCACCGCTTCGGCCACTTTGATGCCATCCACCCCGGCAGACAAGATACCGCCAGCGTAACCTGCGCCTTCTCCGGCCGGGTACAAGCCGCGGGTGTTCAGGCTTTGCAGGGTGTCTCGGTCGCGGGTGATGCGCACGGGGGAGGAGGTGCGGGTTTCAATGCCGGTCAACACCGCATCGGCCCGGTCGAAACCGCGAATCTGCCGGCCGAAGGCGGGCAGGGCTTCACGAATGGCGTCAATGGCATAGGCGGGCAGGGAAGGCGCCAAGTCGCCTAATCGAATACCGGGTTTGTAGGACGGAACCACCTCGCCGAGTTTTTCAGACGGCTTACCCGCGATGAAATCCCCCACCAGTTGCCCAGGTGCGCAGTAATCGCTGCCGCCCAGTTTGTAGGCGTTGGCTTCCAGTTGCTCCTGCAGTTCAACGCCGGCCAGCGGGCCACCCGGGAAGTCTTTGTTTGGGTCAATGTTCACCACAATACCGGAGTTGGCGTTACGTTCGTTCCGGGAATACTGGCTCATGCCGTTGGTAACCACTCGCCCCGGTTCCGAAGTGGCCGCTACCACGGTGCCGCCGGGACACATGCAGAAGCTGTACACCGCACGACCGTTGCTGGCGTGGTACACCAGCTTGTAATCCGCTGCGCCCAGTGCCGGGTGGCCGGCGTATTTGCCCAGCCGGGCCTGGTCGATGAGGCCTTGCGGATGCTCAATCCGAAACCCGATGGCGAACGGCTTGGCTTCCAGAAATACGCCGCGTTGGTGCAGCATGCGGAACGTCTCACGGGCGCTGTGGCCGAGGGCCATCACCACGTGCCGGCTCATCAGCTGCTCGCCACTGGCCAGTTCCACTCCTTTTACCTGGCCATTGTCCACCAGCAGGTCGGTGACTTTCTGTTCGAAGCGAATCTCGCCACCCAGGCGAATGATCTCTTCACGCATTTTGGACACCACGCCGGTCAGCCGGAAGGTGCCGATATGGGGCTTGCTCACGTACAGGATTTCTTCCGGCGCGCCGGCTTTCACGAACTCCGCCATCACTTTGCGGCCGTAAAACTTGGGATCTTTGATCTGGCTGTACAGTTTGCCATCAGAGAACAGCCCGGCACCGCCCTCACCAAACTGCACATTGGATTCCGGCGACAGCTGCTTTTTACGCCAAAGTGCCCAGGTGTCTTTGGTGCGCCGGCGTACATCTTTGCCCCGCTCCAACACAATCGGCTTGAAACCCATCTGCGCCAGCAACAAAGCCGCAAACAAACCGCAGGGGCCAAGCCCGACCACAACCGGCCGCTGTTCCAAACCAGCAGGCGCCTGGGCTACCGGGTAATAGGCGGTATCCGGCGCCGGGCGAACGTGGGTGTCGTCGGCGAAACGGGCCAGCACGGCAGCCTCGTCTTTTACTTCGAGATCAATGATGTAAACAAACTTGATTTCGGTGTTCTTCTTGCGGGCGTCGTAGCTGCGTTTGAAGACGGTGAACTCCAGCAGCTCATCGTTCTTCAGTTTCAGGCGATGCAGCAGCGCCGCTTTCAGGGCAGCCTCGGGGTGGTCAAGGGGTAAAGCCAGTTCGGTAACGCGAATCATGGTGTGTCCAGGCCGCCCGGCGACTGCCCGGCGGATTAGGGTTGGAATGAAAGTCAGAATGGCCGCCATTGTACTTTGGAGATGGGTACTTGTCAGGCGCCGGTGCTTTTGCGGCAACGCCGGTGGCAGCGTACAATGCCCTTTTTCCGCATTAACGCAGATAGCAAACCATGGCCCGTTCCAAAAGCAGTAACCGCTGGCTCGAAGAGCACGTTAACGACCCCTTTGTGAAACAAGCGCAACAGGACGGTTACCGTTCCCGTGCCAGTTACAAACTGCTGGAAATCAACGAAAAAGACCGGCTAATCCAGCCTACCAATCTGGTGGTGGACCTGGGCTCCGCGCCCGGCGGCTGGTCCCAGGTGGCGGCCAAACTGGTTGGCCACAAAGGCCGGGTCGTGGCCTCCGACATCCTGCATATGGACCCCATCGCCGGCGTTGAATTCATCCAGGGTGACTTCACCGAGCAGGAAGTTTTTGACCAGATTATGGCGATTCTGGATGGCGCCAGGGCCGATGTGGTCATCTCAGACATGGCCCCCAACATCAGCGGCGTCAACGCCGCCGACCAGGCTGCCTCCATGTACCTGGTGGAACTGGCTCTGGACATGGCCTGCCAGATCCTCAAGCCCAAAGGCAGCTTCGTCGCCAAAGTCTTCCATGGTGAGGGTTACGACGACTACGTTAAAGCCATGCGCGATGTCTTCACCAAGGTCGTCGTCAGAAAACCCGACTCCTCAAGAGCCCGCTCGCGGGAGGTTTATTTGGTGGGTAAGGGGTTTAAGGGGGCTGTTTAGGGTCTGTCCCCAAACTCCCATTTAATTGATCTTTCGCAAGATCACACCGCAGCCCCGTCGTTATCCTTTGCCCATCAAAATTCATCTGGGCAATACGAATGCAAAACCGCTCAATTCAATTCCTGCTTTTTATCGCTTTACTGGCACTCACACCCTTGGCCGGCGCCTCCTCCGTCTACAGCGCCTTGGCCCAACTGGAAGACATTGTCGCCGACGATGAGCGCCGGCAAGCCAGCTACGATGCCGGCGAAGAACGCATCCGCTTCTGTGGCTATTGCCATGGCCGCGACGGCAACAGTAAACGCGACTACATTCCCAACCTGGCAGGCCAGCACCCTTTGTATCTGTTTGAGCAGTTCGAGAAATTCGGCAGCGGTGCCCGTGAGGATTACGTAATGTCTCAGCTGGCGAAAACGCTCACCGTCGAAGAGCGCATCAATATCGCCGTGTTTTACAGCGAACAGAAAGCCCAGCCCCGCCAAGGCGCCGATCCCAGGCTTGCCGAAAAGGGAGGGCAGTTCTACGATCAGCGCTGCGCCGCCTGCCACGGCAAAACCGCCGAAGGCTTCCGCGACATGCCTCGCCTGGCCAGCCAGCCTGCGGAATACGTCACTCTGGCGCTGAAACGCTTCCAGGGCATGGACCCAACAAAGCATACGTCCCCAATGATTGGTATTTCCGCTGTGTTATCTGAAACAGATATCCAGGCCCTTGCCGCCTATCTGCAAGGCCTTTAAAGGGTCTGTCCCCGAACCGGGACTGACCCACTTTTACCGCGGCCCGTCTCCCAGGGGGCAGTCCCCGAACGGGGACTGACCCATTTTGGAACCCATTGGCTCTGGCTTAGTGCAACAGACGGGCAAAAGTGGGTCAGTCCCCGTTCGGGGACAGACCCCAGGGACAGACCCGGTAGTATTTTTGCGCTAAGCTGAAATTATTATCCACCGGACAAGGATTTACAGGCCTATGAAACTTCGCTTCCTCGGCGGCACAGGCACCGTCACTGGTTCACGCTATTTACTCTCGGATGAAAACCACCGCTTGCTGGTGGATTGCGGCATGTATCAGGGGGTAAAAACCTTGCGGCGGCGAAACTGGGCGACGTTTCCGGTGGACCCCTCAACCATCGATGCTGTAGTGCTCACTCACGCCCACATTGATCACTCCGGCTACCTGCCAGCACTTGTAAAAAACGGCTTCAAGGGCAGGATCTACTGCACCAAAGCCACCCACGAGTTGTGCAAAGTGCTGCTGCCAGATGCCGGCTTCCTGCAGGAAGAAGACGCCAAGTACGCGTTCCGGAAGAAATTCTCCAAACACGAAAAACCCGAGCCGCTGTTCACCGAAAAAGACGCCCGGGAAGCCCTGAAACACTTTGAGTCTCTGCACTACCACGAGAAGTTCGAGCCCGTGAAAGGCTTTGAGGTGAGCTTCACTCCGGCGGGGCACATCCTGGGTTCATCCTGCGTGCATGTTCACCACAAAGGCGCCGCCCGCACGGTGGTGTTCAGCGGTGATGTAGGGCGCCAGAACGATCTCATTATGCGACCACCCGAGCCGTTGCAGCATGCGGACGTTCTGGTGTGCGAATCCACTTACGGCGACCGGACTCATGGAGAGTCAGACCCCGAAGGCGACCTGGCCGAGATCATCACCAAAACCTCCGGCCGGGGAGGCATCGTGTTAATGCCCGCGTTTGCGGTGGGCCGCGCCCAGATGCTCCTGTACGTGATTCACAAACTCATGGGGCAGGGCAAAATCCCGAAACTGCCGGTGTACCTGAACAGCCCGATGGCCATCAAAGCCACAGAAATATTTTGCCAGCATCACAAAGAACACAAACTAAACCGCGCCCAGTGCGAGCTGATGGATGAAAAAACCGAATTTGTCCGCACGGTTGAGGAATCCATCGAGCTGGACGCCGTGCGCTACCCCTGCGTGATCGTGTCTGCCAGTGGCATGGCCTCCGGCGGCCGCGTGCTGCACCACCTGAAAACCCTGTTGCCTAATCCCCGCAACAGCGTGGTGTTCGCCGGCTTCCAGGCGCCGGGTACCCGTGGCGATGCGCTGGTGAGCGGTGCCGAATCCGTCAAAATCCACGGCGAATACTGGCCAGTGAAAGCGGAAATCCACAACCTCGATTCCATGAGCGCCCACGGCGACTACAACGAAATCCTGGCCTGGCTGGAGCAGGGCACCCTGAAACCAGAAAAAGTCTACGTCACCCACGGCGAACCCGTCGCCAGCGACACCATGCGCAAACGCATCACCGAGAAATTCGGCTGGCCCGCCGAGGTGCCCGAACTCTTCGAAGAAGTCGAAATATAAAATTGGGGTCAGACCCCCGGACATTTCACTCCATCAAATGTCCTGGGGTCTGACCCCAAATTAGAACTCTCCGAATTTCGCCTTGATACGTTCCCGAAATTCCTCAGACCCTAACGGCTTGCCAGAGATGGCTGCATAGTGAATCTGCTCATCCATTCCCTCTGGCGCGGGGCTAGCGATAAAGGCGCGGTAGCTGACGAAACGCCTTTCGGCATCGGGCTGAAAGTTCAGGTAGCAGTCGTGTGGCGTATGCATACCCGAACGCATCCCATAGGCATGGCAGTTATAGCTGGACCATTGATAGTCGCCGGCATACTCCACCATGCCCGCCTTAACCGGGTTCAGCTCGATATACCGCTGGCATTGCAGAAAGTACTGATCGGTATCCACCAGGCAGGATTTGAACCGCCCCTCCCACAAGGTACCGGTGCGGTCATACTTGTGGTTGTAATATTGGGCGTAGCGTTGACCAACCGCCTTCATCAGGCTTGAAAGCGCGCCCTCAGCGTTGGGCGTCACTAACAGATGGGTATGGTTGCTCATCAGCACCCAGGCGTGAATATCCACCTGGAACTCACGCTGGTAGCGGGAAAGGTAGGTTGCATAAGTGGCGTGATCGGCCAGATCCTGAAAACATTCCTGCCGGTTATTCCCCCGCTGAATAACATGCTGGGGCATCCCGGCCGGGCAAATCCGTGGTCGGCGGGGCATCTCACAGTCCTTGTGAATTGATTTATAACCACAACAATCTGCCGCAACCCGCCCAAAAATTCAAGTTGGGGTCAGACCCCAAGACATTTTACCCCATCAAATGTCCGGGGGTCTGACCCCAAAATTTGCTATTATTGAGGCAGATACGGCCAGCAGGACGCAAACATGTATTACAGCTCTATTCTTCCGGAAGTGATCAGAATTGCAGATGAAGCCAGCGAGAAGGCGCTGCATATCTACCAGTCCGATTTCAAGGTGAATTACAAGGAAGATCAGTCACCCATCACCGCTGCTGACACGGCCAGCCACGACATCATTATGAAGGGGCTTCGTAACCTCACGCGGGATATCCCGATCTTGTCGGAAGAAGGCGCAGAGATTCCCTGGGAAGAGCGCAAACACTGGCGTCGTTTCTGGTTAATTGACCCCATCGACGGCACCAAGGATTTCACCCAGCGCACCGGGGAGTTCACCGTCAACATCGCCATGATCGAAGACGGCGAGCCGGTGATGGGCGTGGTCACGGCGCCAGCATTGAAAGAAGCCTTCTGGGGCATTAAAGGCGAGGGTGCCAGCATGCGTGATCGCACTGGCCGCATACACCGCATTCGCGTGGTGGAACCCCGGGAAACATTGCGAGTGGTGGCGAGCAAAAACCACCTGAACGATGAAACCCGCGCCTTCATTGATACCCTCGGCCCCCACGAAACCGTGCAGGCGGGCAGCTCCCTGAAGTTCTGCCGTATAGCGGAGGGCCATGCCGATATCTATCCCCGCATGGGGCCCACCAGCGAATGGGACACCGCCGCCGCCCACGCCATCCTCCTGGCCGCTGGCGGCAACGTGCAAACGCCCCAGGGCGAACCCCTGAAATACGGTAAGGAAGATGTGCTGAATCCGCATTTCATTGCGGCGGGTAGCTGGTATTTTTGAAGTTGGGGTCAGACCCCAAGACATTTCACCTGATCAAATGTTCTGGGGTCTGACCCCAAAAATGGATGTTTCATGACTTGGTATGCTTTGCAACACAAACCGGCGCAAGGAGATCGGGCACTGCAGCATTTGCAGAATCAAGAGGTTTCCTGCTTCTACCCGAAGATTGAGGTGGAGAAGATTCGGGCCGGCAAGCGGACCAGGAAGCTGGAGCCGCTGTTTCCCGGTTACCTGTTTGTGAACCTGGAGCAGACCGATCCCATGTGGTCGAAGCTTCGCTCCACCCGAGGGGTTGCTCGTATCGTGGGATTTGCCAACAAGCCGGCCGCCATTGCCGATGAGGTGATTGAGCACATCAAAATCAGCCTGGATAAAGTCGCGGAGCAGGGCGGTATCAAGCCGGGCCAGCCGGTCGAGTTGGACGAAGGGCCGTTTAAGGGTATCAGCGCTATCTTTCAGGCCTACGATGGTGAGGAGCGAGCCATCGTTCTGATCACCTTTATGCAGAAGCAGCAGCAGGTAAAGGTGCCGGTTTCCGTTATCCGTCGCTAGCAACGAAGGTAAAGTGTGAGCTATTACGCGAATTCACATTTCTCTTTCTATCATTACACAAACCATACTGAATCCGGCAGTGGGCTAAAGGCAGCATGTTGATTAGTCGATGTGTTGTCGGCAACCGCGATGCGTTATGAAAGGCACTCGGGGTAAGACGTAATCTAAGGATGGTGATCACGCTTGGCCGAATATCTGGATCAGCCGTTTGCAATGTTGATCGGTCTGTCTGTGCTGGTGCTCGCCGCAGCACTACTTGCCAGTGTGGTGAGGCTCAAGGCCGATATCAGATCGCTGAGAACCACTTCCACCCAGCAGTTGAAGCGGTTGAATGCCCGTGTAGCGCAATTGAGCAATGAGCATAGTGAAGTGGCGTCGTCACTGGATGATCTTCGCAGCTCGGCCTCGATCGCTTGCGACCCGGATTCCTCACTTGCAGTGACCCCTGCCGAGCAGGAAAACCGCATCATCAAATCGATCCTCAACGAGGGGGATCTGTCAAAGGGGCTCGAAAAAGCCTTCGAACTGCTTCACCCGAGCCCGGAGTCGACCCTCTGGATGGCCTTTGGCATCTCCGTGCTGGACCAGAACACCAAAACACTCAAGCTGGCCTGGCACCAAGGCATCAAAGAGGCGGTTGCCCGGCAGTTCAGCGAAGCGAGGCTGGTGCATGGAAGTGCCCCCCACGCCACATCCGCTTTGCTGGGCGAACAAGTGGTTGTCAGGCGGGAGTCCACTGCACAAAAGCATCGGGATCAGCCCCCGGCTGCCCGATTACCGGAAGCCGTGCAGACCTGGCATTCCTTTCCCATCAAAAAGATAGACGGTAGTGTGCTGGGCACCTTTGATATCCTGAGCTTCAATGACGGCTTTCCTCTGCCGGATAGCAACAGAATTGCAAACTACCTGTTTGTCACCTCCATCATTCTGGAGCGCCACAGTTATCTGAACGGTATTCTCAGCCAGGCCAGAACCGATAAGCTGACCGGCCTGACCAATCGGGGCTTTGCCGAAGAGTCTCTGGTAAAGGAAATTGAGCGTTCCCAGCGCTACCGCAACCCTCTGTCCGTCGTGCTATTCGATATCGATCATTTCAAGTCTTTCAACGATACCTACGGCCACGACGTGGGTGATGTGGTGCTGCAGGAAGTGGCCCGGCTATCAGCCGGGGCGATACGGGCCACCGATGTATTAGGCCGTTGGGGCGGAGAAGAATTTCTTGTGATCCTGTCAGAAACCACCCTGGACAACGCCATGGTGGTTGCCGAAAACGTTCGAAAAGCAGTGGAAACCGCCCATTTTGAGGTGTGCCGTTCTGTCACCATCAGTTTGGGTGTTGCCGAATTCACCCCCCGTGATACTGCTCAAAGCCTGGTTAAGCGCGCCGATGAGGCTTTGTACAAAGCCAAGCAAGCAGGCCGAAATCGGGTGTTGGCACAGTCCAAAGTCGCCTGACCAGGCAATCTGCATCCGCTAAGAATTGAATATCTGTTCACTCTTTCTTCTTAATCGTCTGAAAATAAAGCATAAATTGTATTATAGGGTAGATGTGTCGCTATGAACGGCTCATATTTGCATCAAAAAGGTTGGAATGAGTTATATTATGCGATAGACTTTTTCTGTAAAGGCTTGGTAGAAAGGAGTCTGTCTTGCCATAAAGACAAAAATAAGCAGGAGAGATGGTCACAATGGCTAGATTTAAACACAGAGCACTCATCACCGCCCTCGCCGCCAGCACTGCACTCACCGGGTGTCTGGAAAGCGGAGGCAAAACCAACACAAACGCTAACCCGACGTATAACATCAGCAACCCGAACAGCATTGCTGACGGTACCCGGCCCATTTTCAGGCCACTGGAGACGGCGTTCCCGCTACCCAGCGATCCGCTGTTCTTCCTGAACCCCGAGCTGGACGGAACCATGCTCAACGGCAGCGATCCTGCCAACCCGGTTACCACCGGTTTGGGTTTTGTGGACGGCAACTCCATCCTCGCACCGTTCGATATCAAGATCAGCGACAGCCTGGACCCTAACCAGATATTGGACGCCCGAAACTTCGTCGAGATCGATGGCGAAGTGGTGCCTAACCCGAATCAGAACATCTACGTCCTGGAAATCGAATTCCCGTCTGGCGACAGTGTGTTCCAGCAGTCCCGCGAAGTGGGCGGCATTGTTGCCGCCGATCGCTATCGCCTGGCCAAACGTCTGGAAGCGGAGGGCAACACAGAGGCGGCAGATGAGATCTACCAAAGCCTGCTGGAAGAGCGCTTCCGCGTTGAAATCATTACCGTGGATGCGAACGGCCCGGCCGGCGCTGCTGGCGGATCCCAGAATAACGCCATTCGCCTGCTGCCCATCAAGCCACTGAAGCCGAAAACCAAGTATGCGGTGGTTCTGGGCAACAAGATTGTGGACAAGGACGGCGACCCGCTGGTGAGAGAAAGTCGCTTCGAGACCGCATCCAATCCGGAATTTGTTCTTAGCAACCCGGCCCTTCAGCCATTCCGGGATTCCATGTTGCCCGCCAGGGCATGGGGTAGCGATTTCTTTAATTTCAAGCGTGAGCTCGGAGGTGGCGGCGCAGAAGCTTCCACCTTCAGTGATGTGACCTTTGCGATCAGCTTCACCACAACCGCTGTTGAAGATGTGCTTCTGGCCAATGCAGCACCGGCAGCGTGGTTGAGGCAGAACTTGATGACCGAGCGCAAGAAATCCGTTCTCAGCCAGGTCTTCGCGGGCGGCTTTAATTTCTCCGGTCAGGAGCTTGCGGGCGCGGATGAACAGCATCAGCAGATCAATCAACGTATGTTCAGCTTGCTGACGGATACCAGTTTCCGTTTGTACGACGAGGAGCTGGCGGAGATCCTGACCATTGCCAATGAAAATGGCATCCAACTCCGATACACCGATCTGGTCGCCGATGAAGCTGCTGACCGGCAACTGGCCTTTACTCTGCAGGCGGCCGCAACCCAAGCCGTTGAAGAAGTGGTGGACTTCTCCCAAAGAGCTGCGGAATTGGCAGAACAGATTGCCGCTATCACTCCCATCCCCAGGGCCCCCGGAGCGGAAGAACCCTCCCCGGTTCGTTTCTTCAGCCAAAAAGACGGTGGTGAGGTCAATCCGGCCCTTGAGCAAACGGCTGCAGACCTGTTCCTTACCGAAATCAACGTGAACCTGCAGGTTTACGAAGGTGAAATCACCTTGCCGTACTACCAGCAGCTCCCTGACGGCGCTGACGGTTCACCGTTGCAGACTGGTTCCTGGCTGCCGGCAGATTTTACTGACAACCCTGAGCTCCCCCAGGCTAAATCCAACCGAGTCAGCTACCGCTTCCCGTTTGCGCAGAAGCAGGCCGATACCAAAATTCCGATCATTGTAGGAACGCCTGATCCTGCCTTCGGGGCGGGGCCCGCAGCCGGTTATCCGGTCATCATCTACCAGCACGCGGCCACTCAGGATCGCTCAGCCATCCTTCCGATGGCAACCGCAGCGGGTTTGCTGTGCCTGGCGGACAGCGGTGGTGCGCCGAGCAACAGTGGGGATTGCTTCGTGACCGTTGGCATCGACATGCCGCTGAACGGTGTGTTTGGTGAGGCTGCCACCAGTGCCCGGGATGAAGACAACCCGGAACAAACCCCGGGTATGGTCGAAATTGGCATGCAGCCAAATGCCTCGCCGGATGCCACCGAACGTCACTTCGGGTTCACCGCGAACGAGGCTATGCAGGCAGTGCCGGCAGATCAGGTAACAGATCCGGAGTCCGGCAGCCTGTTCCTGAATTTCACCAACTACGCCAATACCCGTGACAACATGCGCCAGGGCGCTCTTGACCTGCTGCATATCAATGCCTTGTTACCCGCCATTGAAAGTGCCATTGATGCCTGTGCCACTGCGGGTGACTGCTCGAATGGTGTGAATATCAACACAGATCGTGTGTACTTCATCAGCCATTCCCTCAGCGGCATGGGTGGCGTGCCGTACCCGGTCATCAACAACCTTGCGGCCAGAGACAATCCAGACCTGAATCCGATCCTGGCGTCAGTGTTCTTCAACACCGGCGGACAGTTCACCCGGATAGCGGAAAACTCCCGTAATACCATCGCGCCGGTGCTGCTGCCGGGCCTGGATGCTGCCTCTGACGGCCTCCTTGCCCAGGGGCGCACCGAGTTGAATATCTACTTCAACGTCTTCCAGGCGTTGCTGGATTCAACCGACCCCACGGCTTTCGCCCCGTTGTTTGAATCCTCAGGTAACAGCGCCACCTTGGTCACCTCAATCGTGGGCATTGATGGCGATGCAGACCGTCCATCCGATGGCACCATTCCGAATGCTGCAGATGCCGAGCTTTACGATCTTGGGCCGCTGGAACTGGTCACTGATGCCGGTTTCCAGATTAACAGCTTGCCAGCGCCTTTGGCTGGTACTGACCCCATGGCCCGGTTCATGGGTGCGGTGAGCATTGACAGCGCGAGTGACGATGGCACACGGCCAATCATCACTCGCTACCTCGAAGGCTCCCACGGCAACCCGATCTCGGCCGGCCAGAAAGGCGCTGATCCATTCAGTTCCAGCGCGGTGTTCGATGAAATGGCAGCGCAGCTGGTGGCTCTGTTCCGTTCCAAAACCACCGCAGAGGCGAGCTTTACCGTCAACGTGACCAATGATTGCGTTGTCCAGGATGTCGGCAACGCGCCGGGTGACCCGGAGTGCGACGGCCAGACCGATGGCGGCGCGGAGCCTGATGAATCCGAAGATGTTGGCGAGGAAGGGGGCGGCCTTCTGGACGGCGGCTTGGGCGGTCTCTTCGGCGGCTAAGACCCTGAACAGCAACGACAGATCAGACGATCAGTATCAACAACGATTCAAAGCCCCGGCGGATCGGCGCCGGGGCAGCCCAGACACGGGAGCAGTATCATGACAACAAGAAAACAATGCAGTCGGTTCAAGAAGAGAAACTCGGGCCTGGCGGCCGCCATTGCCGCCATGCTGGCCTCGCCAGCATCGGCCTTCGACTTTAATCTGTACGGCATAGATGCAACATTCAGCACTACCCTGACTGCCGGCATTGGTATTCGTCTGGAAGACCAGGACCCTGACCTGATTTCCCAGGGTAACCTCGGCCCGGAGTTTGCCTTCAGCAATACCGGTGCGTCGTCCAACAACTTCGATGACGGCAACCTGAACTTTAAAAAGGGCGACCCGTACTCGCAGATCCTCCGCGGTCGTTCCGAGCTGTTTCTGGATTACCGTCCAAACAGCGATTACCTGACGCGTGTCGGTGCGCTGGTGCGTGGCTCCTACTATTACGACTACGAACTGAAGGATAATAAGCGCGCGGTTGACCCAGTGGGTCAGCGCCGAGAGCTCAACCCCGAAGCCAAAGATAATGCCGCCGGCGTCGATCTGCTGGACGCATACATCTTTACGGACTGGTACGCAGGTAACGTGCCGGTCTCGGCTAGGGTAGGGCGGCAGGTTGTTAGTTGGGGTGAAAGTACATTCATTCTCGGCGGTATCAATGCCACCAACCCTATTGATGTTCCGGCGTTCCGCAGCCCGGGTGCCGAGCTGAAGGACGTCCTGCTGCCGGTGAACATGATCTACACCTCGGTTGGCATCACACCCGACATCAACATTGAAGCCTATCTGCAACTGGAGTGGGAACCTTTTAAAATCGACGATTGCGGTACCTTCTTCTCCTCTGCAGACGTTGCCGCAGACGGTTGCGGACCGGTTCTTCTGGCCGGTCAGGTGCCAGACGCACAGGCCTTGGAAGAGGGGTTTGTATCCCCAAGGGAGGGCGATGTTGAGCCAGGTGATAGAGACCAGTTTGGTGTTGCCGTGCGCTGGTTCGTGCCGGCCCTGGATTCCGAACTCGGCTTCTACTACATTCGTTATCACAGCCGTTTGCCTTACATCAGCGGTATTGTGAATAACCCAGAGTCACCGGAGGCTGGCCAGATCAACGATCCAGATTTGCCGTTCTCCCGGTTCCCGAGCTACTACATCGACTACCCAAAAGGCATCGACCTGTTTGGCGTAAGCATCAACACCACACTGCCGACCGGTACCTCGTTGGGGGCTGAATACAGCTTCCGGCCGAACATGCCGATTCAGTGGAATACCTTCGAGCTGATCTACGGCGGAGTTCAGCAGAGAGGTCCGGATGGTCAGGTGATTAGCAAACTGGAGCAACGTGTTCAGGCCAGCGATCCGGGCTTTAACTACGCGGGTAAGCCGGTCGATGGATTTGACCGTTACGATGTGTCACAGGCTCAGGCTACGTTCATCCACTTCGTGGACCGGGTGCTTGGAGCAGGGCGTTTCATCACTGTTGCAGAGATTGGTGCCACCTACGTGCACGACCTGCCCGATAAGAGCGAAGCCCGCTACGGCCGCTCCGGTATTTTTGGTGTAGGCCCTGTCCCTCTCGACGGCGAATCCTTCACCGGTGATTTCTGTAGCCAGGGCCCGGGCGATGAAACCACCCGCCTGAACATTAACCCCACCAACTGCGGTGGTGACGGCTTCACCACGTCCTTCTCGTGGGGGTACCGGGCCTTGTTTGCCCTGGATTACTCCAACGCCTTTGCCGGCATCAACCTGCTGCCGAAGCTGGTTCTGTCGCACGACGTAAAGGGCTACGCGCCAGACCCAGGCGGTAACTTCAAGGAAGGCAACAAGTCGGTGAGTATCGGTGTGGATGCCAACTACCAGAACCGCTACTCCGGCTCGATCAGCTACACCAACTTCTTTGGTGGCAAATACAACGAAATCTCGGACCGCGACTTCATCGCGGCCAGCATCTCCTACTCATTCTGATGGCTAAAATAACAGGAGTATCAACCATGAAAACCCAAAAGAGACACCTCATTGCCGGCGCCATTGCGCTGTCCCTGTTCGGAGCATCCTCAGCGATGGCTGCGGTATCTGAATCCGAAGCGGCCAAGCTGGGTAACGAGCTGACGCCAATTGGCGCTGAAAAGGCCGGTAATGGCGGCGCCATCCCGGCCTGGGATGGTGGTTTGACCGACCCTGGCGTCAATCAGCCTCAGGAGGGTATTTACCCAGACCCGTTCCCGAATGACGAAGTGAAGTTCGTGATCGATCAGAGCAACGTGGACCAATACGCAGATAACCTGTCCCCCGGCCAGGTGGCGATGATCAAAACCTACAGTACTTTCTCAATTCCGGTGTATGAAACCCGCCGCACGTCCACCTATCCAGCGGAACTGATGGACCTGGCGAAGGAAAACGCCACCACGGTATCCCTGACACCGGATGGCAACGGCCTGCAGAACTATGAGCGAGGTGTGCCGTTCCCGATCCCCCAGAAGGGGCAGGAAGTGATCTTTAACCACATCACCCGTTACCGTGGTGGTTCCATCATTCGTAACGTGGCTCAGGTAACGCCCCAGGCCAACGGCGATTTCAGCCCGGTGAAATTCACTGAGCACCTGACTGATCGGGTCGAACTGGCCGACTACAAACCGGGCATGGACGACAACGTGCTGTTCTACTTCAAACAGGTGATCACGGCACCAACTCGCCTGGCGGGTAACGTACTGCTGGTACATGAAACCCTGGATCAGGTAAAAGAAGGGCGCCGCGCCTGGCTCTACAACTCGGGCCAGCGCCGGGTTCGCCGAGCACCGCAGGTGGCCTATGACGGCCCGGGCACCGCAGCTGACGGCCAGCGTACTTCCGATAACCTGGACCTGTTCAACGGTGCGCCGGATCGCTATAACTGGGAGCTGGTGGGCAAGAAGGAAATGTACATCCCGTACAACTCCTACCGCCTGGCGTCCCGTGATCTGAGTTACAACGACATCATCCAGCCGGGTCACATCAACCCGTCGGTCACCCGCTACGAACTGCACCGTGTATGGCATGTGCGCGCCACCCTGAAAGAGGGAGAGCGTCACATCTATGCCAAGCGGGACTTCTATGTAGACGAAGATTCCTGGCAGATTGCCGTGGTCGATCACTATGACGGCCGTGGCGACCTGTGGCGCGTTGCCGAGTCCCACCACGTCCAGGGTTACGACATCAACGTACCGGCCTACGCTGCCGAAACCCTCTACGATCTGATGTCTGGTCGCTACCTGGTGATGGGTTTGACCAACGAAGAGAGCGATCCTTACACCTATGGCGTTACCGCTCGCTCCAATGACTACACCCCCGCTGCCCTGCGCCGGGCGGGAGTTCGTTAAAAGCCTCGCCTTGCGATAACCTCCGCCCGCCCCAGCCGGGGCGGGCTCTTTCCCTTCTGTTTGCCAGCCTGTCCTGAGCCTGAAAGATTGGCCCGGAATGCCTCTTTCCAATACGTGACTCCTTGTTGTTTTTGGTCAATAATTAAGCATAAATTATGCAGTGCGATACTAAAACAAAAAGGGCTTCAAGCCTATAAAGGAGACGTAACGTGGCCATTTCAGCGCGCCAGCGCCTGCTGGTTTCGGCGGTTTGTGCAAGTTCCATACTTCTGTTGTCCGCCTGTGGTGGCGGTGAGGAGTCTTCTTCAGACATCGCGCAAAACAGCGAACAACGTCCAAGCCCCGGTAACCCCGTCCCGCCGTCGCCTCCGGGCAAGACAAGCAAACCTTACGCCTACGAAAATACCCGCTTTGCCTTCGCCAACGGCTGTTACAGCCTGCAGGCAGATGGCCGGTTTATCTCGGAAAGCTCCGGCGAGACCTACGGCGTAACCAATAACGCCAGCCAGGCTGCCCGTTTCTATCTGCGGCCGACGGAACTCGGTGCCTATCTATTGATGTCTGATTACCAGCGCGAAACCGGCCAGGCGGGGCAGTTTGAACTGCTGGGCATCAGTGATCCCGGTGGCGAATTTCTGGATACCACCGGTATGTTTATCGGTGAGCTGAGCTACCTGGTAGCGGGGCTGGGAGATACCACCAACCTGCTGCTGGATCCGATCGCACCCTTGGGCGGATTGCAGCGGGAACTGGGTGAAAGCCTGGAATTCGCCGGCGACCAGTTGGCCAATACAGACGTACGCCCGGCACTGGCAACGGTCGATAGCCCGAACGATCTGGCGGTGTGGAAAGTCAACAAGCTGCAAGACAGTGAGTATACGCTCACCTCCGCCATCACGGGCCTGATGCTGGGCGCCTCGGAAGATGGTTTAACCCTGGCTTCACCGTCGTTGCGTGATACCAGCAATGCCTTCACGTTTGAGCCAGCCCAGGGTTGTGCTGATTACCCGGAAGCAGACCTCAGCCTGGAAGTGGCGGACGATCGTGGCCCGGCGGTGTATCTGAAAGAGGTCGATCGCTTCAAAAACATCAAAGGCATCGATAACGACGATATCTTCGGGTACGTGGACACTCACTCCCACATATCGGCCTATGAATTCATCGGCGGCCGGGTGAACTACGGCGCGCCGTTCCACAAGTTTGGCGTTACCCATGCCCTCGAGAACTGCGAAGTGGCCCATGGCCCCTGGGGCACCACCGGCTTTGTGGAGTTGGTCACCAGTGGCAGCGGCCCACACGACACCCAGGGATGGCCCACCTTCAACGACTGGCCCCGTTACAACTCCCTGCAACACCACCAGAGTTACTACCGCTGGCTGGAGCGTGCCCATTATTCCGGCATGAAAATCCTGGTGAATCACCTGGTGCACAACGAAGTGCTCTGCGGGATTAACCCCCAGAAACAGAACGACTGCGACCCCATGGAAGCCATCTTGCTGCAAATCCAGCGCATGTATGAAATGCAGAACTACATAGACGCGCAGCACGGTGGCCCCGGTGAAGGTTGGTTCCAGATCGTCACCAGCCCGGCCCAGGCCAGGGAAGTAATTGGCGAGGGCAAGATGGCCGTGGTGCTGGGCATCGAAATGTCGAAAGTCATGCGTTGCGGCGAGTTTATGGGCGTGCCCGAATGCTCCGCGCAAGACATCGTCGAGCGGCTGGACCAGCTCCACCAACTGGGGGTTCGCAACATGTTCCCCGTGCACAAATTCGACAACGCCTTCGGTGGCCATCTGCCAGACCTTTCCTCCGGGATTGGTATTGGCGCCGTACTCTATGGAGGCAACTTGCTGGAAACCGGCCACCCCATAGAGTTTGAAGAGTGCCCGGAAGGTACCGAATACGTCGGTGACGAAACCGATCAGAATGCCGACATGCAGGCCTTTGGCATCCTGGATCAGCTCCTGTTCCAAATCGACTACCTGGGCGACCGTTTCCCGGAAACACCGGAAGAGCTCAAAGCCCTGGACCCACGCCAGGGCACCGGGCACCTGTGCAACCGCCGCGGGCTGACCGATCTGGGCGACTTCCTGATCCAGGAACTGGTGCGCCGCAAGATGATGATCGAAACGGACCATATCAGCCGAAAAGCCGCTGCCCGTATCCTCGACATCACTCAGAAACTGGGATACCCCGTCATCAACAGCCACGGCGGCTGGGGCGGCACCGAAGCCCTGCGCGACCGCATCGCCGCCCAGGGTGGCATCACCGCCTCCTTCGGTGGCGTGCGCGAAAACTGGGTAGACAAGCTGGTACGGGATGGCAACCGCCCCCGCCCGGATGACCAGAAGGTCGGGCCCTTCGGCGGCGCCGGCTTCGCCTCCGACGTTAACGGCATCGCCCAGCTCGCCAATAACCCCGGCAGCGCTGAAGACGAGGCCAGGCTGTACCCGTTCACCTCCGTGGATGGCCGCGTGATCTTCCACAAACAGAAAACCGGCGACCGTGAATTCGGCCTCTACGACGGCCGCGGCGTGGCCCACTACGGCCTCTACCCGGACCAGATCGCCGACATGATGCTCCACTCCGACCGCCCGCAAGAGCTGATCGACGACGCCGTCAACCAACTCTTCACCTCGGCCGAAGCCTACTTGCGCATGTGGGAACGCATCGAAAACGCCCCGCTATGAAATTGGGGTCAGACCCCCGGACATTTCGCACCACCAAATGTCTCGGGGTCTGACCCCAAAAATATAAGAAGAAGGATGATTGTCATGATACAGAGACTGAGAACGTCAGGTTTTGCGGTGCTGGGGATCAGTGCAGTGCTGCTGTTGTCCGGTTGTTTTGGTGGGTCATCGGGCACTGACCGGGCCGATGCCAACCGGCCGGGTCAGGAGGGGGAGCAGCCGCCGAGGTTTAGCGAAGGCCGGGTATTCAGGGTGGAGCCCGGCGAACAGGCCACTGAAGAGATGGTCGCGGCGATGATCCAGCTGCGACCCGGCGATAGCCTGGAGTTTGGTTGTGGCTATTTTGACCTGTACCACGGCCTGCTGATTCAGGCCACGGAAGACGTGGAGATTCGCGGCTGCGGCAAGGATGACACCGTGCTGAACTTCCGCAACAGCGATAACGTCACTGGTCTGGAAGCGTTGAACGTACGGGGCATTACCGTCAAGGATCTCACCATCCTGGATTCCCCGGGCGATGCCTTCAAGCTGAAGGGCGTCAAATGGGGCACTCTGTTGAACGTCCGCGCTATCTGGTCCGGTGGCGGTGAACCCATCACCAGGGATAACGTCGCCAGCCGGCTGCACGTGGAATGTACCAGCCCGCCATTCAACGAGGGCGACCCGACGCCGGATTACGTACCCAGTGCCTCCAGCGGCCGTTACGGTATCTACCCCGTGGAGTCGGAAAACATTCTGGTGGATAACTCCGAATCCATCGGCGCCTCGGATGCCGGTATCTATGTTGGCCAGACCAATAACGCCATCATCCGCAACAGCCGCGCCGCCTATAACGTCATGGGTTTCGAGATTGAAAACGTGCAGGGCGGGGAATACGACAGCAACCTGGCGGAATGCAACACCGGCGGCTTCCTGATCTACGATCTGGAAAATATCACCCAGTACGGCGACACCTCGGTGATGCTCAATAATATCTCCCGTAACAACAACACCTACAACTTTGCCCCCAGCGGCATTGTGTCTGCCGTGCCCCGGGGTACCGGGTTCATCACTCTGGGTTACGACAACATCGAGATATACAACAACGTCTTCGAAGACAACAGCACCGCAGCCATCATCTACACCAGCTACGAGCTGATCGACGGCAAGGGCAAAACGTCCGACAAAAAGCTGGACCCTTACACCGAAGGCCTGCATATCCACAACAACGTGATGAAGAACTCCGGCTACGACCTGCCACCGCCCAACCTGGAAAAGGTGCTGGTGGATGGCGAGGTGGAAACCGTGCTGCCGACACTGATTGGCATCAAGAACCTCAATCGGCCGGGTAAAGGCGCCCACATTGTCTGGGATGGCCTGCTGGATGACCTGAACGCAGATTGCCCCTACCCGGTGGATGCCAATGGCCAGCCAGTGCCGAAAAAAGCCAACGGCAAGCCCATTCATACCAACGAGCACCCGAACCCCGAGTGTCTGTACAACGCCTATAAGTTTGATAATCAGGGCAACCGAAAACTGCCGGAATGGGGCGCCTGTATTCATAGCAACGAGATGTCCAGCGACAGCCTGGCCTACATGAACTTCCATGGCACCCGTGGCCTTGAGCTGTTGTTTGCGGCAATGGATCCGAACCCATCCCTGCTTTCCTGGCAGAGCCTGAGCGACATCCTCACCGGCCCGACTGAATTCTTTGCCGATTCGGATATGAGCGAACACGACTGCCAGGCCCGCTTTGGCCGCACCCTGGCCAGCCTGCCCCGGGTGACCATTCCGCCGTTTGAGCGCAGCGGAGGCATCGATCCGGCACCTTCTGAAGAATTCATCAATCAGCTGTGTGAAGCGCCGGTGGCCAGCGGCCAGATCAACCGCGATGCCCTGGCCGTGGATTGCCCCACACTGGACCAGTACAACCTGTTTGCAGGCGCGCAGGATCCCCGCAGCATGCCCCACGAAGGCGGCGTACCCTTTGTACTGAACTCCAAGCTGTTCTCAGACTACGCCACCAAGTACCGGGTTGCATTCATCCCACCCGGCACCAAAGCGTTGTATGTGGATGGCCAGAACGGCGGTAACCTCAACGGCACCATTCACTTCCCAACTGGCACTGTGATCGCCAAAACGTTCGCCTTTACGGACGAAAGCAAGGGTGCCGAGGAATTGGTGGAAACTCGCCTGCTGATCAAGCGCACCTCCCAGAGTGGCAAAGCCGTCTGGAGTGGACCCACCTACAGCTGGAGCACCGACGTCAATGGCCAGAAAGTAGCGAAGCTGGTCCCCGGTGGCGAAACCCGCAGCGTGAGCTGGCACTATCAAGACCAGCACACCGGCAAACTGCTGGCTGGCTCCACCGACAGCTACGCCATTCCCAACCAGAATCAGTGCATCACTTGCCATTCCAACGACGACCTGGAAGCGGGCGCAGCGCCCATCGGCCCCAAACCCCGTAACCTGAACCGGGCTTACCGGCCGGAATCGGAATTCATGGGCACCGCAGGGCAGGGCGGCTTCCCCCGGGTGAACCAGTTGCAGTACTGGAAGGACCAGGGCTTGCTGGCGAACGCACCGGCGCTACAGATTGATGGCCGTGGCGTGGCTACCAACATCGAACGCCTGCCCCATTGGAACATACCGGGCGACAGCGGCGCGGCCAGTGGTTCAGATGAAGATGTGGAAGCGCGCCTGCGGGCCTACCTGGAAGTGAACTGCCAGCATTGCCACAACGACAAAGGCGCGGCCTCCAATACCGGCTATTACCTGGACCACTACCGCAAGATCGACGCCGGCTATGGCATCTGCAAGAAACCCACCGCCACCGGCGGCGGCTCCTGCGGCCGGCAACATGTCGTCGTGCCAGGTGATCCAGGGCGCTCCATTGTCTCCTGCCGAGTGGAAGACGCCAGCGACCCCCAACGCAAAATGCCGCCCATCGCCAAGAGCGTCAGCCACACCGAGGCCGTCGAACTGTTGAACTACTGGATTGGCCAGGTCGTCGATTCCGGCTACGACAACGCCGAAGCCTGCGGCGGCTCCGGCATCTTCCAGTCCATCACCCCCTGAAATTGGGGTCAGACCCCCGGACATTTCGCACCCTCAAATGTCCTGGGGTCTGACCCCAACTTTTATTTGAAGCGGACGACCAGCTCGTGCAGATCTTTGGCGATGTCGCCCATCTCGCGCACGCTTTGGGTGGATTCCTCGCCCTTGACCAGGTTCTGTTCCGCCATATTGGAGATGCGTTCCACCTGTTCGTTGATCTGATCAGACACCTGAGCCTGCTCTTCAACGGCGGTGGCCATCTGCAGAGCCATTTCAGCGATCGTGACCACATACTCGGCAATGTCTGACAGGCTCGCCTGGGCTTCGAGCATCTTTTCCAAACCGTTATCAGCGGCGGTTACGCCGGTTTCAGCGACCTGCACCGATTGCTCGGATTTGCCAATGAGTTCGGACACCACACCATGAATCTCCTTGGTCGATTCCCGGGTTCTTCGAGCCAGGTTGCGAACTTCGTCTGCCACCACCGCAAAGCCCCGGCCATGCTCGCCGGCCCGTGCGGCTTCAATGGCGGCATTCAGGGCAAGCAGGTTGGTTTGCTCGGCGATGTCCTCAATCATTTTCGCGGCAGAGGCAATCCGGTGTGTTTGCTGGGCCAGATCGTTCACCGATTGGCCGATGTGGTGTACGGTCTGTTTCAAGTCCTCAATGGCGGCCCGGGTAGAGTTGATCGTGGCAACCCCCTGATCAGAGGCCTGGCGCGCGTTGTCCGCCTTATCGGCCGTCAGCTGCACGTTCTGTGAAACCTCACCGATGGTCACCGACATTTCATGGATGGCGGCCGCCACTTGTTCGGTTTCCTGCTGCTGTTTCTGCATGGTCTGCTGAGTGTCGTAGGCAATCTCGAGATCCCTCGTGGTGTGCGACCTCATCGCCGAAGATGAATCCTCAAGCCGGGTTAGCACTGCGTCCAGGTGCGCCTTCTGTGCCATCACGGCGACTTTTAGCCTGCCCAGACTCAGCCCGTCATCGGTATAACTCCGGGCTGCGAGATCACTGGTAAAGGTGCGGCCCATCTGATCCATCACAGAGTGAATAAGCTTCGAGCGCGACCCGGAGGCTGATACGTGCCGGCCCACAAATGCCAACGCCAGCAGTCCCGCTGCCCCGTCAACCTGTCCGATGCCATACAGCAGTGCAGCTGCCGCAACGGCCAGCACGACAAGAACATGAGGGATAGACGGTACGAGTGAAAGAAGCCTGCTTCGATGCTTACCCGCCCGAATGCCGGCATACAGTTTTTCGGCCCGCGCCACGTCTTCCCGGGCAGGACAGGAGCGGACGGACTCATACCCGATGATCTCGCCATTCTCCGTCACCGGTGTCACATAGGCGCTCACCCAGTAAAAATCACCGTTCTTGCACCGGTTCTTCACCAGCCCCATCCAGGGTTTGCCGCCTTTCAGACACCCCCACATTTCTGCATAGGCCTCGGGCGGCATATCCGGGTGGCGAACAATATTGTGGGGCTGGCCAATCAACTCTTCACGGTTGAAGCCACTGACGTCGACAAATGCCTTGTTGCAATGCCGGATCTTGCCTTTCAGGTCGGTAGAAGAAATCAACTTTTGGCTGGGCGAGAAAGTACGTTCATTGTTGGTGACGGGCAGGTTTTTTCTCATAAGCACTCCGTGAAGCGTACTCAAGTTATTAGATAATTCCCCAGTAACGATAACGGCACTGCTTAAGTCTTCCGCACGGTTTAATTGTAGGAAATTGTGCAGCGACCGTAATAGACGGAGATCAATTAGTGTGATCAAAAAATAAACAACGGGGTCAGACCCCCGGACATTTGACGGTTCCAAATGTCCGGGGGTCTGACCCCAAAGGTGGGATTAGAAGTTGAAGAGGTTGCCGAACAGGCCTGCGAGGCTTTCGGGCAGCTCGGCCAGATTGGCTGGGTCTAGCAGATTCTGCAGTCGTTCGATGAACTCATCCGCCAGTCCGAATTCTCCGCCATCCGGGAAGCCACCAGCATCCAACAGGCTAATCAGTTCGCCAATCAGAGGCAGGTCTTCGGGGTTGGGCATGCCGCCGCTTCCGCCATCTTCCGGGGCCAGCGCCAGCAGGGTGTCGAACAGGGCGCCGCCCAGATTCAGAACACCGTTGGGGCCAACGAAGGTTTCGAAACCGTCCAGAACGGAGATAGAGGCCAGGCCGCCGAGGTCAACGCGCACCAGGGAGCCCTGCAGCAGACCAACATCGGCCAGCGCCTTGGCGTCCTGCTGGTTGGTCAGCTCACCCAGTACCGGAATCTGTGCAACGGCATCCAGCACGGTGAGCAGGCCATCTTCGAGGGGAGAGGGCAGTGGCAAGCCATTGTCATCCACCAGGCGAAGCTGCAGCAAGCCGCGGTCGTTTTCCTCGAACAGGTCAGCAAGCTCGGGCGGAACGGCGCTCAGGTCGCCGGAGGACAAGCCCTCGACCAGCCCCAGCAGCAAGTCAGGAACCTGCTCCGGGTTGCCGCCAGTGAAGGCATCCGCCAGGGCGGTGATCTGGCTTTGGCCCAGGCCAAGATCCAATGCCAGGGTGCAGTTTACGCCTGGCTCTGCGTTGTTGACGGATTTCGGATCACAAACCGCTACCACGCCAGTCAGGAAGTTCAGGAACTCTACGCCATCCACGTTTGTGGTCGACATGCCACCAATTTGCGTGCTCCCATTCAAGATATCGGCAAGGCCATCAATCAGGGGCAGTTTCAGGATCAGTGCGTTATCCAGACTGTTAAGGCCATCCTCCGAATCGCCGAACGCCAGTGGGTCCAGTAAGGTACCGCCGAGTTCATTAAGGGCCTCACCCAGCAAAGGAATCTGGTTGATTACGCCTCCATTCAGCGCCAGTACCAGTCCGCCGGTGCGGAAGACCACTGGGTCCGACGGCTCCAGACTGTTCCCTGCAAGGTCAGTCACACCCTCGTTGGCAACAACCCTGTAGTAAGTCTGGCCCTTGAGCGACTGATCAGGTGTGAACTCAACGGAGTTACCAACCACACCTATGGCGCCGGAAACCACACCCACGACATTGCCATTGTCGTCCAGCTCCTGAACGGTGAAGGAGTCTGAATCGACAGTAGTCGGGTCAACCGGCTCACTGAACTCCATGAAAATGCGAGTATCAGGCGAAGCCATGGTTTCGCCATTCTGTGGGCTGGAAGCCGCCATGGTCGGGCCGGTGGTGTCTTCTTGAGTGACGTCGCCAGTGGTAAAGCTGGCGGCATTCCTGGTGCCCAGGGTTTTGGCGGTGTCGTTATCCGGACAATCGGCTTGCAGGCCAGACAACGCCTCAATGGTGTGTTCAGTATTAGCGCTCAGGTTGCCCTGTGGGTTAAGCACTACAGACTTGCCCATCACCCGGGGGCTGCCCTCTTCCAGCGCCACCTGATTGACGCCATTCAGCAAGCGAACGTGGGCCGCCACGCTGGCTGGGTCAACATTGGCGTTAAAGGTGATTCGCACGTTGCTGTTCAGCGCCACATCGCTGGCGCCATCTGCCGGTACGAATTCCGTCACGGCAAAGGTGGTGCTGGAGGATGCGCAGAACTGCGCCTGCTCAGTCTGGTCCCGCGTCGGGTCCTGCGGTACGGAGACTCTCGGGTCACCCGGGCCTTCACCACTGCCACCGCAGCCCGCCAGGGCCAGAGATGAGGCAATACCCAGTGCTGTCAAAGTGCGTTTTGTAATCGTCATGATCGCGTCCTCTGCTTACTTCTTCATGATTTCGGTGTGCTCGCCGGAGACAACGGCCTCCACTCGGCGGTTCTGTGCACGACCTTCCGGTGTGTCGTTCGAAGCAACCGGTTGGGATTCGCCCATACCCGATGTGGTAATCCGGTTGCGCATAATGCCGAATTCGTTGATCAGCACCTTCATCACAGCATCGGCACGGCTCTTGGACAGCCGCTGGTTGTAGCTGGCGGAACCGGTGCTGTCGGTGTGGCCTTCCAGCAGGATTGTGGAGGTGGGGTATTGCTTCATCACCTTGGCCAGCTTTTCGATGTCTGGGTAGAAGGCTTCGCGCACTTCGGTTTTGTCCAGCTCGAACTCAACATAGAGGGTCTCCCGAATTTCACGGGTCAGCTCTTTCGGGCAGCCGTCGGCATCCACCAGGGCGCCTTGCGGGGTGTTGGGGCACTTGTCCAGTTCGTCGATTACGCCGTCGCCGTCAGAGTCTTTGGGCGGAGCAATCACTGGCTCGCGCCGGGGCGCAATCTCAGCGCTGGGTGCTGCAGGGAACTTACGGTTGAACAGGTAGTGAATGCCGGCAAAGTACTGGCCGTCCACGTAGCCGTCTTCCAGCTCGGTGCGGGCACGCACGCCAGCCTCGAACATGAAGCGGGGCGCCAGCATGCGCTGAAGGCCACCCTCCAGATAGAGGCTGTCTTCGTTCTTGCTGCCACCACCGTCAATATCCAGGTTGGTGTTGCTGTACCCGCCGCCGGCAAAAGGTCGCCAGCCACCCAGGCGGAACTTCCCGGGATGCATCCGGCCGCCCAGTGAAAAACGCCATAGCTCCAAATCTACTTTGTTTACGCGGGTTTCCGGCTCGGCATAGCTGGCCTGGCCGAACAGGCTGAAATTGGGATTGAACTGGTGGGTAACGTTAAGGCCGCCCTCCCAGTAATTGGCCAGGTTATCGTCTACTGCGGATTTATTGCGGGAGTTGCCGGAGTCAACATAGCTGCCCTCCACGCCCACAGTGGTGTAACTGATCGGAAAGTTCTCAGAAGCTGCGGCCAAGCCGGGAGCAAGGGCTGCGCCAAACAGTGCTGCCAGAGCCAGAATGCGTCGTTGCATGGATTATCTCCTTGTGATCTCAATCCAAAATCAGTATAAGTTGTATTATGCGATACGCAAACAAAAGATTACACAATTTCACGTTAATTGACATTCTGGCGCGTGCGATTTGCCTCGCGCAGGGGTAGGGGGCGGCTTAATGGCCTCTAAAGCATCGTTGCAGCAGGGAAGGGGTCAGGCGTTTTCGGGCAGGGCGAAGCGAAGCGTTGTCTGCGGTGGGATTACGGTAATCTGGTCGTCCAGAATGGCGTCCAGGTTATAAATGGTGACGAACTTGGCGGTACCGAAACGGGTAACGGCGTCATAGGCAATGGCTGTTAACTCCCGGTACGGGTCCAGCTCCACCAGTTTATCGAGTAGGTCCATCCGGTTGGAGGGCTTGCGAGGGAAATCCTCCCGCGGAGCGCATTCTGCGTCCAGCCACTGGTTCCACAACCGGTTAACGTCGTCCAGCACTTCCCGGTTGGCCCGCAGGGGTAAGTTGAGGAAGCGGCAAGAGTTGAAGGTGGACAGCTTCTGTTTATTGCTGTCCCAATCGCCGATATCCACCTTAATGTCGGCAAAGCAGACGCCGAGGCCTGTCGATGCGCTTTCGCGAACGGCAGCGCCGATCAGGCTGCCAGGGCCCTTGTTGCCATAGAGGAGGGTAATGCCTTTACGGGGGAGCTGAAAATCCGACCCCTGAAAATAGTCGGGTTGGCAGATCGTGTATTCTGCAGGTTGCTGTTCGCCCTCGTAGAAGAAGAACGTTTTGGTACCAATGGCAGACACGGTGGCTTTACACTCCGGAAATCAGGTTGATAGCAGTCTGGTTGCCGGCGGCGAGGGCGGGAGATGCCCGCTATCGGGAACCATCGCTCAATACGCTGTCGCGACCCCAGACTGTTCAGCTTCGTATGGTAACATTGAAAATTATTATACAAAAATGAAAGCATGCCGTTTGTGATTCAGTGTGGATATTATCAATGTGTATGAAAGGATAAATACAAAGCATGGCAAGAAGCGAACTCACTCACCCGTCAAAACCGATCAACGGCCAATCCCTGATGAGCCTCAAAGCGGTGCTGGAGAGCTACCTTGGGGGCGGCGAAGTCCGTGACCTTGATCTGGCCATGCTGATGAACGTGCCGTTGAACAGGTTGAGCCAGCTTAAACGAGCGAAAAGCTCTATCGAAACGGTCGGGCGCGACGTAACGCCCGATGAAACCCTGGGCCTTGCCGATGACGACGAAACGGTGGCCGAGCTTCCCGGATTACGGCCAAGCCAGGCCATTTTGGTGCGATTGCTGCTGAAACACCCGGAGTGGGTGCCCATTCCGTTGCGTCCCTCCCACCCGGAAGTGTTTTCCCTGTTGCAGCCGTTCATGCCAGGGGCGGATGGCCGAACACCCAACAAAGCAGGCTTTGCGCCCTTGTTTGGCCGTTCGTATATTTCTTCCTACAAGCTGCTGTCAGAGAGCGCTGACGGCTCGCAGGGGGCCGGTTTGCCCATTATTCGCCTGCAGCGACTGGTGGTGGCAAAGTATGCCGGTGCATTCGCAGACGCGCTCGCATCCTTGGCCAGCAAAACCCCTGAAGTGCCCCCGGATGTCCTTGCCACCGCCAGGAATCTGAGCGGCTGGGCCCTGCTCCGCGAGCGGGATTCACTAACGGACTGGATGAATGACGAACTGCTGCTGAACTTCGAAAACGACGTGAATCAGCGCTTTCAGGCTTGGTTCAATGATCATTACCTTGGCATTCTGAAAGACGAGGCAGCCTCACGGGATACCAGTCCGGGGCAGGCCATCGAGAAAGGTAAATGGACCAATACCGAAGAGGTGTCTGATACGAAACTGGCCTCCTACAGCCGCGCTCAGCGCCCGATTCTGGGCCGCAGTGACAGCCCTTTCTCACTGTTCCGGGAAAGCTTTGGCCTCACCAGTGCCGAGGCATACTGGGTATTTGGTATTCAGGTAAAAGCCTTCTATCGGTTTCGCCAACGGGCGAATCAGCGTATCGATGCTCCCACGGCCATTCTCCTGCGTTACCTGTTCCGCTACCCGGACGATATCGACCTGTTCATGCCGGTACCGGCCTCTGGCCGAGACATCTTCGATGCCATCCAGCAGGAAGATCCGGGCTTCAAGCTGAGCCAGCTGGCGCCCTTATTCGGGGCATCCCGGGTTATGAGCTATGAATTTGCGGAGCCAGAGGCCGCTTGCCCATTCTTCGCCCGCCGCCTTGCCACGGTTTTCTGGCAGCAGAAACAGAAAGCGGAACCAATCTACCGGGCCCTGCGTGAGTGTGTAGAAGAGGAAGTTATCGCCCGTGGTTTGGACCTCGGGCAGTTCTGGCGGGATGGTCGTTGGCACAAATAGCCTCGAAACTTGGCATTTCGGGCAAATAACTTTACAAACCTTTTCAGTTATAAAGGTGTCAAGTGCGAATAATGCAGTTATTATGAAAGTGTGTTCATGGAATGAAGGATCGGATGCGCCCAGTTATTCTGTACGCATAAAACAAGAACTGGATTCATTCGTGCGAAGAATAATGATTATTCTGTTATATAAAGAGGTCTTACCATGAATAAATACAATATTAGAAACGCACTCTCCAAATCATTCGCAGGCTCCCAACAGAAGGGCGCCTCATCCCTCGAATACCTGATGCTTGGGGCGGTCATCGTGATTATTTTGGGCGTGGTCATTGCCACCGCCGGTGACGAAGGTGGCATTGGCAGCAAGATCGTGGATACCTTCAATTCACTGCTTGGTAACGCTCAGGATCAAGTAGACACCAACTGATCAAGGCTTGTTTTTGTTTTACAGGTATTGATTTGCACGGGTGCCTTATGATCATAAAAAAAGAAAAAGGCGTTATTGCTCTGGAGTTTCTGCTGGTCTTCCCGATGATTCTTGCAATCATCTATGGGGCGGCGGGATACGGGGTGCTCTTCTATAACAAGTACCAGATGCAGGTAGCCGTCGATCGCGCCGCATCGGCCGTATTCTCGCTCGACCGGCGGGAGCACAGCACCTTTGCAGACAACGCCGTAGCCTATAGCAGCGAGGTGCTTACAGCGCTCAGTGGCCGGTTGCCGGCGGCCGCCGCAGACCACCTTGCTACCCGCGAATGTGGTGTCGTTAATCACGGTGGTGTGCAGCTGCTGGAATGTGTGTTGGTGGCAGATGCGGGCGATTCTTCCTTTATGCCCCAGGTGCGGTTTGCCGGCATTGGTGCGTTCCCGCCCATGCCGAGCCAGCTCACCGCCCGCTCAGCCATCGCGTTTTGAAGTGAAAAACCTTGCCCCTGCGCGGCAACTCTCATTGCGAACAATAAGGACAGGCTGAATGAGGTCAAAGTTCGTATACGCAGCGCCCTCCCTGGTACTGGCACTGGCCGCCATTGGCCTTGCCCTCTACGGGCTGATGCAATCTCCTGAAATACCCGTAGCCACCCCGTCAGCGGAACAGGCGCCGGCCCAGGCGGTAGAGGAGAAAGAGGCGGCACCGGTTTTCCGCTATCTGGTCGCCATTGAGGACCTGGAAGCCGGCACCGTGCTCGCGCAGGAACAGTTCCAGGAGTTTGAACTGCCGGCGGCCCTGGAAAGCGCTCTCTCCCCCGATCAAGCCCCGTTTGGAACGGCCCTCAACAGACCACTTAAAGCGGGCATGGTGCTGTCGCAATCCAGTATTGATTCGGGCACGCCGCTGCAATCGTCCCTGGCCGACGGCGCTCGCGCCATGGCCTTTGAACTGAACTCTCTGTCCAGCATCGGCGGGTTGATCCAGCCGGGCGACCAAGTGGATATCTACGCGACCTTCAAGGGTTCTGGCGGAACCGATACCGGCACCACCCGCCTGATGCGCAATGTCGAGGTGCTGGCAGTGCGCGGTGCCCTGGAGCCCGGCACTGACGCCAGTGATGACGCCCAACGCCGAAACCAGACCATGGTGCTGTCGGTACCGCAGGCAGATGTAGCCCGGCTGGTCCTCGCCGCTTCGGAATCGCGACTGAGTTTTGTTGCCGCCAGGCCAGAGCTGAAAGCCACTGGCGAAGAAGCACCAGATGACATCGCCGGCAAAGCGGCGGAAGAACAGCAAATCAGCCTGCTAACAGACATCCGCCCCAGTGCCAGGCCCAAGCCTGTGCCCGCACAGCAAACCCGGCAAGCCCCGGCCAGAAACCCCGGCCAGGAGGTCAAGATCTATGAAGGTTCCGGCGCAAGGAGTGTCTATGTACGCTAATGCCTCTTCACACCTGAAAGACCTGTGCCGGGCCCTGGCCATCACCCTGGTAGGGCTGTGCTCATTTCCTGCGACCTCGGCAGCGGCAGAGGCCGACCGGGTATCCGTGGCCCCGGGCGAGCAACACGTGCTGACCTTTATGAAACCGCTGGAAAAGCTCTCAGTGTCCAATCCGGATGTGGTGTCGGTCACCGCCACCGGCAAACAGGAAGTGCTGGTGACAGCAGAAGCCCAGGGTTCCGCCATTGTCCGCGCCTGGCTGAAAGGCGAAACCAGCCCGCGCCAGACCAATTTTCAGGTGTCTGACCTTCTGGGGGCCAAAAACCCGTTGCCCATGCAGGTGCAAACCGACATTCGCGTGGTGGAAGTGAACCGCTCCGAGCTCAATACACTGGGCGTTTATTATTCGCGACTGTTCAACGGTGGCAACAACAGCGTCACCATTGCCCCACCGGGCAGCGGTGCCACCCGGGGCTTCCCCGGCGCTTCAGCAGCCGGTGTTCCGGGCGTGGGCGCCGAAGGCTTCAACCTGTTCAGCTTTGGTTCAAGCTCCCTCAGCATCATCAACGCCCTGGAATCCGGCGGTTTTGCCTACACCCTGGCGGAGCCCTCGCTGGTCAGCCTCAGTGGCCAGACCGCCACTTTCCTCTCCGGCGGCGAGTTTCCCATCCCCGTGTCCTCCCGGGATGGCGATATCCAGATCGAATTCAAGGAGTTCGGTGTCAGCCTGGCGCTCACACCCACCGTGGTCAGTGAAGACCAGATCATCCTGAAAGTGGCACCGGAAGTCAGTGAGCTGGATTTCTCATCCGGCGTTGCCACCGGCGGTGTTGCCGTGCCCGGTTTGCGCATTCGCCGCACCGAAACCATGGTGTCCATGGCCTCAGGCGAGAGCTTCATCATCAGTGGCCTGGTCAGCCGCTCCACCACCAATACCAGCGACCGCCTGCCGGGCTTGGGCAACATTCCGATTCTTGGCGCGTTCTTCCGGTCAGACCGCATCGCCTCCGAGGACAAGGAGCTGATCATGGTGGTCACCCCCAGGCTGGTCAGCCCGCAGCGAAAGCTGCCGGCGGATGTTCGCAACTTCGGTAAAGAGTATGAGTACAGCAGCACCGGCTGGCTGGACATGGTGATCAACAGTCGCAGTGCAGGCGAGCCGATCGAAAGCGGCCTGAGCTGGTAAGGGAAGGGTACCCATGAGCGAATCCATAATCTGCGTAGCCGATGATGTAGGTGCCCGCGTCTGGCTTGAGCGAGTGCTGGAATCCGAGTGGAACCTGGAATGCCTCAGTTCTACGGATCTGTCTCGGGTCAGTCGTCTGGTTCAGGCAACCGGCGCGCCCGTGGTGCTGGTGGCCATCGATGAGAACGATGCCAACCGCGCCCTGAAGGTGTTTGCCGCCATCCAGAAAGCCTGCCCGAACTCTCAGCTGATTGGGGTTGCCCACCGGCTGTCCCAGGACCTGCTGCTCAGCATCATGCGTGCCGGGGCCCGGGATTGCCTGGTCACAGGAGTGGATGCCGATACCGCCCGCGATCGCGTTCGGCGCATAGCCGATTCCGCCGCCCAGGCGCCAACGGCTACGCCCAGTGCCGGCCGGGGCGATATCACTCTGGTGGTCTCAGCGTCCGGCATTGTAGATACACGCTTCTTCAGCCAGAACTTCGTGGCGGAACTGAACGAATACCAGACTGGCAAAAGCATCCTGGCCATAGACTCCAATTCCGAGGCCAACCGCACCTTCTACTTTGACAACCTCAGCCGCCTGACCCTGGACGAACTGATAAGCCGTGGCGACAGCATCGACCGTTCGCTGGTAGAAACCGCCCTGGAGGAATACCGCGAAGGCCTGCGGCTTTTGTCTGGCAATATCAGCAGCGACCTGCTCAAAGGCGACGCTGCCGCAGACCTGTACATCACCATCAGCCAGCTGGCTACCTTGTTCGATCATATGGTAATCCGTGTTGACCCGGCCCATACAGGGGAGTGGCTCCGGGCCATCGGCGCCAACGTTAACCGCATCATCGTGGTTACCCATCAGGTGGTTGATCAGGTACAGGCGACAGAAACATTGCTGCAGGAGATCAAGGAGTGGGTTGCCCCGGAATGTTCCCGGTGTATTGCAGTCGACGGATACCACAGAAGAGCCAGCCTATCGCTTTCCGACATTGAGAAAACACTCGATCAGAAATGCGACCTAGTGCTGCCGATGGAATGGCGCTTCCGCCTGGACGCCATGAATGCCGGGCTGCCAATGGCCAACATGCTGCACAAGAGCACTTACCACAGGAACATGGGGGGCTTCATACGCACCTGCTGTGCAACAGGGGAAACCCGCCGCAAATTCACCTTTAAACGCGCAGCGGTTTAAGGGGGCGGATTATGGCAACCCGTATTGACGACGATTACCAGAACCTGAAAAAGAACGTGCATACCCATGTGGTGGAGCGCCTGGACGAAGGGGGCATCGAAGTTGAACGGGTAGACGCCCAGCAGTTGCACCGGTTCATCCAGTCCACGGTGGACCAGTATGTCTCCGTTAACCGCATCCCCCTGGCCATGGCCGACCACACCATGCTGGTGCGGGAAATGGTGGATGAAGTCGTCGGCTTTGGCCCGCTGGAGCCCTTGCTGGCGGATGACCAGGTGAACGACATCCTGATCAACGGCGCCCGCAGCGTATTCGTGGAAATCGCCGGCGTGCTCCAGAAAGTGCAGGTGCGGTTTATCGACGACGACCACGTGTTGCGCATCATTCGCCGCATCCTGGCCCCCCTCGGGCGCCGGCTGGACGAAAGCAGCCCCATGGTGGATGCCCGCCTGCCGGACGGCTCCCGGGTGAATGCCATCATCCCGCCCATCGCGCTGGATGGGCCGTCTATGTCCATCCGTAAATTCTCCAGCAAACACCTGACCGCCAACCAGCTGGTTAACATGGGTTCCATGACCCGGGAGTGCCTGGACCTGCTGGCGGGTATTGTGGAATCCCGGCGCAACCTGCTGGTCAGCGGCGGTACCGGCACCGGTAAAACCACCATCCTGAACCTGCTCAGTGAGTTTATTCCCCAAGACGAGCGCATCGTCACCATCGAAGATTCCGCCGAGCTGCAGCTGAACCACCTGCACATCGTGCGCCTGGAAACTCGCCCAGCCAACACCGAAGGCACCGGCCGGGTCACCGCCCGGGATTTGATTGTCAATGCCCTGCGGATGCGGCCAGACCGGGTAATTGTGGGCGAGGTACGCTCCGGTGAAATCATCGAGCTGTTGCAGGCCATGAACACCGGCCACGAAGGCTCTATGAGCACCATCCACTCCAACTCAGCGAAAGATGCGCTGATTCGTATTGAAACTCTGCTGGCGGTGAACGGCTACGACGCCGGCGAACGGGCCATCGCCCGGTTGATTGGTTCCTCCCTGGATGTGGTGGTTCAGCTCACCCGTCTGCCCAATGGCCGCCGGCTGGTGAGTGAAGTGGTGGCTCTGCGCCCCACCAACGACGACCCCTACCGCATGGAAACCCTGTACCGCTCCAGCGAACTGGACTGGCTGGCGCCGGAAGATACCGGGGTTGCCCCGTGAATACCCAGCTGATCTGGCTGCTGTGCCTGATGGCCGGCGTAGCTGCGGTGCTGGTGATCATGCTGCAGCTCACCCTGAGCCGCCTGCTGGCCGCCGATGACATCAAAAAACGCACGGCCCGGCGCCTGGCTCCGGAAGTAAGAGTGGAGCAAAAGCCATCGGTGATTGACCTCGGGCCACTGCAAAGCGTGCTGCTACGAGCGGGTTTTCGGGTATCCGGTGCCAGAATCCTGCTGCAGGCGATCATTCTACTGGCAACACTGTTAGCCGTATTTATCTTGCAGGGGCTTGTCGAAGTGCTGGTATCCCTGTTTTTTGTGATCACTGCCCTGGTGACCACCTGGCGGGTAAAATTCGAGCGCCAGCGACGGCAGATTTTCGAGGAACTGCCCGGCATTCTCGATGGCATGCTGCGCTCCATTTCCGTTGGTCGCTCCGTGGAACAAAGCATCGTCAACGCCTTCAGCGATGCCTCCCCGGTGTTTGATCCCATGGTGTTCCGGCTTAAAAACGCCGTCAGCCAGGGTAGGGATTACACCCTGGTGCTGGATGCCTTCGCCCGTTTCTACCAGGTTCCTGCATTTACCCAGATCGCCATTGCTCTGAGAACCTCCTCCCGTTTTGGTTCTTCGGTCAAGCCCGTGCTGTTTGAAGTCGCCAAGGCCATTCGTTCCCAGCAGGAGCTGCGCCGGGAGTTCATGGCTGCCACAGCGGAAACCCGGTTCACCGCCATTGTCTTTGCCATCATGCCCCCGGGCCTGGCGGTTTACATGGTGGTGCTGAACGAACAGTTCTCCGAGAAACTGCTGCACTCGGAGGTGGGGCATACCCTGTTAATGGTGTCTGGCGGCCTGCAACTGTTGGGCATAGTGATGATCTGGAACCTGATCAGGGGGGTAGGCCGTGGCTGATCTTGCCCTGATTCTGGCCGCCATGCTGGCGGTATTAGCGGTGATTGCCGGTGTTTACGGGGCACCGCGCTGGGCTCTCAAAGCCCGGGTGAGCGCCCGTTTGCGCCGTGAGCGAATTGCCATGGACACCGGGCAGGCGGAATCCCCCTACAGCGAATTTCTGATGTGGCTGGTAGACAGGAAGCTCTTCGCGTCGGATTTCCGGGAACTGGAACCGGCCCTGGACGCCACCGGCAAAACGCCCCTCCAGGCCCGTCAACATTATCTGTTCTGGTGCTGGTTGGTGCCATTCGGTGTTGCCGCTGCCGCCTTCTGGTGGCTGGAGTTCGTCATGGCCGCCCTGGTACTGCTGGCAGCCTTCTACCTACCCAGGCGCTTTGCCCGCAGTGCCGGTGAAGACGCCGAAAAACTGCAGAACCGCGAAGCCATCGAACTCTGCCACATGACCCGAATGCTGCTGGAGGCCGGCCTGAGCCCAGAGCGCTCCCTGAAGCTGATCTCCCATCAGGCTCGGGATCTCATGCCCCGACTGATTCACCGCATTGACCGGTTCAACCGCGTTATGGAAAGCGGGGCAGACCGCACCGCCGCCCTGGACGAGCTGGGCCGAAACCGAAATCTCACCGTGTTGCGGCATTACGTGGCCCTGATGAAACAGTCCGGCACCCTGGGCTCCAAGGTAGCCGGCGGGCTGGACCAGATAGTGGAAGAAGCCCAGCACGAAGAACGCAGCAAACTGAAAGAAGAAACCAACAAGATTGGCGCCCGAATGACCATCATCATGATGATCTTCATGCTGCCGTCTCTGTTCATGTTAATCGGCGGGCCGGCGGTATTGTCGATACTTGATGCATTCCAGCGATAGCGCATAACCGTGACAACAAAAGGTGAACTCTGACCATGCGGGTAGCAAACACATCAGGCAAATGGCAAGGAATGGCAGCGAAGCTAGGCGTTATAAGCTTGGGCCTGGCGCTGGCGGGTTGTTCCTCCATGGCCGCCACGGGCACAGGCAGCACCGGGACAGCCAAAACGAGCGGTTCGCTGGATAACGGGGTTTACCTGATCAACTGCTCCGAGGTGGCGCAGCCCGAGCACCGGGTAGAGCTGGACGCCATCGACGCCGCCATGGAAGACCGCCAGTACTACGCTGCACTGGCCCGGCTGGAGGGGCTGTCGTTCGACACCCAGGCCCATTGGCTACGCTGGGCTCAGCTACTGGGGCAGGTAGACCAACTGGAGTATTCCGAGGAAGTGTTCCGGGCCATCGTGGACGAATGCAATTCCTACCAGGCTTTGCATGGGCTGGGCGTGGTGCAGGTGAAAAAGGACAACACCCTCGAAGCCATCGAGCTGCTGACCAAGGCCAAAGCCCAGGCACCGGCCAATGCTGACATCCGCAACGACCTCGGCTACGCCCTGATGCGCGCCGGCCGCTATGACCGCGCGGCGTTTGAATTACGCACCGCCTACGAACTGTCGCGGGGCAGGGCATCCACCCGGCAGAACCTGATTGCCGCCTATTACCTGAACGGTGGCGATGCGGCGATCAAGCAGTTGCAGCAGCAGATCGGCCTGACCGAAGAACACATTGCCGCAGGCAAACGTCAGGCCAGCCAATTGGCCGGCCTCTCTTTTGAGCAACAATCGGACTCAACGGTTTCCCGGATTCTGGAAACCCAATCTGAACAGCCTGCCAGGGGCGGTGAGCTGAGCGAGCCGGTGGTTATACAGACCCTGGAGCGACTGAAAGAGTCTTTCCAGCAACCGATACCGCAACGCATAGGTGAGTCTACCCGCGATGAATAAGAGCCGGCAGCAGGGCGTTCTGATTTTTGCAACACCGTTGCTACTGGCATTGGTGTTCATCTTCGTGACCCTGCTGATCGACGGCTCACGACTGCTGATGATGCGGTCCCAAATGCAGTCTATTGTGAACTCCGCTGCCACCGCCGCGGCTGATGAAGCCCAGGCCTGTGGCGGCACAGATGCCACCTGGGCTTCCATGCAGCAACGCGCCCTGCTAGCGGCCGAAGCAGCAGGCTTTGACGGCGAGGCGAGCGATCTGGAAATCCTCCCCGGCGTGCTGCGCCCCGGTGAAACCGCCACCAGCCCCATGCGGTTCGCCAGCCGCAACCCGGGTACGGAAATGGCCCAGACCAACGCCACCCTGGTGCGTTATACCCGCACCGAGCCCGTTTCTTTCCTGCTGCCACAGAAACTGTTCCCGCCCATCACCATTTCCGCCGATGCCGTTGCCCGCAAAGAGGTCTACGCCACCCTGAGTGCCGCCGGCTCAACCGCCACGGTGGAGGATGGTCTGCTGGGGGCATTGATTGGCAGCGTGCTGGGTATGCCCGGTTACAGCTTGGATGCCACCGCCCTCAACAGCCTTGAGAATACCTTGATCGGCCTCGGGGACCTGCTGGCAGCTCTTGGTATCGACGAACTGACCGATCTGGTCGACGAGCCGCTTCTGGATGTGCTGGATGCCGTGGTAACGCTTGCCGGTGGAACGGTTACTCCGGCTGGCCGGGTGATTGATGATCTCACGTCTGCTGTTGGCCTTGGCGGCCTGGACGCGTCTGCAATCTTTGAAGTATTGGCGGAGCCCCCACCTCCGCGGCAGACTACTGTTCCGGTCTACGATTTCGTGATCAGCCTGGTTATGAACAGCGTTCGCGCTTCAAATCAGGCGGGAAATGGTTTGCTGTCACTGGACCTGGATACCTCCGATTCAGCGTTGCTGAACAGCCTTGTTGGTTCCGAAAGCCTGCTGGCTGGTCTGGACGTATCGCTGGGTTTATGGGTGGATGAACCGCCGAAAATTGTCATCGGGCCGGCCCGGCAAGACAGTAACGGACAATGGATGACCCGTGTAGCGGCAGCCGATATTGCCCTGGATGCACGAATTGCAGTGGATCTGAGCTCATCGCTGGTCAACACCGTGACCTACTGGCTCAATCTGATGTCACTGGGTTCGCTGGACGTAAAACTTCTGGGCGGCGGCGACGACGCTATCCAGATCCCGCTCGCCGTGCGCGTTGGCGGTGGCGAAGCGGTGTTCGAGGGTGCGGAGTGCGCCAAGGGTAACAGCAACGCCACCAGCTTTGACTTCCGAATGCAGGGTGGGGTTGCGAACGCCGAATCCGGGGCGATAGACCCGGTAACCCAGCAATTTGTGCCAGAGCCCATCTACGCCCCCATACTGGATGTGGAAGCCAAGTTTCTTGGCCTGGTCACGGTCGTGGATATGGATGTCTGCCTGAGCGCAGAAGCAGATGTGGATATCGGTTCCAGCGCGTCTTATGAAAGCCTGGAAAGCTATAACCTGTATTGCCCGGGAGGTGTGTGTGAAACCGCGGGCTTATCGTCCACTGGCGGTATCAATAACGTAGATGTTGCGGTGAATAACCTCTCATTGCTCAACTGCACCGGTTCTGCGTCCAGTGGCGAACAGGACATTCTTGATGAGCTGAGCGGCGCTCTTCTGACCCCGTTCACCAACGTGCTCTCGACCGTTTCTGAAGGCGTTGTCACCAGCCTGGTCTCTCCACTGCTCTCCGCCCTGGGCGCAGACCTCGGCGGCATGCAACTGCGGGTACTGGGCGCGGAACAAACTGGCTCGCAACTGGTAGAGAATGTAGTCTTTGACGAATAAACCTGTGCAATCAAAGAGCTGTAAAGATGTTTGACGGGACAGCGTTGCCGGAACGATTACTGCAACCAGAGCTGCTGCTGGTTGTTGTACTGGCCGTTGCACTTGGTGCCGTCGCCTTATGGCACCAACGCACCCGTAAGCAAAGCAGGCAGCGGGAGCAGACACTGGCCCGGGCGAACGATGATGCCCAGCGCCGCCTGCGGTCGTCGATGTCTGACACCCGGGCCATGCTGGACCAGGGCTCAGCCGCCATCCTGGTGTTTGATCGCATCACACTTACCCTGTTGTTTGCCAACCGCCAGGCCCTTGATCTGTTTGGCTGTGATTCCGTCGAGGAGCTTTCAGACACCGTGCTTATGCGCCCGGATGCCTGGCAGCCCAGCCCCTACTCGCTGCTCGATTTTGAAAGCTGGATCAGCCAGCTCAAGGCCTCCGGGTTTCTGCGCCGGGAGTGGCTGTTCAGTACCGCTGCCCGTCAGAATATCTGGATGGACTGCTACATCAGCAATACCGTCTTCGAAGGCCGCCCGGCACGCACCCTCAGCGCCAACAACATTCACGCCTACAAAATGAACCAGGCAGCGGACAAACTCCGCAATAGCATTCTCACCGGCATCAACAGCAGTGCGCCCATGGAAAACCTGGCCGACAGCCTGTGCAAACTGGCCGAGATTCGCCTGCAAGACACCCGCTGCCTGATCACCCGGTACGACCAGCAACGGGACTCTCTCACACCGCTCGGCAAGGGGGGGTTGGCCAAAGACTTCCGGGAGCAGTTACCCGTGATACCCGCCCGTTACGGCGGCACCTCCATCGGTACCGCCGCCTACACCCGCCACCGAACCCTGTGTGAGTCGGTTGTGGACGACCACCGTTGGCAGGGTTACACCCGTGTGGTGGCAGATCTCGGCCTGCTGGCGTCCTGGTCTGAGCCCATTGTCAGCCAGCGGGACGAATTGCTGGGCGTTGTCACCGTATTCAGCCATCACCCCCGCAATCCGGATGAACAGCAACTGGAAGACCTGGCCTCCATTGTCTCGCTCACCGGCCTGGCCATTGAACGAAAACAGTGGCAAAAAGCGATGGAAGCGGCCGCCGCCAGCGAACGCTTTATCCGGCAGCTGGGGGTTGATCTGGTCAACCTGCCCAGTGGCGACGAGTTTGAACCAAAGCTCCGTTACCTGATGCACCGCATTGTCAGCCACTACGAACTCGGTGCCCTGGCATTATGGGAACGTTCCGGAGATGACGAAACCTTTGCCTGCCTGGCCACCATCCATCACAACACCCCAGACACCAGCCACGCTGATAACATCAGCGCCAACATTCAGCCCATTGCTGGAGGTGTGGTTGCCAACATGCTGGCAGACACCGCGGCAGAATACATCACCCCGCAGGATGCCATTTACGATCGCATCCGGTTAGGCGTGGAACCCAAGCCCATACTGCTCACAGCGCTGAATGATGAACAGGGTGAGGACAGCTTTATCGGCTTCCTTACGGTTCAGTCCCGCTACATGTACATCGCCCAGGCTACCATCGATCACCTGCAAGTGATTGGCTCCATGGTGCGCACCGTATTGTTGAACCGTCGCCTGGTGCATTCCCTGGCCAGCGACATGGAAAACGAACAGCGGGAGCGCAAGAAGCTGGAAGTGGAGCTGTCGGTGGCCCGCTCCATCCAGATGTCCATGGTGCCCGGGGCCGGGCATTTCCGGGAAACCTACCGCAACTGGACCATCGAAGCCTGGCTGCAACCGGCCCGGGCGGTGGGCGGAGACTTGTACGAGTTAATCCGCCTGCCCAGCGGCAAGCTGCTGATTGCCGTGGGTGATGTCTCAGACAAAGGCGCCCCGGCGGCGTTGTTCATGGCCAGAACCGTCAGCCTGCTCAACTACCTGGCCCGCTCGCTGGATGGTGATCTGGCCGCCATCGCCCGGGCCCTGAACAACGAACTGTGTCGCTCCAACGAAGCCTGCATGTTCGTGACCATGATCATGGGCGTGCTGGAGCTTGGCTCAGGTGAAATCCAATGGCTCAATGCCGGCCACAACGAGCCCATGTTTGTGGATGGCAAAACCAGCCCGAAACTGTGGCAAGGGAACCCTGCCGCGCCTTTCGGCGTGTATGAGGATGTGGACTACGACGTAGAGAATGCCAGCATCCGGCCAGACCAGAGTATTACCCTGTACAGTGATGGCGTAACCGAAGCGTTTGACAGGGAAGGGCAGGAGTTTGGTGAAGAGCGGTTACTGAACCTGGGCTACCGGGCGTTTAACCAGCCCGAGGGGCTGCTCGGCTACATGCGCGAACAGCTGCTATCCTTTGCCAGTGGTGCACCACAATCCGATGACATAACCTTACTGACAATACAACACCATGGCACTATCCATCCAGTCCACAGAGACGATAGCAAGCATCCTGCAAAAAGTTCGTGATCGCTACGGCGAACACTGCCTGGATAACGACAGGGTGAGTGACTGCTACACCATCATTGATGAATTTCATGCCAACATCAAAGAGCATGTCGCTACAAAAATTGACAGCTGTCAGTGGTTTCTTGAGGTAGTGTGTGATGATGGCAAGGTACAACTGGAATTTGAATACGCTGGCCCGGGGTTCGACCCAACGCAATCGAGCCCTCCTGGCGAACAGCCTGTGGAGGCCCGCCCCATCGGTGGTTTGGGGTTGGCCATCATGTCGCAACTGAGCGACGAGATGAACTATCGCTACGAGAATGGCACCAACAAGCTCACGGTAGCACTCGACACCACATTGCCCAGGGAAGACAACCCATGCCTTTGACCATTATCGAGCAGTACACCTCGGATGAGGCGTTGAGCTTTGAGCTTCAAGGCTCACTGGACAGCGACACCGCACCGCAGCTGGACGAACGCCTGGCGGAAGCCATTACCCCAACCACCCGGCTGGTGGCCTTCAACATGGCCGGTGTCAGCTTTATCAGCTCCGCCGGTTTGCGGGTCATCTTCAAAACCCTGAAACTGATGAAAGCCCGAAAGGGGCAGGTAAGTGTCAGCCAGATGAGCAAAGGGGTGAAAAAAGTGTTCGAAATCGTCAAAATCATGCCCGACCTCACCGTGTTTGGTGATCAGGCTGAGATGGACGAGTACCTGGAAGCTATTCAACGGCGCGAAGAGTTGTAATACAAGGAGACGCTATGGCTATTGTTCTGGACGGAACAGTCGCAATCCAGAGAGACCAGAGTGGTGACGTCGCCAACGTGATCTGGTTCCTCTATGGCCTGCCGGCTTCCGGCGGTGCGCCCAATAATGCCGTATTCCTGAACGAATCCTTTGGCAAGGCCTCGCCGCAGATGGTTTCGTTCGAGCTGGATGGCGAAGAGTACGTGGTCTATGCCGACTGGCAGTCGTCTTCGGATGTGCATCAGGGCCATGAAATCAAAGCCTTCTACAAAACCTACGGCTACATCCTCATCTCCTGCCTGCGGGACGACGTGGCCTCAGACCAAGGTCTGATACGGCGGGAGTGGATTACTCCTGTAAAGTATTATGAGGATTATGTGACAATGGTCAGCGAATTAGCCAAAGTAGGCTAATATACTAAGCTGATAATACAGAAAGGACGTATGTATTTATTGAAAGAATCAACGCAACTCAAATGGTCAGTTTGAGACAGTGGAGAACATCATGCGCCAGGAATACCAGAACGCCTATCTAAACGCCGTCCGAGCCATGGCAGAGAGCGGAATGACCGTACAGCTACTCAGTGGTCGTGAACTCAGGGCACGCTCTGGTGAAGCCGAGGCGCAAACGTCTGAACGTTACATGACCCAGGAATTCAGCCGCCAGGTAGCCGCGGTATGCCACGGCTCCCTGGCCTTGTCAGATATCAGCGCAGAGCAATTGATCAAACGCGATCAGGGCGAAACCAAAACCGCCACCACCAGCCAACGCGCCAAAACCACCTCGTAAACCAAATTGGGGTCAGACCCCCGGACATTTCACCTCATCAAATGTCCTGGGGTCTGACCCCAAAAGTTTATTCCCGATTATCCGCCGTACACTCAGCCGCACCCGGATTGCTTGAGCAGCGAATGTTCGCCATCAGTTTAAGCATGCGCGGGTCGTAGACAGATGGGGCACGGTTTACGCCATCCCGCATCTCCAGGCGGTTCTCCCGGAACATTTCCTGATAACCCACAATGTCCTGATCGGGGATCTTGATCCATTTTTCATCCGGAATGGCCGCTTCCTGGCTTTTGATCAGGTTCATCACCTGCGGGTACATGTCCCAGGCCGCTTCCCGGGCCTTCTGGGCGGTGTCGCCATCTACCACGCCCTCACGGGCAATCAGTTGTACCGTCAACTGCGCCAGCGGATAGTCCACCACGCCGCCATCTGGCTCAATACCTTTGTACAGTTCCAGTGCTTCATAGGCGAAGGCCGGCGCGTAGGCGGTGTCTACGGAGCCGTTGTTGAACTTACCGGCAAAATTGGTGATGTCGGATGGCACCACGGTGGCCTTCACGTAGTTCACCATGTGGATGGCGTCTTTCTGGTAGTCCAGGGTGGCCATCCGCTTGCCCGCCAGGGCGCCAGCGGTGTTGATGGAGCGGTCATTCACAAACAGGTAACCGGCACCCACCGGGAAAATACCCAGCACCTCGTAGCCGTCGCTCTTCATCAAATCTGCTGCCCGGGGCTGAGCCAGGGTAGCCAGCAGGGTTTCCAGGTTGTCGTAGGTGGGCAGGGCACCCACGGCACTGATCGAGCCGGTAAACTTGTTGAACGGCCGGGTTCGCAGGTCTGTGGCGGCCACCGCATCACACTGGCCGGCGTTGAAATCGCCCACCGCCACGCCTTCATCGGTATAGGGCTTCAGTTGCAGGTTAACCCCCAGAGAACGCATCTCCAGGGCATAATCCTTCATCACGTTGAACACATCGCCGTTGGCACCGATGACATCGAACACGCAAACAGACATGGTGTTGGCCGAGGCCAGCGGGGCGGCACAAGTGAGTGCCAGGGCTCCGATAAACTTACGCATGGTTATTACTCCCGTCAGACATTGTCTTTGTTTTCAGTCAGGGGCGACCTTATAGGAGGTCGTCCAGATCCATTGTTTGGGTTGACCGGTTGGACGATACCGGCGATAGGCTACCAAATGAGTTGGACGGTGTTCGGTAGCCATAGTTGGCAGCCCAGTGCTTATCCGAAGAATGCAGCAACACCCGGTGCGCGACGCTGTCCAGCAACTGGTAGGCTGAAGACACCTCCATATCCGATTCCGCATCGGCGGCTGCCCGGATGGCTTCTTCCAGCACATCCGGCCGGCCAAAGGTTTCCGCTGCCACCACTTCCAATGCACTGGCTACCCGGAAGCCGCGATCAAAGCCCAGCTCCCGACTGTGTTCCAGTACCTGCCATGGGTCTGGGGACATCGGTGGGCGGGTATCCGGCAGCAACAGCCAAACGAGGGCCCGCACCGCATTGGGCACGCCGCCCCACTTGTCATTCTCGACACAGCGCACGGCCCGCTCGGCTTGTGGGGCAATGTTGCGCGGAATGCCCGCCATGGCGCCGGAGTTGGCATCGTTCACGATGGCTTGCAGCCCGGTGACCAGGCCCATCAGGAAGGTCAGTTCATCCTGATCATCAAACAGGAACGGGCACTCCAGGGGCTCGGCACCCGGGTCAAACTTATAGGCCGCCATGGCACGTTCAAACGCCAGCAGGCGGCGGTGGGCAATTTCCGCGTTCAGCCGCTTGACCCGCTCCCGGGCATCCCGCGCTTCGTTCACATTGCCCTCGTGGTTAGCGCGAAGGTACGTGATCTCCGCCTCCATGGCGTTGTATTCAGAACAGTTCGCCGCCAGCAGCATCAGCAAAGAGCCGGTGGTGTCGGGTGGGGAAGTCACGCGGGAGAAGGAATACACCAGCGGGTCCAGTGACAACCCCAGTGCACAGGCCATCTCCGGGTCTTTCATTTCCAGCACATAGGGAGTGGCTTCGCCCTCCGCGTAATTGGAGAGCACAATGCCCGTGGTGGTGTATACCGGGTTGGCCGAGCAGCCGGCCAGGGTAAGGGCGGCGCCGGCAAGCAGAACCGTTTTGCCAGCGGAGAATGCACCCAGCGCCTGGGCGCTACGTTCACGTAAGCGATGGATCAAGGCCTTTGTCATGGGCTGCCTCTTGTTGTAATTGTTGGATGTGTTGGTCTGTTATCGGTTTTCTTACATTAAACTAATCGAATGGACTAATTCATGCTTAATTCATTTTGGCAAATTATGGACAAGTCCCGGGGCAAGATCAACGGCCTCGAAGGCGCTGTGTTCCTCGTTGGTGGCCGTCAGCAACCGGCTGGGGGTGTAGCCCTGCACGAACTCCACCGCATCTGAAGCACTCAGGGGCGGGCACAGCCAGTAGCCCTGGCCGTAATCGCAACCCAGGGTGCGCAGCGTCTTCCATTGGTCCCGGCATTCGATACCTTCCGCCGTTACCGTCAGCCCTGCGGCCTTGGCCTGCTCAATCATCTGGCCCACATGGCGAATGCCGGCAACCGTGTCGAGTTTGGCGGTATCTTCCCGGTCGATCTTCAGTTCCGCCACCGGCAACGTGTCCAGGCGTTCGTGGTTGTTGAAGCCGGTGCAGAAATCATCCAGCGATACCTGAATACCGTGGCCTGAGAGCGCTTCCAGGGTTTGTGCCGCTGCCAACGGGTTATGGAAAGGCGCGGTTTCGGTCAGCTCGAACATCAGCTTGGGCCGGGGTGATTCGGCCAGCAGCCAGGTAACCGAGCGCAGGAAGTCTTCATCCTGAACGCTCATGGCAGAGACATTCACCGAAATAGGGAAAGGGCTCCAGCAAAGGCGGGTAAGGGCAGACCAGGAACGCCAGGTTCGAAGCGTTCGCTCCAGAACGTGAAGGTCCAGCATCGGGGCCAGCCCATGCTGCTCCGCCAGGGGCACAAACTGATCCGGCGCCTGCCGGCCAGACACCACCTCTGGCCACCGCACCAGCACCTCAATACCGCCCAGCTTGCCATGGCTGAACGCCACCTTGGGCTGAAATACCAGGTCAAACCCCACAGACCGGATGACATCCCGAATCCGTGTTGCAGAATCAATCTTACCGAGCTCAGAAACCGCGCATTCCGGCATGACACACCTTCTTGTTATCGAATGAGGTTGCGTATTCTGACTATACAGGTGCAGAACAGGCCAGGGTTATGGCGTAAATGGCACACGACAGTGGGCGGCTTGGCCAATCGCTCGACTGAAATAGAAACCGCTGACGTTATTCCATAAAAATCCACAGAAAAGGATGAAAAACGCAAAAGCATCGTATAGCATAACAAATGCGAACTAAAGCGGGGTTTCCGGCCCCAATCGTAGTCCTCCTCCGAACGCTTTGGTTCGCTCAGTCTCGGAACGCTGCAAAGCTGTACTCCGTAAAGCGTGTTGCCGACCTGACCGAGACTGAAGTCGCTTGTTCTGTTTGCCCGCCACTGCCGCGGGCTTTTTTTTGGTTTAAGGGTCAGTCCCCCTCCTGGAACAAACCCCTTGGCTCCCACACCGCTTGGAAATACACCCCATTTAGTTCAAGATTGCCAATCAACAACCGACATTGCTAACAGTATGAAACTCAAGCACCTGACCTTGGAAAACTTCCGTGCCTGTGATCATCTCGATCTCGAGATAGGCAGTCGCCTCACTGTATTATTGGGCAACAACGGAAGCGGTAAAACCTCGGTGCTGGACGGCATCGCCATCGGCTTGGGGGCGGTCTTAACGCACTTGCCCTCAGTTTCCGGAATCACGTTCAAGGAAAATGGCGACATACGCCAATTCAACAACGTGGCAGCCCCATACGTACGTGTGGCACTAACAACCGCCGAAGGGTTAACCTGGGACCGAATAAAACGTCGAGATAAAAGCAAAGCGACCGCAAAGGCGACGCCTTCCCCCTTAGGGCTAAAGAGTCTCGAAGCGTATCTCGATGAGGCGGTCATAGATAAGATGAACGCAGGTGAGCAATATCAGCTCCCTATGATGGCCTATTACGGTGTTAGCCGCGCCGTCTTGCAGGTACCTCTCAGGCGCAAGGGTTTCCCCAAGTCGCATACCCGTTTAGAGGCACTAAAACAGGCGCTTGAAGCTCAAAGCAGCTTCAAGTCAGCTTTCATCTGGTTCTACAACAAAGAAAACGAAGAGAACCGGCTGCAGCGGGAGAAGCGCAGTTTTGATGTAACCCTGAAAGAACTCGATGCGGTCAGAACCGCAATAGGCTCTGTTTTTCCGGACATTAGTCACCCTCACATCCAAGTAAACCCGCTTAGGCTGGCAGTGACCATCAACGGTGAAACGCTGGATCTGATGCAGCTCAGCGATGGTTACAAAACCCTGCTGGGACTGGTGATTGATCTCAGTATGCGAATGGGGCTGGCCAATCCGCATCTGGATAACCCGCTAACCGCGGAAGCCATCGTGATGATCGATGAAGTAGATCTTCACCTTCATCCGTCCTGGCAGCAAAGGGTCTTGGCCGACTTGTTGAGAACTTTCCCCAATACTCAGTTCATCATGACCACTCACAGCCCGTTCGTAGTGGAAACCCTGAACAACCATCTAAAGCGGCATAAACTTGGGCCAGACTCCACCGGCGATAAAGACATTGACGGCCTGCTTCCGCTCTCATTGAGCGATGTGCGGGCCTACCGCATGGAAAATAGTGAAAAATACCCGCTGATTGATGACGAAACAGGGTTGGTGGATAACACTCTGTTGCCACATTTCAACCAGATAAATAGGTTGTATGACAGAATGCGAGACTTGGAGTGGAATCAAAAGGATGATTGATACCAGCCCCTACCAGCATTGCGAATGCATGCGCATGGGCAACCAGTTTGCGGTTTGCAAATCAGAGCTCAGTCTTGAAGAAAAGGGCAAGAAAGTGACGCTAACCCCCAGGCGCGGCGAAGAGGCCAAAGCCATCGTGCTTGATGGGTGTGTGCTCACCGACAACAACATGAAATGTGATGCACTGTACCTGTTCAGTGGCAGCGGAAAGAAAGTCGCTGCGCTGGTGGAGCTCAAAGGTGCCGGCGACATCCGCCATGCTTTTGAGCAACTCGCATATACCCGAAAACGTCGACCAGAATATCAGTTGTTGAAGGCAGCTTTGGAAAAATCCGCGCCAGGCCGTCTCCTCGAGAAAGCATTTATCGTAACCAATGGCATGCTACCAAAGCCGGAAATAGAAAAACTAGAAAACGCCCACGGCATCAGAGTAAGCGCAGTATTGCAATCAGAACCCAGCAACAAAATTCCTGACCTGCGCGACTGGTTCTAAGGTGTCTGCCAAGGGTCTGCCAAGGGTCTGTCCCCGAACGGGGACTGACCCCCATTTGCCCGTCCTTGCCCCCCAAACTAGAGCCCATGGCTCCAAAAAGGGTCAGTCCCCGTTCGGGGACAGACCCCATGGCTCCAAAAAGGGTCAGTCCCCATTCGGGGACAGACCCCTAGGGCAAACACTTGTCCAAAATGTGACCAAGTTACTTGCATTCCGGAATATTTCACAAACTTTAACCCCCAAATCTGTCCGCAAAATACTCAGTCAGCCTGTTTGTCACTTGCGTGTAATCCAGAATCCCTTAGAATCGTCACACTTCTGAAACGCACCATAAACAACCTGACAAGGATCGCGTTAGGAACTCTCCTCCCGCTTATTTCGTTATATCCTTGTCTCAAGAAAACAAAATCCTATGACCTCAAAACACTGGGCCCTGGTCGGTGGGGCGGTAGCGTGCCTGAGCAGCTTTTCCATTGCGGCGGCCCCCTGGCTGGAACCTGGCGACCCCCGGGCCCGTTTTGCCGTTCAGAAACTCGCAGACCGTGGCCACCTGGACCGCTCCGTAACCACCTGGCCCATCAGCTGGGCAGCACTGGAAAACGGCACCCAAACCAGCACCAGCGCCGACCTGTCATCCGTCGGCATGGCCAGCGCCTATTTGAGGTTTGAGCAGGAACAACAAGCCCAGCCGGGGTTCCGGGCAGAATTCAACGTAAACGCCCAGTCAGACATCCCGGCTTTCACCGGATTTCAGAACAACGCCCTGGCCAAAGCCGGTACCTCCTTCAATCTGCAGTGGCAAGGCAACGCCTGGGCCGCAGGCCTCAAACCCGCCTACGCTCATGATCCGGACGACGACGAAGAATTCCGCCTGGACGGCAGCTACCTGGCCGCCACCGCAAGCAACTGGGTGTTCGGCGCCGGTGCCATCGACCGCTGGTGGGGGCCGGGTTGGCAATCCAGCCTGATTCTCTCAAACAACGCCCGGCCAGTACCCTCAGTTTGGGTTACCAGGAACGACCCCGCCGCCTTCGAAACACCCTGGCTAAGCTGGCTCGGCCCATGGAACGCCACCCTGCTAACCGGCCAGTTTGAAAAAGACCGCGCGGTACCTGAGGCCAAACTCATCGGCATGCGCTTCAGCTTCCGCCCCGTAAACGGCCTGGACATCGGCTTGTCCCGCGCCATTATCTTCGGTGGGGAAGGGCGGCCAGAGGGCGCTTCCACCATCTGGAACGCACTGATCGGCCGCGACAATGGCCAGTTGGAAGAAGATGACCCCGGCGATCAGTTGGGCAGCATCGATATCCGCTACGGCTTCAGCATCGGCCAGCAAAGCATGGGCCTTTACATGGAGATGATGGGCGAAGACGAAGCCGGCGCCTTCCCCGGAAAGAAATCCTGGTTAATGGGTGCAGACTGGACCAGCCAGCTATTCAATGCCGATCAACAATGGTTCCTGGAATACGTAAACACCCTGGCCGACGACTTCATGGGCAGCGCCGTGCCAAACGTCGCTTTCGAACACAGCCGCTACCGCACCGGCTACCGCCACTACGGCCGTAACATGGCCACCAGCTTCGAAGGCGACGCCGTAGCCGTCACCCTGGGCGCCTACCACTTCCTGCCCAGCGGCAGCAACATCACCGCCAAAGCCAGCTACGCCGAACTCAATAAAGACGGCAGCACCAGGGTTGTCGCCCCTAACGACAAAGTGTTCTACACCGCCCCGGCAAACAGCCAGGACATAGCAATAATACAGCTAGGCTACGGCACCCAGGTACTCAACGGCTGGCTAGACCTGAACCTCCAGGCCACCGACAAAAAAGTCGAATACATCAGCGGCAAAAAAGACCAATTCGCCGCCTCAGCCAGCTGGACTTATCGGTTTTAGAGACTTTTAGCCACGGACGACGCGGACAAGCACGGACAAAAGATTCAAAAAGCGTTGTATTTCGTCCGTGTTCGTCCGCGTCGTCCGTGGCAAAAAAATAGTAACCTCCGAACCATCGGTTAAGAAGCAAGGCATAGCCACGGACGGCACGGACGAACACGGACGAAAAAATGTTACTTGAGGAAGAGCTGACTTATCGAATTCAGGGGTGTGTATTTGAAGTTAATAAACACCTTGGTCATGGGTTCCTGGAGAGCGTTTATCACAACGCGATGCTCCATGAATTGCGATCTGCAGGGTTGGCGGTTGAAACGGAAAAGCCAGTCTCCGTTCTGTACAAAGGTGAGTCAGTAGGCGAGCACCGCCTTGATCTCGTTGTAGAAAGTAAAGTAATTCTGGAGCTTAAAGCCCAATCCCGCTTGAACCTGGGTGCTGAAGCGCAGCTTCTGAACTACATGAAAGCCTCGCGCATCCCGCTTGGCATGCTGATAAATTTCACAGCTCCGAGAGCTACTATCAAGCGGCTCGTTCTTTAGAGCCAAGGGATTAGCCACGGACGACACGGACTCACACGGACATAAAAACAGTTCTAATCTTTTTGTCTTTTGTCTTTTGTCCGTGCTCGTCCGAGCCGTCCGTGGCAAAAAAACTCATTAGTCCCCCAAAATTCAATACCAGAACCGGAACACAAGCCCCGTGAACCTGAAAACCCTGTTTCTCCCTCTAGCGTTGCTATTCCCCCTGGCCACCCAAGCCCAATCCATCAGCCAGGCCCAGCTTGACCAGTTCAAGCAACTCCCAAGGGCCCAGCAGGAAGCCCTGGCCAGCCAATACGGCATAGACCTCAACAACATCACCGGCAGCCAACGCACCACCCAGCGCCCGGAACAGGTCAACGTAGTTGAGCCAGTCACCACCATCACTGATGAAGAACGTGATCGGGCTCGCGAGCAAAGCGAACAGGAAGACAAACAAACCACCAAAAACGGTGGCCTCAAGCCCTACGGCTACGAGCTCTTCGCTGGCAGCCCCACCACCTTTGCGCCGGTAACGGAAATCCCCGTACCCTCCGATTACACCCTGGGCCCGGGCGACGTGCTGCGCATACAAATGTGGGGCAACCAGAACCAGAACCTGGAACTGCCCATCAGCCGCGATGGCACCATCAGCTTCCCGGATTCCGGCCCGGTCACCGTGGCAGGCCTGAGCTTCGACGAAGCCCGCCAACAAATCCGCAAGCGGGTATCCGAACAGTACATCGGCGTAGAAGCCTCCATTACCCTGGGCGAACTGCGCAGCATGCGGGTGTTCGTTCTGGGTGAAGCCCGCAACCCCGGCTCCTACACCGTCAGCTCCCTGTCTACCATTACCAACGCCCTGTATGTCTCCGGCGGGGTAAAGCAGAACGGCTCCCTGCGTAACGTGCAACACAAACGCAACGGCAAACTCGTAGGCACCCTGGACCTGTACGACCTGCTCCTGAAAGGCGACAGCAGCGCAGACAACCGCCTGCAACCGGGCGATGTCATCTTCATCCCGCCCGTAGGCAAACGCGCCGGCATAGAAGGCGAGGTATACCGCCCGGCCCTGTACGAACTCAAAGGCGACAACACCCTGGCCGACCTGGTGCGCATGGCTGGCGGCCTCACCCCGCAGGCCTATCCCCAGCGCATTAACATCGAACGCACCAATCAGGACTTCCTGCGCATCATCGCAGAGGCAGACTACACCGCCCAGCAGGGCCAGAACGCCCGCGTGCAGGCCGGCGACCGTGTTCGCATACCGTCTATCTCAGACATCACCGGCCAATATGTGGAAGTGAAAGGCGCAGCCACCCGTGCTGGTAAATTCGCCTGGATGCCGGGTATGCGCGTGAGTTCCATAATCCGCAACCTGGATGCCGATCTGCTCCCGGTTGCAGACAAGCAATACGCCGCTGTGGTTCGTACCAACCCCAAAGACGACACCATTTCCGTGCTAAACCTCCGTCTCAGAGAAGCGGTGCGAAGCCCAGGCGGCGAGCACGACCTGGTACTGGAAGAGCGAGACCGCCTGTTCCTGTTTTCAGATGCAGGCAAAGTAGATCTGCAGCAGAAACCAGAAAATGAGCGCGAGAACGGGGCTTTAGCTACCGCTGAGAAAGGCGTGTCAGAACAGGGCCCGGAGACCTTCACCCGGGAACGCCTGTTCGCACCGGTTATCCAGCGCCTGAAAGCCCAGGCCCGGCCCGGCAGCCCCGAACAAACCGTCCGCATCAGCGGCCCCGTGCGCTACCCCGGCGAATACCCCATGCCCGCCACCCGCAGCCTGGCGGATGCCGTATTTGTGGCCGGCGGCCTGAAAGACTCCGCCTCTCTATATCAAGCCGAAGTGGCCCGTTACACCACCGATGACGATGGCATCGGCCAGACCAATATTCTCAACGTGAACCTGGCAGACGCCATGGCTGGCAACGCAGACCTCAGCCTGCAAAGCCGCGACACCATCCTGATCAAATCCATCCCAGACTTCGCCAAAACCCGCACCATCACCCTGGCTGGTGAAGTGCGCTACCCCGGCGAATACACCTTCCGCGATGGCGAAACCCTGAAAGACGTGCTGCAAAGGGCAGGGGGCGTAACTAGCAACGCCTTCCCCCGCGGCGCCGTATTCACCCGTGAAAAACTCCGCCAACTGGAAGCCCAGCGCCTGCGCGAAGCCGAAGAACGCCTGCAAGGTGACTTGCTTGGCGTACAGCTGCAAGGCGACAGCTTCGGCGGCCAGAATGCGGAGCGGGTACAGCAAGTACAAGACCTTCTGGAAGAAGTACAAAACAGCCGCCCAATCGGCCGAATGGTCATAGACCTGGCTGCAGTCCTGGAAAACGAAAACTACCAGGCCATTCGCCTGCAAGATGGTGACCAGCTAACCATACCCACCATCCCGCAGTCCGTCTCCGTATTCGGCGAAGTACAATTCCCCACCAGCCACCTGCACCAGACAGGCCTGACCGTGGATGACTATTTAGAACGCTCCGGGGGCCCAACCCGCCAGGCAGACGAAAGCCGAGTCTACGTAGTAAAAGCCGACGGCTCCGTAACGCTCCCCCAACGCAGCCGCTGGTTCGGCGGAAGAAGCCAACAACTCGAACCCGGCGACACCATCATCATGCCGATCGACGTAGACCGCCTGAACCAACTCGAACTCTGGACCAACGTAAGCCAGATCGTCTACCAAATGGCCCTGGGCGCCGCCGCAGTAGGCAACCTGTAAAGCCGCCAAGATCGACGGCCAAGGGTCTGACCCCGAACGGGGTCTGACCCACCAGGCACCCCATCAGACAAAGGCACAAGCAACGCGGCCGAACAAACACGCGGCCAGGGTCTGACCCCACGAGGTCTGACCCACCAGGCACCCAAGCTAAACCAAGGAACATTATCCGTGGCCGAACAAACCACAACACATTACCCAGACGACGAAATAGACCTAAGAGAACTCTTCGCCACCCTATGGCGAGGCAAATGGCTAATCATCGCCTGTACCATCATCTCCGCCGCAATCGGTGTGGCCTACGCTCTATACAAACCCAACATCTACCAAGCCAGCGTTCTCCTGGCTCCTGCCCAAGACGACAGCAAAGCCAGCGGCCTACCGGGCCAACTCGGCGGCCTGGCCAGCCTCGCCGGCATTAACATAGGCGGCGGAAGCTCCAACAAAACCGTTATCGCAAAAGAGACCCTGCAATCCCGGGCCTTCCTTACTGACTTCATCCATCGCCATAACCTGAGTGTGCCGTTAATGGCATCGAAAAGCTGGAGCATGAGCGCGCGGGAATGGGTGATAGACCCATCAATCTACAACCAACAAACCGGCGAGTGGCAACAAGACAAAGCCGGTAAATCCCTTAAACCAACAAACTGGGATATGGTAAAGCGCTTCCGGGAGCTGCTGAGCGTGAGAGATAACAAAGACACCGGTTTGGTGACGGTTACCATCGCCAGTGAGTCCCCCGTCGCGGCGAAACAGTGGCTGGAGTTATTGATCAAAGACATCAATGAACATATGCGCCAGCAGGATGTACGTGAGGCAGAGGCCAGCATTGCCTATCTGGAGGGTAAGCTCCGTGAAACCAACATTTCCGGCATGCAGCAGGTGTTCTATCAACTGATCGAAAACGAGACCCGAACCGTGATGCTGGCTAATGCCCAGCGCGAATACGTGTTTAAAACAGTGGACCCCGCCGTCATTCCCCAGGAAAAAAGCGAACCGAAACGGGCGCTGATCGTCATACTTGCTGTTATGTTAGGTGGAATGCTGGGTGTACTAGGTGTTTTTGGAGGAGCGTTTGTCCAGAACAGCCGGAAGCCTAACAAGGCGTAACTGAAAAGTAGGGCGGGTTGGCGTAGACTTCGCGCCTATTTTTCGGTGTGCACGCTAAATCTCACAAGGCCGTCAAAGCCTGAAGCACAAGACACGGCCTGTGGGGCGGTAGCGTGCCTGACAAACATGACAAAGAACTCGGAACCACCTGATGAGCGCCACGCAAAACCAACGGTACGACGATGAGATCAGCCTGATTGACCTTGCTGCCACTTTCGTTAAACGCCGTCGAATCTTCTATGCGGTCTTCCTCGCATGCATCTTGGCAGGCATTGCTTACGCCTTTGTGACAGAAGACACGTATCAATACACCAGCCTGATTCAGATCGCGGAGAAAGGGTCAGAAAAATTCCTGGAACCACCGGCAACCACCATTGCGACCTTGGAGAGCCGCTGGCTGCCAGAACAGGAAGTCCTTTACCAATCAGAGAACGGCGAGAAACTGCCATTCTCTACAAGCTTTGCGAACCCTGAAAACACTGGGTTGATCAGGTTAATCTCTGAATCACCGTACAAATACGCTGAGGGCGTGAAAACGGTTCACCAATATCTTATTGAGCAGGTTCAGCAGCGGCACAACGCACTTCTCGAGCGTGAGAAGAGAAGCCTGGAAAGCCGTATGCGGTCAATCGATCAATCAATCGATGTGCTTAAAAGTGGCCAGGATTCCGGCCAGGTGCTGGCTGAGGCGTTTGACAGAAAAACCAGGCTTGAAAGTGACCTGGAGGCTTTGAAGGCAGCCGAAACATTGGTTCTTGCAAGGCAGGGCACTGAGAAAACCGGGCCGGCGAGAAAACTGATTGTAGTACTTGCTGCGCTTTTGGGGCTAATGGGTGGCGTTTTCGTGGCCTTCATTGCTGAATTTATAAGTGCGGTTAGGTCAGCAATGAACGAAGAGTCAGAATAGATATTGTTGAACATATTGTAGTGGTCCCAGGTTTCTCAATCATAAATTCATAGAATCAGTATCTGGATACAAGCATGGCGTCAGTTCTAAGTCTGATCGGAAGGGATAGGGAACTCTTCATAAAAGACGTTGAGGCCCAAGAGGCTCAACTAGGTGAAATCATCCGATCCTCGCGTTTTCTGGTCCTTGGCGGGGCGGGATCAATCGGTCAGGCAGTAACCAAAGAAATATTCAAGCGTAATCCAGCCAAGCTACACGTAGTGGACATCAGCGAAAACAACCTGGTGGAATTGGTGCGTGATATCCGCAGTAGCTTCGGATACATCCCCGGAGATTTCCGCACTTTTGCACTGGACATTGGTTCGATTGAATACGATGCCTTCTTTAAAGCAGATGGCGGCTACGATTACATTCTGAACCTCTCTGCCCTCAAACATGTGCGCAGTGAAAAAGACCCGTACACACTCATGCGTATGGTGGATGTGAATGTCTTCAACACCGACAAAACGCTACAACAGGCGATTGACGCTGGCGCCAGGAAATACTTCTGTGTGTCCACCGATAAGGCGGCAAACCCGGTCAATATGATGGGCGCCTCCAAGCGCATCATGGAAATGTTCCTGATGCGAAGAAGCCTGCAGATGGACATTTCCACCGCACGCTTTGCCAACGTGGCTTTCTCTGATGGTTCCCTGCTGCATGGTTTTAACCAGCGCCTGGAAAAACGCCAGCCGATTGTGGCCCCGAATGATGTTCGCCGTTACTTCGTCACCCCAAAAGAGTCTGGCGAGCTGTGCCTGATGTCCTGTATTTTTGGTGACAATCGGGACATCTTCTTCCCGAAACTCAGTGAAGAACTTCACCTGATCTCGTTTGCTGACATTGCTGTGAAATACCTGGCGGAGAAGGGCTTAGAGCCGGTGCTGTGCAGTGATGAAGACGAAGCTCGGGAGCTGGCGAAAACACTCCCGGAACAAGGCAAGTGGCCATGCCTGTTCACCTCTAGTGACACCACTGGCGAAAAAGATTTTGAAGAATTCTTCACTGATAACGAAACGCTGGATATGGAGCGCTTTGAGAACCTGGGCATCATCAAAAATGAAGCCGACTTCGACGAGCAAATGCTGGCCGAGTTTGAAGGGCGGATTGCGGAAATGAAGCGGGAGATGGCCTGGAGCAAGCAGGACCTCGTGGACCTGTTCCATGGCATGATTCCAGATTTCGGCCATAAAGAAACCGGCAAATATCTCGACAGCAAAATGTGAGGCAGCTTTGAGCGACCAACTGATTCGGTTTGTCAGAGACTATTTCGGAACCAATGAATTTATTCCGCTCCATGCGCCGGTATTTCCTGGCCGTGAAAAGGAATATGTGGCCGACACCATCGAGTCTACCTTTGTATCCAGCGTAGGCGCTTATGTGGACCGGTTTGAGCAGGATATGGCCAGCTACACCGGTTCGCCCAAGGCGGTTGCCACAGTCAACGGAACGGCCGCCCTGCACATTGCGTTGAAGCTTGCGGGCGTAGAGGCGGGTGATCTGGTCATAACCCAACCACTTACCTTTGTGGCTACCTGCAATGCCATCGCCTACTGCAACGCCGAACCGGTGTTTATCGATGTAGACCGGGACACCTTAGGGTTGTCTGCAACAGCGATGGAAGCCTGGCTGGACGAGCATGCCATACTGGACTCAGAAGGCGTGTGCCGCACCCGCGCAGATCACAAAGTGATTCGGGCTTGCGTGCCCATGCATACTTTCGGACATCCTGCGGACCTGGACGGGCTGATGTCTGTCACTCGCCGCTGGAATATCGCGCTGGTAGAAGACGCCGCCGAATCGCTGGGGAGCTATTACAAGGGCAAACACACCGGCACCTTCGGCGCGCTGGGTACACTCAGCTTCAATGGCAATAAAATCATGACCACCGGTGGCGGGGGCATGATCCTGGCCGGTGAAGCGTTGGCCACTCGCGCCAAGCACCTGACCACCACCGCCAAGAAGCCACATCCGTTTGAGTACATTCACGACGAACTGGGCTACAACTACCGGTTACCCAACCTGAACGCTGCACTGGGCTGTGCTCAGCTGGAGCAGTTGGAAACCTTCATCGAGGCAAAGCGGGCATTAGCTGCCGCCTATGAAGGGTTCTTCGCAGGCACCGGCCTGGAGTTCGTGACGGAGCCTTCAGACTGCCGCTCGAACTATTGGTTAAACGCCGTTATCTGTGAGGACAAACTCCACAGAGATGAGCTGCTTGAAACCACCAATCAGCAAGGCGTGATGACGCGGCCCATCTGGGCGTTGATGAACCATCTGACTATGTACAAAGGCTGTTGTCGTGGCCATCTGCCCAATGCGGAGTGGCTGGAAGCCCGGGTGGTGAATTTGCCTAGCAGTGTTGTGAGCTAATGATGGTAATGAACCGGATAGGCATTTTCGGGACATCAGGCATGGCGAGAGAGGCCGGTGATATTGCATGGGCAATGGGTCTTGAACCTATTTATGTTGCCCGTGATGAGGCCGAATTGCGGGCCTGGTGTTCTTCGGCAAAGGTAATTCTGGAACAGGATGTTGATCAATACGCAGGCATGCCGTTTGTGATCGGAATTGGTGAAAACAACATCCGCAGAGCAGTTGCTGAACGCTTTAAAGATTCGCTTACGTTCACCAACCTGATTCATCCAAGCGCGACCTTTGGGTGTAGTCAGCGGGAAGTGCTTGAACATTGCAAAGGCACGATTGTTGCAGCCGGCGCTCGTTTCACCAGCGGTATCATTGTTGGGGATTTCTGCATCTTCAACCAGAACACCACGATTGCCCATGATTGCAGGGTGGAGAGTTATGTCCACGTGGCCCCGGGCGCTAATCTTTCTGGCAATGTCCATTTAAAGCAAGGCTGCTGGGTAGGCGCGGGTGCTGTGATCAATCAGGGCAGCAATACCGAAAAACGGGTGGTCGGCGAAAATACCACGGTGGGCTCCGGAGCAGTGGTCATTAACGATTGCGAAGCTCACGCCGTTTATGCAGGTGTCCCTGCAAAGAGGATTAAATGAATACGCTCATTATTGCTGAAGCCGGCGTTAACCATAACGGTGATATGGCGCTGGCCAAAGAACTGATTGCGGCCGCCGCCGCGGCCGGGGCAGACTTGGTAAAGTTTCAGACGTTCATAGCTGCAAATATTATCTCCCGAAACGCGCCCAAGGCCGAGTATCAGAAAGGCACCACAGACCCTCAGGAGTCTCAGCAGGAAATGGTTCGCAAGCTCGAGCTAACTCGGGAGAACCATCTGGAGCTGATCGCTGAATGCGAAAAGCAGGGAATCGGTTTTTTCTCCACCGCCTTTGATAAAGACAGCATCGATTTGCTTGAAGAGTTGGGGGGTGCTGATGTCGTTAAAGTACCTTCCGGCGAATTAACCAACCTCCCATATCTGCGCTACCTGACCCGCCACGGAAAGCACGTGCTGCTATCAACCGGCATGGCAAATCTGGGGGAGATCGAAGCCGCGATTAATGTGGTGGAACAGGTGGGAACCCCCAGAGATAAAATCACCGTTCTGCATTGCACCACTGAATACCCTACACCCATGGAAGATGTGAATCTTCGCGCTATGATCAATATCGGCAAGGCGTTCGGTGTATCCGTGGGTTACTCAGACCATACGCCGGGCATTGAAGTGCCGATCGCTGCGGTTGCTCTGGGTGCGACCGTGATCGAAAAACACTTCACTTTGGATCGCAGCCTGCCGGGGCCAGACCACCGGGCCAGCCTGGAACCGGATGAGTTGAAAGCCATGGTGCAGGGCATCCGTAATATTGAAAAGGCGCTGGGGGATGGCATCAAACGACCCAGCCCCAGCGAACTCAAGAACAAGCCTATTGCCCGCAAGTCGCTGGTGGCCGCTCGTCCCATCAAGGCAGGGGAGGCGTTCACTGAAGATAACCTGATAGCCAAGCGCCCGGGCACGGGCATTTCGCCCATGCAGTGGGATGACGTGATCGGCCGCACGGCGCCCCGTGATTTCAGTGAAGACGAGTTGATCGAACTATGACTCGTAAGATTTGTGTGGTTACTGGTACCAGAGCCGAGTTCGGGTTGTTGCGCTGGCTGATGGGCGAGATCCAAAGCCACCCGCAGCTGGAGCTCCAGGTGATTGCGACAGGCATGCATTTGTCCCCTGAGTTTGGTTCGACCTACCGTGAAATCGAAGAAGCGGGCTTTGCGATCGATGCTCGAGTGGAAATGCTTCTGAGTTCGGACACCAACACGGCGGTGACCAAATCCATGGGCTTGGGTGTGATTGGTTTTGCTGATGCCTACGAGCGCCTGGCGCCGGATATCGTAGTGGTGCTGGGGGACCGTTTCGAGATCTTCGCCGCGACGTCTGCTGCGATGATTTCGGGCTTGCCTGTTGCACATTTGCACGGGGGAGAGACAACAGAAGGGGCGTTTGATGAAGCCATTCGCCATTCCATCACCAAAATGTCTCACCTGCACTTTGTAGGAGCAGAGGAATATCGCCAACGCGTGATTCAGCTTGGAGAGCACCCGGACAGGGTGTTCAACTTTGGCGGCATGGGGATTGATGCCATCATACGCATCAAGCTGCTTAGCCGGGATGAGCTGGAGCGTTCGTTAGAACTGAGTCTTGGTGAAAAAAGCCTGCTGGTGACATTCCATCCGGTGACCCTGGAAGGCGGGGCCAGCTCGGCCGCCCAGATGGGTGAACTGCTGGCCGCCTTGGATGGCCTCGACGATACCACACTGATCTTTACCATGCCGAACGCCGACACCGGAGGCCGGGAGCTTAGTGCCATGGTTCGGGAGTTCGCCCAAGGGCACCCCAATGCGAAGGTGTATACGTCGCTTGGCCAGCTCCGTTACTTCTCCTGCCTGGCGCAGATAGATGGCGTGGTCGGTAACTCCTCCAGTGGCTTAGCAGAGGCGCCATCCTTCAAAATTGGCACCGTGAATATTGGCGATCGCCAGAAAGGCCGGCTGAAAGCGACCAGCGTGATCGATTGCGAGCCGAACCGCGAGGCTATTCAGGCAGCGCTGAAAACTCTCTACTCGGCCGAATTCCAGGCCAGCCTTGCTGCTGTTTCCAATCCCTACGGAAACGGCGGTGCCAGCGAAGCGATCGTCAAAGTACTTGCGGAATACCCACTGGAAAATATTCGCAAGAAGCAGTTTTACAATCTGTCAGCTAATGACTTTTCCTGACCTGCGGAGCAATCCATGAAGCCCTGGCGTAAAGCCCTCGTAAACAGCGACGCTACCTTGGAACAGGCCATTGAAGTTCTGGACAAGGCCGCACTTCGGATCGCCCTGGTGGTCGATGCCAGCGACACGTTGCTGGGTACCCTGACCGACGGTGACGTGCGCAGAGCGCTCCTGAAACACTTACCGCTGGAAACGCCGGTTAACCAGGTGATGAACGCCCAGCCCAAGACAGCGGATCAGTCCTGGACGGAAAGCCGCATTCTGGCGGTGATGGAGCAGCACGAATTACTGCAGCTCCCCTTGGTTGATGCTGAAAAGCGCGTTGTAGGGCTGGCTAACCTGCACGACATTCTGAACAAACACCGCCACGATAACCCGGTCTTCCTGATGGCGGGTGGTTTCGGTACCCGCCTGCGGCCACTTACCAACAATTGCCCCAAGCCCATGCTCAAAGTGGGTGACAAGCCAATCCTTGAACAGATTCTGCTGAACTTTGTGGAGGCCGGTTTTCATCGTTTCTACATCTCGACCCACTATATGCCGGAAGTGATCCGCGATTACTTCGGTAACGGCGAGAAATGGGGCATTAGTATTCAGTATGTGCACGAGGAAGAACCTCTCGGCACCGGCGGCGCTCTGGGCTTGCTGCCTCACGACGAGATTGATCAACCGTTGTTCATGATGAACGGCGACCTGCTGACCTCCCTGAACCTCCACAGCTTTCTGGAGTTCCATCAAACCCACAATGGCGTAGCCACCATGTGTGTGCGGGAGTATGAGCATCAAGTGCCTTACGGCGTAATCACCAGCGAAGGCACCCAGATTAAATCCATGGTCGAAAAGCCGGTGCATCGGTTCTTTGTCAACGCAGGCATTTATTTGCTGGACCCTGCACTGGTGAAAAGTGTGGAACCTGGTACCCGGATAGACATGCCAACGTTGTTGGAACAGCAGATTGACGGCGGTAACGCCGTGAATATGTTTCCGATTCATGAGTATTGGCTGGACATAGGGCGGATGGATGATTTCCACAAGGCCCAAGCTGAGGTGAAGGGTTTGCTGAATGACTGAGCCCAGCGAGAGACTCATCGTTATTCCCGCGCGGGGCGGTAGCAAGCGATTACCGCGCAAGAATGTTCTGCCGCTCGCGGGAAAGCCGCTGATTTGTTGGACGATTGAGGCGGCGCTAGAAACTGGGTTGACCGCTCGCATAATGGTGACCAGCGATGATGAGGAAATATTGTCCATTGCCAGGCGCTATGCTGACAGGGGCCTGATCGCCCATAAACGTCCCGCCGAGCTGGCAACCGACCACGCCACGACCGCCGATGTGCTAAAAGAGGCGCTTGATGCTGACCAGCAAGCCGGGTATTCCGCAAAAACACTGATTCTACTCCAGCCCACATCCCCACTCAGGTCGGCTGAAGACATTCGAGCTGCGGTAGAGACCTATGAGCACAGTGGGAGTGGTGACACAGTAGTAAGTGTGTGCGAGGTGGACCACCCAACAGCCTGGATTGGCACGATCAGCGATAGTGGTCATTTGAAAGGCGTGGATTTGACCGGTAAACGTTCGCAGGATTACCGAAAAGAATATCGTTTGAATGGTGCAGTTTACGTCACCGCTGAAAAGACCCTGCGAGAAACAGGGCGTCTATTCACGGATAGTGTCAGGGCTTGGGTAATGCCGAAGGCACGGTCAATAGATATCGATGAGGCAGTAGATTTCAGGATATGTGAGCATTTAATTAAAACCATGGCAATAAAGGCATGAGGCTCCGGTTAATTAATGTAAGCCTGCGAGGACTCACGTTAGCGATAAAGTTCTTTTTGATAATCTGCCTGGCAGTCTACCTGCCGCCTGAAGAAGTAGGGCTTTACGGTCTTATTGCAGTTACAGTCTCTTACTCAATCTACTTTGTAGGCTTCGAGTTTTATGCATATAGCACGAGAGACCTTGTCGGTAAGCCGAAAAGTGATTGGCCTCGGCTTATTTCAAGCCAGGTTCTTTTCTTTGGAATCATGTATCTTTTGGTTCTGCCCATTTTAAGCCTGCTTTTCCTGTTCGGGCATTTACCATTGGAGCTTTTGGCGGGGTTTTTGGTTCTTATAGTTCTGGAACATCTATCTTCGGAGTTAATGCGCCTGTTGGTAGCGTCCGAAAATCCGATGTTGGCTACTATAGTAATTTTTATCAAGCAGGCGCTCTGGGCAGTATTCTACATTTTGGCGATGTGGATGTTCCCAGCCGCGAGAAATATAGAAACTTTGCTGATTTTTTGGGTCTTCGGCGCAGCCTTGGGGATAGTATTTGGGGTTGCTCCTTTACTCAAACTTGATTGGAAGAATTCCGTTTTAAGTCCGGACTGGAAGTGGATAAGACGAGGTATCTTGATTGCAATCCCTTTATTGGTATCTTCGATCTCAGCAAGGGCCATATTTACATTCGATCGTTATGCTTTCGAGGCCTTGAATGGTTTGGCTTTACTTGGTGCGTACAGTGTTTACATGAGCATTGCGGCTGCAATGCTATCCTTTATGGAGTCTGGGGTGTTCGTATTCTATTACCCGAGGATGATGAAAGCCTATAAGCGAGGTGATTTTTCTGAGTTTAAGAGTGTCTATAAAAACATGGAGAAGCAAGCTTTTTTATGGATGTTTGTTATGATAGTTTCTATCTCTCTCTCAGTGCCTATCGTGTTTTCAATGATCACCGAGAGAATCTATTATGATAATATTATTCTTTTTTATGGAATGCTATTTTCGGTAAGTGTTTTTCTGGCTGGATATATATATCAGTACGCTCTCTATGCGACATTACAAGACAGGATTATTATAGTTGCAAACGTGGTAGGTTTGGCTGTCGCTTCTGTTACGGTTTTTGTATTAGCACGTTACAATCCTTATTGGGCCGTGACTTCGGCTATGATTGTCGGTTGTGCCGTTTCAGGATCAATTAAATACAGTAAATGGAAAAAATCGAGGTTGGATGTTGGCTTGAATTTTTAAGTATATGAATCTTTATTCCTGCCTCGTTCTTTCTGTGATGTAAAAAAATTATTATTCAATAGGCTTTGCCAATAGCATGATTCCTATAAAATTTTTTCGGTCCAAAAAAGTGGTGTTAAGTTCGGTCGATTCGCCTCGTAGGGATTTAGGTTGGCGGTTGTTGATGGCAAAAAAACTTGCTGACGAAGGTATTTCTACTGTGCTGGGTAAGCCTCACGATATTTATCTCGTTCTATCATTGATGCGGGGTGCTCTGATATTTGGACGGTTTGGAGGAAATACTGGAAGGGGGCGGTTTGATTTGGATCTGATAAAAAAAATTCAGAAAACTGCTTCATCGATGTACTTTCTTCACGATGAGGGGGCATTTTATTACAAAAACGAGTATGAGTCAGCGGTAAAAAGAATCTATCCTGAAGAGTACTTCTCTCGGCCATTCCTTAAAAAAGTTTACTTCTGGGGGGATAGGCAAAGAACGGTTTTCGATAGAACTTATGAAGATTGCGATTTGAGCGTTACAGGTGCTCCACGGTTGGATTACCTGAGATTTCTAGAAGCTCAAAGGAAGTCCAGAATGGAGAATAACAATGGTTGCGAACCAGGCAGTAAGTATGTTCTGGTTTGTAGTCGTTTTGCAGGTATTTCCCCCGCTAAAGACGATATATCGCTGATATCAGAGAATTTTCTGAATATCAGACTTCAGGCGGAGGGCGCTTCGGGAGTTTCTGAAGGCGAATTATTTGGAGAACAGGTCAAGCGGTGGTGTGCGGTTTCTATAGAAAGGGCTCAATTTATTGACGCAGTATACCGTCTTGCAAGTAGTAACCCCGATACTCAGTTTCTTTTCAGGCCTCACCCGGGCGAAGATGCGTCACTTTATAGATCAATTTATCGATTTCTGGACAATGTTATAGTAGATAAGTCGGGAGACCTTTCTCGGGCTCTCGAACAAGCAAATTTGTTTATCCATTCGGAAAGCACAAGCGGTGTGGAAGCCGCGGTTATTGGTGTCCCCTCAATAAACTTCTCACCGCGAGATACCGGTGATCATGCCATTGCAGGTGCATCTGAAGTTGGCGAGAAGGTCAGAGATTTTGCTGAGCTGGAAATTGCTTTTAAACGCTTGCTTGCTCAACCGAGAGCTTCTTTACGTAAAGATGCTGAGTTATTGTTTCCTTATGTGAAAAACTCAAGAAGCGAGTTTAATGCGATTGATAAAATATGTGAGGATCTCAATGAGCACTTTCTCAAGAGTAAAACAGTTTTAAGCTTAATAAGCTCGGGTTTAGACCGTGATTTTTTGTTCTATTTTTCTAGAAAGTTTTTTTATTCTATAAGGTCTTGTTTTTTAAAAGTGGGTAGTGAAGATAAGGGTTCAGGATTTAATAAGAGTTTTATATATGATCAATGGGGTTCGGTTGGTGGTAGTAAGGCTGATATTTCTGTGCGTTCAGGTGTTATTTTTGTCAATCCTAAAAAGTGATGGTTGATTCTGAGTGTCGAAATCTGAAGTCATTTTTAAATTCCAGAATATTTGATATTTTTGTTCGACAACTAGGCACGTTTGTCTGATGCTATATTTTTTATCATTTTTTCTCTATTCACTTCGGTTCGTAAGGGATAGACCTGTTGCCTTCTATCTTTTACTGTTTATATCTTTTTCGATATTTTCCGGTTTACTTGTTGGGAATTTTCTGGAGATCCAAGGGTTTCTTGATCTTTTTAATGTTTTGTTTACTGTTTTTGTTTTGTTTGTAATCTGTTCGTCTTTTCGAGGCTACTCTGTTGTTCGGGTTTTTGATCCTTTGAGCTCTGGTTCTTTTAAGTTTTTGCTTTATTTTGTTTTAATTTTTTCATCTTTTTCATTTCTCATTAATTTATTAATTGTTTACAAGTCGTTCTCGTATATTGTGCTCAGTGGAGCCGATATAACCGAATATAAAAATGAGGGAGAGGCCGCGGCACTTATTAGGCAGTGGGTAAATCCTTATTTAGTTAGGTTTGCAAATTTTGCGTCGCCACTGGGAGTTTTGTCGCTCGCATTTCACTTCTACTTTCTAATAAGAAATAGATTAACTCTAAGCGTTTTGTTTTTGATTCTTTCTTTAAATGTTCCGCTTGCAGGTCTTCATGGCTTGTCAAGGGCCGCAATAGTTCAGTTTGTTTTGATGTATTTGTTTTTTTACTTGTATGCGTATTCTGCAATCGGTTCTCGAATAAGAAATAAAATCAATGTTTTTGCATTTTTCGTTTTTGGGTCTATTTTTTTTGCCTTTTACTTCATAACTAATTTAAGGTTTTCTGAATCTTCTTACTATTCAGCAGCGGATGATGGTTTTGTTAGAAACAGATCGCTCCACTCTATATTTGATTATTTCTCCCAGTGGGTAGGTAACAGTACAGAAGTGATGCGAAACTTTACTTTGGATAAACTATGGTATGGTAAGTCTTCTCGATCCTTGTTCGACGAAGCGTTTGTTCGGTTAGGCTTTGATGTTAATTCTTATGTGGATTTGAGATATCAGACTTTACATGGTAGCGCTTCAAGCTTCAATGGGCTAGTGGCAACCCTGTTGTATGACTTTAGTTATGTTGGGGTTTTGATTTTTTGCTTTGTTTTTTATTTCCTGGTTAGATGTTTTTCACCCAAGTTCGGGCAGGTTGATTTTCACAGGTTTATTTGTTTTGGTTCTTTGATTACTGTTCCTGCATTGTTTTTCACTAATAACTATTTGTCGAATGTGCAGTTTAGTTTGGGTGTTCTTTATAGCTTTTTGGCATTTTGGTTTCTTAGGTTTCGTTTTCGTTCTCACAGTGTGAGTTCGAATTAGCTGCGTTTTCTCTAGTTTTATGCTCGCATAGTATTTTTTTGAGGTGCTCTTAAAATGTTTTTACTAGATTGTACATTTAGAGATGGTGGATATTATAACGCATGGGATTTCAACCTTAACCTAGTGCAAGACTACCTTGACGCCATGAGTGCGGGCGGTGTAGATATTGTCGAGCTTGGCTTCCGGTCATTGAAGGTGGATGGCTTTAAGGGTGCTGCGGCGTACACATCGGATGAGTTTCTTGCAAGCCTTAATATTCCTTTGGAATTGACCATTGGCGTGATGGTTAATGGCAGTGAGCTGGTTTCTCAGGACACTCAGGAGGCAGATCTTCGAGCCCTGTTTCCACTTTCCGCAGACAAAGCTCGCTTTAGTCTCGTTCGTATTGCCTGCCACTCGCATGAGTTCAAGGATGTCCTCCCTGCCGCTAACTGGTTAAAAAATCATGGTTATCAGGTAGGGTTTAACCTTATGCAGGTTGCGGATAAGGGCGAGTCAGACGTCGTTGATCTCGCAAGAGAAGCTTCAAGATATCCTGTAGATGTATTGTACTTTGCGGACTCTATGGGGGGGATGAACCCAAATCAGGTTCGGCAAGTAATTCAATGGATACGACAGGGGTGGTCTGGTCCTTTGGGTATTCATACACACGACAATATGGGCTTGGCACTCCGGAACTCGCTAACGGCTCTTGATGAAGGGTGTACCTGGGTCGATTCGACAGTCACCGGAATGGGCCGTGGGCCGGGCAATGCAAGAACTGAAGAGCTGGTGATTGAAATTGCGGAGCGGCGTGGTTCGTCGATCAATATGGTTCCTCTGATGCGCCTCATCAGGGAGCACTTCAAACCCATGCAGGAGCGTTACGGTTGGGGAACCAACAGTTATTATTACCTAGCAGGAAAGTACTCCATCCACCCTACTTACATTCAGGAAATGCTGAACGACTCAAGGTACGACGAGGAAGATATCCTTGCGGTCATCGAGCACCTCAGGGTTGAGGGAGGGAAGAGGTTTAGCCTTAATACTCTTGATGCGGCCAGACACTTTTACCAGGGTGAGCCCACAGGTAGTTGGGACCCATCCTCCATGATCAAAGGGCGCGAAGTTTTTCTTCTCGGTTCAGGCCCCGGTGTTTTGCATCATCGTGAAGCCATTGAGTCTTACATTCGCCGAAAGAATCCCCTTGTTGTCGCCCTCAATACTCAGTCCGGAATAGCCGCTGAGCTTATTGATGTGCGTGTAGCCTGCCATCCGGTGCGCCTGCTTGCTGATTGCGAGGCTCATACTCGGCTGCCTCAACCTTTGATAACACCGGTCTCAATGTTGCCGGAAGATGTTAGAGAGTCACTTGCCAGCAAGCAGACTCTGGATTTCGGCCTCAAGGTTCTGCCTGACAGTTTCGAATTCGGTCAATACTGTTGTTCTGTTCCGAATTCTTTGGTCGTAGCCTATGCGCTGGCTGTTGTTACCAGCGGCAAGGCGGAGCGGGTTCTTATGTCGGGCTTTGATGGTTATGGCGCGGATGATCCAAGAAGCCAGGAAATGCAAAGCCTGTTGTCGCAATACCAGGCTTGTCCAGAAGCTGTGCCGTTGGTTGCGGTGACACCCACTCGGTATACACTCCCTGCCCAATCAATTTACGCCCTGTGAGGAAGCCATGAGAACAGTCGTTGTTATCCCTGCCCGGTTTGCTTCCAGTCGCTACCTGGGAAAGCCGCTTGTACCATTGCTCGGAAAACCGATGATCCTGTGGGTGGCGGAGCTTTCTGCCAAGGCAGTTGGCTCGGAGAACGTGTATATAGCGACTGAGGATAATCGTATTGCGGAGGTTGTTGGCGCGGCTGGGTTTCAAGCGGTGATGACCAGCGGGCGGGCTTTGACAGGCACCGACAGGCTTGCTGAAGCGGCAGAACAGATTGAAGCGGATATCTTCATCAATGTGCAGGGGGATGAGCCACTGGTGAATCCGTCCGATATTATCCGTGTAGGCGAGGCCAAGGCGGCGAATATAGATGCTGTGGTGAACGGTTACAGTTGGGTCTCAGACCAGGAAAACCCTGGCAACGTCAACATTCCCAAGGTTATCACCAACGAGGCTGGCGAGTTGGTCTATATGTCGCGTGTCGCTTTGCCAGGCTATAAAGACCCTGATAACGCACCTGCAAAGTATAAGAAACAGGTTTGTATCTATGCATTTACCGGCGATGAGCTTAATGCCTTTCGTAAGTTTGGGCGGAAAAGTGAGCTCGAGCATTGTGAAGATATTGAAATCCTGCGATTTCTGGAATTGGGCAAGCGCGTCCTCATGATTGAAACCCAGCCGGGTAGCCTGGCTGTGGATGTTCCTGAGGATGTCGCAGGCGTAGAAGTGGCCCTTAAACGGAAGCATGGTTTGTGAATACTGAAGGTTATGGCAGTCTGGTTTTTGACTGCGACGGGGTGGTGCTGAACTCGAATAAGGTAAAAACCAAGGCTTTTTATGAAGCGGCTCTGCCCTATGGCGAAGGCCCGGCACAGGCGTTGGTTGATCATCACGTAGCGAATGGTGGTGTCTCTCGTTACCGGAAGTTTGAGTATTTCCTGAATCAGCTTGTGCCTCCGGATGCTATCGGGCCGGGCCTCGAGGAGTTGCTTGATGTATACGCTCGCAAGGTTCGCGAGGGCCTAATCGAATGCGAAGCAGACTCCGGATTATTCGAGTTGCGCGAACAAACCCCCTCAACATCATGGTTCATCGTTTCTGGCGGTGACCAGGCTGAGTTACGGGAAGTATTTTCTGAAAAAGGCTTGGATCATCTGTTTGATGGCGGTATCTATGGCAGTCCCGATACTAAAGATGAGATTCTGGCCCGTGAGTTACGAGCAGGGCGTATTGTGAAGCCGGCCTTATTTATCGGAGATAGCCGATATGATCACGAGGCTTCTGTTAACGCAGGGTTGGATTTTATTTTTGTCAACCAGTGGACTGAGTTTGCCGGATGGAAGTCGTACTGTGACGAACATAGTGTTGATTTTGTAGCCAGTTTGCGAGATTTGATATGAGGCCCGTACTAACTTTACTTGTCATTTGGTGTTGTTTTGGCAGATAAAAAGAGTTGCTTGTATCTTACTCGTTCGGGTTTGAAGCGTGTCCAGGCTACTGGAGAAATGGAAAGTATTTCGACCGATACCTGCTACACGGAGGACTTCATTGATCGCTTAAATGACCATGACTTTGTAGGTCAATCTGATTATTCTAATGAGATTTTTCTTTACCATTATGTCAGGTTACTAGAGTTTTATGAGCTCCTGAAATCCAGCGACCGCTCGCGGTTTAGTTTTTTTGCTCGGCTCCTCGATAAGAACCTTTTTATTAAAGCCAAGGCTGACATCGGTCATCAGGTTTCACTAATAATCCGGCTTCTAACGACGGTTTCATCATTTTTTCTATTTGTTTTTTTCTTTTTTGCGATAATTTTCCTAGCTTTTCTTCTGCCATTCTATCTTGTCAGACGAAAAGAACCTGATAGCACGTTAGCATTTGATGCTGATAGGCAAGCGGTCTTTCTGATCAGATCTAAGGCCGCCTATCAGAAGTGTAGGCTAAGTATAGAAAGAGCCGTATCAGCAGTGACGCTTGTCGATAACTTCGGTGGGCTCAGTGTTCCCGGGGTTTCTATATACTCGGTTGTGGGTTGGGGGAATATTCTAAAAATATCCGTAATCTCTGCTTTTCATGCATTAAGGGATATCCAAAATTTCCTAAAGGACGGCAGAGTTATGCTAGGGAACTCTTGTACCCTTGCGTTGTTCCCGGGCTATGTAAAACGCATTGCACACAAAGCAGTTTACGAATCATGCCTGGATGAGGTTGTTCGGTTGTCTCCACGCGCGGTCTTTTACACAGGAGATAAAGACGATCGCTTCGCTTTGCTTCAGACCAGGGTATGTTCTCGAGAGAAAAAGGAGCTTGTCTGTTTGCCCCATGGGCTTGAATATGGGTTTCGATTCCCTGGTGGGTTAGCGGGTACCACTTTCTATTGTTTTACGCCGGAGGCCGCCAGTTTTCTAAACAGGTTGTACGACGAAGATAAGTTTCTTTATGTAGGTTCCGTGGTCGATGCAATGTACGGTGTTGATAGTGAGAGTAAGTTTTCGGAACCGATTGAACGGGTTTGTTTTTTTACGGAGCCTCGAGATCCTGAAGTAAACTATCAGACTATAAAGGAGCTTACTGAAAGAGGTGTTACGGTTTTTGTTAAATTGCATCCTCTTGAAGCAGCAAGTGATTATAAACATCGTTTTCCGAATGTTGAACAAATAGAAGATCTTGACGAAGCTATGCGCTCCTCAGTGTGTATTGCCAGAAAATCGACAATACTGCTAGAGGCCTCCAGAAGAGGGGTAAAAGCGGTCGCTTCATTGGTTAGCGATAAAGACCGGGTTTACGTAATGAGGATTTTCCCATCCTTATGTTCCGAGAATATTTTTAAAGCTTTTACATTTGATGAACTTCAGGAACTTCTCTGATTGTCAGTGTTTTCAGATCGAGGTTTAGGAGTTCGGAAATACATGACCTTGGGGTATTAGAGTGTTTCGTAATAAAATTTTGCTGATAACCGGTGGCACCGGCTCTTTTGGAAATGCTGTTCTCAGCCGCTTTCTTGATACCGATATTGAAGAGATTCGCATCTTCAGCCGGGATGAGAAGAAACAGGACGACATGCGTAAGCGCTACGCCAACCCCAAGCTGAAGTTTTATATTGGCGATGTACGGGACTACAACAGCATTCTGAATGCTACCCGTGGGGTGGATTTCATATTCCACGCTGCAGCGCTCAAGCAGGTGCCTTCCTGCGAGTTTCATCCCATGGAGGCGGTGAAAACCAATGTGATCGGCACCGAAAACGTGCTGGAGGCGGCCATCCAGAATGAAGTTAAGCGGGTAGTGTGCCTTAGTACGGACAAAGCGGTATACCCAATCAACGCTATGGGTATTTCCAAGGCGATGATGGAAAAGGTAATGGTGGCCAAGTCCCGCAATGTGAATCCAGACAAAACCGTTATCTGTGGCACCCGTTACGGCAACGTGATGGCTTCTCGTGGCTCGGTTATTCCACTCTTTGTAGACCAGATTCGCGCCGGACAATCCCTCACCATTACCGACCCGAACATGACCCGCTTCATGATGACTCTGGCCGATGCGGTGGATCTTGTGCTGTACGCCTTTGAACACGGCAGCAATGGCGACCTGTTTGTGCAGAAAGCGCCCGCAGCCACTATCGAAACGCTGGCCCGAGCATTGACTGATCTAGTCGGCCAGCCGGACCATCCGATCAATGTTATCGGTACTCGACACGGAGAGAAACTGTTTGAGGCGCTGCTGAGCCGTGAGGAGATGGCCTGTGCGGAGGATCTGGGTGGGTATTACCGGGTGCCGCCGGATTTGCGTGATCTGAATTACGGTAAGTTTGTGGAGCAGGGGGAAGAGAAAATCTCCCACACGGAGGATTACAACTCCCACAATACCGAGCGGCTGGACGTTGCCGGTATGCAAGCGTTGTTGCGAAAGCTTGAATTCATTCGAGCCCTGGAACGGGGTGAGTACCAGAGCCCGGAGGACTGACTGATGAAAGTACTGGTAACCGGCGCTAACGGTTTTATTGGCAAAAACCTGCAACTGCACCTTGCGGAAAAAGGTGGGTTTGAGGTGATTCCCTTCACCCGGGAACACACGGAGCAAGACTTGGCAGGCCTTCTGGGCGGCGTGGATTGGATTGTACACCTGGCCGGTATCAACCGGCCGCAAGACCCAGTGGAGTTTACTACCGGCAACGCCGGTTTGACCCAGGCTTTGTGTAACGCTGTGAAGGCTACCGGTCGGAATGTTCCGATCATTTACACCTCATCCATTCAGGCCGAGCGGGATAACGAATACGGCTCCAGCAAGCGTGAGGCGGAAGATTCGTTGCTGGCGCTACATAAAGCCAATGGTAACCCGGTCTATATTTATCGCCTGCCCAATGTGTTCGGAAAATGGGCGCGGCCCAATTACAACTCAGCGGTGGCTACTTTTTGCCACAATATCGCTCGGGATTTGCCGGTACAGATTAATGACCCGGATGCCGTGATCAATCTGGTGTATGTGGACGATGTTATTGCCAGCTTTCTCAGGGTGTTGGAGGGAGAGGCCCAGTCCGGTCCGTTTGTGGATGTTGAGCCGGTTTACCAGATCACTGTAGGCGAGTTGGCAAGCCAGTTAAGCCGCTTCAAAGCTACCCGGGATAACCTGATTACCGAGCCTGTGGGTACCGGGCTGGTGCGAGCATTGTATTCCACCTACGTAAGTTACCTGCCGCCAGAGAGCTTCACTTACACGGTACCCCAGCACGGCGATGAACGCGGGGTGTTTGTGGAAATGTTGAAAACCCCGGACGCCGGCCAGTTCTCCTTCTTTACGGCTCACCCCGGTGTCACCCGTGGCGGCCACTATCACCATTCAAAAACAGAGAAGTTTTTGGTGATCAAAGGTGAGGCCTGCTTCCGTTTCCGCCACATGATCACCGGGGAGTTCTACGAGTTACATACCTCCGGAACCCGGCCCGAAATTGTCGAAACCGTACCGGGCTGGACCCACGACATTACTAACGTGGGTGAAGACGAGCTTGTGTGTATGCTCTGGGCCAATGAAATTTTTGACCGGCAAAACCCGGACACTTTCGCGTGCCCGGTGGGTACCGAAGCCTGAACGAATCTGGAACTACCATGAAAAAACTCAAAGTAATGACCGTGGTTGGCACCCGGCCAGAGATTATTCGTCTCTCCAGGGTGATGGCCAAACTGGATGAGTATTGCGAACACATTCTGGTTCACACCGGCCAGAACTACGATTTCGAACTGAATGAGATCTTCTTTCAGGATCTGGGTATCCGCAAGCCGGATCATTTTCTGAGTGCTGCCGGTGCCAGTGGCGCAGAGACCATCGGTAACGTGATTATCGCGGTGGACAAGGTGCTGGCGGAGGTTCAGCCTGAAGCCCTGCTGGTGCTGGGGGATACCAATAGCTGCATGGCAGTAATTCCCGCCAAACGCCGTAAGATTCCCACCTTCCACATGGAAGCCGGTAACCGCTGCTTTGACATGCGGGTACCGGAAGAGATCAATCGGCGCATTGTCGACCACACCGCCGATATCAATCTAACCTACAGTACCATTGCGCGGGATTACCTGCTGCGGGAAGGCTTGCCGCCTGATCGTGTGGTGAAAACTGGCAGCCCGATGTTTGAAGTGTTGAACCACTTCCGTGAGGGCATTGAGGCGTCTGATGTTCTGGGCCGTCTTGGGCTTGAGGAGGGCAAGTTCTTTGTGGTGAGTGCCCACCGGGAAGAGAACGTGGATTCGGACAAAAACTTCCTGGCCCTGGTAGATACGCTGAATGCGGTGGCAGAGCAGTACGGCTACCCGGTGATTGTCTCCACCCATCCGCGCACCCAGAAGCGCGTAGATGCCATGGGGGTGCAGTTCCACCAGAATATTCGCCTCCTGAAACCGCTGGGCTTCAAGGATTACAACAAGTTACAGCTGAGTGCCAAGGCCGTGTTGTCAGACAGCGGTACCATCAGCGAAGAGGCGTCCATCCTCAACTTCCCGGCCCTGAACATTCGTGAAGCCCACGAACGCCCGGAAGGCATGGAAGAAGCCGCTGCCATGATGGTGGGGCTGAGCACGGAACGCGTGTTGCAGGGCCTGGCGATTCTCGACAATCAGGGCAGGGGTGACCAGCGCTCTATGCGGTTGGTGGAGGACTACAGCATGCCAAATGTGGCTGAAAAGGTGGTTCGGATAATCCACAGCTATCGGGATTATGTGATGCAGACGGTTTGGAAGCAGTACTGAGCGCCCTGCATGACAACAACTCATTCCGGTCGGCGTGATATCGCCATTATTAATCGCAGTTTTTGGCCCATATATCCGGTCATTGGTGAAGCGCTTTTGCGGTTTTCTGAAAAACTGGCTGGCTCTTATTCCGTGTCGGTTATCCTGCAGGATCATGTGGGTATCAGAATGCATCTTGCCGAGAGTAAACGGGGAGAAGGCGTTGAGTTTCTGCCGGGCAAGGCCTGGTCTAACTCCTCTAGCGGTATTCTGGTGCGTGCTTTGGATTCGGTTTATTTCATGTGCTGGGTTATCTATGCCCTGCTACGCACCCGCCCGAAAAACGTCTATGTATCAACAGATCCCCCCGTTCTGGTGCCTTTCGTTGTGATGCTCTATGCCCGGCTGTTTGGCGCACGGTACGTTTACCATTTGCAGGATATTCATCCGGAAGCAGCCAAGGTGGTGATGAAGGTACAGCCGTTGGTATATCGACTGCTGCGCTGGATGGATGGTGTTACGATGCGCCATGCGCAGGCACTGATCACCATTACCGATGAAATGGCGGAAGAGATTCGAAAGCGCTCTCGCACAGAGGTGCCGGTTTACGTTATCAGCAATCCAGCAGTCTCGTTTGATGAGGTGATTTCCCGTACCGACCGGGTACAAGGAATGTCTTTCTGCGGGAATGCCGGAAGGCTTCAGCGTATTCCGTTACTTGTCGATGCAATCACCCAATACCTTGAAAACGGCGGCAAACTGAAATTTGCTTTTGCAGGCGGCGGTGTTTTTGGGCCGGAGATCAAGGCGCTTGCAGGTCGCTTCTCACAGGTTGATTACCTGGGACAGGTTTCGGCAACGGAAGCGGCCCAGCTGAATTGTGACTATGAATGGGCGCTTTTGCCGATTGAAGATGAGGTCACTCGTTATGCGTTTCCCAGCAAATCATCGTCCTATGTGTTTTCTGGCGCTGCGGTAATGGCGATTTGTGGAGAGCAAACCAGTGTCTCGCAATGGGTGTCCGGTAATGGTTTAGGGGTGGTTGTTCCACCTTCGGTTGGCTCTGTTGTTGAGACTTTCAGGGCGATTGAGCGCGGTGAGATTACTGCAGAGGCGTTCGCTGGGGATCGTGACAGCCTTCGCCAGTCGCTGAGTTTTGATCGGTTTCTTGAGCGGCTGGAAGAATGTTTTGTGAAAGGGGCGATGTGTGAATAAGCGTTTGCTGGTTACCGGTGGAAGCGGCTTTGTTGGCTCTGCACTTATTAAACGGTTGCTGAGTGAGCATCGAGAAGTGTTCGCTGTCGGCCGTAGCGAAGTGGATTTGCCCGTGGAGACAGTTAAGGTTTCCTCTTTCAGCGAGCTCGGAGCATTGGGGAATAAGCTTGGCTCGGTTGATGTTGTGGTTCACTGTGCTGCCCGCGCTCATATCATGAATGACGATACCCAAGACCCGTTGGCCGAGTACCGAAAGGTCAATGTGGACGGAACGTTGAACCTCGCCAGACATGCGGCGGAATCGGGCGTTAAGCGTTTTGTATTTGTCAGTTCCATCAAGGTAAATGGCGAGCAAACGTTGCCGGGAAATCCGTTTACGGAAGATGTTGCGCCTGCTCCGGAGGATCCTTACGGAATTTCGAAGTACGAGGCCGAGCAGCAGCTTCAGGCGCTGTCTGCGGAAACCGGCATGGAGCTGGTGATCATTCGCCCACCGCTGGTATACGGGCCGGGCGTGAAAGGCAACTTTGCCAGCATGATCCGCCTGATGGAAAAAGGGCTGCCTCTCCCGCTTGGTGCAGTTGGTAATAAACGTTCACTTGTAGCCTTGGATAATCTGGTGGATCTTATTGTTACCTGTGTCGACAATCCGGCCGCAGCAAATCAGGTTTTTCTGGCCGGTGATGGGCAGGACTTGTCGACCACGGAGTTATTGCGGGGCGTCGCCAATGCTATGGGAAAATCTGCCTGGTTACTCCCTGTACCGGCCGGCTTCCTGATGCTGGGTGCCTCGATGCTTGGAAAAAGGGCAGTGGCACAACGCCTGCTTGGCTCTTTACAGGTGGATATCTCCAAAGCCCGGGAAATACTTGGCTGGCAGCCGCCTGTTTCAGTTGAGGAAGGCTTGGCGAGAGCGGTTCGGGTGGATTAATTGTTCCCCCGCAGCGTAAAAGCGTGAAATGTTCGATACTTGGTTTCTAATCCTGATGATGGGCGGTCGTTGTGATTCGGTTTTTTGATCTGGTTTTTTCTTTGATTGGGTTGTTTCTGGGATTGCCGGTGTTGCTGCTGCTGACAATAATTGGGCTGTTTGACACCGGCTCGCCTATTTTCAGGCAGGAACGGGTAGGTCGGCACAAAAAGCCGTTTGTGTTGGTGAAATTCCGCACCATGAAAAAAGACACGGCTTCGGTAGCCAGCCATTTGGCCAGCTCAGAGGCCATCACGCCTTTCGGAAAGTTTTTACGCCGCACCAAGCTGGATGAACTGCCCCAGTTGTGGAACGTGTTGAAGGGAGAGATGAGTTTGGTTGGGCCAAGGCCGTGCCTGTTCAACCAGGAAGAATTGATTGCGGAGCGTGAGCAACGAGGGGTTCTGCAGGCCCGGCCGGGCATCACCGGGCTGGCCCAGGTGAATGAGATTGATATGTCGACTCCGCAATTACTGGCGGAAACAGACGCGCGTATGCTGGCAGGGCTCAACCTTGTCAGTTATTTTCGGTATATCTTGCAAACCGTCACTGGCAAAGGGGCGGGGGACCGGGTGAAGGATTCACAATGATCAACAGGTTTCTCAATCTTCCCAGGGTTCAAAAGCGCATCATTTCCGTTGCCTCGGATATGGTGGTTCTGTTTTTTGCCATCTGGGCTGCGTTCGCTCTGCGGCTGGAGCAGGAGTTGTGGATTCCCAGCAGGGGGCATTTGATCGTTGCCGCTATAACGGTAGTGTTTACCATTGCCGTTTTTATTCGGTTGGGGCTTTACCGGGCGGTTATCCGGTTTTTGGGTGATAAGGCGTTTCTAACCATTGTTTATGGAGTGGTTTCCTCGGCGGTGGCGCTGATTATTCTGGGCTATATGCTGCAGGTGCCAGTGCCCAGGTCTGTGCCTATTATCTATGGTTCTTTGGCGTTTTTGTTTGTGAGCGGTACCCGGATGGGTGTGCGTATGCTGGTTAATCATCCCGGGCAGCGTAATAAGGAAGCGGTAGCGATTGTTGGGGCCGGGGAAACAGGTATTGCCTTGGCGTCTGCACTTCGACAGGGCACGGAGTACCGCCCGGTACTGTTTGTGACGTTTGACAAGAGCCACCATAAAACGATGATTGATGGCCTGCCCGTTGTGAGCATTAATTTGGTGGCGAAGAATATCGCCAAATATGGCGTTCGCCGTATTTTATTGGCACTGGATTCGGACTCCGGTGTAGACCGCAAGCGCTTACTGCACACGCTGGAGGCGTTAGAGGTACCGGTGCAAACGGTGCCGTCCATGACCGAGTTGGTGGCCGGCCAGGCGCGTATTAACGATATCCGTGACCTGGAGCTGGAAGATTTGCTGGGGCGGGATGCCGTGCGCCCGGATGCAGCGGTGGTGTCTGAGAGCTTGTATGGCAAGTCTGTGATGGTAACGGGCGCCGGTGGTTCTATTGGTTCAGAGTTGTGCAGGCAGATTCTACGGCATAAGCCCAAGCGATTGGTGCTGTTCGAACAGAGTGAGTTTTCGCTGTACAACATCGAGCGCGAGTTAACGGTGACCAACCAGGTGGAGAACCTGGGGGTAGAGATTCAGCCGTTGCTGGGCAGTGTGTTGCATCGCCGCCGGTGTGAAACCGTGATGCGGGCGTTTGGGGTGCAATCGGTTTATCACGCTGCAGCTTATAAGCATGTGCCTTTGGTGGAGCACAATGTCATCGAAGGCATTCAGAACAACGTGTTCGGTACCTTCCACGTGGCGGAAGCGGCCATTGCTTCGGGCGTGGAGCGCTTTGTTCTGATCTCTACGGATAAGGCCGTGCGCCCCACCAATGTCATGGGAGCCAGTAAGCGATTGGCAGAGTTGGTGTTACAGGGCCTGGCTCAGCGCCAAAGTGAAACGGTATTTTCCATGGTGCGGTTTGGAAATGTGTTGGGTTCATCTGGCTCCGTGGTGCCATTGTTCCGTGGCCAGATCCGTGACGGTGGGCCATTGACGGTGACCCACCCGGATATCATCCGCTATTTCATGACCATTCCCGAAGCCAGCCAGTTAGTGTTGCAGGCCGGCAGTATGGGGCAGGGTGGTGAAGTGTTTGTGTTAGACATGGGCGAGCCCGTGAAAATCGCCGACCTTGCCCGTAAGATGATTCACCTGATGGGGCTGACAGAGAAAACCGAGGAGCGCCCGGACGGGGATATCGAAATTGTCTACACAGGCCTCCGGCCTGGAGAGAAACTGTACGAAGAGTTGCTAATAGGTGACGACCCTCAGGGTACGTCTCATCCAAGAATTATGATGGCCCGCGAGGTTTCGTTGCCTTGGGGGCAGGTTGAAGAGCTGCTTTCCGCATTGACTCAAGCCAGCCATGCCTTCGACTGTAAGCGTGTTATACAGATTCTCAAGGAAGCCAAGACCGGTTATACCCCGAACGGAGATACGGCGGATCTGGTTTGGTGTAATGGTGTGCAGAACACTCCGCCAGCCGCCAATGAGGGCAAGGTGTTGCACCTGAACTGATGTTGTCACAACAAGGATTGTTGCATGATCAAAATTCTTCACCACGGCGCCGTGAATGGCGTAACGGGCTCGTGCCACGAACTCCGAATGTCGCAGGCTACAAAAGGCTCTCAGTCTACAAAGGGGGCTGACCTCTCGGGGCTGCACCAAACACCGCCGGCTACAAAGGGGTCTGACCCTTTGGGGTCAGACCCCACCCTTCTGCCTGAGGCGATCTCCACAGCTGGCATCCTAATAGACTGCGGCCTGTTCCAGGGCCAGGAAGAATCCCGAGGCTCCTCCGCCGCCGATCTCACCATCGATTTCCCCATCGACCACATTCGCGCCCTGGTGGTCACCCACGTGCACATCGACCACGTGGGCCGCATTCCCTACCTGCTCGCCGCCGGCTTTGACGGCCCCATCATCTGCTCCGAACCTTCCGCCATCATGCTCCCGGAAATCCTGGAAGATGCCCTGAAGATTGGCTTCACTCGGGATCGGGGTTTGATTAACCGTGTTTTGGAGCTGATCAGGGCGAGGGTGGTGCCGCTGCCGTATGGCCGCTGGCATTCGGTGTTTGAGGAGGAAGTGGGGAGTTTGAAGGTGCGCCTGCAGAGGGCAGGGCATATTCTGGGTTCGGCTTATGTGGAGTGTGATGTAGTGTCTGGCACGGCGGCTGAGCGTATTGTGTTCAGCGGTGATCTCGGCGCGCCCCATTCCCCGTTGCTGCCGGAGCCCGCGCCCCCGGAGCGTGCTGATCGCCTGGTGATTGAGAGTACTTACGGCGATAAGAACCACGAAGACCGGGAAACGCGGCGTTATCGGCTGAAGGCGGTTCTGGAGCATGCGTTGGAAGACGGCGGTACGGTGTTGATACCGGCGTTCAGTATTGGGCGTACTCAGGAGTTGTTGTATGAGATTGAGGGGCTGATTGCGGAGTTTGGAGATAAAGAAATTCCGCAGGCTACAAAGGGGTCTGACCCCTTGGGGTCAGACCCCACCCTTCTGCCAGCGGCAAACTCGAAACTTGGTGCGTTTGGGGTCAGTCCCCAGGGGGACAGACCCCGTAGCGGGCCTGGTAGCAGACCCCGTAGCGAGTCTCTGACCTGGAGCAATCTGGAAATCGTCGTCGATTCCCCCCTGGCCGCCGAGTTCACCAAAATCTACCGAGACCTCAAACCCTTCTGGGACGAAGAAGCCCGTGCCCTGGTGGCCGCCGGCCGACACCCGCTTTCTTTCGAACAGCTTACCGTTATCAATTCCCACGAAGACCACCTCAACGCCGTCGAATATCTGGCCAAATCTCACCGCCCCTGTGTGGTGATTGCAGGTTCCGGTATGTGCGCCGGCGGCAGGGTGGTAAATTATCTGAAAGCGATGCTGGGCGATGCCCGCAACGATGTGTTGTTTGTGGGCTATCAGGCTGCGGGCACCCCGGGCCGCAATATCCTGACTTATGGCCCCCGCGGCGGTTGGGTAGAGCTGGATGGCGAACGCTACGACATCCGCGCCCAGGTGCACACTGTAGGCGGCTATTCCGCCCACGCCGGGCAGGAGGATTTGCTGCGCTTTGTGGAGGGCATTCCACAACCGCCCAGCGAGATTCGGATTGTGCATGGGGATGAGGCGGCGAAGCGGGCTTTACAGGGGAAGTTGCGTGATAGCGTGCCTGAGGCTGCAGTGTTGATACCGAACTAACAGATGTGGGGTCAGACCCCAGAACATTTGACCGATCAAAATGTCTTGGGGTCTGACCCCAATTTAAAATAGATACCACTGTATCCAATTTGATATAATTAACTGGCTTTTGGATATGGAGGTATCTCTGTGAATCTGATTTCAGGGCGGGATGTACAGGTTGCCTTGGCGGCGTACGTGCAGGAGCGGCGGAAGGCCTTGAAGTGGTCGCGGGCGGTGCTTGCGGAGCGCAGTACTGTGCCGGCACCGACCATCAAGAAATTTGAAACCACGGGGCAGATTTCATTACGGCAGTTTTTACTGTTGTGGCAGTGCGTGGATGATCTTCATCGGTTTCAGGATTTGACGAGCGCGGAGCAAAAGCCTATGCCGCGTTCACTGGATGAGGTGCTTGCCCAGTGAGCTTTGCCCCGGTTCGCCAGTTAGCGGTTTGGCGCACGTTCAGCGATGGGCAGCGGGCCCTGGTTGGTGGCCTGGCGCAGAACCGGCAAGGCGTATTCTTTCAGTACGATGCAGATTACCTGGCCAGGTTCAGCCCGTTGTCGCCCTTTGCATTGAAGTGGGATGCGACGGTGCAGCTGGCTCCCCGCGATCCCCATGGCGGGCTGCCGGGGGTGTTCGCGGATTCTCTGCCTGATGGCTGGGGGTTACTGTTGATGGACCGGGTGTTTCGTCAGCAGGGTATTCTGCCAGCTCAGGTAACGCCGATGGACAGGCTGGCTTTTGTGGGCGCTACGGGCACCGGTGCACTGAGTTATACGCCGGTGGCGGAATTTGCGCCGGTAGCGGATGACAAGCTGATTGAAACAGCAGAGCTTGGGCTTCAGGCGCAGGCCGTATTCGACGGGCAAACGACGGATGTGTTGGCCGAACTGGTTGCCGCCGGAAGCTCCGCAGGTGCGCGGCCCAAGGCGCAACTGTATTTTGCTGAAGGGGAGTACGGCGTGTGTCGCACCCGGCCCATCGCTGGTGATGAAGCCTGGCTGGTTAAGTTTACCTCTGCCAATCTGCCACTAGGCCATGAAGAAGGGTTGTGTGAGGCGGTTTATCTATCATTGGCAGAACGCGCGGGATTGCAGCCTCCCCGCTGGCAGTTGCTGCCGGCTCCCGAGGCATCGGGCGCCAGGGCTTATCCATCAGCAGCTTGATCAAGCCTATCAGCAGAACATCAAATAATGGGGTCAGACCCCAGAACATTTGACCGATCAAAATGTCTTGGGGTCTGACCCCAAAATTGGAGGATTCATGAAAAGGATTGGTGTTATTGGCCTGGGCTATGTGGGCTTGCCTTTGGCAGCGGCCTTTGGTGAAAAGCGCGAGGTGGTTGGTTTTGATATCAACAGCAAGCGCATTGCCGAGCTGAAGGATGGGGTGGATTTTACCCGTGAGGTGTCTGCGGATGAGTTGGCGGCGGCAAAGCATTTGTCGTTTACGGATTCGCTGGAGGGCATTGCCGATTGCCAGATCTATATTGTGACGGTACCTACGCCCATTGATGAATACAAAAGCCCGGACCTGACGCCGCTGGTGAAGGCCAGTGAGAGTGTGGGCAAGGTGTTGAAGAAGGGTGACATTGTTATTTACGAATCCACGGTGTTCCCGGGTGCCACCGAAGAGGTGTGTGTGCCGGTGTTGGAGAAGCTGTCTGGCCTGGTGTTCAACCAGGATTTCTTCGCCGGTTACAGCCCCGAGCGGATCAACCCGGGCGATAAAGAGCACCGGGTGACGACCATTATGAAGGTGACGTCTGGCTCCACGCCGGAGATTGCTGAGGAAGTGGATGCCTTATACGCGGATATCATCACCGCCGGCACCCACAAGGCCAGTTCCATTAAGGTCGCGGAAGCCGCCAAGGTGATTGAAAACACCCAGCGGGATTTGAACATTGCCTTGATGAATGAGTTGTCGATGATCTTTGCTCGTTTGAAGATTGACACCAATGAAGTATTGGCCGCCGCCGGAACTAAATGGAACTTCCTGCCGTTTAAACCCGGCCTGGTGGGAGGGCATTGTATTGGGGTGGACCCGTATTATCTGACCCATAAAGCCCAGGCCATCGGCTATAACCCGGAGATTATTCTGGCCGGCCGTCGGGTAAATGACAATATGGGGCCTTATGCTGCTTCGGTCCTGGTGAAGGCAATGATTAAAAAAGGCCACACCATTGCGGGTTCCCGGGTGTTGATTATGGGCTTTACCTTTAAAGAAAATTGCCCGGATCTGCGCAATACCCGTGTGATTGATGTGGTGCGCGAACTTCAGGATTATGGCTGCCAGGTGGATGTTACCGATTGCTGGGCAGATAATGCCGAAGCAGAGCATGAATATGGTATTTCATTGGTACCAGAGCCGGCGAAAGGAAACTATGACGCTGTCTTGCTGGCCGTTCCGCACAGGGAATACGCGGCTTTGAATGCGGATGAATTACGTGGTTATACCAATGGCAACGGTGTGCTGTTTGATTTGAAAGGTATATTGCCGTTGGGGCATGCAGACCTGCGCCTATAAAATTGGGGTCAGACCCCAAGACATTTGATGGCATGAAATGTATCGGGGTCTGACCCCAAATTGAAAAGCCCGGCATTGTTGTCGGGCTTTTTTATTAATGGGCTGTAAGCGTTTTATTTTGCCAATTTGTGAATTGTTTATTATGATTGGTCGCGACTTCTCGTCATATTCAATATTTTATTAAAACCCATCGAATAAGGTTTTATTTCCATGGCAAAGATTAACGATTACTACCAGAAGAAACAGCTGATGGAAAAGCTGGCCGCTGAGCTGGAACAGCTCGAGAAGGACCAGGCACTGAAAGGCGAACTGGAATTTGAAAACAAGGTTCGTGCTTTGATGAAGGAATATGACAAATCTCCCAAGGATGTTCTGCAGATTCTGGCGGCGATTGACCCCTCGATTGCAGGCGCCAAAGCGGATGCTTCAACCGGTACCCGCGCCAAGCGCCCGATGAAAACCTACAAGAACCCGCACACCGGTGAAGTGGTTAAAACCCGTGGCGGTAACCACAAAACTCTGAACGAGTGGCGTGAAAAGCACGGTAAGGAAGCTGTTCAAAGCTGGCAGCAGGATTGATTGAATCGGGCCGCGGAATCAGCGGCCCGATTTCGTTTACGCCGCCTATTCTTTTCGCCAAGTTGTGAATATACGCTACAATCTAGAAGATATTCGTCGGAATGTAGAGTATATCCACATGACCCTTCTCGAACTTGGTCCGTTTATCAGAAAAGAGCGCAAACGCGCAGGCTTGTCCATGCAGGCTTTGTCTGACCTGGCGGGCGTTGACCGGACAACCCTATCGAAACTGGAGAATCAGCACCTTCCGGAAATGGGCTATGCCAAACTGGAACGGTTACTTGCTGTTCTGGGGTTGGAGTTTTCGGTGCGTGCTATGGGGGGATTGCCGACGTTAAAAGACCTTCAGAGAGATAATGAACGGGGGCTGGAATGACTTCTGTTCGCCGGGCAAGGGTAGAGGTATCTGGCAGTGTTGTGGGTGACTTGTCTTCACCAGAGCGGCCGGAACCATCGGTGTTTGTGTATCGCGAACGTGTGCCCGAGCAGTCTGCAGTGTCGGTGACCATGCCGGTGAGTGAGGCGTCTTATGCTTTCGATGGCGTGCATCCGATCTTTGCCCAGAATCTGCCTGAGGGCTATTTGGGCGACATCATCAGAAAGCATGTTGCCAAGCTTTATGGCTCCGGGGATCTGACGGTGCTGGCAACACTGGGTCGGCATCAGGTTGGTCGAGTGGTCGTGACGGCTGATGATTTTGCAGGGATGGGTGATGAGCACCAAGGCGAATCGTTGGGCAGGTTGCTGGCTGCCAAGGACGACTCGTTGTTTGAGGAACTCGTTGAAAAGTACGCCCTTCGTTCAGGCGTTTCCGGCGTGCAACCGAAGGTTTTGGTGCCGGCCTCTATTTCTGAAAAATCGACGCTTCGCACCGAAGGCTACATTGTAAAGACCTGGGGCGATGACTATCCGCAATTGGCAGCCAATGAGTACTTTTGCATGACTGTGGCTCGGGAGTTCGGGTTGCCGGTACCGGATTTCTATCTTTCTGATAATGGCCGGTTGTTCATCATGTCTCGTTTTGACCGTCGGCCGGATGGCTCTTGGTTGGGTTTTGAAGATGCCTGTGTTCTGCAAGGATTGCTGCCTGAGGATAAGTATTCTGGTAGTTATGAGAAGCTGGCTAAAACATTATCGCTATTTCTCTCCCCGCAACACCGCCGTGAAGGCTTGCGCTGGTTATTCAGGTCTGTACTGCTCTCATGGGCCGTACGCAATGGAGATGCCCATCTGAAGAACTTTGGCTTGTTGTATTGCGAGCCGTTTGGTGAACGCTGGTTGGCACCCACCTACGACATTGTTTCTACCACGCCCTACCTGAAGCGTGATGTACCTGCGCTGACCCTGTCTGGCCGGAAGGTATGGTGGCCTTTGAGTTACTTGAAAAACTTCGCCCGCCAATCCTGTGGCCTGACAACGGCTGAGGTAAGCACAGATCTTGAGTTATTGGCGCAAAAACTCACTGAGATTGCTGATCAGATAGACTCGTACACAACCAAGACACCCGCCTTCACTCAGGTAGGCACCACCATGTCCCAAACCTTCCGCGCAAGCAGCCACGAAATCACTTTTGGGGTCAGACCCCAAGACATTTGACCACCCGAAATGTTCTGGGGTCTGACCCCAAGCGCTGTTGAGCCGATAGAGCGCTTCCTTCGGCTCAGAAAATCTCATAATATGAGCCGATAAACTTATTTCAATGGCTCACGCAATGTATACCTGGGAACTGAAAGACTGGCCGCACTTTCGCTTTGATCATGCAGAAGCGGAATTTTGGACGCAGAAAGCGCTGGCGGCCTCCCAGAGAATTCTGGGGGCGATGTCGGTTGTTCCGGAGGATCTCGGAAGCGAGGCAAGGCTGGATCTTCTTGTGAGTGCTGCCATTGAGACCAGTGCCATTGAGGGTGAGGCGCTCAATCGCGAAGATGTGCGCAGTTCCATCAAGAATCATTTCTTGAAACCGGATGAGAAGGTTGCGGTGCATGACCCGGTCGCAGCGGGTATCTCGGCTGTCATTCTCGAGGTGATGGACCTTTATGGTGAAGCTCTAACGGAGCAGCGATTGCACCATTGGAACAAGTTGGTTCTCCCTGAGGCCGGTTCAAGCCCGTTTTCGGGGGTGCGAACAGCACCTGGGCAGTGGCGCATGCACTCTGATGCTATGCAGATAGTCTCGGGTGCTATTCACAATCCCACAGTGCATTTCGAGGCGCCGCCGTCGTCGAGGGTGCCGACGGAAATGAAGGTGTTTCTGGATTGGTTCAATAACGATTCGCTGGAGTTGCCTGGTGTGGCCCGTGCTGCGATTGCTCATCTCTGGTTTGAAACTATCCATCCTTATGAAGACGGTAATGGCAGGGTAGGCCGGGCGGTTGCCGATGTGGCAGTTTCACAGATGTTAGAGCAGCCGTTGATGATGAGCCTGGCGACGGTGCTAAGTAAACATCGGAAAGCCTATTACCAGCAATTGAATGCAGCCTCAAAAGAGACTCTGGATGTAACGCCGTGGGTGAACTGGTTTGGTGAGCGGGTTGTTGAGGCTTTGGACGGCAGCATCCAGGTTATCCAGTATGTGGTTAAAAAGGCACGCTTCTGGGATTCGCTGAACAACCGTAATCTGAGCGACAGACAGTTGAAGCTGATTCGTAAAATGCACGGGCACGATGCTCCCGGTTTTGAGGGTGGAATCAACGCAAAGAAATACCAGAACCTGACACGCTGCTCCAAAGCCACCGCTACCCGCGACCTTCAGAACCTGGTCGCCCAGGATGTACTAGCTCCCATCCAAAGCAAAGGGCGCTACGCCCGCTATCAACTGACTCTATAATTTGGGGTCAGACCCCAAGACATTTGACCGCCTCAAATGTCCGGGGGTCTGACCCCAAAAATCACTCCCCAACCACCACCTTATTTCGCCCACTCTCCTTGGCCGCATACAGCGCCTCATCCGCCTTCTGCATCCACTGCATATAGTTCTCCGGCTCGTCGGTGAGTTGGGCGATGCCCATGCTGATGGTGTAGGTGATGTTGCCGGCGCTGGTTTCCACGGTGCTTTTTTCGATGCTTTCGCGAATGCGTTCGCAGATGATGCGGGCATTCTCTGCGTCGGTTTCCGGCAGGATGATGCCGAACTCTTCGCCACCGTAGCGGCCGGCGCTGTCGGATTGGCGGATGTTATTGCGGGTGGTCTGGGCGGTGTGGCGGATGACCTCGTCGCCGGCCAGGTGGCCGTAGTTATCGTTGACCGGTTTGAAGTGGTCGATGTCGAACATCACCAGGCTGGTGGCCTGGCCGTAGCGGCGATAGCGTTCGTATTCCGCGTCTACCAGGTTTTCCCAGGTGCCACGGTTGAGCAGGCCGGTCAGGCGGTCTGTCATGCTCAGTTTGGCAAGCTGTTCGTTGGCCCGCTCCAGGGCCCGCTTGCTACTGGCGAATTCGGTCACGTCGTAAATCAGCAGGCAGATCTTGTCGACCTCACCGTTGGTGCCGGTTAGCGGGCTGATGGTGAGGTTCTGGAACATGTACTCTTCGGTGCCGGTGATGGGCCGGGTGTTCCGGAATTTGAACAGGTAGGGGCGCTGCTCCCAGGAGGTGAACGCCCGGGTGTTGAGCATGGCGACGGCATCGACTTTGCGGGTAAGCCATGCTTGCGGGATGTCCGGAAACACGTCGAACAGGACTTTGTTCTGGATCTGGCTGCCGGTAATGCCGCTGTGATGCTCCATAAAGCCATTCCAGGCCTGCACGCGGAAATCGAGGTCCAGCACCACGAGGCCTACCTCGACCGATTCGAGCATGTCTACCAGCCAGTGAAAGGCGCCTGCTTCGGGGTTCTGAAAGGCCATGGTCAATCCACCAGGTATTCGAGGCGTTTTTCGAGGAAGGGCACCGAGTCTTCGGTGAACAGAATCAGCATATCGCAATGGATGTCGCGGTTTTCGATGGCGTAGCTGATTTCAATACAAAGAAGTTGTTCTTCCCGATTGCTGTGGTGTTCCAGCAGTTCGTTGATGGGGCGATGTTGGCCCAGAACGCTGGGATGGCCCAGGCCAAGTTTCAGATCCAGCTGATCGCCAATGCCGTTCAGGAAGGCGCCGAAGAGGATGCTGGACATGTCCATCAACACTTCCACGTTAACGGATTCGCCCTCGACCACATCGTAATGCAGCAGTTCCGCCATTTCCTGAAAGCTGGCGTCTTCGAACAACAGCAGTGCCTCGCCCGCAAGACCGGCGCCGGTAAATCCCTGGCACACGGCGGAGTAAGCTTCGCCTTGCTGGGCAGCGGAGATGGCCATATGCAGTTCGGAATTGGCGATAAACGCCACTTTCGGGATCGGCTGCTTTACGAACACCCTGAGTAGCCGGGCCAGGAGGTCAGACGAGCGGCCCATGGCCACGTTGGCAATCTCCTGCAGGTAGTCGTTCAGGCTGACGGAGATTTCCCGGGCTTTGCTGACGGTGCTGCGCAGTGAGGAATCCTTCAGCGCTGCGGTTTCCAATTTGCCGGGGCGGTAGAAGCCGTACTCTTCGAGCAACCTGGTAACAAGGCCGGTGTCTGTGGGCTTTTTGATGAAGTCGATGACACCCAGTTTACGAACGCGTTCCCGGGCCTCCGGCTGAATGTCGCCGGAGACCACAATGGTGAGGACCGGGAGGTCTTCCTTGCGGATATGCTCAAGTACCTGATAGCCGTCCATCTCTGGCATGTTGAGATCCAGAAACAGAAGCTCGGCTTTGTGGCCGCGAAGAATTTGCAGGGCCTCTTCGCCGTTGGTGGCGAACCGGATGTCATCCGCCAGGCCAGCAGGCAGTGCCCGGGCCATTTGCTTGCGGGCGAGGGCGGAGTCATCGCAAATCAGGATCTGGGTAGACATCGGTGGTTGATCAGTGCCATGGGTAGAGGGATTCAGTATAGCAGTGCCGGATGATGTGTATCTATAGGCTACATCATTGATGTCCGGTGCGCTGGTTATTGTTTCTTCCGTGCTTTGGGCAGGTGAGGATAAGTGTAATCCTGTGATGGCGATCATGCTTAACGAGGAAATGACATCTACGTAATGGGTGAATGTGATTTTGGTCACTCTATGTACGCGCGGGCCTCCGTTATAGTCTGGTGACGGTCAAAAAGACACAAAACGTTACATAGAATAACATGACCGTATGCCAGCACCGAAATAACAAAATAAGCGGGCGGCATGAGTCGGCGTCGGAAACTGACTCACAAAAACAATCAGAGACACTAATATGAAGACGCAAGCGTATGGATACGCTGCCCTTGCCACGTTCTGCCTGGGTATTTCGCCCGTTGCCCAGGCCGATCTTAAGCCCATTTCAGATGATGCAATGGGCGAGGTGACCGGGCAGGCCTTTATGCAAATAGAAAACATTGCCGGCGAAAACCATGACTTCACTCGGATGACCCTGGGTATGGACGTGGAAACGCGAGTCAATGTGGATGATATTCAGGTGGGCCAGATTGATGGCGGCACCGATTTTTCAGCAAGCCACCTGGCGCTAGGGCATATCGCCCGTGCCGACGGCGAAGTATTCAATGGCCGAACCTATAATGAAGGTGAGGTTATTCCCTTTGAGGCCCAGCGGCCTTATATCGAACTGGCTGAAGATGCTCAGGGCCTGGCGGGCTTCCGTTTGGGATTCCAGCAGGCGCGGGGTTCGGTGTCTTCTCATACCACCAGCTTTAGTGGCGCCATGCCCGGCCTGAAGGTACGGGAAGAAGAGTCTGGCACCATTTACGATACTGCATTGTTTGCCGGTGACGGTGAAACAGCCACGAATTACCGCGCATCCCACATTGGTATTGTGCCCAATGGCGATGAGCCCTTGTCTTGTGTTTCTGGCGTGAACTGCGCGCCGCTCACCAACCTGCGTTCCATCATTGTGGGTGACGAAGGTGCGGCAGAGGGCGAGGTAGCCTTCACCGATGGCTTTTTCATCGGGTTCCAGCGTGATGAGAATGTTGACTGGCAAAGCCTGGATGGCGCCAATACCATCAGCGTGGGTAAGGGGGTGTTTATCAACCTGCCGACGAATATGACAGTGGACTTGAGCCAGTTAACGGGTGAGGGTGTAGACCGGTTGCGGACCCATCAGGTGGATATGGGGACGAAGTTGTTTTGAATTTTGGTAGACTCCTGCCATTGATCCGTTTGGCAGGAGTGCTCCCTTGATCCGTTCTTTCTACTGGCACGATTACGAAACCTTCGGTGTGGACCCGGTTCATGACCGCCCCTCTCAGTTCGCCGGCGTTCGCACCGATGCCGATCTGAACGTGATCGAAGATCCGTTGGTGATCTTCTGCAAGCCGACAGACGATTACCTGCCTTCCCCGGAAGCCTGTTTGATTACTGGTATTACTCCGCAGAAAGCGCTGGAAGACGGCTTTCCGGAAGCGGAATTCATCGCCCAGATCAACGAAGCCTTCAGCCAGCCCGGCACCTGCGCCGTGGGCTACAACAGCCTGCGTTTTGATGACGAAGTCACCCGCCACACCCTGTACCGAAACCTGCGTGATCCTTACGCCCGGGAATGGCAGAACGGCAACTCCCGTTGGGACATCATCGACATGGTGCGCCTGACCTACGCCCTGCGCCCGGAAGGCATCAATTGGCCGAAGAAAGAAGACGGCAGCCCCAGCTTCAAGCTGGAAGAATTGACGGTGGCTAACGGCATTGCCCACGAGGCAGCCCACGATGCTATGTCTGACGTGCTGGCCACCATCGCCGTGGCCAAGCTGATCAAAGAGAAGCAGCCCAAGCTGTTTGAGTTTGTGCTGAACAACAAAGACAAGCACTCCGCCCGGCAAATGCTGGACACCGCCGCCATGAAACCGGTGTTCCATATTTCTGCCAAGTACCCGGCCACCCGTGGGTGCTGCGCCCTGGTGGCGCCGGTGGCGGAAAGTCTGAGCAACAAGAACCAGGTGATTGTGTACGACCTGCGGGAAGACCCCACTGAACTGATCAACGCCACCGTGGAGCAGATTCGTGAGCGGGTATTTACGTCACAGGCAGAGCTGGGTGAGGGCGTTAGCCGCTTCCCCTTGAAAGGTGTGCAATTGAACAAGTGCCCGGTGCTGGCCCCGGCCAACATGCTGTCAACCCTGTCGCCGGAACGGCTGGCGGAACTGGAGCTGGATGGCGACGTGCTGCGCGCCAACCTGGCCAAACTGCGGCAAGCGCCAGACCTGCCAGGCCGCATCGCTCAAGCCTTCGAGCAGGATTTCGCCGGCAGCGACCTGACCGACCCGGACGAACAACTCTACGCCGGTGGCTTCATCAGCAAAACCGATCGGGAGAAACTGAACTGGCTGTTAACCCAGCCGGCAGATACCCTGGGCGAGCAAGACGTGAGCTTCGAAGACGCACGCCTGCCAGACATGCTATTCCGCTACCGCGCCCGCAATTACCCGGGCACCCTGAGCGGCGAAGACATGGAACGCTGGGAAGAATTTCGCAGCCAACGCCTGATGCATCCCAAGAAAGGCTGGCGCTCCCTCGAAGAGTACGGCCGCATCCTGCAAAAACTCGCCGCCGACCCGGAACTCACCCCCCAGAAGCAGCAGATCCTGGAAGACCTCCACCTCTACGGCGAATCCCTCATCCCCTACATGTAAAATTGGGGTCAGACCCCAAGACATTTGATGCGGCCAAATGTCCGGGGGTCTGACCCCAAATTCGAGGAATCCGGGATTGTTGCTGAATTGGGTTATAATTGAGCAAACGCCGTCCAATAAGGAGGCTTAAGGTGTTGCATACAGTTGAAGCGGTTATAAATGAGAAGGGCCATATTGAGTGGTTGGAGAAGGTCTCTATCAAGGGTGCCCGCCGGGTTTTGATTACCTTGCTGGATGAGGTGGATCCTCAGGATGAGGTGCTGGCTGCTGCAGAATCAGCGCTGGCGGAGGATTGGCTCAAGGATGATGAAGAAAAAGCGTGGGAGCATTTAAAAAAGGAAGTGTAGTTCTGATTCGGTTTCCCTTCTCGGATCTCAGCAGCCAGAAGTTGCGACCAGCCGTGGTTTTGGCGGGCGCCGGAAAAGGTGATTACATTTTGTGCCAGGTGACAAGCAAGCCTTATGACAATGAGGCCTTCGAAATAGCCGACAGTTCGTTTTCCAGAGGTACCCTCCATCGCCAGAGCTTTGCCCGGCCCGGTAAGTTGTTCACCGCCAACGAATCTATTCTGCTCAAAGAAGTTGCCTGCCTGAGTAATGAGGCTACGGGCCGACTGGTTGATCGAGTGATTGCAATCCTGCAGCGTTGAAATTGGGGTCAGACCCCAAGACATTTGATGCGGCCAAATGTCCGGGGGTCTGACCCCAACGTTTATCTGCGGCGTTGGAAGTAGACGCTGAGGTTCTGGCCCATGAGGCTTTGCACTTCGCTGCCCAGAGCTTCCGCCTGTATTTGGCGTTGTACCGGGGCTGTGGCCAGGCTGTGGCCGTCTTCGTCGCGAGCTTTGACCAGTTTCCATTCCACTTCGTTGCTCACGAGCGCCAGCAGTTCTTTGAGCTGGGCGGCGTTTTGTGGGCGGAACCAGCGGTCGCGGCAGCCGCCGAGGCTGTAGAAGTCGTCGTCTTTCAGCAGGTTGGCCCACACTGCGTCTTGTTTGTTCGCCAGTACCATACGGCGTAGCTGGCGCAGGCTGGTGCGGGTGGGTTGCAGTTGGTGTTCCGCAATGAGTCGGCGGATCTGTTTGTCGCCGGCGGTTTGCTCGGCGATGCTGGTGTGCATGTGCACCACGGCACCGGCAATGGAAGCGCTGTTGATGAGCGCTGCCAGGGAGAGTTCGGTCATGGCCGGTGAAGGCAGGCGGCCTACTTCCACCCAATGGACCTGATGGCCATCTGCCACGAAGCGCTGGGCGATGGACCAGGGCCAGAACACGATGTTGTCCATGTTCAGGCTTTGGGCCATGCGGGTGGCCTTGGCGATGTTGGCCAGGGATTCGTCCACCGCGATCACTTCTACATCGTCCAGGTACTGCGCCAGTTCCATGGCGCGCTGGCCGGACTGGGCGCCGCACACCAGAATGCGCAGGGTAGCGGGCAGGTTATCAGTATTTAGCCCAAGTTCCTGGGCCATCACGGCTTTCAGGCTGGTTTCGGTGCGGTAGGCTAGTTGGCTCCATGCCGGCCAGGCTTGCGGCACGTCGGTTTTGGCCAGGCAGAGTTCTTCCGCCTTCTCGTCAAAATTCTGTTTGATGGCTTCTTCCTCAGCGCGGCTGTAGTAGCTGGCGGCCATCATCGGCTGCATGGCCAGGGGCCAGTCCACCAGGCTCCATTGCCCCAAATGCATGGCAAAGCTTTGATGGAACAGGGCACCATACATAGCGCTGATCATCAGCGAGCCAATCAGGGCCTCTTGCGGTTCGCGCACGGCGAATTGGGCCACAATGCTGTCGTTGATCGTGGCCGCCAGGCGCTCTTCATCGTCTTCGGCGGCCAGGGCGTAACCGGTGCGGTCTGCGTATTCGGCCATGGCCAGGCACAGGGGCTGCAGCTCATCCCGCAGGCTGGCGGTTTGCGCCACTTCCGCCATGATCGCCCGGCGCAGCATCACCACCAGTTCTTCCGCGGCGGCGTTGGGCATCAGGGTTTTCTGAAGGGCCAGAATCAGCAGTTCGTCTTCAGCGGCAGCATCCAGGAAGACTCCGGCATTCGGGTTATCCAGATCGTACTGCTGCTGGATGATGGCGCCGACAAACCGGCCGATTTCCTGGTGCGGCAGCCCGTCTTTGCGGAGCAGGGCGATGGCATCCTGCGCCAGGTCGGTGTCTGCCTTGTGAATCTGCAGGTGCTGTGCGCAGGTAAGCATGCCGGAATACACTGAATCCCACTGGGAGCCGGTTTGCAGCAACTTGCGGTAATGCAGGTAGGCCACATCGAATTGCCCTTGCAAGCGCTTGGCGTGGGCGACACCGCAGAAAGCGGCGGCGGATTGCCGGTCGCATTCCAGTGCCCGCAGGAAGTATTCCTCCGCCAGAGCCGGCCGTTCGCTCTTTAGCGCCCAATAACCCAGGTTGCAGTACTGCTGCGCTTGCCCAGGCTGGCTGTTCAGGCTGGCATTGAACAGCGCATGGGCTTTCTCCAGCTGGCCATCATCCATCTCCACCCGGCCCAGCAGTCCAAGGGCCGCCGCGTTTTCCGGCTCCAGCGCCAGCGCCTGGTCCAGATACTCCCGGCATTCAAACCGCGCCTTCAGCCGCTGCACATAGGAAAGCCCGTTACTGTTGGACTCCCCATACGCCAGGTTCGCCTGCAAAACCAACCGCGCCGCCTGGGCCTGAACCGAGCGGGGAAGATGAGCGTTGTGATGTTGTACGTGCATGGAACACCTCGTTACCAGCCATGATTCGATGCGGCAAAGGTCTGCAGTTTTTTGACGGTTTGCCGTGCTTTGAGGGAGGTGTTGCGAAAGGTGTGCCAGTTTGGTGTTTGAATTTGGGGTCAGACCCCAATACATTTGCAGACTCGAAATGTCTTGGGGTCTGACCCCAAAAATAGGAGCGGTTATGAGTGCGCAGGGTATGGGTGTTTATCAGGTAAGGGTCACGCTTTCTGGCATCAGGCCGCCTATCTGGCGGCGCTTGCTGATTTCGCCGCAGGCGACGTTTCAGGATTTACACCGGATAATTCAGATTGCCATGGGGTGGCGGGCGTCGCATCTGCATTTGTTTCAGGCGGCGGATGGCAGGCTGATTGGCGACCCGGCGGAGGATGAAGATGACATGATGGGGTTTCGGGATGAAACCCGCTTGCGGGTGGGCAGTGTTCTGACGCGGGAAGGCCAGGCCATCAAATATGAGTATGATTTTGGCGACAGTTGGGAACACCAGGTAAAGCTGGAGAAGATTCTGCCTGCAGGCGATGAAGGGCACTTGCCCCGTTGTATAAAAGCCGCACGCCAGTGCCCGCCGGAGGATGTGGGTGGGGTGCATGGCTACTATGAGTTTGTGGATGCGATGCATGACCCCGCGCACCCGGAACACGAGGGTGTGAAGGAGTGGTGGGGCGGGGAGTTTGATCCCGAGTTTGTGAAGCTGGAGGAGATCAATCAGCTGCTTCCAGAGCGGGATGCCCTGTTTGCGGAGAGCGACGTTGATGCGCTGCCGCCTGCTGATTTCCATGGCCTGAGCCCCAGCCAGATGCATGAACTGCTGCTAAGCCCGCTGCATTGCCCGTCTGTGTTCAAGCCGCTGACCAATGCAAAAACGGTTGACCAGGAACTGGATACCGCACCTATCCTGCAAATGGCAAAGGCACTGGTTAACGAGCTGGGCGAGAAGGGCATTCGCCTGACCGGCAAAGGTAACCTGCCGCTCAAGCAGGTGAAGGCCATGATAGAGGCCGCCGGCGAGGAGGTTGTGGTGCCGTTTGCCGGATACGGTTCTGTGCGTTCCGAGGAAGACATTCTTGGCGTGCAGCTCACCCGTGTGCTCCTGGAGTTGGCCGGCTACACCCGAAAGGAAAAGGGCCGGCTGCTGCTGAAGAAGTCTGCCGCCAAACGCATCCACACAAAAGGCTGGTTAACCCTGTACCAGGACATGCTGGCCGCCACGTTCTCCGAATTTAACTGGGCCTGGATGGACCACTACGACGGGCTGGACGATATACAAACCGTCGGTCCTTTCTTCCTGTGGTTACTGGCAGAGAAAGGCGGCGTCTGGTTGCCGGTTGATGGCTGCATAAACGATATGCTGGCAGCCTTCCCGCAATTGCCTCTTTCGGCGCACTCACGGCCGTATGCCAGCGAAGAACAACAAACCCGCTGGGCGCTCGATTCCAGGGTAATCCGCCTGTTCCGGCTGTTGGGGTTGATTGAGCTGAACCCGGAGCGAGTGCTGTTCCGCGAGGAGGCTGGGCAACGGCTTCGGAGAACGGCTTTGTTTGAGGGGGTGTTTGCTAAGGCTGGAGTTGGGGACTGACCCCAAATTGTCATTCAGGATTCTGTGATCCAGGCTGCCAAGCGGCGCTTGAGGTTTTGCAGTCTGGTGTCGGGTAGAGCGCCAAGTTTGCCCAGCAATAGTGATCCATCGAGTACTGCTACTCTTGACAATCGGAAGACACTGGAGGTCTTCAGGCCAGACTCAACGAACTCTGGGTGGGTACTGTCGAGTTTCCAGTCGAGATCTGGATTGAACTGATGTAACTGGGAGGAGATCATGCAAACTAACCAGTCGTCGTGACTGTTATCCAGCTTTCGTAACAGCAGGACAGGCCGTTTTTTGGCGTTGGCCAGGTTAGTGAATGGGAATGGCATCAAAGCGATATCACCAGCCTGCTTCACTGCCAATGCTCCTGAATATCTTTATCTGAATAGAGCTCTGGCTCATCCTCGATGCCTCGCATGGCTTGCTCAGCACTCATGGCCTTGAAGTCTTCCTCAGGCCAGTCGGTTTGTTGCTGATTGTTCTTGGCGGCGTATCGCTGTTCGAGAAAGGCCGCAAAATCGATGACTTCCTGTTGTCTCGCCGGCGGCAAACGTCTGACCATGCTGATAAGCTCGTCAAGATGCATAGCGATTACCTCATGCGTTTTCAGGAAGGTGGAAGGTTAAAGTTATCATAACTTGGTTGGGGTGATTAGGTAAGGCGTGGAGATTGGGGTCAGCCCTCCGGACATTTGACGGGGTGAAATGTCTTGGGGTCTGACCCCAAATTAGACCTGGCGGACAGGGCCAGGATAGCGTGCGACCAGATTATCGGCCGTCAGCAACAGGAAGCCCTCTGTCTCGGCCTGGGCAACGAGAATTCTGTCGAATGGGTCTTTGTGGATTTCCGGCAGGTGGCTAATGGCCAAGGTGTGCAGTGACGAAATTGCCAATTCGGTATAGCCATTATCAACCAGGCCGCGCCGGAGCAGATGTGGGTCAACATGAAAGTCTGGCCGCCCCAGGCCGTTTTTGATGACCACTTCCCAGATACTGGCGGCGCTGAAGTACAGCCTGTTATTTTCGTTACTGATCATGGCTGCCGCTTCGGGGGATAACTTATCTGGCTCCGCTGCGGCCCAGAGCAGTAGGTGAGTATCCAGAAGAAGGTTCATGTCACCCTCCGAACAACTCGGTTATCTCGTCTTGCCCCATCTGATCAAAATCGTCCGGCACTTTGAATTCGCCCGCCAAGAAACCCAATCGTCTCTGTTGGCTCTCTTCAGGAGAATCGTAGGCGGTTACCCTGGCAACAGGCTTGCCCGCCTTTGCGATGATGAAAGCTTCGCCTTTGGCTGCGCGGGCGACGAGTTGAGACAGGCGGGTTTTTGCCTCGTGCATGTTGACGGATTCCATCTAGACCACCTTCGGTGCTGCTTAGTTCAATTGACTTAGTTTAGCGTGTGGGGGCGTTATTGGCTAATGGTAGCTAGGATGAGGCAAGCGAAATTTGGGGTCAGACTTCATAGGAAAGCCCGTTACTGTTGGACTCCCCATACGCCAGGTTCGCCTGCAAAACCAACCGCGCCGCCTGGGCCTGAACCGAGCGGGGAAGATGAGCGTTGTGATGTTGTACGTGCATGGAACACCTCGTTACCAGCCATGATTCGATGCGGCAAAGGGTAAGCGCCAATAAACCGACCCACTTGCCCTAATCGTACTGAGCCACTTTTTTTGAAGCTGGCAACTCAGCATTCCAGGGCAACAATGTTTCCAGTTTTTCGAGGGTATCCGCTTCGGCAATGTGCTTCAGCACATGGTGGATGTAAGCGGAGGGCTCCAGGTTGTTCGCCTTGGCCGTTTCGATCAGCGAGTAACAGGTGGCACTGGCATTCGCGCCTTGGGTGGTATCGGCGAACAGCCAGGCCTTACGACCGACGGCGAAGGGCCGGATGGCGTTTTCGGCCAGCACGTTGCTGATCTGTAAATCGCCGCGTTCACAATACCCCGTCAGGGTACCCCACTGACTCAGGGTATAGTCCATCGCCTTGCGGGTGAGCGAGCCTTTCAGCACCTTGCTGGCGTTTTTCTCCAGCCAAGCCTTGAAGGTGTTCAGCAGCGGCAGGCTTTTTTCCTGACGCACCCGATAGCGCTCGGCGTCACTCAGTTCGTTCGCGGCTTTCTCGACGGCGTACAGTTTCCGGATGTGGCTCAGGGCCACGTCGGCTTTTGAGGGCGGGCCTTTTTTGCCCATGGCTGGCGCTGCCCGGGACGCGTCCACGAACTTGCGCCGGGCATGATCCCAACAACCGATGCGGGTCAGCTTGTTCTCGCGGCATACCTGTCCATAGCCGGAGTAGCCATCGGCTTGCAGGATGCCCTGGAAGTCATCCAGCAGGCGCACCGGTACCTGGCCACCGCGAGAGGGATCGTACTCGAACAGAACCGAGGGCTTTCCGGGCGGGCCGCCCCGGGTCACCCACATCCATTTATCCGATTGGGCTTTCTTGCCGTCTTCTTTGAGCACCTGAATCCGGGTTTCATCAGCTTGCAGGTAATCACTGCCATTCTGGGTTTCCCGCATCAGGGTCATCAGCGGTTTGAACACGTCGTTCAGGCGGATGATCCAGTGCGCCATGCTGGTTCGGCTGACTTCGTGTCCCAGGCGCTTGAGCATTTGCTCCTGGCGGTACAAGGGCAGGCCGTCGGCGTATTTGGAGGTAATCAGGTAAGCCAGCAGTGACGGGGTCGCAATGCATTTGCCCAGTGGGTGGGCTGAGCGCGGTGCAGCCACAATATGCTCCTGGCCACCCTGCTCGAAGACGGCTTTTTCCTGCCAGTATTCCAGCACCTTCAACTGTGCGGGAATGTACTCCAGCTCTTCTTTCACCTTGGTGAAGAAGGTCTTGCTGGCTCCGGCTTTCTCTTCGTCACTAAGGGTCAGCTCAATACGCTCACGCAAGAGCGTGTCGGAGAAGCCACGTTGACGGCGTTTGCGGGAACGCGGCGGTGCCTCGGCCTCTTCAACATCCTCAGGCAACTCATCGCGTAGCTCGTCAATCCCGACTTCCAGTTCGGCTTCGTCGAATAGAGTGATCTGGCTGGGCTGCTTTTCGCTGCTGGCTGCGAATTGCTGGATCTTTTTGTAGCGCAGCAACTCTTCGAGAATGGCGATGTAGCTTTCACGTGCTTTGGCCGCTTGGTCGCGCTGCTGAAGCTCGGCTTCTTTTGCGGCCAGTTGTTCTTGCATATCGCTGATAACAGCCAGCATTTCAGCGGTGGAGAGACCGCTGAAATCGGGTGTTTTGGAGGTGTTATCAGGCGTTGTTTTCATGCTGAAATTATAGCAAAAACAACGCCCTGACACACTTAAAAAGTGCTATCCAACACTCTCATAATACAGAGTTTTATGGCCCTTAAGCAGGGTGATGTCGTAGCCGTCCAGCAACCAATTGATCTGCTCGCCGTTCAGCGACATCAGCTCATCCTCTGGGCCCGGCCATTTGAATTTTTCTTCAGCCAAAGACTTGTAGTAGAGCACGAAGCCGTTGTCTTCCCACATCAGGCACTTGATCTTGTTGCGCTGCCGGTTGGTGAAGGCGAAAAGCGCGCCGGAGAACGGATTATGGCCTAACTCCTGCTCGACAATCAGTGCCAATCCGTTGGCCTGCTTGCGGAAATCAATCGGCTGACGATACAAGTAAATCTCTGGCAGATCCCAGGAGGGGCGAAGGTACCGATGGCGCATTACAGTTGCCTCAGCACGGCACCGAGTAACTCCACATTACCGGCGTGCAGCCCGGTGATCGAGACACCACCGGGCAACGACACGGTTAAGCCTTCCGACGATTTCGGGCCAGGCAACGCCGCCACCTTGGCAAAGCCAGAGAGCCCAGCCGGGCGCTCCGCAATCACGGTCTCCGGCTCAGCCAGCTTTTTGCGCCAGTAAACAAAGCGACAATAGGTCAGTGACTGCTGCTGGCAGTAGGCCATGCCGGACAAACCGGACGCCTGCCAGTCTTCGATATGTTGCTGCCAGAGACGCTTGCGTTCGGCGTGTGTCATGCTGATTCCTCCTGATGTTGACGAGGAAATCAGTGTGGGCAATCTTGATAACCGAATGTAGGTGCTAATTTATGGGCGCTTACGTTTTTTGACGGTTTGCCGTGCTTTGAGGGAGGTGTTGCGAAAGGTGTGCCAGTTTTGGGGTAGGGGATCCAGTTATGGAAATCCCCTTGGATTTAGCAACCCTTGGTCGCTATTCTGGGTCGTTAATGGATTGCCGAACCCATGGATCATCATTCAGTGAGTAGCGTTTACTGGTGACAGATTTGAAGTGTTCGGGTAGAGCGGCCATTGAATCTGTAAAGCTCTTCTTCCAGCGATCGAGATAAGCCGCAACATCGCCTTCGTCGTTCATGGCAAGGGCGTGTGCGAACCCAGCATAGAGATGGTGCCTGACGGCGCCTCGTATCATGTAATAGAACCCTGGATCGCTTTGAATTAATTCCCCTTCTAAGTAGCGACTGATTCCAGAGGACAGTCTCGTAATGTCTTTCTTCCCTCTGACGCGTTGGCTCTTTATCATTCCCTCAATTTTTTTTGCGAGTTGACTCAGCTTTTCACAAGTTACGTCGAGGGTGTTTTCTAAGTTCTCGAGTGAGATGGCTTGTGATTCGTTGCAGAACAGTTTTTTCAGAACGCGAGCTCTCTCGTTTTTATCACCCAGATCTAATATCGCATCGTTGAATTGAGCTTCGGTTATCCAGGTTGAGCCTTCAATCGCTGCGCCGTCTGCGCAGTTAAAAAACTTATAGGCCGATGATACTGCTAGCGTTGCCTCAATAAGACCTTCGACGGCTCTTTTCGCGGTGAAATAGATGGGAGTCGTAAAAACTACGCTATCGTTTACGCCTTTTACCTTGAAGGTATTCGTTTGTTGGAAGACTTTGTTCGCTCCCTTTTGAAGCTCTGTACCGATGGTTTCGTCCTCGCTCTCCATGTACACGGATCGCCTGGAGTGGTGCCTTCCATGATCACGAAATCCGAAATCTGTTCCGAAAAGGAAGATGTTGCGAAGCCCAAGCTGGGTACACAATGCAATCGCAGCATTAGTGCAGGTTGGAGCGCCGCCAGCAATACTTGTTTCTGGCGAGCCGAACAGCGTTCCGATAGGGTTTTCTTTCTTGAAGTACAGGCGCTGCTCTCCAAACAGGTCCCAAATTAATGGGCAGATCTGAGATGCGGCAATAATTCGGATGGACTTGAGCTTCTTTTGATCATAAGAACTGATCACGCGGTAGTTCAGATAATCTGACTCCAGCTCAACATGAAAATCAGGATAAATATCGTTCTCGATGAGGGCCCTCAGCCCCGTCCCAGCACTGACAATGATTATGTTTTCGCGATTGGATTTTAATCCATCTATACGGTCATCAAGCGATGGACCGCTCCCAACAATAATTGTTGGTATACTTGACGGAATGGAATTTATTTCGGGTATGACCTTAACGCCCATATGAAAAGCATGAAGTGCATTATTTAATTGGCGCACCTCGTCATCGTAATGGCCCCAGGTTGTGAGAGTTGTGATCGCTTCACGGTTGATGCGTTTTGCAACTGCATCCATTGTTTTGTCCCCGCGCTCGTTAAGGAACAGGTTCATTACCGGGAACATTGGTGTAAAGTGCATCAAATGTTTTACCAGAGCTGGCCAGATCGCATCTTCCGTTTTTTCGACACCAATTAAAAAGCGTATGGATCGGCCCGCGCGCTGGAATGTTGAGCACACTTTTGCCCAGTCCACCGTTAGAAGGCTGGCACCAAAAATTTCTAAATTAGGCTCAATCACTATTGCGTTTTCAACATCCGTTGTTGTGACGAGCTCCTCAATTTGAAGGCCAAGTCCCACGCCTTGGAAAACAACCAATGGGTAGAAGTTTGGGATTGGGTATCCTTTGAAGTCTTCTTTGTTTAATGGTGATTTCCTGATGATCTGGTCGATTGCGCGGTGAGCGAAGCGAGGATGGTGGTAATCACCGGGCCAAGGCGGGGGAAGCGATGGGAGTAATTTATTGTGCGCGAATGTTGACTTGAAGAGCTCGACACCTTGGTGCGCTCGTTGTTTGCCTTGTCCTTGATATAGAGATACTTCTCCCAGATTAAGGTCGAGTTCGTCTTCTACGTTGCTAATAACGACTTCAGCTTCGGTCAGCGTATAGTTTGCGTAGTAACGGTAGATGTCAGGGTAAAATTTCTTGAAGAAAAGGAGGTTGTTTTCGCGACGACGAACAAATTCCAGGGCTTTGTTTTTAATCACTGCGAACTCCGGGATGCTGCTGAGTTTTGAGTCATCTTAGCATATGGTTATAAGTCAGGCGTAAGGAATAGCTCCGTACCGAAGGGCTCGTTACGGAGCTATGCTTTGTCTGAAACTTATCCTTGGAGGAGCTGGAGTACCTGCTGAGGTCTCGCGTTTGCTTGCGCTAGAACCGACAAGCCTGCCTGCTGAAGGACCTGAGTTCGAGCAAGCTCGGCAGTCTCTGCAGCGAAGTCTGCGTCACGAATTCGACTGTTTGCTGCGCTCAGATTTTCTGATGTGGTGCTTAGATTCGCGATCGTGGACTCGAAGCGGTTTTGGACGGCGCCTAGCTCACTTCGGATAGCATTGATTGTGGTAAGCGCTGAATCAACGCGTTTTATTGCATCGTTGGCGCCGGCCATGGTTCGAATATCAACACCTTCAAGGTTCCCCGAGGCAGTAATGGTTTCGCCACCCGCGAGAAAACCGGCATTCTCTGGCGCATTACCGCCGATGGTAATATCTTCAAGCGCCTCAATTGTCACTTGTCCGCGGAGCACAGCGCCTGCGGCAGTACCGATTGTCAATGCGAGCCCGGACGTGCTTCCAGTCGCCGTAGCCGCAGCGGTTCCGACAGCCGTTGTCTCAGCAGTGATGGTAATGTTTTTGCCGTCCGCATTAGTCAGGATAACACCAGTAGAGTTGCTACTCGCAGTCAACCCCTCAATACCCTGCGCATTGATCGCGGCAGCGAGGCCTGCACTATCTAGCGAATTGGTGGAGCCGGCCGCAATGGTCTCAGTCACGGTGACAGCAGAGGCTGTGCCCACGCTGATCGACAATGAGTATACAGTGTCGTTACCAGAAGTGGCCGCAGCTCCATCAATCGCGGCAAACGTCACATCCTGTACGTTGGTTGCCGAAACAGTAGGTAATCCTGGTATGTTCGCCTGTTCAATGGCATTTACTGTGGCTTCGGCAGAAGCGTCTGTTCCGGTTCCAGGTATCGGATAGGCTTCGCTTTGTCCTACAGAAATCGTTAAATCACCATCAGCTAACGGAACATCTGATATCTGGCGCGGGCCCGAAGATGCGAGTGAGCCAATTTGATCGGCTCTAGACCCACGGGACAAATCGACGCTGATGGTATCACCCGAATTCGCGCCGACCTGGAATGTTTTCTCCCCGAAGGACCCATCCAGAACCTTCAGGCCGTTAAAGTTTGTTTGTTCAGCTATTCGCTGTATTTCTTCGATTCGCTGCTGAACCTCTTGATCAAGCGCGATTCTGTCGGACGCACTGTTGGTCGCGTTGGCAGATTGAACTGCCAGATCTCTAACGCGCTGCAGGTTGTTAATGACTTCGTTTAATGCTCCTTCGGTAGTTTGTGCAAGGGATATACCGTCACTAGCATTTCTTTGGGCGACATTTAGACCGGAAATTTGGGACTGAAACCGTGTGGATATGGCGAGGCCGGCCGCATCGTCTTTGGCCGAATTTATTCGGAGGCCGGAGGATAGTCGCTGCAGTGCCACGTTTGCATCGCCTTGTGAGGCATTCAGGTTTCTTTGGGCGTTCAATGAAGCAATGTTGGTATTAATCACCTGAGGCATATCAATTCTCCTTGCTCAGAGTTGCCGGTAGCTAGGACTCTATTTTGGATCGTGCGCTTCGGCAGAAATTCGTTGAGTTACCGTCTTGGTTGTCACTAAGCGAAGGGTGTGCCAGTTTTTTTAAAATAGATTTATCGTTTTGTTTTTAAATACTTTATCTGGTGCTATGAGTCTGAAACCTGATGGGTGTTGTGGGAGGCGAAGGGAAAGAGATTGCCGGTTTTACATTCCTTTACAAAATCTTCAGTTTTTTTCTAAAGCAATTTGGCTCAGTGCCGTTAATCAGGATAACAGGGTGGCGCTCTTAACATGTAAGTCGAGCGCTAGGCCTCATCCATGAAATGACGACATCAGTCGAAGGAGAAGCATTATGGCTCTCGGTATCAACACCAACGTAGCGTCACTAAACGCACAGAACCAACTCAGTAAGTCTCAGGGGATGAACGACCAAGCATTGCAGCGTCTGTCCTCAGGTCTTCGTATTAACTCCGCGAAGGATGACGCTGCGGGTCTGGCGATTTCGACGCGGTTTCAGTCCCAGATTTCTGGCTTGAACGTTGCCACCCGCAATGCCAATGACGGCATCTCTTTGGCGCAGACTGCTGAAGGTGCTCTTAATGAGATCACTAACAACCTCCAGCGGATTCGCGAGCTCGCAGTTCAGTCGGCTAACGCTACCAACAGCTCTTCTGATCGAGCTGCACTTAACGACGAGGTGCAGCAGCGACTGGCTGAAGTCGAGCGTATTTCAACGCAGACCGCGTTCAATGGTTTGAAGGTGCTTGACGGTTCCTTTGGTCAGCAGGACTTCCAAGTCGGCGCTAACGCCGGAGAAGTGATTGGTGTTGACTTTACTCAGGGCACTCGTCTCCAGCAGATTGGGTCTCTCGCCACGATGACTGGTACTGCTGACGTGAGTGATGCTGCGCTCGCCGCTGGGGATTTGCAGATTAAGGTGGGGGATGGAGACTTTGTTACAATTGGTGCCTCATCATCGGACTCGGCGGAAGATAAGGCTCAGGCAATAAAAGATGCCAATGTTCAGGGCCTGACCTCTGTTTCGGCAACCAACGTACAGGATGTGACGTTTGCCGCGATTGATGGAGCTGCGGCCACTTCTGGTAACGACACTGTATACTCATTGTCGATCAGCGTGGGCACAGCCTCTGCTGTCACCGTGACTGAGACCATTGCGGCCGGCTCCACCAATTCGCTAGATAGTGCAGGCCTCGCTGCCGCGATCAATGCGCAGGGTATTGAGGGGTTGACTGCGAGTAGCAACTCTACTGGTGTTATCCTGACTAATGCGGACGGCAAAAACATTACCATCACTGCTGAGACAACGGCTGTCGGAACCGCTGCGGCTACGGCGACTGGAAGCACGTCCGGGCTCGCATTGACAATCGGTACTGCCGCAGGCGCTGTGCTCCGCGGACAAGTGACAATTGAGGCGCTTGAAGATATCACGATCGGCGGTGACGATCCGACGGTTGCAGGTTTCGATGATGGCCAGCTTGCAGCGGCCACTGGTAACCTCTCCAGCTTGAGTGTTACCGACGTTGCTAATGCCAACGATGCTATTAAAAGGATCGACTCAGCGTTACAGACAGTGAACAGTTTCCGAAGTGAGCTCGGTGCAGTCCAAAACCGCTTCGAATCCACCATCGCAAACCTGAGCACCTCGGTCGAGAACCTCAGCGCCTCCAACAGCCGTATCCTGGACGCTGACTTCGCGGCAGAAACCGCCAACCTGGCTAAATCCCAGGTACTGCAGCAGGCCGGTATCTCCGTGCTGGCTCAGGCGAACGCCCGTCCTCAGCAGGTTCTGTCCCTCCTGCAGTAAGGGGCATAGCGGTTGCAGCCGGAACCTTCGGGTTCCGGCTTTCCGCCGTTGAAGGATAGCGAGGTAAAGCTATGAATGACGTTAACCTGAACAGCCCGGACCTGAAACTGGTGCGCTCCGGCGCCCAGGCTCCGGCCAAGGCACTGTCGTCATCTCAGGCCGAGGGCCGGAACGCCCCTGACCTTGCAGCTTCGGCTGCCGGTACCCGCCAGGTGCAGGCTCCCCAGGTTGCTCAACAGGCTTCGCAGGCTGAAAAGCTGCAGGCCCGTAATGAAGAGCAGCGCAAGGAGCTGAATGAGGCGGTTAGCCAGTTGAACGACTTTGTTCAAACCGTGCAGCGGGATCTTCAGTTTGAAGTGGATAATGAAATGGGCCAGACCATCGTAAAGGTGGTTGATCAGCAAACCCAGGAAGTCATCCGCCAGATCCCGGATGAAGTGGCAATGAGGTTGGCAGAAAAATTGCAGCAGGACGAACCGCTGACGTTGTTTAACATCAAGGTGTAAAAGCTTGCCGCTTTTGCGCGGATGAAAACGACGGTATTTCAGCACCGCCGCCTCTGAGAGGAGCCGGCGGTGTTCGCGTTTGAAAGGATTGGTTTAGCCACGGACGACACGGACTAACACGGACGGTCAAGCAGTTCGGTTTCGTTTCTTGTCCGTGAATGTCCGTGTCGTCCGTGGCTAAAAAAGTTTAGATACACACAGTTACAAATCGGTTCTATATTTAGGGCAAAAGAGGCAAAGTTTTGCCGCCTGCTGCCGATAAACTGATCAGTACAGAGATTCCGCCCCCCTGAGGAGGCACGGTTATGGCCAGTATTTCATCGTTAGGTATCGGCTCCGGCGTTTTGACGTCGGATCTTGTCGACCAGTTGGTGGCTGCAGAGCGCAGGCCCACGGAAGTTCGGCTGGATCAAAGAACAGAGCGTACAGAGGCGCTTATTTCTGCCTATGGCAAGTTGCGCAGCGCTGTTACGGAGCTGCGCCTGCCTATGCGTCAGCTCGGTTCTGCGGATGCGATGAAGTCGTTTTCGGCCACTTCCTCGGGTAGCAACATTGATGTGTCGGTGGATGCCAGCAAGGCCAGCCGCGGCTCTTACAGCCTGGACGTGAAAAGTCTGGCGCAGTCTCAGGCCCTGGCCAGCCGGGATGTGTTCGCCGACCGGGATGCCACCAGCGTTGGCCGTGGCACCATGGCGCTTCAGGTGGGTGACAAGACCACCAACATCACCATCGATTCCTCCAACGACACCCTGCAGGGCCTGGCGAATGCCATTAACGAGGCCAATGCGGGCGTGTCTGCCGGTGTGATTGATACCGGCAACGGTTTCCAACTGGTGTTGTCTGCGGATGAGACCGGTGAAGCCAATGCCGTGAATATTTCCGTTACGGAAGATGGTGCTGCCCCGGGATTAAACCGGTTCGCTTTCGATACGGCAGATCCCGTCAACATGGATGGCATGCGCCAGACCATTGCGGCGAGTGATGCGGTGATGGAAATCAACGGCGTGGAAATTCGCCGTGCCACCAACACCATTGAAAATGTGGTGGATGGGCTGACCTTCAACATTACCGGTGAGGGTAAGTCCACGATCAAAGTGGAGCAGGACACGGCGGCGGTTGCCGAGCGTGTTCAGGCGTTCGTAGACAAGTTCAACGAGCTGCAGGGCACCATCCGTGAGCTGTCTTCATTTGATAGCGAGACGGGGCAGGGCAGTATTCTGACCGGGGATTCCACGGTTCGGAATATCCAGAGCCAGTTGAAGCGAGTGTTGACAGATATCATTCCCGGGCTGGAAAACGCCAGCGTTCGCAGCCTGGCGGATGTGGGCATTGGCACGGATTTCCGCACCGGTGAGCTGCAGTTTGATAGTCAGAAGTTTCAGCAGCAGCTTCGGGAAAACCCGGATGATGTCACCGCTCTGTTTGCCGAGCAGGGCAGAACCAGTGATTCCCAGGTGGAGTTTGTTCGTAGTGGCTCTAATACTCGCCCGGGTGATTACAGCATTAATGTTACCCAGATGGCGACGCGGGGCAGCCTTAATTACTCTGTCCCAAACACTGCAGATGCGATTCAGGTTCAAGCGGATAACAGTTTCACCTTCCGGGTGGATGGTGAAACCACCGCAACCGTATCCATTGCGGCCGGCAACTATTCCGGTGCAGATTTCGCCGCAGCCATTCAAACAGCCTTACGAGAAAACGCGGCGCTGAGCGCGGCGGGTCGCTCGGTTCAAGTCGCTTATGATGCCACCGAAGGGCTGACGTTCACGTCTAACCGCTTTGGTAGCGAGTCTAACGTAAGCCTGACCGGGCTGAACAACGTCACGGGGCTGAACACCGCCACCGGCACCGCCGGCCAGGATGTCCAGGGCACCATTAACGGCCAGACTGCCCAGGGCGACGGCCAGGTGCTGTTCCTGGCAAACAGTGCCGGTGGCGATGCCGCCGGCCTGCAGGTGCGCATTACCGGCGGTGACGTTGGTAATCGCGGGTCGGTGAAGTTCATCGAGGGCGTGAGCGAGCGGGCGGTAGATGCTATTACCAGCATTCTGGGGGCAGACGGTGCGTTGAGCTCCCGTACTGACGCCCTGAACCGGGACCTGGAGCGCATCCAGGAAGACCGGATCAAGTTGGACTTGCGGATTGAAAGCTATCAGGAACGCCTGGTGAAGCAATTCAGCGCTGCCGACTCCCTGATCTCCCAGCTGAACAGCACACGAGATTACGTGAGCCAGCAGCTGGCGGCCCTGGCGCCGAACAGGCAAAACGATTAAGTCAGCTATACTGATGGTTGGCCAGCCAACCATGGCATACCGGACAACGGTGAAACGAGGTTATATATGAACGGTTTACAGGCGTATCAGCGCGTTAATACCCAAACCAGCATCACCGATGCAGACCCGCACAAGCTGATTCAGCTGCTGTATAACGGGGCGATTGAGCGCATCAATATGGCCAAGTCTAAGATCCAGGCCAAGGATTATGCGGCCAAGGGCCAGTTGCTCAATAAGGCTATTGAAATCATCGGCGGTCTGCGCGCGTTCCTGGATTTTGAGAAAGGTGGTGATTTGGCAGCGCGGCTGGAAGGGCTTTACGACTACATGGAGCGCACTCTACTGGAAGCCAGCGCCAAGAATGACATTGCCAAGCTGGATGAAGTGCTGAACCTGTTGCGTTCTGTGAAGGACGGCTGGGATGGTATTCGCGAAGAAGTTGTCGGCCAGCAATCCCAAGCCGCTGGCTAACTTCGCACAATTACCTCCCATGGCGCCCCTATCCTTTGGCAGGGTAGGGGCTTTATAGCCATTCCCCCCGCCATCCCGTACAATGTTGCCCTTCTTTTCAACACATCCATTCTGTTCAGTCTGGAGCAAGGGCATGTCTGATATTAAAAAGGTGGTGCTGGCCTATTCCGGTGGTCTTGATACTTCCGTTATTGTTCGGTGGTTGCAGGATACCTATAACTGTGAGGTGGTAACTTTTACCGCCGATATTGGCCAGGGCGAGGAAGTGGAGCCGGCGCGTGCGAAAGCCGAAGCGCTGGGGGTTAAGGAAATCTACATCGAGGACCTGCGCGAGGAGTTTGTGCGCGATTACGTGTTCCCGATGTTCCGCGCCAATACCATCTACGAAGGCGAGTACCTGCTGGGTACCTCCATCGCCCGCCCGCTGATTGCCAAGCGTTTGATCGATATTGCCAATGAAACCGGCGCCGATGCGATTTCCCACGGTGCTACCGGTAAAGGTAACGACCAGGTGCGTTTCGAGCTGGGTGCCTACGCGCTGAAGCCGGGCGTGAAGGTGATCGCTCCCTGGCGTGAGTGGGACCTGAACTCCCGCGAGAAGCTGCTCAAGTACTGTGAAGAGCGCAACATCCCGGTGGAAATGAAGAAGGGCAAGAGCCCGTACTCCATGGACGCCAACCTGCTGCACATCTCCTACGAAGGCATCAACCTGGAAGACCCCTGGGCGGAACCCGAGGAAGATATGTGGCGTTGGAGCGTGTCTCCGGAAGCTGCGCCAGACAAGCCCACGTACGTGGAGCTGACCTACAAGAAGGGCGACATTGTTGCCGTCGATGGCCAGGACATGAAGCCCCATGAGGTGCTGGAAACCCTGAACAAGGTAGCCGGTGCCAACGGTATTGGTCGCCTGGACATCGTAGAGAACCGCTACGTGGGCATGAAGTCCCGTGGCTGCTATGAAACCCCGGGCGGCACCATCATGCTGCGCGCCCACCGCGCCATTGAGTCCATCACCCTGGACCGCGAGGTGGCGCATCTGAAAGACAGCCTGATGCCCCGCTACGCTGAGGTGATCTACAACGGCTACTGGTGGTCCCCGGAGCGCGAAGCCCTGCAGGCCCTGATCGACCAGACCCAAACCTACGTGAACGGCACCGTTCGCCTGAAGCTGTACAAGGGCAACGTGGACGTAGTCGGCCGGAAGTCTGACGACTCCCTGTTCGACGAAAAGATTGCCACCTTTGAGGAAGACCAGGGTGCGTATGATCAGAAAGACGCCGAAGGCTTCATCAAGCTGAACGCGCTGCGGTTGCGCATTGCGGCTGGGAAAGGCCGGAAGCTGTAAGCTCTGTCCCAAGGGTCTGTCCCCGAACGGGGACTGACCCACTTTTGCCCGTCCTTGCCCCGAAACTCGAACCCATTGGTTCCAAAATGGGTCAGTCCCCATGCGGGGACAGACCCTTGGGGGACTGACCCACCTTTGCCCGTCCTTGCCCCGAAACTCGAACCCATTGGTTCCAAAATGGGTCAGTCCCCATGCGGGGGCAGACCCTTGGGGGACTGACCCACCTTTGCCCGTCCTTGCCCCGAAACTCGAACCCATTGGTTCCAAAATGGGTCAGTCCCCATGCGGGGACAGACCCTGAGGACAAACCCCATAACACCCCAGCCCTACCCATTTTCGGTTATACTCGCTGCATAAAATCAACAACCAAAGCAGTCGTCATGACCCCTCTTGGAACCGCCTCTGTAGCCGCCCTGCGTCAATACGTTCGCTATGCCGATGCCAAGGGCATCAGCACCTCAGAGCTGTTCAGCAAAGCCGGCCTTGAACCGAATATCCTTGATACCGATGACGGCCGCCTGAAGGGCGAGCAGTTGCAGACGTTTATTCACCTGTTGGCCGAAGCATCCGGCAATCCCATCCTTGGCCTGGAAACCGGTGATTTCGTTCAGCCCGGTTCCTACAGTGTGCTTGGCTATATCACCATGAGCTGTGCCACGCTGGGGGAGGCGGTTACCCGCATTGCGCCCTATGAAAAACTGGTAGGGGACATGGGCACGACCGGCCTTCGGATGAAGGGGAATGAAGTGTCGTTGGTGTGGACCTGCAACTTTACCGACCCGGTGGTGTGGCCCCAGGTGGTGGATAACGTTTTTTCCTCCTGGATTAACTATGCTCGCTGGCTGGCAGATAACGATAACGCTTCTCCAATCCGGGTTGCCCTGAAACGCTCCTCGCCAGGCCCTGACTATGAGAGCGCTTATCAGGAGCGCTGGGGCTGCCCCGTTGAGTTCGAAGCGCCGGAGAATGTGGTGACCATGCCTCAGGATCTACTGGCCACCCGCCTCCGCCAACCAGACCCGTTGCTGCGCAAGACCCTTGAAGCCCATGCGCTGTCCCAGCTGGCCCTGCTGGATACCGATACCGACCTGACCTCCAGAGTGAAGCAAGGCATCCAGAAACAACTGGCCAGCGGCGTGACCCGGCAAGACATGATCGCCGAAGACCTGGGCATGACCAGCCGCACCCTGCAGCGCAAACTGAGCCAGGAAGGCGTTTCCTACCAGAAGCTACTGGATGACGTGCGCCAGCAGATGGCGGAGGACTATTTGCGGAATACCGATATGAGCATTCCCGACATCGCGCTGAGGTTGGGGTATAGCGAGACCACGTCTTTTCACCGGAAGTTTAAGGCGGCTGCTGGGAAGACGCCTGGGGATTATCGAAGGGGTCTTACAGGGTCTGACCCCAAAGGGGTCTGACCCACTTTTACACAATCCCACTCGTGGTTGGATTAGGGACTCCCAAGGGCTGTCCCTAAGGGTCTGTCCCCGCATGGGGACTGACCCATCTTGGCCCCATGGGTTCGAGTTAAGTGGCAAGGACGGGCAAAGGTGGGTCAGTCCCCGTTCGGGGACAGACCCGGAAAACCAATAAAAAAGCCAGCTTACGAGAGCTGGCTTAAGAAATTTGGAAAGAACGAAAGTGCCTGAAAAATTCGTTAATCCTGTGGAGTCAGGCCCCATAATACGGCGGAGTTACTACTCGGCTCCTCCGCCATGGGCGGATACTGCTTGATTCCACGGTTTCAGAATAAGCCCTCGTGCCCTTCCTGTCTGTTTGTGATCTGTGTCCCGTTGTTACCGTTTGTGAGGGCTACACACCTTCCCGTATCTCGGGTTTGGTTTCGGTAAAGCGGCGGGTTTCGTAGGCGTCTACCAGGCCTTGTACCGCGGCCCGTTCCATATCCTGCACCGAGGGTGTGCCGTCCTGGGCGTCGGCGCGGCACAGCACCATGCCGGCTTCCACCGAGATAAAGCCTGCGGTGGTTTTCAGGGCCTTGTGGTTGATACCATCAAAAATTCGCCGGAACGCGGTGGTGGAGCAATGGTCGCTGTTCGGGAAGTAGGAGACGATGGCAAACTGGTTGTCGCCAACACGGCACAGGGCGTCGATGGGGCGAATCAGGGTGCTCAGGCGGCGGGCGATGCCGGTGGCCAATTCGCTCATCACGCTGGGTGGGTGCTTGCGTTTCAGGTCTTGCCAGTTACGAATGCCGCACATCACGTAGGAGGTGGAACCGCCTCGGGATTCCGCATGGCGCAGGGTTTTCTGCAGGCGCTGGCGGGCATACTTGCTGTTGCACAGGCCGGTTTCCAGGTCGATGATGTTGGTCGATTCCAGCTCCCGGTTGTTTTCGACCAGCAGTGCGTTGGCCCGCAGCAAGGTGTTCTGGCGGTCGGCCATTCGGTCGGCGGCAAAGATTCGGGGGATCAGCTGCTTGGTCATGTCTGACTTGTAGATAAAATCATCCACGCCCCGGTCGAAAGCTTCCGACAGTGCTTCCACGCTTTCGCGCGCAGTAAGCAGGATCACGTAGGTGTAGTGGTTGTCCTGCTCATCCTGCTGGCGCACGTGGTCAGTCAGTTGTAGCCCGTCCATTTCAGGCATCAGCCAATCGGCAATCAACACGCTGACCTGGCGCTGTTCCATCAGCTTCAGGGCGTCTGGCGCGTTGTTGGCAATGCGTATATCGCGGTAACCGGCATTTCGCAGGGTGCGGCCGACCACCATACTGCTGAATTTTGCGTCGTCTACTACGAGTATGGGTAGGTCCAGGTTTGGCATCGTTTGTCTACTTCTTACCAGTCCATTGTCAGATGCGGTTCGCCGCGGCTCTTGGTATGCTTTGGCGGTTTCGGAACATCCGGTATTTTTAATGTCGCCACAGTATACCCCCGTGTGCCCTTTGGAGAATAACGACCATGCCTTCTTTTGACATTGTTTCAGAAATTGAAATGCACGAAGTCACCAACGCGGTGGATCAGGCCAAGCGTGATCTGGGTAACCGCTGGGACTTCAAAAACGTGCAGGCGGATATCGAGCTGGAAGACAAGCGCATTACCGTCAGCGCCGAGCAGGAATTCCAGCTGGAGCAACTGATTGATCTTCTGCGCATGGCCTTCGCCAAACGCAACATTGACGCCCGCGCCCTGGCGGAAGACGGTGAGAGCAAGGCCGGCAAGCTGGTGAAACAGCATTTTTCCCTGAAGCAGGGTATCGAAACCGATATGGCCAAGAAGATCGTGAAAATGATCAAAGACCAGAAAATGAAGGTTCAGGCCAGCATTCAAGGCGACAAGGTGCGGGTAACCGGCAAGAAGCGGGACGACCTGCAAGAAGCCATTGCCATGCTGCGCGAGGCGGAGCTGGATATTCCGCTGCAGTTTAACAACTTTCGCGATTGATCACTCAGGCCCGGGGGTAGGCCCCGACTGTTGCACCAAGGAGTTTAGCTTATCATCCGCAACCTGCTTACCCTGATTCTAGACACGCTCTACGTCTACACCCGTTGGCAAGTGCTGGCGATGCTGTTCCTGGGCTTTTCCGCCGGCTTGCCGTTTTTGTTGGTGTTCTCAACACTTAATGCCCGGCTGGCGGATGTGGGGGTGCAAACCGCCACCATCGGGTTTTTCAGCTGGCTTGGGATTACCTATTCCATCAAGGTGTTCTGGGCTCCGATCGTGGACCGCCTGAAGCTGCCGGTACTGGATAGGCTGCTTGGCAAACGCCGAAGCTGGATTTTGCTGGCCCAGGCCGGTATTGCCACCGGGTTGTACCTGATGGCCAATGTAGACCCGGTGGCGGCGCCACAAACTCTGGCTCTGTTTGGCTTGCTGGTGGCGTTTTCCTCTGCCACTCAGGATGTCGCGATTGACGCCTACCGCATTGAGATCGCCGAGGAGCGATTGCAGGCAGCGCTGGCGGCAACGTATATCTTTGGCTATCGATTGGCGCTTCTGGTGGCAGGGGCCGGGGCGCTGTATCTCGCAGAGTACTGGTCATGGGAGGTATCTTATCAGGTGATGGCCGCGTTGGTGGGTGTGGGTGCCGCCACGGTACTGATCGTGCGGGAGCCAAGGGTCAATCACTATGCGGCTGCCCAGGACATCGCACACAAGATCGAGGAAGAGGCCGGCAAGCGCGGTCACCTTCCCCCCGCCATTGCCCGGGCGGCGGGCTGGTTTTATGCCGCTATTGCCGGGCCGTTTCTGGACTTTTTCCGTCGTTACAAAGAAATGGCGATTGCCATTCTTCTACTGGTGGCGGTGTACCGAATTTCCGACATTGCTATGGGGGTTATGGCCAACCCGTTTTACCTGGATTTCATGGGCTTCAGCAAAACCCAGGTGGCCGATGTCACCAAGATCTTCGGTTTCTTCATGACCATCATGGGGTCGTTGGTTGGCGGCGTGCTGGTGGTTCGTTATGGCGTGCGCAATATCCTGCTGGCGGGCGCTATTCTGACGGCCGCCACCAACCTGCTGTTTGTATGGTTGGCCAATTACCCGCCTAACATGATGACCCTGGCGGTGGTGGTGAGTGCCGATAACCTCAGTGGTGGCATGGCTAATGTCGCCCTGATCGCCTGGTTATCCAGCATGACAAGCGCGTCCTTCACGGCGACCCAGTACGCGCTTTTCAGCTCTCTGATGACCTTGCCCGGCAAGTTCCTTGGCGGTTTCTCCGGTATTGTCGTGGCCAGTTTCGGCTACGCCGAGTTCTTTACAATTTCTGCCATCATGGGCATACCAGCTGTGTTGCTGGTTATCTACATGATGCGCCACGGCGCAAGGCTCGACGCCCTGGCTCCCGTAAAAGACACCGAGGATGCCCTCATAAAATAATTTGGGGTCAGACCCCAAGACATTTCACCCCGTCAAATGTTCTGGGGTCTGACCCCAACTTCAGGAGGAGCAGCTGATGTTGAGGTGTTTGCCCCAGTCTGGGGGCAGGGCGGCGTAGTGTTCGAATTCGGGTTGGTCGGCGAAGGGGTTCTCGAGCACCTTTAACAGCTCTTTCAGGGGCGCGTAGTCGCCGTTCTGGGCTTCCATGATGACTTGCTGGGCCAGGTAGTTGCGCAGGATGTATTTGGGGTTCACCTGGCGCATGGCGTATTCCCGTTCGTCGTGGGCGCGGGTTTCGGTTTGCAGGCGGGCCTCGTAACGTTCGAGCCATTCGTCGGCCACGCTTCTGTCTGCAAACAGATCCCGCACCGGGGCGTTGCCGTGGCGGTGCAGGTTGGAGATGCCCCGGAAAAAGCGTGTGTAGTCCACCCGGTGTTCATGCAGCATGCTGAAGGTGTCCATGATCAGGCTCATGTCTGAGTCGTCGGTTTCCTCCAGCCCCAGTTTCGCCCTCATGTTGTTTTTGAAATGTTCGTTGTAGGTGGTTTCGTACCGGCGCAGGCCGCGGCGCACGTGGTCCTCATCCATGATTGGCAGCAGGGCGTTAGCCAGGTACTGGCAATTCACAAAGCCTGTCTGGGGCTGCCGGTTGTAGGCGTAACGGCCGCCCTCGTCGGTGTGGTTGCAGATGAAGCCGGCGTCGAAATCGTCCAGGAAGGCGTAGGGGCCGTAGTCAAAGGTGTCGCCGATGATGGACATGTTGTCGCTGTTCATCACGCCGTGGCAGAAGCCAACCGCCTGCCAGTCTGCGATCAGCCGGGCGGTGCGCTCGACCACCTCTTCAAACCAGCGTTGATAGCGCTGTTCTTCCGGTAAGCTGATCAGGTGCGGGAAGTGCAGGGTGATCACGTGTTCCAGCAGGGTTTTCAGTGCCTCGGGGCCTTCATGGTGGGCGGCGAATTCGAAGTGGCCGAAACGGATATGACTTTGCGCCACTCGCATCAGCGCGGCGGCGGTTTCGATGGATTCCCGGCGCACCGGGTCTTTCGCGCTGATCATAAACAGGGCGCGGGTGGTCGGAATGCCAAGACCGTGCATGGCTTCCGAGCACAGGTATTCGCGAATAGTGGAGCGCAGCACTGCCCGGCCATCGCCAAAGCGGGAGTAGGGCGTGGTGCCTGCCCCTTTCAGGTGCCAGTCCCAGCGGGTGCCGTCTGGCGCCACGGTTTCCCACAGTAACAAGCCCCGGCCATCGCCCAGTTCCGGGTTGTACACGCCAAACTGGTGCCCGGTGTACTTCATCGCCACTGGGTCCATACCCTCTAGCAATTCCGCCCCGGCACCCACACCGGCCCACTCGGCCTCATCCTGAACATGAAACCCCATCTGTTCTGCCAATTTGTGGTTAAAGCACACCATCGCCGGCTGCGACAAAGGCGTCGGCTTCACCGGCGTATAAAAGCTGTCCGGCAATTCCAGATAACGGTGTTCCACCTTGAAAGCATTCGTGTTCATAGTCTGGCCTGCTTCTTGAATCTAATTTGGGGTCAGACCCCAGAACATTTCACCGCATCAAATGTCTTGGGGTCTGACCCCAGTTACATTGCAGAGCGGGGTGGGGAAATGCAACCACGGTTGATTGTTTTTACGGATCTGGACGGCACCTTGCTGGATCACGACAGCTATAGCTGGCGGGCGGCGAAGCCGGCGATGGCGCGGTTGGGGGCCAATGGCATTCCGTTGATTTTCAATTCCAGCAAAACGGCGGCGGAGATCAGTGAGTTGCAAAGCATGATGGGGCTGCGGGGGCCGTTTATTGCGGAGAACGGCGCGGCGGTGGTGATTCCTGCTGGCTGCCTGGGCAATGCGGAGGAAGAAGTGGTTCATGTTGGCCGGTCTTATCAGGAGGTTGTTCGCACTCTTTTGGTGCAAAGGAAAAGCGGTGCACGGTTTCGGAGCTTTGATGACCTGTCTGCGGAGCAGGTGGCGGCGCTCACCCGGTTGACAGTAACGGAGGCGGCCCGGGCGAAACAGCGTTTGGCAACGGTGCCTCTGGTGTGGGATGGCACGGAGGAAGAGCTGGCGCAATTCCGCGCGGCGCTTGAGCTGGCGGGCCTGAAGTTGGTGCAGGGCGGGCGCTTCTGGCATGCCATGGGCACCTTTGATAAGGCGGAGGGGGCCCGGTTCTTGCTGAAGCGTTATCAGGAGCACTATGGCGAAGCACCCATTGTGAGCATCGCTCTGGGCGATAGCCCCAACGACCAGAGCATGCTGGAGGCCGCCGACGTACCGGTGGTGATTCGCGGGGTGAACAGTGACCAGGTTCAGTTGCCGTCGTCCCGGCACGCCATGCGCTCCCTCAAGCCCGGCCCGGAGGGTTGGAATGAATGCGTGCTCAATTTGCTCTTTGAGTACGGCTACCAGTAAAGGAGGAGCCGCCATGGGCGACTTTTACCAGAATGGCATTATCACCACCCTGCACAACCTTGTGCGCCGCCCCGTGGAAGATGTTGAAGCGGACCTGATGAGCTTTCGTAAAGCCCGGCCTATGTCTCTGGTGTTACCGTCTCTGTACTCGGAGCTGGAGGGGGCCGCGCTTAAAAACATCGTCCAGGAGCTGACCAAGGTTCCCTACCTGGACGAGATTGTGATCGGTTTGGACCGCGCTGATGAACCCCAGTACCGCCGTGCTCTGGAGTATTTTTCCGAGCTGCCGCAGCCGTTCAAGGTGCTCTGGAACGACGGCCCCCGGCTGCGTGCCCTTGATATGAAGCTGCGGGAACAGGGCCTGGCACCGACGGAGATGGGGAAGGGCCGCAACGTGTGGTATTGCTTTGGCTATGTACTGGCCTCGGGCGTGAGTAAATCCGTGGCGCTGCACGATTGCGACATCCTGACCTATTCCCGGGATTTGCTCGCGCGCCTGATCTACCCTGTGGCCAACCCTGGTTTCAACTACATGTTCTGCAAAGGCTATTATGCCCGGGTGGCGGACGGCAGCATGAATGGCCGGGTCAGCCGCCTGCTGGTCACGCCGCTGATTCGCGCACTTAAAAAAGTGTGTGGGCCGAACGATTTTCTGGATTATCTGGACAGCTACCGCTACCCGCTGGCGGGTGAGTTCTCCTTCCGCACCGATGTCATCAACGACCTGCGCATTCCCAGTGACTGGGGCCTGGAAATTGGTGTCTTGTCTGAAATGAAACGCAACTACGCCACCAATCGCCTGTGCCAGGTGGATGTGGCGGATGTCTATGACCACAAGCATCAGGACCTGTCACCGGAAGACGCCAGCCGTGGCTTGTCCAAGATGAGCGTGGATATCTCCAAGGCGCTGTTCCGTAAGTTGGCCACCAACGGTGAGATTTTCTCTAACGAAAAGTTCCGCACCATCAAGGCCAGCTACTTCCGTATTGCCCTGGATTTTGTGGAAACCTATCAGAACGATGCCATCATCAATGGTTTGAGTTTCGATCGCCACAAGGAAGAGAAAGCGGTGGAGCTGTTCGCCCAGAACGTGATGCGCGCCGGCGCCTATTTCCTCGACAACCCCATGGACACGCCGTTCATCCCGAGCTGGAACCGGGTAACCAGCGCCATTCCGGATATCCGGGAGCAGTTGCTGGAAGCGGTGGAACTGGATAACCAGGAGTTCCGGCCATGAACCAGACTCTGGGCAGCAAACTGGTGGCCATGCTGGAAGTGGTCTACCCGGCGGTGGACTGTGCCTTTGTGGCAGAGCAATTAATGGATGCCATGGCACTGGTGCCCGATGCCGAGGCGCCGCCGGCGCACCAGAACCATTGGGACCCATCGGACGTCGTGCTGATCACCTATGCCGATACCGTTCAGCAGCCAGATGAGAAGCCATTGGTGACTCTGAAACGGTTTCTGGATGACAGCCTGCGGGATGTCATCAGCGCCGTGCATATCCTGCCATTTTTTCCGTACAGCTCGGACGACGGTTTTTCGGTGATGGATTACCTGGCGGTGAACGAGTCCCACGGTGGCTGGAACGACATCGAAGCCATCGCCGGGGACTATAAGCTGATGGCAGACCTGGTGATCAACCATATGTCGGCCCGCAGCCGCTGGTTCGAGAATTTTCGCAAGCGCGTGGGGCCGGGCAAGGATTACTTCTTTGAGGGCAACCCGAAAGACGATTTAAGCATGGTGGTGCGGCCCCGGACGTCACCACTGCTGACCCCGGTGCAGACCGACGACGGCGAACGCCATGTGTGGTGTACCTTCAGCGAAGACCAGGTGGACCTGAATTTCGCCAACCCGGAAGTGCTGATCGAATTTGCCCGGATTATCCACTATTACCTGGAACGTGGGGTCAGGATCTTCCGGCTGGATGCGGTGGCGTTCTTGTGGAAAGAACCGGGCACGCCCTGCATTCACCTGCAGCAGACCCACGAACTGATTAAGATTCTGCGCCTGCTGATTGAGCACCACACGCCGGATGCGGTGGTGATCACCGAAACCAACGTGCCCAACCGGGAGAACCTGACTTATTTCGGCAACGCCAACGAAGCCCATGCAATCTACAACTTCTCGTTACCGCCACTGCTGATCAATACCCTGGTCACCGGCAATTGCCGACACCTGAAAACCTGGCTGATGAGCATGCCGCCGGCGCAGATGGGCACCACCTACCTGAACTTCATTGCTTCCCATGATGGCGTTGGCCTACGGCCCACCGACGGCCTGTTGGACGAGGACGAGAAGCAGCGGCTGATCAATACCATGGAATCTTTCGGCGGCAAGGTATCCTACCGGCGCACTGCCGACGGCCGGGACCAGCCCTACGAAATGAACATTGCCTTGTGGGATGCCCTCAAAGGCACCGCCGAGGGTGGCGCAGACCACTGGCAGTTACAGCGATTCCTTTGCGCCCACACCATTATGCTGGCGCTGGAAGGTATTCCTGCGTTCTATATTCACAGCCTGCTGGCCACCGAAAACGACCATGCCCGGGTAGAACACACCGGCCGCTTCCGCTCTATTAATCGCGGCCAGTGGCAGCTGGATGCCGTGGAAGCCGCCCTGGCGGACCCACTCAGCCACCACAGCAAAGCTTTCACCGAACTCAAGCGCCTGATCGCCATCCGCCGCGCCCAACCCGCCTTCCACCCCAACGCCACCCAGTTCACCCTGCACCTGGGCCTGCAGCTGTTCGGCTTCTGGCGCCAGAGCATGCGCCGGGAACAATCCATCTTCTGCATCCACAACATAAGCGACGAAGTGCAGCAAGTGGCCCTCACCGACATCAACCTCATTGGCACCGACCAGTGGACCGATCTGCTTTCCGGTATGGCCATCGACGACCAGAGCGGGGTGCTCACCCTCAAACCCTACCAAAGTGTCTGGCTCTCTAACCAAGTTGGGGTCAGACCCCAGAACATTTGATGGGGTGAAATGTCTTGGGGTCTGACCCCAAAAATGCGGAGTGGTTGGTTTGTAATCTGGAGAGGGGTGGTTATAATCGGTCGGGCTCAGGATGAGTCAGTTATAAACCACTATTCTTCAGGGACCGAAGTCATGCCCCAGGCAAGCGGATTGCAGTTCACCGCCCGTGTAGGCGAATTCCCCTCAGATCACTTTTCGGTAGTTGGCTTTAAGCTGGCCGAACAGCTGTCTGCCTTGTTTCATGGCCGGTTAGAACTGGCGAGCACCGACCCCGATGTGGCCGCTGCTGACGTTCTGGAACAGCCGGTGGACTTGGTAGTCTGGCAAGACGGCCAACCGGTACGGCGCTTCACCGGCGTGGTCAACGAATTCGTCCGAGGCAACACCGGCCACCGCCGCACCGCCTATCAAGTGGTCATCCAGCCCCCGGCCTGGCGCCTGGGCCTGATGCACAACAGCCGCATCTTCCAGACCCAGACCACCGACGCCATCGTGCGCACCCTGCTCGAAGAGCGGGGCATCATTGATACGATCTTTGACTTCAAACGTCCACCTGAAGAACGGGAATACTGTGTCCAGCACCGGGAAAGCGACCTGCAGTTCGTCAACCGCCTGGCCGCCGAAGAAGGCTGGCATTACCGCTACCAGCACGGCAGCGTGGACGGCGAAGAACAACCGGCGTTAATCATCGCCGACCACCACGGCGACGCCCCGAAACTGGACCCGGTCCCCTGCAACACCCAGGCCGGCGGCAGCAGCAAACAAGCCTGCGTGTTCAGCTTCGCCTACGAAGAACGCATCAAAGCCGCCTCCGTGGCCATGAAGGACTACACCTTCAAAAACCCCGCTTACGCCCTGATGCACGAACAAAGCGCCGGCGGTGTGAACCACAGAGAAGATTACCAACACTACGATTACCCCGGCCGCTATAAAGCCGACGCCAGTGGTCAGCCCTTCACCCAGGCCAAACTGGACGCCCTGAGAAACGACGCCTCCCTGGCCAAGGGCGAAAGCAACCGCCCGGACTTTACCCCCGGCGCCAAAGTGGACTTGGAGGAACACGACAGCCAGAGCCTGAACCGGGAATGGCTGCTGACCGCCATCACCCACACCGGCAAACAGCCCCAGGCCCTGGAAGAAGAGGGCGGCAGCGAACCCACCAGCTACCACAACGACTTCACCGCCATCCCGGCCGACAAAACCTGGCGGCCAGTGTGTGAACACAAACCCATGATGGACGGCCCCCAGATGGCCATCGTCACCGGCCCCGAGGGTGAAGAGATTCACTGTGACCAGTACGGCCGGGTGAAAGTCCGTTTCCCCTGGGATCGCTATTCGAAAAACGACGAACACAGCAGCGCCTGGCTACGCGTAGCCCAGGGCTGGGCCGGTGGCCAGTATGGTTTTATGGCCCTACCCAGAATCGGCAACGAAGTGATTGTGTCCTTCCTGGATGGCGACCCCGACCAGCCCATTATCACCGGCCGAACCTACCACGCCACCAACACACCGCCCTATGCGCTGCCGGAACACAAAACCCGGACCACATTAAAAACCAAGACCCACAAGGGTGAAGGCAGCAACGAACTGCGCTTTGAAGACGAAGCCGACCAGGAACAGATCTACGTTCACGCCCAGAAAGACCTGGACCTGCTGACCGAAAACAACCGCACGGAAGTCATCAGGAACGACAGCCACCTGACGGTGGACAACCACCAGTTCAGCCATGTGAAAGCGGCCGACCACTGCACCACCGATGGTGAAAGCCGAGTCTCCGTTGGCGCTGACTGCAGCCAGACCGTGGGCGGCACCTACCATCAGAAAACCGCCCGCACCATGGCCTCGGGAGCTGGCACCGAAGTGCATCACAAGGCCGGGGCCAAAGTGGTGCTGGATGCCGGAGCTGAACTCACCATTTCCGGCGGTGGGAGTTTTATCAAACTGGACCCCAGTGGGGTGACGCTGAGCGGGCCGGGGATCAAGATTAATTCCGGGGGTAGCCCCGGGAGTGGGGCTGGGCAAAGTTCTGCTAATCCGGAACTACCAAATCTTGTTGGCAAAGATGGGGCGGCAACGCCACGGCCCCCCGAACTGGCCATGGTCGGCCAGCGCAAATCTGCCGCTCCTGACCAAGAGGAGTTTGATCAGTTACCGGGCTCTGATCGAAAACTGATCATTGATGTGATTGGCGGGCATCTTGAGCGTGGTTCTGTGGAAGCGATTAAAGGGACCGATGGGGAGGACACTGTATGACGGATACTGTGGATTTTTCAGATGAATCCCGGGATCGCTCGATTTTACGAACAGCAGATTATGACGATACCGATCCCGCAGATCTTGTACTGACTGTGCCCAAGCGCGATGGCGGCAAAATCAAGGTGCCATTGTTGAAACAGGCGCGCTCCAATATCGAGCGAGAGGATTATCAGGAAAACACCCTGCTTCGGGTAAAGCCTCTTGCTGAGATTGAAAGCAATCTGCCAGTCAAAAGCGGCGGTGTCACGGTTTATCAGGGTAAGGGGGTTGCGCTCCTTCGACCGGGGTACCTGTATGTCTTTCGCAAAGACAGGCTCTGGCGAGAGCTGGAGATTGGCGATGATTCCCGATTCAGTGATATCGACGTAGAGGCGATCCGACCAGACCTGGAGGATCCTGATTCCGACCTGAGGATTGCCCGCCCCGCCAGCGGCGAATGGCTTGATGACGTGTTGGTCCCAGTATTCCTGCAGGGTCAGGCTGTGATGCATGACTTCCGCATGGCCTACAGTGAGGTGCAATGGGATTGGTCTTATATCGAGCACCTTGAGGAAAATGAACCAGCTCGTAATGTCAGAACAACGGGCGTTGGCCCTGTCTGGGCTACATCCAGTGTCGAGGGCCTGAGCTTCGAAAGCGGCTTTGTGGCTTCGCGAGTTGAAGATGTATCGGAACTTCGGGAGAGGGATCTTGGTATTGAGCTGATGCTGGAAAAGCCCAGTGATTTCGTCTTGGGTTTTGACGGTCCGGCGGACGCTGAACTTTGCGTCAAACTCGGTCGACTGCTTGAAGCACCGTTCGATCTGAGCTGTGAACCAGGCGAAGACCACTTAGCTGCGTTGAGGCAGCAACCGGGCATTGCCTGCCTGGCACTGCCAGACCCTTTGTTCAAGGTCCGGCATTCCATGTCGCAGCTTCATCTTGCCCTGCATTATCTGGATGCCGTGGATGCCTCCATTCGGGACAATCCGATGGCGCACTCTGCAATGCTCATCCGCCAGGCGATTTTCGACCCTCGACCGAATGGCCAAAACCCCTTCGCCCAATATGCGTCGGCCGTTGACCGCTCCAAACTGGATCAGACCCTTCAAACCGAAGAAAAGCAGCATGCCATCGCCGTGATTGACCATCACCTCGATATGCTCCGCCGACTGCTTAGCAGCGGCGATTATGATGCAGTGCTTGAGGATTACCGAACCTGTCAGGATGTTGCAATTTGCGAGGGATACTTGCTGGTTGCCGATAATCTCAACCTGCTTCAGCAGATTCCGGGCGTGCTCCAGGCTCAGGGCGTTGTCGGTAAGGACTGGGTTCTGCAAGAGCTTCGCCGTTGGGTTCTTGAGGGCGCATTTTTGAGTAAGTGGGCACCTGAAACCGCAGAAGACGGTGCCGAGCCTTTGATGCAAAGTCTTGAAAAGCTGGTTCAGGACACTGCAGACATCGACGAAGAGCGCTTGAACCGGCTGAATATGCAGTCTCTGGTTTACCTTGAGAAACAGTTAAACGAGCAGAACAGTGAGACTGAGTCCGGGATCAAAGGCGTCGCTAACGCAGGTAAAGTGAGCGGTATGATCGCGGGCTCACTCAACGAGTGGAGCTCGGCACTGCTTGCCGTTGGCAAACGTCTGATGGAAGGCGGGCACATTCAGGAGGTTGAGCTCCCAAGAATCATGCAGGGAGCCCGCTCAAACTTCGCACTCGGGGACCCTAGCCTGAGGCGCATCGATGTAATGACGCGGGAGGGCGCGATAGTTTCCGGCTCGATAATCGGTGTTAACAGCAATGGAATGAAACGCGGCCTGACCGACTTTGATCGAACCGAGGGTGTTCTCACAAGAGCCAAGGATTATCTGTACGCCGACTTGATGGATGATTCTGGCCGGATGGTAGCCTCCACAAGCCCCGCGCGTATGTCCGACGAGATCGAAGACGCGATCCAAAGGGTCGCTGGCACCAGCTCGGTATTCGTCGCTCCGGATGATCATCCGGAGGCCCGCAAGTTGAGCTTGTTGAAGGTTGATCTTGCGAAGCGTGCAAATGAAGTGGTTGACGGGCCTGCGGTGTCTCGGGGTTTGGTGGCGCTGGCGGCGTTTAATATCTTTATCGAGTTGAACAACTTGATGAAGACGTCTCGGCAAGATGATGGCTTGATTAATCTAAACAGAGGCAAATTGGCTGGGGCGACAGCCGATTTGATCGCTGCATCTCTTAAGTTGAGCGAGGTGTTGGGTAGAGTAGAGTCTGGGTCTCAAGGTAACAATACTAGAATTTATAAAGTGTCGACGCGTCCTTTGTTTGATATGAAAAACTGGGTCCTGATCGGCGAACGGTTAAAAGCTGTAGGGTCAGCGACTTTGGTTAAGGTTGCAGGATTAGCAACGTTCCTCGCTGGAGCTGTTGGCGCTGGGTTGAGCTATTGGGAGATGCGCATCAGCCTGGCGAACAAGGATTTTGACGCGGCGATTGGGCACGCAGTGGCAATGACTGGTAGTTTAATTGTGCTCGCTTCTCCCCTTATGCATACACTCTTGGCGATCCCAGGTTGGGGATGGGCAATTTTTGGCTTGGCGATGGCCGTTGGCGGTGGGATCTATGCGGCATCTGTTACCGACGATACTTTCGAACAACTGATCAAACGCGGTCCTTGGGGAACTTTATCCGACAGTTCTCTGCCGGGAATGAATGACAAGGCATACTACAGTCAACTGCTCACAATGCTCTCTCCCGCGCAAGTCACCGCTCAGCGCTATGTCGACGTAGAACCCGACCCCGCGTTAGTACACCCCGATTTTCCTCCCGCGCCGGATGACTACGTGATCACTGTTCAACTACCGTTGGTAAGTCGCATTAAATTGCATAATGAGTGCGAGGGAGATCTTCCAGCAAGCCCGTTTAGATTGGTGGTCCAAGAAGTGGCATATCAAACTACGACCACCAACGTTCCCTCTAAAGGTGTAATGGGGGAAAGCACTAGCACACAGATGTACAAAGCGACACCACTCACCAAGGTCACCGCCAGGCAGTCTCTACCTCAGGAATCCGGAGTTCGCTTTTTGGTTAAGCGGGAGATTGACGAGAATGTGGATGAGGCCCCTCATTACCGGGAATCTTTGACTACACAAATTCGAGTAGGATTGCAGGCTACCCTTGGCTCAGAGCTGGGACCGTTGGTGTTTCCCACTCCCGTATTTGGAGACTATGAACCTTTTGATTTGTCTAAACACGACAATCCTCCACCAAAGGAAAGAAACTTCTTTAACCCCTTTGCACAGCCGGAATCACCATACTGGTTCTTCACTGAGGTCGGCGTATGAACGAAAAGCAGTATGGACCCGATGTTACAGACACTGCATTTCGGGCAACTGAGATTGGGCCCTTGCCAAAATCACCCAAAGAGCGAGCAAGGGTTGGAGAGGAACTCCAGCCTGTTGGTAACTATGCAGGCACGATTCCCTACCTTGGGACGATTCAAGACGTTGAAGCCCTTCAGGATCATGAAAGGTCCGACCCCGAATTTACATCCAAGGATTGGTGGTGGGATCACCAAAAAATCAGGTTCCTGAACGACAAATTGGGTTTTAAATTTCTGATCCTGGTTGTACCAATGACTTGGGTGATTACATTATGGATTGGGGGGCCAGCATTAATGATCTGGGCCTCGGGGGAAATGCAGTTTGTTGCTGAACTTCCGGCCCTCGTGGTCGGAGTGTTTATCATTCTCTTTGTATTGGCATGGTTTGCTTTCGCAGTCTGGGCGACACCCATCACTACAAACTGGCTAATGAGTACCGGCATGGGCTTTATTCTTAAACCCTTCGAGAAAGCCATCAACAAAAGGCTGGACAAGACCCTTGAAGACGGCTGCAGCGAATTTAACCGAATCACTGGCCAAGTTCGCTTAGCCATGGGGGGAGGGCGCTTTTTCCAGGCGCCGTTCGTGGAGTTTGATGCCTATGTTGACCGTGTTATCCAGCAAAGCGGTGTCTTCTACCGTCTGATTCTGGTGCATCGTTACACCCAGAAGTCCTTTCATAAGATGGCGTTCAGCTCCATCGAGTCCAGCAAATCAGAGGTGATGGCCACCTGGGACATGCTGCAGACTTACATGGACGTGACGCAACCCTTGCCCGACACCCCTCGCCTGGAGCCCTTCCGGCACCTGGATCCGGTAACCGCAGAGCACGATAAGAGAACGGGGCGCAATCCCAGATACTGGCGTGATATCGATCTGGAGGCCTGGAAAAACGGTGAAGGCTGGAACGAGGTCCACCGGCGCCAGGAGAGTTATCCCTGGGGCGAGAGAACCTGCAAGCTCACTCCGCAACTGGGCAAGATAACGATGGAAGAATACCGCAAACTACGACCGGCCGAGGCTTGGCCAATTTGATATTACAAGGATAGTAAATTATGGATCGCCAAATAGAAGATCTCATGAAACAGGGATTAAGCCGTCGCGAAATCTTCGAACAGCTGAAAAAGCAGTCGAGCAATCAAATGCGCCTGGCTAACAAGATTGCAACGTTCGAGCCTGGCTCATCCTCAAGACAAACCGTCCTGCTGAACCGAGTCCTCATGGCACTCTGCTTGCTCCAGGCGTGTTTTGGGATCTGGGTAATCTACTCCAACGTAGTCCCGATGGACGAGGAGTTCGGCTGGCAAGGCATCGTCGCAACGTTCATTTTGACGATTTTCTATTTTGTCGGTCTGTTCAGAAAGTCTTTCACCGGATATGCCTCGTTCATTCTGCTCTGCATTACTGTCGCTGCCGGCTATGTCTATTTCTTCAACTATTTCCCTGTTGTCTCGATCGTGGGTGTTCTGTTGGCCGTTGCCGGCGGCGCTCTGTCGTACACGATCAAGGTTCGACTTTTTCCTCACATGGGCTTTATGGATATAAGGAAGGATGAAAAGGGGAAGTACATCTTCGAATAACGGCCTCGATGAGTTTGTAGTGGTCAACTAATCCCGGACAGTATTTTAAGTTTTTTCTCAGCCGCAACGGGCGAAATGCCACCGTTGAATGAGTCAGGTCGCTGCCGGTTGTAGTAGTCCATCAGATAGCCATCAACGTCTTTTTTGCCTAAGGCTGTGTCTATAATCCGGCCTTTCAAAAACGATGATCCATGGAAGGGAAAACTAATGAGGAAGTTCGTCGCCGTCACTTCATTGCTGGCGGCCGGTCTGGTAGGTTGCAGCCAGCCGGTGGAATTCTCGCGGCTGACATTTGATCAGTCGGTCCGGGAAGATCGTGGCCAGGAATGGCGGGAATCGGACAAGGTGCTTCTGGATTACCGGTACCCGTTGATCAGGCTTCTGATGGATCATGATATCGATCCCAAAAAAGTCAGCATGAGGGTTGATCCCGAAGACGATCATTCCGTCATTCTCAGCGCCGCCGAGAAAGTGATCGACCAGCCGGGCATGGCCGGTTTTACCCATGACCTGAAGGCTATAGCCGAGGCTCGGCTGCCACTGACCCTTACCTTTGATCTGGCCTTGCCGGATGATCATGAATCCCGCACCTACACAGTAAACGTGAAACTTGGTCGCGTGGAGCTTAGCCATGCGTACGGTCTGGGCCACGCCTTCTCGGACGCATTGACGCGAAGCCGACCAGTCACTGAGGCCCACTGTGCGGTGGCCGCCGAGATCAGCCCGACTATCCCCATTAAGTACTTCGATTTCCGCTCTGATGAAGCGGGCAAAAGTCACCAGCTAGTGGTGAGCCTGGACGATTACAAGGGTGAGGTGGATGCTGACCTGACATTCAGTCATCAGGGGCTGCAGGCACTGATTGAGTCGGGCGAGATTGCAGTGTCTATGCCGGTAGACTCCAGTGCCAGATCCGATATGTTCCAGGGCCGGCTGGGTCAGATCGACCTGAAACTTGGGCCCCTTGGAAAAGTCGAGCACAGCAGTGGCCGGGTGGACAGGGTGCGCCATAGCAGCCTGCGACTGAAGTGCAGGGAAATGGCGCTCAGTCATGGCCGGCCTTTTACCTTCTTTATGGACGATTCCCTTGATCGGTTGGTGAGCGTTGCTGGCCGGTACAGTGAATAGGAGCGAGTGCCACAGGCATCGAACCTATGATTTAGGATTGAATAGGATCAAGGAGGACACGGCTATAAACGCAGTCTGTAACGCCTGTAACAACACCATTCAGCTATCAGAAAGGGATTTGGAGCAGCTTGGAAGATCGGAGCCGCTACCCTGCAGCGAGTGCGACGCCATGCTGAAGATCACCCCTGAAGCAAATTCAGAGCGCAACGCAAAACTCTCGGTATTTGCGTTGACGATAGGGGCGGCCGTCGTTGCGATTGTGGCCTTGATCAATATCTTTGGTGATGCCGGCTTTCCGACTTATTTTGTTGCGATACCGTTCATCCTGATTTCCACAGTACTGGTGTCCAACCTCAGTAATAGCAAACTCAATTTGGAGCGAGTTGACTGAGGCTTCGCTGGCTTGGATCTGTTCATGGGATGGTGGTGTCATAGGGGGCGAGGGCGATCTTGAAAGCAGTTGAGAGAAAGGATGAATTCCCGTTGCTCCCTGAGCCTAGAAACAAAAGACGGCGCCTTGGCCAAGATTTGCAACCGGTTGGTGATTACGCTGGTATCGAGCCCTACTACCGGGTTTGTGAGGATGTGGGCGCCGTTCAACATCAGGAACGGAGAGATCCGGAAGCGTTTTACGCTGGTGATTGGTGGTGGGACGAGCGTAGGATTCGTTTCCTCAATGGAAAAGCGTTTATCGGCCTTTCGATATTACTTCTCCTAATACCGTATACATGGGGAGGAGTGGTTTTAGTCGGCGGTGGAATTTCTGTTGTATACCTTTCGATTATAATGACGGAGGATGCAATGGATTTAATTCGGATGGTAGTGGTTTTAGGTTCGGCGATAATTTGGATACCTCTTTCTTTATATATCCTCATAAAAACCATGCCCTGGGTCATGGGCGCTTTCGCCCTGCTACTCAGACCCTTTGACAAACTCCTCAGCAAGCTCCTGGACCGAGGCCTCGAAGCCGGAGAAAGCTGCTTCAATCGTGAAACCGGTGAAGTGAGCTTTGCAATGTCGGGCGGCAAGAAACTGAAAGCCCCTTTTGAGGAGTTCGATGCCTACGTGGAGCGAGTCATTGAAGCCGGCGGTGTCTTTTATCGTCTGATGTTCGTGCATCGCTATACCGCCAAACAATTCAGCCAGACGTCCCTGGGCCGGGTCGAGCCATCGAAAGAAGAGGTGATGGCGCTGTGGGACATGCTCCAACGCTACATGGATCCTTCGCAGCCATTGCCCGATGTACCAAGGCTGGAGCCGTTCCGGCATCTGGATCCGGTCACTGCGGAGCATGACGAGCGCATCGGGCGTAATCCCCGGTTCTGGCGAGACTTGGATCTGGAAGCCTGGAGACAGGGTGAAGGCGCTGAGTGGTTGAGGCGCCAGGTGGAGTATCCGTGGGATAAGCGCCGTTGCAAGCTTACGCCGCAACTGGGCAAGATATCGATGGAAGAGTACCGCAAACTACGACCGGCCGAGGCTTGGCCGATTTGAGTGGCATGGATGACTGAACAGAAACAGATGTCTGGTATTGCAGACACAGCCTTTAGGGCGATGGACATTGGGCCCTTGCCGAAATCGCCCAAAGAACGCACGCGGATCGGCGAGGAGTTGCAGCCAATAGGCACTTATGCCGGAGTGATTCCCTTCCACCGAACGATTCAAGACGTTGAATCTCTGCAGGCGCATAAAAAGGTCGACCCTGAGTTTAAAGATCCGGGCTGGTGGTGGGATCATCAACGGATTCGTTTCCTGAACGGGAAAATAGGGATGAAACTTCTGATTCTGCTGTTTCCAATCGCTTGGGCGTTGACAATAGTGATTGGTGGCCTGGCTTCATTGGTCTGGGCAATCGTCCAGCTAACGGAATCGTATGGACTCCCGGCTTTCCTTCATATTTTGCTTTTATTAACTCTTGTGCCTGGTTGGTTGATCTTATCATTCTGGATTATTCCTCCAAGCATCAATTGGATTATGAGTACTGGTCTTGCGTTTGTTATCAGGCCGTTCGAAGAAACGCTTGGTAAAAAGTTCGATGAGTCCTTGGAAGACGGTTGCAGCGAGTTCAACCGAGTCACCGGTCAAGTCCGCATATCTCTGGGGCGCGGACGTTATTTCCAGGCCCCCTTCGTCGAATTCGACGCTTATGTCGATCGGGTGATCCAGCAGAGCGGGGTCTTCTTCCGGTTGATTCTGGTCCATCGTTATACCCGGAAAACCTTCAACAACACAGCTTTCAGTACTATTGAAGCGAACAAAAACGAAGTCCTCGCTACCTGGGACATGTTGCAGTGCTATATGGATGTGACTCAGCCACTGCCTGATACACCCCGCTTGGAACCCTTCCGCCATCAGGACCCAGTGACCGCTGAGCATGATAAGAGGATAGGTCGTAATCCCCGATACTGGAGGGATCTTGATCTGAAATCCTGGAAAGATAGTGAAGGCTGGACAGAAGTCCATCAGCGGCAGAATCAGTTTGCCTGGGGAAGTCGGCGCTGCAAGCTCACTCCGCAACTGGGCAAAATATCGATGGAAGAATACCGAAAACTACGACCGGCCGATGCTTGGCCAATTTGATTTTACAAGGATAGTAAATTATGGATCGCCAAATAGAAGAACTCACGAAGCAGGGCTTAAGTCGGCACGAAATCTTCGAACAACTCAAAAAGCAGTCGGGCAATCAAATGCGTCTGGCTAATAAGATTGCAACGTTCGAGCCGGTTGTCTCGATCGTGGGTGTATTGCTTGCCGTTGCTGGGGGCGTTCTTTCGTACTCGATCAAGGTTCGCCTGTTTCCTCACATGGGGTTTTTGGATGTGAGGAAAGACGAACGTGGAGACTACATCTTCGAATAGCTGAAGTTGTAGTCTCCACGTCAATGCAATCTCCGGCCTGTCGCAAAACGCAACACCTGTAGTAATCTGTACACATGGTTCGCGGCAACCATTTCAGGAGGGCATCATGGCAACCGCCATTCGAATCGATGACAAACTGATCCGTGAAGCATCAGCAGAGGCGCAGGTTCAGCGGCGCTCTACACCCAAGCAGATAGAATACTGGGCTGAGATAGGCAGGATTGTGGCTGGTGAAGTCTCGGCTGAGGATCTGATATCCATTTCACAGGGCAATTGCCGGGTAAAGGTGGAGCCGGTAGATCCGGAGCTGGTATCTGGTGATGAATTATGGGCTGAGGTGGATGCTGCCCGTGATTCGGGAGAACTTGCTAAGACTATCGCTCACAGTCGAACAGTGTACCAGTGCTCGATAGAAAATCCCGGGTTCCTTGAGGCCATTCACCCTGACGGTGCTCGTGAATTAGTGCGATCTTTCTCATCAAACAAATGAGGCCACAGGCCACTCCCCCGGCACCACAAACCACCGCTCCCTCTCAACCCAACACCCAAGCCCAGGCTGCCACTCCAGCCGCGCAAACAACACCGGCACGCCCTGGGCGTCCACAAACGCCACCGCCTCCCGCGTCGCCTCACTATCGGGCCGTTCATCCTGTCTCCAAGGCCCAATCCAATGTGGCTTTTTCAGGGGCACCCAGTCCGTCAGATCCGAGTTCACCAAATCCCGGGCGTAGCACCATTGCCCCTGCCTATGGCCCGCCGGCACATAGTCCGGAAGTGCCACCCTGTCATCCGGATAGAACAGATACCCCGGCAGAAACACTCGCGGAATAATCGGCTCTGAAATCCCCAGATCTGCGAACAGCGCCTGTGCCTCCGCCCGCTGGGCCATAGGGCTCTGGTGGCTGAGCATTCTGTCTACTTTCAGGTCCAGGCGGTCTTTGGCGTTTGGCCCGTACCACTTGGTCATTTCGGGGCCTTCGTTGACGCCCAGATAGTATTTGATGGCAATTTCATGGTGTTCCACGCACCGGGTGTGTGGATTCCGCACCAGAAAATCCAGCTCACCGATGGTTCGGTTGCCGGCCTTGATCTGCTGATTCTTCAGCAGCAGTTCCCAACCCAGCAGATCGACCAGGAGCACTTCGTATAAACGCTCAAAGTAATGGCCAAGGCGGCGCTCGGTGGTGGCCGCGAGTCTTGCTGGCATGGTGTCTGGGTGCTTGTCCCAGTGTTTGAGTTTGTCGAGGTAGTCATCGGGCAGCCACTGCAGTGGCTCAAAGCTCACGGGGGCGGCCAGGAGTTGCGGTGCCGTGCACAGCCAGGCGAGATGCCGGATGGCTGGTATCTGCAGGTTGAGCAGGGTTTCGGTTTCTGCGTTTGTCGTCATGGCCTGAGAATAACGTAAACTGGGCGTGTTTGAGAGCCACGAAACCACAGGAGCCCTATATGCAATACCTGCACACGATGATTCGGGTCAGCAATCTGGACGACACCCTTCACTTTTTCTGCGACCTTTTGGGCATGGTGGAGATTTCCCGCAAAGAGAGTGAGAAGGGCCGTTTCACCCTGGTGTTCCTGGCGGCCCCGGAAGACGAAGCCCGTGCCCGTGAGGACAAGGCGCCAATGATTGAGCTCACCCATAACTGGGACCCGGAGGAGTACACCGGCGGCCGGAATTTCGGGCACCTGGCGTTCCGGGTGGACAACATTTATGCGCTGTGCGAAAAGCTGCAGGCCAACGGCGTTACTATCAATCGCCCGCCTCGGGATGGCCATATGGCCTTTATCCGCACGCCGGATAATATCTCGATTGAACTGCTGCAGAAGGGCGATGCACTGCCGGCTCAGGAGCCTTGGGCCAGTATGGAAAACACCGGTACCTGGTGAAGCCATGGAGTCCACTGGTCAGGCTAAAATGGGACTTGATTCACATTTTTGACGCAGGCCCCGGGGCCGACGGTTCCGGGCACTACGCCGCCCGGTCAGTCTGATGGCAACAAAGGTCTGCCAATAGGTGAGGGCGAGGTACGGGTTCTGTCCAATCGCGCCGATGATGACATCGCCACCGTGACCACCGACGAGGGCGTTGAAATGCCGTTCATCGTTCGTGTGGAAACCGGTGTCATGAACCGCGACCGCTACCAGGTAATGTCATTGTTCCAGCCCGGAAACGACTGGACCGCCCTGAATCCCCAGGAGCAGTGGAACGGGAAAGTACTGATTCATCACGGCGGTAACGTGGGGGTGAGTTACGGTATGGGCAGTCCGCCCAATGGCGATATCTCCGGCGCGACCAACGGCAACGAGCTGTTGTTGGGTGACAGTATTTCCGTGGCGCTGGCCCGGGGCTTTATAACCCTGTCCACCGCTCAGGCCAACCTTGGCCACAACGTGAATCTGGTGACCGCTGCCGAATCTTTGATGATGGCCAAAGAGCACATCATCGAGAACTACGGCCCGGTCCGTTACACCATTGGCACTGGCTGCTCTGGTGGGGCGATTGCCCAGCAACACATTGCCAATGCCTATCCCGGTATCTATCAGGGGTTGATTGTTCAGTGTTCCTATCCGGATGTCTGGACCACCGCTATGCAGTTCGCGGATTACAACCTGATCAGCAACTACCTTGGGCTGCAGATGCCGGAGGGTCCGGAAGGGTTCTTCTCCTTCATGGCGGATCTGCTTACCAACGGCTTGCTGCCAACCCAGTGGCCCTTTATCTACGGGCACCTGCCCGTCAATCCAGTGGTTTCAGACCTGGCCTTCTTCCCGGCGGCCTACCCGGACCAGGAAGATTGCCGGCATTCCGCTGGATAACGAAGGCGTTCAATACGGCCTGAGGGCCCTGCAGCAGGGCTTTATCAATGGCCAACAGTTCCTGGATCTGAACCGGGGGATTGGCGGTTTCAATGTGGATATAAAGTACCAGGCCGAACGCACTCGGGGTGATTTCCAGGCCATCACCAATGCCTATCGCACCGGTGCCATCAACACGGCAGAGGTGGGTGAAATCCTGGACGTGGCCAACGGGCAGGTGTGCGGCCTGGATCTTGGCGCCCTTGGCTTGCCCTCGCGGGTGACCGATTTGTTGGCGCCGATCACAGACCCGATTGTTGAAACCCAGGCACTGCTGGTGCAAACCCGGTTTGGTACCCCGAGAACAGTGGCCGGCGATGACATTCGAACCCTGAATAACAAGTGCCAGCTCAAGCCGGTTGACCCTGCGGATTATCCGGCCAATCTACTCCAAGGTATTTTCACCTCTGAGAACTTTGCCCAGAAGGTTGCTGAGATCTTCCCGAACGGGGTATGCGATTACAGCAAACCACCGGTTGGCCAGGTACCAACCGTGACCTGGATGCATTATGGTGATGCCGAGACGGTGGTACATGGCGGCGCGCCGCTGAGCAGCAACGATCAGCCTGTTCCGGGGTGGGCTTCACCGGCGCTTGCGGTCACCCTGTCACCCAATCACCCTGAGTGATCAGGGCCACAGGGTCGGGCTGCGCCTGGCCCTGTGATTGGCTTGCAAGGCATCGACCCCAACCCCAACCTGAACAGAGTGCGGCCGACTCAGCAAAAACGGCGGCTAACCGTTGCTGTTGGTCGCTCTTCCCCCTAAAATCCCTCGCTGATCAAACACGCATCAGGATGATGCTGCCCCAAACCCAAGGAAGGAGAATGCCGATGGATGATTGGCAAGGGTGCCTTGCGCCCCAGTGTCAGACTGCGCTCTTGCAGGCCCGCGACAATGTTGCCAGCCGCGGTGGTTCGGTGATTACGGTTGAAGACTATCTGTTGGCATTGCTCGATGCCGTTCCTGAGGCCGTTTCGTTTCTGAAACGGCAGGGTGTGGACCTGGACGAACTGATTCGCACCATTCAGGGTGAACAACCCATTGTTGCCGAAGTTCGTGGCGATGGGGACCTGTCTTCCCAGCTTATCTACTGGATTTCCAGCACCCGTGAAGCGACCGATCAGCCCTGGCTGGACTGGCCTGTGCTGTTGCACGGGCTGGTTTACCTTGCCGAGCGCCTGCAAGACAAAGCCTATGTGGCGGTGCTGGAACTGGTCAGCCACTGGCCGAGTGCGGAGGGTGAGGCCTGCACGCCTCCGGTTTCCCCTGACCAACCTTTCAGCCCCGTTACGGTGACTGATCCAGCCTGGTTGCAGCTGGCTGAGGACGTTGTGGTGGCTTTATCTGCAAACCGGAATGGGTTGATCTGGGTAGCAGGCCCCCGTGGTAGCGGGAAAACCGCCTGGCTGAGGATGTTGCTGGCGACGCCGGGATTCTCTTGGGTGCAGATGGACTTGCGACGCCAGGCAGAGGTGATGGCGTCCGATCAGCCGGTGGTCCCGCCAGGCGGGGACGGAGTTGCACCGTGGCCAGCGATGATTCTGGACAATGTGGCACCGCTCGACCTACTGGAACTGATGAGCATGCCGGATGGCGCTGCGCGCGAACTGGTGACAGGATGGCAGGGGCCAATCCTGATGCTGGCATCAAACGACAGGGATAAAGGACGAACAGACAGCAACCGGCTGACTGCCATACTGGGCCGGGAGTTGGAAACCATGGCGATGCCGGGTGTTAGTGAGGCGCAGAGAAGAGCGATCTTGACAGCACACCAGCCAGCCATCGAAAAGCGCTGGAACCTGCAATTGTCGCCGGCAGCGATGGAGTATGCGGCGTCTCGCCAAACCCGAAGTATAGCAACGCCCGGCGGTATGCTCGAATGGTTGCACCGGGCAGCCGCCAGGCTTGACCTGTTTGCCAGCCGGGGACCGCTGGAGGCGGTGGCTCTGGCGGCAGAGCACGACACCCTTCGGCGTCAGTCCCTGGTGGCCCTCGCCCGGGGTGAGTGTGCTGAGCGGGTAGAGCTGCAGATACAACAACTGGATCTTGAGCAGGCTGCTGCTGAGGTGGTTTGGCACGAACGTAAGCGTTCCGGCACCCTGCGTCGGTTACTGGTGGAGGATCTTCGCCAGGAACTGGAACGATGGGTTGCAGCCAGGCCCGGGCCGGTTCACTATGTGCTGAATTGTGAACAACAGCAGGGAGATACCTTGGGTGCAGGACCTGGAAATTTATATTCGTGATCTGGAGCCGGCGGCCATATCCGGTTGGCTGGAGAACCAGCTTGATGACGTTCAACTGGACGATTCGGATGTCACTTCGGTAGTGAAGGGTAGTGCGTGGTTCAACGGTACCCGTTTGCGGATCACCCTGTATCCCGGCGCCTTTGGAAAGAGGTTTACCTCTGTGCTGATGGAGGGGGATGATCTGCCCTGGAACACTGACCTGGACTGCGCCCGCAGTGCCTGGCGGGCCATGGAAGGGGAGATACGGTGCAGCACCGGTGACTGGAAAGAAGGCGATCCGGTGGGAGATGAGAAGTGGTGGCGCCTGGACCACCGGGGCGAGCAATTGGTGGTCTGGAACTGAACCGACTAGCAGAACGTAAAAAGGCAGCCCCTGGAGGCTGCCTTTTTCGTATCTTGAGCTACGAAATTACTCGCTCAGGATAGACACGTTGTCTGCTTGCAGGCCTTTGTCGGCTTCCACAACGTTGAACCGAACCAGTTGGCCCTGGCGCAATACGCGGCGACCACGACCGCGAATGGCGCGGAAATGCACAAAGATCTCGTCGCCACTGTCGCGGACGATGAAGCCAAAGCCTTTCTTGACGTTGAACCACTTGACGGTGCCTTCCTCGTCCCCTTCCGGTGTGGTGTCGTCAAAATCGTCTTCTTCGTCATCATAAACGTTGTTCTGGCGACTGTTGCGTGCCGGGCGGCTCTGGCTTCTGGAAGCCGGCGCTGCGGAGGGCTGCTTGGTGGCAAGTGCGATGGCCAGAAAACCGGTGATGGCAAAAATAACAAAGGCAATCAGGTACGCTGCAAGGCCACCAACACTGCCCAGTGCCTCGGCGAGGTTGCCAGCGCTCAGCGCGGCCAGGAATTGCGGTGTGACAGACAGCAGCAGAAACAGTACCAGGGGTGCCGGAATGGCGATCATAAGGGAAAGACGGATCGCTTTGGCTGGATTACGCATTGGCTGAATATTCTCCATGGGTTAACACTAACGATAAAAAGCCGGACATCGGGTAACATGGCATGCCCGGCCAATGAACGCCGCCAATGTTCAATGTTGGCGGTAAAAGGCGGCATCATACCAGATTACCGAAAGGGCTGACCAAATCTCATGAGCAAAAAGACACTGGAAGACAGGCTTGCAGAGCTGGAAATGCGACTTGCGTTCCAGGACGATGTGATCAATACCCTGAGTGAGCAGGTGGCGAAGCAGGAGATGGATATTCGGGAGCTGTGGGATGCCAAGAAGGTGCTGCACAAGCAGTTGAAGGATATTTCGCCCTCGAACATCAAGGCGGAGGAGGATGAGACTCCGCCTCCGCATTATTGATTATCCCAGCAGTTCTTCCAGTATCTGTTCGTAGATTTCGGAGAGGGTATCCAGGTCCTCGGCTTTTACGCATTCGTCCACTTTGTGAATGGTGGCGTTGAGGGGGCCGAGTTCTACGACCTGTGCGCCAGTCGGTGCGATGAAGCGACCATCAGAGGTGCCACCGGAGGTGGACAGCTCGGTCTCGCGGCCGGTGACGGAGCGGATGGCGTTCTGGCTGGCGGCAACCAGGGCGCCCTTGTCGGTGAGGAAGGGGCGGCCGCTGAGGTGCCACTGCAAATCGTACTTGAGCTGGTGCCGGTCCAGAATGGCCACTACCCGCTCTTCAAGGCTTTCTGCGGTGTTTTCCGTGCAGTACCGGAAGTTGAAGTGCACCAGGCATTCGCCGGGAATGATGTTGCTGCCAACGCCGGATTCAATCCGGGTGATCTGGAACGTGGTCGGCGGGAAGAAGTCGTTGCCGTTGTCCCAGAATTCCCTGGCCAGTGCATCCAGTGCCGGCGCCACCGCGTGCACGGGGTTCTCTGCCAGGTGTGGGTAGGCCACGTGGCCTTGTACGCCGTGTACTGTCAGGTAGCCGTGCAGGGAGCCCCGGCGGCCGTTCTTGATAACATCGCCCACCTGATGGGTGCTGGAAGGCTCGCCAATCAGGCACCAGTCCATCTTTTCGTTGCGGGCTTCCAGGGTTTCTACCACTTTCACCGTGCCGTCCTGGGCGGGGCCTTCTTCATCGCTGGTGATCAAGAGGGCGATGGAGCCTCGGTGCTCAGGGTTGTTCGCCACAAAGCGTTCGCAGGCGGTGATGAAGGCCGCCAGGCTGCCCTTCATGTCTGCTGCGCCCCGGCCATACAGATAGCCATCTTTGATGACAGGGTCAAACGGCGGGTGCGCCCAGTTTTTCTCCGGGCCGGTTGGCACCACATCGGTGTGGCCGGCAAACGCCAGTACCGGGCCGTCTGAGCCCTTGCGGGCCCACAGGTTATCCGTGTCACCAAACCGCAGGTTCTCGCCCGCAAAGCCCAGTGGCGCCAGGCGGGACATCATCAGTTCCTGGCAGCCGGCGTCATCCGGCGTCACCGAGCGGCGGCGAATGAGGTCCATGGCGAGTTCTAAAGTGGGTGATAATGACATGCGGGAAACCTGTGTAAAAAAAGAAAATTTGCCACGGACAACACGGACGTTCACGGACATCAAGAAAGGGTTTTGTCCGTGATTGTCCGTGTCGTCCGTGGCTAACCCAAGCGATTAATTATTCGCGTGCAGCTCTTCGTTCAGTTCAATAGCGGACTTGTTGGTCTTGCACTCAACAGCGCCAGTGAGACTGTTGCGACGGAACAGCAGGTCGTTCTTGCCGGCCAGGTCGCGGGCCTTGATGACTTCTACCTGTTTGTTGTTGTCATCCAGCAGGTTCACCTTGGTGCCAGAGGTGATATACAGACCAGCTTCAACGGTGCAGCGATCGCCCAGTGGGATGCCGATGCCGGCGTTAGCGCCGAGCAGGCAGTTTTCGCCCACGGAGATGATGATGTTGCCGCCACCAGACAGGGTACCCATGGTGGAGCAGCCGCCGCCCAGGTCAGAGCCCTTGCCGATCATCACGCCGGCAGAAATGCGGCCTTCGATCATGCTGGTGCCTTCGGTGCCGGCGTTGAAGTTGATAAAGCCTTCGTGCATCACGGTGGTGCCTTCGCCTACGTAGGCGCCCAGACGAACACGGGCGGTGTCAGCGATACGCACGCCCTTGGGTACGACGTAGTCGGTCATCTGCGGGAACTTGTCGACCGATTTCACTTCCAGGGTGCGGCCTTCAATGCGGGCCTGCAGCTGGCGCTCGGGCAGTTCGTTCAGGTCGATGGCGCCTTCGTTGGTCCAGGCCAGGTTCGGCAGCAGGCCGAAAATACCGTCCAGCTTTACACTGTGGGGCTTGGCCAGCCGGTGGGAGATCAGGTGCAGCTTCAGATACACTTCCGGGGTGCTGGAGGCGGTATCGTCGGTAGCCAGCACGGTAACAACCACAGGGCGTTTGCTCTCGGCCGCTTTTTCCGCCAGTTTCGCCTGGTCGGTCTGGCCCAGCTGGCGCAGGGCGTTGGCAAATCTGGTCAGTTGCTCGGCTTTAACATCAATGGCCTGATTGCCGCCTTTGTAGTCCAGCGCGGTTTCAACCACGTCGATCAGGTCTTTGCCTGGGGTCATGATCGGTTGCTGGTAATACACCTCCAGCCACTCGCCCTGGTTGTTCTGGGTGCCGATGCCAATGCCGAATGCAAAACTCATCTGATCTGCTCCTGTGCTCAATAATTGAAAGAATGTTTGCCACGGACACTCACGGACTTGCACGGACAAAAACAAGAATTCTTAATCACTTGTCCGTGAGCGTCTGTGAGTGTCCGTGGCTAAAAAATCAGTTAATCCAAACAGCCCATTCGTCTGCGTTAAAGCCCACGGTTACTTCGTCACCCCGCTCAACCACAGGGCGTTTAATGATGGAAGTATTCTCCAGCATGATCTGGTGGGCACTTTGGGCGTTAATGGTATCACGAAGCTCGTCGGGAAGTTTTCGCCAGGTCGTGCCCCGCTTGTTGATCAGGGTTTCCCAACCTATGGCCTGCTCCCACTGGCTCAGCTTCTCGCTGGTCAGGCCGTCTTTCTTGAAGTCGTGGAATTCGTAGACGATGCCGTTGTCGTCCAGCCACTTACGGGCTTTTTTCACGGTATCGCAGTTCTTGATGCCATATAACTTCATGCTTTGAAACCTTTTACAAAATCGACGATTCGCCGGGCTGCTTCCACACACTCCTCCAGCGGCGCTACCAGCGCCATGCGCACTCGGTTCTCACCTGGGTTGTGGCCATCTACCGTTCGGGACAGGTAACGGCCCGGCAGCACGTGCACGTTCTGTTGTGCGGACAGCTCCTTGGCGAAGGTTTCATCATCCATCGGCGTTTCCGGCCATAGATAGAAACCGGCATCCGGGAAGTCCACGTTCATCACTTCGCGCAGGATGGGCACCACCGCTTCGAACTTGGCCCGGTAGGCGGCCCGGTTTTCCCGCACGTGGTCTTCATCACTCCAGGCGGCAATGCTGGCCAGCTGGTTGTGAACGGGCATGGCGCAGCCGTGGTAGGTACGGTACTTCAGGTAGCCGGCCAGTACCTCGGCATCACCGGCCACAAAGCCGGAGCGCAGGCCGGGCAGGTTGCTGCGCTTGGACAGGCTGTGGAACACAACGCAGCGCTTGAAGTCGTGACGACCGATGGCCGCACAGGTTTGCAGCAGGCCTTCGGGCGGGTTGGCTTCGTCCGGGTAGAGTTCGGAATAGCATTCATCGGAGGCGATCAGAAAATCATGACGGTCGGCCAGTTCGATAACCTTTACCAGGGTTTCCCGGGGGATGACTGCGCCGCTGGGGTTGCCCGGGGAGCACAGGAACAGGATTTGGCAGTCTTCCCAGACCGATTCAGGCACCGCGTCGAAATCCGGAATAAAGCCGTTGCTGGCGTCGCAGGGCAGGTACACCGGGTCCGCCCCGGCCAGGAACGCTGCGCCTTCGTAAATCTGGTAGAAGGGGTTAGGGCTGACAACAGTAGCTGGTTTACTGGCATCCACCACCGCCTGAACCAGGGCGAAAATAGCCTCACGGGTGCCGTTGACCGGAACCACGTTGTGAGCCGGGTCCAGACTACCTTCGGCCAGCTGGAAGCGCTTGCTGGCCCAGTGGGCGATGGCTTCGCGCAACTCATCGATGCCTTTGGTGGTGGGGTAGTTAGCCAGTTTGTCCAGGTTGTCGGCGATCACCTGCTTCACAAACGCCGGTGACGGGTGCTTGGGTTCGCCAATGCCGAGTGATATTGGCTTCAGGTGGTCCGGCACGGTGATGCCGGCTTTCAGTTTGGCCAGCTTTTCAAACGGGTAAGGGTGAAGTCTTTCGAGATTCAGGTTCATTCAATATCGTCCAGCATTTGGCAAAGGTCCTGTTGCAGGGCCTGGCACACGCCCGGGTCGCGCAGCGGCTCGCCATGTTCGTCGGTGATGAAGAATACGTCTTCTACGCGCTCGCCCAGGGTGGCAATCTTGGCGTTGGTCAGTCGCACCCGGTGTTCCAGCAGCACCTGGCCAATGCGGGCCAGAAGGCCGGGGCGGTCCGGGGTGATGACTTCCATCACGGTGCGTTGATTGATGGTGTCATTGGAGAAGGTCACTTCGGTTGGGAAAGCGAAGTGCTTCAGCTGCCGGGGGGTGCGCCGGTGGATAATGTCCGGGTAGTCTTCCGGGTCATCGAGTTCTTCGATCAGACGCTTGCGCACTCTTTCCTTGCGGGTCGGATCAACGCCCAGTGGCTGACCCTGTTCATCCAATACCACGTAAGAGCTGATCGAGTGGGGGCCTTCGCTGGAGTTGATGCGGGCATCTACGATGTTCAGGTTCAGCTGTTCCAGCACCGCCGTGGTTGCCGCAAACAGGGCAACCCGGTCTTTCATGTAGATAATGATCTGTGAGTAACCGTCCGTCGGCCCGCCCCGGGTGTCACGAATCAGCACCAATGGGTCCGGGTTGTCGCCGTGGCGAATGATGGCTGCCGTCTGCCAGGCAATATCTACGGTGGAATCCTGCAGGAAGTAATCCTCGTCTACGGTTTCCCAGATAGGATCAATCTGCTCATCGGTCATCTTCTGTGCGTGCAGGATCTGACGGGCTTCCTCCCTGGTGGCGCGTATCCAGGCCTGGCGGTCGACTGGCGTGTCGGTGCCACGGCGCAGGGCGCGCTTGGCTTCAATGTAAAGCTGGCGCAGCAAGGATGCGCGCCAGGTGTTCCAGAGTTTTGGATTGGTGGCGCTGATGTCGCACACCGTCAGGATGTACAGATAATCCAGGTGGGCCTGGCTGGGCATGGCGCGGGCAAAGGCCTGGATGATGTCCGGGTCTGAAATGTCCTTGCGCTGGGCGGTCATCGACATCAGCAGGTGGTTTTCCACCAGCCATGACACCAGTTGGGTGTCCCGCTCACTCAAGTGGTGGCGTTCACAGAAGGCTTCTGCGTCAATGGCGCCCAGTTCTGAGTGGTCACCGCCACGGCCCTTGGCCACATCGTGATAAAGGCCAGCAATAAACAGCGTTTCCAGTTTGGGCAACCGATGAATCAGCCGGGACGCCAGAGGGTATTCGTTGCGAACGTCGGTACTGTTCAGCCGCGCCATATTGCGGATCACGCGCATGGTGTGGGCATCGACCGTGTATATATGAAAGAGGTCGTGCTGCATCTGGCCGATGATCTGGCCAAACTCCGGCAAGTAGCGGCCCAGTACGTTGTACTTTTTCATGGCAGACAGAGTCTGGTCCAGCGCGTGTGGCGTGCGCAACAGTTCCATGAACAGGGTGGTGACTGCCAGATCTGACCTGAAGGCGTCGTCAATCAGGTGTCGGTGGGCCCTTAACGAGCGGATGGTGGTCGCCCGTATGCCCTTGATTTCAGGGTGCTGGGCCACCAGCACGAAGATTTCCATGATGGCGTAGGGGGCGTAGGCGAACACCTGGTTGTTGATGGCTTCTATATACAGGTTGCGAATCTGGAAGCGTTTGTTCAGTGGGCGGATTTCGTCTTCACTGCCCTCGCCAATAATGGCTTCGTCGTAGTACTGCAGGATAACGTCAGCCAGCTCTGCCAAGGCCAGTACGGTGCGGTAGTAGGACTGCATCATCAGCTCGACGCCCAGCCGTTTGCCTTCATCTTTGTAGCCGAGCATTTCCGCGAGCGCACGTTGGTGGTCGAACAGCAGCCGGTTTTCATTGCGGTCGGCAATCAGTTGCAGGCCATAACGCAATTGCCACAGGAAGGTTTCGCCCTGGTGCAGGATCTGGTGTTCTTCTTCGGTCAGAATACTGAAGCGGGTGAGGTCGGCAATGTTCTGCAGGCCGAAGTGGCGTTTGGTGATCCAGCCGATGGTCTGGATGTCCCGAAGTGCGCCGGGGGAACCTTTAACGTTAGGCTCCAGGTTGTATTCGGTGTCGCCGTATTTTTTGTGGCGCTGTTGCTGCTCTTCCCGCTTGGCCAGGAAGTAGTCACGATCCGAGCTGACCTCATCGGAATAGACCAGCTCACTGAGCTCTGCCCGCAGTCCATCGGGGCCGGCGATGGTTCGGGTCTCCAGCAGGTTGGTCAGGATGGTGATGTCCTGCCGGGCCGAGGATAGGCACTCTTCCATGCTGCGCACGCTGTGGCCGATATCCAGCTTGAGGTCCCAGAGCAGGGTAACGAAGGCGCCCAGGTCATCCTGCCAGGCCTCTTCTATACCGTGGCGGGTCAGGATAAGCAGGTCTATGTCTGAGTGGGGGTGTAGTTCGCCGCGCCCGTAGCCGCCGACGGCGACCAGGGCAATGTCGGAGGAGCGGGAAAACGGGTACCGGTTCCAGATCAGCCGGAGCACTTTGTCTATGGTGTTGGCCCTGGCATGAACCAGGGCTCTTACATCGGCACCCTGGCGGAAAGCTTCGGCGTCAGCATTATAGCTTTCCCGTAACAGTTCCCTGGCGGCAAATACCGGTGAGGTGTCGTTGCTGATACGGGATTCCAGCTCGCTTCGGTCCACTTAGAATGACTCTTCCGATCGTTTAGTCAGCACTTCATAGCCGTCAGCGGTCACCAGGATGGTGTGTTCCCACTGGGCAGACAGCTTGTGGTCCTTGGTGACCACGGTCCAGCCATCGGCCATCAGTTTGGTTTGGTATTTGCCCTGGTTGATCATCGGTTCGATGGTAAAGGTCATGCCTTCCTGCAGTTCCATACCGGTGCCGGGCTTGCCGTAATGCATGACCTGCGGCTCCTCGTGGAACCCCTTGCCAATGCCATGGCCGCAGTAGTCTCTGACCACGGAATAACGATGCTTCTCGGCATGCTGCTGGATGACGTGGCCAATGTCGCCCAGGCGGGTGCCGGGTTTGACCAGTTCAATACCTTTATACAGGCACTCCTGGGTGATCTGGATCAGGCGTTCGGTACCGGGCTTGGGTTTGCCAACAACCCACATCTTGCTGGTGTCGCCGTGGTACTCATCCTTTATAACGGTGACGTCGATGTTAATGATGTCGCCGTCTTTCAGAATTTTCTTTTCGGTTGGGATGCCGTGGCAGATCACATGGTTGACCGACGTACAGATGGATTTCGGGAAACCCTTGTAGTTGAGCGGCGCTGGAATAGCCTGCTGTTTGTTGACGATGTAATCGTGGGCGATGCTGTTGAGCTCCTCGGTTGAAATTCCGGGCTTTACGTGTTCGTCCAGCATTTCCAGAACTTCGGCCGCCAGCCGGCCGGCCACGCGCATTTTTTCAATTTCTTCGGGAGTCTTGATGGATACTTGCATCGCTATACCTGTTGATTTGCATCAAACAGGCATTTTAAGGGCCTGAGGGGTCAGGTACAAGGCGAGCTGCCTGCTATCGTGACTATAGGGTTGCGCTAAAAATAATGGCGCCCCGGTGTCGCTTTATGGTATAAACGCGCCCGCCGGAAACGAATCCGGCAAATTCACACACGTGTCAGCACGTTGTCCCAGGGTGCCAGCTCCTGTTTAAAGGAGGCTGGTTGGGGCAATCGGACGCGTGGAGGACTAACCCGAAGCTAAAAGGTAAATATCATGGCTCAGGTAAATATGCGTGACCTGCTTAAAGCAGGTGCTCACTTTGGTCACCAGACCCGTTACTGGAACCCGAAAATGGGTAAGTACATTTTCGGTGCCCGCAACAAGATTCACATCATCAACCTTGAGCAGACTGTTCCTGCCATGAACGAAGCGCTGAATGTGATTCAGCAGCTGGCAGAGAGCAAGAACAAGATCCTGTTCGTTGGTACCAAGCGTGCTGCGTCCAAGATCATCAAGGAAGAAGCTCAGCGTTCCGGCCAGCCCTACGTTAACCATCGCTGGTTGGGTGGCATGCTGACCAACTACAAGACCATCCGTCAGTCTATTCGCCGCTACCGTGATCTGGAAGCCCAGAGCAAAGACGGTACTTTCGACAAACTGACCAAGAAAGAAGCCCTTGAGCGTACCCGTGAAATGGACAAGCTCGAGCGCTCCATCGGTGGTATCAAGGATATGGGCGGCCTGCCCGACGCGCTGTTCGTTATCGACGTGGATCACGAGCGTATCGCTATCAAGGAAGCCAACAAGCTGGGTATTCCTGTTATCGGTGTTGTTGATACCAACAGCGATCCGGACGGCGTTGATTACGTAATCCCGGGTAACGATGACGCCATCCGCGCCATCCAGATCTACGTGAAGGCTGTTGCCGATACCTGCCTGGAAGCTTCCCAGTCTGCAGGCGCTGGTGCTGACGAGTTTGTTGAAGTAAGCGAAGACGCTGCGGGCGCCGCTCCGGCTGCCGAGTAACACTTAAGCTTCACGTTTGAGTTGTAAGGTATGCCCGCTCGTTAAACCGGGCATACCTCCCCACCGAATTCGGAAACGATTAAGAGGACTGAACATGGCTGCAATTACCGCTGCAATGGTCAAAGAGCTGCGTGAGCGTACCGGCCTTGGCATGATGGAATGCAAGAAGGCACTGGTTGAAGCTGGTGGTGACGTTGACGCCGCAATCGAAGAGCTGCGCAAGTCTTCCGGTCTGAAAGCCGCCAAGAAGGCCGGCCGTACCGCTGCTGAAGGTGTTTCTCTGGTTAAGGTGTCTGACGACAACACCGTTGCCTACATTCTGGAAGTGAACTCCGAGACAGACTTCGTTGCTCGTGACGACAACTTCATGGGCTTCGCCAACGACGTTCTGAACGTTGCTTTCGAAAAAGGCGAAACCGACGTTGCGGCCCTGATGGCTGGCGATCTGGAAGCCAAGCGTGAGGCTCTGGTTCAGAAGATCGGCGAGAACATCACCGTTCGTCGGATCATCAAGGTAGAAGGTCCGGTTGTGGGCGGTTACGTTCACAGCAACAACAAGATTGCCTCTGTTGTGGCCCTGACCGCTGGTAACGAAGAGCTGGCTCGCGACATCGCGATGCACGTGGCTGCTGTTAACCCGCGCGTTGGCAAGCCCGACGACATGCCGGCTGAAGAGCTGGAAAAAGAGAAAGAGATCATCAAGGCGCAGCCGGATATGGAAGGCAAGCCTGCTGAGATCATCGAAAAGATGATGGGTGGCCGTATCAAGAAGTTTCTGGCTGAGAACAGCCTGATTGAGCAGCCGTTCGTCAAGAACCCTGACCAGAAAGTGGGCGACCTGATCAAAGCTGCCGGTGGCGAGCTGGTTGGTTTCGTTCGCCTGGAAGTGGGTGAAGGCATCGAGAAAGAAGAAGTGGATTTCGCTGCTGAAGTGGCTGCTGCCGCTGGCACAGGCAAGGCCTGATCCTCTTCTGAGCGCTGTCACGCAAGGTGGCAGTGCTTACCTGAGTCTGCCACGTCAGTCGGGTACGCCCGGCTTTCGTGGCGGGCTTGTATCTGAGATACCCCTTTTTCGAGGAGTATGTCAGATACAAGCCTGAAACGGGTTTGCGCCGGATAGCCAACAGACGATAAGGGGATCACCATGCCGACATCTTCAAAAAACCAGCCCAGATACAAGCGTGTTCTGCTGAAGCTCAGTGGCGAGGCCCTGATGGGCGATCACGATTTCGGTATTGATCCCAAGGTTCTTGATCGCATGGCGCTTGAAATCGGTGCCCTGGTCGGTATTGGCGTACAAGTGGGGTTGGTGATTGGCGGTGGTAACCTGTTCCGGGGGGCAGCGCTAAGTGCCGCTGGCCTTGACCGTGTGACGGGGGATCACATGGGTATGCTGGCCACGGTCATGAATGGTCTGGCCATGCGTGATGCGCTTGAGCGTTCCAATATCCGGACCCGTGTGATGTCTGCCATTCCAATGAGCGGCATTGTTGAGCATTATGACCGCCGGCGAGCAGTACGTGACCTGAAAGAGGGTGACGTGGTTATTTTCAGCGCAGGTACCGGTAACCCGTTCTTTACCACAGACTCCGCCGCTTGCCTGCGGGGTATCGAGATCGAGGCCGATGCCGTGCTGAAGGCCACCAAGGTTGACGGCGTCTACAATGCGGATCCCCATCTTGACCCCAGCGCTGTAAAATACGATTACCTGACCTACGATGAGGTTCTGGACAAAAAGCTCGGGGTGATGGACCTCACGGCTATCTGCCTGGCCCGGGATCACGGTATGCCGCTACGAGTGTTCAACATGAGCCAGCCCGGCGTACTGACCCGCATTGTGACCGGTGAGAAAGAAGGCACATTGATTGAATAATTGGTTGCCGGCTGCAGAAATCTGGCCGGATACTGCACTATAACCAGACGAACGTTTCGAGGATGCTGACGTGATTAACGATATCAAAGCAGATGCCGAGAAGAAGATGAAGAAGAGCCTGGAGGCTCTGCACTCGGCTTTCAACAAGATTCGCACCGGCCGTGCCCACCCTGCGATTCTGGACAGCGTGATGGTGAACTACTACGGTCAGGAAACGCCGTTGAAGCAGGTTGCCAGCGTTAACGTTGAAGACAATCGCACCCTGATGGTTGCCCCGTGGGAGAAGAATCTGGTTCCCACCATCGAAAAAGCCATCATGACGTCGGATCTGGGTCTGAATCCGTCTACCAGCGGTGATGTGATTCGAGTGCCCATGCCGATGCTGACCGAAGAAACCCGTAAGGAAATGGTCAAGCAGGCGAAAGCGGATGCGGAGCATGGCCGGGTGTCCATCCGTAATGCTCGCCGCGATGCCAACAGCATGATCAAAGACCTGCTCAAGGAAAAAGAGATCAGTGAGGACGATCAGCGCCGGGGCGAAGACGAAGTCCAGAAACTGACTGACAAATACATCGCTGAAGTCGACAAGATGCTGAAGGCGAAGGAAGAGGACCTGATGGCGGTCTGATCGCCGGGTCCATTCAGTAGAAAGCACGCGGCGGGGTGGATGCTCCGCCGCACAGAGGGTTTCATGACGGCACAAATAACCGCAGAAATTCCGGTGATGGCAGACAACTGTCCCCGGCATGTGGCCATTATCATGGATGGCAATAACCGCTGGGCCAAGGCTCATCGGCTCAAGGGAGTGGCTGGTCACAAGGCTGGTGTGGATGCGGTAAAGGCCGTGGTGGAAACCTGCGCCAGGGAAGGGGTGGAGGTACTCACTCTGTTCGCTTTTTCCAGTGAGAACTGGCGTCGCCCGAAAGACGAAGTGTCGGCGTTGATGAGGCTTTTCCTGATTGCCCTTGAGCGCGAGGTCCGGAAGCTCCATCGCAACAATATCCGCTTGCGCATAATCGGTGATCGCTCGGCTTTCAATCCGGCGCTCCAGGAACATATGGACAAAGCCGAGGCCCTGACCCGCGACAACACAGCGATGACTCTGGTGATTGCGGCGAACTACGGGGGCCACTGGGACATAACCCAGGCAACCCGAAAAGTGGCAGAGCAGGTTCGGATTGGTCAACTTGAACCGTCAGACATTACCGACGACCTGATCCAGCAGCACCTCAGTATCGGCGACCTGCCGATGCCGGACCTGATGATCCGTACCGCCGGCGAGCAGCGCATCAGCAACTTCCTGTTGTGGCACCTGGCCTATACCGAGTTCTACTTTTCCAGCGTTTACTGGCCGGATTTCAAGGCTGAGGAAATGCGCAAGGCATTGGAAGCCTACAGCCGTCGCCAGCGTCGTTTCGGGCAAACCGACGACCAGATTGCGGCGCGAGCTTCACAACAATAACGATACAGCGACTTATACCGTGTTAAAAACCCGCATCATCACAGCTCTTATTCTTGCTCCCATCGCGATTGGCGGCATCTTTTTTACGTCGCCCCTGGGGTTTGCCCTGTTCACCGGCGCGATTATTACCTTGGGTGCCTGGGAATGGGCGAATATGTCGGGCATTGAGGCGCAGCCGGGTCGGGTGATCTACGCCGCTGTTGTTGCGGCGTTACTCTATGGGCTGCTGAACGTGCCTTCGGTGGCTGTGCTCTGGCTTGCCGTGATTTGGTGGCTGGTGTGCTTCTGGCTGGTGCGCCGGTATCCGGCTGGATCGGATTCCTGGGGTGTCGTGCCCGTGCGGGCGGTGATGGGCCTGCTGGTGCTGATTCCGGCCTGGGTGGGGTTGAACCACCTGCGAACCGGAGGTTTTCAGTTCGGTGACCTGGCAGATAACCGTCTGGCGATCCTCTACATATTTCTTGTGGTCTGGGTGGCTGATATTGGCGCCTATTTTGCGGGCAGAGCGTTCGGCAAGGCCAAGCTGGCGCCCCGGGTCAGCCCTGGTAAGTCCTGGGCCGGTGTGTGGGGAGGTCTGGCGGCGGTCGCCTTGCTCGCCGTTGTTGCCAGTCTGCTGGCTGCCGCCACGCCTGTTCAAATGGCTCTGTTGATCGTTGCCACATTGGTCACCGGTTTTGTGTCGGTGCTGGGCGACCTTCTTGAAAGCATGCTCAAGCGATTCCGGGGGATCAAGGACAGCAGTCAGTTGCTGCCCGGCCATGGCGGGATCATGGATCGCATTGATAGCCTGACCGCCGCCATTCCTGTGTTTGCCCTGATAATCACCCTGCTGGGTTGGTTGACCACCGGTCACTGGTAACTATGACAACACGTTGCATTACCGTATTGGGGGCAACGGGCTCTATCGGGCTCAGCACCCTGGATGTGATTCGCCGACACCCGGGCCGGTTCTCGGTCTACGCGCTGACAGCGGGCACAAGGGCATCGGAATTGGCGACCCTGTGCCGGGAGTTTCGCCCCAAGGTTGCTGTCATGGCCAGTGAACCTGCTGCGGACCAGCTCAGGGAGTTGCTGGTCGATTGTCCGGATATTCAGGTGCTTGGCGGTGAGGCAGGGCTCTGTGCCGTAGCCGCTGCGAAAGACGCCGACACCGTCATGGCCGCCATTGTTGGCGCCGCGGGACTGGCACCCACCTTATCGGCGGTGCGGGCCGGGAAACGGGTACTGCTGGCCAACAAGGAAGCGTTGGTGATGTCTGGCCAGTTGTTTATGGACGCGGTAATCGCCTCAGGCTCGGAGTTGCTGCCCATCGACTCCGAGCACAACGCCATTTTCCAGTGTATGCCAGCAGACAAAATTCGGGATCCGAAGGCCGCCGGTATTACCCGGATCCTGCTGACCGCCTCTGGTGGGCCGTTTCGAACCCTGGCAGCAGAAGAGCTCCGCAGCGTTACTCCGTCTCAGGCCTGTGCGCACCCGAACTGGTCGATGGGCCAGAAGATTTCGGTCGACTCCGCCACGCTCATGAACAAAGGGCTGGAGCTGATTGAGGCCTGCTGGCTGTTCAATACCACGCCAGACCGGGTTGAGGTTCACGTTCATCCGGAGAGTATTATTCATTCCATGGTGGAGTACACGGACGGTTCCGTTCTTGCCCAACTTGGAAGCCCGGACATGCGTACGCCAATTGCCAACGGGCTGGCCTGGCCCGAGCGTATCGAAGCGGGGGTTGCACCTCTGGACCTGTTTGCCATTGGTAAATTCCATTTTGAACGACCGGATCTCCAGCGCTTCCCCTGCCTGCGGCTGGCCGCCGAGGCTTTTGCCAGTGGTGGCACGGCACCAGCGGTGCTGAATGCCGCCAACGAGGTGGCAGTGGAGGCGTTTCTGGACGGCAAGCTGTGCTTCGCCGATATCCCCGTTATCATAGAGCGGACTTTGGCGGCGACGCCGGTCGTTCCGGCGAGCGACTTCGATACCATATTTGGGAAGGATGCCGAGGCTCGCAGCCGGGCCAGGGAACAGATAAGCCTGCTGTCTGTCTGAGTCCTGCGGGAATGTTCATCTTGGCCGACGGCCTCAAACCGGAAACTCTATGCAGATTATTCAAACCGTTCTGGCACTTGCGTTAACACTGGGAATCCTGGTGACCCTGCACGAGTATGGTCACTTCTGGGTGGCCCGGCGGTGCGGGGTCAAGGTGCTCAGATTTTCTGTGGGCTTCGGTAAACCCTTGTTTTCCTGGTACGATCGCCACGGTACCGAGTTTGCGGTGGCGGCGATCCCGTTGGGCGGCTACGTCAAGATGCTCGATGAACGGGAAGGCCCCGTACCGGAGGGGCTGAAAGATCAGGCCTTTACCTCCAAGCCGCCGTCCCAGAGAATTGCCATCGCAGCTGCCGGCCCGCTGGCGAATTTCCTGTTTGCCATATTCGCCTACTGGTTGCTGAGCGTAGTGGGTGTAACAACCGTTGCGCCGGTGGTAGGGGATGTGACGCCCGGCAGTGTGGCCGACAGGGCAGGGTTGCAGCAGGGCATGGAAATCCATGCTGTGGATGGTCACCGGGTGACGTCCTGGCGTGATATTAACATGCGCCTGTTGGAGCGAACCGGAGAGCATGGCCTGGTGACACTTGAGGTGTCACAGAACGGATCAAGGGGCACAGTCGACGGAGCCCTGAATGGCTGGCGCCTGAGCAATGATACGCCCAACCCCCTGGCAGAATTTGGTATCACGCCCTGGCGACCGGCGGTGCCGGCTGTGTTGGGGCAGGTCACCAGCGATGGCCGGGCTGCTGCCGCAGGGCTTCGGAGTGGCGATCGTATTGTTGCCGTGGACGGCGAGCCGGTGGCCGACTGGTTTGCCCTGGTGGACTATATCAGGAATGCGCCTGAAACCGACCTTGAGCTGTCCATAGAGCGTGATGGGACGCCCCTGGAGCTTACCGTTCGCCCGGCTACCCGAACCCTCGACGATGGCCAGGAAATTGGCTTCGTGGGTGCAGGTGTCGAAGCGATCACCTGGCCAGACGAGTTGCTGCGTGAAGTTCGTTACGGCCCCTTTGCAGCCATTCCGAATGCGGTGCATCAAACCTGGGCGGATACCCGACTGACGCTGGTGGCCATCAAAAAAATGGTCACGGGCCTGTTGTCGCCCACCAATCTGAGTGGGCCGATTACCATTGCCCGAGTGGCTGAGGCCAGTGTCAGTTCCGGGTTTGAAGATTTTATCCGTTTTCTGGCCTACCTGAGTGTCAGCCTCGGGGTGCTGAATCTTTTGCCGATTCCTGTATTGGATGGTGGCCACATTGTGTATTACACCATCGAGGCCATACGCCGAAAGCCGGTATCTGAACAGGTTCAGGCACTTGGATTACGAATTGGTATGGCTTTGATTCTGACTTTAATGGTGTTTGCTCTTTACAACGACCTGATGCGGTTGTGAGAATTGCGGGCTCCTTACCGCACATTAACCAGGCGATATAACTGAATGAGACGTTCCCTTCTAGCTGTAGCCGTTGGCCTAGCCATTACCGCAACTGGTATCAAACCTGTGCTGGCGGATGAATTCACGGTAGCGGATATCGAGGTAGAAGGCCTTCAGCGGGTTTCAGCGGGCTCGGTCTTCTCGGCTTTTCCGGTAAACATTGGCGAACAGATCGACGAGACCCGTCTGGCCAATGCCATCAAAGAGTTGTTCAGGACCGGCCTGTTTACCGACATCGAAGCCAGCCGTGACAGTGGTGTACTCATTTTGTCGGTCAAAGAGCGCCCTTCCATTTCGTCCATTGAGATCGACGGCAACAAGAACATCGAAACCGATATGTTGATGGATGCGCTTGCGGGTGCCGGGCTTGAAGAAGGTCAGGTTTTCCGCAGGGCCACCCTGGAGCGGCTGGAGCTTGAGATCCTGCGCTCTTATATCGCACAGGGCCGTTATAACGCGCGAGTGCGTGCCACGGCTGAAGAGCTTCCAAGAAACCGGGTAGCGGTTCGTCTTGATATCAACGAAGGCACCGTTGCCTCGATCAAGCACATTAATATTGTTGGAAATCAGGATTTCAGTGATGAAGAACTGATCAGCCTGTTTGAGTTGCGCACCAGCAGCTGGTGGAATTCCATTACCAATAAAGACAAGTACGCCCGGGAGCGCCTGAGCGGTGATCTGGAGTCGTTGCGTTCATTTTATCTCGACCGCGGTTATCTGGATTTCACCGTAGAATCCAGCCAGGTGTCCATTTCACCCGACAAGCAGCAGGTATTTATCGCCATCTCCCTGGATGAAGGCCCCCAGTACACGATTTCGGACATTCGCCTTCGAGGCAACCTGATCGTCGAAGAAGAAGAGTTGCGCAAACTGATCCCGGTTAAAGAGGGAGATGTGTTCTCCCGCGCCCAGATGACCTCCATCTCCGAGGCATTGTCTTTCCGTCTCGGACGTGAAGGTTACGCCTTTGCCAACGTCAATGCCGTCCCTGAACCCGGCGAAGACAATACAGCGGCGGTGACCTTTTTTATTGAGCCGGGCAAGCGCGCTTATGTCAGGCGTGTGAATTTTGAGGGCAATATCTCCACCAAGGATGAAGTGTTGCGTCAGGAAATGACCCAGATGGAAGGGGGCGTTGCGTCATCTGATCGCATTGAGTTCTCTAAAACTCGATTGGAACGTTTGGGCTTCTTCCAGACCGTGGATGTTGAAACCGTTCCGGTACCCGGAACCGATGATCTGGTGGATGTGAATTACAGTGTCAGCGAACAGCCTACAGGCAGCTTGTCTGCGTCTATTGGTTTCTCCCAGAACTCCGGTGTCATTCTGGGTGCGGCGGTTTCTGAGAACAACTTCTTTGGCACGGGTAAGCGGGTGTCGTTTGGAGTGAATGTCAGTGACTCCGTAAAAAGCGCCAACATTTCCTATCTGGATCCGTACTACACCGTCGATGGTGTTAGCCGTGGTTTCAGCCTGTTTGCCAGAGAAACCGATTTCGAAGAGCAGGATATCTCTTCCTACTTGCTGGACGAATACGGCGCCAGGCTGACCTTCGGATATCCGACAGACGCCATTACCCGGCTCAATTTCGGTGTGGGTGTCACCCAATCCAACCTGAAGCCGGGTATCTTTTCCTCTGTTGAAGTGAATGACTTTATCGCCGACGAAGGTGACTCATTCACAAACTATTTCCTGTTCGGCAGTTGGCGGCGCAGCACGCTGAACCGTGGCGTGCTGCCTACTCGCGGTTATAGCCATTCTCTGTCGCTGGATGTGGCGGTGCCCGGTAGTGACCTCACGTTCTATAAGGCCACCCACAGAACAGATTTTTATTTCCCGCTGGTAGATACGCAGCGGTGGGTGGTCAGGGCTCGCACTGAGGTGGGTTACGGGGATGGCTATGGCGATCGTACCCAGATGCCGTTCTTTGAGCATTTTTACTCCGGCGGTTATGGTTCCGTGCGTGGTTACCGTGCAAATTCCCTCGGTAATCGTGCTGAGCCGTCAGAGTTTGATTTTTCCAGTCCAGACCCCTTCGGCGGTAACCTGCTGACTGAAGCTGGCCTGGAACTGATTTTCCCGACACCTTTTGCAGGCGACACACGTTCCATGCGTACGTCGTTGTTCCTCGACGCGGGGCAGGTGTTCGATACTGATCGCGGGTTTGACCCGGAACTGAAGGAGGTAAGGACGGCGGCAGGTGTTAGCTTCCAGTGGATTACCGCGGTTGGTCCGCTTGCTTTCAGTCTGGCGAAACCGCTTAATGACAAGCCGGGCGATGATACTCAGGTGTTCCAGTTCTCGCTGGGGCAAACCTTCTGATTGCAGTAAACAGAAAAACAAAGGATGAAACACAGGAGATTCCCGATGAAACGTCTATCTGCCATTGTTGGCGCAACTCTGATGGCATTCTCGCTGCAGCTCGCAGCGGAGACTAGAATTGGCGTGGTTGACCTGCGCCAGGCGTTGTTTTCGTCCAACGACGCACAGTCATTCAGTGAGAAACTTCAGCAGGATTTTGCCGGCGAAGAAGCCAAGGTTCGTGAGGCTCAGGAACAGGCCCGCAAGCTGAAAGACCGGCTCGAGAAAGATGGCGCCATGATGAATGAAAGTGAGCGCAACAAGCTGACGGGGGAGTTTCAGGAGAAAGTACAGGAATTCAATTTCCTTAAACAGCGCCTGGATCAGACGGTTAGCCAACGTAAGCAGCAGTTCCTGGAGAATGCCCGGCCTGAGGTCGATGCGGCTGTTAAAGAATTGCTGGACGAGCACAATCTGGACCTGATCCTGCCGAGCGAAGCGGTAGTCTACGTAAAGCCGGAGATGAACCTGACCGACGAATTGCTCGAGAAACTTAACCGATAAGCTGGCCACGCCCTGTTACTACCGCATCGGGAGAAGGTTCAATGGTGCAAAAATCCTTTCGTTTGGAGGAGTTGGCCGAGGCGTTGGGTGCGGAGCTAAGGGGAGATCCGGATACAGTGATCTCCGGCTTGGCGACGCTGCAGGCAGCGGGACCCGGGCAGCTGAGCTTTCTGGCCAACCCCGCCTATGCCAAGTATCTGGGCCAGACCAGGGCGTCTGCGGTCATTGTGTCGCCAGCTAATGCTGCCGATGCTCCGACCAATGTCCTGTTATTGGACAATCCTTACCTGGGCTACGCTCGCATCAGTCACTGGTTTGACGCCACGCCCGTCCCGGTTGCCGGTATTCACCCGAGCGCCGTGGTTGATCCCTCCGCTACCGTTGCTGAATCTGCTAGTGTCGGCCCGCACGTGGTTATTGAAGCGGATGCGCAAATCGGAGATCAGGTGGTCATAGGTGCAGGCTGTTTCATCGGAGCCCGTTCCCGGATCGGTGATCAGTCAGTCCTACGCCCGCGAGCTACCCTGGCCCATGATGTGGTGCTCGGGCAGCGTTGTCATATTCTCAGCGGGGCAGTCATCGGTTCAGATGGCTTTGGTTTTGCCAATGAGCGTGGTGTGTGGCACCGCATTGCTCAGGTTGGGGGCGTGGTGCTCGGGGATGATGTAGAGATTGGTGCAAATACCACGATCGATCGGGGTGCGGTTGACGACACAGTGATTGGCAATGGTGTAAAGATCGATAACCTGGTTCAGGTTGCGCACAACGTGCGCATTGGCGACCACAGCGCCATGGCCGCGAAAGTGGGTATCGCCGGCAGTACAAAGATTGGTCGGCATTGTGTGTTTGGAGGCGCCGCTGGTGTTGCCGGCCATCTGGAAATTACGGATCAGGTTCAACTGACTGGAATGACGATGGTCACAGGGGACATTGCAGAGCCCGGGGTGTATTCGTCGGGTACCAGCGCAGATACCAACCGGCAATGGCGAAAGAATGCGGTACGCTTCAGGCAGTTGGATATTCTGGCGAGGCGGATCAAGGAACTGGAAAAGAAGCTAAAGGGCTGAGGCCAAGCAAGATGATGAAGATCGATGAAATTCTGGAGTATTTGCCGCATCGCTATCCGTTTCTGCTGGTGGACCGGGTAACCGAAGTCGAAAAAGGAAAGTCGATTAAGGGATACAAGAATATCTCCTTCAATGAGCCTTTCTTCACCGGGCATTTCCCGGACAACCCGATTATGCCCGGGGTGCTGATTATTGAGGCCATGGCGCAACTTTCCGGAATTCTCGGTTTTGTGACCGTGGAACGGAAACCGTCTGATGGCGTGATACAATATTTGGCTGGCTCCAGTAAAGTGCGCTTCAAGCGTCCCGTGCTGCCGGGAGACCGCCTGGATATGGAATCCGAGTTTGTGTCTGGCAAGCGTGGTATCTGGAAATTCGAATGCCGCGCATTGGTGGACGGAGAAGTCGCGTGCGTTGCAGAAATATTGACCGCTGAGAGAGAAGTTTGATGGCGACAAATGACTGGTCGGGTGTCCATCCTCAGGCGATTGTGGACCCGTCAGCCAAACTGGCGGATAACGTTACGGTAGGTCCCTGGAGTTACATTGGCCCGGGAGTGGAAATCGGTGAGGGCACCGAGATTCTTTCCCATGTGGTGATCAAGGGCCCGACGGCTATCGGTCGCAATAACCGCATTTTCCAGTTCTCCAGTATCGGGGAAGAGTGTCAGGACAAGAAGTACGCCGGTGAGCCAACCACACTGGTGATCGGCGACAACAACGTTATCCGCGAGAACTGCACCATCCACCGTGGAACCATCCAGGATCGGGGCGAAACCCGCATTGGCAATGGCAACCTGCTGATGGCCTACGTGCATGTTGCCCACGACTGCTGCGTTGGAGACAACACCATTCTGGCGAACTGTGCCACCCTGGCGGGTCACGTTACCGTGGGTGATTACGCCATCCTCGGCGGCGGCACCATGGTGCATCAGTTCTGCCATATCGGGCCTCACAGCATGGCGGCCGGTGGCAGTATCGTGCTCAAGGATATCCCCGCTTATGTCATGGCTAGCGGGCAATCAGCCCAGCCCCACGGCATGAACGTGGAGGGGCTTAAGCGCCGGGGTTTCAGCAAGGAAGTTTTGTTGACCTTACGCCGGGCCTATAAGGTGATCTACCGTCAGGGCCTGACCACAGAGCAGGCACTGGAAGAACTTGAGGGCAGCTTTGCTGACGTGCCAGAGGTTCGCCCGCTGATCGACTCGCTCCGGGGAGCGGATCGCGGCATCATCCGCTGATCCGGCAGGAGGCTGCCGGTGACGCACGCACAGGCTGACATGGTCAGTTCCCGCAAGTTGACCATTGCCATTATCGCCGGTGAGGCATCGGGGGATATCCTCGGTGCCGGGCTTATCCGGTCTCTCCGCAAACGCTATCCGAATGCTCGCTTTGTCGGTATTGGCGGCGACGAAATGATCGCTGAAGGCTTTCATTCTTTGGTCCCCATGGAGCGGTTATCCGTTATGGGGTTGGTGGAAGTATTGGGGCGTATTCGCGAATTGTTCAGTATCCGCGCCCGCTTGCTGGACTATTTTTTCGCTACGCCGCCGGATGTCGTGATTGGCATTGATTCTCCGGATTTCACCCTGGCTATCGAGCGCCGGTGTCGGGAGGCAGGTATTCCCTCGGTTCATTATGTGAGCCCTTCGGTATGGGCCTGGCGTCAGAAGCGCATTTTCAAGATTGCCAAGTCTGTGGACCTGATGCTCACGCTGTTTCCCTTTGAAGCCCGTTTCTACGAAGAGCACCAGGTGCCGGTCGCTTTCGTGGGGCACCCCCTGGCTGATCGTATTCCCATGGAACCGGATACCGGCTCCGCCCGGGAGAGCCTTGGGCTTGAGCAAGACAAGCCGGTACTGGCTGTCTTGCCTGGTAGCCGGGGGGGGGAGGTGGAACGCCTTGGGACGCTGTTCCTGGAGGCATCCCGATGGCTACAGGCCCGCAGGCCAGATATCCAGTTGGTGATTCCCTGTGTAAACCGGGACCGGGAACGGCAGGTTCAGGGGTTGGTGGAGTCCTTGGAAGTCAAGTTGCCGGTCACGCTGGTTCGTGGCCGCTCCCGGGAGGTGATGGCTGCCAGTGATGTGGTGCTGCTTGCCTCGGGTACCGCGACCCTCGAAGCGATGTTGCTCAAAAAGCCAATGGTGGTGGGCTACCGACTGAGCAACTTCAGTTACAAGTTGCTGTCGCGACTGGTAAAAGTGCCCTGGGTGGCGTTACCGAACCTGCTCGCCCAGAAACCATTAGTGCCGGAACTGTTGCAGGACGATGCCACCCCTGAAAGTTTGGGTGCTGCTGTGCTTGAGCGGCTGGAAAACGAGCAGGAGCGGGCCGACCTGAAGCAAGCCTTTTCCGACCTTCACCAGTCGCTTAAACAGAATGCCGATGAACGGGCTGCCATGGCGATTTCCGAGTTGCTGGAGCGCCAGGGCTGATGGCCGGCAAAGAACTCCCACCGTTTGAGTGCCGTTATCAAGGCTGGCGCCTTGCAGGTGTGGATGAGGTTGGCCGGGGGCCCTTGATCGGTGCTGTCGTTACCGCAGCGGTTATCCTGGACCCGGAGCGTCCTATTCAGGGCCTGGCGGATTCCAAGACGCTCACTGAGAAGCGGCGCCTGGCGCTTTATGACGAGATCGTTGAGAAGGCCGCGGCTTGGTGTCTGGGGCGCTGTGAGCCTGGCGAGATCGATCAATTGAACATCTACCAGGCGACGATGCTGGCCATGAAGCGAGCGGTGGATGGCCTTTCCATAGCACCGGAATACGTGCTGGTAGACGGCAACCGCTGCCCGAACTGGCGCTGGCCCTCAGAACCGGTGGTAAAAGGGGATAGTCGGCACCCGGCCATCAGCGCGGCGTCGATCATTGCCAAGGTGACCCGTGACCGGGAAATGGCGCTGTTGGAGCAAACTTACCCGGGTTACGGCCTGGCGCAACACAAGGGATACCCCACGCCGGTGCACCTGGAAGCGCTGATGCGCCTGGGGGCAACGCCGGAGCATCGCCGATCTTTTCGGCCGGTTCAGGAGGCAATCGATTCCGCAGGTTTCTTTCAGCCGGGTCGCGAGAGTGTGGCTCCCGAATTGAGTTATCCCACCGACTTGTTTGAAAATATGGATTGACAGGCTGAGTGGTGCGCTGTAATATTCGCGCCACGTTGATCGGGGCAACCCCGGTAAACAAAAGATTTCGTTAAAAGTTTTGATGCGGGGTGGAGCAGTCTGGTAGCTCGTCGGGCTCATAACCCGAAGGTCGTAGGTTCGAATCCTGCCCCCGCTACCAATCAGAAAAAGGCCGGCTTTTTAGCTGGCCTTTTTCGTTTTCTGCGCCCGATAACCTCCTGAACTCATCTCTTATACGATCTGCGTTTGGCGTTTTGCCTGATCGGATGCACAATTTTTCACCAACTGTAAAGTCAAAAAAATGACAATTTTCTAACTTCAAAAATGACGTCATTCGCATCATCATCCGATCCGATTTTATAGAATTTCACAAAGTCGACGGAATAATGGTGCAAGTAGCCAATGAAACGCGTCATCAAATTGTCAAAGGCATGGACGGCCGCGTTTTTACTAGGGATTCTGCTCACCGGCTGTGGTGGAGGTGGCTCCGATGTCGGGAGTAGTGCAAATACCTCGGGCTCCAATACCTCCGGTAATGTTGGGTCAGGCCCTTCGGGTGTGCAGCCTGAGCTGGCCCGTGCAGCTGTCCTGAGTTGGTCAGCACCCTCTACCCGAGTCAATGGCGACGGTATTGCCATGGGTGAGCTCGACAAGTATGTGATCCGGTACGGCCAGGACGTCGAGAATCTGTCTGGTGAGGTGATCATTGGCGAGGCCGACGTCTACCCGGAGATGAGTTACACGGTGGATAATCTGGATTCCGGTACCTGGTACTTCACGATCCAGGTGCAAGATAAGCAGGGTCTGGTCAGCGAGCCCTCAGCGCCTGTCAGCAAGACCATTCGGTCCTGAGGGGCGTGAGCAAGTCATGGCATCGGGTCGGCAATGGGCAGTTTCAGGATGAAAGTGGTGCCTTCGCCTGCGGTGGATTCAACAGAGATGTCGCCCCGATGTTTTTCAACAACGGTTTTCACGAACGACAGGCCCAGCCCGGTGCCGTGGGTGCCTGCCAGCTCACTGCGTTTCTGCCGGTGGTAGCGATCGAACAGCATCGGTAGTTCTGCCTGATCTATCCCGCTACCCTCATCGGCGATGGCGAGGCATGCCAGGTGGCCAGCGCGGTATACCTGAACCGTGATTGCAGATCCCGACGGGCTGTATTGGACTGCATTGGTCATCAGGTTAATGACTGCCCGTTCCAGCAATTCCGCATTCCCCTTCAGCCAGAGGTCCTCGGTGCCAATCACCTGCAGACTGATCTGTTTTTCCTGTGCCTGCTCACACACGCTGTCCCGTGCGTTTTCTACGATAGCCAGAAACTCACACTCGTAGAACCGGGTTTCCGTCAGCTGCTCGGCCCGCGCCAGCTGCACAAATTCTTCCGCCAGGTGGTAGCTGCGCCGGGCCAGTCTGCCCAGTTGTTCAAGCTGGCGCTCATCAATATGGCTAGGGTCTCGTTTCAGTTGCTCAATCAATGCCAACTGAGACACCAGCGGAGAGCGAACATCGTGGGAAATAAAGTCGATGGCTTCCCGGTGCTGCCGCTGCTGCTCCCGAAGCTCGGAAATGTCTGAGATGTTGGCGATGATTCCGAATTGATTGCTGTCTGGCAATGCGAACGGTGCCAGGTGAATCAGGAAGTCCTTGTTGTGAATTTTGAGGTCAACGGTTCGGCTTTGCCGAAGGGTCAACGTCTCAGACACGGTTTCATACCAGGGCGCCGCGTCCCTTGGGTCATGGCCTTCCAGCAGGCGCGTCAGGGGTAGTCCGCTGAGGCTCGGCATGGGCTCCCGGAACCAGGCTTCAATGTGCCGGTTGGCGAAGCGGATAACACCCAGCTCATCCGTTACGATTATGCCGTCTGGCATGCGCTCGAAGCTATGGCTGATGAATGCCTGCATCTGGCTGAGGCGCTCGGTGGCGGTTCGGACTTTTTCAATGCGCCGGGACAGGTTCTCCTGGGCGCCCGGCTCAAGGGCGGGCGCGCTTGGGTCTTCCAGTTTAAGGTTCTGCAAGTACAGCTGGATAACTTCCCGGCTCAGGTCATCCGGGAGGGTGAGCCCGAGCAGGTACCCGCTGCCGCCGCGAATAAGGCGTATCCAGCTCTGGTTGCCATGATGACTCCATTGCCCGACTTGGATGTTGGTCGGGACATCGGCCAGTGTCATGCCTTTGACTGCCAGCAGGTCTCTGCCTTCCGCCAGCAGCCAACCCTGGGGCTGTAGTAGCGCGCTCAGGTGTTCGAGAAGTTGGTGAGGGTGCCTGCGTGAGGGGTCTGGCAAGGCAAGTTGCGGTGTTCTGGCCAAGTCATCCAGTTGACGGTTCAGGAAGCGGTTGGCCATCGCAAGCCGAAGACCGCTGGCCACCGGCAGAGCGATCATGGGCAACAACAGGGCATTGGCGGCTGACAGGTGGTAATGCAAGCTGCGTAGGACCACAAAGTAGGTGATCAACACCAGGACAAAACCTGTGCTACAGGCGAGGACGGTGGCTGCGGGCTTGAGTCTCGGCAGGGAGTTGGCCAGGCCAAGGAGGATCACCAGTGTCAGTGCAATGGAGGCCCAGCCAGGTGCGGAGGAGATCAGTGTGCCCTGGCGACTGGCGGAATAAACGTTGGCGTGGAACTCAACGCCACTCATGGGCCTGCCCAGGCCGGAAAACGGTGTACTAAGAATATCGCCAAAACCGACCGCCGTGGCTCCGATGAAGACGGTCTTGCCAGCGAAGGTCTCCGGGGGCACGGCGCCGTTCAGCACATCGACGTAGGAATGGGCAGGGATTGTATCTGCTCCGCCGGCCAGTGGCACAAAGCGGAATTCGCTGCGGACGTTGGTATAGGCAGGCGCATCCGGTGCGTGGCCACTGGGGTTGACCCGATCCTGTGCCGCCAGCGCCAGCGCGGGCCAGCGATGATTGCCCAGGCTGTTGTAAAGGTACAGGCCGCGGGCCACGCCATCGTCTTCCAGCTCAATATGCACGTGCCCGAGTGCAGCAGCTGTCTTTTCCAGCAGCGGTGCGGGCAGTTGTTCGGCCATCCGTTGTGTTGGTGTTGCCGGTGAGTAGTGTATGGGCAGCACAACCCGGCCATGGCGCTCCATGGCGTCTGCAAGGGCCTGGTCGCTGGGGGAGGGTTCAGGAAACAGGATGTCCAGCACAATGACTTCCGCGCCGGCCTCGGCAAGCTGGTCAATCAGCCGGGCATGGAGGTTTCGGTCCCAGGGCCAGCGCCCGAGCGCGTCCAGGCTATGTTCATCGATGCCCACCAGAGCCAGGCGGTCATCAACGGGCGCGGACCAGGTGGTGATGGCTTTGTCGTAAAGCCAGAAATTGATGCGCTCTTCCAGGGTGGTTATCTGGAGTAATAGCAGGATGCCTGTGAGCAGTAAGCCCAGAGACCAGGGTGTCGTCTTTAAGGTTAACCAATCCCTTCTCATGGGCCGTGCGGTTCGTTCTTGTTGTGGAGGTATTTAATCCAGGTAAAGCTCCCTCCCCGGGCCCCATCGGCTTGCCAGCGGACCATCAGAAAGAGCTTTGACGCGCACAAAATACCTTCTTCCGGGAATCAGGCGCAAGGCCGCTGTGGTATCTGCCACGTTTGCTTCCTTGATAATGTTGTTGAATTCGGGCTCTTCCGATAGTTGGAGGCGATAGTCTTTTGCGGTATCCACCTTCTCCCAGAACACGCGCACCTGGTTGTCCAGGTAGTTGATGCTGATGATTCGTACCGGCGGCAACGTGCCGTTCACAACCAGTGACCGGGGCTGGGACGCGGCCACGGAGTTACCGCCGGCCTCGCTGACCACTCGCCAGTAGTACTGGCCGGGGCTTAGCGGTCGGGAGGGGAGGGCTCGGTTGTCTGGCGCCCATTCACTGGAGGTAATCAGCCGTCGGAATTCTTCATCTTCTGCGATTTCAACCCGAGCAACTTCGTTGGTACCGTTCAGGCGCCATTGGAACTCTGGCATGTCGTCATTCACGCTCTCACCGGGTTCTGGCGAGAGCAGATCAGGTGTTCGTGCCTGCAGGTCAACTTCGATCGACGTGATGGCCGGCATTCCGGTGATGCCCTGACGATCCAGTGCGGCCAGGTGGAGTTCGTAGCGCCCGTTGTCCAGTTGGCTAATGTCAAAGCGATGGCCAGGCATTTCCCGACTTTGCAGCCAGGTGCCGCCATCCTCTTCGAAGATATCGACGCGATACCGGTTGGCGCCGTCCTGCTGCCAGCTGAGTTCAGCCGGTAGCTGTGTGAGAACCGGAGTGATGGGGTTGAGCACCGGGGCCGGTGGTAGCCGGCGGATGTTCATGGGGGTGGCGCTCGCGGTGGACACGCTGGCGCCATAGCCTGCAGGAATCCGGCGTATCTGGCCCGGCTGGCCGAAATCAACCACGCCCTCGGTTACCTGAACGCTGCTGCCAGAGGCGGATGTCTGCATGGAAAACACGGTACCTCGAACAGCGGCGACCGCTGATGGGGTTTCGATTTCGAACCGGGCACCATCTTCCAGCACCGGTTTTACTCGGGTATGCACCTCGCCCCGTTGAAGGCGAACACGGGTATCTGCCATTCCGGCTTTGCCGTATTGGGTGAGGCGGTTGAAAATGAGTCTGGAATTGGGCGCCATACGCAGTTCGGAGCCATCAGCCAGGACGATAGTCGCGGTGCCAGCAGAGGAGATCACTTCATCGCCCACCCGGATGACAGAATTTTCGGTCAGTGACGTTTTCTGGCCGGTGGTGCCCGATACGTGAATAACATTACCGCTGGCGGAGCTAACCCTGGCGGGCTCGGGCTGGCGCTTCAACCAGGCCAGAGGAATGCGAATTTGTTCCCCGGCAGACAGCCTGGCGTTACCGGGCAGGTTATTGTATTGCAGCACCTGGCCAATGGTTACCCGGTCCATCAGCAAGGACTGGCCGATGTCGCTGAGTGTCTCACCGGAGCGGAGCGTATACACCCATTCCTGGGTGCTTTCCGATTGCTGAGCGGGCGAGGCGGAAGAAGAGCCTCGGGCAACCGATATCTCGGCGGCAGCCACGCCGGGCAGCAGGCTGGTTACAATCAACAGGAGCAAACCTGTGACGCTTTGGCGTTTTCGGTCAAGCATTGGTTGCACTGTCTTCCCGGGGCTCGTCAGCTTCAGTGGCTTTGATCGCTTCCAGGCGATAGCCGCGCTGGTAAATGGTCTTGATGCGGAATCCGTTCTCCGGATTTACACCCAGCCGGCGGCGTAATCGGCTCATGTGGGTATCAACGGTCCGGGTGTTGATATCCCGGGCAAGGCCCCACACGCGTTCCAGCAGCATCTCGCGGGTCAGGAGCCGGCCCTGGTTCTGAAACAGGAACAGGGTGAGGTCGAAGTCCTTGTCGGTCAGGGTAAGCGGTTCACCGTGCAGCAGGATGACTCGTTGCCGGGTGTTGACTTCAAACGGACCGTAAACCAGCACTTCTTTGTCACTGTCAGGGTTGCTGCGGCGGGCCAGGGCATTGATCCTGGCGGTGAGCTCGGCCGCCCGGGCCGGTTTAGACAGGTAGTCGTCGGCGCCGGCATCCAGCGCCCGGACGATGTCGGCCTCGCTGTCCCGCTGGGTCAGGAAAATGGCCGGAATGGGCCAGTCCAGCTGGGCGCGCACATTCTCCAGCACGTCGATACCGGTCATGTCTGGAATTTGCCAGTCCAGGATAATCAGGTCATAACTTCGGTGCAGAACGGCACCGAGAAAGGCCTGGCCGGTGGGGAAGCTGTCACAGTGATGACCTTTCTCGGAGAGAATGGCTTGAATGTGTTGCGCTTGTTCATGTTCGTCTTCCAGCAGAGCAATGCGCATTGAGCTTGGCCCTCGATGGTGTTGCCGATTTCGTGGTCTTGGCACAGAGCGGAGTAGAAATCCCCTGCATTAGAGGCCAAGTATCCCAAAAAATGAGGCTGCGTTCAGTAGTGATATGTAGAATTCCGTAACTACAGTTCAGGTTTGCCGTTGGCGTCATTCACTGTTTGTCGGCAGGCCGGGAAATTACTGCAGCCCCAGAACCAGCCTTTTTTGCTTTGGCGCCTCACCAGGGGTGAAAAACAATGGGGGCAGGGCACGGGTTTCTGCCCGGTTCCGTCTGCTGGTGCACTGTCTTCCAGAGGGCGCGTGCCTTTACATTTTGGGTAGCGGGTGCAGGCAAAAAAACGTCCGAATTTTCCTTCCCGCTCGATCATGGGCGCCCGGCACTTTGGGCAATGCACAGACGTTTTGCTGGCAGGAGTTCCGGTCGCATCGGGCGCCCGATGAATGAATTCGCGGATCTCCTGCTTTAGCGACTCCAGAAATGCCCTGGGGTCGTCTTCGCCGCGGCGGATGCTCTCCAGTGTTGCTTCCCAGACCGCTGTACGGTCCGGGGTACGGATAGTGTCCGGCAGCGCCGAAATCAGCGCCTTGCCTTTGTCGGTGGCGCGGATGAATCGCTTTTCCCGGTACAGGTAATCTCGCCGGAACAGTGTGTCGATAATGGCGGCGCGGGTGGCTTCCGTGCCCAGGCCATCGGTCTCCCTCAGGGTTTTACGCAGTTCCGGGGCCGCCACGAAACGAGCGATGTTGGTCATCGCCGACAGCAAGGTGGCATCGGTAAAGTGCTGGGGTGGCTGAGTTTTGCGTTCGGTTACCGTGGTGTTGCTGCAGGTGACCGGCTCACGGCTCCCCAGCCTTGGCAGCGGGGGTTTTTCCGGCTCGTTGTTGTTCTCCCGAAGTTTCAGCTCCAGGGCTTTCCAGCCGGGGGTGAGTATCGCCGTCTCGGTGGCCCGGAATCTGTGTTCCTGAACCTGCACCGTCAGTTTTCCCTCACGGTGAACCGCATCCTGGGCGAACTGCATCAGATAGTAGCGGCTGATCAGGTTGTAGATCTTTTCCTCGGCGGCCGTCAGCTTGCCATTCGGGGTAGGGCGGACGGTTGGAATGATCGCGTGGTGGGCGTCCACCTGTTTGTCGTTCCAGGCCGCAGAGCGCCGGTTGCTGTCCAGTTGCCCTGTGAGCGCTTCCAGCTCGCCGGATACCCGGCTAATAGCGCGAATCACCTGCTCCCGCTGATGAAAATGTTCCTCGGGCAGGTAACGGTTGTCGGACCGGGGGTAGGTGATCAACTGGTGCCGTTCATACAGATTCTGGGCGGTGTCCAGCACGTCTTTGGCACCCATCCGGAACAGTCGCCCGGCTTCTATCTGCAGTGCCGACAGGGACAGCGGCAGGGGCGGTGGCTCGGGCCGGTCTCTGAAGCGGGATTCTGCGATGGTGCCAGGCCGACCGTTCACGGCACGGGCAATTTGCTCGGCCACGTCCCTGCTGAGCAGGCGTTTCTCTTCGTCCAGATGGTCTTCATAGGTTTCATCCGGCAGCCAGCGGGCGGTAAACGGGCGTTGGTCCGCGTCCTCTTCGGAGGCTTGGAATTGACCTTCAATTCGGTACCAGGGCTTGGGCTCGAAGTTCTCGATGGTGTTATCCCGCTCCACAACCAGGCCGAGCACCGGTGTTTGTACTCGGCCAACCGAGTAAACGCCGTCCTGACCCTGTTGCTGGTAGCTCAGGGTGTAGAACCGGGTGAGGTTGATCCCATACAACCAGTCGGCCCTTTGTCGGGCCAGGGCGGAATGGGATAGCCGGCGGAATTCCTTGTTGTCTCTGGGTGCCTGAATGGAGCGCGCAACGGCGCTGGGAGTCAGGTCGTTAATCAGTACCCGTTTTACCGGAACGGTGGTGCCAACGTAGCGCAGTACTTCATCCACCAGAAGCTGGCCTTCACGGTCCGGGTCGCCGGCGTGGGTGATCACGTCGGCCTGTCGAATCAGGGATTCGAGCACCTTGAGTTGCTGTTTTACGCTGTCTTTGGGGGTGAGCTGCCATTGTTCGGGGAACATGGGCAGGTCTTCCTGGCGCCACTTTTTCCATGCCGGGTTGTAGCGGGCGGGCTCGGCCGGCTCCAGCAGATGGCCGATGCACCAGCTGACGGTGGCGGCTTCCTGGCCGTTTCCGCAACGGATCCAGCCCTGGCCTTTCTGGTGCGGGCCGGGGAGGGCGGCGGCGATGGCTCTGGCCAGGCTGGGTTTTTCGGCGATGTACAGGTGCATGGTGTTGGTGGTTCGCTGAGTGGCATCGGAATGTGTCTGTTTGGGGCTTTTGTGTCAAGGGCTTCGGGGTTATCGTTTGTTGTGTAGTAGACTGGTTGTGTTGGGGGAGGCGGCTGCGGTGACTTAAACGGACGGTTGTGGAGTAGTTATGAAAGTTCAGAACGCAATTGAAGCAAAACTTAGAGACGGTTTTGCCGCGCAGCTGCTGGCTGTGGAGAACGAGAGCCACATGCATTCCGTGCCGCCGAATTCGGAAACCCATTTCAAGGTGACGCTGGTGTCGCCGGATTTTGCCGGTCAGATGAAAGTTAAGCGGCATCAGGCCATTTATAAAGTGTTGGCGGAAGAGCTGGCGGGGCCTGTGCATGCTTTGGCGTTGCATTTGTATACGCCGGAGGAGTGGGCGGCCAGTGGTCAGGCGGCGCCGGATTCGCCCGGTTGTATGGGCGGTTCGAAGGGCGATGACGCCATGGCTGCGAAATTGGGACAGGGAGTGAATTCATGAGTCAGTTTTTCCAGATCCATCCTGAGAATCCGCAGAAGCGGTTGATTAACCAGGCGGTTGATATTCTTCGCAAGGGTGGGGTGATTGTGTATCCCACGGATTCCGGGTATGCGCTGGGTTGTCACCTGGGTGACAAGCAGGCAGCGGATCGTATCAAGCGTATCCGGAAGCTGGATGACAAGCATAACTTTACGCTGGTGTGCCGGGATTTGTCGGATATTGGTGTGTACGCCAAGGTGGATAACACGCAGTACCGTTTGCTGAAGACGTTCACGCCGGGGCCGTATACGTTCATTCTGCCAGCCACCAGTGAGGTGCCGCGCCGGTTGTTGCATCCCAAGCGTCGGTCTATTGGCGTGCGGGTGCCGGATAACGAGATTGTTCGGGAGCTGCTGGGCGAGTTGGGCGAGCCGATCATGAGCAGTACCCTGATTCTGCCCGATGAAACGGAGCCAATGACCGATCCCTATGAAATCCGGGGTGTTCTGGAACACGAGCTGGATTTGATCATTGATGGCGGGTTCTGCGGTATGGAAGCGACTACCGTGGTGAACTTCCTCGGGGATGCCCCGGAGGTTACGCGGGTGGGTAAAGGTGATCCCGCTCCGTTTCAGGTTTAACGGTCAAAGACCCATGCCACCCGGGCATCAGGCCCGGGTGTTCAGGTTGAAGGCGTAGCGTTGTGCGCTGTTACCGAAGTCGGATTGGCCGCTGTTGGCATTGCGTTTCAGGCTGTCGTAACGGTGGATGACATCCTGTAATCCGTTGAACTGCTGGTTGTCGCTGAGCAGTGAATCCAGCAGGGAGTTGTTCACGCCGTAGGCCTGATTGAGCTTCAGGGCGTTATCCATAAAGTGTAGTGTCGGTTCGCTGACGCTCAGCCGACTGAAGGCTTCCCGGAAGCCCCGGTTGTTGTTCAGGTCCATTTCAATTCTTTCGCGAAGCTCTTCTGGCAGCTTCCCCTCAACTACCGCATTGCCGTTCTCGCCTTTTCCCACGCTCAGGGCCGTTGCCGGGTGCAGGTTGTACTCGGCAAGTTTGTGCCGGAGGGTTTCACGAACAAAGGAGAGATCCTGCGCAACGGTCTGTTTGTACTGGCCGAGTGGGAGCTTGCGAGCTTTCAGGCTGCCGGGGTCCAGTTCTGACTGCCCGGACGGGGTAAAGCGGTCATCACCCGGGTTGCCGGCGGCTTCGGGTTGCTTCGTGGCAGCGGGTTTCTCGCCATCGGGCTTGGCTGCGGGTGCCTGGCGGCTGTCCATGGCTTGCTGAAAGCGTGTGCTGGCTTGTATCAGGGATGTCAGCAAAGACATGGTGCATTTCCTCCTCGGCGGTAAATAACTGCCGGAAATTCGATTATGGGGTGTGTTTGTGAGTAACAAGCAGGTTTTGGGCCAGGTTGTTCTTGAGGTTTCGCAGTCTGTACTTGCGTGGAAATGTAAAACTTTGCAACGAGTGTCATAGGGATGGCATCGGGCTGATCTGGGTCATATAAAAATTGACGTATGTCTATAAAGTTATACCCGAAACTGCCGTCATAACAGGTGGTTGTTCAGTTGATCTTCCGCTGCCGGGGTACCATGAAAAAACAACACTCGATCCGCTTTTTGCTGCTGTCGGCCCTGGCCGTGGCGTTTTCCATCATTTTGGCGTTCACCGTTGTTTACAGCGCCCAGTCGCAGCGAGCGCATCTTGAGGAGTTCAGCCACAAATATGTAGACGGGCTGGCAAAATCCTACTTTGACGGGCTCAACACCATGATGGTGACAGGCACCATCAACAATCGGGATGTACTGCGTGATCGGGCCAAGGCATCCGAGGATGTTCTGGACATCCGGGTGGTGCGCAGTGATCAGTTGAACGCGATGTACGGCGCCGGCAACGCGGAGGAGAGGCGTCGCGAACCTGAGGATATGCGGGCACTGCGTGGCGAGCGGGTGGAGCTTTACTCGGCAAATGACCAGGGCCGGGTTTATACCCTGATCGAGCCGGTTATTGCGCAGGCCGACTATCAGGGCGTGAATTGCCTTGGCTGCCACCAGGCCCAGGAAGGGGACATTCTGGGGGCTATTCGTGTGGATTACTCCCTGGCCCAGAGTGATGCCCGCCTGCAGCAGCAGTTGCTGGTGGGTGGTGGTGTTCAGGTGGTCATTTTTGTGGTGATTTTCTTCCTGACCGCCCTGGTTCTGGGGCGGCTGGTGTTCTCCCGGTTGCGCAGGCTCCATGACCGGATGGATGAAATCTCCAGGAACTCAGACCTCTCCATTGAACTGGAGGTTACACGCAACGATGAAATCGGTTCACTGTCCAGGGCATTTAACCGAATGGTGGCGAAGATTCGGGAAAGCATGAATACGGTCATGGACAATGCTGCCCAGGTTGAAGCAGCGGCACGGACCATCGCCGGCAAGGCGGAAACCACGGAACGTGAGGTTCTCGCTCAACGAGACAATACCGATCAGGTAGCCAGCGCCACTACAGAGATGGCGGCATCCGCAGTTCAGGTGCGGGAGAACGCGGTGAATACCGCTCGCAAATCCGCAGACACAGCGAAGGCGGCGGAGACCGGTGAACAACTGGCCCACAACGCCGTGAAAGGTATTGAGACACTGAATACCGAGGTGCAGAGCGGTGCGCAGCGAATCGAACAGCTGGACCAGCGCACTACCGAGATGGCAACCCGGCTGGAGTTGATTTCCGAGATTGCAGACCAAACCAACCTGCTGGCCCTGAACGCCGCCATCGAAGCCGCCCGTGCGGGTGAACAGGGCCGTGGATTTGCGGTGGTAGCTGATGAAGTGCGTGCACTGGCGTCCCGCACCCAGGCGTCCACAGAGGAGATTCGCCACACCATTGACGGCCTGAAAAAAGAGGTGGTGGATTGCGTGGGCACCATGCGCCATGCCTCCGAACTGGCCCAGCATCAGGTGGAATCAATTCTGAAAGTGGAAACGGAATTGCAGACCATCGCTGCGGCGGTGCGCGAAATCACCGGCCTGAATGAAGAAATGGAAAGTGCGGCCAACGAGCAGAGCAATGTGTCGGAATCCATCAATCACAACGTGATTGAAATCAGCCGTTCGGCGGAGCAGACCTCCAGCGATGCCCAGGAAACCGCCCGCATTGCCGGTGATCTCCTGGCTATGGCCGAAGCCCTGCGCAAGACCATCGAGCAGTTCCGGTTGTCGCAACAATAATTTCGGCCGCGGGCACCGGGGCGCTCAGCCCCGGTGATCGGATACAAACGGATTAGTGGCTCGTTCCCGGCCGAAGGTGGACATGGGGCCGTGGCCGCAGATGAAGTTCACATCGTCCCCCAGGGGGAACAGCTTTTCCCGGATGGAATGAATCAGGGTGTTGTAGTCGCCTTTCGGGAAATCCGTTCGGCCGATAGAGCCATTGAACAGCACGTCACCCACCTGGGCCAGTCTTGAGCCGCGATGGAAGAACACCACATGGCCAGGGGTGTGGCCTGGGGTATGCAGTACTTCCAGGGTTTCATTACCCACCGTTACCGTGTCGCCGTCTTCCAGCCAGCGATCAGGCGTGAACACTTCCGGCGCCGGGAACCCGAACATTTGCGCCTGCATGGCCAGGCCCTGAATCCAGAAGTTGTCGTCCTTATGGGGCCCCTCAATCGGCAACCCGGCCGACTTGGCCAGCTCTGCCGTGCCGCCGGCATGGTCGATGTGGGCGTGGGTAAGCAGGATTTTCTCCAAAGTGACGCCCTCGGCTTCCACCGCTGCCCGAATGCGATCCAGGTCGCCGCCCGGGTCCACCACCGCCGCCTTGTTGGTTTCGGTACACCAGAGCAGGGTGCAGTTTTGTTCAAAGGGAGTGACGGGAATCACGCGGTACTTCAGGGACATAATCTGCCTCGGGTTGTAAACTTTCCGGCAAGTTTACCAAGGCGGGAACAGGTGAGCCATTGAACGACTACCTCGAGAAAATTCTCAAGAACAAGGCTATCAACTACGAGGCCTTTCTCAAAAAGCTACCGGATGCAATGCGTAGGCGGCATCGGGAGCTGTTCGCAACGGAGAAGGTTGGCGCCAATCGCTGGCAGGTAACCATTCTGGATGAAGCTGCGTTTGCGGCGTTACAGCGACAGGCCGCTGCGCCCGTTAGCAGGGTAGATGCGGCGAAGAAGGGCGATTCCCACCGCCACGGCACCGAGGTGAGTTTCCTCCTAGTGTATCATAACGCCCTGACAGGCAACCGGCCGGATTCGGTGGTGATTACCGGAGATTCGGTGGATATCGGTTTTCGGCCAGCGCCCCGGGTGCTGGTGGTGGAGAATGAGCGAAATTTCTATCACTACCGCCAGATGCTGGCCTTTGCCGGTGACTGTCTGGGCCAGACCTTAGGTCTCACAAACTGCGATGTCGTGCTCGGTGGCGGTAACCGGATTACCCGCGCGGCAGACCTGAACTGGCTGGCCGGTTACGATGAGGTGCTCTGCGCCTTTGATTACGATGCCGGCGGCCTGCAGATGTTGGCATCGGTGCGATCGGCGCTGGGCGACAAGGCCTGCTATCTTCAGCCGGCTGACTGGCAACCCTGGCTGAGCCGCTTCCGCAAAACAGCGGACACCACCGAAAGGTTTACAAAGGCCATCATGCTGGCGGAAGATCTGGGGTTTGTGTCGTTGGCGCAGGCTTTCCGGGCCACCGGCAAATTCATGGAACAGGAGATGATTCTGGATGAGTGATCCACAGGCGAGCGCGAGTACTTTCACCTTTGGCATACGTCGCCTGATACTGGTGGATTCCGCCGGCTTCTGTTACGTGGAAATTCCGGTGGACAACCACGGCCTTATCCTGGGGCCGGGCAACCTGGGTAAATCCAGCCTGCTCAATTCCCTGCGTCTGTTCCTGTTGCCGGAAAACAACTTCAAGAACAGCCGTAAGAAATTCGCCTTCCGTAACGCCAGCGCAGGTAGCTTCTATACCAACGAAGAAAGCTACCAGCACTATTTCCCCAGCCAGTTCAGCTTCCTGATCATGGAGGCGGAGAACCCGGCGGGTACCCATTGCCAGATTCTGTACCGCGACAACGCCAGCCAGCTCAGCTATGGCCGGGCCTTTATACCCGTGAGCTACGACCAGCTGCGGCCGCTGTTCTGGAACGGCGACGGTGAAGACGGCATCGGCCAGGCGGTGCCGGAGCTGTCGTTCAGTCGGCTGTCTGAGGCACTGAAAAGGCTGTCCAAAGACACCAGGCTGGTCAACGACCCGGCCAAACTCAAATCCATGCTTTACAGCAGCGAGCTGATGAACGCCGACGCGGTGCGCTATTCCGTGTTGCCCCTGGGCGAGTCGGACGAACGCCGGGTGCAATCCCTGCGCACCCTGATCCTGCTGCTGTTCGAGATGAAGGCAGACGATCAGGCCATGGCCAATGCGGTGGCCAGCATCATCGAGGCCGACAAAAAGTTTGCCGATGATGCCTTCGACTTCAATATTGATGATTTCCTCAATCGCCACGACCAGCTCAAACAGCAGCAAACCCAGCTCAACCGCATCGAGAAAGAGCGGCCAAGGTTTGAAAAGCTGAACCGGGATTACCAGGCCTACCAGACCCTACTGCGCAGCCAGCACGATTTCGCGGCCTTCCGGGACGGCGTGGCCAGTGCCCTGGCGGACATTGGCGCCAAACGGCGGGTGGCGCTGGATGCGTTTAACGAACAGAACGACACTCTGCGCCACGTACTGCAAACCCTGAAGAAACTGGAGCAGGAAACCAGCGGCCTGAAAGGCGAGATCCGCTCCGCTGACCGGCGCATCAAACAGTCCGAGCAGAACCAGAAAGACGGTGAGCTGCTGGTCTCGCAATACGGCGAGATGACCCTGCAGGAAATCGCCGAGATCCAGAAAGAGGAGCTCGAGGGCAAACGCGGGCACCTGGCCGCCCTGAAAAGCGCCGCCCAGGCGGAAATCCGACTGGAGCAGATTCAGCGCAAGAAGCAGGAGCTGGAGCGCAAGCTGGAAACTCTGAAAGACCGGGAAAGCAAACAGCAGTGGCAGCTGCAGAACCAGCTGGACGAGGCCACCGCCGCGCCTCTGCGGGCGGTTGACCCCCGGCTGATGATGGCGAGCCCCGGCCAGGATCTGGATGCCGATAGCAAAGCCACCATTGAAGCCTTCGCTCGTCTTTTTGCGCCCAACGATGGCGGGTTCGACTGGTTTGATACTGAGTACCAGAGCCAGCCGGCCCGGCACACCAACTTTGCCGAGCAACGCCATCATATTGAAGGTGAGCTGCACAGCCTGGAGAAAGAACGCTCAGAGCTGGCCGACACCGCCAATCAGGAACACGACCGACCTCAGCTGATCGAGCGCACTGAGAAAGAAATCCGGTCTATCGAGAAAGACCTGGAAACGCTGCAGCGCTACCCGGCGGCAGCCACCACCCTGAAAGACGCCACCGAAGAAAAACAGGCCGCCGAAGAACAGCTTGCCAAACTGAACGAACAGGCCCGGCTGGAGCAGGAAAAACAGGACGCGGTTCAGGCGAAAGCCGCGAAAGCGAAAGCCGAGAAAGATCGCATTGAAGAACGGGAGCGGGAGCTGGCGGCCCTGAGCAAGAGCGTTGGCACCGTGGAGCACCGCTTCCCGCACCTGAAGGCCGTGCAGGCGGAACAGCCGCTGGACATTGAGCGCGTATCGGCTGCCGCCTTCGACGAGCTGCAAAGCCAGCTGGACGACCTGGAAGAGCGCCGCCGCAATATCCTCGACCACCTGCGCCAGTTTGTGTACCTGGGTATCCATGAAGATACAGAAGGCGAATTGCAGAAAGACAGCCCGGCATCGTCTGTTATCCGAAGCACTTTCAAGAGCCTTTCAGACCTATTCGCCGGCATGGCCGAGCGCTGGAATGTGCTGGAGCAGCAGGTTGGCATCCATAATGAAACCGTCGCCAGCTACCGCCAGGCCTTGAAGTCCAACCACGAGCACATTGCCCGATTCGAAGCCCAGCTTAACCGGGAGCTGGACGGCGTGCGCATCAACGATCTGGTGGAAATCCGGGTGGACATCCACACCGACCCGAAATTCCGCAATCTGGTGGAAGAAGCCAACAACATCGACCCGTATGGCAACCAGTTGCAGTCCGACGCCTTCTACGACCGCCTGCGGGTGTTCGTGGCGGACTTTTTCGGGGAGCAGGGCGGCAGCAAACGCCTGACCATGGACAAGGTGATCACCGGCATTTCTTACCGCACCCGCAAGGAAAACGCCGCCAATCTCGACAAGAAGGGCCAGTCCACCTCCACCACCGCGCTGATCAACCTGGAACTGGTATACCGCCTGCTCAAACGAGTGCTCTACCCGGGCGTAACGCTGTCGTTCCCCATGGTGCTGGACGAGCTGGCCAGCGTGGATATCAGCCAGATGCCGTCGTTGCTGGAGCGGTTGCGCCAGCAGGGTTTCAACCTGTTTTCCGCGGCCACCCACAGTGCCAGCGCCGAGGTTATCTACCTGATTGGCCGGCACCTGGAAGTGGGGCAGATGCGCACCGCGCGGCCCTACAGCAAGGAACGCACTCTGGTGTTCTGGGGTGGAGCCGAGGGTTTTACCGGCGGCGAGGCCCTGAGCCACTGGGCCGACCAGACCCAGAACAGCCTGCTGGAGCTGGCGGATGAGTAAACGCTTCAGCACCCTGGACACCACCCGGCTGCTGTTCGAGCACCCGAAGATCCTGTTCCGGATGATCGAACGCATGGACCGGAATGAGGCCCGCTACATTCGTGAGAGCGACCTGGTGGCCGAGGTAATGGACTATACCGCTAATCTGGGCAGGGCCGACCGGGAGCGGGTGCGGCTGGCCCTGAACACCGAGAACCTGTTCCGTAGCGGCCTGATCATAGACATCATCAAAGCCGACGGCGAGCGCCGGCTGGTGTTCCAGGACGCCCTGATCAACCTGATGCGGGCCTGTAACGCCTCGCTCTACCAGGAGCTGACCGACGCCCGCCTGCGGGGCCACCTGGTGACCCTGAGGGATGTGCGTAATCGTCTGGAAACCAGCAGTTTCAGTGAAGCAGACCCGAATTACACCGAACTGCGGGACGACCTGAACGAACGGGTGAGCCAGCTCATCGGCCTGTTGCGTCAGAACGTGCTGCGTATGCAAACCATCAGTGCCCAGCTGGCGGACTTGTCTGGTGATGCCAGCCGGGCACCGGAAAAGTACCTGGAATTTCGCCAGAACCTGTTTGAGCAGATCGTGACCCTTTACGACCGGCACATCAAACCCACCCTGGTATTCCTGAATCCGGACACCCGGCTGCCCGATGGCAGCAATTTGTTCGAAACCCTGGAGGCCATGGTGCGGTTGCTGGAGACCAACGACAATCACAGCCTGGCTGACCAGATATTCCGCTCATCCCTCAGCCTGAATGCGCTCTATAAACCCATTCAGGCAGTGGCCCAGGAGGTGGAGCACTTCCTGCGCAAGACCCGCCGGGGCATGGCCCAGTACAATGCCATGGAGCACTTCTATGGCAAGCTGCGAGCGCTCAAGGGGGATACTGAAACCCTCAGCCTGCGCCGCAAGTGGCTGGAAGGTGGGGAGTTTGCCCGCAGCACCGGGTTCCTGGTGGGCCTGCGGGCACAACAGCGGCCGAAGCATTATGCCTTTGGCCAGTCGTCCAGCTACTACCAATTGTTGTTCAGCGAACTGGACCTGCGCCTGACGGATTTGCGCCGCAAAGCGGAAGTGCCGGTACTGCAGGAAGTGGATGGCAGCGGTCGCCACAGTCGGATCGACGTTCAGCGCATCAACCAGCTTTACCAGTGGCTGGAAACGCTGGAACTGCGGCCTACGGCAGATCTGGTGCGGGAGCTGCACGGCCGGCTGGATGGTTTTATTCCCGGCTACCGCTTTCCGGATTTGCTGGCAGCCCTGAACCGGCTGGTGAATTCGCCACCTGAGGGAATGCAGGTGGTTACCACCAACCGCTTCCGTACCCTTGAACAGGCACCAGACAGCGAGCAATTCGTCTACCGAAAACGCCGGCTTGAGCCCGGCGTAACCGACATCAAACAAGAGCCAAGCCATGCCTGATTTTTCTGACATGACCGAGACGGAAAACAGCCTGAGCGCAGCGCCAGTCGGCAGCTTCGAGCAGATCCTGCCCGCCCACAGCGCCGCCATCTACCGTGAGTTTCAGGCCGGCCGGGTGATCGTGCGGGATGTGTGGGACAACAACCGCTCGGAGCTACGGGCCAATCCGCTATACAACCTGTTGTACAACCACTTGTCCCACTTCCGCACCTTTTACGAACATCTGGGTAGTGAACTTGTGTTCAATGAAACCGGCGCATTTTTCTTCCTGAAGGAGAGCAGTGACGACGAAAGTGAGGAGCACGATGAGAATGCGTTCAGGGTGCAGGTGGTGCTGTTGATAATTGGGCGTTACTTTGCCCGCAGCGGGAGGGACCTGGATTATCTGGGGCGTGCAGACGCAGGCCTGAATGAGCAGGACCTTGAAGCCATGGCCGGAGACGACGAGTACCAGGACATTCTCCGGGCGGCCCGGTTCGAGAAGGGCCTCGCTGAAGCCCTGGATTACCTGGAGAAGCGAAATCTGGTGTTCCGGGCCGGTGCCGGGCGGTATTTTCTTGGTTCTGCAGGCCTGTATTTTCTCGGCCAGCTGGTGCAGGAATATGAGCAGGCCTGAGCGGCTTCAGGCGTAGGCCACGGCGTTACGGCCACTGGTTTTAACCCGATACATGGCGGCATCAGCCTGTTTCAGGAGGTCCTCGGCCGCCATGCCATCATCCGGATAGAGCGCAACGCCCACCGAGGCGCCTATCTGAATGTTGTGCTCCTGAATGTGGAAGGTTTCGTTAAGCACGGCGACGATTTTGTCGGCAATAGGCTTGGCGTCATCATCGCCATGCAGCGGCCCGGTAATCACCACAAACTCGTCGCCGCCTCGCCGGCCCACCACATCGCCACTGCGAATGCAGTGTTTCAGACGCTTGCCAACATTGCGTAGCAGCTCGTCACCCACCTGATGGCCATAGTTATCATTCACTGGCTTGAATTTATCCAGATCCAGGAACATCAGGGCAAAATGGCTGTTATCCCGGCGCGCCTGCTGAATGGCCTGCTCCAGGTGGTTCTCAAGTGCCACCCGGTTAGGCAGGCCGGTCAGTTCATCGTAATGGGCAAGCCGGATCATCTGTTTCTCGGCTTGTACCCGCTCCGTGATATTACTGAATGTCAGCACCAGTTGCCGGATCTGGCCATTTTTGTTTCTGACGGGTGACACCGTCATCAGGTTGGGAATGGTGAGGCCCTGATGGCCCTTCAGCCAGACCTCACCTTGCCAGGCGTTCACCGTGATCAGCTGTTTCCGAATCTCCTCCAGAACAACACCTTTCCCTTTATGACTGTCCAGAAAGTCTGTCAGTAGCTTGCGATGTAACGCTCTGTTTTCTTCACCGGTAATGTCGGAAAAGGCAGGGTTGGCTCGAACGATCATAAAGTTTGCATCGGTGATCAGAATCGCCTCATGAGTGTGTTCGAACACCTGGTAGGCCAGCCGCAGCTCTTCGGTGGAACGGGCGATCTGAGACGTTTGCTTTACCATCGCGCCGACTATCGGTTTCAGTGACCTCCAGACCAGCAACCCTGCAAGAGCAGAGAGCATAAGGATAGCCAGAATACTGATCATGATATCGACGATGACGTCGGCGAAAACCCGTGAGGTTCGGGAGTACATGTGCAGTTCCCAGCCATAATCCGCCAGTGGCCGGTGGAACGTGAGCACTCTGGAGCCATCGTCAAGCCTTGCCCGGAAAGCACCGGAGCGGTCTCGGGTGGACACTCCCTGCCTGACGGCCAGGCAGCCCTCAGGGGCCGTCAGCTCGATCTGATCCGTCTGTGGGTTCAGGATAATGCGCTTTGTTCTCCGGTTGTCGAGCAGACAAAGTGATGAATCCGGCTGACTCTGGAAGACCCGCGTCAGTGAGTCTGGCGAGAACAGAAGCTGGTCATAACCTACCACCCGTCCATCTGCCAGTATTGGGCTTGCCGCCTGCAGCAGCGGGCTGCTGGTTTCGCCGGACACCAGCGCGAAAGTATTGATGTCCAGGGTATCGGAGAGAGGGATACCCGCAGGTAGATCATTGGCCCAGGGCCCGACCCTGACCAGTTCGTTGCCGGCAGCGTCGTATCGGATTAATACTGCAAGGTCTTCTATGATTTGCGCTGCGTCTTGCAGTCTCGGGTGGGAGAAAGTGTACACCACACCGGCCGAAACCTCGCCTTTGGCGTATTGGCCCAGCACCTTTGCCAGTTCTGACCGGCTGGCGGTCTGGCGGGCCAGGTCCTGGTGCTGATCAAAAACAGCTCTGACGTTCTCTGCTTTCGCGTCTGCAACGCCCCCAGCTGTCTGTGCCGCCTGGGTGTGAATCTGGTTGATCAGTGGAGCAGAAACCACTGCGGCAATAATGATGCCCGTCATAACCACGGCAACAATGGCGGTGGTGATAATGCGGCGTTTCTGCTCAAGAATATCCATCAAGACGGGTCCGGAAAGCACTACCTGAGGCTATGGTATCCGTTTCTTGCAAACCGTAAAGCGGATTGCGGTACTTTTATGTAATTAACCGCTACGGGTCAATTGGCTTGCACTCTCCTGTGTTCCTTGACGGCACAGCGGTTAGCGATGTACGACTCCTATGGTGCCGGCGTTCCGTGTAGACTGAAACCTTTCAGGTCGCCGGGAGTACGCGATGCAAGAGCCTGTGCTGTTCAGAACCCACCGTCGCCGGGGTGTGCTCTGGCTGGCGCTGATTGCGCTGGTTATTGCCATGCTGGTAGCGGTTCGGTTCCCGCCGCAACCGGTGGAAGAGCGGCTGGTACGCCTGCATGCCCAGGATGTATTCGGCGCCCGTTCGGCCGTGCTTGCCGAGCCACTGCCGGTGCAGGCCCTGCTGCTTGATTATCGAGACGACCGCCTGCTGTTGTTGAAGGCCCAGGCGGCGCTGCAGGTGTATCCAGAGCACACCAGGTTGCTGATGGAGTTATTTGGGGAGGAACCTGAGTTTCAGGATGCCCTGAAAGCCCACGGTGAGTACCTGATCCCTCCGGTTATCCATTTTTACCAGAACCCGGTCAGATCGATAGAGCTGATGAATCGCGTGGCCGGAACCCGCCAAACCCTCACACCTGAACAGCGCGCCTGGTATGCCGTCAATTTTGCCAACAAGGAAGGGCAGGATTTCACCGGTCAGTTTGTGGTGGGCCCGGACGGGAATATCGAGTGGATCTGGACCGATCGCATCACCGAAGGCGTTACCCAGTTCTTTACCAGCGGTATTCGCACCCTGGAATCCCGGTATCGCACCGATCAGCCCATTCGTGCCAGCGATGTCGGCTGGGCCGCCGTGGATGCCATTGTTATCGGCAGTGCGGTGAAGTTTCTGAAAGCGGGCAGGGCGGCAGCCACCACGGCCCGGGCTTCTACCGTCACTGCCCGTTCAGCGGCTTACAGCACGCGCCTTGCCAGGGCCGGGCGCATGGCTTCGGTTATGGTTGGTCATGCCAAATGGCCCGCCGTGGCTGCCCTGGCCTATGTGGCCGTTCGACACCCGCTGGTGCTGAACGACCTGTTCGCCGGTGCGGCCAAGGTGCTCGGCGTGCCACCGTGGATGGTACAGGTACCCGGCTGGTTCCTGATTCTGCTGCCGGTCCTGTTGCTGTTACGCTGGATCACGCGGGTTTGCCTGTGGTTTGTTCCCGCCAGGCGCCCTCGAGTGCTGCAATAAAATTTGGGGTCAGACCCCAAGACATTTGAAGCGGTGAAATGTTCTGGGGTCTGACCCCAAATTACCCCAAATTACCAGGCCAGCCAGATGGTGTGGCGTGCGCCTTTGCCGGGGCGCAGGGCGCGCACAACGACTGGCTCTACCGAGAAGCCTGCCCGGCGCAGGCGTTCGGTGAAGGCGTGTTCCGGGCCGGCGGACCAGTAGGCCAGAATGCCGTCCCTACTCAGGGATTTCTGGGCAGCAGCAATGCCTTCGGGTGAGTAGATCCAGTTGTTTTCCTTGCGGGTAAGGCCCTCCGGGCCGTTATCGACATCCAACAAAATGGCATCCCAGTTGCCATCACCCTGCCTCAGAAGTTCTGCTACGTCGCCTATGTGCACCTGGGCTCGGGCATCGTTCAGCGGATAGCCGGCCGCCGAGCCCAGAGGCCCGCGGTTCCATGTTTCAACCTCCGGGACCAGCTCCGCCACTGTCACCCGCGCTTTTTCACCGGTTGATGCCAATGCCGCCGCCAGGGTAAAACCCATCCCCAGCCCGCCAATCAGGATCCGCGGCTCTGGCAGGTGGCTCAGGCGTTCACAGGCCAGCGTGGCCAGGGCATCTTCAGAACCATGCAACCGGCTGTTCATCAGTTCGCCGGGCGCCCCGGCGATCTTGATGGAAAACTCGTCATTGCGCTGCAGCAGGCGCAAGCGGGTGCCGTTGCCGGGGATGGTTGCGGTGCCAATTTCGTTAAAGCGGGCCATTCGATGGATTCCGGTGGTGACAGGGTAGGCGGTATTGTAACCCCAAACTGGGCGCAGCTAAGCGTGAGCGCTCCAAATATTCGGTGTCAGAATATTTTACATGTGTGTGATGCGCCGTTTTGCTGGCCGTCTTAAAGCCCCGGTGATACGTGCTATGGTTCAATAATTGCTTGAAATTACCCTGATGGATCATAGGTAAATCGAGGGACTGAACGCGTGAAGAATCTACTGACTATTGTGCTTGCCTGTGTGGCACCGGCCACAAACGCAGCGCTGATCACCTACAGCTACGACCACCCCATTATGAACCCGTACGAGAGTCATAATGCCACCGCAATCATCGAGGTTAATTCGGTGCTGCGTGGCCTGGTTTCTGTTCAGTTTACCAGTGAACCCATAACGTTCAGTTGGACTGGGCTTGTGCCGTTGATATATGACCAACCGATATCCGATACCGACGCCCTTTACGAGAACGGATTCGAACCCTTTGTGGTGGATAACTTTGAGTTTTTCCTTTTTCTCGACCTGTTTTACCTCGAGGCCGGCAAGGATATTTTCGACAACCTGCACCTAACCGCACCGTTTGAGGGTGCGCACGTTGGTGATCGGGACTCTGGGAACTACTACTGGCTGACTGGTCGCCTTAACAAGTTGCCGCCGGCCAAGGTCCCCGAGCCTTCCGGTTTACTACTATTGCTTGCGGGTTTGCTGGGGATGGTTGGATATCGATGGGGCAAGCCAATCTGGGGCGTTTCCCGGGTACCCTGCTAGAGGCGGTTGACCTTCTCTCTCAGGTTGCAAGAGTGTTCAGTGGTCGAGGCTAATAACAACACTTGAATAAGGTTGTTTGGTACCCCCGGCAGGACTCGAACCTGCTACCTATCCCTTAGGAGGGGATCGCTCTATCCAGATGAGCTACGGGGGCATTTCAGAAGAGGCGGTATGATAGCCGGCAAGGGCTTGTGGCTCAAGGGGCGTCCGGTTATGGTTGGGCCTTGTTCTCTTGGTCTGTCGCTTTTATGGATGCCAATTCCCGGATTGCTTTGTCTTTGAGCGTGGTCGTGCCCGTGTGGCGGGAGGCGGCCGGTATTGAAGAATCTTTGCAGAGGCTACAGCCCGTCCGGCAGGCCGGCCACGAGCTGATTGTGGTCGACGGCGGCAGCCCGGATAACACGGCTAACCTGGCACGCCCGTTGTGTGACCGGTTGCTGGTATCGGAACCTGGTCGGGCGGTGCAAATGAACGCGGGCGCTGCCGTTGCCCGCGGCGACCTGATTTTATTCCTGCATGCAGATACGCGCCTTCCCCCCGATGCCCTCGAACAGTTAAGTGAAAGCCAGCGCCTTGCTCGCCCCTGGGGGCGATTTGATGTTCGCCTCGGCGGCCGGCACCCTATGTTTTCCGTGATTGCCTGGTTTATGAATTGGCGCTCCCGGCTCACCGGCGTTTGCACGGGAGATCAGGGTATTTTCGTGCGTCGGGACGTTTTCGAGGCGTTGGGTGGCTATCGCGCCATGCCGTTGATGGAAGACGTCGAGTTGTCCAAACGCCTGAAACTGGTGGCACGCCCTTACTGTATCTCGTCGCCGGTAGTTACCGACAGCCGGCGCTGGGAGCAGGGCGGTGTGTGGCCCACCATTGTGCTGATGTGGCGCCTGCGTTGGCGTTATTGGCGGGGTGACAGCCCCGAAACCCTGGCGGCCCTTTGGCGGAGGAACGTGCGCCATGCAAAACACTGATCAATCACCGGCGGTTCTCATGCAGTTTGCCAAGTGGCCGCAGGCGGGCCGGGTAAAAACCCGGTTAATTCCGGCCCTCGGGGTTGAGGGAGCGCTCCAGGCCCATATCACCCTGAGCCTGGAGGTGCTGGATAATCTTTGTGCCACGGGCTACGACGTCAGCTTCTGGTGGGATCGTCCGTTGGATCAGCCTCCGGAGGAAGCTGATCCCTTGCTGGCCAATATCGAGGCCGCCGGATTGCCTCAGTCTTTTCAGCAAGGTGACGATCTGGGTGAGCGCATGGCCAGGGCGTTGGGGCAGGGTATTGCCTCTCATCAGCGGGCCGTGGTGATTGGCAGTGATTGTCCTTCCGTAGACCCCGGTTATGTGCGCTCCGCAGTTGCCGCTCTTGAGCATTACGATGTCGTGCTCGGCCCCTCGGATGATGGTGGTTATGTGTTGATTGGTGCTCGCAGGCTGGCGCCCGGTGCGCTGCAAGGTATTGCCTGGGGCACGCCAGAGGTTATGCAGCAAACCCTGCAGAGGATGGATGCGGCGGGGCTCAGCGTCTACCTGCTGGAACCCCGCTGGGATGTGGACGAACCGGAAGATTGGCAGCGCTTCCGGCGAATGGTTGGTGAACGTTAACGTTCAACCCGGGCTGGCACGGCATCCCGCTGGCGCAGTTGGTCAAGAACGGACCGGCTGTTTTCGCCATCATCGCCGGTAACCACCAGCAGTGCCCGCTGCCGCTCTATCATTGTGCCGCGGAAGGTCGTTTTCAGCTGATCCAGGGTAACCTTTTGAATGGCGTCCGCGAGTTTTTCCCGGCTGTTAAAGGCGATGTTCCCCCGGTCGATTTCCCGCCAGTAGCGGCCCGACACGTCACTCAACTGTCGGTCTCGCTGAAGCAGTTGGCTGATCACTGCCTGCTTCTCCCGGGCTAGCCGTTCGGCGCTCAACTCTGCCAGCTGGCCCTCGAATCCCTCAGCAAATTCCATTACCGTCTGGTCAATGCCTTCAGCCGTTGCGTCCGGAGATTGCACAACCAACCCCAGGGCTGGTGTTTCCAGAATCTCGAAAGCGGTAGCGTAAACGATGTAGCCCAGCTGGCGGTTGGTGCGGATGTCCTCGTAGAAGGGGCTGCTCAGGATCTGGGCCAGAAGGCGGAACTTTGCCCGCTCCTCGTAGGAGGTATCGCGCCCCTGCAAGTACAGCGTATAACCGGTATCCGGATGCTCCAGGTTTAAGGTCGCCCGGGTGAGTCCCTGCGGTAGCTGGCGCATGCGTGAGCGGTCTACCTTGGTGCGTTCCCGGTTGTTCAATACCATGGCTTGAACCTGCCGCGCCATGTTCAGTGTCGCTGCCTCTGTCAGGTTGCCGTGGGCCAGCATGACCGGATCGGTTTGCGCAACCAGGCGTGTGCCGAATGCTTCCAGTTCGTTCAGGGTAACTTCCCGCGCGGCAGCGAGTTTTTCTGGCACCGGGAAGGTGCCATCGATGAGAGCCGTTTGAATGAACTCGGAGGTTTGCTGAACCGGTCGGTCTTTGGCTTTGTTCTCAAAACCATCGATCAGTCTCTGCCGGGCAACGTCGAAACGCTGCTCGGTGAACTTCGGATCTGCAAATTCCAGCAGAATCCGGTTCACCAGCTTGTAGAGCTTGTCGTTATAGCCACCCACACGGATGGTCACACCCCGAAGGTGTGGGTAAATGCTGTAGTCCAGCCCGGCCAGTCGCGCGGAATAGGCCCAGGCGTTCAGGTTGGTATCGATGGCGTCCACCAGCAATTGGGTGAGTACCTCGTTGCGGGCGGAGGATTTCGCCTGCGGAGTGCGCAGGCTGATAAACACGTTGGCTTTCGGCGTGTTGAACTGGGTGTCCCTGGCGTACCAGACAGCCAGGCCATCCAGTTCGTCCAGCAGCACTGGCTGAGCCATGGTGTTCCCGGGCACCAGCTCCAGGTTTTCTGGAACAAACGGGTTGGCGGCGGGCAGGGCCAGGCTCTCAGCGAGCGCGGAATCTACTTCACTGTCGACGCTGAGCGGCTCTCTTTGCCAGGGTGTTTGATACCACTGCGTAAGTTGCGGCGCTTCGAAATTCCGGTTAGGAGCAGACACCCAGACTTTGAGGTTATCGGGGGTCAGGCGTTCCAGAAGCGCTTTGTACTGTTCCGGAGCGTAACGATCCATCAGCCAGGGCGCGCTCAACAGATCTTCCGGTGGATAGTTCCGTAACAGGCTGGACAGGCGCATGGCCTCGCGCATCGGCTCACTACGCTCGCGAAACCGGAAGTCAATCACCGCAAGCTGTTTCATTTCCTCGAAGCGGTCTTCGTTGATTCCGGATTGCCGGACCTTATCGATGTACCGAAACGCCAGCGCGATGATCTCGTCCTGCCGTTCGAGTCCTTCCCGCGTGAGAGACATACGGATGTCCAGGGTGGCATGATCCCCGGTATCCATTCCCAGCCCAGCGGACAACGACTCCACCAGGCCCGCCTGTTTGAGGGTGTCAAACAGGCTGCCGGGGCCCTCGTGGCCCAGTAGATTGGCCACATAGGATGCCGGTTTGGTCCGGTAATTGTCCCGCTGCGATGGGATCGGGAACGACAGCGTCATGCTGCGGGAATCTCGCAGGCTTTCAGCAGTAATGCGTTCGGGCAATCTGCTTTCAACGTACAGCGGCTGTGGGTGTGTCTTGGCCGTCAGGTTTCGGTTTTCGATGGCGATAAAGCGTTCCCGGACCATCTGCTCTAACTGGTCGAGGGGCTGCGGGCCGTAAACTGCCAGTGTCATGATGTTGGCGGAATACTGGTCCTGCCAGAACTGGATCAGGTCTGGTCTCAGGGGATTCTCTTCAGTGTTTTCCAGGGTTGTCAGGTTACCGACGGCAAACTGACTGAAGGCGTGATCGGGGTTGCCCCCGGCCTTCAGAACAGACAGGAACCGGCGGCCATCTTCCTTGAGCTTGGCGGTGTACTCCGAGTGCACGGCGTTACGTTCCCGGTCGACCAGCTCCGGTGTGAACAGCGGGTGGGAGAACTGCTGGGCGAAGCGGTCTAGGGCCGGCTCAAGGAATTCTGCCTCGACATCAAAAAAATAGTTGGTGTCGGCAAATGCGGTAAAGGCGTTATGACTGCCGCCATGGCTGCGAATGAACTGCTGGTACTCGCCCGGGTCCGGATACTTCTCGGTTCCCAGGAACAGCATATGTTCCAGGAAATGTGCCAGACCCTCGCGGTCGGCGGGGTCATTGCCGCTGCCAACGGCGACATTCATTGAGGCGGCAGCTTTGTCGGCTTCGGGGTCTGAGGCCAGAATCACCCGCAGGCCGTTGTCCAGTTCCAGAAACCGGTATTCGTTAGGGTCGTTGGGGCTTTTGGTCGGCGATGCGCCGGCAACAGCCAGAGGGCTGAGCAGCACACTGCCAAGTAAAAATAACAAAACAAACTGGAAACGGTACAGGTTCTGGAACACGGGGTGGTCAGCTGTCATGGTGCCTCTTCTGTCCGGTCAAAGTGGGGGGGGTGCTCAGTGCATGATCCCGGATTGGATACCAGCGGGTTGCTGGTCCAGGGTTTTGCGGGCAAGGCTGGCGGCTTTGTCGGCGTCCAGCTCGCCCGACGCGATACGTTCAAGTACGGTTGCCATGATGGCAACGGATTGCCGATATTCGGAAAACTCCGCCTGGAAAGCTTTGTCGATTGCCTGATAGACCGCCTGGATTTTCTCCTCCCGACTACCACTGTTGGCGACGGTGTCGTTGATGGCTTTCAGGCAGGCGCGGGCGATGGCAATGTAGCGTTCGGTATTCGGGCTGTCGTTTTGCATGCTGGTTTGTAACTCTCAGGGACACTAGTTAGTGACGCCGTCAGGCGCGGTAAGTTCCCGATTATCGCATTGCCGGGCGAGCCTTGCATTGCCCATCGGTAATTGTGCTCGCAAGGCTCGCAGCAGGTGGTTACTGTGCTAATCTCAAACTCAGTGTGTCGGCAACAGGGACATTTTCTGCCAGGCGGAAGGCCGGTTTTTAGAGTAAAGACTCTAACAAAAACAAAGGGTTACAGAGTAAAAACTCTAAAAAAGTTCGATACATGAAAGTTGCAATTAAGTACAATGCCGGCCAATGGAATACAGATAAGACTTTAGTCTTACTTGTGCTGGTGTAATGACAACAACAGAGCAACAGGCAGGATGGAGTACCTATGAATTATTTCCTGACAGGCGGTACCGGGTTTATCGGCCGCTTTCTGGTTGAAAAGCTGCTCGCCCGAGGCGGTACCGTGTATGTCCTGGTACGTGAACAGTCCCAGGGCAAACTCGAAAAACTGCGCGAGCGGTGGGGCGTGGATGAGTCCCGGGTAAAGGCGGTCATTGGTGATCTGACCACCAAGAACCTCGGAATCGATGCCAAGACCCTGAAATCCCTCAAGGGAAATGTCGATCACTTTTTCCATCTGGCGGCGGTCTATGACATGGGCGCCGATGAAGAGTCCCAGGCGGCCACCAACATCGAGGGCACCCGGGCGGCGGTTCAGGCGGCTGAGGCCATGGCGGCCAAGCATTTCCACCATGTGTCATCCATAGCGGCGGCAGGCCTGTTCAAGGGCACCTTCCGGGAAGACATGTTTGAGGAAGCCGAGAAGCTGGACCACCCCTATCTGCGCACCAAGCATGAGTCCGAAAAAGTGGTGCGCGATGAATGCAAGGTGCCGTTCCGTATCTATCGCCCCGGCATGGTGATTGGCCATTCCGAAACCGGCGAGATGGACAAGGTTGACGGCCCGTACTACTTCTTCAAGATGATCCAGAAGATTCGCCACGCCTTGCCGCAATGGGTGCCGACCATCGGTATTGAAGGTGGTCGCCTGAACATAGTGCCGGTCGATTTCGTGGTGAATGCCATGGATCACATTGCCCATCTCGAAGGAGAGGACGGCAAGTGTTTCCACCTGGTGGACTCTGATCCCTACAAAGTGGGTGAAATTCTTAATATCTTCAGCGAGGCGGGCCACGCTCCCAAGATGGGGATGCGTATTGATTCCCGGATGTTTGGTTTTATTCCTCCGTTCATTCGCCAGAGCATCAAGAATCTGCCTCCGGTTAAGCGCATCGCCAGTGCCGTTCTGGATGATATGGGCATTCCGCCGTCGGTAATGTCGTTCATCAACTATCCGACCCGTTTTGATGCTCGTGAAACTGAAAGGGCTCTGAAAGGCACCGGCATCGACGTGCCGCGCCTGCCAAGCTATGCGCCTGTGATCTGGGATTACTGGGAGCGTAACCTGGACCCGGATCTGTTCAAGGACCGCACCCTGAAGGGCACGGTCGAAGGCAAGGTGTGTGTTGTTACCGGTGCAACTTCCGGTATTGGTCTGGCAACGGCCCAGAAGTTGGCGGAAGCCGGTGCAATCCTGGTGATTGGCGCCCGCACCAAGGAAACCCTGGACGAAGTGGCAGCCGATCTGGAAGCCCGTGGCGGTAATATCCACGCGTACCAGTGCGATTTTTCCGACATGGAAGACTGTGATCGCTTTGTGAAGACGGTTCTGGATAATCACGGCCATGTAGACGTACTGGTGAATAATGCCGGCCGGTCTATCCGACGCTCGCTGTCTTTGTCGTTTGACCGTTTACACGATTTCGAGCGCACCATGCAGCTGAACTACTTCGGCTCCGTGCGTCTGATCATGGGCTTTGCGCCTGCTATGCTGGAGCGCCGCCGTGGCCATGTGGTGAATATCTCGTCCATTGGGGTACTGACCAACGCACCACGTTTCTCGGCCTATGTGGCGTCCAAGTCAGCACTGGATGCCTTCAGCCGGTGTGCGGCGGCGGAGTGGTCTGACCGCAACGTCACGTTCACCACCATCAACATGCCGTTGGTGAAAACGCCGATGATTGCGCCGACCAAGATTTACGATTCGGTACCCACGCTGTCACCGGATGAAGCGGCGCAGATGGTGGCGGATGCCATCGTTTACCGGCCGAAGCGTATTGCGACTCGCCTGGGTGTCTTTGCCCAGGTTCTGCATGCCCTGGCGCCGAAGATGGGTGAGATTATCATGAACACCGGTTACCGGATGTTCCCGGATTCTCCGTCTGCCGCTGGTAGCAAGTCTGGTGAGAAGCCCAAGGTATCGACCGAGCAGGTGGCGTTCGCGGCCATTATGCGAGGCATCTACTGGTAAGCCGTCTCCAGGCAAGAAAAAACCCGCTTCGGCGGGTTTTTTGGGTTCTGGCAGTTAGCTTGTCGCTTCTTCCTCTGGCTCAATGAGTGGCGGCGGAAAACCGCCCAGCTCTTTCCAGCGGTTCACAATGCCGCAGAACAGGTCTGCGGTTTTTTCTGCATCGTAGGCTGCGGAGTGGGCTTCCTTGTTACTGAAAGGGATGCCTGCCAGTTTACAAGCCTGTGCCAGCACCGTATGGCCATAGGCCAGGCCAGCCAGAGTTGCTGTATCAAAGGTGGAGAAGGGGTGGAACGGGTTGCGTTTGATGTCGGCCCGCAAGGCAGCCGCAAACACAAAGTTGTGGTCAAAGGTGGCGTTGTGGCCGACCAGTACCGCGCGCTTGCAGTCGTGGGCTTTCACCGCTTTTCGGATCGGAGAGAAGATTTCGCTCAGGCCTTCCCGCTCCGGAACCGCCTCACGTTCCGGGTTCCAGGGGTCGATGCCGGTGAAGTCCAGGGCAGACTGCTCCAGGTTGGCGCCTTCGAAGGGGTCAATCTGCTGTACGTGGGTTTCCCCCCGGCGCAGCAAGCCATCGTCGTCCATGGTCAGTATGACGGCGGCAATTTCCAGCAGGGCGTCCCGCTCCGGATTGAAACCGGCGGTTTCAACATCGACAACCACCGGCAGGAAGCCGCGGAAACGTTGGGACATAGGATGTGGCGGCTTGTTTTCTTCTGACACTCGAACTCCGATGTTCGTGTTATGAATGAATAGTGAATTACGCCATGCGCCAGTGAACGGTTTCACCGGCCTTCAAGGGTACGATGTTACCGTCGGCCAACGGCAGTTGCTCTGGCATGGTCCAGGGCTCACGTACCAGGGTAATGGTGTCGGTGTTTCGTGGCAGGCCGTAAAAGTCGGCGCCGTTGAAACTGGCAAAGGCTTCCAGTTTGTCGAGAATGCCGAGTTCCTCAAAGACGTCTGCGTACAGGCCAATGGCGCCGTAGGCAGAATAGCAACCGGCGCAGCCGCAGGCGGCTTCCTTTTTGTCGCGGGCGTGGGGGGCGGAATCTGTGCCCAGGAAGAAGCGAGGATCGCCGCTGGCAACCGCTTCGCGCAGCGCCAGCTGATGCTTGTTCCGTTTCAGGATCGGCAGGCAATACAGATGAGGGCGGATACCGCCCACCAGCATATGGTTCCGGTTGTACATCAGGTGCTGTGGCGTCACGGTGGCGGCCAGGTTGCCGCCGGTATGGGCGCGCACAAACTCGGCGGAATCCGCCGTGGTGATGTGCTCCAGCACCACTTTCAGGGTTGGGAAGGCCTCGATGGTTGGGCTCAGGACCCGATCAAGAAACACTTTTTCCCGGTCGAAGATATCAATGTCGGCATCCGTGACTTCGCCGTGAACCAGAAGCAGCATGCCGCACTCGGCCATGGCTTCGAGTACCGGGTAAATATTGCGGATATCGGTAACACCCGATTCTGAATTGGTGGTGGCGCCCGCCGGGTAGAGTTTGGCAGCGACAACACCTGCGGCCTTGGCTTCCCGAATGGTTTCCGGCGTCATGCTTTCTGTCAGGTACAGCGTCATCAGTGGCTCGAAGGCGGTATTGCCGGCGGCTGCCCGGATCCGGTCACGGTAGGCCACGGCGGCTGCGGCGTCGGTTACCGGTGGCACCAGATTGGGCATGATGATCGCCCGGCCAAAGCAGGCGGCCGTTGCCGGCACCACGCTGTTCAGTACAGCACCGTCGCGCACGTGCAGGTGCCAGTCGTCGGGGCGGGTGATGGTGAGTGTTCTGGTCATGATGGTATCCTCAAAGCAGCCAAAAAGTTTTGCGGATTATATCAGAAGGCGGATGGGAATGTTTTTGCTAATCCAGCCCCTTTGTGGCTCAAGTAATCATTTTGAACGCCGTTAAACAGTCATGTTGGAAACAGACCCGGTTTTCGAGGCGCTCTCACAATGACTTATTCGCTTCGCCATTTGCTTCATCAAAAACTGGCAGCTGCAGGCGTGTCGGCTTTGCTTGCAGTGGCAGCTACGCCTGTTTTGGCGACAAGCTACGGTGCCGGCATTGAGAATAGCCAGTGGTACCTGTCGGAATCTGTGTTTGAGTGTTCCCTGGTACACGAGGTACCGGGATACGGCAGGGCGGTTTTCCGCCATCGGGCCGGCGAAGCGTTGAGTTTCTATCTGGAATCCGAGATCCCGGTGATGCGCCCCGGTCGCGGCCAGCTAGTGGTGGAAGCGCCAGCCTGGCGTCCTGGCGTGGCGCCCCGGGCCATCGGCTCGGTAACGGTCTCTGACCAGCCCAGGGCGGTCACGGTCAGCAGTCGTGAGGCAACGCTGATGACTCAGGGCTTGTTGCAGGGAATGCGCCCGACCGTCACACGAGCTGCCCGTTATGATGACCGGCCCGTGCGGGTCCAACTTTCCAACGTTAATTTCTCAGGCCCGTACTCGGGCTACCGGGAGTGCGTATCCAGCCTGCTGCCGGTGAACTACGACCAGATTCGTCGTTCCCGAGTGCCGTTTGTCAGCGGCAGTACCAGCCTGTCTGATACCGACAGGCAGCTGCTGGATAACATCGTGACCTACGTAATGGCGGATTCCACCGTTGAGCGGATATTTGTGGACGGCCATTCAGACAGTGTTGGCAGCCGCATCGATAACCGGGCGCTGTCCGAAGAGCGGGCGAATGTGGTGGCGGACTATCTGCGATCCCGCGGTATCGATGATGACCTTCTGATTGTGCGTGGGCACGGTGACCAGTTCCCGGTTTCCCGCCGGCATGCGGATAATCGCCGTACCACCATTCGCTTGCAACGGCAGGGCGAGCGCCCCGAGTTACAGCAGGCGAACGGCCCGGGTATGGATTTCTCAGGCTGAATGGAGCGGGACTTGTCAGTAAACCGTGCTGAGCAGGTCCAGGTGGGCGGTGACGCTTTCGGCCAGCGCTTTCAGGTGATATCCCCCCTCCAGAGTTGACACAATCCGGTCGTTTGCGTGGTCATGGGCCACGCTGATCAGCATTTCCGTCAACCAGCGATAGTCGTCCACTTCCAGATTCAGGTCTGCCATCGGGTCGAGTTTATGGCCGTCAAAACCGGCGGAAATCAGTACCAGCTGCGGGCGGAAATCCTGCAATTTCTTAAGCCACGCTGCTTCCACCGCTTTACGGTAGTCCAGAGCCGAGCAGTTGGCCTCGATCGGCGCATTGATAATGTTGTCCGCCTGGCGATGCACATGGGAGTGTGGATAGAAAGGGTGCTGGAAGCTGGAGCACATCAGGGTGCGTTCGTCTCCGCTAACGATGTCCACGGTGCCGTTGCCCTGATGCACATCGAAATCAACGATAGCAACCCGTTCCAGGTGGTGGAAGGTGAGGGCGCGCATGGCTGCCAGTGCCACGTTGTTATAGAAGCAGAACCCCATGGATTTGGAGCGCTCGGCATGGTGCCCGGGTGGGCGGGCGCAGACAAACGCGTTGGTCACCTGACTACTCATTACCATATCGACCGCCTGGATATTGCCGCCGGCGGCCAGTCGGGCGGCGCGCAGGGTATCCGGCATCATGGCGGTGTCCGGATCGGTAAACACCCGGCCCCGGGTAGGCTGCATCATATCTAGCTGTTGAAGGTAAGTCTCGGGGTGCACCGTTAACAGCTGGTCACGGGTAATTTCTTCCGGTCGAACCCAGTCCAGATCCCGTTCCAGGTGAGTGTCTGCCAGATACGCGAGGATGGTGGAGATTCGCTCAGGGCATTCCGGGTGCTCCGGGCCCATGTTGTGTTTCATGCAGTCATCGTGGGAGAAAAATGCCGTGGTCATACGTCTAGCCTGAACCTGGATATGCTTATTATTCAGGCCATGTTATCAGGGAAAACCGAGGTTTGTCGTATTTCTTTGGTCTAATGGTTGTGATAGCCGATTTACATCAGGAAATACCCATCTAAGATAAGGTATACATTGATAAGTAACCTGTTTTATTGAGATTCTTATCTACCTATATGTTGCTCATGGCCCGGGAGAATCACTTTGAGTACCCGCTATCTGGAAAGTCTGTTCAATCCTGAATCCATTGCTGTGATTGGTGCATCCGAACGGGCAAACAACCTTGGCGGTATGGTGCTTCGTAACCTGCTTGGTGGCGGTTATCCCGGCCGTCTGGTGGTGGTCAACCAGACCGACTACGACAATGTACACGGTGTTCCCTGCGTCAAGAAAGTCTCGAAGCTGGATTTCAGCCCGGACCTGGCCATTATCTGTACGCCACCGGATACCGTGCCGAAAATGATTCGAAAGCTCGGCGAATGTGGTGTGCGTACTGCCATTGTGATGACCGGCGGTATGTCACGTACCCACAGTAAAACCGGGCAGCCGTTGATGTATTCGGTGCGGGACGCGGCCCGGGAAACCGGCATTCGGGTATTGGGGCCCAATACCATCGGCCTGATGGTGCCGGCACGTCATCTTAACGCCACCTATGCACACATGGGCGCCATTCCCGGACGGGTGGCGTTTGTGGGGCAGTCCGGCACCATTGCGAGTTCGGTGATTGACTGGGCTTTTGCCCGGGGTGTCGGGTTTTCTTACTTCCTGACACTGGGCGATGGCATGGACATTGATCACGACGACCTGATCGATTACCTGGCCCAGGACACCCAGACCCGCGCTATCCTTTTACACATCGAAAATATTCCCAATCCCCGCCGCTTTATGTCGGCGGTACGGGTAGCCTCCCGAACCAAACCGGTTATTGCGGTGAAATCCGGCCGGGTACCGGAGTCGGAGTGGTTCGCCCATGAGTTACCGGCCGGCATCAAGCGCAGTGACCCGATTTACGATGCCATGCTGCAGAGAGCCGGTGTGTTGCGGGTGGACGGCCTGGGCCAGATGTTTGATGCCCTGGAAACCCTGACCCGAATGCGCCCGCTGCGGCGCGAATCGTTGGCGATCATGGCTAACGGGGTTGGCCCCGGTGTGCTGGCGGTGGACCGGTTGGCCGACCTGGGCGGCGAGCTGGCGGAACTGTCGGAGCAGTCCGTTGATGCCCTGGCGGAGTTGCTGCCGGCCTACTGGACCCGGAAAAACCCGATCGACCTCAACTACGACGCCACGCCAGAACTCTATGGCAAGGCGATCAAGATTCTCGCCAAAGACCCGAACGTGGCCAACGTGCTGGTGATGTATGCGCCAACCCTGATCGAGGACAGCCTGCAGATTGCCGATGCAGTGGTGCAGGCCTCCAAGGGCACACGGCTGAATATTTTCACCTGCTGGCTGGGGCAGAGCACGGTGATGGATTCCCGTGAAGAATTTTATCGTGCCGGCCTGCCGTCGTTCTTCAATCCTGAGAAGGCGGTCATGGCCTTTATGCAACACGTCCGTCACCAGCGGGTGCAGAGGCTGCTGACAGAAACACCGGAATCCTTCACCGACCATTTCGCCGACCGTGCCAATACCCGGAAACTCGTAGCCCGGGCACTGAGCGATGGCCGGAGGCATCTGTCCAACCGCGAAGCCCGGCGGGTGATCTGTGATTATGGCATCAACACCATCGACACCGTTTACTGTGACGATGTGGAAGAGGTGCTCGAAGTGTTTGCGGTGGAGCGCCGGCCCATTGATATTACGGTGGTGCATGAACAGGGCTGCTTTCCGTTTCTGGACCTGAGCCCTACCCAGCGCCGATACAAAGGCACGGTCAAAAAGCTCAACAGTGAGCAAGCGATTATTGATAGCTGCCGCTTCCTGATGGATGAGTACCGGGAGCACTTCCCCCGCAGCGGATTTCTCGGTTTTGCCGTGCAGCGGTCGTATCAGCATGTGGGCGGCATTGAATTCAGTGTGGGGATCACCCGGGACAACTTGTTCGGCCCACTGGTGGTGTGCGGTGCGGCGGGGGCTCAGATCAACATCATGACCGACCGGCAAATTGCTTTACCGCCGCTGAACATGGTGCTGGCCCGCGAGCTGTTGCGCCGCACCTACATGTACAAACTGTTGAAGGAACACAGCCTCAAGCCTGAGGAAGACATTCGAGCTGTGTCGGAGACATTGGTTACCCTGTCCCAGATCGTCATCGACATCCCGGAGATTCGGGGCCTGGAGATCGCACCCTTGCTGTTCAACGAGCAGGGCGCGGTGGCGGTGAACATTGCCATCGATCTGGACGACCGGCCCGGCAAGCCCATCATCCAGCCATACCCGAGAGAGCTGGAAGAGTGGATTGTGCTGCCGAAATCCGGACGCCGGGTGATTATCCGCCCGGTCCTGGCGGAAGATGAGCCGGCCCACCGTTTGTTCCACGAGCATCAATCACCGGAGTCTATTCGTTACCGGTTCTTCCAGTATCGGAAGCATTTCTCCCGGGAAGACGTCGCCCAGATGGTGCAGATCGATTACGACCGTGAAATGGTGTTTATCGCCAATGCACCGCGGCTGGACGGTGAGGGAGAGGAAACCCTTGGCACTGTTCGCACCTGGACAGACGCAGACAACCTGCGCTGTGAGTTTGCCGTGATGGTGGACGACCGGATGAAAGGCGAGGGGCTGGGCGTGGCACTGATGCAGAAGATGATCGACTACTGCCGTGCCCGGGGCACCATGGAAATGATCGGCAACGTGTTGCCGGACAATCGCCCCATGCTGAAGTTGGCAGAGCATCTGGGCTTTGAAATCAAATACAACCCGGAAGAAGAAGTGATGGATCTGCGGTTGGTGCTGAATGAACCAGTGAAAGACTGGCAGAAGGAGCGGCTGGGGAAAGGGGGCCACTTGTAAGGCCCCCGTCCGTTTTATTCCTCGACGATGGCGGAGCGGTCTTCGCCACCGAGTGCTTCCAGCAGCCCGGGAATCATCCGTGAGAGTTCCAGGGTCATCAGCGAAAAGGCGGCGTCGAACTTGGCCATGGCGTCGTCTACATCCACATCATCCAGCTGGTCCTGCAGGGTTTCACCGAACTTCAGCCGGCGAATGCCCAGTTCTTCATCCAGAATAAACGAGACGTTGTCATCCCAGGTAAGCGCCAGCTTGGTCACCTGCATGCCGGTTTCGAGGTGGTTGCGAATTTCATCGGCTTTCAGGTCCAGGCCCTTGCAACGCACCACGCCGCCGTCTTCGGAAGGATCCTTGAGTTCACATTCGCTGCCCAGCACGATATGGGCAGGGTGATCGATGGTTTCTGTCAGCCAGCCGGTGAAGGTGAAGGCAGGAGCCTGCTCCACCGCCGGCGGCCGAACCGGCAGCGAGCCCAGGCTCTTGCGCAGGGTTGAGGCAAGGTCTTCCGCCTGTTTGGCAGAGCCGGCATCCACCACCAGCACTCCGTCCTGCGGTGCCAGGTAGGCAAAGCAGCGGCGGTTGCGGGAAAACGCCTGGGGCAGCATTTCCAGCATGACCTGCTCTTTGATTTCCTCTTTTTCCTTCTTGCGCACTTTGCGGCCCTGGTCCAGCTCGATGGCCTCGGCGCGCTCTTCTACGGCTTCCTTGACTACCGGGCCCGGCAGAATCTTTTCTTCCTTGCGCAGAGCGATCAGGTGGTAACCGTTAGCGCTGTGCACCAATTGCTCACCGTGTTTTCCAAGGGGAGGTACCCAACCCTGGCGGGTGGTTTCCTGGGGGCCGCAGGGCTTGAAGGCATCCGCCTGCAGCTTTTCTTCCAGGGCTTCGGCGGTGATATCAAAAGGCTTGGTGAAACGGAAAATCCGGGCGTTACGAAACCACATTGGGGCTGAATCCTTGCTGTTTGTTCGGAGCGTTGCAAAAGGGCAGGGGATGATACGGCCACACGGTGGTGGCCGTAAAGTGACGGCGATCCGGGCAGATCAGATCTGCATGATTTCTACCAGCACGGTTTTCACGATAAACCCCACAACGCCGGCGCCCAGCACGGTAAACAGGGCAATGGTGCCGAACTTTCCTGCCTGGGATTTTTTGGCCAGGTCCCAAACGATGAAACCCATCCAGACAATAAGGCCCGTCAGAAACACCAGCATGGCGATCTGGGAGAAGACTGCTTCGTTCATGGTTACTCCGATATCAACAGGTACGGTTAGTGTTCATCCCGCAGGAAAACCCAGTTGTTTTTATCGGATTGGTCTTCGCTGAAATAATAACCTTCAAGGTTAAAACCCTTGAGGTCGTCGGCCTGGGTGATCTGATTCTGAATGGCGTAACGGCACATCAGGCCCCGGGCTTTCTTGGCGTAGAAACTGATCATCTTGTACTGGCCGTTCTTCCAGTCCTTGAACTGGGGGGTAATCAGGCGGCCGTCAAGCTGCTTCTTTTGCACACTCTTGAAGTACTCGTTGGAGGCAAGGTTAACCAGAACCTGGTCGTCTTGCGCCAGTAGCTTGTTCAGGGCGTCGGTAATCTTGCTGCCCCAGAAGGCGTACAGGTCTTTGCCTCGCTGGTTCTCGAACCTGGTGCCCATCTCCAGGCGGTACGGTTGCATCAGGTCCAGTGGTTTGAGCAAACCGTAGAGGCCGGAAAGTATGCGCAGATGTTTCTGGGCGAAGGCGAAATCCTGTTCAGAGAAACTTTCGGCGTCCAGCCCGGTATAGACGTCGCCCTTGAAGGCCAGGATCGCCTGACGGGCATTGTCCGGTGTAAAGGGGGTATGCCAGGTTCGGAACCTTTCGGCGTTAAGCTGGCCGAGTTTGTCGCTGATGCTCATCAGGTTACTGACCTGATGCGGCTCCAGTGCTTTGAGCTGGTCGATCAGCTCGCAGGCGTCGTCCAGAAAGTCCGGTTGGGTGTAGGTTTCCGTCGCCAACGGACTGTCGTAGTCCAGAGTCTTGGCAGGGGAGATGATCATCAGCATGTCAGCGGATCCTCATTGCAGAAACGTGAGTAACTGGTCCCTGGTGAACGGCCAGTCCAGCTCCGCGCCGGTGTCGTTACGGCGCAGCACCGGAATGCGTGTGCCGTAGCGCTCAACCAGTTCTTCAGACTGGGCTATGTCTACCACATCCACAGGGATCGGCTCTGGCATGGGTGTGCTGACCAAAAGCGCTTCCGCCAGCTCGCACAAATGACACTGGGAAGTGGTGTAAAACAGGAGTTCCATTATTTCTTCGGCTGCGCGTCGATTTGCTGGCCGTTGATACCCTGGCTGTCTTTGCCCATCAGGTACAGGTACACCGGCATCAGTTCTTCCGGAGCCGGGTTCTGGTTCGGGTTTTCCGCCGGATAAGCCAGCACTCTCATATTGGTACGGGTGGCACCGGGGTTCAGGCTGTTTACCCGGATATTGTGGCGGTTGTCATCCAGTTCATCCGCCAGCAACTGGCTCAGGCCTTCAACCGCAAATTTCGATACCGCGTAGGCGCCCCAGTAAGCCCGGGCCTGGCGACCAACGCCAGACGAGGTAAAAATCATGGAAGCATCATCGGATTTGCGCAGCAGGGGAATCATTGCCCGGCTGAGTAAAAACGGGGCCGTGGCGTTTACCTGCATCACCTTGTTCCAGGTTTCCGGATCATAAAGCTCTACCGGGCTGCGGGAGCCCAGAATGCCGGCGTTATGCAGCAATCCGTCAAGCCGGCCGAAGTTCTCTTCCAGGGTCATCGCCAGTTCTTCGTATTCCTTGACCGCCGCACCCTCGAAGTTCATCGGCACGATGGCCGGCTGCGGATGCCCGGCGGCTTCAATTTCATCGTAAACCTCTTCCAGCTTGCCTACGGTGCGGCCAACCAGGATGACGGTGGCGCCATGGGCAGCATAGGCTTTGGCAGCGGCGCGGCCGATGCCGCTACCGGCTCCGGTTACCATGACAATGCGGTCTTTCAGAAGATCGGCGGGTGCCTGGTAATCTTGCATAACCTGTCTCCGTGTTCAGGCGGTTACTGGCCAGCTTGGGGCCGGTGATGGAAATGAATTGGCGGCTATTGTAACAGCTTTGCCAGGTCGCTGACGGTATCGACGATGATATCAGCTTGCCACAGGTCAACCGACTCCGGTTGTTCGATGTAGCCATAGCGAACGGCGATGGTGCGCATGCCGGCGTTTCTGCCTGCTTCAATGTCCCGTTCGTGGTCACCCACGTAGACTGCCTGTTTCGGCTCTGCGCCAATCTCCCGGCATGCCAGGAGCAGCGATTCCGGGTGAGGTTTGCGCTCGGCCACATGGTCCGGGCAAATCAGCGTGGCGCATCGTTCTGCAAGCCCGAGGGCTTCGATCAGGGGGATGGCAAACCGGGCGGGTTTGTTGGTAACAATGCCCCAGGGAATAGACCGGCGTTCCAGATCAAGCAGCAACTCGTCCATGCCTTCGAACAGCGTGGTTTCGATGGCGACACCTGCTTCATACAGGTCCAGAAACGCCGTGTGCTTTTCCAGGTAATCCGGGTGTTCCGGCTCCAGGCCAAAGCCGACCCTGATCATCGCCCGGGCGCCGTTAGATACCGAACGCCGGATATGCTCCGCCGGCAAGGGCGCCAGCTCGTGCTGTTGTCGCAGCATATTCAGGCAGCGGATGAAATCCGGGGCGGTATCAATCAGCGTGCCGTCCAGATCGAACAGTACAGCTGAAGGGAGAGCGTCAGTCTTCACGAATATCCCGCGCGTGCATCAGGTAGTTGACGTCGACATCCCGGCCCAGTTTGTACACCTTGGTTAGCGGGTTGTAGGTCATGCCGGTGAGTTCCTGGACTTCCAGGCCAGCATGGCGCAGGTAGTCGGACATCTCGGAAGGCCGGATAAACTTTTTCCACTCATGGGTGCCCTTGGGCAACATGTTGAGCACGTATTCCGCACCCACGATGGCAAACAGGAAAGACTTCGGGTTCCGGTTAATCGTGGAGACAAACATGTGGCCGCCCGGGCGCAACATGGCGGCGCAGGCACGGATAACCGAAGCGGGGTCCGGCACATGCTCCAGCATTTCCAGGCAGGTGACCGCGTCATACTGGCCGGCATGTTCCGGATCACGCGCCAGCTCTTCGACGGTGGTTTGCCGGTAATCAACATTCACGCCCGATTCCAAACCGTGCAGTTTGGCCACTGACAAGGGCGCTTCACCCATATCGATACCGGTTACATGGGCACCGCGCAGGGCCATGCCTTCCGACAACAGGCCGCCGCCGCAACCAACGTCCAGCACCTTTTTGCCGGCCAGGGCTACCCGCTCGTCAATGTAATTCAACCGCAGGGGATTGATGTCGTGCAGCGGTTTAAACTCGCTGGTGGGGTCCCACCAACGGCTGGCCAGGGCCTCAAACTTGGCAATCTCGTTCTGGTCTACGTTCTGGTTGCTCATGGTGCTACACCTGGGTGAAAAGGTTAACTGAGAATCTGTTGCCGCCATTCACTGACCCGAAGCATCAGGTCAGGTACGTCGATACGGGTCAGGCGACCGTCCTGTAATTGAGGTACGCCGTGAATCCAGCTGTGGCTTACTGCCCGGCCATGGTTGCTGTAAACCAGGTGGGATGCCGGGTCGTAGACCGGCTGCAGGAAGGGATCGCTCAGGTCCACGGCAATCAGGTCTGCCAGCTTGCCGGCCACCAGGGAACCCAATTCCTGTTCCCGTCCAAGCGCTCGGGCGCCGCTCAGGGTGGCCATTTCCAGCGCCCGGTGGGCGGACAATGCTGAGGCATCCCCAGCCACTACCTTGGCGACCATGGCGGCGGTTTTCAGTTCACCGAACAGGTCCAGATCGTTGTTGCTGGCGGCGCCATCCGTGCCGATGGTGACATTGATACCGTGGTCCATCAGTGTCTGCACCGGGCACAGGCCGCTGGCCAGTTTCAGGTTGGATTCCGGGCAGTGCACGATGTGGGCGCCTGAGCGCACCAGCTGTTCCAGGTCCGAATCGTCAATCTGGGTCATGTGCACGCACTGGGTATTCCTGCCAAGAACCCCCAGTTCTGCCATCCGGGTAACGGGGCGTGAGCCCGTGGCTTTCATCGCTTCATCTACTTCGAAGGCGGTCTCGTGCAGGTGCAGCTGGATGGCCGATCCGGTTTTTCCGGCCAGGGCGACGGCGTCTTTCAGCGGCTGGTCAGAAACCGTGTAGGGGGCATGGGGGCCAATCGCCGGCATGATGTATTCGTCACCCTGCCATTGTTCGATCAGAGCCTCCCCTTTGCGCAGGTACTCGTCCGGCCCGGAACCCCAGACCGTGGGCATATCCATCAGCGGAAAACAGACCTGGGCGCGCATTCCGGCGTCGTGGGCCGCCAGGGCCGTGACTTCCGGAAAGAAGTACATGTCGGAGAAGGTGGTGGTACCGGTACGCAGCATTTCCGCCATCGCCAGCCGCGTGCCGTCCAGCACAAACGGCTCGCTGACGAACCTGCCTTCGGCGGGCCAGATGTGGTCGTTCAGCCAGGTCATCAGTGGCAGGTCATCGGCCAGGCCCCGGAACAGCGACATGGCGGTGTGGCCGTGCAGGTTGATTAGTCCCGGCATGACCACATGACGGTCAAGGTTAACCGTTTCGCGGGTGCGGTATTTCTGGTCTGCCTCTGATTGTGGCAGCACGTCTGCAATGCGGCTGCCCTGCAGGATCACCGCCTGGTGCTCCAGTACAACGCCGAAGGGTTCAACGGGAATCAGCCAGCGGGCGTTGATTCGACTATCGGCTGCAGTGATGGTGTCTGCCGTCATTAACCTGCCTTTGTGTTGTGGGGCTTGGCCAAGCCCTGACATTCAGCTGCAAAGTATAACCAGCTGCCGAGGGCAGAACTACCCCGGCGGCAAGGTCATGCCTTGCCGGAAGGGCATTGATGCTCAAACCGGGCAGGCAAACGGGCGCCTTGGCGTTATACTGGCGGTTTTCAGTCACCGGAATGGAGTTGACTATGGCAAAACACACTGCCAATCGATCGATGGGCACCGTGGCCCTGCGCTGGCAGGGCGATAGCCTCGAGTTGCTGGACCAACGCCTGCTGCCCGCAGAAGAGCATTGGATTAAAGCTGAAGGCGCTTCCGGTGTCGCCCAGTGCATTACCGATATGGTGGTGCGTGGAGCCCCTGCGATCGGCATCAGTGCCGCCTATGGTGTTGCCCTGGCCGCCAGACACGCGGGCGCAGGCGATTGGCGGGCAGAGGTGCACAAGGCCATTGACGAGCTGGCGCAATCCAGGCCAACGGCGGTTAACCTGTTCTGGGCTCTTGAGCGCATGAAAGGCGTTTTTGAGCGTTGTGAATCCCTGGCTGAAGCCACCCGTCAGCTGGCCGCCGAGGCAGTGCACATTCATGAGGAAGATCTGGCGGCGAACCTTGCTATGGCGGACCATGCGCTGGAAGTCATGGCGCCGGAAAAGGCCATGTCGGTGCTGACGCACTGCAATACCGGTGCCCTGGCAACCGGCGGCTATGGCACGGCGCTCGGTGTGATACGCCGGTTGCACGAGGAAAAGCTGCTGAGCCGTGTGTACGCGGACGAAACCCGGCCCTGGTTGCAGGGCAGCCGGCTGACGGCGTGGGAGCTCACCCGCGACAATATTCCGGTTACCCTGAACGCCGATGGCGCTGCGGCGGCCATCATGGCGTCGGGAAAGGTGAAGTGGGTGGTGGTCGGTGCCGATCGAATTACCGCCAATGGCGATGTGGCGAACAAGATTGGTACTTACAATCTGGCGGTTCTGGCCCGTCATCACAAGGTTGGTTTCATGGTGGTGGCACCCTCCAGCACGGTGGATATGGCGTTGGCGTCTGGCCAGGATATTCCCATTGAAGAGCGTGATGGCACCGAGGTTCGGGAAATCCGGGGAATTCCGCTGGCACCGGCTGGCGTTGAGGTGTTCAACCCGGTGTTTGATGTGACGCCAGCCAGCCTGATTGATGCGATTGTTACGGAAAAAGGTGCGGTCAGGAATCCGAACATCACCGGTATGCGTGCATTATTTGCTTGAGGGCGCTTTTTTCTCGGTAGGCCCGGAGGGCTGCAGGCTTGCCTTCAGTTCCTCCATCTCGGCTTCCTGCTGTTCGATAAAGTGCATCGACATCTCGAAGCTATGGCGGGTGAACTCCAATACCTTGCGGAACCCTTCGTCCGAGAGATTGCGGGCGTCATCATGGCGCCGGAAGATATTGATAAATTCCCGCTCCCGCTCGAACTGCAGGGGAATTCGGCCGATGCCCCAATCGTTCAGAATCTGCCAGACCTCCGGATTATAGTTCCGGGTGGTGCGCATGATGAACGGAATAGGATCGTTCCTGGCGATCAACGCCGCCAGACGCAAGATGAGCTCGAAAGAAAGGGTGGATGTGCCGTTTTCGATAGCCTCAAGCAGGGACTTATCCTTGAGGTTAAGCGCCTCGCTCATCTCAGACAGGGTGAGGCCGGCCACCTCCCGGATGTCTTTCAGGGACTGACCAGCGGCGAGCATGGTTCGCAGCTGATCCTGGGAATTGACCAGTGCCCGGCCAACCCGCAAGGAGGTATCGGTGGCCCGGGCACCCAGCCGGAGTGCCGAACCGGTAAAGCCTACAATGCGGTCGAGGATGCCATCGGAGGTTTTATTCCGGCCGCCGGACGGTTCAATGCTCTCCACCTGTTCCATGGAGCGCATGGCATGGAGCGCGTCCAGCAGCATATCCTGCAGGACGCGGGCCCGTTGGCTGCTTTCCGGTTGATCCTTCGCTGCCGGGTCAGTCATGGCGATTATCTGGCTTCAGCCTTGGCGGCAAATTGCGTTGGCTTCAGGATAGACGCGGTACGCTGATCAAGCTCAAGCAGGTCGGCCATGATATGGCCGCCTTCCCGGATCACAAAGTCCAGCTCTTCGTCGGTGCTGTCGAGATCAGCGGCCTGTTCGTCCTGCCATTGTTCCAGCTCATCCAGGGTCTTGAACGGCTCTTCTCCGCGCAGTTCCCGACGTGCGTTGGCAATGGTCAGCCGAGTCCGCTCGATCTGTTCGTGGTGCGCCTTGCGTTCATCCATATTCAGGCTGACGTAGGTCATTTCACGTTGCTTGGTCAGGAATTCAATTTCCTGCTCCAGCAGGCTGAATTCCGGGCTGGCAGAGAACCGGGCTTCATGACGCTTGCGCAGCTCGTCAATCACACCGCTGAAATCAAAGTACCGGGTGTGGGGAACGGCTTCGATCTGATCCCAGGGCAGTGCATGATCCAGCGCGTCTTCGCCGATTCGCGACGTATCGACCCGTGACGGAATCTCGATATCCGGAATGACACCCTTATGTTGGGTAGCCCCCCCAGACACTCGATAGAACTTGGACTGGGTGATCTTCAACTGGCCATGGTTCAGTGGCCGCACGGCTTGAACTGTACCCTTGCCGAACGTCTGAGAGCCCACCACCAGGCCACGGCCGTAATCCTGAATGGCGCCGGCAAAGATCTCAGAGGCCGAGGCACTCATGCGATTCACCAAAACCACCAGGGGGCCGTCGTAGGCAACCGAGGGGTCTTCGTCGTTAAGAATCTGCACATCATTATTGGCGTTACGAATCTGCACGGTGGGGCCCTTGTCGATAAACAGGCCTACCAGGTCATTGGCCTCATGCAGGGCACCGCCACCGTTGTTGCGCAAGTCCATAACGACCCCGTCAACACCCTGTTGCTTGAGGTCTTCCAGCAGCCTGCGAACGTCCCGGGTAGTGCTCTTGTAATTGGGGTCGCCGGCCTGCATGGCCTGGAAGTCGGCGTAGAAGGTGGGAATGGTGATCACGCCAACACGGTAGGTTTCACCGGAACGGTCCAGCTCGATGACGTCCTTGCTGGCGCTTTGCTCTTCCAGTTTGACTTCATCCCGGCTGATGGCGATTGAGCGGGTAACACTCTCGTCAGCGGCATTGGCCGGAATGACTTCCAGAGTGACAGTGGAGTTACGGGGGCCACGTATCAAGTCAACCACCTCGTCCAGACGCCAGCCAATGACGTTGACCGGCTTTTCGCCCTCCTGTGCCACGGAGATAATACGGTCTGCCGTTTGCAGTTGGCCCTGCTTGGCGGCGGGGCCACCGGGCACCAGGCGAACCACTTTGGTGTATTCGTTGTCGGATTGCAGGACCGCACCAATGCCCTCAAGCGACAGGCTCATGTTGATGTTGAAGTTTTCAGAGGTACGCGGAGAGAAGTAGGAGGTGTGCGGGTCCCACATGCCAGCGAAGGCATTCATGTACGCCTGGAAAGCGTCTTCGCTGCGCGCCTGGTAGGCGCGTTTGAGCTGGCCTTCATAACGGCGACGCAGATTGTCTTTGATGGTGTCGTCGTCAGTGCCGTTCAGACGCTGGGCCAGCACGGCGTTCTTGATTCGTTTAATCCACAGTGCGTCTAGGGCTTCCTGGTTGGGTTCCCAATCGGCCTTGGAGCGATCCACCCGAATGCGTTCATCGGTGTTGAAATCGAGCTCATCCAGGCCGTTGTCAATAACGTTCAGGGCAAACTGAAGTCGTTCGATGATGCGCTGCTGAACCAGGTTGTAGATCTCGAACCCCGGCTGAAGCTGGCCTGTTTTCAGGGCGGAACCGAGCCGGGCCTTCGCTCTTGCGAGCAGGTCGATATCATGCTGAGACAGGTAGATGCGCTGGCCATCCAGGTATTTCAGGTACGCATCGAATACGTCGCCAGACAGCTCATCACTGATGCCGAGATTACGGAAATGTGTGAATTGCAGTTGGCGGGCAATCAGTATGTTGGCCCGGGCCTGGTCTATGGTCGGGGCGACGGGCTGGTAAACCGCCGTGTCGTCAATTTTTGCCTGCGCGACGGACACGCCAGACATCAGCAAAGAGAGTGTCAGTGCTGTGCAAGCGCCCACCCTCCTGGCTCTGGATGGCTTGGCGTGACGCTGCATGAGTTTTTCCGCAATGGCCATAAATGCATACCTGACGATACTGGACGGCTTAACGATCTGGTTTCAGCCTAACATGTTCAGACACCGATGACTTTGACGACGGCTCTGACCCTCAATAAATTTATTGTAGGCAACCGCTACACCTGTTGCCATAGGCCATGGGTATCGCTTCGTGACAATATGTCCATATACGTTGCTGCCTATCTTTTAAGATTGGGGCAGGTTGCAGGAAGTAAAGAGGAGGGGGTGTAAAATGGCCGGAGGAGAAATCCCTCCGGCCGGTAGGGTCAGGCGAAGGACTCGTTGTTTTCTGCCTTTTGCAGAAGCAGTGCAGGTGGTGTGAATCGCTCCCCATAGTGGTCAGCCAGCTGCTGTGCCCGCTCGGCAAAAGCACGAACCCCGTACTGGTTGACAAACTGGATGGCACCACCGGTCCAGGGGGCGTAGCCGATGCCAAAGATACTGCCAATGTTGGCATCTTCCACGGTTCTCAACACGCCTTCCTCGAGACAGCGGATGGTCTCGATCGCCTGCATGAACAGTATGCGGTCTTTTAGATCCTGCAGCTGCACCTTTCGGGCCTTGGCCTGGTCCACAAACAGGTTCTCCAGTTCCGGCCACAGGTACTTCTTACCTTTCTCAGGGTATTCGTAGAAACCGGCGCCTGCGGCTTTGCCCTTGCGGCCGTGGGTATCCACCATGGCATCGATGACGGCTTCGGCCGGATGCGGCTGCCAGGTGCCACCGGCGGCTTCGGTGTCTTTCTTGCTTTGCGCGCGGATGTTCTGCATCAGGGTCATGCTGACTTCGTCGGAGATGGCCAACGGCCCCACGGGCATGCCAGCCAAAAGCCCTGCATTCTCGATGCTGGAGGGGTGAATACCCTCAGCCAACATACTGATGCCCTCGTTCACGAACGTACCGAACACCCGGGACGTGAAGAAGCCACGGCTGTCGTTCACCACAATGGGGATCTTGCCGATCTGCTGCACATAGTCGAACGCCCGGGCCAGGGTGTCATCAGAGGTTTTCTCGCCGACAATGATTTCCACCAGCTGCATTTTGTCCACCGGTGAGAAGAAGTGCAGGCCGATGAAGTTCTCCGGCCTGGAGGAGGCCTGGGACAGTTGGGTAATGGGGATGGTGGAGGTGTTGGAGGCAAAGATGCCGTTGGTCACCATTTTTGGCTCGGCTTCCTGGGTAACCCTGGCTTTCAGGTCGCTGTCCTCGAACACGGCTTCGATGATCAGGTCGCAGCCTTCCAGATCGTCAGCGGAAGCCGTGGCCTTGATACGAGCCAAAACTTCGTCTTTCTGGGCTTCGGTCATGCGGCCGCGGCTGACTTTCTTGGCCAGCAGGTTCTCGGAGTAGCTTTTGCCTTTCTCGGCGTTTTCGGTGGCGACGTCTTTCAGAACCACCTCAATGCCGCGGCTGGCAGTGGAGTAGGCTATGCCTGCGCCCATCATGCCGGCACCCAGTACACCCACTTTTTTGAATGTTTCCGGGGCGACACCGTCCGGGCGGCTGCCGCCAGCCTTGATGGCGTTGAGCTGGAACCAGAAGGTGCCGGTCATATTTTTGGCAACCTGGCCGGTGGCCAGTTCGGCGAAGTAGCGGGTTTCAATCAGGCTGCCATTGTCAAAGTCTACCTGGGCGCCTTCCACGGCGGCGGCCAGAATTCGCTCCGGCGCTGGGTAGCAGCCTTTGGTCTTCTGCTTGAGCATGGCGGGCGCGATAGCAAGTTTCTGCGCCATGGCAGGGTGGTGCGGGGCGCCACCGGGGAATTTGAAGCCCTTCTGATCCCAGGGCTGCTGGCACTTGGGATTAGCCTCGATGAAGGCCCGGGCCTTGGCAATCATGTCTTCCGGTGAATTGGCCAATTCATCCACGATGCCCGCTTTCAGGGCCGATTTCGGATTCACCTTCTTGCCTTCCATCAGGAACGGGAAAGCGGCTTCCAGGCCGATCATCCGGGGCAGGCGCTGGGTACCGCCACCGCCAGGCAGCAAGCCAAGGGTGACTTCCGGCAGGCCCAGTTGGGTGCGGTCGTCATCAATGGCGACGCGGTGATGGCAGGCCAGGGCGAGTTCCAGGCCACCACCCAGAGCGGTGCCGTTGATGGCAGCCACCACAGGTTTGCCACAGGTTTCCAGCGCCCGCATGTCGGCTTTCAGGCCGTTGACCATGTCTTCGAATTCTTTGGCCTGCTCGCGGGTGACTTTGTACAGTTCGTTCAGGTCGCCGCCGGCGAAGAAGGTCTTCTTGGCGGAGGCGAGAATGATACCTTTGATGTTGTCCAGGTCACCTTTGACCTTATTGACGGTTTCGGTCAGTGCGGTGCGAAACTCGCCGTTCATGGTATTGGCGGACTGGCCTGGCATGTCGATGGTCAGGGTCAGAATCTGGTCTGAACCCAGTTCGTATTGGATGGCACTCATGGTCGGTTCCTTTATTGGGTGAAAGTGGCGTTCAGACGCGCTCGATGATGGTGGCAATGCCCATGCCGCCGCCCACACACAGGGTGGCCAGGCCGTAGCGCAGTTCACGGCGTTCCAGTTCATCCAGCAGGGTGCCGAGGATGATGGCGCCGGTAGCACCCAACGGGTGGCCCATGGCGATGGCGCCGCCATTGACGTTCACTTTCTCGTCCGGAACGGACAGTTCTTTCTGGAAACGCATCACCACCGAGGCGAAGGCTTCGTTCACTTCAAACAGGTCGATCTGGTCCACGGTCATGCCGGCTTTCTCCAGCGCCTTACGGGCAGCAGGGGCCGGGCCGGTGAGCATGATGGTGGGGTCGGTGCTGGTAACCGCAGTGGCGACAATGCGGGCGCGGGGCTTCAGGCCCAGTTCTTTGCCTTTGGCTTCGCTGCCGATCAGCATGGCGGTGGCGCCGTCGACAATGCCGGAGGAATTGCCGGCGTGGTGCACGTGATTGATCTTCTCTACGTAGTGATACTTCTCTCGGGCGACGCCATCAAAGCCCATTTCGCCCATCATCTGGAACGAGGGCTTGAGGCCGGCAAGGGATTCTACGGTGGTGTTACCGCGTACATGCTCGTCCCGGTCCAGGATGACCACGCCGTTCTGGTCGGTGACCGGCACAATGGATTTCGCAAAGTAGCCCTTATCCCAGGCGCTGGCCGCTTTTTGCTGGGATTTCACAGCAAAGCCATCGACATCTTCGCGACTGAAGCCTTCCAGAGTGGCGATCAGATCGGCACCGATGCCCTGAGGCATGAAACCGGTGTGCAGGTTGGTTTCCGGGTCGGTTGCCCAGGCGCCGCCATCGGAGCCCATCGGAACGCGAGACATCGCCTCGACACCACCGGCAACCACCATGTCTTCCCAGCCGGAACGCACTTTCATGGCAGCCAGGTTAACGGCTTCCAGGCCGGAGGCGCAGAAACGGTTCAAGGTGACGCCGGCCACTTTTTCGTCCCAGTCGGCTGCGAGTGCGGCAGTTTTGGCGATATCCGCGCCCTGATCGCCCACGGCGGTGACACAACCCATCACGATGTCGTCTACCTGGGCGGTATCGAGCTGGTTACGCTCCTGCAGGGCCTTGAGCACGGTGGTCAGCAGGGAGATGGGTTTGACGCTGTGCAAAGATCCGTCTTTCTTTCCGCGGCCGCGTGGCGTGCGGACGGCATCGAAGATGTACGCCTCGGTTGTCATGGTTGTTCCTCTGTTGATTGTTTTCCGGGCACGTTAGATTCAGAGCAGTAACCATAGCGGTTACTCGCTGCGCTGGGTAATGACAGGCGCTGCCAATCCCATTGGCTAAATTGCTCAGTCACAATGACAGCAGGCGGTTCGCCTTCTATGTTGAAGAGTAGATCATCAGCAAGCAGGCATAGGTGTGGTTATGTCACTGAGAGACGCGATCGACAACTTCTACGAACGGCTGGTGCTGGACGCCATTGATGCCACTCGGCAGGAAACGGACACGGCGGATTACCTGACAGACGTGATGTGTGTGGCTTTGAACCGGTTGCCCGCCCGCTACTATCGGCATACGATTGATATGATGTTTTATCTGGCGGATGAAGAGTTGAAAGAGATGAAACAAAAATCCCTGGCCGCGGTGAAGCAGGCCAGGGATTTTGTCAGTGAGCACCAGCGGGACTGAGTTCAGTCTGACGCAAGCATGGCGTCCAGCGCCCGGTTCAGACGGTCGGCATTTTCCGGCGTTACATCATCGCCGCCAGGCTGGCTGCACCATAGGGCCACCAGTCTTTCCAGTTCTTTGAGGGGCGTTTCGGTCTCGCCATTACCGAGCCCCTCGGCCAGCCTCTGAACCTGAATTTCCATCCGGCGCTGCTGGTCCTGTTCCGGAGTGGGTGCGCCCGCCAGAATTTCGGCCCGTATGGCCAGATCTTTGCCAGCTAATCGGTCGGTCCCGTTGCTCAATTTGGCCCAATGGGACGGCAGGGCATCGTCGGCCAGGCGTCCCTGGGCCTTGTCGGTGATCAGCGTTTTCCAGGACTCGAGGGTATTGGCCATTGCTCTGGCCTGGGTAATCCTGTCCAGCCGTTGCCGCAGCTGTTGAACCCGGTCTTTAACCTCGCCCGAAAGCGCGCCGCCGGCAATCTGCTTTACCGCACCCCGGGCTTCACTCAGCACGGCGTCATCGGCTTCTGCGTTTAGGTGTTGGTATTGGGCCAGCACGGCCTGTGCGGCCTGGTCCGCCTCTTCTGTCGCCTGCTGGCGCGCTGAACGCTGGGCATCCCGGCGCGCGAAAATCTGGTCACAGGCTTTGCGGAATGCCTGCCACATTTTGCGATCTTCCCGGTGACGGGTAATGCCGATGGCTTTCCATTCGGTTTGCAGTGCCTTCGCCTGCTCCATGGCTTCCTGCAGGGGTTCGTGCTCGATCAGTGCCCTTGCGCGGTCAACAATGGCCTGTTTCAGGGCTTCGTTCTTCAGGCGTTCCTCGTCAAGGGGGCGCTCCAGCTGTTTGAGAAGCTCGTCGAAACGCTTTTGTACCTGGCGGTTGTCCTTGAAATCCACCGGCCAGGCGCTTTTCCATTCCTGGCGGGCAGTTTGGTGAATGCGCTCTGCCGCCTTCCAGTCGATGGTCGACCAGTCGGCATTGGCCAGGAAGTGCTCCAGCTGGACACAGATCGCTTCCCGCGTGTGCAAGTTGGCCTGTTTCAGGTCGGATTTTGCTTCAAAGTAAGCTTTGCAGGGCTCGTAGGCTGCGTCGGATGCCGCCTTGAAACGGCTCCATAGGGAACGATCGGATGAACCGCCCAGTTCACGCCACTCGTTTTGTAAGGCTTTGATTCGCTCGGCCTTGGCTTCCGGTTCAATAGGCTGATCCGCCAGATGCTCCATTTGCTCGCAAAGGGCGAGTTGCTTGGGTTCCGTGGCAAACCCTTGCCAGTCGCTCAGCTCCCGAAACTGGCCGGTGAGCAGTTGCATTCGAGCCTGAAGGTGTTTGCGCTGGCGATCGTCCAATTGCTGGAACTGGTTCTGGGCGAGCTTGAGTAATTGTTTCGACTCTTTGAACTGCTTGGCCTCAAGGGCGGCCTCCAGCTTTGGCAGCGTGTCATGCAGCGCCTCGGCGACGGCTTTCTGCTTGTCCCGGTTGCCGCCGGCCGGTTGCGCTGGCCGTGGTTTGCCCGCCAGTTTGCGAACCGGCGCAAGCTCAGCTGGCTGGGGGAAGTCGGATGGCCACTCAATTTCTTTCAGCAGCTCCAGAGCTTTCTGACGATGGCCATCGTCAGCCTCTTCAGTACCTGCTACCTGTGTCAGCTCAGAAAGAGCGTCCCTGGCCTGGGTAAACCTGCGAACGGCGCTGAGATAGTTGCGCAGCGCCAGCATTCGCGATTCGTAATCTTTTTGCTCCTGCTTCTCTACCTGGGTATCCCGGGTGGCTTCCAGCCATCGGTTTTCCTGGGTTTTTTGCAGGGCGTCCAGGGCGGAGAGGGAGGGTAGGGTGCTGGATTCCTGGGAAGTCAGGTCGTTCAGGGTCTGCTCAAGCAGGGCCAGTGTCTCTGAGCGTTGAATCGCCTGCTCCTGGTGGCGAGCCTGTTCCTGCCGCGCTTGTGCCATCTGTTTCAGGCGCTCCCGGCACCGGTGCACGGCCTCCAGAAACTGCTGGGATTGCTCTGCTGTGGCATTTGCCTGGACCTCACTCCAGCTATCCTGCAGTGCTTCCAGCCGTGCCTGATAGAGTTTGAGGTCTTCACTGGCGGCCTGATCTTCAGCCTGGCCGATCAGAGTTTGGATTCTCTGGCGCACAGCTGCTTCGGCAGCTTGCTGTTCCTTCAGGCCTTGAAGGGCCTGCTTGACGGTCTGGTAAACGCTCTTGTCCCGGCCCTTGGCCTGTTTCTGGACCTGTTGTAGCTGGTGCTCATCTGTGAGAGCGGCGGCAGCTTCTAGGCGGATGGCTGCGGTCAACCCGTCAATGGCTAATGTGGCCAGTAGGGCTTGGTCTGGATTACTGTCCAGTTGTTGTTCCTGTTGCTCTTTTAGGAGTTGCCTGGTTTCTTCCTGTGAGGGTTGACTGGGTTCAGATTTTTCCGGTTTCCGTGGTGCGGTTGCCGGGTTGGCCTTGCGGGACTTGAACAGTTTCTGAATGAATGCAGCCATACAAAGGTATCCTTCGGGATTGAAACCAGTCAGCAGTGGCGGCAAAGTGGGCCGCCACTGTTCATCGGCTCACAGGCGTGGGCCGGGTAGTTAGAAGACGGGCGATAGTCTAGCGTTTTGGATGCATTTGCGGGAAGGGGCTTTATGGCAAAACACGAAAAAGAGCAGGACCCGGAATACAAAGCCCGCTCTGCGGCATTGCGCCTGCTCGCCCGCAGAGAGCACAGTCGTTACGAGCTGGCGCTAAAACTGCGGCAGCGGCGTATTGCAGGCGATCTGATTGATTCTGTCCTGGATGAGTATGAGCGCGAAGGCTGGTTGGACGATCAGCGCTTTGCCGATGTCTATGCCCGGCAGAGAATGGACCTCGGCTATGGGCCGTTGAGGATCCTGGCAGAGCTGCAACAGCGGGGCGTTCATCTCACACCGGAATGTCTCGAGGTGGTCTCGGAAGAGGGCTGGTGTCAGCGGGCTGTCCGCTTACGTGCCAAACGGTACGGCCTGGGGCGACTGGATGACGATTTGCCGGAGAAACTGCGGCAGGCTCGATTCCTGAGTCGCAGAGGTTTCTCCGCGACTCAGGTAGAACGAGCGCTGGAAGCGCGTGAGGAAGATTGTGGCGATGAGTGCACGTGGTGAGTCTCGGGAGGCGCTTGCCCACTTACAGCGTGGGCGGAATCACCCCCAGTTCCGGCGGCAAGGCTGCCCGCAAATCCGGACCTGGCGCCTCAGGTGATTCTGCCAGTACTGCTTTTTCTTCAGGCTGCCGATCAAGCCACACCACTTCCTGATCAGCGTCAGGTTTGGGTTGGTCGGGCTCCGTGATGCGGGTCAGTACATCGTAATACCGACGAATATTCTGCACGTACACCACAGGTTCGTGGCCACGGGCGTAGCCGAAGCGGGTTTTGGTGTACCACTCTTTCTGGGCCAGCAGCGGCAGAAACTCTTTTACATCCATCCAGCGATCCGGATCTCTGCCGGCGGACTCCGTCAACCTTCGCGCATCTTCCAGATGGCCAAACCCGACATTGTAAGATGCCAGGGCGAACCAGGTGCGGTCAGGCTCTGGAATACGCTCGGGAATCTTGGCGTGCACCATCTTGAAATAGCGGGCGCCACCTTCAATGCTCTCCTCGGGGTCAAGGCGGTTGTTGATACCAATGTAGCTGGCGGTGTTGCGGGTGAGCATCATCAAGCCCCGAACCCCGGTGGGTGACACGGCATTCGGGCGCCAATGGGATTCCTGGTAGCCGATCGCAGCGAGCAGTCGCCAGTCAAGGTCAATGTCTCTTGCGTAGTCCTGGAACAGCGACTGGTACTTTGGCAGGCGATTTTCCACGTGGTGCATGAATGTGCGTGCACCCACATAGTTTAAACGGTCGAGATGGCCGTAAAATCGTTCCGCCAATTGTGCCATCGAGCCATTATCCCGGGCCCTCTCCAGAAAACCTGTGGCAGCGTTCGCCAGTGTTTCATCCTGGGCGATCGGAAACAGCCACACCAGGTCTCTGGGCTCACCCAGAGCAAACCCTTCCTTAACCATGGGAAAGTAAACGTGGTTGAGGTCCAGCTCATTGGATGAAACCGCGGCGTAGGCAATGTCTCCGGTTTCCACTCTCGCCAACAGCCCCGCAGCATCCAGTCCGGGATGCACGTGCCGTTGAATCTGGGCACCCTCTGGGTCATCGGCAATCAGGTGCTCATGGTTGCTGTCAGCGAGCAGGTGCAGGGTTTCACCGCCAAGGTCGGCCAGCGAGCTGGGGCGGGAATAGTCCCGGTTATAAACCACAACCGATTGCGCTTGCACGCCGATGGGAACGGCGCGATACCGGCTTTCGAAATCGGGTTGCTCTGTCATGCCGGCGAGGCCGATGTGGGCGTAGTTCCGCGAGAGAACGGAGAGAATCTCGGTGTTGTCTTCGGCCACCCGCACACGGAGTTCAACCCCCAGTTCTTCAGCGAACCGGCGGGCAAGCTCGTAATCATATCCTGTCGGTGCGTCTCGACCCTCGTAATAAATAGAGGGCGCTACGCGGGTAATCACGTGAAGCACACCAACGTCCCTAACCTCCTGCAACGTGGTCGGGCGGGAACATCCGGTCGCGGACAATGCGGTGGTCAACACTAACGCCAGCGGAAGACTGGTACTACGAAGATGCCTGAAAAATCGCGACAAATCCCTGATCTCCATATAGCTCAATGTTCAGGAGGTTGTGACCGGGTCACTGTTTTTCCTGTTTTATGATGCCTGAGGCTTTCCTTGCTGCCACCCAATGATCCCCTGAGCCGTCGGCGGGGTCAATCAAACTGATTAATTACTGTGCAAAACAATGTTAATTGTACACGCGTTAAAGAACCTACCTTGCGCTGTATCCTGCGTTCGGTTTCAAGTATCATGGCGGCCTTTCAGACGTCCCCCGATTCGCGCGATACAGGTTGATATCATGCTTGAACTTCGCGGCGCTCCCGCGCTCTCGCCTTTCCGTTCCAGAAAGCTGCACTCCCGCATTCAGAAACTTGTTCCTGATGTGGAGCATGTATACGCGGAATTTATGCACTTTGTGGATCTCGATGCCGACCTTTCCGATTCGGAACAGGCAATACTTGATCGCCTTCTGACTTACGGGCCCAGCGTTGAACTGGAGCAGCCAGATGGTGTTCTGTTCCTGGTGGTCCCGCGCCCGGGAACACTCTCTCCCTGGTCCAGTAAGGCCACCGATATCGCGCGCAACTGTGGCCTGCGGCAGATTCGCAGAATCGAGCGCGGCATTGCCTACTACGTGCGGTCTTCCAGCAAACTTGGCCTTGAGCAGCGCGAGAAAATCGCCGCTCTGCTGCATGACCGGATGACCCAGAAGGTGTTCCATGAGATGGGCGGGGCAGAGTTGCTGTTCAGCCATGACGAGCCCAGGCCACTGGGACGGGTGCCAGTGTTGGCTGGTGGCCGGAGTGCTCTGGTTGAAGCAAACGGGCGCCTGGGCCTTGCCCTCGCGGACGATGAAATCGATTACTTGGTAACAGCGTTTACCGACCTTGAGCGTGACCCCACCGACGTCGAGCTGATGATGTTTGCCCAGGCGAACTCGGAGCATTGCCGCCACAAGATCTTTAATGCTTCCTGGGATATTGACGGCGAAGGTCAGGAAAAATCCCTGTTTGCCATGATCAAGAACACTTTCGAGATGAACAGCGAAGGTGTGCTCTCTGCCTATAAGGACAACGCTGCAGTTATTACCGGCAGCGAGGCGGGCCGTTTCTTCCCGGCGCCGGAAACCGGCGTTTACCGTTATCACCGGGAGCCAGTGCATATACTGATGAAGGTGGAAACCCATAACCACCCGACGGCTATCTCACCGTTTGCCGGTGCTGCGACAGGCTCCGGTGGCGAAATCCGTGATGAAGGGGCGACCGGTCGTGGCTCCAAGCCCAAGGCGGGCCTTGCCGGCTTTACCGTTTCCAACCTTAATATTCCGGGCGACGAGCAGCCCTGGGAGTTTGGTTATGGCAAGCCGGAACGGATCGCCTCGCCGCTGGATATCATGATTGAAGGTCCTATAGGTGGTGCCGCTTTCAATAACGAGTTTGGCCGGCCCAACCTGGCAGGTTACTTCCGGACCTTTGAAGAGAAGGTTCCCGGTGCGGCAGGCGAAGAAGTGCGTGGTTACCACAAGCCCATCATGATCGCCGGCGGCCTGGGTAACATTCGTGAGAATCACGTCGAGAAGGGCAATATCCCGGTTGGTGCCAAACTGATTGTGCTGGGCGGCCCTTCTATGCTGATCGGACTTGGTGGTGGCGCTGCGTCCTCTATGGATTCCGGTTCCAGCAACGAAAATCTGGATTTTGCTTCGGTTCAGCGGGACAACCCGGAGATGGAACGCCGGTGCCAGGAAGTGATTGACCGTTGCTGGCAGATGGGGGAGGACAACCCAATTTGCTTTATCCACGATGTGGGCGCCGGTGGTCTCTCCAATGCCATGCCTGAGTTGGTCAAAGACGGTGGCCGGGGCGGCAAGTTCGAATTGCGTGATATCCCGAGTGACGAGCCCGGCATGTCGCCCCTGGAGATCTGGTGTAACGAATCCCAGGAACGGTATGTGATGGCTGTGGCGCCGGAAAATCTGGACTTGTTCGATGCCCTTTGTCGTCGTGAGCGCTGTCCTTATGCCGTGATCGGTGAAGCTACCGAGTCGCACCACCTGGAACTGGGCGACTCCTACTTTGATGACAAGCCCGTCGACCTGCCAATGGAAGTGTTGTTTGGCAAGCCGCCGAGAATGCATCGCAGCGTTGCGCGTTCGTCGTTTACCAAGCCGATCTTCGATTCCACCAAGATCGATTTGCACGACGCAATTCGACGCGTACTCCGCTTGCCATCGGTGGGCTCCAAGAGCTTCCTGATTACCATTGGTGACCGCACCATTACCGGGCTGGTCGCCCGCGATCAGATGGTTGGTCCCTGGCAGGTGCCGGTTAGCGATGTGGCTGTTACTGCGGCGTCCTTCGACGTGCGCACAGGTGAGGCCATGGCCATGGGCGAGCGCACACCCCTGGCGGTAATAGATGCCCCCGCCTCTGGCCGCATGGCCGTCGGTGAAGTGATTACCAATCTGGCGGCGGCAGCGATCGGCAAGCTTTCTGACATTCGCCTGTCGGCGAACTGGATGGCTGCAGCCGGTCACCCCGGTGAAGACGAGAATCTTTACGAGGCCGTCAAAGCCGTTGGTATGGAATTGTGCCCGTCCCTGGGTATTACCATTCCCGTGGGCAAAGACTCCATGTCGATGAAAACCACCTGGGAAGAGGACAACGGCGAGCAGAAGAGTGTGACCGCACCGCTGTCTCTGATTGTCAGTGGTTTCGCGCCGGTAACCGATGTTGCCCGCACACTTACCCCCCAGTTGCGATCGGATGCTGGTGAAACAGACCTTATTCTGATTGATCTGGCCGCAGGCCAGAATCGTCTTGGTGGCTCGGCGCTTGCGCAGGTATACCGTCAGGTTGGAGCAGTCGCGCCTGACCTGGATGATCCGGAAGATATCAAGGCTTTCTTTGCAGTTGTCCAGGGCCTGAACGCCGACGGCAAACTGCTGGCCTACCATGATCGCTCCGACGGTGGTCTGTTTGTCACCCTGGCCGAAATGGCGTTTGCAGGCCGGACCGGTCTGGACATCAAACTGGATGGTCTTGCTGAAGACAGCTCCCAGTTTGCCCGTGAACTGTTCAACGAGGAACTGGGCGCTGTGATCCAGGTTCGCCGTGACGACACCAGTTTTGTCCTGCAGCAGTTCTCGGCCGCCGGCCTGGGCGACCATACCAGTGTTGTGGGCACACTGAATGACAAGGACCGTGTGCGCCTGACATTCGGCGGTGACACTGTGGTGGATGAATCCCGCAGTGAACTACAGCGGCTGTGGGCGGAAACCAGTTACCAAATTCAGTCCCTGCGGGATAACGCGGACTGCGCCCAGGAGGAATTTGACAACCTGCTGGATGAGAGCGATCCGGGGCTGAGCGTCGATCTTGCATTCGATATCAATGAAGACGTTGCGGCGCCATTTATCAATGCCGGTGCACGGCCGAAAGTTGCGGTGCTTCGGGAGCAGGGCGTTAACGGTCAGGTTGAAATGGCCGCGGCGTTTGATCGGGCTGGGTTCGAGGCGATAGACGTTCATATGAGCGACCTGTTGTCTGGCCGCATTACGCTGGAGGCGTTCCAGAGCCTGGTTGCCTGTGGTGGTTTCTCCTACGGCGATGTGCTGGGCGCTGGCGAGGGCTGGGCGAAGTCCATTCTGTTCAATGACCGGGTGCGTGATCAGTTTGCGGCCTTCTTCAACCGTCAGGACACCCTTGCGTTGGGCGTCTGCAATGGTTGTCAGATGCTTTCCAATCTGCATGAACTGATTCCGGGAAGCGAAGGCTGGCCGCGTTTTGTGCGTAACCAGTCCGAACAGTTTGAGGCCCGTCTGGTCATGGTGGAAGTGGCGCCGTCACCGTCTGCGTTCCTTGATGGCATGGCCGGCTCCCGCATGCCGATTGCCGTTGCCCACGGTGAGGGGCGAGTGGAGTTTGCCTCTGGTAATTCAGCTCAGTCGCTTGCGGACAACGAGTTGGTGGCCATGCGATATGTGGACAACCGGGGTCAGCAGACCACGCGGTATCCCTATAACCCGAACGGTTCAGAGGCTGGCATCACTGGTGTTACTTCCCGGGATGGCCGGGTGACCATCATGATGCCGCACCCAGAGCGGGTATTCCGGGCGGTGCAGCATTCCTGGCGGCCTGATGGCTGGCAGGAAGATGGTCCCTGGATTCGCATGTTCAGAAATGCTCGGCGCTGGATTGGCTGATTACATCAGCCAATCCAGGCGTGGTGGAAACCGGTCTGCAGAGTGTCCCTGACGGGGCATTTCTCGGACCGGTTTTTTTGTGCTCAATGATGAGGCTTGCTGCGCAAAAAGTGAGCAAATAAAATCGCTAAAAAGTTCTGAAATTTGTCAGTCAAGGCCTTGACTGGAGAACTTTATGCACATTCTTGGTGCTTTGCTGGCTGAACTGTGAACAAAGTCCAAGAATTGCGTTCATTTTTTGGTCGAAGGCTGTAAGGCATTGAAAAATATAAATAAAAACAAATGGGCGATTTTGTCGCCAATTTGAGGGGAGGTCAGTAACTGTGGGGGTTGGAGGCGGATTCCCAAAAACTTTCCCCAGAGTTATCCACAGATTCTGTGGGTAAGTTTGTAATGCCTTGTTCCGGATAAAAGTTGACCAATTTGAGGGTGACTATGTACAAGCTTTGCTACTTCGTACCGGCGAGCCATATTGAGCAAACCAAGCAGGCATTATTTGATGTTGGCGCGGGAAAAATCGGTGATTACGACAGCTGTGCATGGCAGTGCGAAGGCGAGGGGCAGTTCCGCCCCCTGGCGGGGAGCGATCCGTTTCTGGGAAGCCAGGGAGAGCTTGAGCGTGTTAGGGAATTCAAGGTGGAACTGGTGTGCAGCGACGAGCTTATCAAGCCTGCCGTCGATGCACTCAAGCAGGCCCATCCTTACGAGGAGCCCGCCTATGAGGTGTATCGCCTTGAAACGTTCTGATCAGGCTTTTTTCGCCATTGGGTGGCGAATATCGGTGACATGGACGTTGTAGGATTCAGACTTCATATCCGCAAGGAACAGCTCAAGCGTCTTGCGCACCGTGGGGAAAGATATCTCATCCCAGGGAATATCGCCGGGTTCGAACAGCTTTGATTCCAGGGATTCTTCTCCGGCGCCGAATAGACCGTCTTTGAGTGTGGCACGGTAGAACATGTGGACCTGGTTGATGTGCGGTACATCAATGATGGAGTAGAGCCCCTGAATGTTCACTTCCGCCAGTGCTTCTTCACGGGTTTCCCGGGCTGCCGCTTCTATCGTCGTTTCCGCGTTTTCCATGAAGCCTGCTGGCAGAGTCCAATAGCCATACCGGGGTTCGATGGCTCTGCGACACAGCAGGATCCTGCCCTCCCACACTGGAACCGTACCGGCAACAATCCGTGGGTTCTGGTAATGTATGGTCTCGCAGCTTATGCAAACATAACGGTGCCGATTGTCGCCCTCAGGAATGCGTTGCTCAACCGGTTGGCCGCAAGTGCTGCAATACTTCATCGTTTTCCCCGTATACTGAGTGTCCGTTGGTAGTCAGTTTAACGATCCGGACTGCCTGTGTCTCACTCAATATCAGGAAGTTGCCGGAGTAAAGAGTGCAAGACCTGTTAACCGAGCGATTGTCGAATTACGCGCCCAGACAACTGGCACTGGACTACCCTGAAGCCGGTATCCTGGTGCCTATTACGGATAACGAGCGTGATCCGGAGATGATTTTTACCCTGAGGTCATCCAACCTCAAAACGCATCGGGGGCAGGTGGCCTATCCTGGCGGCAAGCGGGATCCTGACGACGCCTCCCTGATTGCAACCGCACTGCGTGAAACCCACGAAGAAATCGGTCTGCCCCCGGATCAGGTAAAAGTCATTGCGCCGTTAAGCCAGGTTATGTCGCTGCACCGTATCCTTGTCACTCCATACGTGGGCGTTGTGCCAGGCGATCATCCCCTGGAGCCAAACCCCCACGAGATCGAAAGTGTCTTCCGTGTTCCGATCTCCTGGTTCCTGGAAGATCAAAGGGAGCGTACCGACACGCTCAGTTTTCTGAACAGCACTCTGTACGTGCCCTGCTATCGTTGGCAGCAGTATCAGATATGGGGGTTGTCGGCGGTGGTGCTGGTCGATTTTCTGAATGCTGTGTACGATGCCGGAATCGATATTCTCGAGCCACCCCGTTGAACTAGCCGGAGAGATTGATGTTTTACAGAATTGATCAATATCAGCCAGAAAAGGAAGGCGATGGCCAGTTTGTCGCCCACAACGCCACGGTGATCGGGCGCGTAAAGCTGATGGAAAAATCGAGTATCTGGTTCAATGTTGTCATTCGTGGTGATAACGAACTGATTACGATCGGCCCCGAAACGAACGTACAGGATGGCTCAGTACTGCATACCGACCCGGGCATTCCGCTAACCCTGGGGCGTGGGGTGACGGTTGGCCACAAAGCCATGCTGCACGGATGCCAGATCGGCGACTACTCCCTGGTTGGGATCAATGCGGTGATTCTGAACGGCGCGAAGATTGGCAAACACTGCCTGATTGGAGCAAACACGTTGATTCCGGAGGGTATGGAGGTACCAGATGGCTCGATGGTGGTGGGCTCTCCGGGGAAAATTCGCCGCGAACTCAACGATAACCAGAAAAAGATGCTTGAGCTCAGCGCAATGCACTATGTAAAAAATGCCGAGCGCTACCTGGCGACACTGACCAAGGTGGATATCTGAAGATGAAGGTGGCCGACAAGGTTCGATCGCCGTGCGTGAATGTTTGCGCGCTGGACGAAAATGACATTTGTATCGGTTGCCAGCGCACAGGAGATGAAATCCTCCGCTGGACCACCATGAGTAATGACGAGCGACGAGAGGTTCTGCGCAAAGTGGCGGAACGGGAAAAGCAGGTCGCACTCTGACAGTAACAGGACATCAAACTATATGACTGGTTCAAATAGAACGGTGCGTATCGGCACGCCTCTGAAGCCATCGGCCACCCGTGTGCTTTTTTGCGGCGCCGGAGAGCTCGGTAAAGAGGTTGTTATAGAGCTGCAACGTTTCGGCATAGAGGTGATTGCAGTCGACCGATACGAGAATGCGCCTGCCATGCAGGTTGCGCATCGGAGCCACGTTATCGATATGCTGGATGGTTCAGCGTTGCGCGCCATCATTGAAGCGGAGAAGCCGGACCTGATCGTTCCGGAGATTGAGGCAATTGCCACCGCTGAGCTGGTTCGGTTGGAAGAAGAAGGTTACAACGTGGTGCCCACCGCCCGGGCGGTTAACCTGACCATGAATCGAGAGGGCATTCGCCGGCTCGCGGCTGAGGAGCTTGGGCTAAGTACATCAAAGTACCGTTTTGCCGGTACCCGGGAAGAGTATCTGGCCGCCATTGATGAGGTCGGGTTGCCATTGGTGGTGAAGCCGGTTATGAGCTCGTCCGGTAAAGGTCAGAGTACGGTGAAGAGTGCAGCGGAGGTAGAAGCTGCCTGGGAATATGCCCAAACCGGTGGACGGGCTGGTAAGGGTAGGGTAATCGTCGAAGGCTTTGTGGACTTCGATTATGAAATAACGCTGCTGACAGTGAAGCATCGCGATGGTGTTTCATTCTGTGATCCGATTGGTCACAGGCAGGAAGACGGCGATTACCGTGAGTCATGGCAGCCACACCCTATGTCCGATGCCGCGTTTGCGCGAGCAACCGAGATTGCTCGGGCGGTGGTCGAGAATCTGGGTGGCTACGGTATCTATGGTGTTGAGTTGTTCATTAAGGACGACCAGGTATGGTTTTCGGAGGTTTCTCCCAGACCCCACGATACTGGCCTGGTCACCTTGATGTCCCAGGACCTTTCAGAGTTCGCGCTGCATGCCCGCGCCATTTTGGGTATGCCCATTCCTGCCATTCGCCAGCAGGGCCCAACCGCCTCGGCGGTCATCCTGCCGGAGGGAGATTCCGGTAACGTGGTATTCTCCGGGCTGGAGCATGCCCTGTCAGAGCCTGATACTCAGGTTCGTCTGTTCGGTAAGCCGGAATTGAAGGGGCGTCGGCGTATGGGTGTGGCCCTTGCAAAAGGGCGCACGATAGAAGAGGCTCGCCAACGTGCGATCAAGGTAGCGCAGCAGGTTAAAGTGGAGCTAAACTGAGTGGCTGGATGAGGGGTGTCGGTGGACTGGAAAACGGCTTTCTAAAAAAAGTTCAAAGACCCCGTTGACTCCTCAGCAGAGGTCTGTAGAATGCGCATCTCGCTTGAGGGGCTGGCCACTGAGAAGAGGCAAAACCTTAGTGATAACTGCTTGAAAGCGCTGAAGAAAATGTTTTGAAGATTCTTCAGAAAGCGGTTGACAGGGAAGCGGTTCAGTGTAGAATGCGCGCCTCGAAACAAGCAGTAAGCCGGGCAGTTTTTCGGCGGTTTTCGGAAGCGGAAACAGCGAAAAATAAACGGTTGACAGGGTGGCGGAACGATGTAGAATACGCGGCCTTGATTGAGCAACAGCTCAAACGCTCTTTAAAAAGTTAACCAAGTAATTCGTGTGGGCGCTGGCCGAGGTATTTCGGATACGAAATATCAGGACAGTGACTCGTCGAAATTGAGTTTTGTCTTGAGCAAGAATTAAGAGCTTACGGGTTCTTGTATGATTTAAACTGAAGAGTTTGATCATGGCTCAGATTGAACGCTGGCGGCAGGCTTAACACATGCAAGTCGAGCGGTAACAGGGGGTGCTTGCACCCCGCTGACGAGCGGCGGACGGGTGAGTAATGCTTAGGAATCTGCCCAGTAGTGGGGGATAGCCCGGGGAAACCCGGATTAATACCGCATACGTCCTACGGGAGAAAGCAGGGGATCTTCGGACCTTGCGCTACTGGATGAGCCTAAGTCGGATTAGCTAGTTGGTGGGGTAAAGGCCTACCAAGGCGACGATCCGTAGCTGGTCTGAGAGGATGATCAGCCACATCGGGACTGAGACACGGCCCGAACTCCTACGGGAGGCAGCAGTGGGGAATATTGGACAATGGGGGCAACCCTGATCCAGCCATGCCGCGTGTGTGAAGAAGGCTTTCGGGTTGTAAAGCACTTTCAGTGAGGAGGAAGGCTCAAAGGTTAATACCCTTTGGGATTGACGTTACTCACAGAAGAAGCACCGGCTAACTCCGTGCCAGCAGCCGCGGTAATACGGAGGGTGCAAGCGTTAATCGGAATTACTGGGCGTAAAGCGCGCGTAGGTGGTTTGATAAGCGAGATGTGAAAGCCCCGGGCTTAACCTGGGAACGGCATTTCGAACTGTCTGACTAGAGTGTGGTAGAGGGTAGTGGAATTTCCTGTGTAGCGGTGAAATGCGTAGATATAGGAAGGAACACCAGTGGCGAAGGCGGCTACCTGGACCAACACTGACACTGAGGTGCGAAAGCGTGGGGAGCAAACAGGATTAGATACCCTGGTAGTCCACGCCGTAAACGATGTCAACTAGCCGTTGGGACTCTTGAAGTCTTAGTGGCGCAGCTAACGCACTAAGTTGACCGCCTGGGGAGTACGGCCGCAAGGTTAAAACTCAAATGAATTGACGGGGGCCCGCACAAGCGGTGGAGCATGTGGTTTAATTCGACGCAACGCGAAGAACCTTACCTGGCCTTGACATCCAGAGAACTTTCCAGAGATGGATTGGTGCCTTCGGGAACTCTGAGACAGGTGCTGCATGGCCGTCGTCAGCTCGTGTCGTGAGATGTTGGGTTAAGTCCCGTAACGAGCGCAACCCCTATCCCTGGTTGCTAGCAGGTAATGCTGAGAACTCCAGGGAGACTGCCGGTGACAAACCGGAGGAAGGTGGGGATGACGTCAGGTCATCATGGCCCTTACGGCCAGGGCTACACACGTGCTACAATGGCGCGTACAGAGGGCTGCCAACTCGCGAGAGTGCGCCAATCCCTTAAAACGCGTCGTAGTCCGGATCGGAGTCTGCAACTCGACTCCGTGAAGTCGGAATCGCTAGTAATCGCGAATCAGAATGTCGCGGTGAATACGTTCCCGGGCCTTGTACACACCGCCCGTCACACCATGGGAGTGGATTGCACCAGAAGTAGTTAGTCTAACCTTCGGGAGGACGATTACCACGGTGTGGTTCATGACTGGGGTGAAGTCGTAACAAGGTAGCCGTAGGGGAACCTGCGGCTGGATCACCTCCTTAAACGAAGCCGAATGCTTCGGTCAGAGTCCACACGAATTACTTGGTTGGCTAATAAAGAGAGCAAAAGGGTCTTTCAGGCCCGACTTGGCTTGTTCTAAGACAAGCAAAACCGGGTCTGTAGCTCAGGTGGTTAGAGCGCACCCCTGATAAGGGTGAGGTCGGTGGTTCAAGTCCACCCAGACCCACCAGAATTTCGCTGCTCGTCGTTGTCGAAGCACTTGCATAGCAGGCTATGCGGCGCACTTCGACGCCTAGATCAGCAAAATTCTTGTAGATAGCTTCTTGGGGCTATAGCTCAGCTGGGAGAGCGCCTGCCTTGCACGCAGGAGGTCGGCAGTTCGATCCTGCCTAGCTCCACCAAACTTTACTGACGAAAGTCAGTGTACAGAAACGAATGTTTCATATCGATGAAGCCTTCCTTTCTGATCACTGGGTCAGATTTGCTCTTTAACAAATTGGACGAGATAGAACACGAATAGATTTCTCTCATTATCTCCGAGAGAAACTGTTCAAAGTGATAGCGATTTCAAGCGTTATCCGGTGTTGTCGTTGAAGTGGTTGTTCTATTGCTTCAAGTGGCTGTCTCGAAACAGGGTTCTTTATCAGGCTTGCCTGGTGAAGGATGTTGAATCGTGATCAGTTGTCTTGGGGTTATATAGTCAAGCAACTAAGCGCATACGGTGGATGCCTTGGCAGTCAGAGGCGATGAAAGACGTGGAAGCCTGCGATAAGGTTCGGGGAGCTGGCAAACGAGCTGTGATCCGGACATCTCTGAATGGGGAAACCCACCTAGTTTCGGCTAGGTATCTTACACTGAATCCATAGGTGTAAGAGGCGAACCGGGGGAACTGAAACATCTAAGTACCCCGAGGAAAAGAAATCAACCGAGATTCCCTAAGTAGCGGCGAGCGAACGGGGACCAGCCCTTAAGCTGGACAACTGGTAGGAGAAGGCTCTGGAAAGTGCCGCCATAGTGGGTGATAGCCCCGTATCCGAAACCTGAGTCCAGTGAAATCGAGTAGGTCGGCGCACGAGAAACGTTGACTGAACATGGGGGGACCATCCTCCAAGGCTAAATACTCCTGACTGACCGATAGTGAACCAGTACCGTGAGGGAAAGGCGAAAAGAACCCCTGTGAGGGGAGTGAAATAGACCCTGAAACCGTATGCGTACAAGCAGTCGGAGCAGACTTGTTCTGTGACGGCGTACCTTTTGTATAATGGGTCAGCGACTTATGTTCAGTGGCGAGGTTAACCGTTTAGGGGAGCCGTAGGGAAACCGAGTCTGAATAGGGCGAATTAGTCGCTGGGCATAGACCCGAAACCGGGCGATCTATCCATGAGCAGGTTGAAGGTGCCGTAACAGGCACTGGAGGACCGAACCCACTGTCGTTGAAAAGCCAGGGGATGACTTGTGGATCGGAGTGAAAGGCTAATCAAGCCCGGAGATAGCTGGTTCTCCCCGAAAGCTATTTAGGTAGCGCCTCGGACGAATACCACAGGGGGTAGAGCACTGTTTCGGCTAGGGGGTCATCTCGACTTACCAACCCGATGCAAACTCCGAATACCTGTGAGTACTATCCGGGAGACACACGGCGGGTGCTAACGTCCGTCGTGAAGAGGGAAACAACCCAGACCGCCAGCTAAGGTCCCAAAGTACCAGTTAAGTGGGAAACGATGTGGGAAGGCTCAGACAGCTAGGAGGTTGGCTTAGAAGCAGCCATCCTTTAAAGAAAGCGTAATAGCTCACTAGTCGAGTCGGCCTGCGCGGAAGATGTAACGGGGCTCAAACTGGTCACCGAAGCTGCGGCTGCATACATTGTATGCGGGGTAGGGGAGCGTTCTGTAAGCCTGCGAAGGTGTGTTGAGAAGCATGCTGGAGGTATCAGAAGTGCGAATGCTGACATGAGTAACGACAATGCGGGTGAAAAACCCGCACGCCGGAAGACCAAGGGTTCCTGCGCAACGCTAATCGGCGCAGGGTGAGTCGGCCCCTAAGGCGAGACCGAAAGGTGTAGTCGATGGGAAACGGGTTAATATTCCCGTACCTTGGATAGCTGCGATGGAGAGACGGAGAAGGCTAGGTGAGCCGGGCGACGGTTGTCCCGGTTTAAGCGAGTAGGGAGTGGACTTAGGCAAATCCGGGTCCACAATCCTGAGACGCGACGACGAGTGCCCACGGGCGCGAAGTCATTGATGCCCTGCTTCCAGGAAAATCTTCTAAGCTTCAGGCTATTCGAGACCGTACCCCAAACCGACACAGGTGGTCAGGTAGAGAATACCAAGGCGCTTGAGAGAACTCGGGTAAAGGAACTAGGCAAAATGGTGCCGTAACTTCGGGAGAAGGCACGCCGGTGTGTACGTGAAGCCCCTGCGGGTGGAGCGGAAGCCGGTCGAAGATACCAGGCCCCTGCGACTGTTTATTAAAAACACAGCACTCTGCAAACACGTAAGTGGACGTATAGGGTGTGACGCCTGCCCGGTGCCGGAAGGTTAATTGATGGGGTTAGCACTCGTGCGAAGCTCTTGATCGAAGCCCCGGTAAACGGCGGCCGTAACTATAACGGTCCTAAGGTAGCGAAATTCCTTGTCGGGTAAGTTCCGACCTGCACGAATGGCGTAACGATGGGGGCGCTGTCTCTACCCGAGACTCAGTGAAATTGAAATCGCCGTGAAGATGCGGTGTATCCGCGGCTAGACGGAAAGACCCCGTGAACCTTTACTATAGCTTCACAGTGAACTTTGAGCATGCTTGTGTAGGATAGCTGGGAGGCTTTGAACCCGGGACGCCAGTTCCGGTGGAGCCAACCTTGAAATACCAGCCTGGCATGTTTGAGGTTCTAACTCTGGCCCCTTATCGGGGTTGAGGACACTGTGTGGTGGGTAGTTTGACTGGGGCGGTCTCCTCCCAAAGCGTAACGGAGGAGCACAAAGGTGGGCTAAGCACGGTCGGACATCGTGCGGTTAGTGTAATGGCACAAGCCCGCTTGACTGCGAGACAGACACGTCGAGCAGGTACGAAAGTAGGTCATAGTGATCCGGTGGTTCTGTATGGAAGGGCCATCGCTCAACGGATAAAAGGTACTCCGGGGATAACAGGCTGATACCGCCCAAGAGTTCACATCGACGGCGGTGTTTGGCACCTCGATGTCGGCTCATCACATCCTGGGGCTGAAGCCGGTCCCAAGGGTATGGCTGTTCGCCATTTAAAGTGGTACGCGAGCTGGGTTTAGAACGTCGTGAGACAGTTCGGTCCCTATCTGCCGTGGACGTTGGAGATTTGAGGAAAGCTGCTCCTAGTACGAGAGGACCGGAGTGGACGAACCTCTGGTGTTCGGGTTGTGTCGCCAGACGCATTGCCCGGTAGCTATGTTCGGACAGGATAACCGCTGAAAGCATCTAAGCGGGAAGCCCCTTCCAAGATGAGATCTCCCTGAGGCCTTGAGCCTCCTGAAGAGCCGTTCAAGACCAGGACGTTGATAGGCTGGGTGTGTAAGCGCTGTGAGGCGTTGAGCTAACCAGTACTAATTGCTCGTGCGGCTTGACTATATAACACCCAAGACAATTGCGGATAACGCAGAGCAACGCGAAAGCCACGCTCAAACGAAATCAACATCACGTTCCATCTCGTCCTTCCCAGTGATCATCCGTTTTGCCTGACGACCATAGCGGTCTGGAACCACCTGATCCCATCCCGAACTCAGAAGTGAAACAGACCAGCGCCGATGGTAGTGTGGTTCGCCCATGTGAGAGTAGGTCATCGTCAGGCTCTTAATACCAAAAGCCCCAGCATCCTTGATGCTGGGGCTTTTTTATTTTGGGCCCGTTATCGGCTGATCAATTCGATCACCCCACCTACAATGCTGTGCATCAACTCAAATTGTTCATTGGTACGCTGAATGTGATTGCCCAGGATGTTGGCCTGCCAGCTGCTAACCCATACCAGCGCTACGACCAGTAACACTGCTGCAACCATCAGCCATCGGATGCTTCGGCTTTGACGGTTGATACGATCGGTGTGTTGGCGCTCGGCGTTTTCGCTGGCTTGCCTGAGCTCCCTTAATTCTTCCTCAAGCTCTTCATAGGCTACTTCCAGGGTCGACATCCGACCGGTGAGTTTACGGGTAGCCTGCTCGGTATTCTCCTGTGCTGTTCTGCCAGTTTCCTCCACAGCAATTCTGAAAGCTTCGCTGTACTCGGGTTCCGGGCTGTTTACCAGTAAGGTATCCAGAGTTTTCTGCAGCTGCTCTCGATCAATCTGCTTACGAATAACTCCGGCAGCGCCAAGGGTCTTTGCTTCATCAATGTAGCGCTCGGCGTTCTGTGAGGTGTACATGAAAACAGGTATGTCGCGTGTGTGAGGCTGGCTTTTGAGTTGTTCCAGAGCCTGGAATCCGTTCATGCCCGGTAAAAGGTGATCCAGAAAGATAACGTCATAGGACTCGTGCTGGAGTAGCGAGAATGCTTCCTCTGCAGTTGAGACTCCTTTGCTACTGATGCCTGATCGTTCGAGGAGTCGGGCCAGGATGATCCTGGCAGTTGACGAATCTTCGATAATCAGTGCGTGCGCCCGTGCCATTGTATGTGTGCTCCCTGTCCTTGCTCCGCCATCACGATTCTGTAGCTGCATTGGTAATGCAGGATTGCTTGTCGCACTATAAGCGGAGTTCAAAAAATAAACAGGGGCGAGGGAGCCAGAGAGTCTGTTTTGCGACGCTCATTTGATTTTTGAGGAGGGCACGATCAGGGCAGCCAGATTTCAAACACCCCGCCGCCATATTTTCCACCATTGTGCAGCTTTATCGAGCCGGTGCGGTCTCCTTCCGTATGCAGCTTGGCCACGGAAGACGCGAAGAAAAGACCGAGGCTTGTACTACCACTATTGAAGTCGAGGGATTTGAAGCTGAGCGTTCCGGTATGTTGCATGCTTTCCGGATAGCCTGTGCCGTCATCTTCCACACCAAGCACAAGGTAGCCATCCTGTTCCCGGGCGGTCAGGCGAATCCTGGTTTTGGTATAACGGATAGCGTTATTGATGGTGTTGTTAAGCACCCCGGTAAGCAGATCGTCGTCGAAGAAACCATTAATGTCATCGGCTTCGATGGCGTAATCGATGCCCAGGCCATCAAGCAGGGGAACGTGTCTAGCCATATGTTCGGAGAGAAAATCCGGTACGAAGTGTTCGTCGATATGGGCTGACAGATTGTTCTCACCCAGCCGATAGATACCCAGCAGCTGCACAAGGTCATTGTGCATGCGTTCGGCCTCGTACTGCAGCATATTGAACTTGCTGGAGCCGGACAGTGACTCTTCATGTTCGGTGCGGAGTTCATCAAGGGTGTTCAGCAGCATGCCCAGGGAGTTTTTCATGTCATGCACGGCTGACGCCAGTACCATTGAAAAGTCGATATTGTGGTCAGTCATGCAGTCAGTCCTTTCAGTTTTCTGGCCAGTGCACTGTAACGGCGGTGCTGTCTGTGTTGTTCAGGCAGACCTTCGAGCCGCCTGAGGCATTCCTGACAGCGAGTGAGCAGGCTATGATCGTCAGGAGCCTGATCATACTTTCGCAGTAACACCTGGATCAGGTTAAGATTCAGGGCGGCATGATCCGGTACGATCGCCAGGGCTCGGTTGAAAGCCTCCACTGCACCGTCCAGATCGCCGGATTCGAATGCTTTGATACCGTCCCGGTTGTAACCACGGGCTTCTATTTTCTGGCGGAAGCCAACGGGTTCATCGAGGAGGTTTTCAATTTTCTGTAGAGTTTCTGGGTTGTCACCGTAACGGGCCGCCAGATCCGACAGCAGCGACTTAGCCTCTTCATCACGCCCCAACCTGAACAGGGTCTTGGCATAATCGAGGCCTAGATCTGCCGGGATGTCTTCCAGCTCTTCCAATTCTGCCCGTAAGTCGCCCAGCAGCTTTTCTGCGGCGTTCTGGTTGCCCTGTCCGGCGTGAACCCGGCATTGCACGATACGACTTTTCAGGGCAATGCTGTCGTCGTCGGAGAAACGCTTTTCCATCTTAGACAGCACGTTCAGCGCCTCTGCCGCATGTTCCGCACCTTCGGCGTCCGGATGCCCTTCGCTGAGATCGGAGAGGCTCTGGGCCAGCGACAGGTAATGCTCGGAGTTATCGTGAATCGAATAGGTTCCCAGCGTCACAGTCTGCCGCCAGGCCTGTGAGGCGGTGTCTATGTCCTGGTTGGTTGTGGCTAGTTGCGCCAGGTGTTTCTGGCGGAGCAGGGCGTTTGGTGAATGTTCTGCGGCTTTTTCCAGGATCTGCTGGGCTTGTGTTGCTTTGCCTTGTTTTTCCAGCCCTTCAGCCAACAGGTCGTAGGCTTCCATGTAATCCGGGTGTTTGGCGATCAGTGCTTTCAAGCCTTCCACAGAGTCGTCAAAGTTTCTGTTACCCAACAATACCTTGCAACGGCCCAGTCGAGCCCAGGAAAGCTCCCGCTGCGCAAGTACTTCGTCGTACACTTTCAGGGCATGTGACAGATCGCCGACGATGGAATACAGTTCGCCCAGGGTTTTCATCAGCCAGGTTTTGTACCTTGGCTGTTTGGGCAGAAGCTGCAGGCATTGCGAAATGGCCTCAGGGTAGTTCTCCCGATCCATTTCACGGGTAATCGGTAGCAAGGCGTTGCGTTGCTGAACCAGAGCGCCAAGGCGCTTCTCCAGCATGGCGCGGTTCAGCGGCTTGGTCAGGTACGCATCAGGCTGGTATTCACGGGCGCCCATGACCATCTCTTTGGACGTTTCGGCGGTCACCATCAAGAACAGGGAGGAGCGGCTAAGAAGCTTCTTGTGTCTGAGCTCTTCAAGAATATGCTGGCCGTTTTTGCCTTCCCCCAGGTTGTAGTCGCACAGGACAACATCCACGTGGTTGTAGGTGCAGTACTGGATGGCCGGGGTGGCGTGGGCCACCAACTCGATTTTGTCTGCGCCGCAGCTTCTGAGCATCTGGCGCATCGATAGACGGAAATTCTCGAAATCATCAACCACCAGGAACGTGAGTTTTCCAAAGGGGTTGATCGTGTCTTTCTTGTCGGTCTGATTCATGCGCGCTTCTGTTTCAGTAGTTTGTTGACAAGCGCTCTCAGTGCCGCCGGTTTAACCGGCTTGTAGAGAACCTGATAGCCGCGGTTTCCAGCGTCTTCGCGCACCTCCGGCGCCATATAACCGGTAATCAGGATGCCCGGTATGCCATGGCCAAGTTTGTCTCTGATGCTGTCCATGGCATCCAGCCCATTGCGGTTATCATCAAGCTGATAATCGGCAAGTATAATATCCGGTAAGCGGTCTGCCAGTTTTTCCAGGGCGTCTTCGAGGCTTTCGGCTGCTGTCACATCACACTTCCAATTACCCAGTAACGCGACCATACCCTGAAGTATGGCTGGATCGTTATCGATACACAGAACATGCAAGCCACCCAGACTGGATACCCGCCTGGTGCTGGAGGCGGGTTTATTGGACTCTGCGCGGCTCAGGTCTGGCGGCGCAAGTGGTACGGTGATACCGAAGACGCTCCCTTTACCCTGCACCGAGTGTACGGTGACCGGGTGGTTCAGCATGCCGCTGATGCGGTCGACAATGGCCAGGCCCAGGCCCAGGCCCTTCTTGTCGCGGCCGTGCTGGAAACGCCGGAACTCTTCGAAGACATGGGTGAGCTGGTCTTCGGACATTCCGGGGCCGGTGTCCCAGACCTCAATTCGCAGGTAGCCTTTGAGCCGACGGCAGCCCATCAATATCTTGCCACTGGCCGTGTAGCGAATGGCGTTGGACAGGAAGTTCTGGACTACCCGGCGTAGCAACTTGACGTCTGATCGTACCCAGGCGCTGCTGGGAACAACATGCAGGTCCAATTCCTGGTCTTTGGCGATAGCAGAGAACTCCGTTGCCAGGTGGCGGAGCAGTTCGTTGACCGGGAAAACGCCGATATCTGGCTCCAGTGCCCCGGCGTCCAGCTTGGAGATATCGAGCAAGGTGCTGATGATCTCTTCAGCCGCGCCAAGTGAGCTGTCGATGTGCTCAACCAGTTCACGGGTATCACCCTCAATAACCTTGCCTGACAGGGCGGAGGTGAACAGTCGTGCCGCATTCAATGGTTGAAGAAGGTCATGGCTGGCCGACGCAAGAAAGCGGGTTTTGCTCTGGTTGGCCTGTTCCGCGACCGATTTTGCTTTCAGCATCTGCTCGTTGATGACCTGCAGTTCCTGAGTACGCTCCCGCACTCGTTGCTCCAGGTAGATATTGGTTTCCTTCAAGGCCTGCTCGGTACGACGCATGGCTGTAATGTCCTGGAATGTGGTGACATAGCCACCCCCGGGGATGGGGCTGCCATCCACTCGGACCACGGTGCCATCCGGGCGCTGGCGTTCGTAGGACATGGGTTTACCCTCGCGCATGCTGTTGCAGCGGTTGTCGATGATGTCATCGATCCTCCGGGCTGACAGATTGGCATTGGTCAGGTTGTAGCGCATCAGGTCTTCCACCGGCCGGCCAACCCGGACAAATCCTTTGGGGTAATTAAACAGCTCCAGGTAGCGATGATTCCACACCACCAACTGCTGTTGATGGTTGACCACCGATACACCCAGACTGATGTTCTCGATGGCGGATTGCAGCAGTTCGCGGCTGAAGGTCATGGCCTGGGACGCTTCATCAACGATGCTGACGACATCTTCGATCTGCATATCCCTACCGGTCAGGGTGGACTCCAGGACCACACGGGCGGTGGATGCACCAATAACCGAGGCCAGTTGGCGCTCGATGTATTTCATCAGGTGGGTAGAGGCTGGCCGGTGCGGGTACAGTCTGATGGCGTTGCGACGCTCGTAATTGCGAAAGACACTCTCGGAACGCTCTTCACCCATGAATCGATCGGTCAGGGCCTGGAGATCGGAGGTCAGGACCTCACCCTGCCAGCTCTGATGTTGTGCGCTTTCCGGTTTTGGCTGGGCTTCATGGAAGAAGGCGGCAATCTGGATTCGTTCGCGGATGCGCTGCCGGGTTAACAGTGACAACAGAATATAGGTGCCGGTGTTTATGCCAAGGCTCCAGATGATGCCGTGACTGATCTGGTCCAGCTCAGAACCGAAGAGGGCCGTCGGGCGGGTCCAGTTGAGGCCAAACAGCCCCTGTTCGATCAGCGTGTCAGCAATCCAGCCGGTGGACACCAGGGCTGGCAGCAGCAGGGTATAACACCACATCAGGAAGCCAAGACCGAGACCCCAGGCTGCCCCGGTAAAGTTGCCGCGCCGCCAGATGATGCCGCCCACAAGGGCCGGCCCAAATTGGGCAGCGGCGGCAAACGAGAGCAGGCCGAAAGCGGTGAGGCTGTAATCGGCGCCCGCCATCCGGTAAAAACCATAGGCGGTAAACAGCACGACAAAGATGGCCACCCGGCGAATGGTGAGCAGAAGGAAACTCAAGTCGGTCCTGCGGTTCATGCCGGGCCGGAAAAAACGCAACAGCCCGGGCATGATGATTTCGTTGCTGACCATGGTGGCAATGGCCACAGAACAGACAATGACCATGGCGGCTGCGGCTGAGCCGCCGCCGAGGAAGGCGAGCACGGCCAGCCATTGCTCACCCGCAACGATGGGCAGTTGCAGGATGATGATGTCGGGATCACCGCCGGCGAGGTCTGAGTTCAATAGTCCGGCAGCTGCAATGGGCAGCACAAAGGCGCTGGCAATGACCAGGTAGATCGGCATGGCCCAACGCGCTGTTTCAAAATCACGGTGATCGGCATTTTCCACGACCATGACGTGAAATTGTCGGGGCAGGCACACGATCGCCAGCATGGCGACCAGTGTTTGAGTGAGAAAGGCTGGTGTCTCAAGGGAGTTGGTGGTCAGGGTGCCGACCAGGTCGGCCTGTTTTACCTGGCTGAAAAGGTCGCCAAAACCATTATAAAGGCCGTAGCCCACAAACAGACCAACGGCGATGAAGGCCACCAGTTTGATCAGTGATTCAAAGGCGACCGCCTGGATCATGCCTCGATGATGCTCGGTTGATTCAAGGTGTCGGGTGCCGAATAACACGGTAAAGACCGCCAGCGCCAGGGTGATGTACCAGGCGGAATCGTTCCAGGCAGCGGTGCTCAGTTCCTGATAGCCGGTACCCCCTTCTGTCAGTACGTTAAAGCCCAGCGCAATAGCTTTGAGTTGCAGAGCGATGTAGGGAACGCTGCCAATCAGGGCAAAAATAGCCACCATGGCCGCCAGCACCTGGGACTTGCCGTAACGGGAAGCAATAAAATCGGCGATGGAGGTGCTGTTGTTGCGTTTGCTGATGTAAATAATACGCCGCAGCAGCGGTGCAAAGAACAGGAAGACCAGCAGCGGCCCCAGGTAGATGGGGAGAAAGGCAAAGCCTTCCTGGGTGGCGCGCCCAACGGCACCGTAGAATGTCCAGGAGGTAAAGTAGACGGCCAGTGATAGAGCGTAGATCTGGGTTCGCGCCAGCCTGCGTCGATACAATCCCGGGTGTCGGTCGCCAGCCCAGGCAATGACAAACAACAGGGAAATGTAGCTAATGGATATAACTATCAGCAGCCAGGCGCTAATCATGCTTTGTTGTTATCCGGTTATCCGATGTCAGTTACCGCACACGGTTCTGTATAGAGGATCGTTGGCGGTCAGCAACTTCATATTGTCTACCCGTGGAACCCCATCTGAACCCAACGGAACCAGCTCCCGGCTCTGGCAATGGATCAGGTGAGCCCGGTGTGACACTGCGTCTGTCACGGTTTGCTCAAAACGGTAGAGGGTGAAGCGAACAATATCGCCGTCGCTGGTATCCCGACGGAAATCACTGGTGTCGACGGTGGAGAAGGCGGTGACGTAGGGGAATATGAAGGTCCAGGGGCGGAAAAAGATCTTCTCCTGCTCAGTCGCCACGACAACCGCCTCTTCAGGGAGCAGTGATCGCTTGTGGTCATACCAAGTGTATTCGCCATAAACAAGGTAGCCGAGCATGCCGGCGCCTGCAAACACTGGAATGATCCATCGCGGTGCACGCTTTGCGGTGGCGGCGCGAATGCCCATGGCGATGCCTGCGGCCCCGAGACCGCAAACAATGGTGGCAACAAAAGTCCAGAACATAGGATTGGATTCCTTAACTCAAAAAAGAACGGGCTCCCTCAGTGAGGAAGCCCGTTCGGTCTCAACCCGTCATTAGTTTCAATGAATCAGGTTGTCTTTCAGCTTAGTGGTCTTGAGCGCTACCGGCACCGCGTGGGTAACGGACGCTCTCGACCAGCTCCTGGATTTCAACAGGCGGCTCGGCGGTCACTTTCGATACCCCGAAGGCTACCGCAAAGTTGACCAGAGCACCAACCGCACCGATGGACAGCGGGGAAATACCCAGTACCCAGAACTCGGCGGTATCCGGCAGGTTGTTGGTTCCCGGAATGAAGAACCAGCCCTTGTAGATGAAGATGTAGACCAGGGTGAAGATCAGACCGGCCAACATACCCAGGGTTGCGCCCACGTTGTTCACGCGCTTGGAGAAAATGCCCATCATCAGCGCCGGGAACAGGGAGGCGGCAGCGATACCGAAGGCCAGAGCGACCACCTGTGCCGCGAACCCGGGCGGATTGGCACCGAGCCATGTCGCCACCACGATGGCAACGGCCATGGAGATCCGTGCCGCCAACAGTTCGCCTTTATCGGTGATGTTGGGGTTGATTCGGCCTTTGATCAGGTCGTGACTCACCGCCGAGGAAATGGCCAGCAACAGACCTGCCGCAGTGGACAAAGCCGCAGCCAGACCACCGGCAGCAATCAGACCAATAACCCAGCCGGGCAGGTTGGCAATTTCCGGGTTGGCCAGTACCAGGATGTCGTTGTTAACGGACAGCTCGTTGCCTTCCCAGCCGCGCTCAGCGGCGGTGGCTGCGAAATCGGCATTGCCGTCGTTATACACCTGGATGCGACCATCGTTGTTCTTGTCTTCGAACTTGATCAGGCCGGTTTCTTCCCAGGTGGCAATCCAGGCAGGGCGCGCATCGTACTCGATGGGCTCGGCTGCAGTGCCCTCCGGATAGATGGTGGTCATCAGGTTCAGACGCGCCATGGAAGCAACAGCCGGAGCGGTCAGGTACAGCAGGGCAATAAAGACCAGTGCCCAGCCGCCGGACCAGCGAGCGTCAGCTACCTTGGGAACGGTGAAGAAGCGGATGATGACGTGGGGCAGGCCCGCCGTACCGATCATCAGCGACAGGGTAAACAGAACCATGTTCAGTTTATTGTCGATGTCCGCGGTGTATTCCCGGAAGCCAAGGTCGGTGACCACCAAGTTCAGCTTTTCAAGCAGCGGCAGACCGGATTCGGTATGGGTTGAGAACATACCGAACATCGGGATCGGGTTGCCGGTCAGTTGCAGGGAGATGAACACTGCCGGAATGGTGTAGGCAATGATCAGTACGCAGTACTGGGCAACCTGGGTGTAGGTGATGCCTTTCATGCCACCCAGTACGGCGTAGATAAAGACCACAACCGCTGCGATCATCAGGCCGTTGGTAGCGTCTACTTCCAGGAAGCGGGAGAAGGCAACGCCGGCACCGGCCATCTGGCCGATAACGTAGGTGACGGAGGCAACGATCAGACAGATAACGGCGACCAAGCGTGCGTTGGCGCTGTAGTAACGGTCGCCAATGAACTCGGGAACCGTGAACTTGCCGAACTTACGCAGGTAAGGAGCCAGCAGCATGGCCAGCAGGACGTAGCCGCCGGTCCAGCCCATCAGGAATGTCGAGTTTGCATAGCCACCGGCGGCGATGAGGCCCGCCATGGAAATGAAGGACGCTGCAGACATCCAGTCGGCGCCGATCGCCATACCGTTGGTGACCGGGTGAACGCCGCCGCCGGCAACGTAGAAATCGCTGGTGCTGCCGGCTTTCGCCCACACAGCAATCAGGATATACAGGAGGAAGGAACCCCCGACGAAAAGCAGGTTGATTGCAAATTGGCTCATGGTGTCTTACTCCTCATGTACGCCGAATTGCTCGTCGATCTTGTTCATGCGCCAGGCATAGAAGAAGATCAGGGCAATGAAGGTAAGAATGGAGCCTTGCTGAGCGAACCAGAAACCGAGATCGGTGCCGCCGACCGGAATTCCCGCCAGCATGGGACGTAGCAGAATGGCGAAGCCATAGGATACCAGGGCCCAGATAATCAGGCTCCCAAATATCAGGCGCAGGTTCGCCTTCCAGTAGTTTTCAGCGTCGTAGCTATGACCTGACATACACATCACTCCTGTATTGTTGTTGTGGAGGTTGGGTGGATTACTTGTGGGGTGTTGCGGATAGAGAATTTATTATTCATGTAGTACTTCTCCGACTTGTTGTCTTCTCCGACTTTACTGGTCAATGGAATTATGGATATTGGCAAATGGTCTAACTCTCAGTAACTTGCCTTGTAATTGGTCAAGGACATCAGGCGCCAAAGCGGGTTGTCAGAATCGGTGCATGTTCTGTAAACGGCGCTGATAATGCAGCTTTTCAGCCAGTTCTTTCAGGTTCTTGACGCCATTTTTTTGCGCCCGGTTGAGGGCCATGAGCGTCAGTTCTGCGGTCACCAGGGCATCGGCGGCAGCGTGATGTCGTTCACTGACTTCGAGTTTGAAAAAGTCGGCCCAGTGGTCGAGGCTGCGCCCCTTGGTTTCCGCTTTCGGGAATATCGCCGGTAGCAGTTCGGCAACATCCATCCAGACGTGCGGGACGGTGTAGCCAAGCTGGGCTTTCAGGGTTTTTTCGAGGAATTTCTGGTCGAACGCGGAGTGGTAAGCAAGGATTGGGTCGCCGTTCATCCACTCCAGGAGATAGAGCAGGGCATCTTCGGTTTCGTGGCCCTGGGTCAGGGCCTCAGGCCCGATACCGTGGATCAGCACGGTTTCACGGATATCGAGCTCCGGCCGTCGCAGGATCAGATCAAACTGATCATTCAGGTGAATGACTCCGCCTTCAATAGCCACAGCGCCGATGGCGATGACTTCATCTTTCGAAGCATTCAGTCCGGTGGTCTCAAGGTCCAGCACAATCAGACGGCAACGGGACAGCGGCTGGTCACTCACCGTTTTCGGGCTGGGCAGATTGTCCGGGTCGTGGTGACCGGTAACGCCGCCTCTACGCTGGGCCAGCCATTGCTTGATGTAGTCGAGCATGGTGTTTCCGGTACCTAGAGTTGGTAAGTGACTTCCAGTTTCTGCTGCAGCCTTTGCGCCTGACGGAAAGACTCCCGCAAGATACGGCGGTCGAGTGGGTTCAGGTCGTCCGGATCAATGTAGTTGGTCAGTTCGTCGCCCCTGTCCAGCATCTCCTGGTGGGCGCGCATACGGATGGCCTGGATCAGGCTATACGCCTCTTTCCAGGCGTTTGCATCCTTGGCATCAAACACCCCCTTGCGGGACAGGGCGTCCATTCGCTCCAGCGTATTGGCCGCTTCCACCCCATGAGCCAGGGCGAACACCCGAACCGATTCAACAAAAGGCGCCAGGCCTTGCCGTTTCAGGTCGAGGGAATGCTTTTTCTCGTCTTTCAGATATCGAAAATTTCTGAACATGGTGAGCGGTGGTTTACGTTGCAGCGCATTGCCCGCCAGCATCTTCTGGAACAGGGCATTCTTGCGAATCCTGTCCAGAACTTTCTCCAGCAATCGGTGCAACGGTTCCGTTGGCCCGAATACCGAGCGCATGTCGAGGAAGATGGACGAGTACACCAGATTCTGGGGTGTGGAGGCATCGATGAATCGAACGAACCAGTCATCCCATTCCCGATCACTCAGACACAGTTTCGGATTGCTTGCCATGATGTTGCCTTTACACAGGGTGAAGCCACACTCCGCCAATTCGTCGTTCACCTTGCGCGCGAACGGCAGCAATTTTTCCCGGACCTGGTCCTCGGTCATGCCCTCGGGCGTCTCGAACAGAATGCCGTTGTCCTGGTCGGTCAGCAGGGTTTGCTCCTGCCGGCCTTCGCTGCCAAAGGTCAGCCAGGTGAAAGGGATACCCGGATCGTTTTTCTTCAGGTTCAATTCCAGTACCCGCCGGACGGTTACATCGTTGAGCGTGGTAATGATCTTGACCACCTGCCCGGAGTCCGCGCCGTGGGCCAGCATGGAATCCACCAGGCGGGAAACGTCGGTGCGCAGGCTGACCAGGGTACGGAGGTGGGTGGCAGTGCCGATAGTCCGGGCCAGGTTGACCAGGTCCACGCGCTGGAGGGAGAACAGGTCCCGCTCGGAGACCACCCCGATCAGATGGTTTTCCTCATCGATCACACACAGGTGTGCAAAGTGGTGCTCGGCCATCAACATGGCTGCTTCAAAAGCATCGGCCGTTGCGGGTAAACAGCAGGGATCTGCCGTCATGACCTGCCGGATAGGGGTGTCCAGAGGGCCTCGTTCCTCGGCAATCATGGTGCGTAAATCGCGCAAGGTGAATATGCCCTTGGGGTGGCGGTTGTCATCCGTAATGATGATACTGCCGACATTGTTCTCGTGCATGCGGGCCACTGCCTTGCGCACTGGCAGGTCGGGCGAGCAAACGATGGGGTTGCGCAGAGCGTAACGCTCAAGCGGGGTATCCAGGCTATTGCTGGACCCAATGGAGGCCATCGCCTTGGACTGGATGCGCTGGTTGACCTGATCCAGCAGGCTGCTGACGCCGCGCAGGCAGAAATCCCGGAAGGGTTCGCTTTCGGAGAACAGAGTGATGAAGGCTTTTTGTTCAATGCTCAGGCAGAAGGTGTCTCCGGAGGCCCGGTGTAGGGTACGGGTAGGGCGCTCGCCAATCAGTGCCGCGAGCGGAAAGCATTCGCCCTGGCTGATTTCGAAGGTGGTTTCTGCCCGATCTTCTTTTTCGTTGTGGCGTTCGCCCCGGATGCGGCCCTGTTTCACGATGTAAAAGCGCTTTACCACGCCGTCATCCGGCGACAGCACCACGTCTTCATCGGCGTAGAATCTCAGGGTGGCATGTTCAGCGAAATGGGCCAGGTGGGTGTCATCCATGCTGGAGAAAGGTGCATGTTCCCGCAGAAATGTCATGATGGCCCGTGTGTTCTGGGGGCGCGATGTGTCCTGGTTCGCTGCTGCCATGTCGCAATCCGTCTTGGGTCGGAGTTGGTCGGCCTTCGCCGCTGTTCCGTAATTATTGTTATCCGCTTGCAGTGTAGTTCAGCGGAGCCATGTTATGCCCTACGATTTTGGTCGAAACGTGTCTGAGGGCTTTTCTTTATGGTAGCCCGGCACGGTGGTAGAGTTCTGACATTCGTCAATCCAGAAACAGATAGCTCATGACCAGTAAAGATGAACGCCTGGCGTTTCTTGAAGAGATGAAGGATGTCCGGCGAATCCGCAAGCCCAACAGGGCTGAAGTGTCGGCCCCCAGGGAGCTGACGCCCGGACATCTGGAGCGGCAGAAAGCGGCGGTTGAAAAGCCGGTTCGAGACCTGAACCCGCTGACCTCGGACATGGTTGAGCCGCTAACCGCCCATGACGTGCTGAGCTGGATGCGCCCTGGCATTCAGCATGGTGTGTTCCGCAAGCTCCGGCTTGGCCAATACCCTATCGAGGCCAGGCTGGATTTACATCGGATGACCGTTGAAGAAGCCCGCCGGGAGGTTTTTGCGTTTATCAACGATTGCGTGCGCTACGGCTTGCGTTCAGTCATCATTCTGCATGGCAAGGGTGAGCGCAACCCCGATGGCATTGCCCAGTTGAAAAGCTACCTGGCGAAGTGGCTGCCGGAACTGGACAGTGTACTGGCCTTTCACTCGGCCCAGAAACACCATGGTGGAACCGGTGCGGTCTATGTCATGGTTCGCAAGAGCGACAGGGACAAACAGAATAACAGGGAATTGCATGGCAGCCGGTGATCAAGGGATCACCGTACTGTATTCAAACAGCTGATGAGGTTATTGATGATGAAAAAGGCTTCTCTGGTGGTGATTGTTCTGGCCGGCCTGTTCACTCTGGCGGGTTGCAAAGACCGGGTAATCTGGGACGACAACGGCAAGGTGGAGAGCGCTACCAAAGATCGTGAAGTCTGGGATTCCAATGGCAAAATGAATACTGGCGACCGCAAGATCTGGGTAGACCAGGATGGCAAAGAAGTCATCAAGTAACTGAATTCGTCTTCGAGCAAATAACAAAAGGAACGGCCCATGGCATTCAGCCTGACGATCAATGGCCAAAGGCACACCGTTGATGTTGATTCCGATACACCTCTATTGTGGGTAATTCGAGATGAAGTCGGACTAAAGGGGACCAAGTTTGGTTGTGGCGCGGGCTTGTGCGGCGCCTGCACGGTTCATGTCAATGGTCAGCCTGCGCGCTCCTGTTCAACGCCGGTGGCGTCGGTAGACGGCGCGACAGTGACCACCATCGAAGGGCTGTCCGACGATGGCCAGTTGCACCCGTTGCAGCAGGCCTGGATTGATCAGGGCGTTCCCCAGTGTGGTTACTGCCAGTCGGGCCAGATTATGACCGCAGCGCACCTGCTGAACAACAATCCGGCGCCATCCCGTCAGGACATTGTGACCGCCATGACCGGAAACCTGTGCCGGTGCGGTACCTATTCCCGCATTGTCGCCGCCGTCGAGGCGGTTGCAGGTTCGGTTGGCCATTACCAGCCTGCCGGGGAGGACGCCTGATATGACCATGAATCGTCGCGATTTTCTGAAAGTCAGCACAGGTGCATCAGGTAGCCTGATCTTGGCGGTGTCTATCCCGGGGTGTGCCTCTGTCCAGACCGGCTACCAGCCAGAGACTGGTGAGTGGAAGCCGGATATCTGGCTGGAACTGACCCGTGATGAGGACATCATCTTCACCCTGGCTCGGGTTGAAATGGGGCAGGGCACCTACACCGGTTTGACCACGCTGGTGGCTGAAGAGCTCGACGTGGAGCCCGGCAGGATTAAAGTCAGATTTGCGCCGGTGGCGCCGGAATACCGAAACCCCCTGTTCGGCTTGCAACTGACCGGTGCCAGCACCAGCCTGGCCACGAACTGGGAGCCACTGAGGGTAGCGGGTGCGCAAGCGCGGCAGATGTTGATGATGGCCGCCGCCCGCGTTTGGGAAGTAGACGCGGACCAGTGCACTACCGAGGATGGCCGGGTAGTGCATCCTAACGGACTGGATTCGTTACGTTACGGCCAACTGGTTGAATTGGCAGACCGGGAGGTTATTCGGGGCAAGGTGCCCCTCAAGCCCCGTTCTGAGTGGAAGTACATCGGCCGTAAGGGCGGCAAGCTGGATGCCCGTGCCAAGGCGACGGGTACTGCCGTCTACGGTATGGATGTTGAGCTTCCGGGCATGGTCTATGCGGTGATGACCCGCAGCCCCCGCTATGGCGGTAAGGCCAGCAGCTTCAACCGGGATGACGTTATCGGTATGCCAGGTGTGACCGATGCATTTATCACGGAACGCGGCGTTGTCCTGGTTGCCCAGCGCTATTGGCAGGGAAGAAAGGCCCAGCAGAAATTGCGGGTAGAGTGGGACTTCTCCGGTGCGTTGGACACCAATACAGAAGCTGTTTTTGACAGTTACCGGCAGGCTGCCAGTAAAGACCCCGGGGTCAAAGAGCGCAGTGAGGGAAATGTAGAAAAGGCAGCCGAGCGTGCAAAACAGGTGGTAGAGGCCGAGTACGAGCAGCCCTACCTGGCTCATGCCACCATGGAGCCGATGAATGCCACGGCCTGGTACCGCGATGGTGGAATGGATGTCTGGGCACCCACCCAGGCGCCAGACCTGGGTCGCATTGCGGCGGCCCGTCATACCGATCTGTCACCGGGCAAGATCACTATTCACACCACATTCCTTGGCGGCGGGTTCGGCCGTCGCCTCACCCAGGACTATATCGAAGAAGCTGCCGCTGTGGCCTATCAACTGAAGGTTCCGGTCAAGTTGATCTGGTCCCGGGAAGAAGATACCCGCCACGGTTTCCTGCGCCCCGCCATGCTGCACCGGATGAAAGGCAGCCTGAACGACGGTGAGTTGACCGGCTGGCACCATCAGATCGTCGGCCCGCAGGTTCTGGACTGGTACGTGCGCAATGCCGCACCCGCACAGTATCCCTGGGCGCCCAAGTTCCTCTACGACACCCTGGGGCGGGTAGGGCTGATGGCCGAGGGCATTGCCACACCGAAAGATATTTCGGCCATTGAAGGGGCCATTGAATACCCATACCAGGTGCAGAACGTCACCGTTCGTCATACCCACACCGATCCCGGTGTGCCCATTACCTGGTGGCGTTCGGTGGGTTATTCCCACAACGGGTTTGCAGTGGAAACCTTCATGGATGAGCTGGCCCATGAATCCGGTGAAGATCCGTTGCAGTTCCGCCTGAAAATGCTGGATGCCGAGCCGCGCCATCGCGAGGTGCTAGAGCGCGCAGCCCGGCTGGCGGATTGGGGCCAGCCAGCGCCGGAAGGTCGGGCCCGGGGGCTCGCCTTGTTCAAGAGCTTTGGTACCTATGTGGCCCAAGTGGTTGAAGCCGGAATCGAGAACGGTGAAATACGGGTGTACAAGGTGATCTGCAGCGTGGATTGCGGCCAGGTGGTTAATCCCAGGATTGTTGAAGACCAGATCGAGGGTGGCATCCTGTTTGGCCTGACCGCCGCGCTCTACGGCGAGATCAACTTCGACAACGGCGAGATCCGGCAGAGCAATTTCCACGACTACCGCCTGATGCAGATGCACCAGGCGCCCGACGTGGTGGTGGACATTGTTGACAGTGAAGCAGACCCGACCGGTGTCGGTGAGCCAGGCGTGCCCCCGGTGATTCCCGCCCTGGGTAATGCCCTGTTTGCCCTGACCGGAAAGCGCCAGCGCCGCCTGCCGTTGATGGCCTGAACCAAATCGGTTTTCCGGGAGCGGTGGCCGTCCTATAATGGCGCTCATCGCTTGCCCGGCAGGGCACGTTTCAACCGGGAGATTGCGAGTGTTTGATGTAACCCGATACGCCACAGCGGCCCAGTCCATTGTGGATGCAGGTCAGTTCCTCTACAGCCGTGGCTGGTCGCCGGCCACCAGCAGTAATTATTCTGCGCGGATCGACACGGATCATGTGGCCATCACCGTGTCTGGCCGCCACAAGGGGCAGCTGACTACCGCAGATGTGATGGTGGTTGATCTTGACGGGCGGGCGGTTCAAAGCCAGTGTAAGTCCTCCGCAGAAACCCTTTTGCATACCGTGCTCTATCAGGTTTTCCCGGAGGTTGGTGCGGTTTTACACACTCATTCCGTAAAAGCCACAGTATTGAGTCGGCTGATTGCAGCGGGTCAGGCGCTGGAGCTGGAAGGCTACGAATTGCAGAAGGCGTTTTCCGGCGTTGAGACCCATGAGGGTGCGCTGAGCGTTCCGGTTTTCGACAACACTCAGGATATTCCGGCGTTGGCCGAGGACACCCGGGCCTGGTTTCTGGCCCATCCTGAGCAACCGGGTTACCTGATTCGCGGGCACGGTCTGTATACCTGGGGTAAGACTATGGCGGATTGCCTGCGCCATGTTGAAGCCTTTGAATTTCTCTTTGAATGTGAACTTGAAACCATGAGGGTCCGCCCATGACTACCCTGAGCATATTCCACCAAGGCCAGCCGGACGAGGCCCACACCGTGATGACCGACCCGGGGGCTATCGGTGAAGCGTTGGCCCGCCACGGTGTTCGTTTCGAGCAGTGGCCAACCCGGGACCTGCCGTCAGATGCCAGCCAGGAGCAGATTCTGGAGGCCTACAGTGAGGAGGTTGAGCACCTGAAGCAGGAATGCGGGTTCCAGACCGCCGATGTGGTCAGCCTGAACCCGGACAACCCGCAAAAGGAAGCCTTCCGCCAGAAGTTTCTGGACGAGCATACCCACAGCGAGGATGAAGTGCGGTTTTTCGTGCGGGGCCAGGGCCTGTTCTATCTGCACTTTGGCGACCAGGTGTATGCCTTGCTGTGCCAGCAGAACGATTTGATCAGTGTGCCAGATGGCACACGCCACTGGTTTGATATGGGGCCAGAGCCGCAATTTACCTGTATTCGGTTGTTCACCAACCCGGAAGGCTGGGTGGCGAGCTTTACCGGTGAGGATATCGCCAGTCGACTGCCCCGCTATGAAGGGCTCGCGGGAGTGGCGGGATGATTCGGGTAGTTCTGACCGATATCGAGGGCACGACCAGCTCGATCTCGTTCGTGCACGATGTGCTGTTTCCCTACGCCAGCAAACACTTGCCGGACTTCATCCGTGCCAACCATCACACCACGCCGGCTGTGGCTGAACAGCTGGCCCTGGTTGCTGAAAAAAGTGGTGTCGACAGCAAAGATGTGGAAGGCCTGATTGAGGTCCTACAGACCTGGATATCCGAGGACCGCAAAGAGGGTCCGCTGAAGGCATTGCAGGGCATGGTGTGGGAGCAGGGCTATCACAGTGGTGAGTTGAAAGGTGATCTCTACCCGGATGCAGCGGATTATCTTCAGCGTTGGCATGATCGGGGGCTGAGGCTGTTCGTATATTCCTCTGGTTCCGTGAAGGCACAGAAACTGATTTTCGGATTCAGTAACGAAGGCGACTTTACGCCGTTTTTCTCCGGATACTTCGATACCGGTGTGGGCGGTAAAAAAGAGGCGCAGTCTTACCGCAATATTCTTGCCGAGCTGGGGGTAGAGCCGGCGACCGTTCTGTTCCTGTCGGACGTGGAAGACGAGCTTGCGGCGGCTGAGGAAGCTGGGCTTAAAACCGTCTGGCTGGTGCGTGATGGGGAGCTTCCTGACACTGGTCGGCCTGTTGCCCGTGATTTTGCGGAGGTAGACGCGCTACTGCGTAAACGTTAGGAGGTGGTCGAATGCCCGGTAGTTCATGTCTGAAATGGCTTATTCCGGGTGTTTGTGCCTTGTTTCTGGCCGGCTGCAATCCGTTCTCCGAAGCCGAGCCGATGATGGAAGAGTACCTGGAGCGCCTTGCCCGGGTACTGGATGCGCCATCGGTATCGGTTCCCTCTGATCTTCCCCCTGCCTCCACCGTTCCCCGTCGCCGCGAACGTGTACTCGATATGCCTGAGCTGGATCTGGGCATGCTGGACTTTCTGTCGCTGTACGGGTGTGAACTTCAGTATGTGGTTGGCGAGCGAAATTCGGTGATGGGCCGGGTTATGCAGCCTCTTAATCGGCTGCGTTATGAAGTCCGGTTTATCCGAGCCGCGGAAGACTGCATGGCAGAGATCGACGACGAGCGCCTGGAGAAAACCCTTCAGGATGCGGTCGAGAGCAAGCGGGCATCGTTGCCGGTGGCCATATGGAATGCGACCTGGGGAACGGAAGAGATTGAGCGCTTGTTGACCCTGTCCAAAGGCTTTTATCCGGTGGCCGCCGACGGCAACCCGGTGTCTGATCTGGTGCGGGACCTGGGCCAGTTGAATCAGGCTGTATCGGATTTGTCGGACCAGCAGCTGGACGTGCCTCTTGATGCGCTTGGCGGTGTGCACCAACGCTGGCAATCGGAATTTCGTGCCGGGCAGGTGATCAACAGCGCCCGGCTGTTGATCGCAACCCTCAACGCAGGAACAGAGACCCTGAAAGCGCGCCTTGATGAGCGTCCATTATGTCTGAACGGCCGGCCGAATAATCAATCAGAAATCGTCCGAAATTTTTTCTTCAACGTGTACGTCGGTGAAATCCAGCCCTACATGAGCGATGTCAGCCGCGCCCGGGATTCGTTGATCGGGGCTCTGGCCGAGCTGGCGGACCAGCAGGCGGCGGTTATGCCTGATAGCTTTCAGGGCTGGTACCAGCGCCATTTATCAGCCGATGCGGAAGCCAGCCTCTGGTGGGAGCTGGACCAGGCCATGATGCAGCACACCCGGCACTGGCAGGAACTGTTGGAGCAGTGCGGTCTGCGCCCGGGTTGATGCGGGTTCAGCGCTGGCTTTCCGGGGTCACCCGCAGGATCTCTTCCACCGTGGTCTGGCCGGCGGCCACCTTCTGTGCGCCACTGAGGCGCAGGGATTTCATGCCTTCTTTGTAGGCGTCCAGCCTTAACTGCTCAAGTTCGCAGTGATCATTGATCTGACTGGTCAGGTGGTCGGAAAGTGTCATGATTTCGTAGACTCCGGCGCGGCCCATATAGCCGGTATTGCGGCATTCCAGGCAGCCCACCGGATGATAGAACTGACGGGGAACCGGCGCTTTCCAGGGGCGGGTCAGTGTTTGCCAGGCCTGCTCGTCGGCCTCACCCGGCGCCTTGCAGTGGGGGCACAGGGTGCGGGCCAGGCGCTGGGCCATCACCCCAAGCACCGTGGCCCGGATCAGGTAGGGCGGGATGCCCAGTTCCATCAGTCGGGTAATGGCGCTCGGGGCGTCGTTGGTGTGCAGGGTGGAGAGCACCAGGTGGCCGGTCAGCGCTGCCTGTACCGCCATCTCGGCGGTTTCCAGGTCGCGGATTTCGCCGATCATGATGATGTCCGGGTCTTGGCGGAGCAGCGCCCGCACGCCATGGGCGAATGTCAGGTCGATATTGGTTTGCACCTGCATCTGGTTGAACGCTGGCTCCACCATCTCAATGGGGTCTTCAATGGTACAGATGTTCAGTTCCGGCGACGCCAGCTGTTTCAGGGTGGAGTACAGGGTGGTGGTTTTGCCGGAACCGGTAGGGCCGGTCACCAGTACAATGCCATGGGGGCGGGCGGTCATGGACTGCCAGCGCTCCCGATCTTCTTTACTGAAGCCCAGTTGTTCGAAGGATTTCAGCAGCACCTCCGGATCGAAAATCCGCATCACCATCTTTTCGCCAAAGGCGGTGGGCATGGTGGCCAGGCGTAATTCAACCTCGCTGTTATCCGGTTTTCGGGTTTTTATCCGGCCGTCCTGAGGGCGTCGTTTCTCGGCCACGTTCAAGCGGCCCAGAATTTTCAGCCTGCTGGTGACAGCCACCCCGACATGTTCCGGGAACTCATAGACGTTGTGCAACACACCATCAATACGAAAACGCACCTGAGTGACTGCCCGGCGCGGTTCAATGTGAATGTCTGAGGCGCGCTGGTCAAAGGCGTACTGCAACAGCCAGTCGACAATCTTGACCACGTGCTGGTCGTTGGCATCCGGGTTTTCGTTGGAACCTATGTCCAGCAGCTGTTCGAAGTTCTGATTGCTGGCGGCACCCGGTGCCTGGCTGCCACTTGCTTTGCTCACGGAATTGGCGAGTTGGTAGAACTCCACCGTGTAGCGGCGGATGTCTTCCGGGTTGGCAACGACACGGCGAATATCTTTGCGAACGGCTTGCCGCAGATTGTTTTCCCATTCGTTCTTGAACGGTTCTGTACTGGCAATCAGCACTTCATCCTGGCGTATCTCTACCGCCAGAATGCCGTGGCGCTGGGCAAAAGCGTAAGACATCACCCGGGCGATGGCCGGTGTGTCGATCTTGAGCGGGTCTATATGGTAGTAATCCTGGCCCGCCCATCGGGCCAGCCAGTTGGTCAGCCGATCAAGGTCCAGGGTTCGGTCATCCCTGAGGCTGGTAATGCCAGCAATGGCAACCAGTTCCAGGGGATGCCGCGGAGACGTTCGGCTACCCTGGGTAGCGGCACCCAGGTTGGCCGTAAGTACCTTCTCAGCATCCTGCTGGCTGATTTCGCCACTTTCCACCAAGGCAGAGCAGATGTCTCGCAGGGTGAGGGTGTGCCGATGCGGTGGTGCTGGCATGGGGTGCGTCTGATCAGCCATCGTTGTGCTCTCCGGGTATCATGGGCACTCAGTTGGCGACCGGGCGGTTTACTTTCAGGTGAACCATGGCCACGGTAAACAGCAGAAATGTAAGCACGGTGAGAATCATCGGCCCCGGTGCTCCCTCGCTCAGCCAGGCGGAGACAACAGCCTGGGTGAAGTAGAAGATCACCACAAAGGCCATCCAGATGTAGCCGCGGTTATGCCCCTTGAGGACTGGTACCGCAAAGGCCAGCAGCGGCAGCAGTTTGACTGTCAGCATCAGCGGAATGGAAACGCCTTCGACCGGCGCCGGATAGAAAGTCGTTACCAGCAGGGTGGCCAAGACGGCAAGGTACAGGCCAATGGTAAGGCGGGCCGTGGTTTTTGCTTTCTCATTCTTGATCATAAAAGGGTCCGAGTGGTTGAAAATTGGGCAGTCAATGGCGATTAACGGTCGAGTTTGATCGCCAACCGGGCGATGCGCTCACCGAAGGCCTGGCACAGGGTCTTTTCATGGTCGCTCAGCGCCTGTTGTGCCCCGGTGCCTGCCCAATGGGTCGGACCATAGGGAGTGCCGCCGGTTGAGGTCTCATTCAGGGCGCTTTCGGAGTAGGGCAAGCCGCACAGTACCATGCCGTGGTGCAGTAACGGCATCATCATGGTCAGCAGCGTGGTTTCCTGGCCGCCATGCAGGCTGCCGGTGGAGGTGAAGGCGCCCGCGGGTTTGCCAGCCAGCTTGCCGTTAAGCCACAAATCGCCGGTACCATCGAGAAAGTGTTTGAGCGGGGCTGCCATGTTGCCAAACCTGGTCGGGCTGCCCAGGGCCAGCCCGGCGCAGTTGGCGAGGTCTTCACGGGTGGCGTAAGGGGCCCCGCTGTCTGGCACCGGGGGCAGGCTGGCGCTGGTGTCTGGTGATACCGGTGGAACCGTACGGATTTTTGCCTCGATGCCCTCCGCCCGGGCGACACCCCGGCCAATCTGATTGGCCATTTCTGCGGTCTGGCCGTTGCGGCTGTAGTAAAGCACAAGAATGTACGGTATTGCGTTGCTCATGGCTGCTCCAGGGGGGGCCTCAAAGAATATCCAGTACGTTCTCTGGAGGCCGCCCGACGGCTGCCTTGCCATTGGCCAGAACGATAGGGCGTTCAATCAATTTCGGGGTATTTACCATGGCCCTGACCAGTTCTTCCCGAGTCAGTTCCGGGGCGTTCAGGCCAAGTTCTTTGTACTCGGATTCTTTGGTGCGCATCAGCTCGCGCGGTTCGCAGCCGATGAGATCAAGAATGTGTAACAGTTCCTGCTCTGTTGGTGGTGTCTCGAGGTAGCGTATAATCTCTGGCTCGATACCCTTTTGCTGCAGCAGCTCAAGGGTCTGGCGTGATTTTGAACACCGTGGGTTGTGGAAAATGCGGGTTGGTTCTGTCATGGTCATGCCCGGTTAACAGTGATGATTGCGGTCTGTAATGAGGGCCGTAGTCTAACAGGAGGATTCACCTTGCAGTACCCTTGGTACCCGTCCGTTCCCCGTCCCAATTTTTCTAAATGGCCCAGGCGCTTGCTGCTGATTCCAGCTGCTATTATGGTGCTGGCCCTGGCCGGTTGCGAGAGAACGGAGCTGCAAAGGGCCGATGGTGTGGCGGTCGATTGGGACAGCTACCGTGGCCAGTGGGTGCTGGTGAACTACTGGGCTGAATGGTGCAAGCCCTGCCTGGAGGAAATTCCTGAATTGAATCACCTCGACAAGTCCCCGAGGATTTCAGTGCTGGGTGTGAATTTTGACGGCGTTGAAGGTGCCGCGCTGGTGGATCTGGGCCAGAGAATGGGCATCGAATTCACCATGCTGGGCCAGGATCCGGGCCCCGACTTCGGCTGGAAGATGCCGATGGCGCTGCCCGCCACGTTCGTGGTGGACCCTTCGGGTAAACTGATAGAAACACGCTTTGGTCCCCAAACCGAAGAAGATCTGATGCAACTGATCGGTAGCTGACCATGGCAAAGACGTTCGTACATCTTCGCGTACACTCCGAATACTCCATGGTGGATGGCCTGGTGCGGGTCAAGCCACTGATTGGCCGTGTGGCCGAGCTGGGCATGCCGGCCGTGGGTCTCACCGAGCAATCCAACATGTGCTCGCTGGTGCGCTTCTATAAGGCGGCCATGGGCGCTGGCGTCAAGCCAATTATCGGTGCCGATCTCTGGCTGGAAAACCCGGACGAGCCGGAAAACCCGTTTCGGCTCACCTTGCTGGCGCGGGATGAGAAAGGCTACCTGCACCTTACCGAAATTATTTCCCTGGGCTACACCGAGGGCCAGCGCTACGGCAAGCCGATTATCCGGAAGGCCTGGCTGGAAGCCCGCGCGGCGGGACTTATTGCGCTCTCCGGCGCCAAAATGGGCGATGTGGGTAAGGCCCTGCTGGCGGGCAAGCCGGAACTGGCTCGGGAGCGGGCTCAGTACTGGAAGAATTTGTATCCGGGCAGCTACTACCTGGAACTGCAGCGTACCGAGCGGGCAGGTGATGAGGATTGTCTGCACCTGAGTGTTGAGCTGGCGGCTGAACTGGGGCTGCCAGTGGTGGCAACCAACGATGTGCACTTCCTGACCGCTGATGATTTCGAAGCCCACGAGGCCCGGGTCTGTATCGGTGAGAGCCGCACGCTGGATGACCCCCGTCGGGACCGGAGATTCAGCGATCAGCAGTATCTTCGCAGCGCCGAAGAGATGATCGAACTGTTTTCGGACATCCCGGAGGCCGTTGAAAACACGGTCGAGATTGCCCGCCGCTGTTCGGTGAAGGTCCGGATGGGCGAATACTTCCTGCCGAACTACCCGATTCCCGATGGCATGACCATGGACGAGTACTTCCGGCATGTGTCCGAGGAAGGTCTGGAGATGCGCCTGGCAACCATCCTGAGCAAGGATGATCCGGAGTATGACCAGAAGCGGGAAGAATATTACAAGCGCCTGAAGTTCGAGCTGGACATCATCATTCAGATGGGCTTCCCCGGCTACTTCCTGATCGTTATGGACTTTATCAAGTGGGCCAAGAACAACGGTGTGCCGGTAGGGCCCGGCCGGGGTTCCGGTGCCGGTTCCCTGGTGGCCTACGCGCTGCTGATTACGGATCTTGACCCACTGGAGTACGACCTGCTGTTCGAGCGGTTCCTGAATCCGGAACGGGTGTCCATGCCCGACTTTGACGTCGATTTCTGCATGGAAGGCCGGGACCGGGTGATTGAATACACCGCTGAGAAATACGGCCGGGAAGCGGTTTCACAGATCATTACCTTCGGTACCATGGCGGCCAAGGCGGTGGTGCGGGATGTGGCGCGGGTGCAAGGCAAGTCGTATGGCCTGGCAGACAAGCTGTCCAAGCTGATTCCGTTTGAAGTGGGCATGACCCTCAACAAAGCCGTCGAGCAGGAGCCCCAACTTAAAGAATTCCTGGAGCAGGATGAAGAAGCCCAGGAAATCTGGGAAATGGCCCTCAAGCTTGAAGGCGTATGCCGTAACGCCGGCAAGCATGCCGGTGGCGTGGTGATCGCACCTACGAAGATTACCGATTTCTCGCCGCTCTACTGCGACGATGAAGGCGGCAGCCTGGTCACCCAGTTTGACAAGGGCGATGTGGAAGACGCTGGCCTGGTGAAGTTTGACTTCCTGGGGTTGCGTACCCTGACCATCATCAAGTGGGCCTTGCACATGATTAACCCGCGCCGGCAGGCGCAGGGGCAGTCTGAACTGGATATCGCCACCATCCCGCTGGACGACAAGCGCTCATTCGAGTTGCTCAAAAAAGCTGAAACCACCGCCGTGTTTCAGCTGGAATCCCGCGGCATGAAAGACCTGATCCGCCGTCTGCAGCCGGATTCCCTCGAAGACATGATCGCCCTGGTGGCCCTGTTCCGCCCGGGGCCGTTGCAGTCGGGCATGGTAGACGACTTTATTGACCGTAAGCATGGCCGCCAGCCGTTGTCTTATCCACACCCGGATTATCAGTATGAAGGCCTGAAGCCGGTATTGGAGCCCACCTACGGGGTTATCCTCTACCAGGAGCAGGTCATGCAGATTGCCCAGGTGATGGCGGGCTACACCCTCGGCAACGCCGACATGCTGCGCCGGGCCATGGGTAAGAAAAAGCCGGAAGAGATGGCCAAGCAGAAGGCATTCTTCCTGGAGGGTTGTGCCAATAATGGCATCGATGAAACCCTGGCGGAGAACATCTTCGATCTGGTGGAGAAGTTCGCCGGCTACGGTTTCAACAAATCCCACTCCGCCGCCTACGCTCTGGTGTCGTATCAGACCCTGTGGCTCAAGGCCCATTACCCGGCAGAGTTCATGGCCGCGGTACTCACCGCCGATATGCAGAACACCGACAAGGTGGTCACGCTGGTGGAAGAATGCAGGAACATGAAGCTGGACCTGCTGGTGCCGGACGTCAGCCGTTCTGCCTACACGTTTACCGTAAACAGCGACGGGCAGATTGTTTATGGTCTGGGCGCCATCAAGGGACTGGGCGAGGGACCGATTGATAGCATCGTGGAGGCCGCCAAAGACGGCCCGTTCCAGGATATTTTTGATTTCTGCCGCCGGGTTGACCTGAAGAAGGTCAACAAGCGTGCCATGGAGGCGCTGATCCGGGCCGGAGCCATGGACAAGCTCGGTGCCGGCCGAGCACAGCTGATGGCCAGTATCGACAAGGCTGTGCAGCAAGCAGACCAGCAGTCCCGCAACGATGCCGCCGGCATGATCGATATGTTTGGCGAAATGCTGGAGAGCAGCGGCGAGGGTGAAGACCCGTACGCCGATGTCGCCAATGTGCGGGAGTGGCCGGAGAAAGAGCGCCTCAAGGGCGAGAAGGATACCCTCGGTATCTACCTTACGGGCCATCCGTTTGATGAATACGAGCGGGAAGTCCGGCGCTTTGTCCGTAACTCAATCGCCGATTTGAAGCCCAACAAGTCACCTCAGCGGGTGGCTGGTCTGGTGGTTGCCCAACGCACCATGAAAACTCGCACGGGTTCCACCATGTGCTTTATCACCCTGGATGACCGCAGCGCTCGGATTGAAGCCACCCTGTTTTCCGAGGCGTTTTTCGAGAACCGGGAGCTGTTGCAGTCTGATCAGGTGATCGTTGTCGAGGGGCAGGTCAGCCACGATGACTACTCCGGGCAAATGAAAATGCGCGTCAGCTCGGTGATGGATGTGGCCACCGCCCGCCAGCAGTTCAGCCGTGGCATCCGGCTGGCGCTGCATGCGGAACAGTTGCAGAACGGGCTGCTGGACAAACTGGACGACACCCTGCGCCCGTTCCGCAACGAAGGCAGCCCGGTGTGGATTGAGTACAGCAGTGCCGAGGCCAGAACCCGTATTGAGCTGGGGGCGTCTTGGCGAGTACAGCCGGATGACAACCTGTTGTTCGAGCTCAGGCACCTGGTAGGCGAGAAGTCCGTGGAACTGGTCTATGATTAATACCAATGTCCGCTTTAGCTGTGCCGTTTGCACTGCTATCTTTGTCCCAAATTCTGGTTTTGGTGGGGTGAAACCTGCCTGGCAATCAAATGATGGAACATCATGAACCCTAATTACCTTGATTTCGAACAGCCGATCGCCGACCTGGAAGCCAAAATTGAAGAGCTTCGCATGGTAGGCAACGACACCGACATCAATATTACCGATGAAATCAGTCGGTTGAAGAAGAAGAGTGTCAGCCTGACAGAAAGCATATTTGCTGATCTACAGTCCTGGGATGTCGCCCGCTTGGCCCGGCATCCGCGCCGACCTTACACTCAGGATTACATCGACCTGATTTTCGATGATTTTGATGAGTTGCATGGCGATCGCCGCTACGCCGACGATCTGTCCATTGTCGGTGGCACTGCCCGACTGGACAACAAGCCGGTCATGGTGATCGGCCATCAGAAAGGCCGCGAAGTGCGTGACAAGGTCAAGCGCAACTTCGGCATGCCTCGCCCGGAAGGCTACCGCAAAGCCCTGCGCCTGATGGAAATGGCCGAGCGGTTCAAGATGCCAATCCTCACCTTCATCGACACGCCGGGCGCCTACCCCGGCATCGGTGCCGAAGAGCGCGGCCAGAGTGAGGCGATTGCCTTTAATCTGGCCGTCATGTCCCGGCTGAAAACGCCGATTATCTCCACGGTGATCGGAGAGGGCGGTTCCGGTGGTGCCTTGGCCATTGGTGTGTGTGATCAGCTGAATATGCTGCAGTACTCCACCTATGCTGTGATTTCGCCAGAAGGTTGCGCGTCCATTCTCTGGAAAAGCGCCGAGTATGCGGCCCAGGCTGCCGAAGCCATGGGTGTCACCGCACAGCGCCTGAAAGAGCTGGGCGTTGCAGACAATGTGATTAAGGAGCCCCTGGGCGGTGCTCACCGTAACCCGGAGAAAATGGCTGAAACCCTCAAGGCCAGGCTGGCCAAAGGTGTCGCGGAACTGAGCCGGTTACCTCTGGACGAACTGGTGTCCCGCCGGTACGAGCGCTTAACCAAATATGAAAGCGGGCGGTAACGCCGCCCGGGAATCTGGCTGGCCCGGCGACCTGTGCGGGCCGGTCAGCGCACTTCCTGACTGCTCCCGCATCCTGGTCGCCCTCAGTGGTGGCCTGGACTCCGTTTTGTTATTGCATGTGGCGGCAGCCTGCCACCGCAACGTCTGTGCTCTGCACGTCAACCATCAATTACAGCCTAATCACCATCAGACTGAGCAGTTCTGCCGGTCGCTGTGCGAGCAGTTGGCTGTGCCCCTTCTGGTTGAGCATGTGGACGTTGCGGTCGGCGAGTCTGGCTCCGGTGGTCTGGAGGAGGCGGCCAGAACGGCCCGATATGACGTGTTCCGGCGGCTGCTTGGTGCCGGCGACCTGTTGTTGATGGCCCACCACGCAGATGATCAAGCCGAAACGGTGCTGTTTCGGTTGCTCCGGGGCACCGGAGTGACGGGGCTGGCGGGCATGCCCGAACACCGTTCCCTTGGCCAAGGGGTGTTGTTTCGTCCCTGGCTGGCGGTAAGCCGAGACCGGCTGGAGCAGGTTGCCCGGGGAGGCAACGTGACATGGATGGAAGACCCGAGCAATACCAGCCTGGCGTTCGATCGCAACTACCTGCGCCATACCGTGCTGCCGGGACTCAAGCAGCGCTGGCCAGGCTTGCTGAAACGGATAGAGCACAGTGCCCGGGCCTGTGCCGAAAGCGATGCGCTCAATCAGCGGTTGGCGGAGTTGCAGTGGCAGGCGTGTTCCGATGCAGGTCAGGTCCGGATCGCGGCGCTTCAGGCTCTGAGTCCGTTAGAGCAGAGGAACCTGGTCCGGTGGTGGATTCGTCGGCAGGGGTGGAACATGCCGGCCCTTGCAGATTGGGACCGGTCGCTGGCGGAGTTGACTCAGGCCGGCGCAGACCGGGCGCCGGAGATTCGTGGCGACGGTTTTAGTTTAAGACGGTATCGGGGCTACCTGTACCTGGTGCCAAATATCGAAGTGCCGGCGCATGCAGCTGGCCTTGAACCCGGCCGCCCGCTGCACTGGGGTCCCTGGACACTGAGGCTCACTCCCGAAATGGTTACACCGGAAACTGTGCCCCCGCCAATACGGGTATCTACGAGGCAGGGCGGCGAAAGGCTTCGCTTTGACGCGGGTGGGCACTCGCGATCGTTGAAAACATGGTTGCAGGAGCAGGGAGTGCCACCCTGGGAGAGAGCTTTACTACCGCTTGTTTACCACGAGACCCCCGGTGCCAGTGAGCTGATTGCCGTTGGCGATTTGTGGTGTTCTGAACAATACTCGGGAAGCGCCCCTGCCGCCGGCTGGCGGCTGATTGTGGAGAGGGATTGTGATTGAGTACAGGGGGGCTTTCTGGTAGTCTGGCGACCCATCTTGAGATGAACAATCTCCCTCCTTCACCGAACCAGATAATCACGGAATCTGCATGACGCGTTATATTTTCGTCACCGGCGGTGTCGTGTCCTCCTTAGGCAAAGGTATTGCGTCTGCCTCACTGGCAGCCATCCTCGAGGCACGCGGCCTGAAGGTCACTATTCTCAAGCTGGACCCGTACATCAACGTGGACCCCGGCACCATGAGCCCGTTCCAGCACGGTGAGGTATTTGTCACCGAAGACGGTGCGGAAACCGACCTCGACCTGGGCCATTACGAGCGCTTTATTCGTACCCCCATGAGTAAGCGCAACAACTTCACCACCGGCCGGGTGTACGAAGAAGTTATCCGCAAAGAGCGTCGTGGTGATTATCTTGGCGGTACCGTGCAGGTAATCCCGCACATTACTGACGAAATCAAGCGTCGTGTGGTGGAAGGCGCAGCCGGCTCTGACGTGGCTCTGATTGAAGTGGGTGGTACGGTAGGTGACATCGAATCCCTGCCGTTCCTGGAAGCCTGTCGTCAGCTGAAGGTGGAAGTCGGCTCACAGCGCGCATTGTTTATGCATCTTACCCTGGTGCCTTACATCGCGACCGCTGGTGAAATCAAAACCAAGCCGACCCAGCATTCGGTAAAGGAAATGCGCTCCATTGGCCTGCAGCCAGATATCCTGTTGTGCCGTTCCGAGCATGAAGTGGACGCCAGCTCCCGTCGCAAGATTGCCTTGTTCACCAACGTGGAAGAGCGGGCGGTTATCCCGATGCAGGACGCCAAGTCCATCTATGCCATTCCGCGCATGCTGCATGAATATGGACTGGACCAGCTGGTTATCGAGCGTTTCAGCCTGGATGCCCGGGAAGCAGACCTGAGCGAGTGGGATGACGTTGTGGAATCGTTGATGAATCCGCAGCAGGAAGTCACCATTGCCATGGTCGGCAAGTACATGGAGCTGCTGGACGCGTACAAGTCGCTGATTGAATCCCTGCTGCACGCCGGCATCAAGACCCGCACCAAGGTTAATATCAACTACATCGACTCCGAAGACATCGAGCGTGACGGCACCCGTGTGCTGGAATCCGCCGATGCCATCCTGGTGCCGGGCGGCTTTGGCGAGCGTGGCGTGGAAGGCAAAATCCGCACCGTTCAGTACGCCCGTGAAAACAAGGTTCCGTATCTGGGCATCTGCCTGGGCATGCAAGTGGCGGTTATCGAATACGCCCGCAACGTGGCCGGCCTGAAAGATGCCCACAGTACCGAGTTCCGCGAGCATACGCCGGAGCCGGTGGTTGGTCTGATCACCGAATGGCTGGATGCCAGTGGTGCTACCGAAGCGCGCACCGAAGCTTCTGATCTTGGCGGTACCATGCGCCTGGGCGCGCAGGATTGCATTCTGACAGACGGCTCTACCATCGCTGCCTGCTATGGCAAGAAAACCATTCGCGAGCGCCATCGCCACCGCTATGAAGTTAACAACCACTTCCTGCCCCGCCTGGAAGAAGCCGGTTTGCAGATCTCCGGCCGCTCTGCCGATGGCAAACTGGTGGAAGTCGTTGAGGCGCCGGACCACCCTTGGTTCGTGGCATGCCAGTTCCATCCGGAATTCACCTCAACACCGCGCGACGGCCACCCGCTGTTCAAAGGCTTTGTTGAGGCGGCACTGGCCAACCGGAAAGGATCCTGAGCATGGCGCAGAGCAAGGTAAACGTCTCGGGCATTGAGGTTGCCAACGACAACCCGTTCGTATTGTTCGGTGGAATGAACGTACTTGAGTCCCGTGAACTTGCCTTTGAGGTTGCTGAAAAGTACGTGGATGTCTGCGGTCGTCTTGGCATCCCGTATGTTTTTAAAGCTTCCTTCGACAAGGCCAACCGCTCGTCCATCAACTCTTTCCGGGGCCCCGGCCTCGAGAAGGGGCTGCAGATCCTGGCGGACATCAAAAGCAAGTTTGGCGTGCCGATCATTTCTGACGTGCACGAGCCGGAGCAGGCAGCGCCGGCGGCGGAAGTCTGTGACATCATCCAGTTGCCCGCCTTCCTGAGCCGACAGACTGACCTGGTGGTGGCCATGGCCAAAACTGGCGCGGTCATTAACATCAAGAAAGCCCAGTTCCTGGCGCCCCAGGAAATGAAGCACATCATCACCAAGTGTGAAGAAGCCGGCAACGACAAGGTTATCCTGTGTGAGCGCGGCAGCAGCTTCGGCTACAACAACCTGGTGGTCGACATGCTGGGCTTTGGCATCATGAAATCGATGAATGTGCCGGTGATGTTCGATGTGACCCATTCGTTGCAAATGCCTGGCGGACGAGCAGACTCAGCTGGTGGCCGGCGTGCGCAGGTCACCGACCTGGCGCTGGCGGGTATGTCTCAAGGCCTGGCAGGCTTGTTCCTGGAGGCCCATCCGGACCCGGATAAGGCCATGTGCGACGGCCCGTGCGCTCTGCGCCTGAGCCAGCTGGAGCCGTTCCTGCAGCGGGTGAAAGCTGTAGACGACCTGGTGAAAAGTTTTAAACCTATCGACACCGCCTGATTGGCCGTGTTCGTTTTTTGTCCTGTTCGGGAGTACGAGCAGGTGGGGGATGGCTTTCCGAAACACGCTCCTTCGGCACATCCATGTGACGCTTGGGCTCCGCCATCCATGGCTCCGCACAGTTTCGGAAAGCCATCCCCCACCTGCTCTAGGCTGAACTTACAAATTGAACCGTTTAGATACAGTAAATCTGGAGAACTATCCGAATGACCAAGATTGCCAACATCAAAGCCCGTGAGGTTCTGGATTCCCGCGGCAACCCCACCGTTGAAGCCGATGTTATTCTGGAAGACGGCACCATCGGCACCGCTTGTGCGCCTTCTGGTGCATCCACCGGTTCCCGCGAGGCGTTGGAGCTGCGTGATGGTGATGCTTCTCGTTATCTGGGTAAGGGCGTCCTGAAAGCGGTTGATGCGGTAAACAGCAAGATTCGTGATGCATTGGTCGGTAAAGATTCTGCGGATCAGCGTGGTCTGGACCAGATTATGCTGGATCTGGACGGCACCGAGAACAAGGCAAACCTGGGCGCCAATGCCATTCTGGCAGTCTCCCTTGCAGCGGCCAAGGCGGCTGCTGTTTCTCTGAAGAAGCCGCTGTATGCGCACATTGCTGATATCAACGGCACTCCCGGCGAATTCTCCATGCCAGTACCGATGATGAACATCCTGAACGGTGGTGAGCACGCGGATAACAACGTGGACATCCAGGAGTTCATGGTTCAGCCGGTCGCTGTAAAGAGCTTTGCTGAGGCTCTGCGTGTTGGTGCCGAGATCTTCCACAGTTTGAAGAAAGTGTTGAAGTCTCAGGGCCTGAACACAGCCGTAGGCGACGAGGGTGGCTTTGCGCCTAATCTGCCGTCCAACGAAGCGGCCCTGGCTGCGATCAAGCAAGCTGTTGAAGACGCTGGTTATGAGCTGGGCAAAGATGTGACCCTGGCGCTGGATTGTGCCTCTTCCGAATTCTACAAAGACGGTCAGTATCAGCTGTCTGGTGAAGGCAAGAGCTTTGATTCCGAAGGCTTTGCCGATTACCTGGCTGGCCTGTGTGAGCGTTATCCGATCGTGTCCATCGAGGATGGCATGGACGAAAGCGATTGGGATGGCTGGAAGATCCTGACCGACAAGCTCGGCAGCAAGGTGCAGCTGGTTGGTGATGATCTGTTTGTCACCAACACCAAGATCCTGAAGCAGGGCATCGAGAAGGGTGTTGGTAACTCCATCCTGATCAAGTTCAACCAGATCGGTAGCCTGTCTGAAACTCTAGATGCCATCAAGATGGCTCAGGACGCCGGCTACACAGCGGTGATTTCTCACCGTTCCGGTGAAACTGAAGACACCACCATTGCTGACCTGGCGGTGGCTACCTGCGCCGGCCAGATCAAGACAGGTTCTCTGTGCCGCTCAGACCGGGTTGCCAAGTACAACCAGCTGCTGCGTATTGAAGAGGCGCTGGAAGGTAAGGCACCTTACCGTGGCCTGAGCGAGATCAAGGGTCAGGGTTAATATCTGCGACATTTTTGAGCCTGCCAGCGCTCGCTGGTGAGTAACAAAATGTTAAGGCCATCGCGTTCCGGATGAAAATTCGGACACGATGGCCTTTTTGTACAGTGACTTACAAGAATTTGTTGCTAATCTACTATAAGGTCTATACTTGACCTTCGACTCTTTCGATAAATCTGGTTATTTTCTGAGCTGATTTGGCATGAAAACGCTTTGGGCCATTCTGGTAGTGCTGATTCTCCTGCTGCAGGTTCGCCTGTGGGTCGGGGAGGGTAGCTTTGCGCAGGTTTGGTCGTTGGAGAAGGCGATTGCTGAGCAGCGGGCGGAGAATGCCGGGTTGGCGGGGCGTAATGACCGGCTTTATGCGGAGGTGCGGAATCTTCGTAACGAGCAGGGAGCCGTGGAGGAACGTGCCCGCATGAATCTTGGGCTTATTCGTGAAGACGAAACCTTCTTTCTGGTAGTGGAAAACTGATAGCGGAGCACAGAGCGCCGGGGTAGTCCTTTTCAGGACACGCTACGAGCACATCCATGTGCGCTTGACTGTGGCCATCCATGGCCACAGACAGTCCTGAAAAGGACTACCCCGCCACTCTCCACGCAATGTGCAGACCTTCCTATGACTGATTTGAAACTTTGGCTTGTTGTTCCTGCCGCTGGTATCGGCCAGCGCATGAAAGCTGAATGTCCCAAGCAGTACCTCAAGATCAATAACCGTTTTATCCTAGATATCACGCTCTCCCGTTTACTGGATAACGCGCCGTTCAAGGGCTGTATGGTGCCGTTGAGTCCGGCGGATCACTGGTGGTCGGATAGTGAGTCGTCTCAGGATGATCGAATCCAGACCTGTACCGGCGGCAAGGAGCGGGCGGATTCGGTGCTTTCGGCGTTGCATGCGTTGGAAGGGCAGGCGGATGATTCCGATTGGGTGCTGGTGCATGATGCGGCGCGGCCGTGTTTGCATGCCGATGATCTTTCCAATCTGCTCGATACGCTGTCTGGCCACCCGGTTGGCGGGCTTTTGGCGGCGCCGGTGGCGGATACTTTGAAGCTGGCGGACGACGGCGTTCCGCCAGAGGTGGCGCAAACGGTGGATCGTAGCCGGTTGTGGCGGGCGTTGACGCCGCAGATGTTTCGGTTTGGTGCGCTCAGGGCGGCCCTGGAGTTTTGTCTCGAAAATAACCAGCCGGTTACCGATGAGTCCTCTGCGATGGAGTTTTCCGGTAAGATGCCTGTTCTGGTGGAAGGGCGGCCGGATAACTTGAAGATTACGGTGCCGTCGGACCTTGCGCTGGCCGAGTTTATTCTGGGTCGGCTGTAGGGTTTTCCCGCCTCTTGTCTATTTCTGTTTTTCTCGGAGACGATGATGCGCATTGGTCAGGGCTTTGATGTCCATGCCTTTGGTGAGGGCAGTTCTGTCATTCTGGGTGGCGTTGAGATTCCCCATAGTCATGGCCTGAAAGCCCATTCCGATGGCGATGTGCTGCTCCATGCATTGGCGGATGCCCTGCTTGGTGCCGTGGCGCTGGGTGATATCGGGCATTTTTTTCCGGATACCAGCGACGAATGGGCCGGGGCCGATAGCCGGGATCTACTGCGGCGGGTAATGCAGCGGATATTGGAAGAGGGCTTTGCGGTGGTGAATGTCGACACCACGATTATTGCCCAGGCGCCGAAGATGGCACCTCATGTGGAGGCGATGCGCCTGAATATTGCCGAGGATCTGGGGGTGCCGGTAAATCGGGTGAGTGTGAAAGCCACCACCACGGAGAAGCTTGGTTTTACCGGGCGCGGTGAGGGCATTGCCTGCCAGGCAGTGTGTTTGCTTGAACCGGTGGCCATGTGAGTCAGGATAACGGTGCGCCCCGCTGGCGGCTTGAGTGGCCCACGTCTTCAGGCAAGCGCCCGGGTAAGGCGCAGTTAAAGTCGGTTCCAGAGGATTTCCGGGTTACGGAGAGACTCTGGCCCGATTCTGAATTGCCGGGTTCCGTGTATGGGGGAGCCGGCGAGCACTTGTGCGTGCGTCTTGAGAAGTCTGGCGACAATACCGAGTTTGTTGCTCGCGAGTTGGCGGCCATGGCGGGTTGCAAGGCATTTGAGGTGGGCTTTTGCGGCCTGAAGGATCGCCATGCGGTTACCGTGCAATGGTTCAGTCTCTACTGCCCGGGCCGGGAGTCCGAGGATGCCGCGCTGCTGCAAACCATAGGTGCCCGGTGGCCTGTGCTGGCGAGTGGCCGCCATGCCCGCAAGCTTCGCCGGGGCGAGCATCTGGGCAATGAATTTGACCTGGTGTTAAGGCAAGTCAACGGTAATAGAGTGGACATTGAGCAGACGCTGACGTTGCTTGGCGAGCGGGGAGCCCCGAATTACTTCGGGCCGCAGCGGTTTGGCATTGGCGGCGGCAATCTGGAGCGGGCGGTGAATCTTGACCCTTCCCGCTTGAACCGGAAGAAAGGCGGCCGCCGTGGCGGTGGCGGAAGCGGTTCGAAAAACGTATTGTACTTTTCGGCGGCACGCTCCTGGTTGTTCAATGAAGTACTCGCGTTACGGGTTGAATCAGGTAACTGGGTTAACGGTTTGCCCGGAGAACCCTCGGAAGACGGCCAGCCTACCGGGCCACTGTGGGGCGATGGTGGCACTCTGGCAACTGGACAACAGGCGGAGCTTGAAAGGGCGGTGGTGTCAGAACACCCGGAGTTTGAACGGCTGTTTCTCAGTACTCGCATGAAACCGGAGCGTCGGGCCCTGGTAACCCGGCCTGAGCAAATGAGCTGGCAGTGGCTGGATGACGATGCCCTGCGGTTACAGTTTTTCCTGCCACCGGGGCAGTATGCCACCACGGTGCTGGGAGATATTTTTGAGCTGCAGGACATGAGCCTCAGCCGTGATAATAAGCAAGAAAGCTAGCGGAGAACACTGTGCGTATTTTGTTGTCCAATGATGATGGCGTGCATTCGCCGGGTCTTGTGGCCCTGTTTGAAGGCCTTGGGGGCCTTGGTGTGTTGGAGGTGGTGGCACCGGACCGTGATCACAGCGGCGCCAGTAATGCCTTGACGCTGAACCGCCCGCTGACGGTGGAAGAGCATCCCAACGGGTTTCACTCGGTTGATGGCACGCCCACCGATTGCGTGCATCTGGCGGTGAACGGCCTGTTCGATCAGCCCTTTGATCGAGTGGTCTCCGGTATCAACACCCACGCCAACCTGGGCGACGATATTATCTATTCCGGAACCGTGGCTGCGGCCACTGAAGGTCGGCACCTCGGGCTGCCGGCTATTGCCGTATCGCTCGTTAACGATGGCCATTTCCATTATGACACCGCCGCACGGGTGGTTCGGTTGCTGCTGGAGGACAAGCGGGCCCTGGCGTTGGGGCCGCGCTCTATCCTCAATGTCAATGTACCGGATCTACCCTGGCATGAACTCTCCGGCATTCAGGTAACTCGGCTGGGCCATCGGGAGAGGGCAGAAGGGGCGGTTCCGATGACCTGCCCCCGAGGCAAGCAGCGCTACTGGATTGGTGCCGCGGGCCGGGGCGGCGATGCCGGGCCTGGCACGGATTTCCATGCGGTACGTGAGGGTTATGTTTCCATTACCCCTGTCCACGTTGATATGACCCGTTACGAAGCACTGCCAGGGCTGCGGGACTGGGTAGATGGTTTGGAAGGTGCCAGGGGGGCGACATCGTGATCGCTCAACTTGAAGGTATTGGCATGACCTCCAGGCGCACGCGCCTGCGACTGGTGCAGCGGTTACGGGAAGCTGGCATTGAATCAGACCGGGTACTGGAAGTTATCGGCCAGGTACCCCGCCATATTTTCCTGGATGAAGCCCTTGCACACCGCGCCTACGAGGATACGTCACTACCCATCGGCTATGGCCAGACCCTTTCCCAGCCCTACATTGTTGCCCGCATGACGGAGCTGCTGCTGGCGCATCAGCCGGCCCGGGTGCTGGAGCTGGGCACCGGTTCCGGGTATCAGACCACGGTGTTGTCGCAGTTGTTCGATGACATCTACAGCGTTGAACGCATACGCCCGTTGCAGGAGCGGGCCCGGGAACGCTTACGGCAGCTCAATATTCGTAATGTCATGCTCAAGCATGCAGATGGTGGTATGGGTTGGCCCGAGCGGGGGCCGTTTGACGGCATTATTGTCACCGCTGCGCCGGTAGACGTGCCACAGGAATTGCTCGATCAACTGGCCGACGGTGGTGTACTGATCGCCCCGGTCGGCGAACACCAGCAGGTTCTGGTGGAGATTATCCGCCGTGGTGACCGATTCGAGCGGCGCGAATTGGAACCGGTTCATTTTGTCCCCTTGCTGGGTGGGGTTGTTCGTTGATGAAGCCGATACCCGATAGCGAAACGAACCGTGAACATCATCCGGCAGCGGTATTCCTGCGGGGCATGGCCATGGGTGCAGCCGATATCGTGCCAGGGGTATCTGGCGGCACCATCGCGTTCATAACCGGAATCTATTTTCGCTTGCTCGAAGCGATCAGCGCCACGCCGGTGGCCTTTGTCCGGAAACTGCTGAAAGGGGACGTAGCCGGCTTCTGGCGCTCGGTGGATGGTACCTTCCTGGTGTGCCTGCTGGCCGGTGTGTTGACCAGTATTGTGAGCCTGGCCTCGTTGATCACCTGGCTCCTGGATACCCACCCGGTGTTAATCTGGAGCTTCTTTTTCGGCTTGATTGTTGCCTCTGTCTGGCATGTAGGGCAGCAGGTTCGCCGGGTAGTACCGGTGTTGCTGGTCCCGCTGGCGTGCGGCATCGTGTTTGCCTGGTGGGTAACCACATTGCCCGCCAGTGAGCTGGCGCCAACGGGCATTGCCTTCCTGGGTGCGGGGGCACTGGCTATCTGTGCGATGATCCTGCCCGGCGTCTCTGGCAGTTTTTTGTTGTTGATTATCGGGATGTATGCGCCAGTTCTGGCTGCCATAAAATCTGTTGAGCTGGCCCACCTGGGGTTGTTTGCTGCCGGATGCCTGATCGGACTTCTGTCTGTTGCCCGGATAATCACCCTGGCGTTCCGGCATTTTCACGACACCGTATTAGCGCTATTGACGGGCTTTATGGTGGGGGCTCTGAGCAAGGTATGGCCATGGCAGCAAACCCTGAGTTGGCGCACTAACAGTGCTGGTGAACAAGTCGCTGTGAGCCAGTCTCCGGTAGGCCCGGAAACCTGGGCCAGCCTGTATGGCCAGGACCCGCAGATAATGCTGGCCATCGCCATGGCCATTGCGGGTTTGGTCGTTGTGCTTGCGTTGGAATGGTTTGGGCGGATATCGGCCCGACGGCACCAGAATGTCGTGCCCTGACCGATAAAAGTGTTACCTGACGCACAAAATGTCGTTCCGGACGGTAACAAACCTGTGCGCAGAGTAACTTGGAATTGATTATAAAATGTGCAATATATTAGTAAGTTAGTCCTGAAACATGAGAAATTGCATCGAAAGTGATCAGTTTCTTAGATAGATTTATCATAATCAGGCGTTTGTTATTACGTGATTCTCTTTAGCCGGCACATTCAAGCTGTTCTTCCGACCAGGCTCCCGCCTGCTACGGAAGCGTTCTGCCGGCGGCGCACTGGCCTGCCCGTTGTGGTATCTGCTGTCCTGCTGCTGTTGGCAATGCTTGGCTTATCCGGCTGCAACACCAACGCGATCTATGGCGACGACCTCTACAACCCCCCTGTGTATTGGGGGAGTCATGTTGTGAAATCCGGGGAAACCCTGTACGGCATTGCCTGGCGTTATGGCCGGGACTATCGGGAGCTGGGAGATGCCAATGGCCTGGCCCCACCCTGGAACATCAAAGCCGGGCAGGTACTGCGGCTGGACAGGAAGGGCACCATTCGCCAGACTGCCCAGGCGTCCTCTCCGCCCAGACAATCCTCGCCGGCTCCCAGGCCCACCACCAGCACCAGGGCACCCGCGCCCACGGCCTCCAAACCGGCTTCCAGAGCACCGGCTCCAACACCTCAGGCACGCACGAGTAGTCAGTTGGCGTCAGACATTCGATGGAACTGGCCGCACTCTGGCACCGTTATTGCAAACTTTTCAGAGTCAGGAAAAGTCAATAAAGGTATTGATATTGCCGGGAATCCCGGTGATGCTGTGAAGGCGGCGGCGAATGGAAGTGTGGTGTATGCCGGTAACGGGTTGCTGGGTTACGGAAACCTGATTATCGTAAATCACAATGAGCACTACCTGAGCGCATACGCCCATAACCGGAAGATTTTGGTGCAGGAAGGAGAGGAGGTAAAAGCCGGACAGGTAATCGCGGAACTGGGCAGTTCTGGTACCGACAAACCCATGTTGCATTTCGAGATTCGCAAGAACGGCAACCCGGTTGACCCGGCCAGATACCTGCCAAGGCGTTGATTGATCAGAAAGCTGGATGTTTCTGAAGCGATTGCCAGTAAGGCCTGACAGAAAACCGCAAAGTAAAAAATAAAAACGGCAACTGCGATTGCCAGCCAACAAGCTAATGTCCTGAAGAAAACCACAACCGGAACCAGCCCGCAATAACAAGAAGTATCGGGCGAAACAGGATTATTGAGAGGCGGGGTACACCATGTCAGCAGAGCAAGAAGACATCATTATTGATCGTGTTGCAGATCTGGATGACGCAGACGATCATCTGTTAGCGGAAGACAAACCTGAAAAGCCATCAGCAGACGACGCGATGGCGGAATCGGAAGACGACTTTCCCACCCAGGGAAAGTATTTCACCAGTCAGAAACAGCTCGACGCCACCCAGCTGTACCTTAATGAAATCGGTTTCTCACCACTGCTCACTCCTGAGGAAGAAGTCTACTTCGCGCGGCTGGCCCGCAAAGGCGAAGAGTCTGGTCGCAAGCGCATGATTGAAAGCAACCTGAGACTGGTTGTGAAGATCGCCCGGCGCTACGTGAATCGCGGTCTCACCCTGCTGGACCTGATTGAAGAGGGTAACCTCGGGCTGATCCGGGCTGTTGAAAAATTTGATCCCGAACGGGGCTTCCGGTTTTCAACCTACGCCACCTGGTGGATTCGCCAGACCATCGAGCGGGCGATCATGAATCAGACCCGCACCATCCGTCTGCCCATCCACGTGGTCAAGGAGCTGAACCTGTATCTTCGGGCCGCTCGGGAGTTGACCCAAAAACTGGACCACGAGCCCACCGCCGAGGAAATCGCGCGTATGGTGGACAAGCCGGTGGCGGATGTGAAACGCATGCTTGGCCTTAACGAGCGCGTGGCTTCCATGGACACGCCCATTGGTGCCGGCAGCGACAAATCCCTGTTGGACACGGTCGCCGACGAGGGCGCCCTGGACCCGGCGGATCTGCTGCAGGACAACAACATGTGTTCCTGCCTGGAAAAGTGGATTGACCAGCTGAGCGACAAACAGCAGGAAGTGCTTTCCCGCCGTTTTGGGTTGCGCGGTTACCCCATCAGCACCCTCGAAGAGGTGGGCCAGGAAATCGGATTGACCCGAGAACGCGTGCGCCAGATTCAGGTTGAGGCGTTGCGGCGTCTCAGAGAAATCCTGGATAAAGAAGGCCTGTCCGGGAGCTTGCTGTTCAAATAATCCCGACGTGAGGGAAAGCGTGAAAGCCGGCCTTGGCAACAGGGCCGGCTTTTTTGTTAATTGTGGCAGCAATTGAGAACCAGGTGGCGATAGGTCTCTAATTTTCATTGTTAGAATGTTGTCTCCCGGCGGGAATAGGGTGTCGAATCCGGGGACGAATGAAACATTCAATAATAATGATCGAAAGGAAAGGACTATGAAGAAGACGCTCATCACAGGTTTCGCATCTCTGCTGCTGACAGGCGCTCTGGCCGCACCGGCTTACGCCCTGAACGTGGGCGGTGTCGATGTGCCGGATACATACTCTGCCATGGGGCAGGAGTTGCAGCTTAATGGTGCGGGCACGCGCTCCAAGTGGTTTATGAATCTGTACGTTGGTGGTCTTTATGTGCCGGAGAAAGTGGCCGACGCTGAAGCGGTTATTGACGCCGATGAACCCCAGGCCATTACCCTTCATATCACCTCTGGCATGATTACCAGCGAGCGGATGACAGAAGCCACCATGGAAGGATTCCAGGCCTCCACCGGCGGTGACCTGTCGGGTATTCAGGCTGAAGTGGACCAGTTCATGGCGGTGTTCCAGGAAGAGATCAAAGAAGGCGATGTCTTTGATCTGGTCTATGTGCCGGAGCAGGGCGTTCAGGTGCTTAAAAACGGTGAACAGCGCGACACCGTGGGCGACCTGGAGTTCAAGAAAGCCTTATTCGGTATCTGGCTGTCTGACAAGCCGGCCCAGAAAGACCTGAAAGAGAAGATGCTGGGCAAACGCTGAAGCAACCCGCTCTACCTATAAAAAAGCCGGCGATTGCCGGCTTTTTTGATTGCGGGTTACTGGTAGTCCCGTTTCTGCTTGAATTCGCACAGATCTTCAATCAGGCAGGCACCACACTTGGGCTTGCGGGCGGTACAGGTGTATCGGCCATGCAGAATCAGCCAATGGTGGGCATCCATCAGAAATTCTTCAGGTACCAGCCGCATTAGTCGTTTCTCAACTTCGACCACGTTTTTGCCTGGCGCAATACCGGTGCGGTTGGAAACCCGGAAAATATGGGTATCCACCGCCATCGCAGGCTGTCGGAACGCCGTATTGAGCACTACATTGGCGGTTTTACGGCCAACGCCGGGCAGGGCTTCCAGGGCCTCACGGGTATCCGGTACCTGACTGTTGTGCTGCTCGATCAGAATCTTGCAGGTTTTTATCACGTTCTCGGCCTTGCTGTTAAACAGGCCGATGGTTTTGATGTAGTCCTTCAGGCCGTCCACACCCAGGGCGTAGATGGCCTCGGGTGTGTTGGCGATGGGATACAGCCTGTCGGTGGCCTTGTTGACTCCCACATCGGTTGCCTGAGCAGACAGAATCACGGCGATCAGCAGTTCAAACGGCGTGCTGTAGTTCAGTTCGGTAGTTGGATTGGGGTTCTCATCCCGGAGCCGGGTGAAAATCTCAATACGCTTCTGTTTGTTCATCGCGGTTCAGAATTCACTGTTCAGGAAATGGTGCCGGTTACCCGCACCCGCTTGCTGCCAGCGCTGGCGCTTACAGGCTCTGCTGCCTTCCGGCGCTCTTTGATCTGGTGATCAATGCCGTTCTTGAGTGCTATCAATAGCCCGAGACCAACAAAAGCCCCTGGCGGCAGCACCATGAACAGCATATCCGGGTAGTGCTCAAAGGGGCGGACCACCCAATTACTTGCCATTGGTCCGAACAGTAAGTGCATGTCAGCAAACAGGGTGCCCTGGCCTACGAGCTCCCGCATTCCGCCCAGTACCACCAGCACCGCCAGAAAGCCCAGACCCATCATCGCGCCGTCCAGCAGGGCCGGTAGCGGCGGGTTCTTGGATGCAAAGGCATCGGCACGGCCGAGAATGGCGCAGTTGGTCACGATCAGTGGAATGAAAATGCCAAGAATCTGGTAAAGCTCGTAGGTGAAGGCCTGCATCAGCAGTTCGGCACAGGTCACAAACGACGCTATGATCATCACAAACGCCGGCAGGCGCACAGATTCGTTGACGAAGTTACGGATGATGGAGACCGACAGATTGGAGCCAATCAGTACCATCAGGGTGGCAATACCCAGGCCGATAGCATTAACCACCGTACTGGTCACGGCCAGCAGTGGACACAGGCCAAGGACTTGAACCAGGGCGGGGTTGTTGCTCCACAGGCCTTCTTTGATGATGTCGGCGGAAGTTTTTGTGGCCATGATCAGGAATGCTCCGCAGGAGTGGATTCACCGGCAATGGCTTCCGGGGTCAGGGTTCGGTTTCTCGGGGCTGGCGGCTCGTTCAGTTGCTCCCGGATAATATCCCGGTTTTGGCGGAAGTAGACCAGCGAATGCTGTACCGCCTTGACCACAGCCCTGGGGGTGATGGTGGCACCGGTAAACTGGTCGAACACACCACCGTTCTTTTTCACGTTCCATTGGTCTGGGGGCGGATTTCCCAGCGACCGCCCATTAAAACTGTACACCCAGTCGGATTTCCGGGTTTCAATTCGGTCTCCAAGCCCCGGGGTTTCCCGATGGTTGGTGACTCGCACACCCAGCACGCGACCGTCCAGATCAACGCCCACCAGTAACCGGATTTCACCGGAATAACCATCCGGAGCAACCGCCGGCAGGATCATACCAATGGGCTGACCATCGCGCCGGGCCACCCAGGCGTTGACCGGTTCACTGCCTGGTTGGCGAGCGTTGGCAGGCAGGGTGATGACATCGCGCAGCATATCGTTGTCATGCTGGTGTTCGGGGATAATCTCAAAAAGGGCGCGTGCCTCGGCCCGCTCGGCCTGTTCCTGGATGCGGTCTTTGGTGATGCCCTGGGTCAGAGCAATAGTGCCGCCGGTAATGACGGCAAACAGCCCGAGACCGATGGCACTTCGACGAATAGAGGTTGTAATGGCATTCATCTTCTAACCCCCACTCTTGCTGGGCACGCCGCGCCTGGCCTTGTGATGACCATAGGTCCTGGGCGGGGTGTAGTGGTCGATAAACGGCACCGCGAAATTCATCAGCAAGACGCTAAAGGCTATAGCATCAGGGTAATTGCCCCAGGTTCGAATCAGGTAAACCAGCACGCCAATCCCGGCCCCGTAGATCAGCTTGCCCTGATGGCTGGTGGCGGCGGAAACCGGGTCGGTGGCGATAAAGAACGCGCCCAACATGGTGCCGCCGGCCAGCAGATGAATCTGCAATGGCGCATACAAGTCTGCGTTGCTTCCGAACGCCAGACTCATCACAACGATGGCGGCCAGGAAAGCGACGGGTATATGCCAGGTGATGATTCTGAGCCAGACCAGCAACAGGCCGCCGGCCAGGAACGCCAGGTTAACCCATTCCCAGCCACGGGCAACCAGGTCGCCAAAGGTGGGATGCTGCAGCACTTCGGTGGCGGTATGGGTGGCGATCTTGTGTTTGTATTCGTCCAGCGGCGTCGCCATGGTCCAGGCATCAATGGTGGTCTGGCTGGCGGAGAAAATAGTGGCCAGGGTTTCACCGAAACCCGGTGCGCCGCCCCACAGGGTTGCCGCCTGGGCCCAGTTGGTGGTCATGGCTACCGGGAAGGAGATCAGAGCCAGGGCATAGCCCACCATGGCCGGATTGAATGGGTTGGAGCCCAGCCCGCCGTAGAGCTGTTTGGCCACGACAATGGCGGAAATTACCGCGATGGCGGAAACCCACCAGGGCGCGAACTGTGGCAGCGACAAGCCTAGCAGCAGTCCGGTTACCGCGGCGGTATTGTCTTTCAGGAAAAATGAAACAGGCTTGTTGCGCAATTTCAGGATCGCCGCTTCCGACGCCAGGGCCAGGGCGATACACCAGGCCACATTGATCAGGTTGCCCCAACCGAAAAACAGGGTCTGGGCGATCAGGCCGGGGATGGCCGCCAGAATAACCCAGAGCATAACCCGGGATGTCGGCCGGGCATTTCGGGCATGGGGTGATGACTGTTGAATTAATGCCATAAACGATAAGCCTGCAGTGGGTTACTCGGAGGACGCATCCGAGGTGTTGGTGGCCATCTGGCCCCGGGCCTCGGCCAGGGCCTCGCGCGCCCGTTCCACCCGGTCGTGATTCTTGGCCACAGCCCGTTCCAGCTTCTCCACGTTGTCGGCCTGCTGGGCCCTGGCTTCCTCCAGCATGCCCTGCATAGTGCTGAGTTTGGTTTCGGCCTGCATCAGCTGCTTTTCCAGCGTTTCGATGTCCGGCTGCTCAACCGCAGCGGGCGCCGGTTCTGCTGCCTGGGCAGCCTTGGCTTTCTTGCGCTCAAGGGCCTGTTGCACCAGCGCCGCCTTTGCCGCCCGCTCATCGGTGGCTTCACCCTCGGCAACCGTTTGTTCCGCTTCGGCCTGTTTCTGGGCCTGGGCTTCGGCGGCCGCCTTTGCCCGTTCTTTGCGCCGCAGCTCTTTCTCCTGCTGTTCCCGCTCCAGGCGGGCCTGGCGGGCTTCGAAGCGCTCGCGGGCATGGTCTGATTTCAGCTGCTCGGCGCGCTGCTTGCGGATCTCGTCCTTGGCGTAGCGATAGTACTGAACCAGTGGAATGGAGCTTGGGCATACGTAGGAGCAGGCGCCACACTCGATGCAATCAAACAGGTTCAGGTGCTCCGCTTTCTCGAATTCGGAGGCCTTCGAGTACCAGAACAGTTGCTGGGGCAGCAGTTCCATCGGGCAAGCCTCTGCACACTGGCTGCAGCGGATACAGGGCTGTTCCGGTGGCGGTGTGGGTAATTCGTCAGCGGTGGCGGCAATGATGCAGTTGGACGTTTTAACCAGCGGTATGATGTCTGTGGTGAGGGTGTACCCCATCATCGGCCCGCCGAGCACCAGCCGGTTCAGTTGGCTCTTCTGAAGCCCGCCACTCTCAAGTAGGTAGCTGACCGGTGTCCCTACCAGTATTTCGAAGTTGCCCGGCTCACGAACGGCCTTGCCGGTAACCGTGACAATGCGGGAGATCAACGGCTTGCCTTCAAAAATAGCCCGGGACACCGCCATTGCGGTACCGACGTTCTGGCACATTACCCCGATATCGGCGGGAATGCCGCCGCTGGGCACTTCCAGTCCCGTCAGGATCTGGACCAGCTGTTTCTCCCCGCCGGATGGATACTTGGTGGGAATCACCGCAATTTCAATCTGGGTGCCCTGGACCGCTTCCCGCATGGCGGCAATCGCTTCCGGCTTGTTGTCTTCGATACCAACCACACAGCGGGACGGCCGAAGAATCCAGGCCATGACCTTCAGACCATTGACGACCTCTTCGGCGTGTTCGCGCATGGTCATGTCATCGGCGGTGATGTAAGGCTCGCATTCGGCACCATTGAGAATCAGGGTTTCGACTTTACGATCCCGGGGAGGGCGCAGTTTGATGTCAGTAGGGAAGCCCGCGCCGCCCATGCCGGCAATACCGGCTTCCCGGATCAGGTCCAGCACTCTCTCCCGATCCAGCTTATGGTAATCGCTGATGGGCTCAAGCTGGCACCACTGGTCCTCACCGTCGGGTTTTAGCACCACGCACCAGTCAGACATGCCCGAGGGGTGCGGCACCGGGTGCCGCTCTATCGACTCAACCACGCCGGAAGTCGAGGCATGTACCGGAACGCCCATACCGGTGGTGACATCGGCAATCTTCTGGCCTTTGAGCACGCGCTGACCGACCTCAACAATGACTTCGGCTGGCTCACCGATGTGCTGTTGTAGCGGCAGTACCAGGCGCTCGGGTATGCCAGCCATGCGAATGGGGCGGCTGGTGGACTGGTGTTTGTTTTCAGACGGATGAACGCCGCCGGAAAAATCCCATAGTTGCGTCATCAGGCGCGGGCTCCCTGGCGATCAGTAGCAATAAGGGTTGGTTTCGGAGGCGACCAGGTCCAGCTGCGGATATCCGGCTCAATGGTGATCATATCAATACAATCCACAGGGCAGGGTTCGACACAAAGGTCACAGCCTGTGCACTCGCTCTCGATAACAGTGTGCATGTGCTTGGCGGAACCGAGGATGGCGTCAACCGGGCAAGCCTGGATGCACTTGGTGCACCCGATACACTCGTCTTCACGAATGACCGCCACCCGCTTGGCCTGCTCCACGCCGTGTTCGGCGTCCAGCGGTTGGGGTTCCACATCCAGTAAATCGGCCAGGGCCTTTATGGTGGTTTCGCCACCGGGTGGGCACTTGTTAATGGCTTCACCGTTGGCAATGGCTTCGGCGTAGGGGCGGCAGCCGGGAAAACCGCATTGGCCGCACTGAGTTTGCGGCAACAACGAATCTATCTGCTCAACCAGTGGATTACCCTCGACCTTAAAGCGTTCGGAAGCGAAGCCCAGTAATCCGCCGAACACCAGTGCCAGGGCTAGTAATACCACAACGGCAATCAGGAAACTTGTCCACATAAATCAACCGCTCCGTCAGACCGCCACCAGGCCAGTGAAACCCAGAAACGCCAGCGCCATCAAGCCTGCGGTGATCAGGCCGATAGACGCGCCCCGGAAGGCCACTGGCACGTCAGACACGGCAATGCGTTCGCGCATGGCAGCAAACAGCACCAGCACAAGGGAAAACCCGGCGGCAGCACCAAAACCGTACAGCACGGATTCCACGAAGTTGTTGTTCTTGTTGATGTTCAACAGGGCCACGCCAAGCACCGCACAGTTGGTGGTGATCAGCGGCAGGAAAATGCCCAGTACGCGGTAGAGCAGGGGGCTGGTCTTGCGGACCACCATTTCGGTGAACTGAACCACCACGGCAATCACCAGAATAAAGGTGATGGTTCTCAGGAACGCCAGATCAAGGGGTTCCAGCAAATAGGTATAAGCCAGGTAACTGCACACCGATGCCAGTGTCAGCACAAACGTGGTGGCCAGGGACATACCCATGGCGGTTTCCAGCTTGCCGGAAACCCCCATGAACGGACACAGCCCCAGGAACTGCACCAGCACGAAGTTGTTCACCAGAATGGTACTGACCAGTATCAGCAAATACTCTGTCATCGGAGTGTCTCTGCCTGTTGCTGCTTACATCACCCGCATGCCGGGCGTGGCACCGGAATCGGGCGACAGAATGAAAATCTCTTTACCCCCGGGGCCCGCCGCCAGGACCATGCCTTCGGACATGCCAAACTTCATCTTACGGGGTTTCAGGTTGGCCACCATCACGGTCATGCGGCCTTCCAGGTCCTCCGGTTTGTAAGCTGACTTGATACCCGCAAACACATTGCGCTCGCCATGCCCCACATCAAGCGTCAGGCGAAGAAGCTTGTCGGCGCCTTCCACATGTTCGGCTTTGACAATCTTTGCCACCCGAAGATCCACTTTGGCGAAATCCGGGAACTCAATTTCATCGGCAACCGGCTCCAGATCCTGGGCAGGCTGTTTATTGGTGTCGCCCAGTGCCGCTGGCAGCTCTTCTTTCGAGGCATCCAGCATTTTTTCGATCTGCACCATGTCGACCCGGTTCATCAAGGGCTTGAACTTGTCGATACCATGATTTTCCAGAAGTTCATGGCGGCGATTCCAGTGAAGCCGGTCATTCAGGAAAGACTCGGAGGCTTCGGCCATCCTGGGCAGTACCGGCGCCAGATAGGTGATCAGCAGGCGGAACATATTGATGGCGTTGGTGCAGATGGCCTGTAGCTTGTCGTCCTGGCCGTCCTGCTTGGCGATCACCCACGGCTGCTCGTCGTTCACGTACTGGTTGGCAATGTCGGCCAACTCCATGATCCGGCGCATCGCTCGGCCGAACTCGCGGGCTTCGTAAAACTCGGCAATCTGCTCACCAGCATCAATAAACGCTTTCAGTTTGTCCTGCTCGGTGACCTTGCCCAGCTTGCCGTCAAAGCGCTTGGTGATGAACCCGGCGCTGCGGCTGGCGATGTTGACCACCTTGCCCACCAGGTCCGAATTCACCCGGGCAGCAAAGTCTTCCAGGTTCAGGTCCATGTCATCCACGCCACCGGTCAGCTTGGCGGCGAAGTAATAGCGCAGGTATTCCGGATCCAGATGGTCCAGGTAGGTGCGGGCCATGATGAAGGTGCCGCGGGATTTGGACATCTTCTTGCCGTTCACGGTGACAAAGCCATGGGCCCAGACCGCCGTTGGCGTACGGAAGCCGGCATCGTGCAGCATCGACGGCCAGAACAGGGCGTGGAAGTTGATGATGTCCTTGCCGATGAAGTGGTACACCTCGGCGGTGGAATCTTTCTTCCAGAAATGCTCGAAATCAATGCCTTCGCGGTTACACAGGTTCTTGAAGCTGGCCAGGTAACCAATAGGCGCATCGAGCCACACGTAGAAGTACTTGCCAGGCGCGTCCGGAATCTCAAACCCGAAATAGGGTGCATCCCGGCTGATGTCCCACTCCTGCAGGCCCGCATCCAGCCACTCGGCGAGCTTGTTGGCCACCTGCGGCTGAAGGGTACCACTGCGGGTCCACTTGCTCAGGAAATCGTGGAACTCCGGCAGCTTGAAAAAATAGTGCTCGGACTCTTTCTCAACCGGCGTAGCGCCGGACACCGCAGAGCGCGGATTGATCAGCTCGGCAGGGGTATAGGTGGCGCCACAGGCCTCGCAGTTATCGCCGTACTGATCTTCCGCCTTGCACTTGGGGCAAGTGCCTTTGATGAAACGGTCCGCCAGGAACATCTGCTTTTCAGGATCATAGAACTGGGTGATATTGCGGGTGGCAATATGACCGTTCTGCTGAATCTGGCGGTAAATGTATTCGGAGAAAAACTGGTTCTCCTCCGAATGGGTGGAGTAGTAGTTATTGAAACGGATGTGGAAGCCGGCGAAATCTTCCTGATGCTCTTGGCGAATGCGGTCAATCAGTTTTTCCGGGGTAATCCCCTCACGCTCGGCCCGCAACATGATGGCGGTGCCGTGGGCATCATCGGCGCAAACGTAGTAGCAGTTGTGGCCACGCATATTCTGATAGCGCACCCAGATATCGGTCTGAATGTATTCCAGCAGATGCCCCAGATGAATGGGCCCGTTGGCGTAGGGCAGGGCGCTGGTAACCAGAATATCGCGCTGTTGCTTGCTCGCTTGCGTCATGGTGATGTCCGAACCTTATGTTGAGTCGGGTTGGAAAGACAAAAACGGGGTTCCGGTGGCAATCGCAATTGATTGTTTCAGGTAAAGACCCCATATGGTCAGAAACGGGCACAGATGATACCTTCCAAGCCATCATTTTTCACCTGCATTCAAGCTTATGAGCTTATTCCGGAGACCCCGATGACCCAGATTTCCCAACAGGCCCTAGAAACCGCCGTTAAAGAATACCGAGACCCCTATCTCAACAAGGACCTGTACGCACTGGGTGCCGTGAAAAACCTGACCGCCGACGACAACGGCAAGGTCACCCTGATGGTGGAACTGCCGTACCCCTCCAAAGGCATCGCTGGAGGCCTCAAACAGATCGTAGCCAACGCCCTGGAATTTGTGGATGGCGTTGAAAGCGCCGAAGTCCACGTAGCCCAGAAAATCCACAGCTACAAAACCAACAAAGACCTCCCGGCCGTACCCGGCGTGAAAAACATCATCGCCGTTGCCTCCGGCAAAGGCGGCGTGGGCAAATCCACCACCGCCGTCAACCTCGCCCTGGCCCTGCAGGCCGAAGGCGCCCGGGTTGGCATCCTCGACGCTGACATCTACGGCCCGAGCATCGGCATGATGCTCGGCGTACCCGAAGGCAAACGCCCGGACGTGCGAGAAAACAAATACTTCGTCCCCATGCAGGCCCACGGCCTGCAAGCCAACTCCATGGCCTTCGTCACCACCGACAAAACCCCCATGGTCTGGCGCGGCCCCATGGTCAGCGGTGCGGTGATGCAGCTACTCCAGCAAACCCTCTGGGATGAACTCGACTACCTCATCATCGACATGCCCCCCGGCACCGGCGACATCCAGCTCACCCTGGCCCAGAAAGTCCCGGTCACCGGCGCCGTCATCGTCACCACCCCCCAGGACATCGCCCTGCTGGACGGCAAAAAAGGCATCGAAATGTTCCGCAAAGTCGACATCCCGGTGTTGGGCGTGGTCGAAAACATGAGCGTGCACATCTGCTCCAACTGCGGCCACGAAGAACCCCTCTTCGGCCACGGCGGCGGCGAACGCATCGCAGAAGAATACGAAACCACCCTCCTGGGCCAGCTACCCCTGCATATGACCATCCGCGAACAAACCGACAGCGGCGCCCCGACCGTCGCGGCTGAACCGGATTCCGAAGTGGCCCGGCGCTATCTGGATATCGCCAGAAGAGTGGGGGCGGAGTTGTCTACCCGGGAGCGGAATCTTGGTGGGACTATTTCTAGTGTTTCCGTCACCGAGCACTAACGAGTTAAGCCAATAGGTAGTTGGAGTCAGGCGAGTAAGAATATACCTCGTATGTGGTGCAGCTCTGTTGGCGGCGATTCCACCAGAGTTTTGTTGGCAGGGGCAGGGATAGCTTTCCAAAAATCTCGTAGGCCATGGATGGCCGGAGCGAAGCGCACATGGATGTGCTCGTAGCGTTTTTTGGAAAGCTATCCCTGCCGCTGCCCCGCACAAAACCAAGAAGGCTAGGAGAGTCAGGCGCCAGACCTTCGACAGGCACCGAGGGACAAGGTAAACTACGCCCCAATTTTTCCCAGCTGGAAACGAGAATTCACCATGAGCATCAAATCCGACAAGTGGATCCGCCGGATGTCCGAACAACACGGCATGATCGAACCCTTCGAAGCCGGCCAAGTTCGGGAAAGCGAAAAAGGCCGCGTCATCTCCTACGGCACCTCAAGCTACGGCTACGACGTACGCTGCAGCAACGAATTCAAAATCTTCACCAACGTCCACAGCGCCACCGTAGACCCAAAGAACTTCGATGAAAACAGCTTCGTCAACTACACCGGCGACGTCTGCATCATCCCCCCGAACAGCTTCGCCCTGGCGCGCACCGTGGAATACTTCCGCATCCCCAGAAGCGTGCTCACCATCTGCCTGGGCAAAAGCACCTACGCTCGCTGCGGTATCATCGTCAACGTTACCCCGCTGGAACCCGAGTGGGAAGGCCAGGTCACCCTGGAATTCTCCAACACCACCAACCTGCCAGCGAAAATCTACGCCAACGAAGGCGTCGCCCAGATGCTGTTCTTCGAATCCGACGAAATCTGCGAAACCAGCTACAAAGACCGAGGCGGCAAGTACCTTGGCCAGACCGGCGTGACCCTGCCCAGGACATGAACGCCAACCAGTTTCTTAAAGCCGTCTCACAACTGCAGGGTTGGCGCGAATGCGCCTTCCTGCTGGCCCTGGCCGAAAGGGCCTTTCCCAACTACGCGCTGTTCGCTGATGCCGTCGGCATGAAAAGCGGTGGCAAAATGCGCCAGCTGCTTGACCTGGCCTGGGACACACTCCAGCAGGAGGCCACCGAAGCGGCCATCCCCCAGCTGCTGACCAAGCTCGAGAGCCTGTGCCCCAATGTTGACGACTACGACGCCTACGGTGTTTACCCGGCCTTCGACTTCTGTCAATTGCTGGAACAGGCGCTGCTCAACCGCCTGAACCCCAACAAACACCGCGCAACCGACGCATCCCAGCTGGCCACCAGGACCATTATGGACTTTGTGGAAATGTCTGAGGGCGAAGAACTGGATGAAGACCAGCTGGTGCGCCTGTTTGAACAGCATCCGCTGCTCAAGGAAGATAAAATCTTCCAACGCGACACCGTGCTTGCCCTCAAGCGCCAGCGCACGCCACTTGAAGACTTTATCGCCGAACTCAAGGCGGATGCCGCCAACGAAGGCGTCAGCAATCTCGGTATTTCACTCGATAGCTGAGCCGCTCCGGTTCACGCTACACTTATCAGCTACCTATTGAATTGCCCGTAGAACGGATCAGTGCCATGAAACTCTCTGCTTTTGGTCGTAAGTTCACCGCCGACGCCGGTATCACCTCCCTGATGGATGACCTGGGTAACGCCATGGCCTCCGGTGAGGGGATGATCATGATGGGAGGCGGTAATCCCGGGCATATTCCCGAGATTCAGGAGCGGGTGCAGGAAATTCTGGCGGGTATCGCGGCAGATGAGGGGCAGATGCGCCGGCTGGTCGGGATTTATGATCCCCCCCAGGGTGAGAAGCAATTTATCGCCTCGCTGGCGGAATTGCTGAACAAGGAATACAACTGGGGGCTGAAGCCCGAGAACATCGCCCTGACCAATGGCAGCCAGGCGGCGTTCTTCATGCTGTTCAACATGTTTGGTGGCGACTACGGCGATGGTCACCGCAAACACATCCTGCTGCCCCTGGCGCCGGAATACATTGGCTATGCCGATGCTGGTATCGAGCCCGGTCTGTTTCAGGCCGTGCGGCCGGATATTTCTTTTACCGATGCCCATGAGTTCAAGTATCGGGTGGATTTTGATGCGGTGGAAGTGACCGGTGAAACCGGCGCTATCTGCGTATCCCGGCCCACCAACCCGACCGGTAATGTGATTACTGATGAAGAGCTGGCGAGGCTGGAGGGGATGGCCCGACAACACGATATTCCGTTGATTGTAGATGGCGCTTACGGCACTCCCTTTCCGAGCCTGCTATTTGTGGACGCCCAGCCCACCTGGAACGAGCAGATTATTCTGTGCCTGAGTTTGTCCAAGCTGGGTTTGCCGGCGGCTCGCACTGGTATCGTGATTGCGGCGGAGCCGATCATCAAGGCGTTGTCTGGCATTAACGCCATCATGAACCTGGCGACCGGAAGTTTTGGTGCCATGCTGGCCGAGCCTTTGGTGCGCTCTGGTGAGATCCTGTCACTGAGCCGTGATGTGGTTTGTCCGTTCTATAAAGCCAAGATGGAAAGAGCTGTGGAGGCGTTTCGTGACGCCATGGGTGAGGACAGTTGCCGCTGGTACATCCACAAGCCAGAGGGCGCCATGTTCCTGTGGCTGTGGTTTCCGGATCTTCCGATTTCCAGCCTGGAGCTGTATCAGCGGCTCAAGCAGAGAGGGGTGCTGGTGGTGTCTGGCCACTATTTCTTCCCGGGCCTGGCAGATGATCATTGGCGCCACCGCCACGAGTGCCTGCGAGTTACCTACTCCCAGGATGACGCACAGGTGGCAGAAGGGTTAAGGATTATCGCCGATGAGGTAAAAACGGTCTGGGCGGAGTCCGGCCGTTAGAGCCGGAGAGTCGCCCGACGGGTAATCAGTCGCGAATGGTTGCGTCTTTCAATTTTAGCTCGTACTCGCTGCCATCCGGCTCTATCTGCAGTAGCCTGAGCAGCAGGTGGCCCTGGTTTGGATCTATCCACATCAAGGTCTGGCGCTTGGAATCCTCGCCACGCACTTTTTCCACCTTCAGGGTTTGTGTTGTCTGGCCATTGGTATTGATGGTGCTGTCGTCGTCTACCACCGCAAAACGATCCTCGTTATAGCGGCCCTTATCAATGATGTTGTAGGTCAGGTCCCGTTTGCCGGCTTTCAGATCCTGGTGCATTTGCAGCTGAAAGCCCAGTGGGTCCAGCGCTCCGTCCTTGAGTTCCAGCTCAAAGGCTTTGCCGCGGTATTTACCTTTGGCAATACCAGCCTGCCAGTCAAAATCTATGGACTGCTCCCGGTTACGAATCATCAGGCCTTTCAGGCTGTAGCGGTAACGCAGCGGAACCACGCGGTCGTCTTCCCAGAGCAAGACCACCGATTCGTCGATGTCAGCGATGAACGATCTCACCTGTGTGCGATACAGCCAGACATTATTACCCTGATCGGTCAGGCTGCGCGTGCCAGCACCACTGAGGCTGATGCCTTTTGACATGGACGCAGAGTAGGTGGCCTCGTGAGGGAAAAGGGCTGGGGTTGTGTCTTGAGTATCGGCGGCGGCAACCGTTACCGAGACCAGGCCGAACCAGAGTCCGGCCAACCAGGTAACGATGCGCAAGGATGCTCTGAGTGTCTTCATCCGGAGCCTCTTTCACTGTAGGTGTTTGCGACAGTGTAGCTTCCCAGAAGCCCGAGGGAGATGACAATCTGTTCAGCTCGCGGGTAACCTCATGGGTTGTGACAGGGGTTCGCCATCAAACAGCACGCCGTCACTTGCCAGTTGAATCCGGCCTTCGCAAAACCAGCGAACCACGATCGGGTATAACACGTGCTCCTGTTGCTGCACCCGCTCGGCCAGTGATTCAGGCGTGTCGCCGTCCTGAACGGCTACCTCGGCTTGGGCGATCACCGGCCCGCCATCCAGTTCTTCGGTCACGAAGTGGATGGATACACCATGCACCTTGTCGCCGGCTTCCAGCACTCTCTGATGCGTGTTCAAGCCCGTGTAGGCGGGCAGCAGGGAAGGATGAATGTTCAGCATCTTGCCGCGGAAGGCACGAACGAAGTCTTCGGTCAGAATCCGCATAAAGCCTGCCAGCACGATCAGGTCCGGGTTATGGCGGCGGATTTCGGCCATCAGGGCGCCATCGAATTCTTCCCGGCTGCCATAGTCTTTGTGATTGATCACAAAGGTTTTTATGTTGGCCTGGGCTGCCCGCTCGAGGGCGAAGGCTCCCGGTTTGTTGCAGCCTACAGCGACAATGTCGCCCGGGAAGTCCCTTTCCCGCGAGGCGTCAATCAATGCCTGCAGGTTGGTGCCGCTGCCGGAAGCCAATACCAGGATGGTTGGGAGTGGCGCGGGATCAGCCTTCATGCCGTGAGTAACCCCGGTGCGTAGCGCACTTTCGGCTCATCATCGGCTGCGCCGGCTGCCTCAATGACACCTACCTGCCATACATGCTCGCCCATGGCGTTGAGGGCATCCATGGCCAGCTCTTTCTGTTCGGCAGGAACGCAGATAATCATGCCAATACCGCAGTTAAAGGTGCGGTACATTTCCTCGCAGGCAACACCGCCTGAGTTTTGCAGCCACTGAAACACCGGTGGCAGTTCCCAGCTCTGGGTGTCGATGGCGGCAACTGTGCCAGCCGGCAGCACCCTGGGGATATTCTCCGGCAGGCCGCCGCCGGTGATGTGAGACAGTGCCCGCACGTCCACTTCACGAATCAGTTGCAGTATGTTCTTCACGTAAATGCGGGTGGGCGCCATCAGTGCGTCAGCCAGGGTGGTGTCACCCATTGGCTGGCTCAGGTCGGCACCGCTGACTTCGATAATCTTGCGAATCAGTGAGTAGCCGTTGGAGTGGGGGCCGGAGGAGCCCAGGGCCAGCATCACATCACCCGGCTGGGTGCGACTGCCATCGATGACTTCACTGCGCTCGACAATGCCGACGCAGAAACCGGCCAGATCATAGTCTTCGCCTTCGTACATACCGGGCATTTCGGCGGTTTCGCCACCCACCAGTGCACAGCCGGACAACTCGCAGCCCTTGCCGATGCCGTCCACGACCTGGGCGGCAATGTCCACGTTCAGCTTGCCGGTAGCGTAGTAATCCAGGAAAAACAGGGGCTCTGCGCCGCCCACGATCAGATCGTTCACGCACATGGCGACCAGATCAATACCGATGCTGTCATGCTTTTCAAGTTGCATGGCCAGGCGCAGTTTGGTGCCAACGCCATCGGTGCCCGAGACCAGCACCGGCTCCCGGTAACCGGCCGGGATGGAAACCATGGCGCCGAAGCCGCCAAGCCCGCCGAGGACTTCAGGGCGGCGGGTACGGGCTGCCGTGTTCTTGATGCGGTTGACCAGATCGTTACCTGCGTCGATATCAACGCCGGCATCGCGATAGGTGAGGGAAGGCTTCTGTTCGCTCATGGAAATGTAACCGTTGGCCTGTGGGTCAGGCGGCGGATTTTAACAGGTGCGCACGGGCGCTCCAACCGGAATTCGGTAAAGCGTGCAAATATTCAGGGTACATCATTGCCAACCTGCAACGGGGCCTTGCTACTCTCGTTTGTGGTGATGGTGTATCCTGTGCGCCAATCATGGGAACGGCAGGGTGTTACATGACTGGAACGGAAAAAAATGACGTTCGGACTTTCCGGGCAATGGCTCTTTGGCTGGTATTGGCCGGAGCATTGTCAATGCTGTGGGCCGGGACTGCGTCGGCAGTCACGGTGTCGGGATTGTATAACGTTGAGGTGGCGGTAGACGGAACCGGCTCGAATGATCTCAAGGCAGGTTACGCTGAGGGGCTCCGGCGCGTAATGGTCAGGGTTTCTGGTAGTCGGGACGTGCTGCAGCGTGAGGGCGTAGACGATTTGCTTAAGAATGCGGAGTCCCTGCTGCTGGCCTACCAGGTGCGTCGAGAGGGGGGGGATTCCAGGTTGCAGATGAGCTTCGGGGCGGTTGGCGTCAATCGCGCCCTGGCGTCGATCAATGCCCCGGTCTGGGGCGCGAATCGCCCGCTAACACTGGTTTGGGCTGCGATCGAAGATCGTGGTGAACGCAAGCTGCTGACTGCAGCAGCGGATGACGGTGAACGCGGCGACAGCACCGTTGCTGAGTGGCGCAGGGCGTTCCTGGCGGCAGCGGAAGAGCGTGGCTTACCCCTGGCCTTTCCGCCGCAGAGTGTCCAGGGAGACCGGGCGCTGCTGTCGGATCTCTGGGGCCAGTTTGTGGGCCGCATTAAGGAAGCATCGTCGGACCTGTCTCACGATGCCCTGGCACTCATGCGTGTCAGTCGCTCTGGTGGTCAATGGCGAGCGGGCTGGGTGTTTGACGGTATGAGCATGGATGCCTCGGAACAATCGGTGACCGCAGCAGACCCGGAAGAACTCGCACGGCGTGCTGTTGGCCGCTGGGCCGATGCCTATGCCAGCCGCTACGCGGTCGCTGCCGGCGAGGTAAGTGAGGCGCCGCGAGTGGATATCGTGCTGGAGGGAGTTAATTCCCTTGCCGACTACGGCAATGTTGGAAAGGCTCTGAACAGCTTTACGCCAGTGGTGTCTGTCGGCGCCTCCCGAGTGCGTAACGAGCGTATGACCGTTCAGGTGACCTTTACAGGCGAACTGGACCAGCTGAAAGAGTACATTGCGCTTGATCCCCGCTTCGTGGTCATGGACGGGCAGCCAGAGGAAACCGTACCTGCACCGCTTAGTGCGACCGCAGCAGCGCCAGTTGCCGAACCGAACGGTGCTGAGGAGCCGGGCGAGGCCGGCGACCAGTCCCCGGAGGGCGCCATGTTCGTGTATCAGCCGCTCGATGACGGCGACGAACAGGATGCCGAGCAGGCGTTCGAATCCCTGTACCAGGTGCTTTACTACCGCTGGCAGCCGGCTCCGGTTGTCCGTGGTGGCGGCAACTAGGCGACGGCGGAGGTCTGCGCGTGACTTTGCAGCGTTGGCGATGGATTCCCAATGCCCTGACATTCCTGCGGATATTGTTGATTGTTCCGTTCGCGTGGGCATTGCTGGAAGGAAACTATCGCCAGGCGTTGTTGATTTTCTTTCTTGCCGCCGCAACTGATGCTATGGATGGCTTTCTGGCCCGGCAGTTTAACTGGCGTTCCCGGCTTGGCGCCATTGCCGATCCGCTGGCTGACAAGGCATTGCTGATCACTGCTTACCTGATGTTGACCATCACCGGTATCATTCCGCTTTGGCTATTCGCACTGGTGCTGGGCCGCGATCTGGTCATTGTTTGCGGTGCGTTGATGTATCACTATGGTGTTGGCCGTTTCGAGATGGAGCCGAGCATTCCAGGCAAAATCAATACCTTTATCCAGATTCTCGTGGCGTTGGCCATTATCATCCTGATGGCTGATCTGCCAATGCAAGCCTGGGTGATGGAGGTCGGTCTATTGCTCGTGGCCATTTCGGCGATATTCAGCGGCTGCCATTACATTCTGATTTGGGGTGCGCGCGCCTGGAGAGCCAAACGCTCATGACCACGTCACAGATGGTTCTCGGGGTGAAGCTCCGTGACGACGCCCGGTTTGATAACTTCCATGGCGACCGCAATCATGACGCGGCGCTTCGTTTGGAGGCAGTTTGCACGCAACCGGCCGGAGCACCTGTTGTGGTGATTTGCGGTGACTCCGACACTGGTAAAAGTCATCTGTTGCAAGCGGTTTGTCATTTTGCCGAGCAGCGGGGCCAGAGTGCCGTTTGCATCAGTATCGGTGAGTTGATGCCGTTTGGGCCGGAGGCGCTTGCGGGATTGGAAGGGCATGACGTGGTTTGCCTGGATGACCTTGACCTGATAGCGGGTGATGCTCACTGGGAGGAAGCCGTTTTCCATCTGTACAACCGGATTCTGGACCGCCAGGGTCTGTTGATGGTGACTCTGTCGGAGGTGCCGGCGGCGTTGCCGTTCGGATTGGCTGATCTTGGTTCCCGGCTTGCACACGGCTTACTGGTTCAGCTTGGGGTTTACCGGGACGAAGACCGATCAAGAATTTTGATGGCCAGGGCCGAGCAGCGTGGTCTGGTGATGAGCGATGATGTGGCCGGTTTTATTATGCGCCGGGCTCCGCGCCGCCTTGGTCAACTGCTTGGGATTCTGGACACACTGGATGAGAACTCCCTGCAGGCGCAGCGGAGATTAACCATTCCGTTTGTGAAGTCGGTAATGGGGTGGTAGTGACGGATTTATAACGATAAAGGCCATTGGAGAGACGACATGAGACGGGTTGTATTCAATCAAAAAGGTGGTGTGGGTAAGTCCAGCATTACCTGTAACCTGGCGGCGATCAGCGCGGCCCGGGGCAAGCGCACCCTGGTGGTGGATCTGGACCCGCAAGGTAACTCAACGCATTACCTGCTGGGTAAGCCGGCGTCTGAACTCAAAGACACCGCCGCGGATCTTCTGGAGCAGACCGTTGCCTTCAGTATGTTCACCCGCCGCCCGGATGAGTTTGTGCATGCCTCATCTTTCAACAATCTGTTCGTTCTGCCGTCCAGCCCGGAGCTGGATTTTCTGGAGCGCAAACTCGAAGCCAAGCACAAGATCTATAAGCTCCGTGAATTCCTGAAAAAACTCAACGATTCGTTCGACGAGATCTATATCGATACCGCGCCTGCCCTGAATTTTTACACTCGTTCGGCTTTGATTGCCGCTCAGCGGTGTTTGATTCCTTTCGACTGTGATGATTTCTCCCGCCAGGCGCTGTACAACATTCTGCATGAAATCAAAGAGCTGCAGGAAGATCACAACCAGGAGCTGGTAGTGGAGGGCATCATCGCCAACCAGTTCCAGCCGCGTGCCAGTCTGCCCAAGCAGTTGGTGAAAGAGCTCATGGAAGAGGGGCTGCCAGTGTTGCCAGTGCGGCTATCCAGCTCGGTGAAAATGAAAGAATCCCATCAAAGCCGGCAACCGTTGATTCATTTGGCGCCGAAGCACGCGTTAACCCGACAGTTTGAAGATCTGTATCGGGTATTGCATGGTGAGTCGGTTGAACTTGAGCCCTTGGCCGATTGATCAGGTGACCATGAGTAATCGAGCGCACCAAGTGGGCCTGGTAACCGACAGCCTGCTGAGAATCGAGATTGAGCTTCGGCGGCTGGACGTTTGGGAGGTGAACCCACCGCCGGAGCATGCGTTCCGAAGCACTCAGCCGTTCTGCCTGGACACTATGGAGTTCACTCAGTGGCTTCAATTTGTCTTCTTGCAGAAAATGAAAGCGCTGGTGGAGGCGGGGCAGCCGTTACCCTCAGTGTCTGGCATTGCGCCCATGGCGGAAGAGCATTTTCGGGGGCGGGCACAGTCTGGCCAGGGTCTGATCCTGGCCCTCGAAGAAATGGACCGGTTGTTGTCTGGTAGCTGAATTCGGCTCCAGGCGGTGGGGTCAATCCAGCCGCATGGAGAGGTCGATGGCCCTGACGTCTTTGGTCAGGGCGCCGATGGAGATGTAATCCACCCCGGTTTCCGCCACCGGTACCAATGTCTGGGCATTGATACCGCCTGAGGCCTCCAGCTTTGCGTTGTCGGCAGTAATGCGCACGGCTTCAGCCATGTCGTCGAGCGAGAATTCATCCAGCATGATGATGTCTGCCCCTGCGCTCAGGGCCTGATTCAGTTCGTCCATCGATTCCGTTTCCACTTCCACCGGGCGGCCCGGTGCAATGCGCCGGGCTTCACTGATGGCGCTGGCAATCGAGCCGCAGGCGGCAATGTGGTTTTCCTTGATCAGAAAGGCATCCCACAGGCCCAGGCGGTGATTGTCGCAGTCGCCGCAGGTGACCGCGTATTTTTGCGCTAGCCGCATGCCTGGCAGGGTTTTCCGGGTATCCAGCAATCGCACACGGGTGTGGGCGACCTTCGCTGCATAGGCCGCGCAGGTGGTGGCAACGCCAGACAGCGTTTGTAGCCAGTTAAGGGCGGCTCGCTCTGCGGTCAGGAGTGATCGGGCTGGGCCAGCCATCCGGAAGATAACGTCATCGGCCGCCAGATCATCGCCGTCTTTGAAAAACCAGGTCAGTTCCACTGCCGGGTCCACCTGACGGAACACCTCTTCAACCCAGGCGCGCCCTGACAGGCGTGCCGGTTCGCGAGTGATCACCCGGCCGGTTGCGGTTTTATCCGCCGGAATCAGCATGGCGGTAATGTCGCCATCACCAATGTCCTCGCGAAGGCTTTGGGCAACGGATTCAATTCGGGCCTGGCGGAGCAGTTCAGGGGAAATCATGTCGGGTTTCCGGCGGTCTGGATGAGTTGAAATCTGCGAGCCCGGCAATTCTACTGCCAGCCTGCCGTTTCGCAAAATGCCCTGGCCAATAACTGCTAAAATGTGACGCAGGTCGTTGTTACACAAAAGGTGACAAATTCTGACACAAGGTGACGATGATCGGCCGTATCATGGCATTAGTCGAAATTCCCAGCGATATTGCCGATCAACACCGGAGCATCTCCATGGCGCACGATAACAAGGTTGTCCATTTATCCGGCCAGAAACCGGTGGGCCGGTTTTCGCTTCCGCCTGCTTTGATACGGTTACGTGACGCATCCGGTCAGTCTCTGAAATCTGTGCTGGGGTCGTTCTTCGAGCAGGCAGACGACAGTCTGTTTGCCCTTGCGGATCGGGCTGGCTCTAATCAGGACCAGACAGCTTACTTCGATGCCATGCGGGAGCTAAGGCTGCGCCGCAAATCCATGGCGGTCTCGATGCTTCAGTATGTCAGCCAGGCGTTCAATGACTTTGGGCGCTTCAAGCCGCTGCGCTCCGGCTCGGCCCTGGAGGAAGTCGACCAGGACTCCCTGAGCCTTTTAGACCATTCCGAACTGGAGCAGCAGGTTGCCATTGATAACCTGGTGACCAAGCTGCGTAATCGTTACCAGGAGCCGGCCCGGATGCTGGCGGCGCGCGTGCGCCACCTAATGCCCGAGATTCAGATGTCTGATGATCAGATGCCCCTGAGCCCCGAGGTTATCTGTGGCGGAATTGCTGAGGCCTGTTCGGACCTGGATATCGATATTCGTGCCAAGCTGGTTGTGCTCAAGCTTTTTGAACGCCTGCTGGTGGATAAGCTTGCAGCCCTGTATGACCAAGCCAATAAAACTCTGGTAGCCGAAGGGGTGTTGCCAGATATGCGCCGGGCACCGGTCGGCGGTTCGTCGCCCCAGGCAAATAGGCCGGCGCCACAGGCTGGAGCCCCGGCTTTGTCGCCAGGACAGGCGGGTGTCGAATCCGGGGCGAGCGGTACTGCCAGTTTCCCCACGTTTTCGGAATTGAGTGCGCTGTTGCATCAGGGGGAGGCATCTCCCGGTGCAGGCAGTCTGCCTGGGGGTGTTGTGACACTCGATACCGGCGGGTTGATGGCCCGGCTCAGTGATCTGCAAGGTTCTCTTACGCAGGTATCCGGGGTGGAAGTGGTGCCACTGCGCCAGCAGATTGTCTCGGTCCTGCAGGAGCCTGGCGGCAAGAAAGCTACTCTGGGTCAAGTGGACGGCGATGTTGTCAATCTCGTCTCGATGCTGTTCGATTTCATACTGGAAGATCGGCAATTGCATCCGGTGATGAAGGCGCTGATCGGGCGTTTGCAGATTCCGGTCCTGAAGGTTGCTCTGAGCGATCGCAATTTCTTCAATCGTGGCGGTCATCCGGTTCGCAAGCTGTTGAATGAGCTGGCGCTGTCTGCGATTGGCTGGTCCGAAAAGCGCGAGGGTATGCGGGACCCGCTCCGGGAAAAAATCGAAGAAGTGGTCGATCGTGTCTTGAACGAGTTTACCGACAATGTCGGATTGTTTGAGGAATTGCTCAAGGATTTCGGTCACTTTATGGATCTGGACCGGCGCCGTCGTGAGCTGGTTGAGCAGCGTCTTCGAGACGCCGAAGAAGGTCGGGCTCGTCAGGAACGTGCAAGCCAGGCGGCCACCAACCTCATTCAGGAAGAGACGGCCGGGCGTGATATACCGGCTGCGGTGATGCAGATTCTCAGCGAGCCCTGGACGCGTTATCTGCAGTGGGTGGTACTGCGTCAGGGCGAAGAAAGCGAGCAATGGCAGTCCGCCTGCACAGTGACCGAGCGCCTGATATGGAGCGTGGATCCAAGGCCGGTAACGGATGAAACCCGCTCTGAGCTGCTTCGGGCAATACCGGAAGTGGTTGAGGACCTCCGCAGTGCTTTGCAGGAAATTTCCTGGGACCCATTCTCAACCGACGCTGCCATTCGCGACCTGGAACTGGCCCATGTTGATGTCTTCCAGAAGCTGGTAACGGCACCGGTCAGTGATGTCGGGAAGGCGCCGGAGGAGCATGCCCCGGCGGCAGAGGAACTGGATCAGCCGGAGCAGATGCTGGCGCAGGAAGAGCCTCAGGTGAATGCCGATGTTCCAGAGGATGTTGCGCAGTCTGACAGCGAGCCGGTCGTGGCGGAAAGCGTTCAAAGTGACGCGCAGCCGGCAACGGAACCACCTGCGGCTGAGAAAGAAGCGCCGTCTGCTCCCGTTGTTGCTGCGGAATGGCTGGCCCGGGCCGATCAGCTGCGGGTTGGCTCGTGGATCGAGATGGTGCGCGATGATACTCGTGTGCGCTGCAAGCTGGCGGCTTTTATCAAGGCAACCGGCAAGTACATTTTTGTCAACCGCAGCGGCGCCAAGGTGGCAGAATACCATCGGGATGACCTGGCGGTGGCGCTGCAGGACGGCGTTATTACGCTTCTGGACGACGGCCTGATTTTTGACCGGGCGCTGGAATCCATCATCGATAACCTCCGCCATAGTCGAAAAGATTGAAGGCGCGATTCCGTCCCGTTCCATCCATAGCATCCACCGTCGCTTTGTGATTCAATCGATTGAACATCATAAAGCGACAGTGGATACGCCTTGCCAATCTCTGACCCTTTCAACCAAGACAGCAAGCATAACAACGACTCTCTCTCTAGTCAGGCTGAACAGTTAAGGCTGACTGGTCGTTACCCTGACAGCCGATGGGTGCCCTCGCCGAATTTTGGTGCAAGACCTGAAGGCACTGCCATTTCCCTGCTGGTGGTGCACAACATCAGCCTGCCTCCGGGACAATTCGGGGGAACGGAGATTGAAGACTTTTTCTGCAACCGGCTCGACCCAGCCGCCCATCCCTATTTTGAAACCATCGCCGCCATGCAGGTCTCCGCTCATGCCCTGGTGCGTCGCGATGGTTCAGTGTTGCAGTTTGTCAGTTGCCTGGACCGGGCCTGGCATGCCGGTCGGTCCTGTTTTGACGGGCAGGAAGAGTGCAACGACTTCTCCATCGGTATTGAACTGGAGGGAGCGGACGATATTCCCTACACGCCCGAACAGTACCGTACGCTGGCAGGCATGGCGCGGTTGACCATGATGGCTTGGCCCAAAATCAGCGCCGAGCGCATTACCGGCCACTGCGATATTGCGCCCGGCCGGAAAACCGATCCTGGCCCAGCTTTCGACTGGTCGTATTTTTCCCAGCTGTTGGCACATGAGGAGATCGCCTGAATGGTGTTTGTCGTGTTTCTATTGGCCTACCTTATTCGGCGCCAACTGGATAGCCGAAACCGGCTGGATGGCGACGTGCTTTGGCGTGCCTGGTTTCACCGGGGCGCAAAAATTCAGGCGGGAAGGGAGGATGCGATTACCTCAGGACTGATCTGGGTTTTGCTGCCCGGCCTGGGGTTGGTGGGCGCGGTGTATCTACTGGAATGGTATGGGTACCGGCTGGCGGCCTATCCGCTGGAACTGATTGTGCTGGTGTTGCTGATGGGGGCGCCGGGTTGGCGGCGCCAGCTAAGTGACTATTCGGCAGCCTGGAGCCGGGGTGACATGCAGGCTGCCTGGCGGCAGATCCAGAACCGCTTGCCTCCAGAAGAACGGGGCGCCGCGCTGTCACCAGAGGCTATGCATCTGTCGTTATCCAAGGCTCTGGTGATCGGCGTATTTGAACGGTTCTTCCTGGTGGCATTCTGGTACGTGGTGGGTGGAATAGGTGCTGCACTGGTTGCCCGCGGGCTGGTGGCGTTGTCTGAACAATGGCCGCAACAGGCAGCTCGTGCCCGATTCCGAGCCCTGGCCAATCTGGCCAGCTGGATTCCTGCACGCTTGCTGTCCTGCACCCTGGGGCTGGCCGGTGATCTTGCCGGCTGGTCGAGGGAAGCGAAGAGAGTCCTTCCCGGTTTTGGAAGAAAAACCTCAGAAGTCCTCATGATTTCCGCAAACGGGTCGTTAACCGGGTATGCAATGGATCCAGCGCAGTTTGCGCGGTTGCACCCGGATGAGTGGACAAGTTTTGGTGGGCGCAGCCTGGCGGCTATACGGGGACTGTTAAACCGAAGCATGCTGGTGTGGATCTGCGCTGCCGCATTGCTGGTCATTGCCGGCGTGGTCTGAGCAACTGTAAAGAGACATTACAGAATAACACTTAAAGGTGATTAAGTTTTTCCGACCTTGGGCGATAATCAAACAAACAATCAAGATTCATTTATTAGAATCAGCGAGAGGGCACCGTGAAATATTTGATCAATCCAGCTGTTAGCCTGATGAATCGGCTGCCCATGGTCTACAAGTTCAGCCTTATCAGTATCTTGTTCCTGGGCCCGATCATTGTCCTGTCGTGGTTGGTTATTTCCAGCCTCAATCAATCCGTTCAAACCATGACCCGCGGTATCGAGGGCCTTGCCGATCTTCGCAAGGTAGACCAGCTATTGTCTGCGTCTATGGCGTATCGCGACTATCAGGCACCGGGTGTGCTAAAGGATGAAGACGAACTTTTGGGTAAGGCAGGTGCAGCGGCGGAGCAGATCGATGGCCTGTTTTCAGATCTTGCTGGAAACAACCGTTCGTTCGATTCTTCGGGTTCCTGGAAGGATCAGGTTCTGGCCTTGCAGGCAGAGTGGGAACAACTAAAGCAGGACGACAACTACCAGGGCAACATAGATCCTCAATTCAAGTATTACCACGAGTTTGTCCAGAAAGTGCTGGCCCTGTTGCCGGCGACCATTGAGATTTCCGGCCTGGGGCAGGATGCCTCCCGGGAAAACCTGTTGCTGCTCGGGCTGGTCCGCAATGCGCTGCCTGAGGCGCGGACCGTTGTCGGCAGGGCCCGTTCTTACGGCATCTTTGCGCTGGTAGATGGCCAGGTGGGTTATAACCTCAGTGAAATCCTGAATGAAATCTATGACCAGCTGACCAACCGCAGTTCCCTGCTGTCGCCGGCGTTGTCGGTTGCGGTTGAGACCTCTCCCAAACTGTCAAACCGGGCCGGTGGTGCTGTGAAACGGGTTGATGAAAGCCTGATGGCGCTGCGCGAGCAGCTGGACCTGAACATCATCACCCCAATGCGTCTGGAGCAGCCCTGGCAGGAGTTTGATGCCTCTGTTACCACCCAGTTGGAATACTACGATTCACTTAATGACAGCATTTTCGATGTGGTTTCCGGCAACCTCGAACAACGCCTGCAGCGGGAGACCGGCCAGCGCAGGTTGATTTTAGGTGCCCTGATCGGTGTGATGCTTCTGGTGGTGTACCTGTACGTGGGCTTCTTTATGTCAGTAAGAACCGCCATCAACCGGTTCAGTGAGGCGGCCCGCAGCGTCGCCGCTGGTGACATGACGGCACACATCCAGCTTAACAATCGTGATGAGCTGGGTGAGCTGACCACCGAGTTTAACAACATGACGGATCGGATTGCCGAATTGATCCGCTCTGTCAGCGGGACCACGAATGACGTTGACAGTCAGGCGGTGAGGGTTAACGAGACGGCAGCAGCCAACAGTGAAGCGGTGGCTCGCCAGATGGAAGAAACAGGCCAGATTAACGAAGCCATGGGGCAGATGGTAGAGGCGGTTAATGAGGTCACGGAAAGTGCCCACCGGGTAGCGGACAGCGCAGGCAGTGCTGAGCGTGATACTGAGACCGGCCGACAGGTTGTGGCAGCTACCGTGCAAACCATTAACCGTCTTGCGGCGGAAATCGCCGGTGCGGTAGAGGTAATCAATCGGGTAAGTTCAGACAGCGATAACATCAGCCAGGTGCTGGTTGAAATCAAGGCCATAGCCGAGCAGACCAACTTGTTGGCTCTGAACGCGGCCATTGAAGCGGCCCGGGCCGGTGAGCAGGGTCGCGGTTTTGCGGTGGTGGCTGATGAGGTGCGTTCATTGTCTCAACGCACCCACAAATCGACTGAAGAGATTGAAGGCATGATCTCCCGCCTGCAGGGTGGTGTCAAAGAAGCGGTTTCCGCCATGACCTCCAGCCACGATGCTACAGAGAAAACGGTTCAGAAGTCTGGTGAAGTGACCGAAGCGCTGGACCGCATTGCTTCGGGCATCTCTGAGATTGTGGATATGAGCCACCAGATTGCCCAGGCCGCGGAAGAGCAGTCCGCGGTGGCCAAGAACGTGAATGCCAACGTGGAGCGTATCGGCGAGTTGGGGCAGAGCACCGCTTCCAACGCCGAGGAAACGCTGGCGTCGTCCCGCCAGATGTCTGAGTTAACGGCATCGCTTCAGCGTTTGGTAGAGGCGTTCAAGGTATAGAGTTCTTACCTGTGATCAAAAAATCCGGCCCTCAGAGGCCGGATTTTTTTTGCTCCCAGAGAATTTCCTGGCTGCCATCCCGGCGGGCTAACACGCGGGCAATAACAAACAGCAGGTCAGACAGCCGGTTCAGATAGTGGCGGGACGCGGTATTGATGGAGTCTTCGTGGCCGAGCGCAACTACCACACGCTCCGCGCGACGGCAAACGGCCCGCGCCAGGTGGCATTGTGCTGCGGCAGTACAGCCTCCGGGCAGGATGAAATTCTTTAACGGTGGGAGGTCAGCGTTGTACTGGTCCAACGTGTGTTCCAGCCACTCGATGTGGTCGTCGCTGATCACCTTGCTGCCGGGGATGGCAAACTCTCCGCCAAGATCAAACAGGTGATGCTGAATACGGCGAAACGTCTCAATCAGGCCATCGTCGGATGGCAGCGTCTCGATCAACACACCAATATGACAATTCAGTTCATCCGCCATGCCCATGGCTTCCACGCGCTGCGCATTCTTGGCAATACGGTTGCCATCGGCCAGCCCGGTAGAGCCGTCGTCGCCGGTGCGGGTGTAGATTTTCGACAGGCGGTTGCCCATGCGGTTGCTCCCTTTGGTAAAAGTCAGTTCAGTTGTTGTACCTGTTCAGTGAGCATTTGGTTCACCGGGGTCGGAATACCGTGTTGCTGACCCAGTCGTGCCAGGTAACCGTTTATGAAGTCGATTTCCGTGGGTCGCCCTGCCAGCACATCCGCGCGCATTGAGGAGGTGTTGGCAGCGGTTTTGCGGGCGACCACCTCAATACTTTCGCGCAGAGCTGCCGGCGTTTGTTGCGGTTGCCCGGCGGCAGCCAGCAGGCTGCTGATTTCCTCGCACAACGGGTTTATCCACTGTTGGTAATACGGCTGCTCCAGTATTTCGCCATTGTGGCAGTCCAGAATGGCGGTAAAGGCGTTGATGCCCGCGTTGATGACGAGCTTCTGCCAGAGCCGGCCAAGTATGTCCTGTTCCGGGTGGACTGCAAGGCCACTGTCGCCAAGCTGCCGGGCGACCCAGACCACCAGGGGTTGCCCTGCAGGGTTTAAAGCACCTAACCAGGTGGCGCCGCGGCCAGCGTGAACGGTCAGGCCCGGTTCGGGCCGGTTGGCGCCTTCGGTGGTGGAGGCTGCCAGCACCGGGCGTTGCGGCCAGGCTTCTGAAACCTGTTGTTGGCTGCCCAGCCCATTCTGGAACAACACAATGGGTGTCGAACTGGCAATAGAGGACACGGCACCTTTGAGGGCTTCGAGGGTATCGCCGGCTTTGGTGGTCACCAATAACAATTCAGGTGACTGACCGCGTTGTAGCCAGGGAACCGTGACACTGAAGGATTCGCCTTCAAGGGGTTGAAAACGGTAGCTCGCGGGTTCGGGCGCCTGGCCCGGGCGGGGCACAAACGCTACCTGCCCGGCAGGTAGCGTTGCGGCCCAGAGCCGGCCCATGGAGCCGGCACCTAGGATGGCAATCATGGCCTTACATGGCCTCGATTTCAGCCCGTTGTGCGCTGAGCCGCTGCAGGCTGCCTTGCGCATCCTTCAGCTTTTCCTGCTCTTTCTCGACCACTTCAGCCGGCGCCTTAGCGGTAAACTTCTCGTTGTTCAGCTTGCCTTCCAGGCGGCCGATTTCCTTGTTCAGGCGCTCCAGCTCCTTGTCCAGGCGCTTGAGTTCGGCATCCTTGTCGATCAGGCCAGCCATGGGCACCAGCACTTCCATTTCGCCCACCAGCTGGGTGGCGCTCATGGGAGCTTTGTCGCCCTCGAACCATTCCAGCTTCTCCAGCTTGGCAAGAGACATCAGGAACTGGCGGTTGTCGTTCAGGCGGCGCTCATCATCAACATTGCCGCCTTTCAGCAGTACCGGAACCTGTTTGGCCGGAGAGATGTTCATCTCGCCACGGATGTTGCGTACGGCCACGATCACGCCCTTGAGCCATTCGATATCGGCGGCTACAGCAGCATCCTGCTTGCTGGCATCCGGCTGGGGGTAAGGCTGCAGCATAATGCTGTCGCCCTGTTTGCCGGCGAGCGGGGCAATGCGCTGCCAGATTTCCTCAGTAATGAAGGGCATCATCGGATGCGCCAGCCGCAGCACAGCTTCCAGCACGCGCACCAAAGTGCGGCGGGTGCCGCGTTTGGCTTCGATACTGGCATTGTCGTCGCCCAGGGCCGGCTTGGACAGCTCCAGGTACCAGTCGCAGTACTCGTTCCAGATGAACTCGTACAGGGCGTAGGCGGCCAGATCGAAGCGGTACTGGTCCAGGTGGCGGATGACTTCCTGCTCGCAGTGCTGCAGTTCGCTGATGATCCAGCGGTCGGCCAGAGACAGCTCTACCGGCTCGCCATTCACGCCGCAGTCTTCGCCTTCGGTGTTCATCAGTACGTAACGGGCGGCGTTCCACAGCTTGTTACAGAAGTTACGGTAGCCTTCCAGGCGCTTCATGTCCCAGTTAATGTCACGGCCGGTGGTGGCCATGGCCGCCAGGGTGAAGCGCAGGGCGTCGGTGCCGTGGGCGGCGATGCCCTCCGGGAATTCCTTTTCGGTGCGCTTGCCGATTTTTTCGGCGAGCTTCGGCTGCATCAGGTTGCCGGTGCGCTTTTCCAGAAGCTCGGGCAGGCTGATACCGTCGATCATGTCGAGTGGGTCGATGACGTTGCCCTTGGACTTGGACATCTTGTCGCCGTGCTCGTCCCGGATCAGTCCGGTCACGTAGACGGTATGGAAGGGCACCTGAGGTGTGCCGTCTTCGTTCTTCATGAAGTGCATGGTCATCATGATCATCCGGGCAACCCAGAAGAAGATGATGTCGAAACCGGTCACCAGCACGTCGGTGGGGTGGAACGTTTTCAGGCGTTCGGTGATTTCCGGCCAGCCCAGGGTGCCGAAAGTCCACAGGGCGGAGCTGAACCAGGTGTCCAGAACATCGTCGTCCTGTTTCAGTTCCAGGCTCGCAGCCAGGTTGTGCTTCTGGCGTACTTCGTCTTCGTTGCGGCCCACGTAAATGTTGCCTTCGGCATCGTACCAGGCCGGAATCCGGTGGCCCCACCAGAGCTGACGGGAGATACACCAGTCCTGGATGTCACGCATCCAGGCGAAGTACATGTTCTCGTACTGTTTGGGCACGAACTGGATGCGGCCGTCTTCCACCGCTTCAATGGCCGGCTTGGCCAGGGTTTTGGCGTCAGCAAACCACTGGTCGGTCAGCATCGGCTCGATGATCAGGCCGGAGCGGTCGCCCCGGGGTACGCTCAGTACGTGGTCTTCGATCTTCTCGACGAGGCCTTCGGCTTCCATGTCGGCCACGATCTGCTTACGGGCTGCTTCGCGGGTCAGGCCGGCGTAGGCGGCGGGCAAGGTGCCGTCGATGTCGGTGTTTTCGGTGCCGTCGGCATTGAAGACTTCGGCCACCTCGCGAATGTTGGCATCCTGGGTCATGACGTTGATCATGGGCAGGTTGTTGCGCTTGCCCACGGCGTAGTCGTTGAAGTCGTGGGCCGGGGTGATCTTCACGCAGCCGGAGCCTTTTTCCGGATCGGCGTGGTGGTCGGCCACGATGGGGATGCGGCGGTTGACCAGTGGCAGCAAAACGTGCTGGCCAATCAGGTGCTGGTAGCGCTCGTCGTCCGGGTGTACGGCCACGGCGGTGTCGCCCAGCATGGTTTCCGGGCGGGTGGTGGCCACGATGACGTAGTCTTTGCCATCCTGGGTCTTTTGGCCGTCTGCCAGCGGGTAGCGCAGGTGCCAGAAATAGCCTTTCTCTTCCTTGTTCTCTACTTCAAGGTCGGAGATGGCGGTGTGGAGTTTCGGGTCCCAGTTTACGAGGCGCTTGCCGCGGTATACCAGGCCTTCGTCGTACAGGCGGATAAACACTTCCTGTACGGCTTTGTAGAAGCCGTCGTCCATGGTGAAGCGTTCGTTGTCCCAGTCCACGGAGTTGCCGAGGCGGCGTATTTGGCGGGTGATGGTGCCGCCGGAGTGTTCTTTCCAGTCCCAGATGCGCTTGATGAACTCTTCCCGGCCCAGGTCGTGGCGGGTTTTGTCTTCCTCTGCGGCCAGTTTGCGCTCGACCACCATCTGGGTGGCGATGCCGGCGTGGTCGGTGCCGACGGTCCACAGTGCGTTACGGCCTTGCATGCGTTTGAAGCGGGTTAGGGTGTCCATGATGGTGTGCTGGAACGCATGGCCCATGTGCAGACTGCCGGTCACGTTGGGTGGCGGGATGGCGATGCTGTAGGAATCGCCTTCGCCGCTGGGGCGGAAATAGCCTTTGGATTCCCAGTTTTCGTACCACTGGCGCTCGATGTTTTCTGGCTGGTAGGTTTTTTCCATGGGATTATGCAGTGACCGTTTTGGTTGATTCACATAGGGAAATTTTGAATTGGCCGATTATACATGGTCGCTGTTGATGCGGCGAACCTCTGTGAAACGTAGCCTGCTGGTATAGTGCCGTGTGGGGTTGGGGGTCGGCTTTCCAAAAAACGCTCCTGGCGGCACATCCTTGTGACGCTTCGCTTCGGCCATCCATGGCCTACGAGATTTTTGGAAAGCCGACCCCCAACCCCACAGGTCGGAATTCGTGCTGTCCGCCGGTGAGTTTTTTTGTCCGTGTAAGTCAGTGGGTGTCCGTGGCTAATAAAAATTAGCGCTTTCGCATGTCGTGTACACGCGCTTCAATCCCCATCGCCCGCAGTTGCTTGTAGTGTCCCCGAGCCTGGTTCAGTACGGCCGGGTCGTTGTGGGCGACCAGGGCCAGGCGGCGATATTGAGTGGCATCGTCTGGCAGGTTGGCGGACAGGACGATAACGGTATCCCAGTCTACAGCGGCCGGTGGGTAGAGGAGGATGCCTACTGGGTCGGGGCAGGGGGTGGTTGGGTCTTGGGCGATGCTGTGGGGGATGAAGGCATCGGGGGTGATGTTCCACAGCAGGTCGTCCAGTTCTTCAGCCTGTTCTTCGGTGTCGCAGAGGATGCACACGCGGTCGCCCTGCTGCCAGGCTTTGTCCACGAGTTTGGCGGCGTGGAGGTTGCGGGCGGCTGGGGTGTTCTGGGCGAGGATGTGGAACCAGTAGCGCTGGTTCTTGTCTTCCCGGCCGGAGGGGCCGGCAGCTGGGCTGCCGGGTTCCGGTGGGGTCGGTTGGTTATCCTGCATGGGTCATCAGGTAGTCGACCAGCAGGGGGACCGGGCGGCCGGTGGCGCCTTTGGCTTTGCCGGAGTTCCAGGCAGTGCCGGCGATATCCAGGTGGGCCCAGCGGTAGTCTTTGGCGAAGCGGCTCAGGAAGCAGGCCGCGGTGATGGTGCCGGCGGGGCGGCCGCCGATGTTGGCCATGTCGGCGAAGTTGCTGTCGAGCTGGCTCTGGTATTCGTCCCAGAGCGGCAGGCGCCAGGCACGGTCGCCGGTGCGTTCGCCAGCGGCCAACAGTTCGTTCGCCAGTTCGTCGTTATTGGACAGCAGGCCGGTGGCCTGGTTGCCCAGAGCAATGATGCAGGCGCCGGTGAGTGTGGCCATGTCGACCACAGCTTCCGGGTCGAATTTCTTCACGTAGGTGAGGGCGTCGCACAGCACCAGGCGGCCTTCGGCGTCGGTGTTAAGGATTTCAACGGTCATGCCGCTCAACGTGGTGACTATGTCACCGGGGCGGGAGGCGCCGCCGTCGGGCATGTTTTCAGCTGCGGCGATCACTGCCACTACGTTGATCTTGGGTTTGGTTTCAGCCAGGACTTTCATGGTGCCGAACACGCTGGCGGAGCCGCCCATGTCGTATTTCATTTCATCCATGCCTTCGCCGGGCTTGAGGCTGATGCCGCCGGTATCGAAGGTGATGCCTTTACCCACCAACACGTAGGGTTTGTCTTTGGCTTTGCCGCCACGGTATTCCATTACGATCAGGCGCGGGGGCTGTTTGGAACCCTTGCCCACCGCCAGGATGGTGTTCATGCCCAGCTTTTCCATCTGCTTTTCATCAAGTACTTCAGTCTTGATGCAGTCGTATTCCTTGGCCATGGTCTTGGCCTGCTCGGCGAGCCAGACCGGGTGGCAGATGTTGGGCGGGGTGTTGCCCAGATCTTTGGTGTAATTCATGCCGCGCCCGGTAGCCAGGCCTTGGTTAAAGGCGTCTTTCAGGGGTTTGGCGGAACCGGAGGCCTGAACCACCACTTTCTTGAGTTTGCGGGCAGCCGGTTTCTCGCTCTTGAACTCGTTGAAGGTGTACAGCTGGTCTTCCAGAATACGTCCGATCAGGTTCAGGCGGGCTTCTTCGGAGCTGACGGCATCCTCGCCCTGCAGGCTGGTGTCGGCCAGGCAGATCAGTGCGCTCTTGGAGGGGCCGTCTTTCAGGGTGCCCATCATGGCGATCAGTGCCTTGCGAAAACTCGCCGGCGTGCGGTCGCTGTCTTTGCCGGTGCCGACCACGACTACGCGGTGCCATGGCTGGTCTACCAGGGGCAGGGTGTTGACAGACGCGTTCTTGCCAGTCAGGTCGCCTGCTTTTTCAAGTTGCTTGATCAGCCCTCCCAGTGCTTCGTCTGCTGCTTTTGTGGTTTCCGGCCACTCGCCCTTTTCGGGCACCGCGATCACCAGGCAGTCGGTTTTGGTGGCGGTGATGGCTTTGCTGCTCAGGCTGAAATTCATGGCAACTCCCGTTGTAAGGTTGTGCTTTATTGCATGTGGTAGGCGTTGTTCATCCGATGCCAATAGGATTGGGGCAAAAGCTCTATTAATCAAGCGGCAGGCTTATATCGTTACGATGGCTTTATCGTATCGGGCTTGTACTGTCATTCATCGCCAAGGTTACATAGAATAGCCGCAGTTTCCGTTATCGACCATCTCACGCTTCGGCGCTGCCAGAGAGACCGATTTGAGCATCGTTTTCCGTTATCTCATTCGCCAGATCATGGTCAGCATGTTTGCTGTTTCCGGCATCCTGTTGCTGGTGTTTATGAGTGGGCGCTTTATCAAGTACCTGGGCAATGCTGCCGAGGGCGAGATTCCTGCCGGCGTTCTGCTCTCCATCATGGCGTATCGCTTCCCGGGATTTCTGGAGCTGATTCTTCCCTTGGGCTTGTTTATCGGCATTCTGCTGGCTTACGGGCGGATGTATCTTGAAAGCGAAATGACGGTGTTGTTTGCCTGTGGTGTCAGCGACAGGCAGTTGCTCGCGAAAACCCTGATTGGCTGTGTGCCGGTGATGCTGGTTGTGGCCAGCATGAGCCTGTACGTGTCGCCGTGGGGCATGAAGCAGGTGGAGGCTATCTTCAACGAAGCGCGCACCGCCACAGAATTCGAGATGCTGGCGCCGGGCCGATTTCAGGATTTTACGTCTGGTAGCCGGGTGACTTACACAGAGGCACTGAGCGAAGATAAGCGGCAGCTTCAGGGAGTATTCATCGCAGAGTATGATCGAAACGGGCAAGGCGTGACCCTGATCACCGCCGAGTCTGGTTCTCAGTTGATCGATCAGGAAACCGGTAGCCGGTTCCTGATTCTGGAGAACGGCGGGCGGTTTCAGGGGCAACCCGGCAGGCTTGATTACAATGTTACCCGGTTCGAAGCCTATGGCCTCAAGGTTATGGGCGGAGAAGCAGGTAACCGCGAACTTGAGGAGGGCGTCAGCACCAAGGCGCTCTGGCAATCGGATAACCCGGAGGACCGGGCGCTGCTGCATTGGCGTTTCTCGCTACCGTTGATCGTGCCGATCGTGACTCTGCTGGCGGTCCGTCTAAGTCGGGTTAACCCGCGCCAGGGCCGTTTCTTCCATCTGCTACCGGCGATGCTGGTTTACATCACCTACCTCGGTTTGCTGATTGTAGCGCGAGACGCCCTGGCGGACGGCAAGGTGCCGGAGTGGATAGGCATGCTGTGGGTGCATGTGATTTTCCTGGCGCTGGGGCTTTGGTTGCAGTTTGGCCCGGCCTGGCTGTACCGGCGGCGCCTGGAAAAGGAGGCCGGTGCCCATGCGTAGAATTGACGGCTACGTCATGCGCACCGTGGGGGGTGCCATGTTCCTGGTGATGATGGTGGTGCTGTCACTGGATGTGATTTTTGCCTTTATTGCCGAGCTGGACGACACCCGCAACGATTACCAGACCCTACAGGCGCTCTGGTATGTATTTCTGACCTTGCCAAGGCGAATTTACGATTACTTACCACTGGGTGCTTTTATGGGGTGCCTGGTTGGATTGGGGGCCATGGCCAGTTCTTCGGAGCTGACGGTCATCCGGGCGGCCGGTGTGTCCATCCGCCGGATCGTTTGGTCGGCGATGAAACCGGCCCTGGTTGTGGTGGTGTTGGGGCTGGTCATCGGTGAATACGTGGCGCCGACCACGGAGCGCATGGCGCAGAGCGAGAAAGCTGTGGCCCTGGGGGCGAGCAGGAATGTTGCGTCGGCCCATGGTGTCTGGCATCGGGAAGGGAACACGTTCATGCATCTGAATGCCGTTCAGCCAAACGGTGTATTGCATGGCGTGTCGCTGTTCCGTTTTGGAGACGATCGGCAGCTGGAGGTGTCCAGTTTTGCTGAAAGGGCGATTTTTCAGGGCGATCACTGGTTGCTGGAGAAGGTGGTGTCCACTCGCATCGAGGAAGAGCGCACCCTGCGCAATGAACACGCTGCTTTGCGCTGGGAGACCGGGCTGTCACCGGAAGTGCTGAGTGTGTTAATCGTTAAACCAGAAAACCTTTCGATGGCCGGCCTGTACACCTACGCCACCTATCTAGGCGAACAGGGGCTGACGGCTGCCCGTTATTGGCTCGCATTCTGGAAGAAGGCGTTGATGCCGTTGGGTACGGCCGTGATGGTGTTGGTGGCCATTTCCTTTATCTTTGGCCCTTTGCGCTCCGTGACCATGGGGTTCCGCGTGTTCACCGGCCTGCTGGTGGGCTTGCTGTTCAAGTACATGCAGGATTTGTTGGGGCCCATGAGCATGGTATACGGCTTTAACCCGCTCCTGGCGGTATTGGTACCGATTCTGGTGAGTGCTTTGGTGGGGGCTGTGTTGATGCGGCGGGCCGGCTGAGATGGCCGGCCCGGGCGCATTACTTTTTGTTTTTGGCGGTTTTTGATTTGTCTGGTGCGGGCACGGCCACAACCACGCTATTGGATGCGCGATCGGTCAGCGACAAGCCGTTGATCGGGTAGAACAGGGCGATCACAGCGGGCACGGTGAGCAGGAGCGTCAGGGAGCCAACGTAGTAGGCTGCGATCATGGTCAACACGATGACTGCCGCAGCACTGCCATAACGGAGCAAGGCCTGGGTCCAGCTGACAGAAGTGCCATCGAGGTTCTCGATGCGAATGCGCCATACCTGCATGCCGAGGGTTTGGCCGATACGGGTCCAGAAGTAGGCGAAGAACAGGTAGAGCACCAGGAACAAGGTAAAGGTAAGGCCGGGGCCGCCTTCCAGTTCGCCGGCTTCCGCCATCTGTTCATACTGTTCCCAGCCGGTAATCCAGCCAGCAATCATGGTGTAAGCCCAGGTGGCCACCAGCAGCACGGCAATGCTGATCAATCCATCGTAGATAATGGCCAGGGCCCGCTTCAGTGCGGTGGCTGGCGGTAAAAGTTCCTCGGCGTTATGAAAGCGTCGGGGCATGGAGTCTCCTGTGAGGTTTCACGTTTTTCCTGTTCTCGGCGTGTGCTAGAGTAGCGGATTTGCACGCGCATGTAAGTATTGGTATTTCAATCGCAGACTTGCCGGTTGTTCCGGCGGGTTTCAGGCAAGGTGTTTAAGGTCGAAAGGTATCAAAGGTCTATGAAAACCGCAGAGTTGCGACAGGCGTTTCTGGAATATTTCAAGCAGCAGGGTCACACCATCGTGCCGAGCAGTTCACTGGTACCGGCAGACGATCCCACACTGCTGTTTACCAACGCTGGCATGAACCAGTTCAAGGATGCCTTCCTTGGCCGGGAAGAGCGCGACTACACCCGAGCGACCTCATCCCAGAAGTGCGTGCGCGCCGGTGGTAAACACAACGACCTGGAAAACGTTGGCTACACCGCCCGCCACCACACGTTCTTCGAAATGCTGGGTAACTTCAGCTTTGGCGATTACTTCAAGCGTGAAGCCATTAATTTTGCCTGGACCTTCCTGACCGGCGAGCAGCACCTGAATCTGCCCCAGGAAAAGCTCTGGGTAACCGTGTACGCGGAAGACGATGAAGCCTTTGATATCTGGAACAAAGAGGTCGGTGTTCCGGCTGAGCGGATTATCCGCATTGGCGACAACAAAGGTGGCCGCTACGCCTCCGATAACTTCTGGCAGATGGGCGATACCGGCCCTTGTGGCCCCTGCACCGAGATTTTCTATGATCATGGCCCGGACGTGGCTGGCGGACCTCCTGGCAGCCCCGAGGAAGACGGCGACCGTTACATCGAGATCTGGAACGTGGTGTTCATGCAGTACAACCGCACCGCCGACGGCGAAATGCTGAACCTGCCCAAGCCTTCGGTAGACACCGGCATGGGGCTGGAGCGGATTGCGGCTGTGCTGCAGGGCGTTCATAGCAACTATGAGATTGACCTGTTCCAGGATCTGCTGAAGGCTGCATCCGAAATTCTGGGCGGTGCGGCGACCACCGAAGCGTCTCTGCGGGTGGTGGCAGACCACATTCGCTCCTGTGCCTTCCTGATTGCCGATGGTGTGATGCCGTCAAACGAAGGTCGCGGCTTTGTACTGCGCCGGATCATCCGCCGTGCAGCCCGCCACGGTAACAAGCTGGGCGCAACCCAGCCGTTCTTCTACAAACTGACGGGCGCCCTGGTGGAACTGATGGGCGATGCATACCCGCAATTGGTCAGCAGCCGCAAGCAGATCGAGAAAGTGCTGCTGCAGGAGGAAGAGCAGTTTGCCAAGACCCTGGACAAGGGCCTTCGTCTGCTGGAGCAGGACATCGCTGAACTGAAGGGTACGGAAATTCCTGGTGAAACCGTATTTACCCTGTATGACACCTACGGCTTCCCGGTAGATCTGACCAACGACATTGCTCGAGAGCGCGGTTTGACCCTGGATTATGAAGGTTATGAGAAGGCCATGGATGCCCAGCGTGACCGTGCCCGTGCGGCCAGCAAGTTTGGTATCGATTACAACGCCGCCGGCATCACCATCGAAGGCAAGACCGAGTTCACCGGCTACGACCATATTGACGGCCATGAGCGCATCCGCACGGTTCTGGTGAACGGCGAAGAGAAAACCGCCGAGGCCGGTGACGAGTGCGTGGTGGTGCTGGAACGCACGCCGTTCTACGCGGAATCCGGCGGCCAGGTGGGCGACACCGGCCTGCTGACCTGGAGTGGTGGCCGCTTCCAGGTTACCGATACCCGCAAGGAAGGCGATAACCACCTGCACGTGGGCACATTGGTAGAGGGCGAGTTGTTCCCGGGCCTGGAAGTAGACGCCCGCATTGATCACGCCCGGCGTGAGCGCACCAAACGCAACCATTCTGCCACCCATCTGTTGCACGCGGCGCTGCGCAAGGTTCTGGGGGAGCATGTCACCCAGAAGGGCTCACTGGTTGACCCGGACAAACTGCGTTTCGATTTTTCCCATTTTGAAGCGGTTAGCCCGGAACAGTTGAAAGAGATTGAGCGTCAGGTAAACGAACAGGTTCTGGAGAATACGCCGGTTCAGGTTGACGTGACCGACATGGAGTCCGCCAAAGAGAAAGGTGCCATGGCTCTGTTCGGTGAGAAGTATGGCGATGTGGTTCGCGTGTTGAGCATGGGAATCGACAGCTACTCTGTTGAGCTTTGTGGTGGCACCCACGTGTCTCGCACCGGTGATATTGGTCTGTTCAGGATTACCTCGGAGAGCGGTATCTCCTCCGGTGTTCGCCGTATTGAGGCGGTGACCGGGTTTGGTGCGCTGGAATGGCTGGACGCTACTGAACGAACCCTGCGCGAAACGGCCCGCCTGGTCAAAGGCACCCGTGAGACCGTCGTGGACAAAGTGCAGCAGGTTCTCGACCGCAACCGCCAGCTGGAAAAAGACGTGGATGCACTGAAAGCCAAGCTCGCCAGTTCCGCAGGCAGTGATCTTGCTGGAAATGCCGTAGAGGTGGCCGGGCTCAAAGTGGTCGCGGCAGAGCTGGAAGGCGCTGACCGCAAGGCACTGATGGAAACCGCCGACCAGTTGAAGAATAAACTGGGCGAGGGTGTGGTGGTTCTGGCCACCGTGGACGACGGCAAGGTTACCCTGGTTGCCGGGGTTACCAAGTCTGCCACTGGCCGTATCAAAGCCGGCGATCTGATGAAGCATCTGGCGGCGCAAGTGGACGGTAAAGGTGGTGGCCGACCGGATATGGCCCAGGGTGGCGGTAACGACCCGTCCAAGCTGGCGGATGCCCTGGCAGGCGTTCCGGCCTGGGTTGAACAAAATATCGGTTAAGCAACTGTTTTTGGACGCGGGCGGAGGTTTATAATTCCGCCCGCTTTATTTGATGGGCGGGCAATCGGTGTTCCGCTTTGAGTCCCCGGTTCGGAGTTTGGCAAAACATGGCTCTGTTGGTTCAGAAATTTGGTGGTACGTCCGTTGGTACAACCGAGCGGATTGAGGCGGTCGCTGACAAGGTGTGTCAGTTCCGTAAAGACGGGCACGATGTGGTGGTTGTGGTCTCTGCCATGAGCGGAGAAACCAACCGGCTGATCGCCCTGGCCAACGACATTATGGAAGATCCGGTACCTCGGGAAATGGATGTACTGGTGTCTACCGGTGAGCAGGTAACCATCGCGCTGTTGTCTATGGCACTGCAGAAGCGTGGCTGTGATGCCCGGTCTTACACCGGCTCACAGGTGCGCATCCTGACAGATAGCAGCCACACCAAGGCGCGGATCAAGCAGATTGATGAGCAGCGCATGCGTGAAGACCTGGAAGCCGGCCGGGTAGTGGTGGTTGCGGGCTTCCAGGGTATCGACGAGCACGGCAACATTACCACACTCGGTCGCGGCGGTTCAGACACCACCGCTGTGGCTTTGGCGGCTGCCCTGAAAGCTGATGAGTGCCAGATCTACACAGATGTGGACGGCGTTTATACAACCGACCCGCGGGTGGTAGACAGCGCTCGCCGGCTCGATCGAATTACATTTGAAGAAATGCTTGAGATGGCCAGCCTGGGCTCGAAAGTGCTCCAGATTCGCGCCGTCGAATTTGCAGGTAAATATAATGTTCCATTAAGAGTGCTTTCCAGCTTCCAGGAAGGTGAAGGCACCCTGATTACTTTTGAGGATGAGAACGCCATGGAACAACCGGTTGTTTCCGGCATTGCTTTCAATCGTGATGAAGCCAAACTGACCATTTCAGGTGTGCCCGACACTCCGGGTAGCGCCCTGCGGATTCTGAAGCCGGTTAGCGATGCCAATATTGAAGTGGACATGATTGTTCAGAACGTGGGTGAGGACAACAAAACGGCTTTTACCTTCACTGTTCACCGTAACGACTTCAAGCGGGCCCAGGAAGTTCTGCGTGGCACCTCCAGCGAAATTGGCGCTGGCGAAGTGGGTGGCGACAGCAAGATTGCGAAAGTGAGCATTGTGGGCGTAGGCATGCGCTCGCACGCTGGCGTAGCAACTAAAATGTTTGAGGCGCTGTCCAAAGAAGGTATTAATATTCAGATGATCTCCACCTCTGAAATCAAGATTTCGGTGGTGATCGATGAGAAGTATCTCGAGCTGGCGGTTCGTGCACTGCACAGTGCATTTGAGCTGGATCAGGCCGGGGTGGACGAGGGCGCTTAACAGCAGGATGCTCGCAAGCGCGCCTTTTTGAGTCATTGATAATAGCTATCGAGATGCGAAGGGGTATAAGTATTATTGCGTCTTTAGTATGATCGGTGATCTCTTTATAAAAGCTATAAGTACAACATTCTGTTGTCGGAACAGGTTGGTTTGGAATAGGGAGAAAGGGATATGTTGATTTTGACCCGCCGTGTTGGCGAAACTCTGATGATCGGTGACGAGATTACCGTTACCGTTCTTGGAGTGAAGGGGAACCAGGTACGTATCGGTGTTAACGCGCCCAAAGACGTCGCGGTTCACCGTGAAGAAATCTATCAGCGGATTCAGTCCGAAAAAGGCTCAGACGAGCCGGAACCGGGCAATCGTTGATCAATAAAAAGCCGCTCACGGGAAACCTGAGCGGCTTTTTTGATGGAGGGGAAAATCGAGTAGAAAAAACTCGTGTCAACCCTATGAAAACAGAAAAATTATGGTAGTATACGCCCCGTTCTCAAGGAGAGGTGGGTGAGTGGCTGAAACCAGTTCCCTGCTAAGGAACCGTACGAGCAATCGTACCGAGGGTTCGAATCCCTCCCTCTCCGCCATTTCCTTTTGGGGAAATGAGAACAGGTTGAAGCAGCATTCAACCAATGCGAAAGATGCGCGGCTGTAGCTCAGCTGGATAGAGTACCTGGCTACGAACCAGGCGGTCGGAGGTTCGAATCCTCCCAGCCGCGCCACTATCGCAAAACCGTTTTTAGCGGCTGTAGCTCAGCTGGATAGAGTACCTGGCTACGAACCAGGCGGTCGGAGGTTCGAATCCTCCCAGCCGCGCCAAATAAAGACCAAAACGCCTCAGCTTGTATACCTCACAAGCTGGGGCGTTTTGCTTTGTATAGCTGGGAGAATTTGAACCGATAGAGGTTTGACCGAAGCCCGCCTGCACGTTGGTTAAAAGTTGTACAATCCCGCATCTTCCTCCTATTCTTTCTGGTGACGCCCAATCATTTGCCAGGGAGTGCCAGTGATGAACAAGACAATGAATGGCGGTTACGATAACCACGATCAAGCCAAGAACACCTGGGATGACCTGATAGCCACGGGTATTCCGAGAGACAACGTTTATATCGATGAAGAAAACAAGCTGGTTAAAGTGATCGTGCCAGAGGAAGCGGAGCGGGAAGTGAAGGAGATTTTTGATCGGCACAAGCTCCACTAACAGGCGTGAACTTGCAGTCTTGAGATCGTTGCCAGGTCATTAGAACGGTGGCAAAAAAACTGAAGCCGGCAGCGCTAGGGCGCTACCGGCTTTCGTGGTGAGGCGGGTATTTACCACATCAGATCATCGGGAATTTCGTATCCTGCATAGGGGTCGTCATCGCCCTGATCATTCTGGCTACGGTCGTGCAGTACAATCACTGCCAGCTCGTCCCGTTCCATGATTTTGCGGGCGACACCCTCGGCAACCACTTCATACTCACCGTTGACAAATACCACGGCGAGGCGGCCTCGGGAGAGTTGGTCCACCATGGTGTCGTCTACAAAAATCTTTTTGATTTTCTTGTCGTGAACGAACTGGTACGAGGTTTCTGCGCGGCTGCGATTCAGTTTGTTGCTGTCTACCAGTTGCCGAATCTGAGCCTGAATGGCTTTCTTTTCCGCTTCTTTCTGCCGTTCCAGATTCAGCTGGCGGTCCCGCTCGGCCTTTTCAGCGCGAGCCTGGCGAGCGCGTTCCTCGGTTTCATTTATCTGAACGGCCCCTTTGGGTTGCTGTTTGCGTTGTTTGCGCTTTTCGTTGCGTATGCTTTTGGCTTTCTTTTCGTCGGCCAGCCCGGCCTTGAGTAGTTGTTCCTGCAAAGACGCCATCAGTGACTCCGTGGATTCGTGATAAACTGCATATTATGAACCTCTAGTATACGCCGACGTTATTCCCGCAATAACCCACAAACATTTACCTCGTGGATTTTTCTATGTCTTCTTTTAAAGAGCTGGGGCTGTCTCAGGCCATGCAGGCGAATCTGCAGCGGTTAGGTTTTGAGCAGCCAACCGGCATACAGGTCAAGGCATTGCCATCAGCCCTGGGCGGCAAGGATGTGATTGCCATGGCACAGACCGGCAGTGGCAAGACGGCTGCTTTCGGCATTCCGCTGGTGGAGCGCCTGAAGCCAAAGCATTTCGCGGTGCAGGCGCTGGTGTTGTGCCCAACCCGGGAGCTGGCGGATCAGGTGGCCAAAGCTCTGAGAGAACTGGCGCGGGCAAAAGACAACGTCAAAGTGCTCACGCTTTGTGGTGGTGTTCCCATAGGACCCCAGATTGGCTCGCTCAGTCATGGCGCTCATATCATAGTGGGCACACCGGGCAGGGTGGAGGATCACCTGCGCAAGAGGACGCTGGCGCTGGATCGGGTGAACACGCTGGTGCTGGATGAAGCAGACCGGATGCTGGATATGGGTTTTGAGGAGGTGGTTTTGTCCATTCTTGCGCAAACACCGCAAGCTCGGCAAACCCTCTTATTCTCGGCAACCTGGCCGGAACCCATTCGGGCTATGAGCGAGCGCTTCCAGGTTGAGCCAGTGGATGTGCGGGTTGAGGCAAAGGACGCGACCAGCAGTATTTCTGAGGTGTTCTATGAGATATCGCCTGATCAGAAGGTTCGTGCAGTTGCAGCCTTGTTGTCTGAGTATCAGCCGGTATCCTCTTTGGTATTCTGCACGACCAAGCGGGACTGCGACGAACTGGCGCGGGAGCTTGAGGCGCTCGGCTTTGCTGCTTTGTCCTTGCATGGGGATCTGGAGCAGAAAGACCGGGACAGCACGCTGGTGAAGTTCGCCAATCAGAGTTGCACCGTTATGGTGGCCACCGACGTGGCTGCTCGCGGTCTGGATATCAAGGCGTTGCCCCTGGTGATCAATGCGGAACCCGCCCGCGACCCGGAAGTGCACACCCATCGAATTGGTCGTACCGGGCGTGCCGGTGAACAGGGGCACGCGATTACACTGTGCGCGCCCAGTCAGGGCCATAAAGTTTCGCGGCTTGAATCAGCCCGGGGTGAGTCTGTTGTTTGGGGCGATTCCGAAAGCTTGCTGGCGCAAGCATTGCGCCCGGTACGCCCGGCCATGAAAACCCTGTGCCTGGCCGGTGGCCGAAAAGACAAAGTGCGCCCGGGCGACGTGCTGGGCGCCTTGACCGGGGATGCGGGTATTCCGGGTACGGCAGTGGGAAAAATAGACCTGTTCGATTTCCAGTGTTTTGTGGCCGTTGATGAAGCCTGGGCAGATAAAGCTCTGGCCCGGCTTGAGAAAGGTAAGGTCAAAGGCCGCAAAATCAGGGTTCGTTATGCTTGATTCCGGTTGTTGAGAACACGTCGGGTGAGTGTCAGATCAGGCCAGGAAGCTCGGAAAGTCCCTATAGAAATGTTTACTTCAGGTTGCTCCTGATCAATGAAAACGGTAAATTACGCAGGATTTTGCCTCCCGATTTGTTTGTTCCAGCCATTAGACTTTGGTCTGACGGCTGAAAGCGGCGAAACGGGGAAATCACACAAATCAATACAGGTAGCTATTCGATATGAATGAGCTGATGTCACAAGCCGTCGAGTTGATGATTGCTGGTATGGGCTTTGTGTTCGCGTTCCTGATCATTCTGGTATTCGCGACACTGCTCATGTCCAAACTCATTGGACGGTTTGCGCCGCCAGAGCCGGCAACCCCGGCCAAAACGCCACGTGCCAAGCCGAAGGCGCCCGCGTCGGTTGATCCTGACACCGCCGAGGCCATCAAGAAGGCGATTGCACAATACCGGGCACGCCACAAGAAGTGACCCGTTGCACGATTAGAACCTTTTAACAGAAGGCTGACACGATGACTGATACCAAGAAACCGCTGGGGATTACGGACGTAATTCTGCGTGACGCCCACCAATCCCTGCTTGCCACCCGTATGCGGCTTGATGACATGCTGCCCATTGCCGAGAAACTCGACAAAGTCGGTTTCTGGTCTCTGGAATCCTGGGGTGGTGCTACCTTTGATTCCTGTATCCGTTACCTGGGCGAAGACCCATGGGAGCGCATCCGCGAGCTGAAAAAAGCCATGCCCAACACCCAACAGCAGATGCTGTTGCGTGGTCAGAACCTGTTGGGCTATCGCCATTACGCGGATGATGTGGTTGACCGTTTCTGTGAGCGTGCCGCCGAAAATGGCGTTGACGTGTTCCGTATCTTCGACGCGATGAACGACCCTCGCAACATGGACCGCGCCATCAAGGCGGTTCGTAAAACCGGCAAACATGCCCAGGGTACCATTGCCTACACCACCAGCCCGGTGCACACCATCGACATGTGGGTTGAGCTGGCGAAAGAAGTCGCGGATATGGGTGCCGATTCCATCGCCATCAAAGACATGGCGGGCATTCTCAAGCCTTATGTGGCGTATGAGCTGGTCAGTCGTCTGAAGAAAGAGCTGGATATCCCGATCCACATGCAGTGCCACGCCACCACCGGTATGTCTACTGCCACCGCCATCAAAGCTGCGGAAGCCGGTATTGATAACGTGGACACGGCCATCTCCTCCATGAGTATGACCTACGGCCACTCGCCCACCGAGGCAGTTGTGGCCATTCTGGAAGGTACTGACCGTGACACCGGCCTGGACCTGAACCTGCTGGAAGAAATTGCCGCTTACTTCCGTGAAGTGCGTAAGAAGTACGCGAAGTTTGAAGGCAGCCTGCGTGGCACCGATTCCCGCATCCTGATTGCCCAGGTGCCGGGCGGCATGCTGACCAACATGGAAAACCAGTTGCGTGAGCAGAACGCCAGCGACAAATTTGACCAGGTTCTGGAAGAAATACCCAAGGTTCGCGAAGACCTGGGCTTCATTCCGCTGGTGACTCCGACTTCCCAGATTGTCGGTACCCAGGCGGTACTGAATGTTCTGACCGGCGAGCGTTACAAGTCCATCTCCAAGGAAACCGCTGCGATCCTGAAGGGTGAGTATGGTGCTGCGCCGGCACCCATGAACAAAGAATTGCAGGATCGTGTTCTGGATGGCAAGGAAGTGATGACCTGCCGCCCGGCGGATGTGCTTGAACCGGAAATGGACAAGTTGACCGCTGAGCTGAAGGACATCGCCAAAGAGAAGGGCATCAAACTGGCCGAGCAGGAAGTCGACGACGTTCTGACCTACGCCCTGTTCCCGCAGATTGGCCTGAAGTTCCTGGAAAACCGTGGCAACCCGGATGCATTTGAGCCGGTACCGAGTGCCGACGACGTTGCCCCCGCCAAGAAAGCCGCCGGCCCCGAGACCTACACCGTAGAAGTTAACGGCAAGAAGTACGTGGTTGCTGTTAACGAAGGTGGTGAGATCAGCCAGATTGAAGGCCAGGGTGGTGCCTCTGCACCTGCTGCAGCGCCTGCTCCGGCAGCCGGTGAGGGCGAGCCTGTGGTGGCGCCTCTGGGTGGTAACATCTGGAAGGTTCACGTTTCTCCGGGTGACACCGTGGAAGAGGGCGATGTGCTGATTATCCTCGAAGCCATGAAAATGGAAACCGAGGTTCGCGCACCCAAGGCCGGTACCATCGGTGAAGTCTTCATCAAGGAGGGGGACGCCGTCTCCGTTGATGATGAAATGCTGACAATCGGATAAGGGCCAGCATTCCATGGAAAAGTTATTGACGTTGTGGACAGGTAGTGGCCTGTTCAACATAGAGCCGGGCCAGCTGGTGATGATCATCGTCGGCCTTGTGCTTCTCTATCTTGCGATCAACAAGAAGTTTGAGCCATTGCTTCTGGTACCCATCGGGTTCGGTGGCATTTTGGCGAATATTCCGGAGGCAGGGCTTGCTTTGTCTGCGGCTGAGAACGCCATCCATTTTGCGAAGCCGGAAGTGTATGCGGCGTTGGCGAGCACCCTGGATGTGGCCTATCAGGCTGGCCAGACTGTCACCCCCGAGGTGAAAGCGGCCTTCAAGGAAGCTTATGAGTCGGCTGGCTACGGCACGGTGAGTGCCGCAGATTCCATTGCTCAGAGCCTTGGTTACAGCCACGGCATGCTGCATAGCTTCTACATGGTGATTATCGGTTCTACCGTTGGCCCGCTGCTGATCTTCATGGGCGTTGGCGCGATGACCGATTTTGGCCCTCTGCTGGCTAACCCCAAGACGCTGTTGCTTGGTGCCGCCGCTCAGTTCGGTATCTTCGGTACCGTGATTGGTGCGGCGCTGCTGGACTGGACCGGTGTTCTCGAGTTCACCATCCTTGAAGCAGCCGCCATCGGTATTATCGGTGGTGCGGATGGCCCGACGTCGATCTACGTATCAAGCGTTCTGGCTCCGCATCTGCTGGGTGCCATCGCGGTCTCTGCCTACGCCTACATGGCGCTGGTGCCGATGATTCAGCCGCCGATCATGAAGGCTTTGACCACCCAGAAAGAGCGTGCGATCAAGATGTCGCAGCTGCGCCCGGTGAGCAAGAAAGAGAAGATCATCTTCCCGATCGTGGTACTGATCGCGGTGGTTCTGTTCCTGCCGGATGCGGCTCCGCTGCTGGGTATGTTCTGCTTCGGTAACCTGATGCGTGAGTGTGGCGTGGTTGAGCGTTTGAGCGACACGGCCCAGAACGCGCTGATCAACATTGTGACCATTTTCCTGGGGCTGTCTGTTGGCGCCAAGCTGGTGGCGGACAAGTTCCTGGATGGCCAGACTCTGGGTATTCTGGTGCTGGGCATGGTGGCCTTTGCGGTTGGTACAGCGGCCGGTATCTTGATGGCCAAGCTGATGAATAAGGTGACCAAGGAAGCGATCAACCCGTTGATTGGTTCTGCCGGGGTGTCTGCGGTGCCGATGGCGGCGCGGGTGTCCAACAAGGTTGGCCTGGAGGCGAACCCGCAGAACTTCCTGCTGATGCACGCGATGGGCCCGAATGTGGCTGGTGTTATCGGCTCTGCGGTTGCAGCGGGTGTGATGATCAAGCTGCTTGGCTGATTGTTGTTCGCTGCTGTATTGAGAGAACCCTGCTTCGGCGGGGTTTTCTTTTTTTAGCTTTGGAGTTTGTGTCTAGTAGCCTGAGAGTTTTGGGGGCGGCACCAGTGTGGGACTGCTTTCCAAAAAACGCTACGAGCACCCGCAAGCGGGTCCAGCCAGCAATCACAGATTGCTGTCGTTCGGCTGCGCATGAAGCTTCGCTTCATAAACGCTTGCCTCACCCATGTGCGCTTCGCTCCGGCCATCCATGGCCTCCGAGATTTTTGGAAAGCAGTCCCATACTGGCGCTTCTAACCTCTGAGCTAGCCGCTGTTAACGTTTATAAATTCGTGTTGTTGGTATTTGTGGTGGTCAGTGAAAATCTCTGGAACTAACCGGTAACGCGTTAATCAGGTGGCTCAGGTCAGACAGCTTTCCGGCCATGATATGAACGATATCTCCCTCTTTTTCGATAATCCCCTTTACGTGTAACAACCGGGCGGTGAGTAACGGTTTGCGTTGGCGGCGGGCGGTGTCTAGCCAGACGACGACGTTGACGTTGCCGGTTTCGTCTTCGAGGGTGACGAAGGTAACGCCAGAGGCGGTGCCGGGGCGTTGGCGGCCGGTGACGAGGCCGGCGACTTGTACGGGGATGCCGGGGCGGGTGGTTTTGAGTTGGTCGGCGGTGAGGCAGTAGCGTAGGTGGCCTTGTTCGCGAAGCAGGGCGAGGGGGTGTCTTTGTAGTGTTAGGCCCTGGCTGCTGTAGTCGGCCAGTACGTTCTGGCCTTCGGTGGGTTCGGGGAGCAGGTGGCAGGGCTCCGGGGTGTAGTCGGCCATGGCTTCGTTGGCGAAGAGTTCGGCGGGTTCTTCGTGTTCGAGTAACTGCCAGTAAGCCTGGTGGCGGTTGCTGGTGAAGCTGGGCATGGCGTTGGCGCCGGCGAGGAGTTCCATGTCGCGCTGGTTGAGGCCGGCGCGGGTGCGCAGTTCGGCGGCGCTTTGGTAGCCGTTGGCGGGGCGGTTCTGGTGAATGCGTTCGGCACCGTTGGAGGACAGGCCCTGTATGATTCTGAGGCCGAGGCGCAGGTGTTTTTTCTTGCTTTGCAGGGTGTGTTCCCAGGCGCTGTGGTTCACATCCGGTGGCAGCACGGTTACCTGGTGGCGCTGGGCATCTTGTACCAACTGGCTGGGGGAGTAGAACCCCATGGGCTGGCTGTTGAGCAGGGCGCAGTAGAAGGCGGCCGGGTGGTAGCGTTTGATCCAGGCGGAGACGTATACCAGTAAGGCGAAGCTGGCGGCGTGGGATTCCGGGAAGCCATAGCCGCCGAAGCCACAGATTTGCTGGTATAAGCGTTCGGCGAAGTCCGGATCGTGGCCCCGTTCGAGCATGCCGCTGATCAGTTTGTCCCGGAACGGGGTGAGGTCGCCGTGGGATTTCCAGGCGGCCATGGCGCGGCGCAGTTTATCGGCTTCGCCGGCGCTGAAGCCGGCGGCCACCATGGCCAGTTTGATGACCTGTTCCTGGAAGATCGGCACGCCCAGGGTGCGTTCCAGCACCTGGCGGACGGCGTCGTTGGGGTAGTCGACCGGTTCCAGGCCGTGTTTTCGGCGCAGGTAAGGGTGCACCATGTCGCCCTGAATAGGGCCGGGGCGGACGATGGCGACTTCGATCACCAGGTCGTAATAGGTTTCCGGTTTCAGGCGCGGGAGCATGTTGATCTGGGCCCGGGATTCCACCTGGAACACGCCGATGCTGTCGCCTTTTTGTAGCATGGCGTAGGTGGCCGGATCTTCCTGGGGCACGTCCTGAATGGTAAAGGTTTGGCCCTTTTCCTCGCTGATTAACGCCAGTGCTTTACGGATGGCGGTGAGCATGCCCAGGGCCAGCACATCCACCTTCATCAATCCCAGGCTTTCAAGGTCGTCTTTGTCCCACTGAATCACGGTACGGCCTTCCATGGCGGCGTTTTCTACCGGTACCAGTTCGGCCAATGGCCCGGCACTGATCACAAACCCGCCCACATGCTGGGACAGGTGCCGAGGGAAACCCAGTATCGTGTTGACCAGGGTAAAGAACTGGCCTGCTACTTTCGGGTTTCGGGTGAGCCCTTTATCCAGAATTTGCTGGCGCCAGTTGGTGGCCTTGTCGCGCCAGTCGATGCCATCGAGCAGTTTTTCTACCAGAGCTGTATCGAATCCCAGCGCCTTACCGACATCGCGGATGGCGCTGCGGGGGCGGTAGCGAATGACGGTGGCCGCCAGTGCCGCCCGCTCCCGGCCATAACGTTGATAGATGTACTGGATGACTTCTTCCCGGCGCTGGTGTTCGAAGTCCACATCGATATCCGGTGGTTCGTCCCGGTCTTTGGAGATAAAGCGCTCGAACAGTAAGTCCACTTTGGCAGGGTTTACCTCTGTAATGCCCAGGCAATAACAGACGGCGGAGTTGGCCGCTGAGCCTCGGCCCTGGCATAGAATCCCCCGGCTGCGGGCAAAGGCAACGATGTCGTGAATGGTCAGGAAGTAGTGCTCGTAATTCAGCTCTGCAATCAGCGCCAGTTCTTTGCGGATTAACGCCTGCACCCGCATAGGGGTGCCCTCCGGATATCGCCGCCGCTCGCCTTCACGGGTAAGGCGCTTCAGGTAAGCGGCAGGCGTTTCCTGTTCCGGGACCAGGTCTGGGGGGTATTCGTAACGAAGGCTGCCGGGTTCGAAGCTGCAGGCGTTTGCGATGTTCAGGGTTTCCTGTAACCAGGGCCTGGGAAAAAGCCGCTGCAAAACCGGAACCGGGCGAAGATAGCGTTCACCATTCTGGAACAGGCAGTGGCCGGCGTTCTCGAGGTTGGTGTGGTTACGCAAGGCGGTGAGTACGTCTTGCAGAGGCTGGCGCTCGCGCAGGTGCATGTGCACTTCACCGGTAGCTACCACCGGGCAGCGTAACTGCTCAGCCAGCCAGCGTACGCGGGCCAGTTGTTGTTCTTCCCCGGCCTCCAGAGTGCGGGAAGCGGCTATACGAAGGCTTTGTTGGAACACCTGGTTAAGCCATTCACCACAGGCCAGGGCCTGGCCTGCATCTGCCATGGCCGTTGAAGGCGGCAACCAGAGGCATAGGCAACTATCCAGATCGTGCGTTTCCAGGTCTTGTGTAAACAGTTGGTACTGGCCTTTGTCTGCCCGGCGCCGGCCGGTTGTGATCAACTGGCAGAGTTGGCCATAGCCCTTGCGGTTACGGGCCAGCAGGATAAAGCGGGGAGTTGCACCACCGGGGGGCGCGTCTTCCAGTTCAAACCAGCTGCCGGTAATCAGTTTTACCGGGCTGTCCTTCAGGGCAGCCCAGGCTCTGGGAATGCCGGCAACGGAGCAGGCATCGGTGATGGCGATAGCGTTGTAGCCCAGCTCCAGGGCACGTTCGGCCAGCTCGTGGGGGTGTGAAGCTCCGGTCAGAAAAGTGAAATTGCTGAAGCAGAACAACTCTGCGTAGCCGGTAGTCATCAGCCAAACCATCCGTGTATGAACCAGCCACCCTGAACGTCCCGGAACACCCAGGCCAGTTCGCCGCCCGGCAGCTGGGCGATATAGTAATCCCGGTGAACCCGCTGGCCATCCCACCAGCCACCGCTGATGCGCTCCGGGCCGGAGTGCCAGGACAACGGGGGCTGTTCCAGAGGCCGGGGGGCCTTAAGGAGCCACAGGGGGCGCCGGGGTAATGTCACTGAAGCCTGTGGCCAGGTTTTACCGGGTTTGCCTGGATTGCTGGCAGACCAGGCACATTCGGGCCGGTGATCAGCCCTGGCCGCCAGCCGTTTCAGGGACTGTTCGCCCAGGCGAGCCTGCAGGCGGCTGATCAGTGTGTGCCAGGCTTCGTCCAGGTCTTCCGTTTCACCCAACAGATCCCGGCCTACGGGGGCTTCCCGGCCGGTGAAGCGTTTGACTGCCAGAATCAGGCCGGTGACGGGTGCGCTCAGGGGGTGTTGGTCCAGCTTCAGGCGTATCAGTTTCAGAAACATCTCGGCCCGGTGTTCCGGCCCGGTGGTGCGAATGCGTAAACGGGTGGCTTGCTGATGCCGGTGTTGCAGAATCAGTAACAGGGTATCCGTGTCTTGTTGTCGCCAGCACAGATCTTCTTCCAGCTCTGACAGAATCCGCTGTAATGAGAACAGCAGCCCCTCGGTGTGCTCCACTTCGTGAATGAAATCTGCCTTTTGCCGGAAGCTGTGGGGCGGTTGCCAGGGGGCTTTTGGGTCTGGCCGGGTGCTCTGGATTTTCTGGACCATGGCCAGCAGTTCCGGCGACAGTCGCCGGGCCAGCTCTTTGGGGGGCAGGGCAAACACTTCTGCCAGGGTGTTCAGCCCCAGGCGTTGTAAACGGGTACAGGACTTTTCATCAAACCCTGCGGCCGGCAAGGGCAGGCTTCCCACCGATGTAAGAATGTGGCGTTTGTCTGCCGTGCATTCCCCTTTGCCGGCCCGGGCCAGTAACTGTGCGGCCAGGGGCGTATGGCCAATGGCGACCCAGGCGGTCAGTTTACGTTCGGCCAGCGCCTGCTCCACGGTTTGCCAGATAGAAGGCAAACCGCCATACAGTTTCTGCAGGCTGCTGACTTCTGCCCAGATACCGTCTGGCGGTGAAAGGGTAATGTGTGCCGCATAGCGGTATAGCCAGCGTGCCTGGTCTTCCAACAGCCAGGCTTCCTGCCTGGCTTCGGTACGCATGATACTCAGTTCTGGTGCCAGGCCCAGGGCAGTCTTCAGGCGCATACCGGCTTCAATACCAAGATCCCTGGCGTTTGGGCAGGCCTGAACCACGGTATACCCGGCGCCATCCACAATCGCCAGGGCTCCTGTGGATGGCTGGTTCCGGTGGATGTGGTCCAGTAGCAGATGCGGGAAGTGCAGGTAAAGCCAGAGCATGCAGCTTACCCTTGCGAGCGGGGCCATGGCCCCTGAACTATGCGGGATGAGCCCTGGGTGGTGATGTCTGCCCGGTGCCCTAACGCCAGGGAACAACGCTGGCCAGGCCAACTGCCACGGCGCTTGATGATGTTTACTTTGAGGTCCTGGTGATCCCCTGGCACCAGTTCCAGGCGCAAAGCCGCCGGTGAGTTGTGATCCGCCTGCCGGCGGCTACGGAACAGCACGCACACATTGCCTCCGGCTTCTGATGCCAGCTGTAGCCGGCGGATATCCCGGCTGGCAAGCTTGCCAGGCCAGGCGAGCACCAGCCCGGTTACCGATGAGCGCAGGCAGTTCTCAAGTGTCCACAGGAAATCACCCTGATCGTCTGTGTTGATCACCACCAGATGGTCCAGATTCACGCCTTCCCGGGCCAGGGCAGGGGCATAGGGCGTGTGTGGCGGGTTCAGCCAGAAAATGGTCTTGCCCTGCTCAGACAAGCGCTGCATTAATGGCAAAACAAGGTGCAACTCACCAATGCCGAGGGCATCCAGCAGGCATTCGCTCAACGCGCCCCGGGGCCAACCCAGGCCACCCAGTTGATTGTCCAGAACCTGGTAACCTGTCGGTTCTGCTGGCTGCGTAGTTTTTCTGTGCTTGTGGCCCTGCCATACGCGGGCATCCTGCAGAAGACTGCTGAGAAGGTCACTCATGGGGAAATCTCTGAATACTGTTTATATATACAGTATTATTGTGAAGGCGGAATTTCAACTACCCACTTGATAAAACCGCTCACGCCACCCACGCTGGACACAGTAACCAGGAGAGGAGAAACAGCCATGACAAAATTGAGCCAACACGCCTGTGAAGCCTGTCGTTCAGGCGCACCGAAAGTGACCGGCCAGGAGAAGCAGGAACTGCTGAGCGTGATCCCAGGCTGGGAAGATGTGATGGTAGACGGCGAGGAACAGCTACGCCGGGTTTTCACCTTCAAGAACTTTGTGGAAGCGCAAGCCTTCACCAACAAAGTGGCGGACCTGGCCGAAGCCGAAAACCATCACCCCGCGATTCTGCTGGAGTGGGGCAAAGCCACCGTGCGCTGGTGGACTCACAAAATCGGCGGTTTGCACAAAAATGATTTCATTATGGCCGCCAGAACAGACGAGCTTTATTAAAAGGCCTCGTCCACCGGGCTGCGCACACCAAAGCCGCCTTTACGGACAACATGGGTGTAGATTTCGGTGGTACGGACATCGGAATGGCCGAGTAGCTTCTGGATAGTGCGTAAATCGTAGCCTGCTTCCAGAAGCCGCGTAGCAAAACTGTGCCTGAAGGTGTGGCTCCCGGCGGGCTTGTGAATGCCCGCAGCGCGAATGGCAATCTTGAAGTGCTTCTGTACCGTTCGGTCCAGCATGTGGTGGCGCCGCCGTATTCCAGCACGCGGATCAATAGAAAGATCCGGTGCCGGAAATACATACTGCCAGTCTGGTTCCTGACTGGCACTGGGGTATTTTCTGGCCAGACCAGCCGGCATATACACCGAGCCACAGCCACGGGCGATATCTACCTTGTGCTGCAGCAGGGCTGAGTGGATCTGCTTCTGGAGAGGCTCAATCAGCCGGTCTGGAAGCAGTGTGATCCTGTCTTTACCGCCTTTGCCTTCGCGGATAATTAACTGCTGCATCCCGAAATCGATATCTTTGATCCGTAGCCGAAGCGCTTCACTTATCCGTAAACCAGAACCGTAAAGTAGCATGGCGATCAGTTTATACTCGCCCTCCAGGTTGGCAATGACCCGCCGGGCCTCATCCGGACTGAAGACAACGGGCAGCTTCTTGGGTTTTCTGGCTGCCTCATACTGAAGCTCTTCCAAGGGTGTGCCCAGAAACTCCCGGTACAGGAAAATCAGGGCATTCAGTGCGACTCGCTGGGTAGCCACGCTGACATTTGCCTGCAGTACCAGATGTGACAAAAATGCCTCTACCTCCTCAGTGCCCATCGTTCCCGGGTGTTTTCGGCCATGGAACCGGATAAAGCGTTTAATCCAGAAAACGTAGGTTATCTCGGTTTTATAGGCCAGACCCCGTAGCCGGATAAAGTTCCTGAGCTTGTCCAGAAAGCGAGTAGATTGCGGTGAAATAGGGATGCGGATATCCATATCCTGAACTCTCTCTTTGCATGTATGGATATACAGTATATTGGTGTAGGGATTTGTCAATCCCTGATTGGAGCCGTAGTTATACGAACGCGTTCGCAAAACTCCGGAAAAATGGATAGGAAATGTTTGTAACCTTCTGATATGGTTAGAAACTAGGATTTTCAGGGGTGGAGTTATACGCCCCTATGCAGGGGCTGGGGTGGCCGGAAGAGGGCGTATAACTCCGGCGGTAGCCGTGGTGAAATGCTTTTATCCTTCTGTTTTTGTTCGGAAAAGAATGAAACTTGGGGCGCGTTCTGGGTGGAGTTATACGAGCGCGGGATATACGAACGTGTTCGTATAATTAGCTGTTATGCATCTTTAAGTTAAGGGAGTAACTAATCGAATGAACGTGATTATCGTTGCCGCGTCTGGCGCAGTTTTGGTTGGCTTGTATAAAGCAGTGATGAAACCCAATCCGCCCCAAAGTCCCGCTGCTTGCGGGGCTGGCTTTTTCGTTTCAACGGCGGGGGTTGCCTCCGTGCTTTATTTGCTGTCCCTCATTCCATCATCCTTGGTTTATCAATTCGCGAGTGTATTGGCGTTGCCCCTTCTGGCGCTTATTGCTGGATACACTGCGGCGAGAACTACAGAAGATACTTCGTCAATGAACGCTAAAATCGTCGCGGGTGTCGGATTTGCGTATTCCAGACCAAGGTTGCCACTGATTCCAGACGAAGCCTGCCACCCATTCCACGCGAAAGCTGCCACTGATTCCACGGCAAAGCTGCCACCCCGGCAGGCTGCCTGATTTCCCCATCAAAACGTCCGGCGCGGGATAACTAACGGTACTCTGCTCCTTTTCATCCGGAGAGGGCCAGATGCCAGCGAAGAGGTTATCCATGCGTAAAATCAAAGAAGTCCTTCGCCTCAAGTGGGAGCGAGGGCTGAGCAATCGTCAGGTTGCGGCGGCCTGCGGCGTCAGCCGCCCGACCGTGAGCGAATACCTGCGCCGCACAGCTGAGGCCGGTTTGAGCTGGCCGTTGCCAGCGGACTTGGACGAGGCCCAACTGGAGCAACGGCTGTTCCCGCCACCACCGGATCTGCCGGCACAGGCCCGAGGCATTCCGGACTGGCAGCGGATCCACGATGAGCTCCGGGGCAAGAACGTCACACTGTTCCTGCTCTGGCAGGAATATCGGCAAGCCAACCCCGATGGCTATCAGTACAGCTGGTTCTGCGAGCACTACCGGGCCTGGCGGGGCAAGCTGGATCTGGTGATGCGCCAGGACCATCGGGCCGGTGAGAAGCTGTTCGTGGACTATGCGGGCCAGACCGTGCCCATTATTGATCGCACCACTGGAGAAATCCACGAGGCGCAAGTCTTTGTGGCCGTTATGGGCGCGTCCAACTACACCTATGCCGAAGCCACCTGGAGCCAGTCGCTGCCAGACTGGATTGGCTCCCATATCCGGGCCTTCGAGTTCCTGGGCGGCGTGCCGGAACTGGTGGTTCCGGATTATGTGCCGGGACACATAATCCGGATTATGTTCCCTATCCCATTATGTTCCGTTCACTTTGGAAGACCTTGAATCCATAGGGAGGATCCCGTGTAAAAGGACACATAACGACAGATGCCGTTTGGGCGCATGATTTCCTTTCCTACATCCAGAAAGGAGATTGTCATGTTAGAACATTACTTCGTTAAGCCCGATACCATCGATGCGATCCGCGCTTCCTGGATCGCGGAACCGATTGAGCAGTACGTTGCGTGGTTAGCCGGGCACGGATACAGGCCCAGGGTAATCTTGCGGCGAGTCCCACTCCTGAGGCAGTTTGGCGAGTTTGCTCGCGATCATGGTGCCACGCAGTGGAGCGAGCTTCCGACTCATGTCGAGCCTTATGTAAAGCACTGGGTAAAGGTTCACGCCAAGAACGCATACCAGGCAAAGCGATGGGTGGCTAATGATGCTCGTACACCGATCGAGCAATTGCTGTCCCTGATGTTGCCCGATTTCCGCGGAACAGGTCGGAGACGGACCAGTCAAGATCCCTTCCTGGTTCAGGCACCGGGGTTCTTTGTTTATCTGCGTGAAGAACGGGGCCTGCGCGAGCTGTCTCTCCGGCACTATGGCCATTATCTGCATAACCTGGAAGCCTACCTGGCGCGAATCAACCTGCTGCATTTGTCCGAGCTCACTCCAGCCATACTCAGTGCATTTGTGGTGGAGAGCGGTCGCCGATTGAGCCCGCATTCTATGACGGGGCTGTGCAGCTCCTTGCGAGTCTTCCTGCGCTACCTGTACCGCGAGCAGCTGATCAATCGCGATCTCGGCGCTACCGTAGAGTCCCCGCGTCGGTATCAGCTGGCCGATCTCCCGCGTTCGATCTCCTGGGACGACGTCCGGCGCATGCTAGATGTTGTTGATCGGCGCAGTGCTCTGGGCAAGCGCGACTATGCCATTCTACTTTTGCTCGTCACGTATGGACTGCGCGGCCATGAGGTGGCCGGATTGACACTGGAGAATATTGACTGGAAGAGAGAACGCCTGTTGGTGCCGCAGCGCAAGGCGGGACACACCACTGCGTACCCTCTCTCTTCAGTGGTAGGCGAAGCTATTCTCGACTACTTAAAAAATGCACGCCCACACGTCGAGGAGCGAAGGCTGTTTTTCCGGGTTCTGGCGCCCGTCCGACCTGTGACGGCGGTTACTGTGTCCAGCCGCGCGACGCACTACCTGCGCAAAGCGGGTATTAATGTCCGTCGCCCAGGTTCGCACACCTTGCGCCACACTTGCGTACAGCGATTGGTCGATGCCGAGTTCAACTTCAAGGTCATCGGCGATTACGTTGGTCATGCATCGCCAAGTTCCACCCGCATCTATACCAAGGTGGACGTGGAAACCCTGCGCATGGTGGCGCTGGGCCACGAGGAGGTGCTGCCATGACCGCCTCCTTCCACAGCGTACTGGGCAAGGATTTTTCGGCTTACTTGAGTTACAAGCGCGCGCTGGGCCGAAAATTTGATACTGAAGAGCTCGCCTTGCAATTATTCGATCGCTTTTTGGTCGAGGAACGGGTGAGTGATGCGGCGTTAGTGCAACCGGCGTTGATTGAGGCCTTTCTCGCTTCGCGGCCACGCACTCGCCCACGCAGCTATAACCACCTCTTGGGGGTGCTCCGCTGCTTTTTTGCCTGGCAGGTGGCCCAGGAGCGGCTAGCGCATTCTCCGGTTCGTGCTCACCCTCAGCCGGTGACTTCCCAGCTTAAACCCTTCCTGTTCGAACCGGCTCAGGTGGAAGACATCCTGACGTTGGCGTCACAGCTTCCGGACAATTCCCGGGCACCCTGTCGTGGCATGGTCTACCGAACAATCTTCTCGCTGATGTACGGTTTGGGCCTGCGTGTCGGCGAGATTGTGCATCTTCGGTATCGCGACGTCGATTGCCAGCGCAGCCTTCTGGTGATCGACAAGAGCAAGTTTGGCAAGACGCGTTTGGTCCCCTTTGGCCCGCGCATGGCGCAACAGATCGCTGTCTATCTACAGTTTGGCGTTGATCGGTATGGGCCATGGCAGCCGGATGATCCGGTATTTTCTTTCAGCTTTTTCCCAGAGCGCAAGCCAATGCGTATTGAGACGGTCAGTCAGACATTTCACCACTTGATACTGAAGATGGATCCGTACGTGCCACCTGGCGTACGCCAACCTCATCTGCACTGCCTGCGCCATTCCTTCGCGGTCGCAACTCTGCTCCGCTGGTATCGCACCGGCGTGGATCCCAATCAACGGCTCTTTCATCTATCAACCTTCATGGGCCATGCCGACCCGGCATCGACTGCCTGGTATCTGACCATCACCGAAGCACTGCTCCGGGAGGCGAGCCAACGGTTCGAGCGATTCGCCGATCCCCGCAGAGAGGAGGAGCTATCATGACGGATCAATTGGGGCGTCTCGTCTTTGCCTTCGTAGAGGATCACCTTAAATGCCAACGGGGGCTGCGCCCGGCCAGTATCCGAAGTTATAAGGAGAGCCTGCGCCTGTTCTTGCAATTCGCTGCAAAGGATAAGCATTGCCGGATCACCCGCTTGGAACTGGCTGATCTCACTGGCGAGCGAGTGCGCCATTTTTTGCAACACCTTGAACAGGAACGTGGTAATGGGGTTAGAACCCGAAACCAGCGCCTGGCGGCGCTGCATACCTTCTTCGAGTATCTTGCCGGCCGTGAGCCCTGCGTGCTCGGGGAAGCACAGCAAATTGCTTCCATTCCCGTCAAACGCTGGCAACCGGGCGAGACTCTGTATCTCGAACGCGACGAGATTAATGCTCTGTTCGCTGCCTTGCCCACCGACCACCCTCAGGCTCTGCGCGACCAAGCCTTGCTTCGCTTCCTTTATAACACCGGAGCACGCGTACAGGAGGTAGCGGATCTGCGCGCAACGCACCTGGAACTCGGTTCTGAGCCCCGAGTACGGCTGCATGGTAAAGGTGACAAATGGCGTACCTGTCCTTTGTGGACGCGAACGGCGGGTCTGATGCAGGACTTACTGGAGCAAAATCGGCAACGACGCCACTCCAATGACGCTGTCTTCCTAGCCCGCAACAGTGCGCCGCTGACCAGATTTGGTATCTACAAGATCGTGCGGCGTCATACCGTCAAGGTGGTGAAGAAAAGCGCAGATGGCACAGTGCGGCACATCTCACCCCATGTCTTACGCCACACGACGGCCGTGCATTTGCTTGAAGCAGGTGTCGAGGTCAACGTCATCCGCGCCTGGCTTGGACACGTCAGTTTGGAGACCACCAACCGATACGCCGAGATCACCCTCCGAATGAAAGTGGACGCGCTCCGCACCTGTGAGCCTATTTGGGATTCTCCGGCGGAGTCCCACCGAAAGCCAGTATGGCGATCCAATTCCGAGCTGCTGCAATGGCTGGAATCCCTGTGATCGTTATGTGCCCCAGTGCAAGGGGGCCTCCCTATGGTTTCAAGGTCTTCCAAAGTGAACGAAACATAATGGGATAGGGAACATAATCCGGACAACCTCCGCTCCGGCGTTACCAAGGCTCACCGCTACGAGCCGGATCTAAATCCAACCTATCAGGACATGGCCGCCCATTATGGCGTGGCCGTTGTCCCCACACGGGCCCGTAAGCCCCGCGACAAGGCCAAGGTGGAAGGTGGAGTACTGATCGTCGAACGCTGGATCCTGGCGGCGTTGCGCCATCGTCAGCACTTCTCACTGGGGCAACTCAACGCCACCATCCGCGAGCTGCTGGAGCGACTCAACAGCCGGCCCTTCCGCAAGTTGCCCGGCTGTCGGCGCGACCACTTCGAGCAGTTGGATAAACCCGTTCTACAGCCATTGCCCGCAGAGCCGTATGTTTACGCGGAGTGGAAGAAGGCCCGGGTGCACATCGACTACCATGTGGCCATCGACGGACATTACTACTCGGTGCCCTACACCCTGATCAAGAAAGAGGTAGAAGTCCGGATTACCCACAACACCATCGAATGCTTTTACCGGGGCAACCGGATCGCCAGTCACCGGCGCTCCGACCAGAAGGGACGACACACCACCATCGCCGCTCACATGCCTGAGTCTCATCGCCACGCTGGTGACTGGTCACCAGAACGTCTGATCGCCTGGGCGGCCAAGACCGGCCCGGCTACCGAGAAGCTCATCCGCACGGCCCTCGGAGCCCGCAAGCACCCGCAACAGGCCTATCGCTCCTGTCTGGGCATACTACGGCTGGGGCAGAGCTACGGTGAGTCGCGGCTGGAAGCCGCCTGCCAGCGTGCCCTGATGCTGGGCAGTTGCCGTTACAAGAGCATCGAATCCATCCTCAAACACCGTCTGGATCAGCAGCCTCTGGAAGAACAACAGGAACTGGCCTTGCCCGACACACACGACAACATCCGCGGCCCTGCCTACTACCACTGAAGGAATCTGACATGCTAAAACATCCCACACTGGATAAGCTCCACGCCCTCAAGCTGACCGGCATGGCCGCCGCCCTGGCGGATCAGTCAGCCACCCCCGACATCACCGATCTGAGCTTCGAGGAGCGCCTCGGGCTACTCGTGGACCGGGAAATGACCGAGCGAGATAACCGGCGCATGACCAGCCGGTTGCGCCGTGCCAGGCTGCGGCACAATGCCATCCTCGAAGACATCGATTACCGGAACTCACGGGGCCTGGATAAAGGGCTGGTGCAGTCACTGGCCGGCTGCCAATGGGTAAAAGAGCACCTGAACGTGCTCATCACCGGTCCCACCGGGGTTGGCAAAACCTGGTTGGCCTGTGCCTTGGCACACAGGGCCTGCCGGGAAGGCTACACCGCACAGTATGTGCGCCTGACCCGGCTGCTACGGGAGCTGACCATTGCCAAGGGCGATGGCCAGTACGCCAAACTCCTGACCAACCTGGCCAAAGTCGACGTCCTGATCCTGGATGACTGGGGACTGATGAAGCTGAGCGCCGAAAATCGGCGAGACTTGCTGGAGGTACTGGAAGACCGGCATGGCAGGCGCTCCACCATCGCCACGAGCCAATTACCCATCGAGGAATGGCATGGTGTAATCGGTGACGCCACTCTGGCCGACGCCATCCTGGACCGGCTCGTTCATAACGCCTACAAGATCAATCTCCGAGGCGAATCCATGCGAAAACGGCAAGCAAAGTTGACGGACACTGAGATTTCGGAGTAAGAAGAGAAACCCCGCGTCGCTACGCTCCGATGGGTGGCAGCCTTGCTCCGGTCCGGGTGGCAGGCTTCACGTGGAATGGGTGGCAACCTTCAGCGGTTTACGCAGGATTCATTCCCTACGTCATCATTTGCATGCTTTTCTTATCGGGTCTTCCGGGCTGGGTCCTCATCTTTGCAGTATTATCCTTTGTGCCCAGTGTGTTAATCGGACTGAAGGTATATCAAAAACGGAGTCCCAGGTTTGAGAGTGCATAACAAGGCGCTTGAGTTTGTTCCGGCCTGCGGCCTCCACCGGACGCCCTTTTCAGGGCGCCGCTCAGCTTCGCGTTAAATTGCAGGAATAGCATGCGAGTAGGGAGCTTCATTTTCGTTGTGATTGGGCTTTTAGGAGCTCTGTTCAGCTTCCTGGAATTGTCAGGAGCCTCCCTTCCTTATCAGGATGCAACGCCAGAAATGTTGGAGCAGCAATCCGCTAACATTCAGTTTTGGGGAGCTTCACTGCTGGCGAACCTTTTTCTTCTCATTGTTGGCGGGTGGGGTTTGTGGTGTACACGCCGCAGGAAATAAACACATGTTCGTAGTCGGCTTGGAGCCGCAAATTAACAAAGCCATTAAGTCTTTTCCGGGCCGATGGCCCTCCACGGGACGCCCTTGTCAGGGCGTTGATAGCTGGCGTTAAATCAGTAGTGATACCGGAGCTGGGCGATAAGCAAAGCGTCATCCGTGACTTTGTAAACTATTCGGTGTTCTTCGTTGATCCGGCGAGACCAGTACCCGGCGAGGCTGTGTTTGAGGGGCTCTGGTTTGCCAACACCTTCGAACGGTTCTCGTTTGGTCTCATTGATCAGCTTGTTGATTCGGTTAAGAATCTTTTTGTCGGTTTTCTGCCAGTACAGATAGTCTTCCCAGGCGTTCTCGGAGAAGATGAGTTTCATTCAAGAAGTTCCTTTTCTTGACCACCGCCTTGCTCCAGCTCGGCAACGGATTCCAGCAAACGCCGTGCGTTTTTTGGTGAGCGCAGAAGGTATGCAGTCTCTTGCAGCGCCTCGTAGTCCTCTAGGGAGATCATTACCACGGACTGCGACTTGCTCCGGGTGATGATCACAGGGGAATGGTCTTCACAGACCTGCTCCATGGTTTTTGCTAGATTGGTTCTAGCGGCTGTGTAGCTAATGGCATCCATAAGGTTACTCCTGTACAGGATGTTGACCATGGTCAGGATACCGTACGCCAAAAGATTTAACAATCGGCTGCACAGCGACCGATTTTCAGCCGCTTCGCGGCTCCAAACCGGCGCGTGAGCCGGGCGTTAAAGGTCATATGAGATCAGAGGATTTTGAAAAGATCCGCCAACCTATGAAGGTGTTGGTTGAGCTAACACAAACGAATAGTGGCGGTCGCGTTAATCCGGTGGTTCCTGGCGAGAATTGGCGCCCCGACATGTATCTGTCTCAAAGTGACCGCCAGTTTTGGGGGCAAATCGATTTTGAGACTTTGGCTTACCCGGGTAGCACGCAAGATGGATGGTTAAATGCTAGCTATCCGAGAGACTTATCTGACCAGTTTGTGTCAGGTACAAAAATAAGACTCATGAGTGGGGCGCAAATTGTTGGTATCGCCACAATCCAGTAGCCCGCTTCAGACCTTTAACCAGTGGGTGAAGCTGACCGGTACTACGCTGCGCTCCGTACCGGCAGCTTACCCAGGGCGTTAATGGCCCAGGCCGTCTTCATTTTTGGCGGGCTCAGTGCAAAGGCCTTGGCACCAGGTTTGGCTGCAAAGCCGCTTATGGTGGTGATGGCCAAGGCCGGAAAAGTGGCTGTCGGGGTTGGTTGCCAAAGTCACCCGCAGCATGGTTATTCATGGCGTGCCCCAGTCGCGGGGCCGTCCAGTTCAAACAGTAATCGGGTTGGTGCGGTTTGCGTTCTGGTTCCTTTCGCCATCCGTCTGGTTGGTGCAAGCTGTTCGGGAGAGGGCATTCAGCGTTGGGTGCCAAGGGAGACCTTGGTGGTGACCGGCCACTAACCAGGCGGTCAACCGGACGCCAAAAGCTTACAGCTTTTGGTTCCCTCCGCTGCGCTTCGGCGCCGGTTACCTTCGCGTTAAGTAGCCAAAAGGAGTCAGAAATGAGTGATATTCGTCCAGACGCGGAAACCCAGAGCATCACTATCAAGTGTCTGAATTGTGGCGGCAAATTCCCCTCCCCAATATTCATGACACCGTATGCATCATTCAGTACCGCAACGTTGACCGGCAATCAGGCGCAGTGTCCGCACTGCGGCAAGATGACTGGCTGCAATAAGGAAAACTTTGTTGCCCGGTTCGAAGATGGCGGTTTTGTAGGCAATGATGCAATCTGACAGTTGCCGACCTTGGGCTTTGTCGCTTGGCGTACTTAACCAGTCGCTGTAGTACGCGGCCGATGGCCGCCGGACGCCCTTTACATTGCGGCTTCGCCTCCATTGCAAGGGCGCCGCTAAGCTCAGCTACATGGACTCCCCCTGCGGTCAAGCAACGCCATTTGATTCCGAAGCGGTTTGAGACTGCAGCTCTACATTCGGCCTCTATGTGGGCGCTTCAGCCCGGGCCAGGATGATGATGCGTGTGAGTGATGACCTCATTCGTTAGTCGGCTTTTATCAGCCGCAAAGCTTAACAGGTTCAATCACTCTCGGTCTGACCGTTCCGTCATCGCTTGCCGTTGCAAGACTCGGCTGGCAGGCGCGTTCTGCCTGTCGTTGTTGCCTGGTTATCAGCCCTCCACAGGCTGGGTTTTGAATTCGGTTTGGTTCATCAGTAACGCCCAGATAATCCGGGCATTCTTGGCAGCCAACGCCACAGCGGCTCTCTTATATCCGCGGCGTTCCACCAACTCTTTAGCCCACCCGCTGAGTCGATCGTTCTTGTCGGCGAGCTTGGCGATCACCGCCCGGGTGCCATGAATTAATAGCGTTCGCAGGTATTTGTCCCCTCGCTTGGTAATCCTGCCCAGTCGGGGCTTGCCCCCGGTCGAGTACTGCCTGGGAACGAGCCCTAGCCAGGCGGCAAAGTGTCGTCCGCTTTTGAACTGTCTGGGATCGGGCGCACTGGCCAGTATGGCGGTGGCGGTTTGTGGCCCGATGCCTGGAATGGCCATCAGCCGCTTGGCCTGTTCGTCGCGCCGGGCCATGGCTTCGATTTCCCGGTCATAGGCCAGGATCTCTTCATCGAGCTGGAGAATGCGCTGGTTGATGTTGTTAAGTAAACGCCGTGCCAGCATGGGCAAACCGTTTTCGGCATCCTCCAGGATTTCCGGAATCCGATGGCGAGCATGATAGCGCCCTTGGGGAATGATCGGTCCAAACTCGGCCAGCAGCCCACGAATCTGATTGATCTGTGCGGTGCGTTCTTTGGTCAGCCCACGGCGGATGCGGTGCAGGCACAGCACGGCTTGTTGATCTTCGGTCTTGATCGGGACAAAGCGCATGTTGGGCCGGCTGACGGCTTCGCAGATGGCCTCGGCATCATTGTCGTCGTTCTTGTTGCTCTTGCGATACGGAGCGACAAAGCGGGGTGCAATGATCCGGGCATCGTGGCCGAGTTTGGTTAACTCCCGAGCCCAGTAATGGGCACCGGAACAGGCCTCCATGCCGATCAGGCACGGTGGCAGTTGTGCGAAGAACGCCAGCAGTTTAGGGCGATTGAGCCGTTTGCGAACCACGACCTTGCCGTGTTGATTGGTGCCATGAATACTGAACACAGTTTTCGCCAGATCGATGCCAATGGTTGTAACATTCATGGTGACTCCTCCTGCTTTTGATTGAAGATGTCAGACACCTTCAATGTGGCACATAGATGCCGTGGGAGCAGGGGGAGTCCATATCATTCGTTATGTTGTGAATTCAATCAGAGGTTTCCCATGAATGACCTTGAAGACATTTTCAAGAAGATGACGACCAAGGCAAAAGGTACTTGGCTCATTGGTTTCGGGGTGATTCTATGTACCGCTGGTTATCTGTTGACTGATAGGTGGGCAGCGGATTTGAGTCTGCTTTGGAATATAAAGCATTCATATATCACCATATATAAGGATCCCAACAGCCTGTTCGGTGGTACACGTTTGCCCTTTTCGGCAATTTTCTTTGTATCTTCTGTTTCAGTGGTTGTCGGAGCCATCCTGATATTCTTGGATAGCGATAAGAAATAGGTATTCGTTTCCAGCATATCCTTGGCTGGCTTTTCAGCTAACGTAAACATAACAAGGCGCATCAATACGCGGCCGGTGGCCGCCGGACGCCCTTTTCATTGCGGCTGCGCCTCCATTACAAGGGCGCCGTTGTGCGCTGGCGTTAACTGGTAAAAGTAAGGAGATAGACATGGACGTAATCGAGTTAGAGGTTTTCTCTGATTTTGGCCAAATACAAGTATTTGATGGTGATTTTGATCCTTGTGAGAGCGATGCCGAGTTAGACTGGGATGATGACGCTATCTCAAAATTTGGATGTTACTGTCCGCAGGTAGTTGCGCTCGGGGTTATCGAAAATGATGATCATAAAATACCCGTATCGATTCACGACACTGCTCCCGAAGCCGAAATAGAAAAATGGGATCATATTGTTGAGTTCCCATTTGAATGTCTATCAGGTTCGGTCGACATAGCAGAAGAGAGTATAGCGTTACCGAAAGGCAAGTATGCCTTACGCTGGAGCGTAAAGAAGGTCGGGGAAAGTGGTGAGTATCGGATCGAGTTTATTAAGTCAGACTTAGCGGATATAAACGTAATTAAGCAGCAGTCCAATATATTCAGTTAACAAGTGCAGGCACGGCGACGCCCACTACATTGCGCCTTCGGCTTCATTTCGTGGGCGCGCATGCTGCAAGCGTTATGCAAAAGCGTTCGTCTTGACGTACGTACCTATAGGCGTACACTTGATGGAAGTTTGAACACGCAAGAGGTGCGTCATGACCGGAATCACAGCAACTGAGGCGCGCAGCAACCTTTATCGGTTGATTGATGAAACTGCCGAGTCCCACCAGCCAATCGTCATTATGGGTAAGCGGAACAAAGCCGTTCTGGTATCCGAGGAAGACTGGTCTGCAATTCAGGAAACACTTTACCTGCTCTCCGTGCCTGGTATGCGAGAGTCCATTCGTGAGGGGATGGATACCCCCGTGGATGAATGCGATGAGGAGCTGGACTGGTGACATGGAAGTTGGTTTACACCAAGCAAGCCCAGAAAGATGCAAAGAAGTTGGCCTCCAGTGGCCTCAAACCGAAAGCCCAGGAACTGTTAGCGCTGATAGCGGAAGATCCATACTGCAAGCCGCCGCCGTTTGAGAAGCTTATTGGTGATCTTGCGGGGGCCTATTCTCGCCGCATCAATATTCAGCATCGTCTGGTCTACCAAGTGCTCGAGAACGAGCGAGTGGTGAAAGTCCTCAGGCTCTGGAGTCACTACGAATAATGCATAACCAGCCGCTGTTATCGGACAATTCTTCCACCGCTTCGCGGCTCCAAAATTGCCGCAAAGCTTCGCTACATGGACTCCCCCTGCGGTCAAGCAACGCCATTTGATTCCGAAGCGGTTTGAGACTGCAGCTCTACATTCGGCCTCTATGTGGGCGCTTCAGCCCGGGCCAGGATGATGATGCGTGTGAGTGATGACCTCATTCGTTAGTCGGCTTTTATCAGCCGCAAAGCTTAACAGGTTCAATCACTCTCGGTCTGACCGTTCCGTCATCGCTTGCCGTTGCAAGACTCGGCTGGCAGGCGCGTTCTGCCTGTCGTTGTTGCCTGGTTATCAGCCCTCCACAGGCTGGGTTTTGAATTCGGTTTGGTTCATCAGTAACGCCCAGATAATCCGGGCATTCTTGGCAGCCAACGCCACAGCGGCTCTCTTATATCCGCGGCGTTCCACCAACTCTTTAGCCCACCCGCTGAGTCGATCGTTCTTGTCGGCGAGCTTGGCGATCACCGCCCGGGTGCCATGAATTAATAGCGTTCGCAGGTATTTGTCCCCTCGCTTGGTAATCCTGCCCAGTCGGGGCTTGCCCCCGGTCGAGTACTGCCTGGGAACGAGCCCTAGCCAGGCGGCAAAGTGTCGTCCGCTTTTGAACTGTCTGGGATCGGGCGCACTGGCCAGTATGGCGGTGGCGGTTTGTGGCCCGATGCCTGGAATGGCCATCAGCCGCTTGGCCTGTTCGTCGCGCCGGGCCATGGCTTCGATTTCCCGGTCATAGGCCAGGATCTCTTCATCGAGCTGGAGAATGCGCTGGTTGATGTTGTTAAGTAAACGCCGTGCCAGCATGGGCAAACCGTTTTCGGCATCCTCCAGGATTTCCGGAATCCGATGGCGAGCATGATAGCGCCCTTGGGGAATGATCGGTCCAAACTCGGCCAGCAGCCCACGAATCTGATTGATCTGTGCGGTGCGTTCTTTGGTCAGCCCACGGCGGATGCGGTGCAGGCACAGCACGGCTTGTTGATCTTCGGTCTTGATCGGGACAAAGCGCATGTTGGGCCGGCTGACGGCTTCGCAGATGGCCTCGGCATCATTGTCGTCGTTCTTGTTGCTCTTGCGATACGGAGCGACAAAGCGGGGTGCAATGATCCGGGCATCGTGGCCGAGTTTGGTTAACTCCCGAGCCCAGTAATGGGCACCGGAACAGGCCTCCATGCCGATCAGGCACGGTGGCAGTTGTGCGAAGAACGCCAGCAGTTTAGGGCGATTGAGCCGTTTGCGAACCACGACCTTGCCGTGTTGATTGGTGCCATGAATACTGAACACAGTTTTCGCCAGATCGATGCCAATGGTTGTAACATTCATGGTGACTCCTCCTGCTTTTGATTGAAGATGTCAGACACCTTCAATGTGGCACATAGATGCCGTGGGAGCAGGGGGAGTCCATATCATTCGTTAACAGGCTGTACTGAGACCTCTCGGCTTCAATGCCTTCGTAAGGCTGCTAAATTCACTCGAGACAAGCCAATGTTCGTGGAGTTAAGCAATGGGCAAAAATGAGCAACAGAAACGACCAGGTCAACAAAAGGCAGTAGCTTGGCTCATTGGAGGAATGGGGTCGGGCATTGGTGTCGGTGCAGCGATTGGATTCACTGTTTGGGATCCACTTGAGGGATTGGCTCTCGGGCTTGCTCTTGGCTCCGGGATGGGAGGAGTGCCAGCGGCGCTATATTACTTCGGGGATCTCGAATAACTCTGAGTCGTCGATTCCGGCCTTTTAACAAGGTGGTCAACGGGACGCCAACTACGCTGCGCTCCGTTGCCGCCCATTACCACTGGCGTTAAATTGCAGGAATAGCATGCGAGTAGGGAGCTTCATTTTCGTTGTGATTGGGCTTTTAGGGGCTCTTTTCAGCTTCCTGGAATTGTCAGGAGCCTCCCTTCCTTATCAGGATGCAACGCCAGAAATGTTGGAGCAGCAATCCGCTAACATTCAGTTTTGGGGAGCTTCACTGCTGGCGAACCTTTTTCTTCTCATTGTTGGCGGGTGGGGTTTGTGGCGTACACGCCGCAGGAAATAAACACATGTTCGTAGTCGGCTTGGAGCCGCAAATTAACAAAGCCATTAAGTCTTTTCCGGGCCGATGGCCCTCCACGGGACGCCCTTGTCAGGGCGTTGATGGCTGGCGTTAAGTCAGTAGTGATACCGGAGCTGGGCGATAAGCAAAGCGTCATCCGTGACTTTGTAAACTATTCGGTGTTCTTCGTTGATCCGGCGGGACCAGTACCCGGCGAGGCTGTGTTTGAGGGGCTCTGGTTTGCCAACACCTTCGAACGGTTCTCGTTTGGTCTCTTTGATCAGTTTGTTGATTCGGTTAAGAATCTTTTTGTCGGTTTTCTGCCAGTACAGATAGTCTTCCCAGGCGTTCTCGGAGAAGATGAGTTTCATTCAAGAAGTTCCTTTTCTTGACCACCGCCTTGCTCCAGCTCGGCAACGGATTCCAGCAAACGCCGTGCGTTTTTTGGTGAGCGCAGAAGGTATGCAGTCTCTTGCAGCGCCTCGTAGTCCTCTAGGGAGATCATTACCACGGACTGCGACTTGCTCCGGGTGATGATCACAGGGGAATGGTCTTCACAGACCTGCTCCATGGTTTTTGCTAGATTGGTTCTAGCGGCTGTGTAGCTAATGGCATCCATAAGGTTGCTCCTGTACAGGATGTTGACCATGGTCAGGATACTGTACGCCAAAGGATTTAACAATCGGCTGCACAGCGACCGATTTTCCGCCGCTTCGCGGCTCCAAAATTGCCGCAAAGCTTCGCGTTAGCACCTCAGGTCCGACGGCTGTCGTTCACATCGTCCGCAAGCCAAGCCTTGATCAGTGATTGATAGGGCATGTCCCGCTTGTTGGCTTCGATTTTGATCCGATCAAGCAAGGTTTCCGGCAACCGGAGTGAGATCGTCTTGGTTGAGGGTTTCAGCTTCGGGAACGATGCCGGCTTGGCCTGACTCCAATCTAGGTAATCTGTGGAATCGTGGGTTTCCCAGAACTCTCGCTCTTCTGCTTCAGTTTTAAATTCAGGCATCTTTTTTAGCTTGCTCATAAACAGCCCTCTCTTTGCGGTGCATGTCGCGAGCGGAAATCACCCGAATCAGCGTACCGTTCTGCCTTAGTGTGAACGTAATGTGGAGCAGTCTCTCATCATCCGTTGAACCAAGGGCATGAAAACGGGCCTCAGTCTGGCTGTGCTTGGAGTCAACCAGCACCAGAAGTGGTTCGTTAAAGAAAATTTCTTCCGCTTCGGACTGGTTTGCGCCATGTTTCTCCGCGTTCTTGCGGGAGTTGCCTTCGTCCCAGTCAAAGCCAGTAACTTGTGCCCAGTTGATCATAAAAGTATATTATCAGCATATACACGGGCGTCAACAAGTGCTAACCAATGCAGGCACGGCGACGCCCTTTACATTGCGCCTCCGGCTCCATTTCAAGGGCGCGCATGCTGCAGGCGCTAGCGGTGATTGCCTCACCTGCAAAGTGACACTATAGTGTCACTATCAATTTGGATCAGGGTGAGCCCATGAAAGTTGAGCTTGTTACGAACCTCAAGCGCCAAGCCACAAAGATTCTGGCAGATCTGCACTTGACTAAAGAGCCGGTACTGATCACGGAGCATGGCCAGCCATCCGCATACCTTGTCGATGTGCAGGATTACGAGTTTATGCAGCGCCGACTTGAGCTGCTTGAGGGGCTCTCACGAGGAGAGCGTGCTGTACTTGAAGGAAGAACGTACAGCCAAAGTGAGGCCAGGGAGAAAATGAGTAAATGGCTGAAGTAGTCTGGACGGAGCCGGCCCTTCAGGAACTGGATGCTATCGCTGAGTACATTGCCCTGGATAATCCTGCCGCCGCAAGTCATTTGGTCCAGGAAGTTTTTGAAAAAATCGACCGCTTGGAAGATTTTCCCCAATCCGGGCGGATTCCTCCAGAGCTCCCTAATTCGGTATACAGGGAAGTGGTTGCTCCACCGTGTCGCATTTTTTATCGTGAGGATGAGAAGCGGGTTCTTGTCCTCTATGTCATGCGAGAGGAGCGGCAGCTTCGTGCATACATGCTTGGGAACAGCTAACCAGGCGCGTCACTCGCATGCCCTTGTCTCCGCTTCGCTACGTCAAGGTCACCGGTGCGCTTCGCGTTAAATGCCGGTGGTAGCCAGGTCCAAAGCTCCAACAATCTGGTCTCTGAAATGTGAGAGAGAGCCAATAGGGCTCTTCCGATATTTTTCAGGCACGGAGGAAATTTGCGGAGTTAACAGCAACAGCTCTTGATCGGCAAAGCTTATTTCGGGAGTGAGCCCTTGCATGGCTTCACCATTGAAGGCAGAACGTTTGCCCAAAGGGATAACAGTGCGAGTTGTCAAATCGCTCAGAAGGCTTCTTTGAACGTCCACAAGGTAAGGATAGTGAGCCTTGCTGATTTTGCTCGGGTTGGGGTACACATCGAACTGTGCCATCAAAACTCCCTGAATTCGTCGCCGAAGCATCCATGTTGTTCGACGAAATCGTTGTAGCTTTTTCTCGCAGCACGATTCTTTTCAACCCATTGAGCGGCTTCGCGTTTCGAAAGCTCTTCTTTCAGAGCTCGTTCCAGAGTGGCAGACAAGTTAATGTTCAGTTCCCGGGTCTTACGCAGAAGATCGCTATTGATTGAGAGGTTCGCTGCCTTTTGGGGGCGGCTAAGTTATAGAGTTCGGCCATGAGGGCCTCCCAGAAGATTTAGAATACAAGCCTTGATCTTATGCGCATGCAAGTATTTAACCAATGGCTGTTGTCGGACGTGCCTGCGCTGGCCTCCGGCACGCTGCAAAGCCAAGCGTTAAATGTCCAAAGGGAAGTATGAACTGCGGATGGACGAGGACGGGTTAGAAACCTTGTGTCTTGCCGGTGAGCAAGGAAATGATGCTCGGGCTCTGCTCGAACCTGGCTCAAAGCTTGTCTGAACCTGCGAAGCACACTCCCATTTTGACGCAATGACAAAGTATTAAGAGTATATGGGCTGGGGCGAATACCATTCCGGGCCTTTGGCCCTCCACCGGACGCACCCATTTTCTACCAAGTTCTCAACAGGAAGCTAAAAATTATGTTGGACCTGCTGTTCGTCGGTATCGGAGTTTTGCTTTTAACGGGTGGTGGCGAGGCGCTTATCAGAGGGTCTCTGGCAGCAGCAAATCGGCTAGGTATTTCACCGCTTCTCAGCGGCTTGCTAATCGTCGGTTTCGGTACATCTGCGCCAGAGCTGGTGGTCTCAATTGAGGCAGCTCTCAGTGAACGGCCCGACATCGCAGTCGGTAATGTTGTGGGCAGCAACATCGGTAACATCCTTCTGATTCTAGGCTTGTGCGCATTGATCACACCTCTTGCTGTCAAGCCGCTGGTCTTGCGGCGGGATGGTGTCACGGTTGTAGCTGCCAGTATTTTGTTTCTTGTGCTTGTCGGTGGGGATGCTCTGGTGAGGACTGACGCTGCCATATTCCTATTGGCACTGGCCGCTTATCTGATCTGGGCCTATTGGACCGAGCGCTCTGGAGAAGCGCCGTCTGCAGGGCTACACATAGCTGAAGGGGAAGAAGTCACGTCTCTGCCTAAAACAACTCTATGGATAGTAATGGCGGTGGTATTGGGTTTGGCCCTTTTGGTCGCCGGATCACAAGTAATGTTGAACGGAGCCGTGGGAATAGCCGAGTCGTTTGGTGTCTCAGAAGCTGTGATAGGTTTGACCCTTGTGGCGGTTGGCACGTCTTTGCCCGAGCTTTCGATATCGGTAATCGCGGCATTCCGCCGACATGCGGATGTTGCTATTGGCAATATTCTTGGCAGTAATATCTTCAATCTTCTGGGAATACTCGGCATTTCGGCGTTGCTACAACCGCTTCCAGTCCATGAGCGAATCCTGCAGTTTGATCAATGGGTCATGTTGGGAACATCGTTAATTCTGTTGTTCTTTTTGTACACGGGCAATCGGCTTAGCAGGCTCGAAGGAGGGTTGCTCCTGTTGGGTTACGGTGTATATGTAGGTCTGAGTTTCACCAAATGGCAATGAATATGCAGTCTGGTCAGAGCCAAATGCATAACCGTCGCAGGCACGGGGGCATCGTTTTTAATGCGGCCTGGCATGTTCCCAGGACCCATTTCTTTTATGGCTCCGAAGTGCCAATGGGATACAGGCGTCATGAAAGATTCAAAGAAATTTTGGGATAACTGTGTAGAGAAATACATAAAAAGCCCTGTCAAAGATGAAGCTACATATCAGCAAAAGTTGGCCATTACTCAAGCGTTCCTGAAATCGGACTGGAAGGTACTCGAGTTTGGATGTGGCAGTGGCGCTACCGCTATCCGAGAGTCAGCTGACTTCCAAGCTACTGAAATCAGGTTTTACTATTGAGCGAGAGTGGCAGACCAGTCATGAATCGATATTCTTGGTCGCGAGAAAAACATAGATGCCAACGAATGGCAGCGCGGTGACGGCTTTCCGCCGCGCGCTATGCACAGAAGGAGCAATGTAGCGGCTCAACGAACCCGGACTCGATCTCCATCATTCAGTCCACGCCCCGGGTGCCTTACAACGCGGTCGCCTTCATTGAGTCCCGACAGGATAGCGGTGTTCAGTCCGTTACCGGGGCCGGTCTCCACTGGCTGGACGTTGGCGCGGTCTCCGGTCACCTTGAATACCGCGTACCCATTGTTATGGCGGAACAGGGCGGAGGCGGGGACTTGCAGGGTGTCCTCCGCTTGCCAAAGGATAAACTCGGCATCCACGCGGTAGCCATCGCCCAGAAGTTGCCAGTGCTCGTGGGGGCTGAGCATATCCGCGATGACTTTTACCCGTTGTTCCTCAACGCCAAGCGCCGAGACATCCTGGAAGCCGACCGGCTCTACTCGCCGGATAACGGCATCAAGTGTGGGGCCGCCCCAGCCCGTAAGGCGGGTGGCCAGCCCGGGCTCCAGTTTCACCGCATCGAAACTCAGTACGTCTACCACCACTTCCAGGGTGCCTGGGTCTCCCAATTCCAGTAATGGCTCCCCGGCCTGGACAATGCCTTCGCTTTTTCTGACCAGCCCGAGTACAGCACCGTGAATGGGCGAGCGCACGGCAACGCGTTCGGCCGGTTTGCCTCCGTTAGCGGCGCTGGACACCTGCAGCCGGGTTTGGGCGGCCGCCAGTTCGTGGGTGGCCACTTCTTCATCAAACCTGGCAGAGCGTAATATAGCCTGGGCACGGGCGGCGGTGGTTCTGGCTTGTTGTAGTTGTTCCTCCGAAACGAAGCTGGAAGGTTTCAGCGCCAATAACCGCTGGTATTCCTGTTGGCTGAAGTCTGCATCGGCTTCCGCCGCTGCGGCTTTCTGCCGGATGGATTGAAGCGCAGAGCGGGCGGCGGCTACGCGGGCTTCTGCCTCGGCGCGGCTGCGGGCATCCAGAATGCTGGCGGGCATGGGGTCTATCAGGGTGAGAAGCTCCCCAGGGATAACGGTATCGCCCACGTCCAGTTCGAGCCGATGGACAAAGCCAGTGACAGGCGAAGACACCAGATAGCGATCTTTTACCCGGGTTTTACCTTCTTCCAGAACGGTGACTTCAAGCGGCCCCCGTTGTGCAGTCGACAGATCTACCCATACCGGTTCCGGCCGCAGGATAAAGGCGACAATGACCACAATCACTACCGCGATCAGTGACCAGAAAAGCCGTTTGCCGGTGATCTGTTTACGCTCGGCCATGGGTTGTTCCCTGCAAGTTGAGTTTATTCACGGGTTTTCAGTACGGCCACCAGGTCCAGTTTACGTAGCCTGCGCCAGGTGATGAAGCCGGAGATCAGGGCAGAGGCGATCACTACGTTTGCTGCCAGTGCCAGGGTTTTACCGGTGATGATCAGTGGCACCCGGTATAATTCGGTTTGCATGGCTGTTACCACGAGCTGGCCAAGCCCGGTACCCACGGCCCAGCCCAGTGGTATGCCCAATATCAACAATACCGCAAGCTCCCCCAATAGTATGTGGGACACTTCGTTATGGCTGTATCCCAGCACACGCAGGCTGGCCAGATCTCGCGCTCGCTCTGCCAGTGAGATTCGGGCGGTGTTGTAGATCACGCCAAACGCGATGGTGCCGCCTAGCAAGCTGATAATGAAGGTGTAGGTCAGGAAGGTTTTGGCCAGGGTTTCAAAGAAGCTGTCGAGCATGGCCTGGCGTAGATTCAGGGCCATCACTTTGGGTGTGTCGCGCAGGTCCCGGTAAACCGTTTCGGTGAGGTCTGGGTCCAGGTTCATCAGTATCTGGTTGATGACGGGGCCTTCTCTCAACGCCCGGTTCATGGCGTCCAGGTTCATATAGGCACCCACGCCCAGAAATTCGCTGGTGACGCCGGAAACGGGCAGGTTCAGGGTAGGGCGCTGGCCTTCCAGTACACGCACGGTCAACGTGTCGCCGGGGCGCAGGCCTAATGAGTCTGCCAGGAAATCGGTCAGCAGTATGCCGGCCTGGGGGATGCTGACGTCCTGAAGCTGGTGGTCGACCACAAATTGCAGTTTGGCGTCTTCAGGGATACCTGTCAGCGCGGTTCGCCAGCGCCGGTGGCCGTGAATCAGCTCTACCGCCGTTACCCGCCGGCCTTCGGTGTACCAGATGCCGGGAAGCCGGGCTAAGCCGTACATAGCTGACTGGCTTACCGGGTCTGTCAGGCTGACGGTGAGGTCCTGTTTCTGAACCTTGGCGAACTGGGTATGTACCATCAGCGAGACCGAACTGAACTGAAAATTGCCCACCACCACAATCGCGGTGGCCATGGCAATCCCGGTGATGGAGAGCAGGGTTCGGCCTGGCCGCCGTGACAGGTGCCGTACGATCATGCGAGAAGGCTGGGTAAACCGGTCCCAGCCCAGCAGGCGTTCCAGTGTACTGATTTGAAAGCGGGCCGGGCCTTCCGGCTGCATGGCCTGGGCCGGAGGCAGCGTGGCTGCGGCGCGGATGGAGCGCCACCCGCCAAGCCACGCGACGCCCAAACTGGTGGCGGCGAGCAGCAACACCCATAGTGGGTTGATTCGGAACAGCAGTTCGGGAAAGCGGTAAAAGTCCATATAGAGTTCACCCAGCGCCCGCCCGAGCCAAAGCCCGGCTAATGTGCCAATGGCCAGTCCAATCAGGGCAATAACGAGTACCAACTGGCTGTAATGCCAGCCAATTTGCCGATTGCTGTAGCCAAAGGCCTTGAGCACCGCGATGATTTCTCGCTGAGTGCTGATCAACCGGCTGACCACCACGTTCAGAAGAAACATAGCAACGCCCAGGAAAATGGCAGGGAAGATGGTGGCCATGGCTTTGAGCTGCTCAAGCTCATCACTCAGAAAACGATGAGAGAACTGGTCTTCACGGCCGAAGGCGCCGGCACTGCCGTAGCGGTCAAGTAACCTGTCCAGGCGGTCAATCACATCCTCAACCGGGTAATCAGGAGCTGTTTGCAGCACCAGGCTGTTGAAGGCCCCCCGCATGTCCATGGCCGAGGCCAGTGCCTCCTCGGCCATCCAGACCACGCCGTATCGCTCGTAGTCCGGCAACATCCCGCCGGGTGGAATGACATAGATGAACTCCGGTGATTCCGCGATACCAACCACGGTGAGCCGTTGTTGGCGGCCGTTAATTATGCCGAATATCCGATCATCCAGCTGAAGGTCGTGGGCATCGGCGAAGCTTCCGATAATCGCAACTTCGTCGGTGCGGCTGGCATCCGGCAGCCGCCCCTGGCGCAGGTAGAGTTGATTGACGGCGGGTTGACCGGTGGCAGGCACTGAAACCAGCCGCGCGGATATCGGGTCTTCATAACCGGCCACGTCGAGTTTGGCAACGCCCTCCACCCGCGCACTTAGGCGTGTGATACCTGGGATGTCGGAAACCTGCGCCAGTACCTGTATGGGGGCTCGTTTGAGGTTTACGAAGACGTCGGCAAACTGGTGTTCCTGGTAATACTGGTCCCGCGTGGCGGTGAGCGACGCGTAATTCACCAGTGATAACAAGCAAACCGCGATGCCGCCGGCAATCACCAGGGCAATGGCCAGCATCTGGCCGCGCATCTGCCAGATTTCGCGGCGCAGCTTGGTTCGGAGGATGCTGGTACCAAAGAGGGCCATGGCGCTACCAGTTGAGAGTTTTTGGGTCTTGCCGGTGAGCATTGCGCTGTTCACCGCTGATCAGGCCGTCTGAGAGGGTGATCACCCGGTCTGCCATCAGGGCAATAGAGGCGTTGTGGGTGATGATCACCGTGGTGGTGCCAGTTTCCCGATTGGCTTTCTCCAGAGCCTCGAGTACCAGAACACCTGTAGCGGAATCGAGGGCGCCTGTGGGCTCATCACACAGCAACACGTTAGGCTGTTTGGCTATGGCCCGGGCAATGGCAACCCGTTGCTGTTCGCCGCCAGACAACTGGGCCGGGAAATGATCGGCCCGGTTGGCAAGCCCGACCAGTTCCAGTGCCTGGTCCGGCGCCATGGGGTTGCGGGCGATTTCGGTAACAGCGACGACGTTCTCCCGGGCGGTCAGGCTTGGGATGAGGTTGTAGAACTGGAAAACAAAGCCCACGTAATCCCGGCGGTAGCGGGTGAGTTCCTTGTCGGTGGCCCGGGCAAGGTCCGTTTCCAGGTACCGGACTTCACCGCTGGTCGGTATATCCAGGCCGCCGAGAATATTCAGCAGTGTCGATTTGCCAGAGCCGGAGGCACCCAGCATGACCACCAGTTCACCGGCGTAAAGGTCGAGATCCACTCCGCGCAGGGCGTGCACCTGTACTTCACCCTGCTGGTAGGTTTTGGTTAGGCCGCGGGTGTGGAATACCGGAGCGCCTGATAGCGCGGATGCAGCCATAATACGACTCCCTTCGTAAACAACAGATCACGACCAGTATAGCCTGTTGGGAACTCCCGGATTTGATCCGGCGCATTCTCAATGCGAACACAGGTGCTAACGGCAGGGGCAATCAGGTAAAGTCGGTCAATAGCTTACTCACCGTCAATCGGAGACCAAACATGAGTGATTCAACCTATACGCCTCCAAAGGTCTGGAAATGGGACAGCAGTAACGGTGGCAGGTTTGCCAACATTAATCGTCCCGTTGCCGGGCCTACCCACGACAAAGCGTTGCCGGTGGGGGAGCATCCATTCCAGCTGTATTCCCTGGCCACGCCCAATGGCGTGAAAGCGACGGTGATGTTTGAGGAGTTGCTGGAGAAGGGTATCAAAGAGGCAGAGTACGATGCCTGGCTGATCAACATCATGGAAGGAGATCAGTTCAGCAGCGGGTTTGTTGAGGTAAACCCGAATTCCAAGATTCCGGCGTTGCTGGACCGCAGCGAGAACCCGGCCGTGCGGGTGTTTGAATCCGGATCTATTCTTTTCTATCTGGCGGAAAAGTTCGGTGCCTTTTTACCAACAGACCGGACCCGGCGCACAGAGACGATGAACTGGCTGTTCTGGCAGATGGCCAGCGCACCGATTTTGGGTGGTGGTTTCGGGCATTTTTATGCCTATGCCCCGGAAAAATACGAGTACCCGATCAACCGTTACACCATGGAGGTGAAGCGGCAACTGGATGTGCTGGATCGCCAGTTGGCGGACAACCAGTACATCGCCGGTGATGAATACACCATTGCCGACATGGCAATCTGGCCCTGGTATGGCTCGCTGGTGAAGAACACGGTGTACGAGGCGGCGGAGTTCCTGGAGGCCCACACCTACACGAACATTTTGCGTTGGACAGATGAGCTGGCCAAGCGCCCCGCGGTGCAACGTGGCCGCATGGTAAACCGGGCCTGGGGTGAGCTGTCTTCCCAGCTGCACGAGCGGCATGATGCCAGTGACTTTGATTTGCGTACCCAGGACAAGCTGGACAGCGAAAAATAAGGGGAAACAATGGCGATTCCTGCGGCGTTAACCGAAGACCAGATTTACCACCGTTGTCCGTTGGACAAGTTGAACTTTGAGACAACGGCAACGCTGGAGGAACTGGAACTTCCTTTTGGGCAGGAGCGCCTGCTGCGCGCGATGGAGTTTGGCGCCAGCATGGAGGCCAATGGTTTTAACCTGTTTGTGCTCGGCCCGTCCGGGGCCGGCAAGCATGAACTGGTTAGGCAGTTCCTCGATAAACATGCCTCAGGACAGCCGGTGCCTTCTGATTGGTGCCATGTTTTCAACTTCCAGCAATCCGACAAGCCGAACGCCATTGAGTTGCCGCCGGGTGAAGGCCGGCAGTTCAAGCGTGATATGAGTGACCTGGCGGCAGAACTTAAAACGGCTATTCCGGCTACCTTTGAAAGTGAGGAGTATCAGGCTCGCATTCAGGAGCTTCAGGAAGAGGTGACCCGTCGCCAGCAGAAAGGCCTGTTCGCCATTCAGGAAGAAGCCAACGCCAACAACATTGCCATGATCACAACTCCGGCCGGCTTTACCTTTGCGCCCATGCGTAACGGCGAAGTGATTGAGCCGGAGGAATACAAGACCTTCTCTGATGATGAGAAGGCGCTGGTGGAGGCCAAGGTTGAAGACCTGCAGAAGAAACTGCAGCAGGCTATCCAGCAAGTGCCGCGGCTGCGCAAGGAAGTGCGAGAGCGTATCCACGCTCTGAACGAAGAGATGGTTCAGCTGACCCTGGGCGGCCCCATTGGCGAATTGCGCGAGAAGTGGTCGCACCTGCCGGAGGTGGTTGCCTACCTGGATGCGGTTCGGGAAGACGTGGTAGAACACGCGGAAGCCTTCCAGGATAGTGAAAACGGCGCCCCCGCCGGGTTGCTCAATCGTTACCGGGTGAACCTGTTGGTGGATAATTCGGAAACGCAGGGCGCCCCGGTGGTGTATGAGGACCTGCCCAATCACCAGCACCTGACTGGTCAGATTGAGCATCGTGCTCACCAGGGTAACCTGTACACGGATTTCACATTGATCCGGGCCGGTTCGCTGCATCGGGCCAATGGCGGTTTTCTGATCCTGGATGCCCGCCGCATTCTGACCCAGCCCATGGCCTGGGAAAGCCTGAAGCGTATTCTGTTTTCCAATGAAATTCGTATTGAATCCCTGGAGCGCCTGTACGGCCTTGCCACTACCGTCAGTCAGCAGCCTGAACCGATCCCGCTGAAAGTGAAAGTGGTGCTGGTGGGCGACCGGACCTTGTATTACCTGTTGGCACACTACGACCCGGACTTCCTGGACCTGTTCAAGGTTGAGGCAGATTTTGAGGATGATCTGGACCGGGACGGAGAGAGCTATCAGCTCTACGCCAGAATGCTTGCCACCATGGCCAAATCTGTAAAGGCCCGGCCGTTGGACAAGCCTGCCGTGGGGCGTTTGATTGAGCATGCCAGTCGCCTGGCTGGTGATCAGAAAAAACTGACCGCCCATGACCGGGTATTGAAAGACCTGCTCAGCGAGGCAAATCACTGGGCTGCACGTGCCGACAGCAAGCACATCGGCATCGGGCATATTCAGCAGGCGATTGATGAGCGCGAGTTCCGCGCCAGCCGCATTCGGGAACGTAGCCTGGAGCAGATCTACCGGGGTGTGGTGATGATTGCCACAGACGGTGAGCAGGCGGGGCAGGTGAACGGCTTGTCTGTGTTGCAGATAGGTGCCACCCGTTTTGGTCAGCCTACCCGCATCACGGCCACCGCCCGGCCCGGCAAAGGCCAGGTGGTGGATATTGAGCGTGAGGCGAAACTTGGCGGGCCCATTCACAGTAAGGCGGTGATGATCTTGTCCCGCTTTCTGGCAGGCCGCTATGCGCCCATGGGTGATTTATCCCTGTCTGCGAGCCTGGCCTTCGAGCAATCCTACGGGGGCGTGGAAGGCGACTCCGCCTCGGTAGCGGAAACCTGCGTGTTGTTATCGGCTATTACCCGTGTGCCGTTGAAACAGTCGTTGGCGGTGACCGGCTCCATGAACCAGCACGGTGAGGTTCAGGCAGTGGGAGGGGTGAATGAGAAAATCGAGGGTTTCTTCAATGTCTGCAAGAAAAACGGTGGGGTAAATGGCCACGGCGTTTTGCTGCCCGCCAGTAACGTTGAGCACCTGATGTTGAATGAAGAGGTGCGCAAGGCGGTTAGGGAGGGCGTGTTTGCCATTTACCCGATGACCCACATTGATCAGGCCATTGAGCTGATGACCGGCATGGCGCCAGGCTCGCCTGATGATGAGGGCGGTTATCCGGAAGGGAGCTTCAACCGTCGCGTGGCCGATCGTTTGGCGGAGTATGCAAAGGTAGGGCAAAAGAAGGAAGACGCCCAGGATAACGACAGCGGAGGCAAGAACGGTGACCGCTGAGCAACAGCTACCGGTGGAGCCAGTGGGCCGGGTGCTGATTCTGTTGGATGGTTCAAGGTTAAGTTTGGCGGCTCTGGAAGCCGCGGCGGACATTGCCCATGCGCGAAAGGCCGAAGTGCTGGGGGTGTTCGTGGAAGAAGTGAACCTGTTGCGCAGCGCGGGCTACGGGTTCACAAGGGAAGTGGGCAGAAGTTCCGGAGTCACCCGGCCAATGGACCTTGCGGCTATTGAGGCCCGGATGCGCTCGCTGGCGGAGCAGGCGAGAAGATCGCTGGAGCGTGCCATGGCGCAACGGGGGCTTGCCCAGGCGCTCACCTTGTGTCGCGGCCGTGTGGCAGATGAAGTATTGAATCTGGCGCGGCCAGGGGATTTGCTGGTGTTAGGCCGCGTGGGCTGGTCTGGCAGTCCGGGCTCTCGCCTTGGGTCCACGGCCAGGGTTCTGGTGAGCCAGGCGCTCGGGGATGTGTTGTTGTGGGCCGATCCGCCCATGCGGTCCCGAAATCGCATTGTGGTGTTGCTGAATCACGATCAAGGGGCGAACCATCGGGCTGTCAGGGTTGGCGCTGAGCTGGCAAGGCGTAACCGGCAGCCGTTAACGATTCTGGTGCGAACCGAAACCGGCCGTGATGAGCGTATCGCCGAGGATTTGCTGGCCTATATGGAAAGCCAGGGTATTACCGCCCGGGTCAGTTTCTTGCCCATGGCCAGTGCCGGAGCTGTTGCACGGGTGATCAGGGAGGAAGGCGCCTCGCAACTGGTGCTTAGCCGGCAGTGCAGACTGTTCCGTGAGCAGGGCGCCGATTCCCTGTTGATCGAGATGAACCTGCCGATCATCGTAACGCCCTGAAGCCAGGCTGGTAATCAGGCGATTTTCCGGTTACCGGCTTTGTTTAAAACCTCGGTGATTTCCTCGGTGGAGAGGGTTTCGTGTTTCATCACCGCCTTGGCCAAGGCGTCCAACTCCTTGCGGTGTTCCTTGAGGAAGTTGACGGTGTAGGATTCCAGGTCCATGAGTTGCGACTGGATTTCTGAATCAATCAGGTCGGCCAGCTTTTCACTGTACTCCCGGGGGGCACCCATCTCCCGTCCCAGGAACACGTGCTCCTCACCAATACCCAGTCCCAGCGGGCCCACTTTCTCACTCATGCCCCACTGGCCGATCATTCGGCGCAGTAATTTTGTGGCTTCTTTAAGATCGTTCTGGGCGCCGGTGCTGACCTCACCGTAGATGATTTTCTCGGCGGAGCGGCCGCCGAGCATGACTTTGATGCGGTCCCGCAGATAGCTTTCGGTGTAGTTGTATTTGTCTTCTCGGGGAGTTTGTTCGGTTACGCCCATGGCCATGCCATGGGGGATAATGGTGATCTTGGTGAGTGGGTCGGCCTTGGGCATGTAATAGGCCATGATGGCGTGCCCGCACTCGTGGTAGGCCACCACTTCCCGTTCTTCCGGCGTTAGCTGGGCATCCCGCTCCTCGCCCAGAATCAGTCGGTCCCGGGCCTGCTCAAAGCAGTGGGCGTTAACCTCGTCCAGATTTTCCCGGGCGGCGGTCAGGGCGGCTTCGTTGACCAGGTTCTTCAGGTCTGCGCCGGAGAAACCCGTGGTGCGGGCCGATAACTGCGCAAGGTCGACATCGGCCGCCAATGGCACCTTGCGTACATGCACCCTGAGGATGGCTTCCCGAGCCTCTTTGTGTGGGCGATCCAGGGTAATCTTGCGGTCAAAACGCCCGGGGCGGAGCAGGGCGCTGTCCAGAACATCCGGGCGGTTGGTGGCTGCCAGCACCAGAACATTCTCGTGGGCTTCGAAACCATCCATCTCGGTCAGGATCTGGTTCAGGGTCTGTTCCCGTTCATCGTGCCCGCCACCCAGGCCTGCGCCCCGGGAGCGGCCAATGGCATCCAGCTCGTCGATAAAAATCAGTGCGGGTGCTTCCTTGCGGGCATTCTGGAACATGTCCCGAACTCTTGCGGCGCCTACGCCCACGAACATTTCAATAAACTCGGAGGCGCTGATGCTGAAGAAGGGCACTTCCGCCTCACCGGCAATTGCCCTGGCCAACAGGGTTTTACCGGTGCCTGGCGGCCCCACCAGCAGCACGCCTTTGGGCATCACCGCCCCGAGGCGCCGGTACTTATCGGGCGACTTCAGGAAGTCGATGATCTCCGCAATGTCGCGCTTGGCGGATTCTATGCCTGCCACGTCATCCAGGGTGGTGGTTGAGGTTTCCCGGCGAGCCCGGCGGGCCCGGGATTTGGCGTAATCAAACGCTCCGCCACCTTGGGTCATGCGTTTTTGTGCCGCTCCCCAGAACCAGAACATCAGCGCCAGCAACAGTATCCAGGGCAGGAAGCCAAGAATCAGGTCCTGCCACCAGGGCCGGCCCGACGGCGCACCGCGAATGACAACCTCTTGCCGCTCCAGCAATGACAGCAGATCCGGATCGTCAACCGGTGGCCGTAACGTCAGGAAATTCTCTGTGCTGCGCCCGGTATCGGAACTGAACCGGGCGGCACCGGCCTCGGTAAACCGGCCACGGATTTCTTCGTTGCGCAGGGTGACTTCCTGCACCTGCCCGTTCAGCACCGCTTCTTTAAACTCGGAATAGGCCAGTTCCTGCTGCTGCGGGCGACCGGTGTCCTGTAGCCACAAAAACATCAGGAAAAAGGCAGCGCTCAGCCACAGGAATGAATACTGGTTCGGTATGGCTGGCTGAGGCTTGTCGTTGTTATCGGGTTTGCCTGGTTCGTTCGGGTTGGTCATCTCGGCCTCCGGTCGCCCTCCATGATCTTGGCCACGAACACCGATTTTCCGTAGGTTTCGAAAGACCACTTCATGGTATCGGACAGCACGTTCATTACTTCATCATAGTCGCCGAAAATTTCGGTGCTCATACGCCCGGGATAGACTTCCAGGCCGGTTTGTTTGAGGCGATCAATCAGATCCCAGATCGGTTGCTTGTAATCGTCTTTAAGCGGATAACAGCTCAGCTGTACAGAAAGGTACATGATTTGCCTCCCAAACAGTCTGAGGCGGGTCAATTCCCGCCCGGTTAAAAGCCCATCGCCGATGACGTGCTCCGGCGTGGATCGGCACCGCCGTAGAGGGTGCCGTCTTCTCCAATCATAATACTCTGGCTAGCGCCCATGGCGGTGCTGGTGGTGACCTCATGGCCTTTGGCCTCCAGCAGGCGCACGGTGTCCGGGCTGATGCCCTGTTCCATGCGGATTTCGTCGGGCAGCCACTGATGGTGGATGCGGGGCGCGGCAACGGCGGTCTGGATGTTCATGTTGTGGTCTATCACATTCATCAGAACCTGCAGGGTGGTGGTGATAATGCGGGAGCCGCCAGGGCTTCCGGTTACCAGAAAGTTGCGGTTGTCTTTGCGCACCACGGTCGGGGACATGGAACTGAGCATGCGTTTGCCCGGTTGGATCTTATTGGCCTCGCCGCCGATCAGGCCGTAAGCATTGGGTTCACCCGGCTTGGTGCTGAAATCATCCATTTCGTTATTTAGCAGGAAGCCAGCGCCCGCCACGGTAATGCCGGAACCATAGCTGAAGTTGATGGTGTAGGTGTTGGATACCGCATTGCCCCAGCGGTCCACCACGGAAAAATGAGTAGTCTCGGGGCTTTCATAGGCAGCCGGATGGCCGGGCTTGATGTCGCTGGCGGGCCGTGCTTTGTCCGGGTTGATGCCTTTTCGCAACTCTGCTGCATAGGCCCTGCTGGTCAGCCCGCGCAGCGGAACCTCCACGAAATCGGTATCGCCCAGGTATTCAGCCCGGTCGGCATAGGCCAGTTTCATGGCCTCGGCCATGTGATGAATGGTCGCGGCGGAATTGTGGCCCATTTCGGTAATGGGGAAGCCCTCAAGGATGTTGAGGATCTGGATGATATGGGTGCCGCCGGAGGAGGGTGGCGACATGGAATAGATGTCGTATCCACGGTATTGGCCATGAACCGGTTGCCGGACGGCGGGCCGATAGGCCTTGAGATCATCCAGGGTGATCAGGCCGTCGTGGCGTTGCATCTCATCAACAATCAACTCGGCGGTCTTCCCCTGGTAAAAATCCTCTGGGCCATGCTCTGCAATGCGCTTGAGGGTGTCGGCGAGGTCAGGTTGCTTGAAGACTTCCCCCGGTTGCGGTGCCGAACCGTCCTCCTTATAAAAGGCCGCCTTGGTAGCGGGCCAGCGTTGCAGGCGCTCTCTGGCTTGTTCCAGGCCTTCGGTGAAACGATGGGGAACCACGAAGCCCTCCTGAGCGAGCCGGATGGCCGGGGCCAGGGCTTCCCTTAACGACAGAGTGCCGTGCCGTTCCAGCGCGAGGGCCAGGCCAGCGACGGTGCCAGGCACGCCGGCGGCCTGGTGACTGAACCGGCTGCGCTGACTGACGACGTTGCCATTGTCATCCTGGAACATGGTTTCGCTGGCGCCGGCCGGGGCGGTTTCCCGGTAGTCGATGGCTTCTGGCGCGCTGCCGTCACCGGGTGCATACAGCAGAAAGCCGCCGCCACCGATATTGCCGGAACGAGGCTGGGTGACCGCCAGTGCAAAACCTGCGACGACCGCTGCATCAATGGCGTTGCCACCGTCTTTGAGAACCTGCAGGGCCACCTCGCTGGCCAGGGTGTGACTGGTGGCTACCATGCCCTGGGTGGCCTGAACCGGGTGGAATCGCTCGCCTTCAAGGATGGCCTGATTGCTGGCGTAGGCGGCATTCAGTGCCAGTAACGCCATCAGTGCGGTTGTCAGGCCCCACAGGCGCCTCAGTGGAATTCTTGGCCGGGGGCTGTGGATCACTCTGTCTGTCATTGGATTCCTCGTTTCTGGCTGCCAGATAGGCTATCATAGCCGATCATTTTTTCCGGTGCGCCCAAGCACGCCACCGCAGGCGGATGGCTGTGGTTTTCCGGCGCACCCGCTTTCCCGGATTCAAGTTAAGGAAAGGCTTAATGGAGCATACCTATCGTCTTGTTATTTCCTGCCCGGACCGGGTAGGGATTGTTGCCAAGGTGAGTAATTTTCTGTCCACCTACAACGGCTGGATTACCGAGGCGAGCCACCATTCAGACACTCAGTCTGGCTGGTTCTTCATGCGTCACGAGATCAAGGCTGAGTCGATCCCCTTCGGGCTTGATCAGTTCCGCGCCGCGTTCGAACCGATTGCCCGCGAATTCAACATGCGCTGGCACATCGCCGATTCCGCCCGGCCCAAACGCGTCATCCTGATGTGCAGCAAAGAATCACACTGTCTGGCGGACCTCCTGCACCGCTGGCACAGCAAGGAACTGAACGCCGAAATGGTGGCGGTTATTTCCAACCACGATGACCTTCGCCGGATGGTGGAATGGCACGATATTCCCTATCACCATATACCGGTCAGTAAGGAAAACAAGGCAGAAGCTTTTGCTCACATTGAAGAGCTTTTCCAGAAGTACGATGCCGACGTGGTGGTGCTGGCGCGTTACATGCAGATTCTGCCGGCTGAGCTGTGCGAAAAGTACGCTGGCAAGGTGATCAACATTCACCACAGCTTCCTGCCGTCGTTTGCCGGGGCCCGCCCGTATCACCAGGCCTACAGCCGGGGCGTGAAGCTGATCGGGGCCACCTGCCACTACGTGACCCAGGACCTGGACGAAGGTCCGATCATTGAGCAAGACGTGATTCGCATCAGCCACAGCGATTCCATTGAAGATATGGTTCGGCTGGGCAAAGACGTTGAAAAGAACGTGCTGGCCCGCGGCCTTCGGTCTCATATCGAAGACCGCGTGATTACCTACGAAAACAAGACCGTAGTGTTCGATTAAGGCTGTGCCACAGTCGCCCCTCGGGGCAGTGGACTGTGGTATGCTTGGCGGCTTGTTGAAGAATAAAGACGGGGCCCGGAAACGGCCCCGGTACGACTTCCAGATAACGCAAAGGAACCTTTCTCGATGGGTGAGTTAGCCAAAGAGATCCTGCCGGTCAATATTGAAGACGAATTGAAGCAGTCCTACCTCGATTACGCCATGAGCGTTATCGTCGGCCGGGCTCTGCCAGACGTGCGTGACGGCCTCAAGCCGGTGCACCGTCGGGTGCTGTTCGCCATGTCCGAGTTGGGTAACGACTGGAACAAGGCATACAAGAAATCCGCCCGTGTGGTGGGTGACGTTATCGGTAAATATCACCCCCATGGTGATTCAGCCGTTTACGACACCATTGTTCGTATGGCTCAGCCGTTCTCCTTACGATACCCGCTGGTGGATGGTCAGGGTAACTTCGGGTCCATCGACGGCGACAACGCCGCCGCCATGCGTTACACCGAAATCCGCATGGAGAAAATTGCCCATTCGCTGCTGGCGGACCTGGACAAGGAAACCGTGGATTTCGTCGACAACTACGACGGCACCGAGCGTATTCCGGAAGTCCTGCCTACCCGTGTACCGAACCTGCTGGTAAATGGTTCTTCCGGTATTGCTGTGGGTATGGCGACCAACATTCCGCCCCACAACCTGACGGAAGTGGTCAATGGTTGTCTGGCGCTGATTGATAATCCGGACCTGTCCATTGACGAGTTGATGGAGTTTATTCCCGGCCCGGATTTCCCGACCCAGGGCATTATCAATGGTCGCGCCGGCATTGTTGAAGCCTACCGCACTGGCCGCGGCCGTATTTACATCCGCGCCCGCCACGAGATTGAGCACGACAAGAAAACCAATCGTGACGCCATCATCATCACCGAACTGCCGTACCAGCTGAACAAGGCGCGGTTGATCGAAAAGATTGCTGAACTGGTTAAAGAGAAGCGCCTGGAAGGCATCACCGAGCTGCGTGATGAATCCAACAAGGAAGGCATCCGGGTGGTGATCGAGCTTCGCCGTGGTGAAAACCCCGAAGTGATCGTGAACAACCTGTTCGCCCACACTCAGCTGCAAACCGTGTTCGGTATCAACATGGTGGCGCTGATCAACGGCGAGCCGAAGATTCTGAACCTGAAGGAAATGCTTGATGCGTTCGTTCGCCACCGCCGCGAAGTGGTGACGCGCCGGACCATCTATGAGCTGCGCAAGGCCCGCGAACGCGGCCATATCCTGGAAGGTCTGACGGTTGCCCTGGCCAACATCGATGAAATGATCGAGCTGATCAAAGCATCACCGAGCTCCGTGGAAGCCAAAGAAAAGCTGATGTCCAAGGGCTGGGTGCCGGGTGATGTTCTGGCCATGCTAGAGCGTGCCGGTAAAGACGCCTGCCGCCCGGACGATCTGCCGGAGATCTACGGCCTGCGTGATGGCCTGTATTACCTGTCTCCGGAGCAGACCCAGGCGATTCTGGATATGCGTCTGCACCGCCTGACCGGTCTGGAAACCGAAAAGCTCCAGAACGAGTACAAGGATATCCTCGAGAAGATCGCCGGCCTGCTGGAAATTCTGGCGGATCCGGACCGCCTGATGCAGGTCATCCGTGAGGAGCTGCAAGCCGTGGTAGCCGAGTTCGGTGACGAGCGCCGTACCGAGATCACCAGTTCGCAGCGCGACCTGACGATTGCTGACCTGATCGATGAAGAAGACCTGGTGGTCACCATTTCCCACAGCGGTTACGCCAAGACCCAGGCGGTTGAAGATTACCAGGCCCAGCGCCGTGGAGGCCGGGGCAAGGCAGCAACCTCGATGAAAGACGAAGACTTCATCGAAAAGCTGCTGGTGGCCAACTCCCACGACACCATTCTGTGTTTCTCCAACCGGGGCAAGGTGTACTGGTTGCGGGTGTTTGAGATTCCCCGTGGCAGCCGTGGTTCCCGTGGTCGGCCGATGGTCAATATCCTGCCGCTGGAAGAAGGTGAACGGATTACCACTTTCCTGCCGGTGCGGGACTACCCGGAAGATCAGTTTGTATTGATGGCCACCTCCGCCGGTGTGGTCAAGAAAACGCCGCTGCCGAACTTCTCCCGTCCGCGGAGCAGTGGTCTGATTGCTTTGAACCTGGATGAAGGCGATACCCTGATTGGCGCGGCCATTACCGATGGTTCCGCCGAAGTGATGCTGTTTTCCACTGCGGGCAAAGCCGTTCGCTTCCAGGAGGAGCAGGTACGCCCGATGAGCCGGACCGCCCGTGGTGTACGTGGTATCAAGATGCCGGAAGGCCACCATGTGGTGTCCCTGATTATCCCGCAGGAAGGCGGTGTGATTCTTACTGCCAGTGAGCACGGCTACGGCAAGCGTACCGCGATTGATGAGTTCCCGGCATACAGCCGTGGCAGCCAGGGCGTTATCGCCATGCAGTGCTCCGAGCGTAACGGTAATCTGGTAACGGCGCTTCAGCTGTTTGAAGGCGACGAGATGATGCTGATCTCCGACAAGGGCACCCTGGTGCGTACCCGTGCCGACGAGGTTTCCGTGCTCAGCCGGAATACCCAGGGTGTGCGCCTGATTCGCCTGTCTCAGGAAGATGAGCGCCTGGTGGGTGTGGAGCGTATTGCAGAGTCTGATGACGACGACGTCGAAGTAGAAGGCGAGGAAACCGAAGAATGAGCAGGGCGTTTAATTTCTGTGCCGGTCCGGCCACCTTGCCGGAAGCCGTGCTGAAGCAGGCTCGTGACGAGATGCTGGATTGGCGTGGCACCGGTATGTCGGTTATGGAAATGAGCCATCGCAGTGACGAGTTTGTGGCCATTGCCGATGCGGCTGAAAAGGACCTTCGGGAACTTGCAGGCATTTCAGATGATTACGCCGTACTCTTCATGCAGGGTGGAGCTTCCAGTCAGTTTTCCACCATCCCTCTGAACCTGCTTGGTGACAAGTCGTCGGCCGATTATGTGAACACCGGTATCTGGTCCAAAAAGGCCATTGCCGAGGCCAAGCGCTACGGTAGCGTGAATGTGGTGGCCAGCTCTGAGGATGGCGGGTTTACCACCATTCCGGATCAGTCAACCTGGAACACCAGTGCCGATGCCGCTTACCTGCACTACACCCCAAATGAAACCATCGGTGGCCTGGAATACGACTTCATTCCGGACAGCGGCAGTGTGCCGCTGGTGGCGGATATGTCATCCACCATGCTGTCTCGCCCGGTCGACATCAACAAGTTTGGCCTGATTTACGCCGGCGCCCAGAAGAACATCGGGCCGTCTGGCCTGGTAGTGGTGATTATCCGCAAGGACCTGCTGGGCAAGGCCCGCAAGGAAACGCCGACGATGATGAACTACCAGGTCATCGCCGATAACGGTTCTATGTACAACACGCCGGCCACCTATTCCTGGTACCTGTCTGGCCTGGTGTTCAAGTGGCTGAAAGAGCAGGGCGGCGTAAAGGCCATGGGCGAGCTGAATGCCCGCAAGTCGAAGAAGCTGTACGACTTCATTGATGCCAATGATTTCTATGCCAACCCGATCGAGCCGCGTTTCCGTTCCTGGATGAACGTGCCGTTCACCCTGGCGGACGATGCTCTCAACGGTGAGTTCCTGAAGGGCGCGGAGGCCCGCCACCTGCTCAACCTGCAGGGCCACCGCTCGGTGGGTGGTATGCGCGCCAGTATCTACAACGCCATGCCGGAAGAGGGCGTGGATGCGTTGATTGACTATATGGCGGAATTTGCGAAGGAGCGGGGCTGATCATGACGGATGAGAAGACCCGCCTGGGCGAACTGCGGGACGAAATAGACAGTCTTGATCAACAGATCATGCAGTTGATCAGCGCTCGCGCCAAGTGTGCCCAGGAAGTGGCCAATGTGAAGATGGCTGCCAATCCTGGCCAGGACGTGTTCTTCTACCGTCCCGAACGGGAAGCCCAGGTGCTGCGCCGCATTAAGGAGCAGAATCCCGGCCCGCTGCCAGCGGAAGAGATGGCCCGATTGTTCCGGGAGATCATGTCTGCCTGCCTGGCTCTGGAGAAGCCGATGCACATCGCGTTCCTGGGGCCCTTGGGCACCTTTACCCAGGCGGCGGCGCTCAAACACTTTGGCCATTCGGTTATCAGCGTTCCGCTGCCAGCCATTGACGCGGTGTTCCGTGAAGTGGAATCCGGTGCGGCCCAATACGGCGTGGTGCCGGTGGAAAACTCCACTGAAGGCATGGTCAACCACACGCTGGATATGTTCATTTCCTCGCCGCTGAAAATCTGTGGCGAGGTGCAGTTGCGCATTCACCATCATTTGCTGGTCTCGCCCAAGCACAAAGACCAGGAAATTACCCGGATTTATTCCCACCAGCAGTCCTTTGCCCAGTGCCGCCAGTGGCTGGATACGCACCGCTACGGCATTGAGCGAATCACCGTGTCCAGCAATGCGGAAGCGGCCCGCCGGGCGGCGGAAGAGCCCGGCTCCGCTGCGATTGCTGGCGATATGGCCGCAGAATTGTACGGGTTGGAAAAACTGTCCAACAGCATTGAGGACCGCCCGGACAACACCACCCGCTTCCTTATTATCGGGCGCGAAGAGGTGCCGGCCAGCGGCCAGGACAAGTCATCCGTACTGGTGTCCATGCGCAACAAGCCTGGCGCCCTGTATGCGGTGCTGGAGCCTTTCCATCGCCATGGCATCAGCTTGACTCGCATCGAAACCCGGCCGTCGCCCAGTGGTACCTGGGCCTATGTGTTCTACATCGATTTCGAGGGGCACGTGGAAGATGAGCAGGTAAAGAAAGTGTTGTCAGAAATCGACCAGGAAGCCGTGGAGCTGAAGCGCCTGGGCTCCTATCCCATCGGCGTGCTTTGATTTCTGAAAGATCTCAACCGGAGGAAAGTTTAATGGCAGTGGATTACCAGAGTCTTGCGGTAAAAGGTGTTCAGGCTCTGTCTCCGTATCAGCCCGGTAAGCCCATTGAGGAGCTTGCCCGGGAACTGGGGTTGAATCCCTCGGAGATCATCAAGCTGGCCAGCAACGAGAACCCTCTGGGCCCCAGCGAGAAGGCTCTGGCGGCCGCTCGTAAAGCGCTGGAAGAACTTTGCCTGTACCCGGACGGCAACGGCTTTGAGCTGAAACAGGCACTGGCCAACCGGTTCGGCGTGGGTATGGATCAGATTACCCTGGGTAACGGCTCTAATGATGTGCTCGAGGTGATTGCCCGCTGTTTTGCCGACACCGACAGTGAAGTTGTGTTTTCCCAATATGCCTTTGCGGTTTATCCCATCGTTACCCAGGCCATTGGTGCCAAAGGGGTGCCGGTTCCCGCCAAAGAGTGGGGGCACGATCTGGAGGCCATGGCGGCAGCGGTGACCGAACGCACCAAGCTGGTGTTCGTGGCCAACCCCAACAATCCTACCGGTACCGTGCACACGGCGAAGGCGATTGAGGCATTTCTGGATCAAATTCCGGAGCGGGTATTGGTGGTTCTGGATGAAGCCTACTGCGAGTATCTGAGCGGTAGTGAATACCCGGACGGCATCAAACTGCTTGAGCGTTATCCTAATCTGATTGTTTGCCGCACGTTCTCCAAAGCCTGGGGGCTTGCAGCTTTGCGGGTTGGCTATGCCATCAGCTCGCCGGCCATTGCTGATATCCTGAACCGGGTGCGGCAGCCGTTTAATGTCGACTCGGTCGCCCTTGCGGCGGCCACTGCGGTTTTGCAGGATGAAGCCTATCTGAATCGTTCCCGGGAAGTGAATGAGGCTGGCCTGCGTCAGTTATCGGAAGCCTTTGAATTAATGGGCCTGCCTTATATTCCGTCTGCGGGTAATTTTATTGCCGTTGAAGTGGGCGATCAGGCCCAGGGAATCTATCAGGCGCTGCTGTCTCATGGTGTGATTGTTCGCCCGATCGCCGGCTATGGCATGCCGTATCACCTGCGGGTGTCGGTGGGGCTCCCAGAGGAAAATGAGCGATTCCTGGATGCCTTGTCCCAGTCCCTGGCGGCTGCCGGGCAGGGGGGTTGAGGTGGCTGATAACCAGCCTCTTTTTCAGCGTGTTGCTGTCATTGGTCTTGGGCTGATAGGTGGTTCCCTGGCAAGCGCCATTCGCAGCCACAACCTGGCGCGGGTTGTCGTGGGCTTTGATCAAAAACCGGAAGACGCGGCACTGGGCGTGGACCTCGGTGTTATTGATCAGGCGGCGGCCACGCTCGAACAGGCGGTGAGAGGGAGTGATCTGGTGGTCCTGGCCGTGCCGGTTCGGGCAACGCGGGTGGTGCTGGAACAGATACGGCCCTGGCTGGCGAATGACGCAGTGTTGACCGATGTCGGCAGCACCAAGTCCAGTTTCGTCGCAGATGTTAAAGCCGTATTCGGCAGCTTGCCGCCAAGAGTGATCCCCGGGCATCCGATTGCTGGCTCGGAGAAAAGCGGTATCCGGGCGGCCAACCCGGACCTGTTCGCCAATCACAAAGTCATTCTGACCCCGGCCGACGATGCCGATGCGGCGGCGCTTTCAGGGCTAACGGCTCTTTGGGAGGGCACCGGTGCAACGGTCCTGACCATGTCGGTGGCGTATCACGACGAAGTGTTGGCGGCCACCAGTCATTTGCCCCATCTCATTGCTTTTTCCCTGGTGGACACCCTGGCGGGCGAAGACCAGAATATGGACATTTTCCGGTACGCCGCCGGTGGCTTCCGGGACTTCACCCGCATTGCCGCCAGTGATCCGGTAATGTGGCATGACATTTTTTTGTCAAACCGCGATGCCGTGTTGCGCGTGATTGATCATTTTACCCAAGACCTGGATCAGCTCAGGGCGGCCATTGCCAATGGCGATGGTGCAACCCTAATGCGGGTTTTCAGTCGCGCCAAAGCGGCGCGGGAACATTTTTCGAAGATGCTTTCAGGACAGGCTTACGTGACTAACAATACCGACAAGCAGGTTATTTTTACTATGCAGCCCGGCGGTTCCGTTCGGGGTGACATTCGGGTTCCGGGTGACAAATCCATGTCGCACCGGTCGATCATGCTGGGCGCCCTGGCCGAAGGTATTACCGAGGTAAAGGGCTTTCTGGAAGGCGAAGACAGCCTGGCCACCTTGCAGGCATTCAGGGATATGGGCGTAACCATTGAGGGCCCGGAAGACGGCTTCGTGCGCATTCATGGCGTGGGTATGCACGGGCTCCAGGCACCGCGCGGCCCTCTATACCTGGGTAACTCCGGTACGGCTATGCGCCTGTTCTCTGGCCTGCTGGCGACACAGCCTTTTGACTCCGAGTTAACCGGCGATGCCAGCTTGTCCAAGCGCCCCATGGGCCGGGTTGCCGACCCGCTGCGTGCGATGGGTGCGGTGATTGATACCGCCGAGGGTGGTCGCCCACCGCTCAGGATCCGCGGCGGTAACCCGTTGACCGGTATCCACTATGAAATGCCGGTTGCCAGTGCCCAGGTCAAATCCTGCCTGCTGCTGGCGGGCCTGTACGCCGAAGGCGTTACGTCGGTAACGGAACCCGCACCGACCCGTGACCATACCGAACGAATGCTGGAGGGCTTCGGTTACCACGTTCACCGTGATGGAGCCACAGCCAGCGTCACCGGTGGTGGCAAGCTGACAGCCTGCGCCATTGACGTGCCGGCGGATATTTCTTCAGCGGCATTCTTCCTTGTGGCGGCGAGTATCGCCCCGGATTCCGACCTGACCCTGCGCCATGTTGGCATGAACCCGACACGGGTAGGGGTGATCAATATCCTTCGCCAGATGGGTGCCAACATTGAGGTGCTCGAAGAGCGGATGATTGGCGGCGAGCCTGTAGCTGACCTGCGTGTTCGGTCCGCAGAGCTGCGCGGTATTGATATTCCGGAAGATCAGGTGCCGCTGGCGATCGACGAATTCCCGGTGCTGTTTATTGCTGCAACCTGCGCCAAGGGCCGCACCGTGTTGCGCGGGGCCGAAGAACTTCGGGTAAAAGAGAGTGACCGGATTCAGGTCATGGCGGACGGGCTTGCGGCTCTGGGCGTTGAAACCACGGTCACCCCGGATGGCATTGTCATCGAAGGCGGCCAGACCATTGGCGGCGGCACGGTTGAAAGCCATGAAGATCACCGGATCTCCATGTCGTTCGCCGTTGCCTCTCTGCGAGCCACTGGCCCTATCCGCATCAACGATTGCGCAAATGTGGCTACGTCGTTTCCGGGCTTTGTTGACCTGGCCAAACAGACTGGCATTCAAATCAGTACAGAAGGCGAGTTTTAATGACCCAAAGCAAGGCACCGGTAATCGCCGTTGATGGTCCCGGAGGTTCCGGTAAAGGTACCATCACTCAGATGCTGGCCAGAAAGCTTGGCTGGCATCTGCTCGACAGCGGGGCACTTTATCGGTTGACGGCATTGGCGGCTATGCGGCAGGGCGTGGCATTGAATGACGAAGCCGGTTTGGTAAAGGTGGCGGTTACCCTGGATGTGGCTTTCGAGCCCACGGGCGAAGGCCACCCGGTCAAGGTGGTGCTGGCAGGTGAGGACGTAACCTCGGAAATCCGCACTGAAACCTGTGGCGACAATGCCTCAAAGGTGGCGGTGATACAGCCGGTGCGCGATGCACTGTTGCAACGCCAGCGGGATTTTCGGCAGCTGCCCGGGCTGGTGGCAGATGGTCGGGATATGGGAACGGTGGTTTTTCCCGATGCGCCGGTAAAGATATTCCTGACTGCCAGTGCCGAGGAGCGGGCGCGGCGCCGTTATAATCAGTTGAAGCAAGCAGGGGTCGATGTTAACATTGACGCCCTTTTGGAAGAGATACGGGTGCGTGACGATCGGGATATGAACCGGTCAGCGGCCCCTCTCAAGCCTGCGGATGATGCGCAAGTCATTGATTCTACGGGTTTGAGTATAGAAGAGGTGTTAGACAGGTGTATGGCCGCAGCAGGTCAGGCCTGACTACACCTTTTTGTTGTTGGAATGCCGGAAACAGCGCTAAATTGCCAGCCGCTGGCTGATTCCGGAAATCGTTAACAGACCGTGTTGCTGGCGGCACGGAGCACACTTGCGTTGATCATATAGGGCACATAATGAGCGAGAGCTTTGCGGATCTTTTCGAAGAAAGTTTGAAAGAAATCGATATGCAACCAGGTTCCATTGTTCAGGGAACCGTTGTAGACGTCGATAACGACTGGGTCACCGTTAACGCCGGGCTGAAGTCCGAAGGCGTTATCCCCGCCTCCCAGTTCCTGAACGAAAAAGGCGAGTTGGAAGTAGCTATCGGCGACGTTGTCGATGTGGCTCTCGATGCAGTTGAAGACGGTTTCGGTGAAACCCGTCTGTCCCGTGAGAAGGCCAAGCGCGCTGAAGCCTGGAAGGTACTTGAGAAGTCCTTCGAAGCGGAAGAAGTTGTCAAGGGTATCATCAACGGTAAGGTCAAGGGTGGTTTCACTGTTGATCTGGCTGGCATCCGTGCCTTCCTGCCGGGTTCCCTGGTAGACGTTCGTCCGGTTCGCGACACTGCGCACCTGGAGAACAAAGAACTCGAATTCAAGGTTATCAAGCTGGACCAGAAGCGTAACAACGTGGTTGTTTCCCGCCGCGCCGTTCTGGAAGCTGAAAACAGCGAGCAGCGCGAAGCTCTGCTGGAAACCCTGACCGAAGGTCTGGAAATCAAGGGTATCGTCAAGAACCTGACCGACTACGGCGCGTTCGTAGATCTGGGCGGTGTTGACGGCCTGCTGCACATCACCGATATGGCCTGGAAGCGCATCAAGCATCCGAGCGAAATCGTGAATGTGGGCGACGAAATCAATGTTAAGGTCCTGAAGTTTGATCGCGAGCGTAACCGCGTATCTCTGGGTCTGAAGCAGCTGGGTGAAGATCCGTGGGTAGAAATCAAGGCCCGTTACCCTGAAGGTGCCAAGGTTACTGCACGCGTTACCAACCTGACTGACTACGGCTGCTTTGCCGAGCTGGAAGAGGGTGTTGAAGGTCTGGTTCACGTATCCGAAATGGATTGGACCAACAAGAACATCCATCCGTCCAAGGTTGTTCAGGTAGGCGACGAAGTTGAAGTGATGATCCTGGATATCGACGAAGAGCGTCGTCGTATTTCCCTGGGCATCAAGCAGTGCGTTGCCAACCCGTGGGAAGACTTCTCCGGCAAGTTCAACAAGGGCGACCGTATCTCCGGTAAGATCAAGTCAATCACTGACTTCGGTATCTTCATCGGCCTGGACGGTGGCATCGACGGTCTGGTTCACCTGTCTGACATCAGCTGGAACGAGACTGGCGAAGAAGCCGTTCGCGAGTACAAGAAAGGCGACGAAGTTGAAACCGTTATCCTGTCTGTTGATCCAGAGCGCGAGCGCATCTCCCTGGGTATCAAGCAACTGGAAAGCGATCCGTTTGCCGAGTTCGTTCAGCTGAACGACAAGGGCTCCATCGTTAAGGGTACTGTTTCTGCAGTAGACGCCAAAGGCGCTACCATTGCCCTGAACGAGGAAGTTGAGGCGGTACTGAAGGCTTCTGAAATCAGCCGTGACCGCGTTGAAGACGCGCGTAACGTTCTGAAAGAAGGCGAAGAAGTTGAAGCGAAGATCATCAGCATCGATCGCAAGAACCGCGTAATCAACCTGTCTGTCAAGTCCAAAGACGTTGAAGACGACAAGCAGGCTCTGGAAAACGTACGTAGCAAAACTGCAGAATCCTCTGGTGCGACCACCATCGGTGATCTGATCAAAGAGCAGATGCAGCAGCAAAACGCCAACAAGGATTAATTTTCCGGTTGGCATCAAAAAAACGGGCTCTAAGAGCCCGTTTTTTTTGTGTTTTTTTCTGGTTTGGCTAAACTAGAGGCACTGGGACCCGGTAATTGACTGCGGAATAATAATGACAGAGGGAAACGCCTCATGACGAAGTCCGAACTGGTTGAACTGATTGCCTCCAAGCAAACACAGCTCTCCGTCAAGGATGTGGAGTTAGCGGTTAAGACCATCATCGAGCATATGTCTCAGGCCCTTGCCGATGGTCAGCGTATTGAAATCAGGGGATTTGGCAGCTTTTCCCTGCATCACCGGGCAGCCCGAACCGGGCGTAATCCGAAAACTGGTGAAGCGGTGCAGCTGCCTGCCAAGTATGTTCCGCACTTCAAGCCCGGCAAAGAATTGCGTGAGCAGGTGAATGACAGCTTGAAGAAGGGTTTTTAAGCCCGGTTCCAGGCAATGCTGATGGAACACCGCACTATCGGGCCTGGCGCCCGTCTGGAGAGATATTGACATGGCAGGACTGCAGAAGATCCTAATCACCGTTCTGGTTCTGGTTCTGATACTCCTGGCGCTGGTGTTTTCTCTGAACAATCAGATGGCCGTTTCGCTCAACTTCCTGTTGTTTGAAACCCAGCCCCATGGTGTTGCTGTCTGGATTATCATGTCGTTTGTGATTGGCGCCCTTGTGGGGGTGTTGATTGCCTTGCTTGCCACATTCCGTACGTCGGTGTCCCGGCGGGCTCTCAAGAAAAGACTCGAGCGTGCTGAGCACGCATTAGAGAAATCCAGGGCACAGAACGACCGGGCAATTTGATGGAAATAGTTCTACAGTGGCTGCTTCTGACGGTAGCGGTCGCTGCCGGCTGGGTGGTCGGCAGGTTTGGTAGCCAGGGCAAGCGCCGCTCCCGGGCCATTTCCGATGAAGATTCCGTTCGTGACCGTCTGCAATTTCTGTTTACAAACTACTCTGACCAGGCTGTCGACAACTTTGTGCAGTCCCTGGCCGTCAATAAAGATACCGTTAGTCTGCATTTATCTATCGGGAGCCATTTCCGCAATAAGGGCGAAACCGATCGCGCCATTCTGATCCACCAAAACCTGCTGGCCCGGCCCGAACTGCCGGCGCGCTATACGCCCCAGGTTACCCTGGAACTGGCAATGGATTATCTCAATGCCGGCCTCCACGATCGGGCGGAAGCCCTGCTGCACCAGTTGATGGGTGACAGGGAGTATGGTCGCCGCGCAGCTACGGCCTTGATTGAGCTGTATCAGCAGGAGCGGGAGTGGGAAAAGGCTGCCCAGGTGGCGCAGACCCTTACCCGAAGCGACGCAGATCCTGCGATGGTCAAAACACTGGCGTACATTACCTGTGAGTTGTCCGATGCGGCCCTGGCTAAAGACGATCGCTGGACTGCCCAGAAACTGGCCAAAAAAGCCCTCGACTACGACCGCTCCTGTGTTCGCGCAACCTTGTTGCTGATGAAACAGCAGATCCGCCAGGGCAACTTCCGCGAAGCCGGCAATCAAAGCCTGAAGGTGTTTGAACAGAACCCGGAGTTTGGTCCGGAGGCCATCGACCGTCTGATGAAGCTCGAGCGGGAACACGGTGATGTAGGCAGGCTGGTCAAAAAACTCCGCAAACTCTATGAACAGTATCCGAGTACCAGTTTGTTGCTGGCACTGGTGGAGTCGGTGGAGCGTTCCTTTGGTCGCCCCGCTGCTATTGATCTGCTCCGGCAGGAGCTGGAAATTCGGCCATCCGTTCGTGGCCTGCTCCGGCTGGTGGAAATGGCCGGCTATGAAAAAGGCATGACCACAGACGAAGGCCGCCTGGTCAGCCGTATTGGCCACCTGATTCTCGCCAATCGACCCGTTTACCTTTGTGTCAGTTGCGGTTTCTCAGGCCAGCAGCTTCACTGGCTTTGCCCCAGCTGTAAGCAGTGGGAAACGGTGCGTCCCATCCAGGGCGTTGAAGCCGAATAATGTTTTAACCTTTTGAATCGGAACCTGACTGTGCAAAACCTTAATAATCCGAAAATCATCGTCGCCCTGGACTTCCCCTCCCAGAACCCGGCCCTGGCTCTGGCTGATCAGCTGGACCCGGCCAAGTGCCGGCTGAAGGTAGGCAAGGAGCTGTTCACCCGTTCCGGCCCGGAGTTGGTCAAGTCGCTGCAGGGCCGGGGCTTTGATGTGTTTCTGGACCTGAAATTCCACGACATCCCGAACACCACCTCGGCGGCGGTTGCCGCAGCGGCGGATCTGGGTGTGTGGATGGTGAATGTGCACGCCTCGGGTGGTGAGAAAATGATGGTCGCCTGCCGCGAGCGCCTGGAGTCGTTCGGTGCGGACAAGCCGCTGCTGATCGCCGTCACGGTGCTGACCAGTATGTCCGATGCGGACCTGGCCGGTATCGGCATTACGGGCTCCGCAGAGGCCCACGTTTCCCGCCTGGCCACTCTGACGAAAAACTGCGGCCTGGACGGCGTCGTCTGCTCCGCCCAGGAGGCCCCCAGACTGAAAGCAGAGCAGGGCGCCGACTTCCAGCTAATCACCCCGGGAATCCGCCCGCTGACCGCCGACAAAGGCGACCAACAGCGCATCATGACCCCAACCGATGCCCTCAAAGCCGGCTCCGACTACCTCGTCATCGGCCGTCCGATTACCCAGGCGCCCGATCCTCTGGCCGCCTTGGAGGCTATTCACGCTGAGGTGATCTCGGTCTGACCTTGTTCGGGTGGTCGAGCTGTGGCCCTAGCCTGCTTGGTTTGGTGGGGCGGCAGTGTGGGACGGCCTTTCCAAAAAACGCTACGAGCACATCCATGTGCGCTTCGCTCCGGCCATCCATGGCCTCCGAGATTTTTGGAAAGGCCGTCCCACACTGCCATTCAGGCAGCGCAAGAATAGTCACGTAGATGCCTAGCACTGTGGAATGGGAAGGCAGTCTGCCAGACCTCATAAGATTTCGACTGGACATTCACCAAACAACCGGACTATGCCACCGAGTTTAGAAAGGAACGGATGGATACCCCTCCCGAAAATCTCGTAGGCCATGGATGGCCGGAGCGAAGCGCACATGGATGTGCTCGTAGCGTTTTTCGGGAGGGGTATCCATCCGTTCCCACCCGCTAAACTCAAAGGCTGGGGCAGGAGTCCTGCAAAACCGCCAAAAGTTGCAGGCAATAGAAACAAACGAGAGCAAACGAAAAAGCCCGCTAATTCAGAGAACTAGCGGGCTTTCGGAATAGTGGCTCCCCGACCTGGGCTCGAACCAGGGACAAACGGATTAACAGTCCGTTGCTCTACCAACTGAGCTATCGGGGAACGTCGTCATGTGACGAGGCGCGTATATTAAGTTGGCTATACCGCCTCGTCAACCCTGTGACTAAAAATTTTTAGCCAAGCGCCTTCTGCAAACGCTCAACTGCCTTCTGCAGGTTATCCATGCTGGTCGCAAAGCTCAGGCGCATGTGGCCAGGCGTGCCGAAAGCAGATCCCGGCACCAGGGCAACGCCCGCTTCGGTCAGCAGCTTCTCGGCAAACTCTACGTCTGTGCTCACGCCGTCAGTGGCATCGATTGCGCCCTGGAAGCTCGGAAACACATAGAAAGTACCGTCGCCGTTCAGGCACTCAACGCCGGGCAACTTGTTCAGGGCGGCTACCAGCCAGTCGTGGCGTTCTTTGAACGCCTTGACCATTTCGCCAACGCACTCCTGCGGGCCGTCCAGGGCTGCCTGGGCGGCGGCCTGGGAGATCGACGCCGGGTTAGAGGTGCTCTGGGACTGGATTTTCTTCATGGCACCGATGATCTTCGCCGGGCCAGCGGCGTAGCCGATACGCCAGCCAGTCATGGAGTAGGCCTTGGACACACCGTTCAGCACAAAGGTACGGTCGTACAGTTCCGGGCAGGCGTTCAGGATGTTGCAGAACGGCTTGCCAGTCCACAGAATCGGCTCGTACATGTCGTCGGTGGCAATCATGATGTTCGGGTGCTTTTTCAGCACCTCGCCAATCGCCTGCAGCTCTTCCAGGGTGTAAGCCATGCCACTGGGGTTGGACGGGCTGTTGATCACAAACAGGCGGGTGCGCTCGGTAATGGCGTTTTCCAGCTGCTCGGGGGTGATCTTGAAGCGGGTCTCAGCAGAGGTTTCGATAATCACCGGCTTGCCTTCAGCCACCAGCACCATGTCCGGGTAGGAAACCCAGTAAGGCGCGGGGATGATGGCTTCGTCGCCCGCGTTCAATGTGGCCAGGGCTAGGTTGAAAAAGCTCTGTTTGCCACCACTGCTTACCAGGATCTGATTGGCTTCATAATCCAGACCGTTGTCCCGTTTGAACTTCGCAATAATCGCTTTCTTCAGGGCCGGCGTACCATCAACGGCGGTGTACTTGGTCTGGCCGTTGTTAATGGCTTCAATGGCTGCCTGTTTGATGTGCTCGGGGGTGTCGAAGTCCGGCTCGCCAGCACCCAGGCCGATAATATCCTGGCCGGCCGCGCGGAGTTCTGCGGCTTTGTTGGTGACTGCGAGGGTGGGGGAAGGCTTGATCGCCTGTACTCGGCTGGAAAGTTGAAGGTCCAAACTTGAGCTCCTTAAAGCTGCGTCTTATGGGCTGCGATCGGCCGGGCAACTATGGAGCCAAAGGTGCTGGCTGTTTTTCTCCCAGCCGTCGATCGCACAGATGGTATCATGAAGCAGCCAGAACACTAAATTTCTTGTAGGGGTTGTGCCGTATTGCGGCCGGCGCCGAACCCGGAGGTTAATCGCCAGTTATGGCCAGTAAAGCATCCAGCGCTTCCCGTGAAGGTGTGTTCCGAGTTGATTCCCCATATCAGCCGGCCGGTGACCAGCCCAAGGCCATCGCCGGCCTGGTGGATGGCATTCATTCCGGGCTGGCGCACCAGACGTTGCTGGGGGTGACTGGCTCAGGCAAGACGTTCACCATCGCCAATGTGATCCAGGACGTGCAGCGGCCCACCATCATCATGGCCCATAACAAGACCCTGGCGGCGCAGTTATACGGCGAGTTCAAGGAGTTCTTTCCGGATAACGCGGTGGAGTATTTCGTGTCTTACTACGATTACTACCAGCCGGAAGCCTATGTGCCGTCGTCTGACACCTTCATCGAGAAAGATGCCTCCATCAACGAACACATTGAACAAATGCGCCTGTCTGCTACCAAGGCTCTGTTGGAGCGGCCGGATGCCATTATCGTTGCCACGGTATCTTCCATTTACGGTTTGGGTGATCCGGAATCCTACCTGAAGATGATGCTGCACCTGGACCGGGGTGATCAGATAGATCAGCGCTCGATTCTGCGCCGGCTGGCAGAGCTGCAGTACACCCGTAATGATATCGAGTTCCACCGCGCCAACTACCGGGTTCGGGGCGATGTGATTGATGTGTTCCCGGCGGAATCGGAGCGGGAGGCCATTCGCATCGAGTTGTTTGACGATGAAGTGGAAAACCTCAGCTACTTCGATCCGCTGACCGGTGAGGTACTGCGCCGTGTGCCACGGGTCACCATCTATCCGAAGTCTCACTATGTGACGCCCCGGCAGAAGGTGCTGGATGCGGTCGAGAATATCCGTGCTGAGCTAGACGTGCGTTTGCAGCAGTTGCGGGATAACCACCGGCTGGTGGAGGCCCAGCGCCTTGAGGAACGCACCCGCTACGACATGGAAATGATGATGGAGCTGGGTTACTGCAACGGCATCGAGAACTACTCCCGCTACCTGTCTGGCCGCGCGCCTGGCGAGCCGCCACCCACCCTGTTTGATTACCTGCCGCCCAACGCATTGCTGGTGGTGGACGAGTCCCACGTGACCATTCCGCAGATTGGTGCCATGTATAAAGGTGACCGGTCCCGGAAGGAAACGCTGGTGGAGTATGGTTTTCGCCTGCCGTCGGCACTGGATAACCGGCCCATGCGGTTTGAGGAGTGGGAGCGGATTGCCCCCCAGATGATCTTCGTGTCGGCCACGCCGGGTAACTATGAGGCGGAGCACGCCGGCCAGGTGGTGGAGCAGGTGGTTCGGCCGACCGGCCTGCTGGACCCGGTGATCGAGGTGCGGCCAGCGTCTACCCAGGTGGATGACCTGCTCTCGGAAATCCACGCACGGGTGGCGGTGGAGGAGCGGGTGCTGGTCACTACCCTGACCAAGCGCATGGCCGAAGACCTTACCGATTTCCTTATGGAACACGACATTCGCGTTCGGTATCTGCACTCAGACATCGACACCGTGGAGCGCGTCGAGATTATCCGGGATTTACGCCGGGGCGAGTTTGATGTGCTGGTAGGCATCAACCTGTTGCGGGAAGGCCTGGATATGCCGGAAGTGTCTCTGGTGGCGATTCTGGACGCAGACAAGGAAGGCTTCCTGCGCAGCGAACGCTCGTTGATCCAGACCATCGGCCGTGCCGCCCGTAACCTCAATGGTAAAGCCATTCTGTACGGGGACCGCATCACCGGCTCCATGCAGCGGGCCATTGACGAAACCGAACGCCGGCGAGCGAAGCAGACGGCCCATAACGAAGAGCACGGTATTACCCCGAAAGGCCTGAACAAGAAGATCGCCGATGTCATGGAGGGAGCCACCGGCGGTGGACGCGGTCGCCGTAAGGCGGAACGCCCGGGCCAGAAGGCCGCGGAAGAGGCGGAAGGTTATATGGTCAAGGCAGGCAAGCGCTCTCCGGAAGAGTTGCTCAAGGAAGTGACGCGCCTGGAGGACGACATGTACAAGGCCGCCGCAGACCTGGATTTCGAAACCGCAGCGCGATTGCGGGACCAGATTTCCGAACTCAAGGAAGCGGCGATTCGTACCGGCTGATCAGGGCCGTTTCGGCCCGACGATCACGGCCGCCTGCAAGGGTTGGTTGCGGCCGTAGCTGGACATCTTGCCAAATACCCGTTTGTCGACAGGCAAATATTGTTTGTCGGCGACGGTCTCGCCCACATCAGTGTCGATTTCCGGGTCGTGCAGGTACACAAAGTCTTCATCCATGGCGCATACGGTCACCCAGTGGGGTACACGACTGCGGTTGAGCTGCCAGGTACTGATCAGGATGACCGGGATGCGGCCCTCGTGCAGTGCGGCTTCCATGGCTTCCAGGGTCAGTGGGTCGTGGTGCAGCTGGATGCCGGTCTGACCAATATCGTGCAGGAAGCCTTCATGCACCAGTTCCAATACCCGCTTTTTATCGTCGTTGCGCACGGTATCCTTAAACAGGGCGCCTTCCTGACTGATCCAGGCGCTGGCCTCAAAGCCTCGGTGCCAGGCTGACAAGGCCAGGCCATGGGGCCCGCAGCCACCGTGACCGGCGAGCATGAAAATGGTAGTGGCCTCCCGCCATATCTTCAATTCTTCCAGGGTGTTCAGCTGCTGATCTTCGTCCAGGGCAGCCATGGCCATGATCAGGGCAGAGGGGCCGCAGGTAAACTCGGTGGTTTGGGGGTAATAGGGTACCGGGAGATACTCCCGGGAAGGTTCGTAGTAAAGAATACGCCGTTCGAAGCGCAGGGCATCGCCATGATCTTCGTAATAGTCCCGGTAGGTACCGAATTGGCGATAGCCCAATCGCTTGTATAGATTGATGGCACCGGCGTTATCTTCCCGAACCTCCAGGCGCATGATGATGCGGTCTGCCTCTACGGCTTCCTTCTCCGCTTCCCGCACCAATTGCTCGCCCACGCCTCTGCCACGAACGGTTGGCGATACAGCGATTGAATAAATCCGCGCCAAACGGGTGGCGGCATTCATCAATACCAGGCAATAGCCCACCAGCTCGGAGCCTTGCTCCGCCACTATCAGGCGGTCCCTTGGCATTTCCAGAAACCGTCGGAAACTGCGTCGGGAAATACGGTCCTCGGTAAAACACCGATTTTCCAGCTGCACCAGGGCAGTCAGATCGTCGGCGACTGCTTGTCGAAGCAAAACATCATGCATGGTTAACAAATCCCGGTCGCGAAAATCGCAGAAGCTGGCGAGCACTTCCACCGCAGCTATTATGGTAGAGACAGGTTGGTTTCGATAGCGGGCGATCATGCGTAAAAGCACGCATCCAGGCTGGATTGTACCAGGCGTCACAGCGGCGTATTGTTGCGCCCATTACCCGGCTGAACCTTTCAGGGAGGAACGCCTTTAATGTCCCGTTTGTTAATCGTTGTGGACCGTGCCAAAGACTGGTCACCCTATTACCCCAGCGAGGATGTACTGACCTTTGATCAGTATCTGAATTTTTCCGCCCCCGCCAATAGCCGGGTGCGCGTGATCAACCTTTGCCAGAGCGCGAAATACCTGAGCCGGGGTTATTACTGCTCCTTGTTGGCAGAGGCCCGGGGCCACCATGTGGTGCCCTCGGTGATGACCTTGAACGATTTGAGTCGCAAGGGCTTGTTTTCGCTGGAACTGGAGGAGCTGGATCACAGCGTCATTCAGTGGCTGGAGCAGGAAGCCAGGGAAATCGACCCGGCCACTGATGAGCGGGACGCCACCCACGAAGTGCGCATTCGCACCTATTTTGGCCAGGCGGAGCATGCGGATCTCAAGCCGGTAGCCCGGGCCTTGTTTGAGCGCTTTCCCTGCCCAATCCTGGAAGTGGTGTTCCGCCACCGCAAGCAATGGCAGATTGAATCCATGAAACCGGCCGCCCCGGCCGATCTGGATGAGCGCGAACAGGACGTGTTTGCGGCAGCGCTGGATCGTTTCAGCAGCATGATCTGGCGTAAGCCGAGAACGCGTCGGCGCTATCGTTTTGATCTGGCCATGCTGGTGAACCCGGAAGAGGAAATGCCCCCGAGTGATGAGGCTGCCCTAAAAAGATTCGAGCGGGCAGGGCGAAAGCTGGGCATCAATGTAGAGAGAATTACCCGTCGGGACTACATGCGGTTGCCGGAATACGATGGCCTGTTCATTCGGGAAACCACCGCGATTGATCACCACACCTACCGGTTTGCCCGCAAGGCAGAGGCGGAGGGCATGGTGGTTATTGATGACCCGGTCTCGATACTGCGTTGCACCAACAAAGTGTTCCTGGCGGACCTGCTCAAGAACAACAAGGTGCCAACCCCAAAAACACTGATCCTGTCCAAAGATCAGAAAGATGCGGTTGATCAAGTGGTCAGTGAGCTGGGTTTCCCGGTGGTCATCAAGATTCCGGACGGCGCCTTCTCAAGGGGCGTGGCCAAAGCCAAGGATGAGAAAGAGCTGCGGGCCGGCCTTAAAGAGTTGTTCAAGCAATCAGCACTGGTGTTGGCCCAGGAGTATTTCTACACCGAGTACGACTGGCGCATTGGTGTATTGGGCGGCCGCGCCATCTATGCCTGCAAATACATGATGGTGAAGGGGCACTGGCAGATCTACCAACACGGTGGCGCGGCGGTGGAAAGTGGCGGGTTTGAAACCATGCCCACCTATGAGGTGCCCCGGAATGTTATTCAGGCGGCGCTGAACTCCACCCGACTGATCGGTAATGGATTGTATGGGGTGGACATCAAACAGGCCGGTAACCGGGTGGCCGTCATTGAAGTTAACGACAACCCCAGCATCGATTCCGGTGTGGAAGACAAATTCCTGGGTGGCGAGCTTTATACCCTGGTCATGCAGGAGTTCCTGTCCCGTATGGAAGAAAACCGGCGCCGGTAATACCGGCGCTTGATCAGCTTGCGGACACCCAAACCCGGACTGAACCAAACCAGGGATAGGGGGAAAGTACCTCCCGAATGCTTTCGGTGGTCAACGCGGGTGCCGGATGCTGTTCGTCCAGGAAGACTTCGATATGAACCCGGTTTTTGAGGTAATGCAGTCTCAGCCGGCTGTGCGGCGGCAGCTCACCGAGCTGCTGCGACAGCAAGTGGCGGATATCCTCGCGGCTGGGTAAATGCGGGTCGGTCTGATGCGGTGTGTGTTCGTCGTTCTCGGCATCGATATGAAAGTTGATGTCCCGGATATTATCGATGGCATCCCTCATGCCGGAAACCACCTTCATGCCGATCTGGTGTCCCTCAGAAACGCTTATCTCAGGCCGAACAACCAGATGGACATCCAGCAGTATGTCGTGACCCATACGCCGGCTGCGTAGCTCGTGAACATTGCGCACGCCGTCTGTGTCCATGGCAATGGCACGCAACACCCGGGTATCCTCCGCAGACAGTCCGGTATCGACGAGTTCCTTAACGCTGTCCCAGGTGAATTTCCAGCCAATATGAATAATGATGCCGGAGATAACCACAGCGGCAAGGGTATCCAGCCAAACATATCCGACCATGGCACCGACAGTGGAAACCAGAACAACGACCGATGAAAACGCGTCTGTCCGGCTGTGCCAGGCGTTGGCGATCAGCAGGTCGGATCGAATTTTCATACCCACATGGCGGGTATAACGGTAGATCCATTCCTTCGAGGCGACCGATATTCCCGCAGCAACCAGAACCGGCCAGCCCGGTACCGCGAGATCCTCTCCGGAGACCAGGCGCAGAATATTTTCCCAGGCAAGGGCAGCGCCCACGGCAATCAGTATGCTCCCCAGCAAAAGTGTGCCGAGCGTCTCAATGCGCTGATGTCCGTAGGGGTGGTCATCATCCGGGCCTTTACGTGACAGCCGCATCACTGCAAGCACAACCCAGTCTGAAACAACGTCGGTAAACGAGTGGATGCCATCCACCACCAGAGCGTGGGAATGAAAAAGAGTGCCGCCAATAATTTTCATCACACCAAGGATTGCATCCAGGAGCATGCCAATGATGGTGACCCGGGAGGCGGCGTGTTTTTCCTGTTGCAAGTGCTTGTCAGTCCGTAAATGGGCCTTTGGGGGCTGATCCATGGCTCAGGCTCCGATAATTCTGTTGGTAGCCAGTATAGCGGCAGGAATGGAAAATTTGGGGAGAATTAATCGGGGAACGCAGGTCGATTTATGCACATGATGACAAAGTTGTTACCCGCTATCACTTTGTAACTAAAGTCGTCAAATGGTTATTCTGCCTTTTTAAGTTATTGATTTTTAGTTAAAAATTAACTGATTAAAAAATGATCAATCTGTAGGCTGGCGCAGTTATCAAGGGGTCGAGACGCTTGCCCCGGCATTTTCAACAGAGTTATCCACAGATTCCGTGGAAAAGCCTCGCCAACCGCTGAGGCATGGGCTTTTACGTTGCATTGAAGGTTCGGGAGGATGGTGTGGAAAACTTCCGGTATACTCCGGCCACCCCTCGGCAAGGAGCTCCAAGATGTACAGCATTCTACGTAATTTACTTTTCCGGCTGCCCCCGGAACAGGCCCATAATGTCGCCCTCAGTGGCCTGGATCTGGCCTACAAAACCGGTATTCTCAATGTTGTTTCAAAGCGCCCGGAGCCGTGCCCGGTTAATGTCATGGGGCTGGAGTTCCCCAATCCGGTAGGCCTGGCCGCCGGCCTGGACAAAAATGCCGACCACTTGGATGCCCTGGGAGCCCTGGGTTTCGGGTTCATTGAAGTGGGCACCGTCACACCCTTGGCTCAGCCGGGCAACCCCAAGCCGCGGATGTTCCGCCTGCCCGAACACCGGGCCATCATCAACCGCATGGGCTTTAATAATGAAGGCCTTGGTCATCTGGTGAGCAATGTTGAGAAGCGTCGTTATCGCGGTATCCTGGGCATTAACGTGGGCAAGAACAAAGATACCCCGAATGAGCAGTCCGAACAGGACTACCGCAAGGGTATCGCCGCAGTTTACCCCCATGCCGACTACATCACGGTAAACGTGTCCTCGCCGAATACCCCGGGATTGCGTGATCTGCAGTTTGGCGACTCGCTGAAGCAGCTACTGCACGCGATCAAAGACGAACAGGCGATCTGCGAAAAAAATATTGGTCGCTATGTACCGGTTGCCGTGAAGATTGCCCCGGATATGGATGATGCAGGCATTCGCTTTGTTGCCGGGGCATTACTCGAGGCGGGCCTGGATGGTGTGATTGCCACAAACACCACCATCAGCCGGGAAGCGGTGCAAGGACACAAGCACGAGCAGGAAGCTGGCGGTTTGAGCGGAGCACCGGTGCGCGAGGCGTCTTTACGGGTTATTCAGGGGTTGTACGCCGAGTTGGGGGACAGAATCCCGGTTATTGGCGTTGGCGGTATCACTGATGGCGAGAGTGCGGCCGAGAAAATCCGGGCTGGGGCGAAACTGGTGCAAATCTACACCGGCTTTATTTACAAAGGCCCAGCTTTGATTAACGAAGCAGTAGAAGCGATCAGGAAAGAACAGCATAAGTAGTGAGGCCAGAAAGAAGGTGGGCCCGCTGAGCGGGCCCTTGCGGGGAACGAACCCCGTAGCGCTTCTTCGCATGGTACGGGGCGGGAGGCCCCGTTTTGGTTGCTCTGGTTACTGCGTCAGATTGTGGTGTAGCTACAACTAAAAGAGATCAGGTTAAACGGGGTATGCCAACACCGCGGTCACGTTGCGGTTACGTTGGCAAGTTTGTGGATGCCGGAGACGCCGGTCATGCCCTCCCAGTTATCTGTGCGGCCTTCTCGCCACCCGTTCAGCCATTCCTGGCGCACCTCTGCTTGGTCTAACGGGCAGCTGTCTTTGGATTTGCCGGACACGCCAGCGAGATAACCCCGCTTGAATGCACGAGCGTACATGTCTCTCTTCTGTCTTTTCATGCCGTTCCTCACTGATGGATTAACAGAACAAGCGTGTACACATCTGCCGTGGCCTTGGTAAAGAAGGCACCCATCCGGGATAACCCACTATTGCCAGTTCCGGCCAGAGCAGTCAGGATCCTGTTAACGGAAGCACGGTTATGTTGGCTTCCAGAACGACGCGTCAACTACAAGGTAAGACGAACCTTGCGCGGATGTACACTATTTATTTCATCTATATGAAGCTTTTCTTATAGGTTTGTGAAATAACGATGACGGCCCGAATTCGGGTTTTGCTGCTTTTCCGGCGGCTTACCGGCTCTATCCAGAAAACCAGGAGTTGATTTTGTCCAAGCATGTCTTTTTCGTAACCTGCCCCAAGGGTGTTGAGTATCTCCTGGCCGATGAGCTGGAAAGCTTTGGCCTGGCTCAAGTGCGCAACGCGCCGGCGGGCGTCTGGGTAGAAGGGGAGCTGGAAGCCGGATATCGCGCCTGTTTGTGGTCCCGGCTGGCCAACCGGGTCATCCTGCACATTGCCGAGATGGATGCCCGTAGTGCTGACGAACTTTATGAGGGCGTGGTGGCTCTGGACTGGCAATCGCACATTCCGGTCAACGGCAGCTTTCGAGTAACTTTCCTGGGGCAGAACGAAGAAATTCGGAACACACAGTTCGGTGCCCAGAAAGTTAAAGACGGTATCGTAGACAGCATTCGGGGCGCGGGCCTGCCACGGCCCTCGGTCGCGCCAAAAGATCCGGATGTCACCATCTCTGCCCGCCTGAACCGAGGGCGGCTGTCGGTTGGGCTGGACCTTAGCGGGCATAGCTTGCACATGCGGGGATACCGTACTGAACAGGGTCTTGCGCCGTTGAAGGAAAATCTCGCGGCCGCGTTGCTGCTGCGGGCCGGATGGCCGGATATTGCCGCCGCCGGCGGCGACTTTGTTGATCCCATGTGTGGTTCCGGAACTGTGGTGATTGAAGCAGCATTGATGGCGCTGGACATTGCGCCGGGCCGGAAAACAGAGCGTTTTGGATTTGAAAAATGGCCAGGGCATCAGCCGGAACTTTGGCTGGCATTACGCCAGGAAGTTGAGCGCCGCGCACATGAAGGCAAAAACAAGCGCATACCGGCATTTGCCGGTTTCGATCAGGACGCCCGGGTGATCGAAACGGCCCGCAACAACCTGCGCCGGGCTGGTCTGGACAGCATCGTAAGCGTAGAGCCCCGGCCGGCATCTGCGTTTGAGCGGCAACCGGACTGGGCGGATAAGGGGCTGGTGCTGACCAATCCCCCCTATGGTGAACGCTTGAGCGAGCGCAAAGAGCTGGCCGCGCTCTATCAAACCCTGGGTGAAACCGTCTTGCGTGAACTCCCGGGTTGGCGCCTGGCCGTGTTCACCGGTGTACCGGAATTCGGTAAGTCCATTGGCCTGCGAAGCTTCAAACAATACAAATTGTTCAACGGCAAGCTGCCAGCGCAGCTGTTGTTGTTCGAGGTGCAGCCCGAAAATGCCCGAACACCGCGAGACCCGGCTGCGCCAGGGCAGGTTATGCCACGCATTGCCAACCCCGAACGGGCAGACATGCTACGCAATCGCCTGAAGAAGAACCTGAAAACCATTGGTCAGTGGGCGCGGAAGCAGAGTATCAGCTGTTACCGGCTTTACGATGCCGATATGCCTGAATACGCGTTGGCCATCGACCTATACGATGGCAATGTACACGTGCAGGAGTACCTGGCTCCGAAGTCTATCGACGAAAAAGCCGCCCGGGAACGTCTGGCCGAGGCTCTGGCGGTCATACCGGAAGTGCTGGACGTTGACCCCGAGAATCTGGTTTGCAAACAACGCCAGCGCCAAACCGGCACCAAACAGTATGAGAAACAGGCCGCAACCGGCGAATACTTTAACGTGCAAGAACACGGCTGTACCCTGAAGGTAAACCTGAAAGACTATCTCGACACCGGCCTGTTCCTGGACCATCGCCCGGTGCGCCACTGGATACAGCAGCACGCCCGAGGCAAACGCTTCCTGAACCTGTTCTGCTACACCGGCGCAGCCACGGTACACGCAGCCGTTGGCGGCGCCAGCCGGTCCCTGAGTCTGGATATGTCGAAAACCTACGTGAGCTGGGCCCAGGACAACCTGGCCCTGAACGGCGCAGATCTGAGAAAGCACGTGGTAGAGCAGGCGGATTGTCTGTCCTGGTTGGCGGACCGCAAAACCGCCAACCAGACCTTCGACCTGATCTTCATGGACCCGCCCACGTTCTCCAACTCAGCAAGAATGGCCGGGGTTCTGGATATCCAGCGGGATCACGGCACCATGGTTCGTCAGTGTATGGAACGGTTATCCAGCGACGGCCTGTTGATATTCTCCAACAATTTCCGGAAGTTCAAACTGGACGAAGATCTTGAAGCAGAGTTTGAAGTCAAAGAGGTAACGGCAAGCACTCTGGACAAGGATTTTCAACGCAACCAGAAGATTCACCACTGCTGGCATATCCAGCACAAGCTCACCGATTAAAGGTCGGATTAACAGCGGCCTGCACTCAAGTATGCGTTAAGAGAGCCGGATATCCTTTCCTGGAATCTCGGAGGCCATGGATGGCCGGAGCGAAGCGCACATGGATGTGCTCGTAGCGTTTCCAGGAAAGGATATCCGGCCCTCTTAACCGGCACCGAAGAAAGCAGCACACTCAAAACTCGTAACGTAGACCCGTAGAAAACTGAAACGTATTGGCACTACTGCCAGTGTCTTTGAACAACCGCCCACCCTCAAACACCAGAAAGGTGTTGCTCACCAACTCAAAATCCACCCCCGCCAGCCAGCTGATGCTGAAACTGCTGTCCGGGTAATCGCCCTCGATATCTCGGAACTGCGCGTTGTAGCCTTCCTCACGGTTGGGCAGGGTTGCCTCGCCTTTTACGTGGGTAAAACCGGCCTGCGCATACACGTTGGCATAATCGGTAATCGGGTAGTGCAGGCCCATGTACCAGCTGGCGAAGTAATCGACAGCCAGGGTCAGGTCGCCACCGGAAACATCGGCATCATTGAACCCGCCACCCAGGCGGATCTCCGCGTGAATCAGGTCGTTCAGGTGACCACCGATCACCAGCGTACCGGCTTGGCCCCAGGCATCCTCCTTGGTGCGCCCGCCGATAGAGCGGTGCTCCAGTGCGGTCACCAGAAGGCCAACGTAGCGCTTGTCAGAACGAGGAGTATCTTGTGCCTGTGCCGCCAATGGGGCGAGGCTGATGGCCATCAGGCTGGAGCTGAGGAAACGTAGTGCGACCTTATTCATTATTATCCGGCTTCCTGTCAGTAACGTTGCTGACGCCAGATTCTGCCTTGTGTAACGCTTTGTTACGCAGACGCCGGTCACACTTCCCCGTGTCAGCCGGCCCGCTTACAGGTCAGCCAGAAGGCCTTCCTCCTGCGCGAGCATCAATAGGGCGTAAACGCCATTCTCCGGGAGTTGTGGTTCCAGGCCTTCGTCGAACATCAGTTGCCGACGGCGGTCTTCAAGGGTGTTGCTGTCGATGCCGGAAATCAGTTCGGAAATCGGGGCAATCTCGAAAGGGGCGTCCTGGCTGACGGCACTGAAAATCAGGTCGATCAGAATTTCATCCGGGTCTATGCCATCCACGTATATGGTCTGGTCTGGAAGGTCCTGATGGAGTTCCTGAACCAGTTCGAGTAGTGGCACGCCCTGTTCTTCGAGGTACAGCAGGTCAAAGTCGCCCAAATCGCCGTCGTCTGGCAGCCAGGCTTCCTCCGGGGCAATAACGACGGTTTTCATCTGGCCGTCTGCCAGCGACCAGGCCATGGCGACGGGAAACAGGGCGTCGTCAGTCTGACAGTATTCGATGTCCAGGAATCGGGGTATCGACACAGTGGGCTCCGGCGTTGATCAGTGGGTGCGTATAGGGACTAACCGGCAGCCTGGTAGGAGCTGGGCCGGCTTCATGCCATACTGTAGCCGCCATTATCATGCAATCAGGAAGATCATGGAACACACTGAATTTAATAATGACTTGATTGAATTTCTGAATGCCTCTCCAACACCGTGGCATGCAGTAAGCACCATGAAATCCCGGCTTGATGCCGCCGGTTTTCAGCAGCTGGATGAGAGGGAAGAGTGGGCGCTGGAGCAGGGCCGGGGCTATTACGCCATTCGCAATGGCTCCTCCATCATTGCCCTCCGCACCGGTAAGAATGACGTAGTGACTTCCGGCATCCGGATGGTGGGTGCCCATACCGACAGCCCCTGCCTGAAGGTAAAGCCAAACCCCGAAATCCGCCGCAAGGGCTTTTTCCAGTTGGGTGTGGAAGTATACGGCGGTGTGTTGCTGAACCCGTGGTTTGACCGGGATCTGTCGCTAGCCGGCCGGGTCACGGTTCTGGATGAGGACGGTAAGGTTCGGGATACCTTGGTGGACTTCCGTAAGCCGGTGGCGATTATTCCCAGCCTGGCCATTCACCTGGACCGGGAAGCCAACAGCAATCGGTCGGTGAATGCCCAGACCGACCTGCCTCCGTTGGTTATGCAACTGCCGGAAACCGATACAACGTCATTCGCTGACTTGTTGCGTGAGCAGTTGATCAGTGAATCCGGCCTGAAGATTCGTAAGGTGCTGGGCTATGAGTTGAGTTTCTACGATGCCCAGGGCGCGTCTTTCGTGGGGCTGCGTGAAGAGTTTCTGGCTTCTGCCCGGCTTGATAACCTGTTGAGCTGCTATATCGGTTTGCAGTCGCTGTTGAATACCTCTGGTGATGAAGCTGCGCTGCTGGTGTGCAATGATCACGAAGAAGTCGGCAGCATGTCGGCGGAGGGTGCCCAGGGGCCATTCCTGGGAGCCGTTCTGGAGCGTTGGTGTGGCGCTGGCAAGGGTAGGGCGATTGCCCGCTCCATGATGATCTCTGCGGATAACGCCCATGGCGTGCACCCCAACTTCATGGACAAACACGATGAAAACCACGGCCCGATCCTGAACCAGGGGCCGGTCATCAAGGTGAACCACAACCAACGCTACGCCACCAACAGCCGGTCGGCCGCTTTGTGCCGGCATATCAGTGATGAGCTTGGCCTGCCGCACCAGACATTTGTGGTACGCAGTGACATGGGTTGTGGCAGCACCATCGGGCCGCTGACTGCCGGTAATCTGGGTGTGACCACTCTGGATATCGGTGTGCCGCAGTTCGCCATGCATTCCATCCGTGAAATGATCGGTAGTCAGGATGGCTATACCCTGTATCAGGTTCTGAAGGAATTCATGCAGCGGGAAGAGGTTTTCTGAGGTAGAAATGAAAAAGGCCGCTGATGTTGAATCAGCGGCTTTCTCGGAATAAGTGGCTCCCCGACCTGGGCTCGAACCAGGGACAAACGGATTAACAGTCCGTTGCTCTACCAACTGAGCTATCGGGGAACAGCATCAAGTGGCGGGCATATTAAGTTCTTTAATAGTGTTCGTCAACCCCCTGAAAAGAAAGGTCAAAATTTGCACAAGCGCAGTCAATCGGGCTACCGCCCACCGGTCTGGTTACGTAACGGGCACATCCAGTCTGTGTGGCCAACGCTGTTCCGGAACGTGGCTATGCCACAGCCGGAAACCGCTGTTCTGGCCACGCCGGATAACGACGAACTGCACCTGGATTGGTACCGTCAGGGCAGTGACCGCCTGGCCATCGTGTCCCATGGTTTGGAGGGCCACAGCCGGCGCCCCTATGTGCTCGGGCTGGCGCGGGCATTAATGGCGGATGGCTGGGATGTGCTGGCCTGGAACTTCCGATCCTGCGGCGGGGTGATGAACCACCAACCCCGGTTCTACCACAGCGGCGCCACGGAAGACCTGCATACGGTGGTGTCCCACGCGCTGGAAGGACACTACAGCAACCTGTTCCTGTCTGGCTTCAGTATGGGCGGCAACCTCACCCTGCTTTACCTCGGCCAGCAGGGCGAGCGGGTTGATAGTCGCATCAGCGGTGCCGTTGCCTACTCAGTGCCCGCAGACCTGGCTGGCAGCGCGGATATGCTGGCCCTGCCCAGTCGCAGGATCTACATGCAGCGCTTTCTGAGGGATCTGCACGGCAAAATGCAGGAAAAGGCCCGTCGGTTTCCGGACCTGATTGACGTAACCGGGTTCGACAACATCCGCAACTTTCACGAATTTGATAAACGCTACACCGCACCCCTGCATGGCTTCCGGGATGCCCAGGACTACTGGGCCAGCTGCTCGGCACTGTTTCGGTTGAAGGACATACGGGTACCGGCGTTGATGGTTAATGCGGTAGACGATCCCTTCCTGTCAGCCCAGTGTTTCCCGGAAGGCCGTAAGGTTCTCGGCGCCTACGTTACCGTTGAGGCGCCAAAGTGGGGCGGGCATGTGGGGTTTGTTGAACACGCCCGTGATGGTTATTACTGGTCTGAGCGCAGGGCGCTGGGGTTCCTGTCCAGAATTAACGGCTCCAGCTGAGGCCATACGTTGTCCAGCAGCACCGGCTGGGCGGCTTCGGTGGGGTGAATGCCGTCTTCCTGCATTAATCCATCGACGTTGTAGATTCCCTCGAGAAAGAAGGGAACCAGGGGGGTGTCGTAGCGGTCAGACAGGTTCGGGAAGATGTCCGCAAACATGCGGGTATAACGTTGGCCATAGTTCGGTGGAATCTGCATGCCCACCAGCACCGGGATGGCACCTACATCCCGCACTTGCTCGATCATGTCGGCGAGGTTGGATTCGATCACATTCGGTGGAAAGCCGCGCAGGCCGTCGTTACCGCCAAGCTCAATGATCACGACGTCTGGCTGGTTTTTCTGAAGCAGGTCAGGCAGCCGCCGAAGGCCGCCATCGGTCGTTTCGCCGCTGATGCTGGCGTTCACAACGCTCCAGTTCAGGCCCTGTTCATCAAGCCTGTCCCTCAGCAGTTGAACCCAGGCGGTTTCGGATGGCACGCCATAGGCGGCACTGAGGCTGTCGCCGACTACCAGCAGTGTGTTCTGGCTGGCCAGGGCGGAGAGCGACAGCAACATCAGTGCTGAGAGGGCAAATGATCTGACCAACGCCGATACCGTATTCATAGTAAATTCGTATACCCTTTACAGATTCAATAAAACACAGCACCAGACAACGGAGCCACCGTGAACCAGATGACGGATCCCAAGTTAGCCGCTACAAACCCGATGTTACGGGTGACCGATCTTACCCACCGGGTGAGCCTGGAAACTGATACGTTGACGATCTTGCAGGGGGTCAGTCTGGAAATCAATCGGGGAGAGTCCGTAGCCATCGTTGGCCGGTCTGGTTCCGGGAAAACCACTTTACTGGGATTGCTTGCCGGGCTGGACACGCCGACCGAAGGGAAAGTAGAGCTGGACGGTGCTGTAATCAGCAGCCTGACGGAAGACCAACGCGCCCAGCTCCGGGCGAGCCGGGTTGGCTTCGTGTTCCAGTCATTCCAGCTGTTGCCGGCGCTGAGCGCGCTGGAGAACGTCATGCTGCCCCTCGAACTGGCGGGGATGGAATCGCCGGAGGCGCGGGCCAAAGAGCTACTGGAGCGTGTAGGGTTGGGTGAGCGCCTGAGCCACACGCCACGGCAATTGTCTGGTGGTGAGCAGCAGCGGGTCGCCATTGCCCGGGCCTTTGCTTCAGACCCGGTGATTCTGTTTGCCGATGAGCCCACCGGCAATCTGGATAACCGCACGGGCCAGGCGGTGTCGGATCTGCTGATGGATCTGAACCGGGAGCAGGGCACTACATTGGTCATGGTCACCCACGATGAACACCTGGCAGCCCGGTGTGGCCGGCAACTTCACATTGAAGCCGGTGTGCTGACAGAGCCGGAAGCGGCCCGGGAGTTGGCTGACTGATGGCAGCTGCAAAAAAACTGATGTCGGTGCGCCGGGACTGGCGCGAACGTGATGTACGGGTTGTGCTGGTGGCCCTGGTGATTGCCGTGGCCACCGTGGCCACCATTGCCCTGTTCGCCAACCAGCTGCAGCGAACCCTGGTGTCTTCGGCCAGCTCCTTTCTGGCCGCGGACCGTCAGCTTGAGGCGGAAAATGGCCGGCCAGTGCCAGGTGAATGGATTGACGAAGCTCGTGATCGGGGCCTGGAAACCGGCCAGCTGATTGAATTCTCCACCATGGTCTTTGGTGAGGGCGGGTTCCAGCTGGTGTCGGTCAAGGCTGTCAGCGACGAATACCCGTTGCGTGGCGAGATCGAAATTCAGCCAGGCGCGGATGCTGCTCGCCAAACCGTGGGCGCCGGCCCCGGGCGGGGCGAGATCTGGGTCAACCCCAGGTTGCTGCGTTTGTTGGAGCTGGAGATTGGTGAAACGCTGGAGGTGGGTAATCTTGAACTGGAGATCACCAGCCTGCTGATTAGGGAGCCAGATGGCGGCTTCCGGCTCTCTTCCCTGGCACCCCGTGTGATGATTCATGTGGACGATGTGCCCGGCACCGGCGTGATACAGGAAGGCAGCCGTGCCGAGTACGTGTACTTGTTCGCCGGCCCGGACAACCTGCTTGACGATTACTATCAATGGCTGGAGCCGCGCCTGGAACCAAGCCATGAATGGGAAAGCGTACGCGATGGCGAAACCTTCTCCCGGTCCCTGGAGCGTGCTGAACGTTTCCTGTTGCTCGGTGGCAGCCTGGCGGTTCTGCTGGCGGCAGTGGCTGTGGCGGTTGCCAGCCGGCAGTACGCCTTGTCTCAGAGGGATACCGTGGCACTTCTTAAGACCCTCGGGCTGTCTAGCCGGGGAATTGGCGGCCTTTACCTGCGCCGGTTGGCGCTGTGGGGTATCGCCGGGGTGATTGGCGGTCTTCTGGTGGCGCTGCCGCTGTTCTGGATTCTGGTTCGCCTGTTGAGTGACGTATTGGAGCAACCGGTCGATTTCCATCTGGCGCCTTCGGCCCTGGTGCCGGCCTTGCTCACGGCCCTGGTTTCCCTGTTCGCGTTTGCCTATCCGCCCATTCGCCGGCTGCGTAATGTGGCTGCCATGCGTGTTTTGCGGGCGCAGCCCGGGGAAAGTGGGCGAGACGCGATCCCCGATATTGCGATTGCCATTCTGGCCGTGTTTGGTTTGGTGTGGTTATACGCTGGCGAGGTTGCACTGGTGTTTGCCTTGTTGGGTGGCCTGGCTCTCTTATTGGCGGTGTTGGCGCTGGTTGGTGGCCTGATGGTGGCGATTCTGCGCCGTGTACGGGGTGGCGGCAATGCCTGGCGCCTGGCCCTGGTAGGTCTTTACCGGCATCGGCAGGCCAGCATGGCGCAAATGGCGGTGTTTGCCATGACTCTGATGCTGGCGGCCACCCTGATCCTGGTGCGCACCTCGTTGCTGGACGACTGGCAGGCCCAGTTACCGGATAATGCCCCCAATCACTTTTTGATCAACATCGCGCCGGATGCGGTGGACGACGTGGAAGCCTTCTGGGCAGAGCGTGACGCCCCATTGGATACAATCTATCCCATGGTGCGCGGGCGTTTGACGGAACTGAATGATCAGCCAGTGCTGGAGGCCGTGAGCAAGGATGAACGCATTGGTGCCCTGAACCGTGAGCTGAACCTGACCTGGATGGCGGAGCTGCCTGAAGATAATGAGATTGTCGCCGGCGAGTGGTTTGCCCCCGGCGACACCATCGGTGTGTCGGTTGAGGCAGAGCTGGCGGAACGTATGGGGCTGGTCATGGGGGATCGCCTGACCTTCACCATTGGTTCGGAAACAGTCACAGAGCCGGTCACCAGCATTCGTACGGTGCAATGGGACAGCATGAAACCCAACTTCTATATGGCCTTCCCGCCGGGCGGTGGGCTGACGGATATGCCTGGCACCTGGATTACCAGTTTCCATCTGGATGAGGGTAACAAAGTGGCGCTGAACGAGTTTTCACGCCAGTTCCCGACCGTCTCGGTACTGGAGATCGACCATATCATCGAGCGTATCCAGCAGATTGTGCGCCAGGTTACCCAGGCCATTGAAGCCATTCTAGCGTTAATCCTGGCGGCGGCTCTGGTGGTCATGGCGGCGGTGGTCAGCGCCACCCTGCGGGATCGTCAGCGGGAGGGCGCTTTGCTTCGCACCCTGGGCGGTCAGCAGTCGTTGCTTGCCCGCAGTACCATGCTGGAGTTTGCCTTACTGGGCTTTGTGGCGGGTATCATGGGGGTTCTTGCGGCAGAGGCTGCGGTCTATGCGCTACAGCTCCGGATGTTTGAGGGCAATTTCCGCTGGCACTGGCAGGTGATGCTGCCCATTCCTTTCATCAGCGCAATGCTGCTGGCGTTGTTCGGGCGCTGGCAGTTGCGCCCGGTTCTCAGTGTGTCACCCATGCTGCTGTTGCGGCGGCTGGAATAAACTGTCAGCGATAGTTCGCGAGAATGGCCTGTAGCTCGCCGTTCTCGCGAACCCTCTGCAGCTCCTCGTTGAAGGCCTGCACGAACTCCGTCCACTCCGGGCGAACCATGATCCGGAAACCATACTGGCTGATGGCAGTCTCGGAGCTGCTGAAATGTTCTGCCATGCCCTCGGTTTTCAGAATCCACTGGCCGACAAGTCGATCAGCCAGGGCGGTATCAAAGCGCTCGCCGTGCAGCAGAAACCGGAACATATCCCGGTCACGGGAGACGTCAAAACGCCGAATCTGTTCACTTTCGAAGTAGGAATCAAGAGCAGGGTACATGTAGCCCAGGTGAGTAACCACGGTTTTTCCGAACAGGTCGCTCGGGTGGTTGTACTCAAATTCGGCACCGTTTGCGAAGAAGAACACTTCTTCTACATGGACAACCGGGTTGGTGAACAGATACTGCTCGGGCTTTTCCGTCCATTCGATGGCACGGGGGGTGCCGTCCAGGAAACCGTCGGCCAGCATCTGGTCGACCCGCTTTCTTGGAATTTTCATGAACTCCAGATCGTAACCGAGGCGCGGCACGATCAGCGCGACCACGTCCCACATGATGCCGGAGGGCTTCTCACCATCCACAATCAGGTATGGGGGATAGCCGTTGGGGGATATGTTGAAACGGAAGGTCCCGGATTGGTCTTCGCCACTGTGTGCCGCCATGGACAGGCACAGGCTCGCCGTCAGGATGGCAAGGCTACGGCGTGAAAAAAGCGATGCTCTGGACAATAGATCTTTCATTCAAAGAAACTCAGGTTGTTGCAGGCCACTGCGGTATATCGATCAAACTTACCCGGCCAACTCCCTGCCAGAACCTTGCTAAATAGTAACGACTTCCTACTATAAATCAATTATTGTGAATCTGGCTTTAGGCTAACCCATCGAACGATGGGTTAGCCCAGCTAACTCTGCGATCAGGCCCAGGCGCGCCGCAGCACGGCAAGGGCGTCTTCCTTGGTGACTTCCCGCGGGTTGAACATGATGGAGCCGTCATCCAGCGCCATTTCGGCGATGGCCTCCAGCTGACTCTCCAGCACCTTGCCGGTTTCCTTCAGGGTACGGGGCAGCTCACAGCGTTTATGCAGTGCGTCCCTGAGCTTGCGGATGGCAGAAATGCTGGCCTCGGCACGGCGGGCTGCAGGGGTTGCCGAGTATACTTCCGGTCCTTCCAGGTAGAGCAGCAGTTCGCCCAGGGGTTCACGGATGCTTTCAATATTGAATTCGAGCACATACGGCAGGTACAGGCTCATGCACAGGCCATGGGGCAGGTGGCAGATCGCGCCGGTTGCGTGGCCCAGGGAGTGTACCAGCCCAACCATGGAGTTGGAGAAGGCAATGCCGGCCATGGTAGAGGCCTGGGCCAGTTCAAGCCGCCCGTTCTCGTCTTTGGGGTTGTCCATCACCGCCAGAAGTGACTGGCTCACCTTTTTGATGGCAGCCGTGGCGTAGGCATCGCTCAGCGGATTCTTGGCCATGCAGGTAAACGCTTCCACCGCGTGAGTCATGGCATCCATGGCGGTTGCGGCGGTGATATGGGGAGGCAGGGTCAGCGTCATCCGTGGGTCGATGATCGCCGCATTCGGCAACAGGAACGATGAGGTGAACGGCAGCTTCGCGCCTTTTTTCTCATCGGTAATCACGGCAACGGATGTGACTTCAGAGCCCGTTCCGGCTGTGGTTGGTACCACGAAGAAGGGCTTCAGGGGATGCTTCAGAATACCTGCGCCACTGTACTTGGCGATGTCATCGCCACCTTCGGAAACCAGAATGTTGACGGCTTTGCCGGTATCAATGGCGGAACCGCCGCCCACGGCAATAATGGAATCGCACTTTTCCTTGCGGTAAACCGTGGCGATATCGCGAACCACCGTTGTGGAGGAATCCGGGGGTACGTCGTCATAAATAGAGACGACTTCCAGTCCGCTTTCTTCGCAAGCGGCAATCACAGGGTCAAGCAGGCCTGCCGCCCGAACACCCTTATCGGTAACAATCATCGGGCGCTTGGCGGCCAGGCCGGTCAATTCAAACGGAATGTGTTCCAGGGCAGCTTTGCCGGCAATCACTTTTACCGGGCAGAAGAACTCGTAGTATTTGTTGGTCATTATGCTCTCACTGTCTCGACAAAGTTGGTGGCGACTTTCAGGTAGATGCGGGCACCGCTGATCAGTTTTTCAGGCAGATGCAGGTTGGCTGGGTATTCCTTGACCGCTCGCTGTGCGACCAGCTTGGGTAGGATGAATGACTCCAGGCGGTTGAGCACACGGGTCATACGCACGGCGTAACTGACATCACCATCTACCAGCATGCGGTCGTTGGCAAAGGCCACCGAGGTCTTTTCCTGGAAGGACAGTACCAGGAACGCATGGGCCATATGCTTGAACTGAATGGAAAGGTCCACCGGCCGGGGAGCGCTGTCGCCGTGGAAATGCAGTTTGCCATCTCCGGTGTGCTCAACGATCAGCTTGGGGCCATTGGGCATCACCTGCATCTCGAACAGAAATCCTTCGGGCAGGGCGCGAGTTTCGTTCCGGGTTTGTTCGTCTACTTCGCTGATTGCCTGCAGGGCCCGGCCCATTACCTGGAACATCAGTTCCACATAGGACCGCCTTGCGTGGGAAATCATCGGTTGAAGTCGCTTTACGAGCATGATCGCCATCCGATTGTTGTTTGTTTGACTGATTTTTAGAGTTATTGCTCTAAATGTCAATGCAATCTGTGACGGCTTTTTTGCGTCAGCGTGGCAAATGCTTTAGCCATAAAAAAACCGGGAGCGTTAAGCCCCCGGTTTTTATCCCCGCCACGTGTTTGCTATTGGGACAGATCGGCTAGTTTTCTTTTGGCTTCCTCGCCCACATCGCCGCCGGCTTCGGCGGCTTTCGAGTAATGGCCAATGGCGTCATTCCGACGGTTCTGACGGCTGGCAATATCGCCAAGCCGCAGATAGGCAATGGAGGTAGGCACCACCTGATTGGCCCGCTCAAGGTGCCCACGGGCTTTGTCCAGATTATTCATGGCCAGTGAGTTCAGGCCGTTGTAGAGCTGGTACTGGAACATCTCCGGGTATAGCGACACCGCCTTGTCGAAATCCGCCTGGGCTTTCTCTGTTTGCTTCTGTTCTTTGTAGATCCGCCCCCTGAGGGCGAAGAACATGGCCTCGCGCGGTTCCAGCTCGATCGCCTTGTTGATGGAATCAAGGGCGGCTTTCATATCACCTTTGGATGCCAGTTCCATGGCTTTATCGTGGGCGTCATAGGCGGGTTGGAGTTCTTTCAGCAGGGCAATGCGCCGTTGGTAAATGTCGCGGCCCCGGAAGCCACCGGTTCCCAGCTCTGAGGCCAGGGCCTGGTTCTCCCGAACCCGCCTGGCTGAAGGCGGGTGGGTGGCGAACATGCCGTCCAGCCAACTTGTCTGCCTGCCCTGGGATAATTCCAGAAACAGCTCTTGCAGCTCAACCGCTGCCTGAGGGTCGTAACCGGCGGCTTTCATGTAACGAATGCCGTAGTGGTCGGATTCCAGCTCATCACCCTGGCTGTACTGTGCGAGAGCCAGCTGGGCGCCCACGGCCGCGCCGCCCATAATCAGCCCGGCCCACTCGTTATCAGACAGCGCAAAACCAAGGCCGGCGACGCCAGCGCTGATCAGCATGCCCTGTTGCATGCGTTGCACGCTGTGCCGCGCCGCAGCGTGGACAATCTCATGCCCCATCACAGCGGCTAACTGGGCCTCATCCTCAAACTTGACCAGCAGGCCCCGGTTGATGGCGATCTTGCCCCCCGGCAAGGCCCAGGCATTGGGTACGCTGCTATTGAGTACCACAAACTCGTACGGCAAATCGGGGCGATCACTAACCCGAGCCAGCTTCATGCCGACTTCGCGAACATAGACTGTCAATTCCGGGTCCAGATAAAACTGCCCACCCTGGGTTTGCTGGGTTGGGGTGTAGTGCTCGGCCCCGAGCGCCAATTCCTGGCTTTCAGGGATCAAAGACAGCTGCTTTTTGCCGGTGACCGGGTTTACGGCACAGCCCGCGATGGCAAGAAACATCACCGAGAGTAACGTCAGTCTCAGAATTTGTCCGGGGTTCACATCCGACTCCTTTGGGCGACCGGTTCCGTGGACGCGCAATTGTTGATTTGGGTGTTTCATTATATAGCACAGTACGACCGGTGTTTTAGTGTCAGACCACCCGGGTTGTGGCCGGTTCATGCACCTTCGCGTATCATTGTCACGCAACCTCTCTGCCATATACGTTACAACGGATCGACAACCACGCATGGGCTATTACCTGGAACTCATTGCTTTGTTCTGGTTTCTGGTGTGCTGGGTAGGCTACACCTGGTATTCCCGAAATCGGGCAAGTACTCGCGCCTGCCTCTCAAACACGCTGGATATGTACCGCGAAGACTGGATGCGGGTAATGCTCAAGCGGGAGAACCGGATATCGGACGCTTCCGTGGTCGGTAATCTTGAGCGCAATGGTGCCTTCTTCGCATCCAGCTGCCTGCTGATACTGGCTGGTATCATCACCGCCCTTGGGTACACCCGAGAAGCTATGGAAGTGTTCGCCACCATGCCTTTCAGCCCTGTGCCCACCCGGGAAATCTGGGAGCTTCGACTGGTGGTATTGCTGGTGGTGTTCGTTTATGCCTTCTTCAAGTTCACCTGGTCCATGCGCATGTACAACTTTGTGGCGGTGATGATAGGCAGCGCGCCCCTACCGGACGACACCAAAACCAGCCCCGCCGCCCGGGAGGCCTTTGCCCGCAGTGCCGGCAACATCTGCAACCTGGCAGGGGACGCGTTTAACCTTGGGTTGCGGTCCTATTATTACGCCCTGGCCGTGGTGGCCTGGTTTATCCATCCCATGGTGTTTATCGCGGCTTCTACCCTGGTGGTTGTCGTACTCTACCGTCGGGAATTCCAGTCTGATGCGTTGGCTGCCCTGCGTGCCGGGAAAGTGTTCGAAGAACCCGTGCCTGGTAAGCAGGCTGCAGAAACCACTCCGAAAAGCTGAATTGCAGGACATCCCTGAATGAACGATGAAACCCGAATTAACCGGGTTAACCGGTTTGTGAACACCCTCAACCAGGCCTGTGAACTGGGCCTGAGTGCAAAGGAAGCGGGCGAGGGTTACCTGGTCATGGAACTGCCGTACAGCGACAAGATCATTGGTAACCCGGACACCGGCGTGATTCATGGTGGTGCCATTACCACCCTTATGGACACCGCCTCCGGGTCGGTCATGATCTGCGCCCTGGAAGACTTCGAACTTTGCCCGACCCTGGATTTGCGGGTGGACTACATGCGCCCGGCCGAACCCCACAAACCTGTCTACGCCCGGGCCGAGACCTACAAGATCACCAAGAATATCATCTTTACCCGCTGCGAGGCCTATCAGTACGGCGGTGAAACCATTGCCAACTGTGTTGGCACGTTCATGAGAATCGGCAAAGAAGCCACCCCGAAATCCTACCGAGACCTGATCACCGGAGGCGAGGAATGACCGACCCGGAAATCCTCAAATACACCCAACAAACCGGCGACTTCTCCCGCATGCTGGAGAGCATTCCCTACGCCACCTGGATTGGTTTGCAATGCGACCGCTTTGGAGACGACCTGATTTTCCGGTTGCCAAAGAAAGAAGAGAACCTGGGCAATCCGATTTTGCCGGCGATTCACGGCGGTGTGATTGGTGGCTTCATGGAAATGTCGGCAGCGATCTACCTGATCATGTCCCAGGACACACTGCGGATGCCGAGAATTGTCGACTTTTCCCTGGATTACCTGCGTGCGGGTCTTAACCGCGAAACCTACGCAGAATGCCGCCTGACCCGCCAGGGCAACCGGGTTGCCAATGTGATGATCTCGGCCTGGCAAAAGTCCCGTTCCCAACCCATCGCCACGGCCCGGGCCCACTTCCTGCTCGAAGACTGATTTGGTTTTGACTGGGGTTGAAATGCCCCGGCTGACCCCCCATCTCTGGTTCAAGAAATTTCAGCATTGGTGCAGGCAAGCGGGTGGGGATGGCTTTCCGAAACACGCCTCGAGACGTCCCTGTGCGGCTCGGGCTCCGCCCCGCAGGGCTTATTGCTCCTGCGGCGCACTGCGGGTCCTGGGCTGGCCGTCCATGGCCAGCCCGTGAAGAGCTTTCGCTCTTCACCCATGGCTCCGCACGGTTCCGGAAAGCCATCCCCACCCGCTCGCCCAGACATTGTGCTTTCACTGGCCTAACTCAAAAGTCGGGTGGGCTGGGCCGGTAGGTTCTTCCAAAACCTTGCGGAGCCATGGATGGCGGAGCAGAGCGTACATGGACGTATTCACAGCGTGTTTTGGAAGAACCTACCGGCCCAGGCCGCTCCACAAAAGTTAAAACCCGAGCAGGAGAAAAACACAGCCATGACGGTAGAAACAAACAAAGAGACCCTGGGATTCCAGACCGAAGTAAAGCAACTGCTTCACCTGATGATCCACTCTCTGTACTCGAACAAGGAAATCTTCCTTCGTGAGCTCATATCCAACGCCTCAGACGCCGAAGACAAGCTCCGCTTCGCCGCCCTGAAAGACGACAAACTCTACGAAGGCGACTCCGAACTCAAAATCCGCCTGGACTACGACAAAGACGCCGGCACCATCACCATCGCCGACAACGGCATCGGCATGAACCGCGACGATGTGATTGCCAACCTGGGCACCATCGCCAAGTCCGGCACCGCCGAGTTCCTCAAGCAGCTGTCTGGCGACGAGAAAAAAGACAGCAAGCTGATCGGTCAGTTCGGTGTTGGTTTCTACTCCGCGTTCATCGTGGCGGACAAAGTGGAAGTGTTCACCCGCAAGGCGGGCGAGCCTGCCGACAACGGCGTGCACTGGGAATCCAAGGGCGATGGCGAGTTCACCATCGAGCCGGTGACCCGCGAGCAGCGTGGAACCGAGATTGTTCTGCACCTGAAATCCGACGCCAAGGAATTCGCCGATGGCTGGAAGCTGCGCAGCCTGGTCAAGAAGTACTCCGATCACATCTCCTTCCCGGTAGTAATGAAGTCTGAATCCGAGGAAGAGGACAAGAAGGGCGAAGAAGAGACGGTTAACGATGCCACCGCCCTGTGGACCTTGCCCCGTACCGAGATCACAGACGAAGAGTACAAGGAGTTCTACAAACACATCGCCCACGACTTCGAAGACCCGCTGACCTGGTCCCACAACAAGGTGGAAGGCAAGCTGGACTACACCAGCCTGCTGTATATCCCCAAGCGTGCGCCGTTCGATCTGTACAACCGGGAAGCGCCCCGTGGTCTGAAGCTGTACGTGCAGCGTGTGTTCATCATGGACGACGCCGAGCAGTTCCTGCCGCTGTACCTGCGCTTCACCAAGGGTGTGATCGATTCCAACGATCTGTCCCTGAACGTGTCACGGGAGATTCTGCAGAATGACAGTACTGTAGAAAGCATCCGTACAGCGCTGACCAAGCGGGTACTGGATATGCTGTCCAAGCTGGCCAAGAAAGGCGGCGACGAATACCAGGGCTTCTGGGACGAATTTGGTACCGTTCTGAAAGAAGGCCCGGCAGAAGACTTCAGCAACCGCGAGAAAATCGCCGGCCTGCTGCGCTTCGCGTCCACCCATACCGGTGAAGCCACCCAGAATGTGTCCCTGGATGATTACATCAGCCGGATGAAAGACGGTCAGAGCAAGATCTACTACATCACCGGCGACAACTTTGCCGCCGCCAAGAGCAGCCCGCACCTGGAAGTATTCCGCAAGAAGGGCATCGAGGTGCTCATCCTGTCTGATCGTATCGATGAGTGGATGATGGGTTACCTGAACGAATACGAGGGCAAGCAGTTCCAGGATGTTGCACGTGGTGACCTGGACCTGGGCGAGGTAGAAACCGAGGAAGACAAGAAGCACCAGGAAGAAGCCGCCAAGGAACACAAGGATCTGCTGGAGCGAATCAAGGCCGCCTTGGAAGACCAGGTACAGGAAGTGCGGGTAACCAACCGCCTGACCGATTCGCCGGCGTGCCTGGTGGTGGGCCAGTTCGATATGGGTGCCCAGATGAAGAAGATCATGGAAGCCGCCGGCCAGAAGGTGCCGGAGAGCAAGCCGATCTTCGAAATCAATGTGGACCATCCGCTGGTACAGCGGCTGGAAACCGAGCAGGGTGAAGAGCGCTTCAAGGAATTGTCTGCCGTGCTGTTCGACCAGGCCACCCTGGCCAGTGGCGAGCAACTGAAAGACCCCGGCGCCTATGTCAGCCGCCTGAACCGTCTGCTGCTGGAGCTGGCTAACTGAGCCGGCCCTGACCATGCAGCAGATTATTGTGGATATCAGCATCAGTCCTGATGAGTGGATCAAACTCTATCAGGGCGTTGCCACCGATGTTCGCACCACGGCCCGGGACGGACGCTCTGTCCGTTTCCCGGCCCGTATCCTTTCTCGTTTCTTCCTTAAAGACGGCATTCAGGGCAGTTTCCGCATTCTGTTTGACAATCAGGGCAAATTTGCCTCGATCGAGCGTTTGTAACGCCCGCCTTCAAGGCTGACCTTCCTGCGCCTTTATCGATAAAGAAAACCTTTCAAAAGTATATTTTTAATTAATTGTCTGTTGGTCGCTCCCCCGCGATAAGGTGAGGGTGTTCTCGCAATCAAGGAGTTGCGCCATGTCAGTGTCAAACGAATTTGCATCGGTAGCATGGAAGGACTTGCTCGGGATTCTGGTGGACTACTATCAGGATTACGCAATCGCCCAGTGATCGTTCTGTCGCTTTGCCCGGGCTGCGGGAAGTCCATAGGGATTCACTATACAGGCGGTAGTAAACATTCAAGCAGCGGCCTGTGAATGATCTATATTTAGTGATGCCCTTGATCGTGAAAAGTTTTTTTACCAATGACGCAGAAACAGGAGAATACGATGTCTGAGAATAATAGTGGTGGTAAGTGCCCGGTCATGCACGGGTCCAATACGCAGGAGCAGGGCAATGTGGCGGCCTGGTGGCCGGAGAACCTGAATCTGGACATCCTGCACCAGCACGACAGCAAGACAAACCCGATGGGCGACGACTTCGACTACCGCGAAGAAGTCAAAAAACTCGATTACGAAGCGCTCGAAAAGGACATGCACGAGCTGATGACCAACAGCCAGGATTGGTGGCCGGCAGATTGGGGTCACTATGGCGGCCTGATGATTCGTATGGCGTGGCATGCGGCAGGCACCTACCGGTTGGCCGACGGCCGTGGTGGCGGTGGCACCGGCAACCAGCGTTTTGCTCCTCTGAATTCCTGGCCCGATAACGGCAACCTTGATAAGGCTCGCCGCCTGCTGTGGCCGATCAAGAAGAAGTATGGCAACAAGGTAAGCTGGGCCGACCTGTTTATTCTTGCCGGTAACATTGCCTATGAGTCCATGGGCTTCAAAACCTTTGGCTTCTCCTACGGCCGTCAGGACATTTGGCACCCCGAGAAAGACATCTACTGGGGCGCCGAAAAAGAGTGGCTGGCGCCGTCCGACAGCCGCTACGAAGACGTAGACAAGCCAAGCACAATGGAAAACCCGCTGGCCGCGGTTCAAATGGGCTTGATTTACGTGAACCCGGAGGGGGTAAACGGCAATCCCGATCCTCTCAAGACCGGCGAGCAGGTTCGCGAAACCTTCGCCCGTATGGCCATGAACGACGAAGAAACCGCTGCACTGACCGCCGGTGGCCACACCGTGGGTAAAGCGCACGGTAACGGCGACGCTGGTGCGCTTGGGCCAGAGCCGGAAGCCGCAGACGTAGAGAATCAGGGCTTCGGCTGGATCAACCCCAACATGCAGGGCAAGGCCACCAATGCCATTACTTCCGGCATCGAGGGCGCCTGGACCACCAACCCGACCAAATTCGACATGGGTTATTTCGACCTGCTGTTCGGTTACGACTGGCAGTTGACCAAGAGCCCGGCTGGCGCAAACCAGTGGGAGCCGGTCGACATCAAAGAAGAGCATATGCCGGTTGACCCGACCGACATGAAGACCCGCGTCAAGCCGATGATGACCGACGCCGACATGGCCATGAAAATGGACCCGAAGTACCGCGCCATCTGTGAGAAGTTCATGGCAGATCCGGAGTACTTCAAAGACTGCTTCGCCCGTGCCTGGTTCAAGCTGACACACCGGGATATGGGGCCGAAGTCCCGTTACATCGGCCCTGACGTTCCCGCTGAAGACCTGATCTGGCAGGACCCGGTTCCCCAAGGCGAGACCAACTACATTGAGGAAGTGGTCAAAGAGAAAATCGCTGACGCTGGCCTGAGCCTGAACGAGCTGATCACCACGGCCTGGGACAGCGCACGCACCTTCCGTGGCTCAGACATGCGCGGCGGTGCCAATGGTGCCCGCATCCGCCTGGCCCCTCAGAAAGACTGGGAAGGCAATGAGCCGCAGCGCCTGGCCAAGGTATTGAAGGTTTATGAGAAAGTCTCAGCCGACACCGGCGCGAGCATCGCTGATGTCATCGTACTGGGCGGTAACCTGGGCATCGAGATGGCGGCCAAGGCCGCTGGCCATGATGTACACGTGCCGTTCCTGAAAGGCCGTGGCGATGCCACCGACGAGATGACCGATGCAGCATCGTTCGAGCCGCTGGAGCCGCTGGCGGATGGCTTCCGTAACTGGCAGAAGAAAGACTATGTGGTCAAACCGGAAGAGATGCTTCTGGACCGCGCCCAGCTGATGGGCCTGACTGCGCCGGAGATGACGGTTCTGCTGGGCGGTATGCGGGTGCTGGGTACCAACTACGGTGGCACCAAGCACGGCGTGTTCACAGATCGCGTTGGCCAGCTGACCAACGACTTCTTCGTGAACCTGACCGACATGGCCAACCGTTGGGAGCCGACAGGCAAGAACTCCTACAACATTGTGGACCGCAAGAGCGGCAACACCAAGTTTACCGCGACCCGTGTTGACCTGGTGTTCGGTTCCAACTCCATCCTGCGTGCCTACTCAGAGCTGTACGCCCAGGACGACAACGAAGCCAAGTTCGTGAAAGACTTCGTAGCCGCCTGGACCAAGGTAATGAACGCAGACCGCTTCGACGTTAAGAAGTAAGCCGCAGTAACCAGCCGGGCATCCTGTTTCGGGATGCCCGGCTACCTATTTGCCCCCGAATTCCTTACAATCCGCTCCGCCTGATTTTTGATCAGCCGTCTTTGATCTTTTCTTTTCAGTATCTGGAGCTTTCATGCGAATCATCCTTGCCCCGATGGAAGGGCTGGTCGACGCACCCATCCGCGAAACCCTGACCAAGGTCGGCGGGATTGACCGGTGCGTAACCGAATTCATTCGCGTGACCCACGGCATGCTGCCGCCCCGGATTTTCTACAAGTACGCCCCGGAACTTTATAACAACGCGCTGACCGAAGTGGGCACGCCCGTGGCCGTGCAGTTGCTGGGTTCAAACGCTGAAATGATGGGCCGCCACGGTGCCAAGGCCGCTGAACTGGGAGCAAGGCAGGTGGATATCAATTTTGGCTGCCCAGCCAAAACCGTCAACAAGCATAAAGGTGGTTGCGTGCTGATGCGGGAGCCAGAGTTGATGTATGACATCACCGCGGCCGTGCGCAAAGCAGTGCCTGCCAATATTCCTGTAACCGCCAAGATGCGTCTGGGCTACGACGACCGCTCCATGGGTGTGGCCTGTGGCCAGGCACTGGAAGCCGCCGGAGCATCGGAGATCGTGATCCACGCCCGCAGTAAAGTGGATGGCTACAAACCGCCCGCCTACTGGGAAGAGATTGCCAAAGTGCGCGAAGCGGTCCAAAGCCATGTCATTGCCAACGGCGAAATCTGGACCGTGGAAGACTACTGGCGCTGCCGCAAAGTCTCTGGCTGTGATGACGTGATGATTGGCCGTGGCCTGATTGCCCGACCAGACCTGGCGGCGCAGATCAAAGCCTCGCAGCAAGGTGACTCCATAGAACCCATGACCTGGCCGGAAGCGATGGGCCTTGTGCGGGAATATGCCGCAGCCCTGCAAACCCGCCTGGAAGACAAATACGTGACCGGTCGCATCAAGCAATGGCTCAATTACCTGCGCCAGGGCTTTGCCGAAGCCGAGGCGCTTTGGCCCCAGGCTCGGAAGCTCCGGGACGTGGCGCCCATGCTGGCTTGCCTGGGCCAGCCGGTTGACTTGCCTACCCAGCGCACCAACGCTGCCTGACTCATCCCTTGTGCTTTCCCCTCGACTACACTGGTACGAATCGGTGTAGTTGTCGTAAATCTTTTCGGTTTTGAAAAACGAGAGGGATGGCACGATGAAAACAATGAAACGCCAGATAGCCCTTGGCCCGGACGACCCACGCCTGGGTAATATCGACATTATCCTGGTGTCCCACATGCATGGGGACCACGTGGGCGACCAGCGAATCGACAAAACCAATCAAGGGAGCTGTGGCAACCCGGAGACCTCGGTTTCCAGCTTGCCCCAGTCCAATACCGTTGATATCGCCTTGAAAAAGAATTCAACCATCGTCACTGGCAGTGAGATGCCCGCGTTCTTTGCCGCCAAGCTGAAAGAGGGCGGCGGTGATCCCGGTAAGTCACTTCTGGTTCGTTTTGGCGGGAGTCGGGATGTGGGTGGCGTCTCCATTACCACGGTTCCGGCCGTGCACAGCAACGGTGTTTCGCCGTCGTTTCTGACCGGCCCGCTGGCGGATTACCTGGCCGCTGCCGGGGTCAGTGCCAGTGTTGGGCCACCAACTGGCTATGTGCTGACATTCTCTAACGGGCTCGTCGTATACCTGTCTGGCGACACCGGCATTACTGCAGAGCAGAAGCTTGTGGTGAAGGAGCACTACGGCGCGCAACTGGTGGTTATGAACATTGGTGATACCTTCACCACCGGGCCCACGGAAGCTGCCTATGTGATCAACGACCTGATCAGCCCGGCTGCGGTGATCGCCTCGCACGCCAATGAAGCCGCTACGGAGAACGGCAAGGTGGTAGCCGGCACGCGCACGGCCCGGTTCACCGAACTGGTGTCTGCGGCCGTACACGTGCCCCTTAGTGGCCGGACCATGGCATTCAATGGTGCGGCCGGTTGCATCAGCGGCTGTAATTGAGGCGCTTTAGTCAGAGCTCTCCAGCTCTGGAGAGTAACTGCCGGAACGGGCCAGGCCATTAAGCCTGGCCCGTTTTTTCATGGCCGCCTGGGCTTTGTCTGCATTGTCCAGTTTGCCGGCCCAGGCTTTCTGGGCTGGTTCCTGTAGGGCCCGGCCGTAGGAAAAGCTAAGCTCCCAGGGGTGATAACCCATGCTGTTCAGGGCGTTCAGGTTTTCGGTGGATTCCTCCGGGGTTTGGCCACCGGACAGGAAGAATATGCCCGGTACAGCCGCCGGCACCACCCTCCGGAACACGCTCAGGGTCGCTTCGGCAACCTGTTCCGGGCTGGCTTTGCCCGTTTCTTTGCCTGGTGTCACCATACTGGGTTTCAGCACCATGGTTTCCAGGTCCACCCGGTGGCGGTGCAGTGCCTTGAACACTTCCAGCAACACATCTTCACTGACTTCTGCCGCGCGTTCGATGCTGTGGTTGCCATCGATCAGAACCTCCGGTTCCACAATGGGCACTATGCCCATGGACTGGCATACGGCGGCGTAGCGGGCCAGCACCTCGGCATTGGATTTGATCGCCTGGAACGAGGGTAGGGTGTCGGAGATATGGAACACATCCCGCCACTTGGCAAAGCGCGCGCCCATGGATTTGTAGTGCTCGAGGCGCGTGCCAAGGCCATCCAGCCCGTAGGTGATTTCATCGCCCGGGGCGTTTACCAGCGGGCCTTTACCCTGGTCCACCTTGATGCCAGGAACAATGCCCTGGCTGGCCAGCAGCTTGGGGATGGCCACATCGTCCAGGCTCAGTTGCTCCAGCGTTTCTTCGTACAGAATAACGCCACTTACGTGCGCTCCAAGCCTTGGTGTGGAAAAGATGATGCTGCGGTATTCGCGCCGGGTGGCTTCCGTGGATTCAACGCCCACCGCCTTGAACCGCTTGGCAATGGTTGGGGCGCTCTCATCTGCCGCGAGAATACCTTTGCCCGGCTGGACCAGGTCGGCAATGGTGGCTAACAGCTCCTGTTTAACGCTCATGGCTCCTCCTTGGTTGCTGATTCTGCAGTGGTCGAGATGTATTCAGTGTAGTCTCAAAAAGCCCGGCTGTTATTTGATCTGGGCTAAGGCGGGAACGCATCGCAGCTTCTAGACTTAAGGCATAACAAGATCATACTGGAGCCCGCCATGAAAACCGTCGTCAGCGTCAGCCAGGGATCGTCTGAGTACGACTATGAGCTGGAAACCGAATTTCTGGGCCATACGTTTCGCGTGGTGCGAGTGGGCACCGATGGCAATCTTGATCGGGCCGAGGCTGTTCTCGATTCGATTCGCGCACAGGCTGATGCCATTGGCCTGAGCATGATTCACGACCACTACCAGGTGGGCCGTGAGCAGCTTGAACACCCGGATACCGCCAGGCTGGAAGCCTGCGTGCCAGACAAACCGATCACCACCGGGGCGGGATTGCGGGGCATCCTCCAGGAGTGGGCGGTTCGCCATACCCAGACAGAGCTGGGCCACTTTTTCGATAACGCCCGGGTGTTGTTCCTCAATGGCCAGGCCGGATTCCGCATTGCCAGGGCCTTGTCTGAGCATACCGACAATCTGTTCTTCGCCGATCCATACCTGGACTTTGGCGTGCCCCGGCTACTCAATTCGCTGAACCAGCTCGAAGCCTATACCAAGCTCACGGCCCCGGTGATGTTCAGCCCCAACGCCGTCAGGGTTATAGAACGATTGCACCGAAGCCCCCTGTACCGCATGGGGGAGAAGCTGATCAGCGGCTCGTTGCATGAGGCGGTAAAAGACTGCCATGTGATCGTTGGTGCTATGGGAGATCTTGAAGTGTTTTCCGAGAAGGAACTGGATGGCAAAACTGTGATTACCTCCAGAGTCACCGCATCCGCCCTGGACTGGTTCCGCTCCCGGCGCGTGGCCATGGTGGTGGATTACAGCCCCTGGCTGGAAGGTCGCCCCGTGGGGGTCAACATGATGGAGGCCATGATCAGCGCGGCTCTGTCTCGCACACCGGAGCAACTGGGTGCGGACGATTTCCTGGACGTGATTGAACAGTTGGGGGTAGAGCCCCGCATCCTGTACCCGAACGGCTACCGTCGGATCAACCGCTTTGCCTTTGTGATTCACCCGTTGTCGCAGCAATACCTGACCAAAACCCCGCCCCTGGATTGGGTAGCGAGCGTGTCGCCACCGGCGGTGATGAACCTTGTGGAAAAGGCCATTGCCTACACGCCTCCGTTTGTTTACTCCAAGGTTTCGGGCATCCAGTCGCCCACCGGCGATGAGGTGGAAGGCTGGCTGATCACCGTAGGCGGCACACCCAGGGAAATCATGGCCCACGATCCGGTATTCACCTACAGCCGATTGCTGGCGGCGGCGAATCTGGCGAAAAAGCTGGGCGCCCAGATCATGGGGCTGGGGGCGTTCACCAAGGTAGTGGGTGATGCGGGGATCACCGTGGCCAAGCGGGCACCGCTGCCGATCACTACTGGCAACAGCTACAGCGCCTCGGGCGCACTTTGGGCGGCCCACGATGCGGCAAAGAGGATTGGCCGTGTCAGCATTGGCAAGAGCGGGAAGATGGCCGGCAAAGCCATGGTTGTCGGCGCCACCGGCGCTATCGGCTCGGTCTGCGCCCGGTTGTTGGCCAAGGCCGTGGATGAAATCTACCTGGTGGCACCGGAAGCCGCCAAGTTGTTATCCCTTAAAGAAAGCATTGAACAGGAAACCCCCGGCGCCATCGTACATGTGGCCGCCACCACCAACCGTGATCTGGGTGATATGGACATGGTGGTCACTGCCACCTCCGGTGCCGGTAAACGTATTCTGGACATTATGCAGGTGAAACCCGGCTGCGTGATCACAGACGTGGCCAGGCCCCTGGATATCCCGGCGGAAGACGTCGCCAAGCGGCCCGATGTGCTGGTGATTGAATCTGGAGAGATCAAACTGCCTGGCATCGTGAAAATGAAAGATATCGGCTTGCCCAAGGGCATTGCCTATGCCTGCCTGGCAGAAACCATCGTGCTGGCGCTGGAGGCAAGGTTCGAGAATTTCACCCTGGGCCGAAACATTGAATGGGAAAAGGTGCGGGAAATATACAAACTGGGCCTGAAACACGGCATGGAGCTTGCGGCTGTATCCGGCGTTAACGGGGTGTTTACCGAGGAAGATTTCGAGAGAGTGCGCACCTTGGCCGCCCACGCCACCGAACCGGCCTGAACCAGGTAAAGGCCTGTGAAGTGTGCGGGTAACGGTGGATTTTGGCCCACAAACACCTGCCGCCCACTCCCGGAGCAGCGTAGCCTGTTGACTACGCAATAAACGAATGGCTTCGGGAGAGTTCTGCCATGAACGCGCCAGTGTCACAGATCAAGAAAACCAGCAATGCAGCCTACCGGACCGCAACGCCCCCTGGATTTCTACCGGAAGTACGCAGCCCGGATTTCGAGTTTCCGGAAGACCTGCCAAGGTACTGGTGGGACAACGACCCGGCAAAAACCCTTTTGCTGGCGGCGTTGTCTGCCAGCTTCCCGCCGGGAGAGAGATTCTTCATTGATACCGTTCGCCACTACCAGAACCAGATTACCGATCCCGAACTGAAAAAAGCGATTCGCGCGTTCATCGGCCAGGAAGCTCACCACTCGAAAGAGCATAAAATGATGAACGGCTTCCTTGAAGAGCGGGGGGTTAACCTCAGCCGGCTTGAGCGGGAAGTCCAGTGGTTCATGAACTGGATGCGCAAACGCTTCACCCCGGAGCGCCAGCTGGCGCACACCGTTGCGGTGGAACACTTTACTGCTCTGATGGCGGAGGAGTTCCTGCTTAAATATGATGCCTTGGAAGAAATGGACCCGCGCATAGCGCCGGTCTGGGCCTGGCACGCCATTGAGGAGTCCGAGCACAAGGCCGTCGCATTTGATGTGTACAAGAGCGTGGGCGGCAGCGAGTTCATTCGGGTAACCGAAATGATGTTTGTCAGCGTGATGTTCCCGCTATTCAGCACCGTTCACCTGGTACAACTGATGAAAGCCGATGGCCAGCTGGGCAACCTGAAATCCTGGGCGAAGGGCCTGAACTACATGTGGGGCAAACCGGGGGTCTTCCGCAAACTGATCCCGTCCTACCTGAAGTATTACAGCCCGAACTTCCACCCCTGGGACAACGATGCCCGGGATCTGGTGGAGAGGGCCAAGAAGCGTTGGTTGCCGGCCTCACTTCAAGGCTGAGCAGCACCACTTGCATTCGTCGAGGGGCAGCCGCAAAGGCTGCCCGCCTGATTACGCTGTCAGGTCCTTGCGCATGTTGTAGCGCAGGAACTGGGCACCGCGAACCGTCACCCGCTGTTCATCCACCACTTCAAAACCGTGGCGCTCAAAGAAGGGCTTGGCCACCACGCTGGCTTCGGTTTTCAGCTCCTTTGCGCCCTTGGCAATCAGCTGTTGCTCAGCCTCATGGTACAGGGTGGAGGCAATGCCACGGCGGGCATAGTTGGGGGCGGTAAATACCAGATCAATGGTGCCGTCGTCATCGTAGGAGATAAACCCGGCCAGGTCTTGGCCTTCCTCCGCCACCAGGGTTTCCAGTGACTCCAGCCTTTGCCGCCAGGTATCCAGGTGCGGCGTACGGGAGGCCCAGGCAAACCGCTGGGTTTCATCATAGGCGCCGGCCGTGAGTTCATGCACGGAATCGGTAAACAGGCGAACCACCGGGCTCAAATCCTGGATACGGTACTTGCGAATAGTGATCGACGTGATTGTGCTCATGATGACTCAGTGTGTACCTGTGTTGGAGCGCGGGTTAATAACCCATAAACCCGCTACTCCAGTCAGCATACCGACAACCGCAGGAAAATCCAGCCTTAGAATTGCCTGAGTCAAGCGCCTTGTCTGCAGCTTGTCAAAGGGGCTGATGGGGCCAGTGGAGTCTGGTCGGCGCGGACAATCAATCCAAGCCGAACACGCTGCAGGCCTCTTCGGCCACAATCCCATGCCGTTTCGCGAGATTGGCCCGGTTGTCATCGTAACCACCGCCAATCACCGTGGCTACAGGAATACCCCGGCGCTTGAGTTCCCCCAGCACTAGCCGGTCCCGCTGCCGAATACCTTGCTCCGATATATTGAGCTTGCCGAGCGGATCGCCCTGGTAGACATCCACGCCGGCGTCGTAGAGCACGATGTCTGGTCTGGATTGCGCCAGGGCCTGTTGCAGGGTTTCGTGAACAACCGCCAGATAGTCTTCATCACCCAGGCCATCGGGCAGCGCCACGTCTAGATCACTCATTTGTTTTTCAAACGGGAAATTACGTTCGCAGTGGATGGAACAGGTGAATGCCCCCGGCGTGTTGGCGAGCAGGGCTGCAGTGCCATCCCCTTGATGCACGTCCACATCGAAGACCAGCACCCTGTTGATGCCCTCCTGCCCAAGCAGCACGTTGGCAGCAATCGCCAGGTCATTGAGGATGCAGAACCCGGAGGCGTAATCGAAATGGGCGTGATGGGTGCCGCCGGCAAGATGGCAGGCAATGCCGTGTTGCAGGGCCAGTTGCGCCGCAAGCACGGTGCCGGAGGGCGCCAGAAACGTACGTCGCACCAGGCCGGTGCTCCACGGCAGGTTCACTTGCCGTTGTTCCCGTGCCGTCAGCCGGCCTTGCGCAAAACGGGCAAGGTAATCTGGGCAATGGGTCTGTGTTAGCCACCCCTGGCGGCAAGGGGCAGGGCGGAAGCTGTTGCTGCGTGTGAGCAGCCCCGTGGAACGCATGTATTCCGCCAGAAGACCGAACTTCTCCATGGGGAAGCGGTGCTTCTGCGGGAAAGGGAAGCTGTAATCCGGGTGATGAACGATAGGTATGGTCATTCGCTAGGGCAGGGCCGGAATAATGTGGTCTTCAATTAACTGGAACTGGCGCCGCAGGTAACGGGACCCCGGCGAGGGTGGGGTAGGGTCTGAGGTCATCACCACGGTCAGTGCCAGTGTTGGCACTACATAGAGCACCTGGCCGCCAAAACCGCGCCCGTAGTACCCCATCTCACCCGCCATGGGCCGCAGGAACCAGCCGTAGCCATAGGGATCATCAGTGTAAGCGGATTCGCCGCGACCGGTCCAGGATTCAGTCACCCAGTCCTCCGGGAATAATTGTTGGCCGCCCACACGGCCGTTATTGCGATACAGCTCGCCGACTTTTACCAGATCACGGGGAGAGAGCAGCATGTTGTTACCGCCGAAATAAACCCCTTGCGGGTCTTGGTCCCAGGGCGGGATATCTATGTCCAGAGGTTCCCCCAGCCACTCCCGGGCCAGTGACAGGGTGCTGCGGCCCGCGCTTTCGGTGAGTGCGGCCGAGAGCAGGTGGCTGCTGCCTGAGGAATACAACATGCGCCCGCCCGGTTCATCCACAAAGGGCCGGGTAAGCACGTGGCTGACCCAGTTACTACTGGCCACCCAGGGCCCATAGTTGCCACCAGAGGTACGCTGTAACCCCGCTTGCAAGGACAACAAATGGCCGAGCGTAATGCGCTCAACACCCTCGGTGGCCGATGCTGGCACCCGGTTGCCCAGAGTTTCTACCACAGGCTGATCGGTGCCCTCGAGTACATCGTTCTTGATACCCATACCCACCAGTGCAGCCAGCACCGTTTTAGACAAAGACTTGATGTTAACGGGCGTATCCAGACCCTGGCCACGTAAATCCAGTGCCAGAATTTCTTCGCCCTGATGGGTGACGATCAGGGTGTGCAGGCGATCAAGTTGTACGGCTTCTTGCTCGACCTGGGCTTGCCAATCCGAGGGCTGTGCTTGGGACAGCATAGGTACGAAAAGGAGTAAAAGTGCGAGATGCCAATTGAAAAACCGCTGCATAGAGTTCCCTTTATTCGTGGCCGTGCGGTAGTGGACGCATTCAACCTATAACCACGATACGCCAAGAAACTCGTACAGGCTCACATGCACAGAGAGTTGGTCCGACTGGAACTCGCAGGATTCATCATGCTCCCCCGGCTCTTGCTGTTTGGAACCTAATTTTGGCTGGCTCCAGCCAAATGTCCCAAGCCCGCCATACGAAGTTTGCGACCCGCGAAGACAAGTAATAAGCCCGGAACTGCGCCAGTTACGAGAACCTTCAGCAGGATGATCACACCCTCCTGATCTAGCCCTCCTTGCACCAACAGAAACGCAGTACTCAAAACGCCAAACATCCCGCGTAGTAAAAGCAAACTGCCGACAATAATAAACAGCAACCCAACAAAACGAACGGTGGAAGACGGTTTAGCGTTTGGCTGTTCAGTATGTGAGCTGGTGTTGGAAACCCACCTGAAGCTACCATAACCCGCCATCATCATGATGAGTCCGGCGGCGAACTCCGGGAGGGTGTCGGGAAGCCCTACAAACGTTGAAATCGAAAGGACTACGCCGATTACACATGTGGCTAAAGAAAGACCACGTAGAATTTGAGTTTTCATAGCATCTATCCCTGATGTATACGAAACCGGCAATTGCAGGTTGCTAAACGGAGCGGATGGAAAAGAACGATAATATTGTGAACAGTATAAACCTCTACATCATTGAAAATTCCCTTTCCAACTTGTGTGGCGAACTTTACCACAGGCATGCCACCTAATTGATCAAAGTATTCGCCTCGACCAATCTCACCGCAACACCACTGAGTTGCGAGCCTTGCTGGGCCTCATGATGTGAACCGAAAAGGTTGATCCACTGGTCGCGGCTTAGCAACACTTCTCCGCTACCAGTGCTGCTCTGATTTCCAGCCCCATAACGGCCGGCAAAATTGAAGGCGAAAGCGCCATGGGATTCCGGCAGTGGAGTTAACTTGAAGCCAATAGTCAGTTCCGGTGAAGACGCGTACCCCCGGCCTTCGTCGGCAAGACCTACCCGCAAGAGGTGAGAACGTTCCAGAAATTCCGGGCGCAGTTCCGAAGGGCTGCCATCGGGCTCTGTGGCTTGGCATTCGCAATAGCGAATCTCCAAAATCATCGAACTGCTATTAAGGAAGTGTTCGGGAGTTGGGCCGCCGGCATGTGTAAATCCGGGAACCAGTCCCAGTGCGGTAAGGCCAAGTAGAGAGACAACGGATGATGCGATCCTTTGCATGATTGAACTCCATATGGTGATTACCCAGAAACGCCCAAGTTATTCTGTTTTGAATCCCAACTCAAGGTCGCCTGGTTCTTTACCTATACCTCACACCTTCCCAGGCGTAATGCGCGCAATGGCTCGGAACTCCCTCGTCATATGAGCTTGATCACTAAAGCCAAACTGATGGGCAACCTCTGCCAGGTTTGCCCGGCTGTGCTCGCGGATATAGTCGATGGCTCGTTTCACTCGCAGGATGCGCTGGTACTGCTTGGGTGTCATTTCCATCCAGTGTTTGAAAAGCCGCTCCACATGCCGCTGGCTGACGCCGATTTGTTCGTTAAGCGCCCCCGGTGTTGTGGTTTCGTTGAAGCTGTCCAGGGCCTGCTTCAGCGGCCCGGGAATGGTCTTCGTGAGTCGGAAATGCCTGCTCAGCCATCGTTGCAGAGTGTTCACCCGGCTTACGTTGTCATGGTCTGACTTGAGGTTGGAGTAGAGCTGGCTGAGGCCGGCTAGATGCGCTGGGTCTGCGGTCAGGGCTGTGGGCTGGTCAAAGTGTTGCCCGATTAGCCCATAGCCAATCGCGGGTTGAAACCGAATACCCGCGAGCTGCGATTTGGGAGACAGGGAAACAGTCTCTGATACCTTCTCAACCGGCAGCAGAATGACACCCTCCGGAATGGCGGTGTCGCCGATCGTCACGTTACCCGCCAGATTAAACCAGATGCTGCTGCAGGCCTCAGAATGCAATAACTTCACCACCGGCTCGTTTGCCAGCTCGGATACTGACGCTGACCAAATCCCTTGCACAAACGCCGACAACTGTCCTGACGGGCAGGACAGCTGAAAATCGAACGCTGGTCTGGAAAGGCTATTATGGTTTATAGCTGCCTACCTCTGGCTTGAAGGCTTTGGCGATCCGGTTCCAACTGTTGATGGCGTTAACCGCGATGGTTAAATCTACCAGAGCCTGCTCACCCAGCGCATTCACCGCGTTCTGATATTTCTGGTCGTCTACCGGCCTGCCATAGGTAAGATGCTCCGCCCAATCAAGCGCAGCTCGTTCTGCGGGAGAATAGAAAGGCATGTCATGCCAGGCGCTCAAGCCCAACATTCGCTCCGGGGTTTCACCCTGCGCCGTGGCATCTTTGCTGTGCATGTCGATGCAGAAGGCGCACTGATTGATTTGCGACACCCTCAGCTTCACCAGCTCCCAGGCAGCCGTGCTGAGGGTGTCTGATGTCCGGAACTGCTCCCTCAAATACGCTTCCTGATTCATCAGAATCTGCATAGCTTTCGGCGCCAGACCGATGTAGTTCGCGCGTGCCGTCATGATCCATGTCCTCCAATTGTTGTGGAGTTACACGGTAATGAATGGCCTGGGATCGGTATTGAAGATTTTCGACATCGATACGGCGTTACCGTGGTGGCTTCCAATCGAAATCTACGAGGACGCGCCAGGGCTTGCAGCGGAACCGGCGAGCACGCCGCCATCCACCCTAGAGCATATCGATGGCTCTGCCGAGGTTATATCTCGCGGTGCTCTCGTAGTTTTCCTTGAACGGATCAAGGTTGTAAATACTGGCATTGCTGAGAAACGACTGAAGCAGCTCCTTTCGCTTCTTGCGGTAGATAAACCACGGCACCAGCCTGTATTCCTTTCGCACGTTCCGTTCAAACTGATCGTACACCGCGGGCGGGGCACCCAGAATGGCGAGATCGATATCGACGATGAGTTGCTCATCGTGGCTCTTTACACTGCCGTTGTGCAGTGTGGCCATGATCAGGTTGTGCACGCGCTCAATACCCGCCTCACCGTAACCATGGGAGGCAAGAAACGCCTGTGCCCAGTTTGCGCTGTCCAGCTCGTTGGTCTTTGACAGGGACTTGTAGATGGCATCGTGGAACCAGATCGCCAGTTCCAGCTCTTCCGGTCTTTTAGCGATGTGCTTTACGCCGTCAAAGTGGGTGAGCATGGCATCAATGTGGTCGACCGTATGGTAGAACCGGCGCTTCTCTGAGTAGGCGGCGTGGAGCGCGACATAACACTCTTTTGAAGGCGGAAGCCCCATAGCGTTCATCAGGGTTTGCCATCTGTTTTCGGTCATCATGCCTGCCATGAGGGTGCGCCTCCAAATTTAACGCGCAGCAGACGGCGCCGCGAGAGTGGGGGAATCGAAAAGGCCTAGATACGGTTTCTGCCGTGAACAGGTGAGCTGGTCGATGGCCATTTCTCCATCAATTCCTTATACCGCAAGGGGCCGCGGGAAGTTTGCCGGCCAACGTTCCTTGCCAAGCTAAAGCTTCATCCTGGGATTCGAATGCCCGTTGAATACTTCCCGTTGAAATTGGCGCCCTTATTGTTGCCCTCTCAAACTCACGACTGCCAACCATAATGCGGAGAATGGTTCCGACATTGGCTTCCGTGTATGCCTCAAAACTCCGGGATCCAACCGCTGTCAATTTGATGTAAACCGGCCAACCGAGAGCTGTCTGTTCACCAACTGCAGAGGTTTCCACGTAGGACGAGCATAAGTAAAAGTGCTGTTCAGTCTCGGCTAATCCAATGGCAGGTAAAGCCCCCAGGATAAAAACGATCAATGTCATTATGGCCATTACCTGACACCGGTATCCTGTTTGCCGTGCATCCTCACACGTCATATTCATCGTGACGACGATTCCACACATACGGCTTTGTCTGAGGCCAACCTTCCGGCGAATCTTCCCAGGTTTCCTGGCGACCATACGGCGTCAAATCCAGATACGTCCAGAGGCTACCCAGGTACTCGACGCCACGGGCACCCGTAAAGTAAGTGCGGTATACATCATTCCCGTCACGGAGAAATACGCTTGCGCCGTGCCGTTCTCCGTCAGCTGTCGTTACGCCAAAATCATAGTTGAAGTCACTTTCGAAAGACGAGTACCAGGGCATCGACCAGCCCATCCGCTTTTTGTACTGCGCAAGCTTCTCGTAAGGTGCGCGTGACACCATCACAAGCGACGTATCGCGGGCATGCAGATGGGCAGGGTGAGTCATGGCGTCGGCGAGCCAGGAGCATCCGTCGCAACCGGCCTTCCAGTCGGGTGCGAACATAAAATGATAAACAATGAGCTGGCGGCGCCCGCTGAACAGGTCAAGAAAAGACACACTGCCTTCTTCGCCCTGGAACAGGTAATCATTCTTTACCTTAACCATCGGTAGTCTTCGGCGTTCAGCGCTCAAGGCATCCCGCGCTCTGGTGGCCTCTTTTTCTTTAACGAGTAACTGGCTGAGGGCGGCTTCCCATTCCTCATTCGAGACAATTGGTGGCAATGCTTGTTTGGTGTCTGGCATATGTAAGGTCCCTCTTGCTGGATGAGCCTTCCCCCCAATCTGGCGGTTGCCCGCTGGATGCAGTTAACTTCGTCATTCCCCCTTGAGTCTTCTGGGCCTGATACGCCTGAGCCTTTCTTGGTTACTTTCAGACTTTGAATGCTGCAGGATTGTTGTCAACATTCCGCGCAACTCACGAACGGCTTTATAAATGGAATTACCACCGCCCCAAATGGACTTCACAGCCTTGAAGAGAACCCAAGCGCTTGGGTCGCTTGGTGCGGCGGTGATTGCCGCCGTGATATCCAATATGACGGTTGCGGCTCCAATACAGCCAGCAGCCACTTGTTTGAGAATACGGTGATCCGCAACTATCGTTGCCACCTCGGCTGAGTTCGCGATCTCGCAAACCACATTGCGGAGCTGTCGTAGTGGCTCCAGTGCATCATCAATTCCCAGTGATTGCGGCTGGTCGAGGGCGTTTTCTCCATTGGAGGCTTCGAATGAGAGCGCATCAATAGTTCCTGAAACGAGATGTTCCGGAACTTGAAGGCGGATGAGTGTTGCGCGATGATCCGCGAGATATTTTGATAGCTTCTCGATTGAATGACTTAGTTTCACACCGTCGATCGTGCGAACCAATTGATGGAGCGGTGAATCCCTTTGTTCAAGTTGGGATACGATGAAAGTCAGAGTTTCACAGAGGTGTCGGAACTGTTCGGCCGCTACTTCAATGCTTGGTTCGCTGTCACTGTCGCTAAGTTCAGTGTCTAATGCGCGTGCACCTTCTAGAAGTTCTGTTGCTCGTTCGTTGAGAAGGTCAATAACGCTGTCCATTATCAATCCTTGATCAGATATTTTGTGGTGGTCAATCTCCGCGCTAGTGGCAACTTTAACTATAGAAGGTGATTGCGATTCGTGGGAATTTCAGAGAGCAAAACGCCATTTAAGCAACTATTCATTCATTGCCGTGAAGATACCCCTTGGCCTTCAGTTTGTGACCAACCTTAACGATTTCATCCAGAGCAGGGACCAGCTCCTGACCAAGCTCCGTTAACTCGTACTCAACCGACGGTGGTGACGTATCCCGGACGTTACGTTGGACCACGCCGCGTTTCGTCAACTCGGCCAGCCGGGTAGAAAGCACCTTTGCCGAAACAGGCGGAATGTCGATTTTGAGCTCATTGAAGCGCCGTGGCCCGGCGCGCAAACACCAGATTACATTCGGCGCCCAAGCCCCTGCGATGACAGCCATGCACTCAGTCAGCATGCACGGCTCCGGTGGTTCCGGGCTTTTGTTTAGACGAACTTTCAGCGACATGAGAGTAACCAGGTTTCCTTGAGGTAACCCAATTCTATCTATAAATGCCTGGTTACTTCTAGTAATTACATAACCAATGGATATCCTTGGTGTGTCGACCACGAAACATAAGGAATCACAACGCATGAAGCTTTACTACAAACCTGGTGCCTGCTCCATGGCCTCGCACATCGTACTCAACGAACTGGGCATTGCCTTTTCTCTTGAGCGAACCGATACCGCTCAGGGCGTCACAGAGAATGGGCTGAAGTACAGTGATATCAATCCGAACGGCTACGTGCCCGCCTTGGAACTGGAGCCCGGCGTGGTACTCACTGAGAATCCCGCAATTCTTGAGTACCTCGCGGATCTTATTCCAGCGCAAGGCTTAGCCCCGCAGGAAGGCTCTTTCGAACGTACGCGCCTGCGTGAATTACTCGCCTTTTTGTCCTCAGAGTTACATAAGGCATTCAGCCCGTTTTTTTCAGGCGAGGAGCTTACGGTAGAAGAACGGCAGGTGGCAGAATCCAAAATAGCGAAGCGGATCGACCGTATCGAAGCTCGGCTCTCGCATACCGGTGCCAACCTTCTAGGCGGGCAACTCAGTGTTGCGGACTTCTATGCATTCGTAATTCTCAACTGGTCCCAATTCATTTCTTTCTCGCTAAGCCCATGGCCCTCTACTTACTCTTTCTGGAAGAGGCTTGGCACACATCCGAGTGTAGTAAAGGCGCTTGAGGCGGAAGGGTTGTTGCCTGAGGGAGCGGCACAATGAGTGCTTTCTCTGACATCCAAGAGGTGCTAAGCCAGTACTTCGACACATTGTATTTCTGTGACCTTGAAAAATTCGATGCGGTTTTCCACCCCCAGGCAATATACGCCACGGCTGACGAGGCGCCGTTGCTCCACAGGAGCATGCCCGAATACCGCAAGGTAATTGCTACACGCCGTTCGCCGGCGTCTCGTAAAGAACAGCGTAGAGACATCGTGGAGGCCATTGAGGTTGCAGGAGAAAACACAGCGTTTGCCCGTGTTCGTTGCTCCATCGGTGAGCGGGACTTTCTGGACATGCTGTCACTGGTCCGTACTGACGGTCGCTGGCTTATTATTGCCAAAGTATTTCAAATCATCGAAAAGAAGGAGTGAGCAATGCCATACGTTAATATCAAGGTTACACGTGAAGGCGTAACAGAATCACAGAAAGCGGCCCTGATTGAAGGAGTAACTAATCTTCTTGTTGACGTGCTGCAAAAATCACCGGCAGCCACGATGGTTGTCATTGATGAGGTCGACATGGAGAACTGGGGTATCGGCGGTCTTCCGGTAAATGAATACAGGCGCAGGATAGCTAACCTGGATGGTGACACGAAGACCACCGATCAATGAGTCATGACTCCTTCACAACGAGTGTGCTCAAGGTGGCGCGGTAACCGCGCCACCGTTATTCCGAGCCAATAAACTGAACAATAGCCACCTTTCGATCGTGGTTCTTCAGCCAATCTCTGATCTCGACGGCCTTTGCGGTATCGCTTTCCCCAACCAGCCTTTTCAAGCGGTCGACTTTTTTGCTCTCCATTTTTTCATCCCGCACTTTCCGCTGCCATTGGTCGGTAAAGACCTTGGGAAGTTTGTGTGCCAGTTCGAGGGATTTGAGCAATGTCCATTCACTGCCATCCAGCCAGGCCTCATCACAGAAACCGCAAAGATCAATACGGTTCTTGTGCTCGCTGGATACCGAGTACTTGGTCATCAGCTTGCTGCACTTGGGGCAGGATAGGGCGGTTTTAGCATCGTTCTCGACGGTTACATCCGCATCAAAGCTATCGCTCTGCTCGACGGGCTCATTTCTTTCCGCCCAGTCGCGGTAGTAGAGCAGTGACAGAGAGGCGCCGTCACAGCCTGGACAACCCATAACAGGGAGGCCATCCTCAATTTTGGTGGGTTTCAGGTCAGTGGTTCTGCATTTGGGGCATTTCATGGTCATTCCTTTTTTTGATGAAAGCCAATCTGAGAGGCTACCAATGTCAATCCTGTATCACCCATGGCGGGGGACTATCACTCGATAAACAGCGCGCCATACTACCGAGTCCAGAGGAGCATATCGCAGGGCCTGGGCAATTGCGCCCCAGGCGATGGCCGTTTTCCCCGCCGACGCAAAATAACGGGCTTTGCGGCAATAGAAGCGGGCCAGGCCCCAGTGGATCTCCCAGGGTTGAAGCGCGCTCCCGTGTTCCTCAATAAAATCCCGAATAATCGACTCGTTCGCTGCAAAGCGTCGTTGTTTGTCGCTGGAAATCTGATCTGCCATCACCCGGTAATAGCCCCAATATTCGGGTACATAAAGGAACGTAAACCGGGCCGAAAAACGCAGCCAGATGTCGTAATCGTCGGCAACGCCGTAACGGCCGGAAAACCCGCCCATGGTATCGAAACATTCCCGCCGCGCCATGACCGTGTTGATGCTCACGCTGTTGTCCACCAGCATCTGCCGGGCAATCCGGCCCGAGTACCGGCGCATATTCTTGCGGGACAACTCCCGGCCCTGTTCGTCGATCATGATTTCATCACTGTGAAGCACGTCCACCTCCGGGTGAGCCTCCATCAGCGCCACTTGCCGTTCCAGCTTATCGGGCACCCACAGGTCATCAGAATCGAGAAAACATATTAGCTCTCCCTGGGCGTACTGAAGCGCCAGATTCCGGGCAATGCTCTGGCCCTGATTCTCCTGAAAATGGTAGTGGATGCGGTCATCATCCAGGTAACTGGCCAGACTCTCGCTGGTGCCATCCTGGGAGCCATCATCAACGATGATCAGCTCCCAGTGGGGATATGACTGGGCCAACACAGACTCGACCGCTTGCGTGATGGTGCGCTCACGGTTGAAGGTGGGTGTGATGATGCTGACCAGGGGGGCTGACGCAGGCACAAGCTGTCCTTATTGGTGTCCATCGCGGGGCTGAGGTGCCGCAGGGGAGGCCGCGGAACTGAAGCGATGGGTCATGCTTGAGACTCTTCTGGAATTTGAACCAATAGATCAGTCACCCCGATATCCACCCCTGCCTGGGACAGCAAAGTCGACACCTGCCCACGATGATGAGTTTGGTGGTTGAAGAAATGAAGCACCAGGCTCGAAAACCGCTTTTTTGCCGGAACCCCTTTGGTGTTGTGGTAGGAGAGAACTACATCCAGGTCTTCTTCGGTAAGCTGAGCTATCCAATCGATGATCTGTCGATCCAGCCAGATTCGATGCTCAGTTAAGTGTTCAATATCACCAAAGAGAACTTGGTCCAGGCTAGTCGGAGTATCAAGGTCTGTGACTCCGCGCAGCGATTCCTGGCACGACGGGTGAGTAGCAAAACGCTTGAGCCAGATGGTATCGCCAACGAGAATATGGTTCAGGGTGCCCAGGATCGAGCCAAAGAAAGCGCCGCGGTCTTTCGTTAATTCGTCGGCCGACAGCTTTCCCGCCGCCTCATAGACCTTTGCGTTCATCCACTGATTGTATGTGGCGAGCAATTCAAAATGGTTTTTCACGTTCATTGGAATTCCGTTTCATTCAAAGTGCCAACTTTACTGCATCAGGTTGCAACGCCCGTTATGACGAGTGGTCACCGCCACGCGCATTGGCAAGCGCGATCTCAACATTGGGCACCAGATGGCTCTTGTACCATGTTGCAAGGTTCTCGATTACCGATTCCAGGGATTGTTCCCTTTCTGGTGAGTAGAAGTCGATACCCTTTATTGGTGCTTGCAGCTGCTGCGAACCAACGAGTTCAGCTGCCAGCAATCCCGTTTGTTGGAGTACGCGGCTGACCGGTTGAACAAATGGGGCGGAGTCGCCTAACTGCCCTCGGCCCCTAATAACCATATACCGAACGTTTTCCGGGAAGATATGCGCACTCTGTAAAGCGTCCCATACAGTGCCGGTGGTCTGTCCGTTGGTAGCTCGAACAGGGGTGCTTCGTTCATCATCCGTAATTTCTAAGTGATCCAAAGCTTCGCAGGCATCAAGCGCAGAATTTACGAGCCTACGAACCAATTTCCAATCTGTTGCCATGAATTCCTTTTCCTGTTGCCGGTTCGCGGATGACTCTTTGGCATTATCCCAATGTCACGAAAATTCTATCAAGCCCGCTTACTTAGCTCCATAGATGAACCCTTAGCGGCGGCTGGGGTCAAACGGCACCGTCAACACGATTGCTTTACCTATCTCGGCAATTGCCGCATTCCGCTCTTCGAAGGAAGCCTCCGTCTGAGTCAGATACAGCGCCACAATTATAGGTTGGCGCTCAGGTGGCCAGATGACGGCCGTAATAGACCTCGACCCGAAACCTCCCGCCCCGGTTCGATCTGCGACAGTCCAGCCCTCTGGTACAGCAGCCCGAAAAAGCCCGTCCGCAACCTGGTTGCCCTCGAGCCAATCACGTAGTTGCTCTCTGGACGGTTCGGATAAGGCATCACCCAACAGCAAGGTTTGAAGATTCCTGACCATCGCATTTGGCGTTGTGGTATCTCGGTTATCGCCTGGTAACGCTTCATTCAGTTCCGTTTCCCACCGGTCGAGACGCGTTACATCGTCTCCCAAATGCCTCGCAAACGAGGTTACTGCTTCTGGCCCGCCCAATTCTCGTAAAACCAGATTTGCGGCGGTATTATCGCTCGTTGTCAGTGTGGCCTCGCAAAGATCTGAAAGGGTCATCGCCTCACCACCAGCGTGCTTCTCTGTGATGGGGGAGTAGGTCACGAGATCGGATTCTGAAACATGCACCTTTCTGCTGAGGTTCGCCTGTCCCGTATCGACCCGATGGAGCAGGGCGGCACAAGCCGGGGTTTTAAACGTGCTGGACATCGCAAACCGCTGATCAGCGTGATATTCCCACCTCTGGCCCGATTCCACGTCGTAAGCAGCAAAGCCAACATGGGCCTCCAGGTCGTCAGCGACTTTCTCGACAGTTTTAATCAGGGAGTTATGTTGGTCAGCAGCGGCAACTGAGGTGAACAAGGTAAGTAAAGTAGCCGCGATAAGCGTATGAAATTTCATCAACGGTTCAACCTTCATCATAGGCTATGCGCGCCCAGTTTATTGGGTGTATAAGTCTGGATTTGGATGGGGTTCTTGATCAGGCACAGTGATCCCTGTTGCAGTCCAATATACTACCTCGCTATCTAACGGTTTATCATTCCTTATTTGGTTTTCGTTCTGGCTATAATGAAAACCATTACCGCAAAACGCTGTGAAGGAATTTCCATTGACTAGGTACATATCTGCGCTGACAACCGTATCACACCTGCCCGTATCCAAGACCTTTTTAGCTAGAGTAGCTCTCAAGGAAAAATATTCATCATACCAATCTTTATAGTATTTCCTGGCCTTAGATCCTGGCTCGTCTTTCAGTATTACACGAGATGCAATTCTTTGATTGTAATCATTTCTGGATAAGCTGGCCTCGGGTATCAACTTAGAATTAGCTACGACTTTTTTTCTGCCAAAGCCGTTTCGAAAATTTAGTTGTATGACATTGCTCGAAGATCCGTTGTCCGATATTTTATATACCACTCCAAGATTATGAAGACTGCCAGCTAAGCCTTCACCAGTATAAATGTACTTTTCATTTAGGTTTAATTTGTATTTCTCCACTAGATTATCAATTCTTCCTAGCCGAGCAATCCTATTCTCTGTGGACTCGGTTTCTTTTATAGCCATAATTATTGGCATAGCTTTGATGTTTTCTTCAGCTGATACAGCTAAACCAAAACCTTGCAGGAAGGTAAAGGTCATACCGATTATTAAACTGATCCTTGTCATGCAGTCCTCTCCGTTAAATTGGCTGACGAAACTCCGATAAGTAAAATCAACGCAGTCCCATTTTCGCCTGTCAATGCGCGCCACTACTGGCGGTGAAGCCTTACTAGCAATGACTTCACGTTGACAACATTGTTACACATTGACCGAGTACTTAAGGTCACGCACCTCGTCTCCAGTCATGCCCCGAAAGCCCCAACAGTGGGGCGGTTGTTCCTTGATCATGATCTCAACATCCACGGGTGAGATGCCAATCACGGACTCAATCTTGCTGAAGAGCTCCTTGATCAGAGCTTTCTGGGTCTCGGGCGTTCGGCCCTGCATCATATTAATCTCGATGGCCGTGTAGGCGGGCGTCCGGCCCCCGGGGTAATAAAAGTCCTCGGGTTCCATGGGGATAAAACGATGAGCCCGCTTGTCTTCCGGCATACCGAGTACGGACTGCATACATCCGTGAATAACCTCGGAGAGCTGAGCCTTGATCGGATTAAGATGTTCTTTGATTCCATAGATGACTATCATGATGCCTCCTGCAATGTTTACGGATGTCCTTATCTCCCAAAACCAGTGGTAATGGGCGCACTACAACAATTTGTTGTGCAATGCCCAATCTTCGCAAGTCATTCGATACACCCGCACCGGTCGGTTGTGAAACTCTTGAAGCGCGTAGTCTCGGAACCCAACCTTCTCCGTCACCCTAACGGAGGCTATATGCTCCGGCTCGATAATAACAATGACCGACTCACAGTGTTTTTTCCGGAAAGCATACCGGAGAACACCTTTGACAGCCTCTGTCGCATACCCATGATGCCAGAACCTGCGCGCCAGGCGATAACCCAGATTGATTTCTTCAACTTCGCCAACCAACTCCGGCCCAACGCCACAGAAGCCGATAAATTCGCCTGATTCTTTCTCATACAGAGCCCATGGCCCGATTCCATGAGAGGCGTAACACTCAAGGCACCAATCAACGAACTTTCGGGTAGCTTCTTCGTTGCAAACTCCTCGAACGGAAAACTTCATGACTTCCGGATCACTGAGCATTGCGGTGAGCACCGGAATGTCTTGATGGGAGAGCTTTCTTACAACCAACCTCTCTGTTTCAAACAATGGCACTGATTTTTCCCTGTGCAGTCTCGTGGGGCCGGCGTTTGTTCTCGATGGGGGGATTACCGAGGTGATGCCCTTGGAGTAGGCAAACAGGATGATCTTCAGCAGGATGGCCGGATCGTAGGCCAGCCGGCCAGTGTCTTCGTTGCGGTACTTGGGATGAAACACCGCCAGGTCCAGCTTGTGCTCGATCAGGTAGTCCACCGCGTGTTCAAAGGTGCCGGGCTGGAGCTGTTCCTGGTAGTTGATGACGACCATAGTGTCCTGGTCGTAGTTGTAGTGCTTGAAGAGGGGCATCTGACCACTCCTTGTCCGTTTGCCTGATCCTATCAAAACACAGGGTGATTTCGGGGTTTTTCTACAGCCTCAACGCCCGGCTCACGCGCCGGTTTGGAGCTGCGAAGCAGCGGAAAATCGGTCGCTGTGCAGCCGATTGTTAGGGCTTGAATGAAAGGTAATCATAGTTTTATTTTTCGAAATCCCTCTGCGGACACATTAAAAAGGACATTTCTGCCTAATTCTTGGTTAGTTTCAGGAACAAGTTTTTGTACAGGCATATCATTGAGCCACTTTCGATACATTATTTTATTTGCTTCAAGCGCATCAGTTACAAGTAGGTCTACCTTGGCTCCAATCAAGCCAAAGAACGGATAATCACCGTCTTTATCCACGATCTTAACGCCATGAAGCCCTTTGCAAGTACTCATGTTCAATAAAAGCGTTTGATCAGTAGCCACATTAATTTTTTGTAGATATGGACGCAGCATACTCCAAGTAACAAAATCGTCTCCTACTTGAATGCCGTCATCATTTCCATGAGACACAAAGTGGATCATAAAGCGCTCACCAGCTAAAGCTTTATCATAGAATATATCTAATGCACCAAAGAGTTGTGATGCTGTGTGGACTAAAGCTGTTACAGTGGTTAGCCCCTCACCCAAAAGCAAATTTTTCAACTGTTCTGTGATTCGGAATTCGTTCCTGTCAGCCTCACTAACCCGGATTTCTCACGAGGGGATAAAAGAAAGCGGCTGAAAGCGGTATAATTTCAGGACCTTACACCGTTCACTAAGCACCAACAGCCGCTATCCGAAATGGTACCTGAAAAACTGACCTTCTCGCCACTCTCTCGCCGCCAAATTGAAGCCGATTTCTCCGGTGGCCACATCACCTCCGATGCCGGATTGCTCCTGCTTCGCGAAGTCGACAAACAACACCAGCTCACTCAGCGCCTGGCTACGGTGCTGGACGATGCCCGTAATCCCGTGCTGGTTCGCCACAAGCTTCAAACCATGGTCCGGCAGCGGGTCTTTGGCGTGGCTGCCGGGTACGAAGACCTCAACGATCACGAGGCGCTACGCGCTGATCAGGCACTTCAGACCGCAACCGGTGAAGATGCCATTCTGGCGGGCAAATCGACCTTGTGCCGGATGGAACAGCGCGTGGACCGGCAGGCGGTGATCAACGCCCACGAACTGCTGTGGCATCACTTCATTGAACAGCACGAGACTCCACCCAAGGAAATTGTGCTGGATTTTGATGGCACTGACATTCCAGTGCATGGCGACCAGCCCGGCAAGTTCTTTAACGCCTACTACGATCACCATTGTTACTTCCCGCTGTACGTGTTCTGCGGCCGTCACCTGTTGGTGAGCTACCTGCGCACCAGCAATCGAAGCGACAGCCGCCACAGCTGGGCCATTCTGGCCCTGCTGGTGAAGTTCATCCGGCAGTACTGGCCGGATACCCGCATCGTGTTCCGGGGTGACAGCGGCTTCTATCGCCCCCGATTGCTGAGCTGGTGCGACCGGAATAACGTGGATTACCTTGTGGGCATCAGCAAAAACAGCCGGCTGCTCAAGGAGGTGGACGTGCCCTCGATGCTGGTTCGCAGGGCTCACGGGGAGTTGGGAGAAAAAGTCTCTGCCACCTACCGGTTCCAGTACCAGGCCCACACCTGGAAATACCCTCGCTGGGTGGTGGCTCGCCTGGAAGAAGGTGAGTTTGGCTCGAACCCTCGCTTCGTGATCAGTTCCCGCTATGACGACGGCCTCAAGCTCTACTACGAGCAGTACTGCGCCCGTGGCGATATGGAAAACCGGATCAAGGATCAGCAGTTGTGTCTGTTCGCAGATCGCACCTCCAGCACGCGGTGGTGGACCAATCAGTGGCGGTTGCTCCTATCGGGCTTTGCCTACACGTTGTTCGAGCGATTACGGGCCCACTTGAAGAAGACGCCCTTCGAGAGAATGAGCGCCAGTAACCTGCGGCTGAAACTGATCAAGGTGGGCGCGGTCATCATTCGCAACACTCGGCGCATACGGGTGTTGATGAGCGATGCCTATCCTTACAAAGACGAACTCTCTGACCTGGTACGTCAACTGGTTCCGGGATAGAAGCCCGGGCTCCCCCGGCCCGATGCAATGGGGGAAAGGGGGTCGTGTGTCCGGACAACAGAAATTGATCGGTTATTAGTCAATCTCGGCCGCAAATGAGCGGTAATGGCGGTAACCTGCACAGTCTGCGAGACTTGCCGGGGACCTATGAGAAATCCGGGCTAAGGCCATCCACAATCCCTACATAGTCATACTCTGCATCTAATTCGGGACGCTCATAGGTTATGTCGTTTTTTATCATAGTAATCCTTACTGACGGGCCCTAACGCCAGGCATCAGCCGCACCGCCAATGCAGTGTCGGCTGGATGCCCTTGATACTGATTGAGCCTTCTCCCCAGCCCGGCGGTTACCCGCTAAGCTGGAAGGCGACCAAGCACTACAAGGGAGAAGACTCATGAACTTTTACCATAGCACTCACCGTCACTATTGTGGAATCGACCTGCACGCCCGCAGCCTGTACGTTTGCATCCTCGACCAGCAAGGCGAGGTGCTGTTGCACAAAGAGATCAAGGCCAGACCGGAACCGCTACTGACACTGCTCGAACCCTTTCGAGATGACCTTGTGGTTGGTGTTGAATGCATGCACTGCTGGTACTGGATCTCGGATCTGTGTGAAGAACACGGCATCCACTTTATCCTGGGCCACGCCCTGTATATGAAGGCCATTCACGGCGGTAAAACTAAGAATGACCGCATCGATTCCTTCAAAATCGCCATGCTCATGAAGGGCGGCAACTTCCCGCTGGCCTACGTGTATCCCAAGGAGATGCGAGCAACCCGGGACTTGCTTCGCAGACGCACCCGCATCGTCCAGCACGGGGCCATGCTCAAGGCCCATGTGGTCAACACCACCAGCCAATACAACCTGCCGCCCAATAAGGTAAATCTAAAGAACGTCGGGGCCCGGGAGCAAGTCCGGGCGACGTTTGCCGACCGGGATGTCCAACACAACATCGATCTCGACCTGGCCATCATCGAGTGCTATCACCGGGAACTCAGCAAGCTGGGAGAACACCTCGAACGGCAGGCCAAGCAACACGACCCTACCTCCCTGAGTGTATTGCGAACCATTCCTGGCGTAGGCCGCATTCTAGCCCTGACGATGCTCTACGAAATCGGCGACATCCAGCGATTTGAGACGGTGCAGAAATTTGCTTCTTACGCTCGGCTCATCAAGTGCAAAGCCGAATCTGCTGGCAAAGTCTACGGCACTCAGGGCAACAAGATCGGCAACGCCCACCTGAAGTGGGCCTTCTCAGAAGCAGCGGTGCTGTACCTGCGGGGCAATGACAAAGCCCAGCGCTACCTGCAGAAACTCCAGAAACGCATGAACAAACCCAAGGCGCTGTCCGCGCTGGCCCACAAGCTCGGCCGGGCCGCCTACTTCATGCTCAAGCATCAGAGGGTGTTCGATGAACAACGATTCCTAAAGGGTTAGTCACGCCACGGGGTGAGCATGACGTCTAACTGGATCAAACAGGATGATAACTAGTCGCCCCTGCAAAAACGCCGTTTTCAGATAACCAGCAATTCACCGGTCTCTGTTGATTCATCCGGTAATGTCGGAATTGACCATAAAACAGCCAAAATCATCCGCAAATACCGTCCATTTTCATAAGGCCAAAGAAGCTCGGCGAGCTTCCTCAGAACCTTCCTCAGGTTCAGGCCCACGCCGCACAGTACCGCGTGTATCTTGTCGCCCTGGAATCCTCTGAGGAAGCTCCGGAACATCAGGCCATCGCTTTTCAGGTGGCCGATGATCGGCTCGATACTATTTCGTCGGTGTTGTTGGTCAGGGTGGGCCTTGCCGCGCCCTCGCCGCTTGCCGGTGATATGAATTTTCGCGAGAAATGTGCTCTCACTGCCACGGTACCCCCGGTCGGCCAGCAGATGCTCCGGCATCTTGCTGGTGTGCAGAAGGACCCGTTTGAGCGCCGTGTCGACGGTGTGGCCATCGTAGGGGTTGCCGGTCAGGGCCTGGCAATCCAGCACAAAGCCCTCTTTGGCGGTGGTCACCACGCTGACCTTGGCGCCGAACTCATACCGGGTACGGGCCTTGCCCTTGGCAATACACACCACCTCTGGTTCGTGCAGACTGTAAAGCCGGGGTTTGACGGTGCGGTCGCCATACTGATTCAGCAGTTGAAGTGCCTGGTGGAGCTTGTGGTTCAGGCGCTCGGAGCGCTGCTCCATCGGACGCTGTTCAACGATGGCGTTGCAGACTTTGGCCAGATTCCAGTGCATCTGGCGCAGCACCCGGTGCATCCGCTTGAACTGGCGGGCATGGGCATAGCGGCCCACTTGCCAGATCATTCCCGGCAGCCGCTTGCAGAAGGTCTGGCGGAATTTGATGCCTTCGTCCTTGGCCAGCGAGCGCCACCAGTTGCCGGTGGCAGCGGCCCGCCAACCGGGCGTCACTGGGGTAGGCAATGGCCTTGGGCATGACCGTGGTGTCGATCACTGCGACTTTCAGGCTTTCCGGAGCGATGACACCGGTATCCTGGCCCAGGGCGATGCTCATTGTCAGAAGTTCACGGGCTCCGTCTTCGCCAATGCGGTGGCGGAACCGCATCATGGTGGTTTCGTCCATCGGGAACCGGTGCTGGAAGATCACTTCGCCGCAGAACTGTTGCCAGTAGGGGTTTTCCACCCAGCGATCCAGAATATCCCGGTCGGACAAAGCGTACATGTGCTTGAGAAGCTGCAAGCCCACGTGCAAGCGGATGGGAAGCCCAGGACGCCCGGCCTCCACCGCGTACAGCTGACCAAAATGCTGCTCGCAAGCCGTCCAGTCGATCCGCTTGCCCATCTGCACCAGTTCGTGCCGGGGGTTGAGGATGTCTTCGAGGTAGGTTTCCAGCAGGTCTCGCTGCGGTGCTTGGCGTTTATCCCGTGGGATCATGGGCTTTTCTTCCGGTTTTTGGGCGAAACGGGGAGATTTGTGGTGGAAATTATACCCTGAAATCAGGCCAACCTGCTGGCATCATTGGTGTTTTTATCTTTTGCAGGGCCGACTAACTAAAAGCCGGGTGTCTGCTGACTGGTACCTGATACCGAACCGGCTTTCTATCACCGTCGTTGAAGCCAGTCGCCTTGATTAGCCGCCCCGTGGGCGTGCCTTAATGCTATGAGCCAGTGCGCTTACACCGGCCCTGAGCCTGACGCTAACTGGAGCTACGCAGCCAGATCCTTGAATAGTGCCAGTGGCCGGTTAACCGATGAATGTCTGGTGCCCCTGACCCACCGATGGAACAACCGGTCAGGCTGTGGTCTAAAGCCACGTAAGAGAGCCCCTATATGTGTTTGCTGTAAGTGCCTGACAGCTCCGCGAGACTGACGAAGCAGGCGTTCTCGCTCATGGGTTTAGGTTGGCCGCTGGCGCGGCCAAAAAAATACTATTGCCTGTTGACTCAGAGAAGGCTCATATGTGTTATACATGAGTTTCCTCCGGAATCAGAGTCAATAGGTCGGTAACCCCAACGTCCGCGCCTGCCTGTGATAGCAAAGCAGAAACTTGCCCTCGATGGTGAGTCTGATGGTTAAAAAAATGAAGAACAAGGCTCGAATATCGCTTGTTGGCCGGAACCCCTTTGGTGTTGTGATAGCTGAGAATGAAATCCAGATCGCCTTCGGTTAGCCCGGCTACCCAGCTGGTAATTTGTCGGTCAAGCCAAGCCCGATGTTCAGATAAGCGACTAATATCCTCAAATACTATCTGGCTTAGGCTTGTCGGATTTGGAAGGTTGGCGACCTCCTGCAAGGAACCCTCGCAGGATGGATGGGTAGCAAACCGCTTCAGCCAGATGGTGTCACCAACGACGATGTGATTCAGAGTTCCAAGAATAGAGCCGAAAAAAGCTCCGCGATCCTGAGTTAAGTCTGTTGCAGGGAGCGAACTTGCAGACTCGTAAATTTTGGAATTCATCCATTGATTGTAAATGGACAACAATTCAAAGTGATCTTTCAGGCTCACCTGAGTTCCCTCTCATGTATAACGCTTTTGTTCAGCGGCGACCTTTTTGCAGCGAAGCGGAGAAAAGGGCGTCCGGTGGAGGGCCGCCAGGCCCGGAACATACTGGAACTATTTGTTATATTCTTTTGGTAGCGGACACTCATAGTTAACATCAATCATATCCAAGTTTTTCAAGCTAAAGTTGGCATACTTTATGTCAGATTTTGAGGTATTTACTTCAGGTTGAGCGTATATAAAAACAAAGGCAGTGGGTGTGTCTTTTTGATAAATCTTCTCCAGCCTAGTTGCCATTAGCTTTTTTATCTTATAATTATCTATGGTGCTATCAGCAATCATTACAGTGGTCGTAAGTTCATCATCCCTTTGCTTTAGTTTTTTCTTAAATTTTATCTGGTAGCCGCGATCAGATGGAAGCCTATTAACGAACGCCCAACCGTAGTATATGACCGGAAAATCTGGAAGGTCATCCAGGTCTTGCTCCCAAATACATTTGAATATACTGCTGTAGTAAACATCCTTACCTGAAATATTTATTCTTCGGAACTTTATAGAACCATCTTTCTTATAACGTATATATCTGCTGACGACTGAACGCACAGAGTACACTGTGCCAATACTGCCATTTTCCCGAAGCCTCGTTTCCTTCGTTTTCCTTGCACATTTTGGCTTATTAGCGCCTTGTGCCTTTGGCGAATCACTTTCTCGTGGCTCGTCGTAATAGGATTCAGGGCGATCAAGCTCAAAAACGTCAACGATGGACTGGTCAACGCTAAGACGCTCCTCCTTCACCGGAGTGCCGTCTTCATAGTGGAGGTTCAGTGGTATATTTTTGCTTATCTCACAGTCTCTTGAGTGATCCCCATAAACCCTAAAATGAGGTACCACTTTCATATCTTGAATGTCTTCATCCAAGTTAGCGCACGTAACTTGGGCCATGCAGCCAGTGCCTGGGCATATGAATTTTTTCTTGTCGGTTATATTTCCAGACCAATAAAGATCATATGCTCTATCAGGATCAAGGTAATCCCGAGCTTCAATGCTATAGGCTACATCTAAAGACAACGTTCAACTCCTCCAAATATCACAGCAATTAGTCACCGTTTTCCATAAGGATGGTTCTTAGATCGTTCGCCGTGAGGAAGCCTCGAAATTGGACTATCGCTGCATATATTCCAACAACCAGACAAGAAACCCTTGCCGAAATGATTGCCCAACCTACCCATATTGGGAGACTTGAGCTCGCGCCATAGATAACTTCGCTAATGCCAAAAAGCGTTCTTTCCAAGAGAAGCAGCAATATTATCAATGCTATATTATAGATAACTTCACGCTTCAGATCGCTCAAGGCCTTTAATGCATGCTTATACTTATTTGGCTTATTTTTTGAAAGTTCTTTTGGGATATCCTTAGTTATGCCGTCAAGATAATTATATAAAGCAAAGGAAAGGGCGCCAAACAATATTGCAATAGTCACAAAGGCAGAAAGAGTATTTTCAAATACAGGGGTAGCCATGCCACACGAAAAGTAAAGTGCGACAAAGGATAGCCCGCTAGATATTAGAAAAGCAATAATCAGCTTGAGCATATCATGTGCCAAATTTACCGGCTATGTAGCGAAATACCCTCTCCACCATTCGCTTATCTCTTTCGCCGCGAGTTGAGGAGGGCTCGCCGGTCTCAAGATCTAGCTGGCCCTCCTCCTCATCGCCATTGTGTGTCGGCACCTCTAACTCTATGGTTTCTGCAGTATCAGCGCTACTGTGAGATTTTTTGCCCCCGTGATCTCCCTCAGTGGTCACTCTCCACGTCCCTTCGCCCTCTTCTATATATTCAATGTAATCTGACGTAGGCTCTTTTGGTACTTCTAAAGAACCTGAATCGTTTTTCATTTTTAAGATAATTTCATCCTGACCGAACAGGTCTTTTAATGCCGCTAAAGCCTCTCTTGCCTTGACGTTCGTCTGCAATATATTGGGCGATATTAGTCGAAGCTCTAAATTATATAGTTTATTGTGAGTGCCTACGATTTCCCAGAATTTACCTTCCGTAGGTTTGGGCTCCACAAAAACTCTATGGTTATAAACTGCAAGAGTCGGTTCACGCAGACCGGCCTCAATAGCCGTACATATTTGAGATGGGGTCCCAAACCGCCAATCCTTCTGGACGAAAACAGTCTGACTCACAGAATCGAATACCGCTACAAGCGGAATCCAATCATCTTCCTCATGCTCAATTATGTCTCCAGGCACTTTCTCGCCTACGTGAGCTTTGCGCAATTTTGCGATCTTACCGACAAAGAAACGATTTTCGGGGAAGGTTTCGTTGCGGCTTGGGTTAACAGGGGCAAAACCAACAAAGCTATATTTGACTCCATTCTTGATCCAGTCCCGTTCTGGAACAAGGGCGTCAAGAACGGCCGCACCTTTTACCGCTGGCAATGGCTTAGGATTAATCGAGCGCTGGTCCTCTTCAATCAGAAAGTATCTGAGAACTACGAAGGGTCGTTCTTGATCCATAAGCATGAGATCCTTTTAAATATAACGAATGATATGGACTCCCCCTGCTCCCACGGCATCAGTCATGTGCCACATTGAAGGTGTCTGACATCTTCAATCCGAAGCAGGAGGAGTCATCATGAATGTTACAACCATTGGCATCGATCTGGCGAAAACTGTGTTCAGTATTCATGGCACCAATCAACACGGCAAGGTCGTGGTTCGCAAACGGCTCAATCGCCCCAAACTGTTGGCGTTCTTCGCACAACTGCCGCCGTGCCTGATCGGCATGGAAGCCTGTTCCGGTGCCCATTACTGGGCTCGGGAGTTAACCAAACTCGGCCACGATGCCCGGATCATTGCGCCCCGCTTTGTCGCTCCGTATCGCAAGAGCAGCAAGAACGACGACAACGATGCCGAGGCCATCTGCGAAGCCGTCAGCCGGCCCAATATGCGCTTTGTTCCAGTTAAGACTGAGGACCAACAAGCGGTACTGTGCCTTCACCGCATTCGCCGTGGGTTAACCAAAGAGCGCACAGCCCAGATCAATCAGATTCGCGGGCTGTTAGCCGAGTTCGGACTGATCATCCCCCAGGGGCGCTATCATGCCCGACACCGGATTCCCGAAATCCTGGAAGATGCCGAAAACGGTTTACCCATGCTGGCCCGGCGTTTACTCAACAACATCAACCAGCGCATTCTCCAGCTCGATGAAGAGATCCTGGCCTATGACCGGGAAATCGAAGCCATGGCCCGGCGCGACGAGCAGGCCAAACGGTTGATGGCCATTCCCGGCATCGGCCCACAAACAGCCACTGCGATATTGGCCAGTGCGCCGGATCCCAGACAGTTCAAAAGCGGACGACACTTTGCCGCCTGGCTCGGGCTCGTGCCCAGGCAGTACTCGACCGGAGGCAAGCCCCGGCTGGGTAGAATCACCAAGCGCGGGGACAAGTACCTGCGAACACTATTAATCCACGGCACTCGAGCGGTGATTGCCAAACTCGACGACAAACACGATCAACTCAGCGAGTGGGCCAAAGGGTTGGTGGAACGCCGCGGCTACAAACGAGCCGCCGTGGCATTGGCCGCCAAGAATGCCCGGATTATCTGGGCACTGTTGATGAACCAAACTGAGTTTAAAACACAGCCTGCAGAGGGCTGATAACGGGCAACAACGACAGGCAGAACACGCCTGCCAGCCGAGTCTTGCAACGGCAAGCGATGACGGAACGGTCAGACCGAGAGTGATTGAACCTGTTGTGCTTTGCGGCTGATACAAGCCGACTAACGAATGAGGTCATCACTCACACGCATCATCATCCTGGCCCGGGCTGAAACGCCCACACAGAGGCCGAATGTAGAGCTGCAGTCTCAAACCGCTTCGGAATCAAATGGCGTTGCTTGACCGCAGGGGGAGTCCATGTAGCCGAAGCACAGCGGCGACCTTGGAGTGGCGACGAAGGAGCCACGTAAAGGGCGTCCGGCGGCCATCGGCCGCGTACTGATGCGTTTTGTTAGCTTTGTTCGACAATAACATACGGACAGGCTACGTAATTTTTTGCATCATCTACGTGCCACATCACTCGGGCCAGGCATTTCACTGGAATACCAATATTTCCCTTTAAGGCCGAAGACGCACCGAATATCTCAGAAAACCCCGGGGCCAAATAGCTTTGGTTAGCTACAAAAGCCGTACGCTCGCCATTATGATTAAGTTGATAGAACTGGTATCCGGCCTCTTTGCTACCAGAGCTCTTCCATTCGCCGAGAGTTAGCTCTCCTTCCAGCCATAAAACCTTGGTACCTGAGTAGTTTTCAAACTCTGAGAAGTTATCGTATTCATCTATCAACTGGTTCCAAATAGACTGGAACATCTGTCGCGAGGTGACTGAAAAAGTACGCGATTCCTGGGTCGTAACACCCGCGTGAGCAAATAAGGCGTTAATTCCGGCGTTTCCGCCTTGCTGCTTGGTGATAGTTGCAGCCGGATCACCGCCAATTTTTTGCTCGTACTTTCTCGAGACAAACTCCAAGTCGAGATAGATAATTTTGTCGTCATTGACAGACATTTCCGCTCCCTAGATTCAAAGCTAACAGCGTATTGGATAGCAGTCTTCATTATTGCGATTATCTGACCGCTTCATTATCATCACGCACCGAAAATAAAGCTTGCTGGCCAACGGCGCTCCAAAAATACCGTAAGATCATATAACTACAAGCCCCAAAAAGAAGCAAGCCAGATCCCGCTTAGCAATATCAACGCAGTCGCATTTTCGCCAATTACAACGCGCTAAAAAATCTGCCAACCAACAAAAAGGCCTGGCAGCTTCCGCAACCAGGCCTTTTCATCACTCAGCGGTCAATCACCTCAACCGCACTTGCTGTCGCCGCAAGACAGGCAGGTGGCGCATCCGTCCATCACAATCACCGCTTTGGTGCTGCACTTGCCGCACATGGTGGCGTTGGCGGGGTAGTCGCTGCCGCTGTCGTCGTTGGTGGCTTTGTTCTGGCTGGCTTCGAACTCGGCGCGTTTCTCGGCGAGGATGCGCTTGGTGGTTTCACTCAGCTCGTCGCTTTCCAGCAGGCCGATGGCCTTCAGGTGTTTCTCGATCACGGCGCCGATTTCGGCAACCAGTGATGGCATGAACACGCCGCCTTTCTTGAAGTAGCCGCCGTTGGGGTCGTACACGCTGCGCAGCTCTTCCACCAGGAAGGTTACGTCGCCGCCTTTGCGGAATACCGCCGAGATTACGCGGGTGAGGGCGATAACCCACTGGAAGTGTTCCATGGATTTGGAATTGATGAACACTTCATACGGCTGCCGGCTTTCGTGGTCGGTGTCTTCGTTCAGCAGGATGTCATTGATGGTAATGTACATCGCGTGCTCAGCCACCGGCGGTTTGATCTTGTAGGTGGTGCCCAGCAAGAAATCCGGCCGTTCGATGTTTTCGTTCATCTCCACCGGCTTGGTTTCAGCTATCACCGGTGCCTGATGCTCGTTCGGGGTTTCCGTGTCGGCTTTCTTGACTCGGTAGCCGACAATCTTGTTGCTGATTTTCACTGTCATGTTCGTTGTCCTGTCTGTCGGTTCCCGGGATCAATATTTTCCGTAAGTGCCTTCTTTAAGCGCATCAAACAAGTTGGCGGCGGTGTGGGTTTCGCCGTCGTACTCTACCTGTTCGTTGCCCTTGAGGGTCACTTTGCTGCCATCGTCCAGGGTGAATTCGTACAGGGTGTTTTCAAGGTCTTTCTCTTTAACCAGTACGCCCTGGAAGGCTTCCGGGTTGAAGCGGAAGGTGGTGCAGCCTTTCAGGCCCTTGTCGTAGGCGTACAGGTAAATGCCTTTGAAGTCCTGGTACGCGAAGTCTGTGGGCACGTTGGCGGTTTTGGAAATGGAGGAATCTACCCATTTCTGTGCCGCTGCCTGAATATCCACGTGCTGCGTGGGGGTTACATCATCGGAGGTGGTGAAGTAACTGGGCAGCTTTTTGTCTTCGTCTTCGGAGAAGGGCATAGCGCCGGGATTGACCAGATGGCGGTAGGCCAGCAGCTCGAAGCTGAATACGTCCACTTTCTCTTTGGTTTTACGGCCTTCACGGATGATGTTCCGGGCGTAATGGTGCGAGAAGCTTGGCTCAATGCCGTTACTGGCGTTGTTGGCCAGCGACAGGCTGATGGTGCCAGTAGGCGCGATGGAGGTGTGGTGGGTAAAACGGCCACCTTTCTCGGCCAGCTTTTTCACCAGTTCCGGCTCAACGTGGCCAATCTGCTGCATGTAGCGGCTGTACTTGGCGTGCAGCAGCTTGCCTTTGAGGATGTCGCCCACTTTGTACCCGTCTTTGGCCAGGTCCGGGCACTTGTTCATCATCTTGGGCGTGATTTCAAACTCGTCTTCCATGATGGGCGCCGGGCCTTTCTCTTCAGCCAGGGCCAGAGACTGGCGCCAGCCTTCCACGGCCATTTCCCGTACCACGTCTTCGGTGAACTGCACGGAATCGTCAGAGCCGTAGGGCATGCGCAGCATGGCGAGGGTAGAACCCAGGCCCAGGATGCCCATGCCGTGGCGGCGCTTGTAGGTGATTTCATGGCGCTGCTCGGCCAGCGGCAGGCCGTTGATTTCCACCACGTTATCCAGCATGCGGGTGAAGATGCCCACTACCTTGCGGTACTTCTCGTAGTTGAAGCTGGCTTTGTCGGTGAACGGGTAGTCCACAAACTTGGTCAGGTTCACGGAGCCCAGCAGGCAGCTGCCGTATGGGGGCAGGGGCTGTTCACCACAGGGGTTGGTGGCGCGGATGTCTTCGCAGAACCAGTTGTTGTTCATCTGGTTAACTTTGTCGATCAGGATGAAGCCTGGCTCGGCGTAGTCGTAGGTGCTGGTCATGATGGTGTCCCAGATGAACTGGGCTTTCACCGTCTTGTAGATGCGGCAGGCCACTTTGCCTTCTTCGTTTACCACGTAGCCGTCCTGAACCGGGAAATCGCGGTACAGGAACTGCTCGGCGTTGTTCAGGTCCAGGCCTTCGTCTTCCACTTCCTTCTTGGTGACGGGGAAGGAGAGGTGCCAGTCGTCGCCGTTGCGTACGGCTTCGATGAAGTCTTCGGTGATCAGCAGAGACAGGTTGAACTGGCGCAGGCGGCCGTCTTCACGCTTGGCCTGGATGAATTCGATGACGTCGGGGTGGTGTACATCGAAGGTGGCCATCTGGGCACCGCGGCGGCCACCGGCAGACGATACGGTGAAGCACATGCGGTCGAAGATATCCATGAACGACAGCGGGCCGGAAGTGGTGGCGCCGGCGCCGGCGACGTAGGCACCGCGGGGGCGCAGGGTTGAGAACTCATAACCGATACCACAACCGGCCTTGAGGGTAAGGCCCGCTTCGTGGTTTTTCTCCAGGATGTCGTTCATCGAATCCTGGATACTGCCGGATACCGTGCAGTTGATGGTGGAGGTGGCAGGCTTGTGAGCTTCCGCACCGGCGTTGGAGGTGATCCGGCCAGCCGGAATGGCACCGTTCTGCAGGGCCCAGAGAAACTCCTTCATGTACTTGTTGCGTACATTCTTGTTCTCCACTTCCGACAAGGCCTTGGCAACGCGCTCGTAAGTTGCGTTGATGTCTTTGTCGACCGCTTCGCCTGTCTTGGTCTTCAGCTGGTACTTGCTGTGCCAGATATCAAGCGACGCTTCCTGCATGGGAATCGTTGTGATCACTGCCTGTGCCTTAGCGTTCATTGCCACCCTCGGTTTCCAGTATGTCTCGTTTTGATGGTGCCGTCGCCGGCGCCATGCCCCTTTTTTAATGGTGTTGCGTTCTTACTGCCGGCCTGTTTTTGGGTCAAAAACACTAGATGTGGTATTTACCTGGCGGAAGGTGCCGCCTGTTCAGAGCCGGTGGATTGCCGTTATCTTGCTGTCGGAGTTGCTTTTGCCGGCTTTCCCGGCGCCCGCGCGGCGGGCTGTGTGATTGTTATTTGCCCTATATATGGGCTTCTTGTTCGTGGAGTATAACAGGATATAGTGGTCTGTGAATAAGAGAGCAACTATTGAATGAGCTTTGAGTGCAAAGAAAATCAATGGAAGAATACTTGCAACGCGCAAAATGCCTGTTGTGTGGGCGTTCAGCGCGGTTTCGGGGGAATCACTAGATGTTGTGGTTAAAAAGCGTTCAGTGAAAATTGTTGTGATAGATGGACATGCTGATTGGCTCTGCCACCATCCGGGTGGATACCGCCACGGATACCCTGAGGCTGTTAGCGGATTTCGCCATTGACGACCTGGCGATTACCAATACCTCGATGCGCATTTACGGCCACTAACGGCTTTAACGGTGCAATAGAAAACGGGGCCTTCGTGGCCCCGTTTTCTATTGCGGAAATGGCTTAGCCCAGCAACAGGCTGTCGTCGTCCACTGCCAGCCCGCGCTGTTTCTCGAACAGGCCAAGCAGATCTTTTACTTCCAGGCCTTCCCGGTCTTTACCGGCAATGTCGAACACCACCTGCCCCTGGTGCAGCATGACTGTGCGGCTTCCCACTTCCAGCGCTTGTTTCATGCTGTGGGTGACCATCAGGGCGGTCAGCTTCTGTTCTTCAATGATCTTTTGTGTGAGTTCCAGAACAAAGTTGGCGGTTTTCGGGTCCAGGGCTGCGGTGTGCTCGTCCAGCAACAGGATGCTGGAGGGTGTGAGGCTGGCCATCAGCAGGCTGACGGCCTGGCGCTGACCACCGGAGAGCAGGCCCATTTTGTCGCCCAGGCGGTTTTCCAGGCCCAGTTTCAAGGTAGCGAGGCTGTCCCGGAACTGTGGCAGGTACTTGCTTTTTACCGCTGTGGTGAGGCCACGGCGCTGGCCGCGCTTGATGGCCAGTGCCAGGTTTTCCTCGATGGACAGGTTCTCACAGGTGCCGGCCAGGGGGTCCTGGAACACCCTTGCCACTCGCGCCGCCCGTTTGTGGGTGGGCAGGCGGGTAACGTCCTGGTTGTCGACAATAATCTGGCCGCTGTCCACCATCACCTCGCCCGAGAGGGCGTTCAGGAAGGTGGATTTGCCGGCCCCGTTACTGCCGATAACGGTCACAAACTCACCCTGGTTAACGGTCAGGCTCATACCCCGCAACGCCGGGTTTTCCAGTGGCGTACCCTTGCCGAAGGTGAGCCGTAGATCGGTAGCGCTGATCATAGTGTCTCCTCAGGCTTTGTTGCGGCTGAAGCGGTTAGTGAGATTGGTACGAACGCCAGGCAGTACAATCGCCAGGGTAACCAGTACCGCAGTAATCAGGTTCAGATCCTGGGCCTGCAGGCCAAGAACGTCTGCATTCAGTGCGAAGGCAATGGCCAAACGGTAGATGATGGCGCCGATCACGCAGGCCAGCAGGGCGCGCATAACGGTAGACGGAGTGAGTACCGCCTCGCCGCCAATCAGGGACGCCAGGCCAATAACAATCACGCCCACACCCATGGTGACATCGGCGGCGCCCTGGCTCTGGGCGAACAGGGCGCCGGCCAGGCCAACCAGGCCGTTAGACAGGGCTACGCCGAGGATAATCATACCGCCAGTGGCGATGCCCTGTGCCCGCGCCATGCGGGCGTTGGAACCGGTAGCGCGCATGGCCAGGCCGGTCTCCGATTTCATGAAACGCCACAGCAGCACCAGGGATACCGCCACAACGATCAGGAACAGAATCACCGGTACCTGATGGAACTCCAGGCCGAGGGAATACCAGGGCGTCAGCACCGTTTCTTCTGATAGCAATGCGATATTCGGCCGGCCCATGATGCGCAGGTTTACCGAGTACAGCGCAATCATGGTCAGGATGGAGGCCAGCAGGTTCAGGATGTTGAGTTTGACGTTCAGGATGGCTGTCACAGCACCTGCCGCCATGCCTGCCAGCGCGGCGAAGCCGGTGGCGACCCACGGGTTCCAGCCTTCCAGGATCAGAACGGCGGCTACGGCGGCACCCAGGGGGAAGCTGCCGTCCACTGTCAGGTCGGGGAAGTCGAGAACACGGAAAGAGAGGTAAATACCAAAGGCAACCAGGCCGTAGATCAGGCCGGTTTCAAGAGCACCGTAGAATGCGATTTCACTGAGCATGGGTAGTTAATCACCGTGAAAGAAAACGGGCGGGCCCTTTTGGGGTCCGCCCGTGTTGGTCAGGCGTTACTTGTCGCTTTTGACGACTTCTTTTGCGTCCTGGATGAGGTCTTCGGACAGGGTAATACCCATGCGCTCACCGGCGGCCGGGTTTACGTAAAGGTCCAGCTCTTCCATGGTTTCAACGGGCATGTCGGCGGTGCTGGCACCTTCCAGAATGCGCACAACCATGGCGCCGGTCTGGCGGCCATGGTTGTAGTAGTTGAAACCAAGAGCGGCAACCGCACCACGCTCAACAGTGGCGGTGTCTGCCGCGAATACCGGAATTTTGGACCGCTCGCCAACGGAAATGACCGCTTCGGCAGCACTGATCACGGTGTTGTCGGTGGTCAGGTAGATGGCATCTACCTTGCCGACCAGCGAGCGGGCCGCACCCAGCACTTCAGAGGTCTTGGTGGCAGCACCTTTAACCAGTTGCATGTCGCGGGCCGCCAGGCGCTCTTCGAGCAGATCGATCAGCGCGGCGGCATTCGCTTCACCGGGGTTGTAAACGGTGCCGATGCGCTTGGCATCCGGCATGACGCGCTGGAGCATGTCCAGGTGCTGTTCAATGGGCAGCATGTCGCTTACGCCGGTGATGTTGGCGCCGGGAGCTTCCCAGCTTTTCACCAGTTTGGCGGCCACAGGGTCAGTTACTGCTGAGAACACAACCGGAATGTTACGGGCCGCGGCGGCCACGGTCTGGGCAGATGGGGTAGCAATGGCAACGATCACGTCCGGGCTTTCACCCACGAACTTGCGGGCAATCTGGGAGGCAATCGCTGAGTTGCCCTGGGCGCTTTCGTGCATCAGGCGAAGGTTTTCACCCACGCGGTAGCCGCGCTCGGCCAGTTCATCTTTAATGCCTTCATGAGCGGCATCCAGCGCCGGGTGCTCAACAATCTGCGTGATGGCAACTACACGGGTTTCTTCAGCCTGAACCAGACTTGCTGCTGCCAGCAGCGAAGCGCCGATCAGGGTGCGCAAGGTCTTCTTGGCCATATGCCCATCTCCGAGTCAGTGACTGATTTCCCCGTTTGCCGGGGCGGAAAAATGAAAGTGCGCAAGTTTACCACAGGGATACAGGTTTCGGGGTAGGGATGGGCGATACTTTATCAGTTGCTATTGCGCATTTGTCTGAAATGCAGATATTTTGGTTTTGTCACGTTTTGACGTGCAGGGGTGTGTTGAAATAGGCTACGAAAGTCTAATAATACGATACCCCCCCAACTATAAAGACAAACTAGGAAGGTCCATGGACACAACAAAGAAACTTCCCCTCGATATGCTGTACCACTGGGAAGCCACGAAAGCTGATTCCCCTTACATGACTCAGCCGATTGGCAACGGCAAGGTGGTTGAATACACCTGGGGCCGGGCAATTGATGAAGCCCGCAGGATGGCATCCTACCTGAAGTCCCTTAACCTGCCGGAAAAGAGCCGTATTGGCCTTATTTCGAAGAACTGCGCGCACTGGATCATGACTGACTGGGCGATCTGGTTGGCTGGCCATATTTCCGTACCCCTGTACCCGACCCTGAATGCGGATACCGTCAACTACATCCTGAACCACGCCGAATGCGAGGTTCTGTTTGTGGGCAAGCTGGACGACTGGGACAGCATGAAACCGGGCGTTCCGGATTCCGTGCGTTGCATTTCCTACCCTCTTAGCCCGCCCAACGATTTCGAGACCTGGGACGACATCGTGGCCAAGTACCCGCCGCTGGAAGGCCAGGTACACCGTGAGCCGGAAGAGCTGGCAACCATTGTGTACACCTCTGGCAGTACTGGTCGGCCCAAGGGTGTAATGCTCAGCTTCGAAAACATGGCGTTTGCCGCTGCTGGTGGCATTGAGACTCTGGGTGTGGGCCCCGAGGAGCGCATGCTGTCTTATCTGCCGCTGGCCCACGTGTTCGAACGTACCTTTGTGGAGTTGGGCTCTCTGTATGCCGGCTTCCATCTGTACTTTGCTGAGTCCCTGGATACCTTTGTTCAGGATCTGCAGCGGGCGCAGCCGACGCTGTTCCTGTCTGTGCCTCGCCTGTGGGTGAAGTTCCAGCACGGCGTGTTGCAGAAGGTGCCCAAGGAGAAGCTGGAGCGGTTGCTGAAGATTCCGCTGGTCAACAAGCTGATCAAGAAGAAAGTCCTCAAAGGCCTTGGCCTCGACAAGGTCAAGCTGGCTGGCTCCGGCTCTGCGCCGTTGTCCAACGATGTGCTGGACTGGTACCGCAACCTGGGCCTGGAGCTGCTGGAAGGCTACGGCATGTCTGAGAACTTCGCCTATTCGCACATGAACAAGCCGGGCCGTACCCGCACCGGTTACGTGGGCGAGGCGCTGCCAGGTGTTGAGGTAAAAATCAGCGAGCAGGGCGAAGTGCTGGTGAAGAGCCCGGCCACCATGATGGGTTACTACAAAGATGAAGAGAAAACCAAGGAAGCCTTCACCGAAGATGGCTTCCTGAAGACTGGCGACAAGGGCGAGATCGACGAGATGGGCCGCCTGAAGCTGACCGGCCGCATCAAGGAGATCTTCAAAACCAGCAAGGGCAAGTACATTGCCCCTGCGCCGATTGAGAATCGCCTGATGTCGCACGACGCCATCGAGATGGTATGTGTGTCTGGTGCCAACCAGACCCAGCCCCATGCCCTGGTGCTGCTGGGTGAGGAGATTCGCCCGAAGATGGCCGATGAAAGCTTCCGCAAGGAAATTGAAGAGAGCTTCACTCAGCTGATCAAAGACGTGAACAAGACCGTTGATCCCCACGAGCAACTGGCGTTCATTACTGTGGTCAGCGATGAGTGGTCCATCGAGAACAGCTTCCTGACCCCGACGCTGAAACTCAAGCGTAACGTGGTTGAAGACGCTTACCAGGAGAAAGTGGATAGCTGGTACGCGAAGAAGCAGCCGGTTATCTGGCAGTAATGGCAGAACGCTCTACGCGGTAAACAGGAAGGCCCGGCAAATTGCCGGGCCTTCCTGTTTCTGAATCCGCTACGGAGCCCGCCGAAATCAGGTCATGGTTCTGGAATTGGAGATGGACCGGCTCATCAGAATGATCGGAATGATGCCCGCCAGCACGATGATCAGGGAGGGCAGTGCGCTGTGGTACAGCTTCTCATCCGAAGCAAACTGGTACACATAGGTGGCCAGGGTTTCGTAGTTGAATGGACGCAGTATCAGGGTGGCGGGCAGTTCCTTCATGCAGTCTACAAACACCACCAGGGCCGCGGTCACCAGGGTGCCCCTGAGCATGGGCAGATGCACCTTCACCAGGGTTTTACCGGGTGTGTGACCCAGCGAGCGCGAGGCCATGTCCATGCTCGGTGTGATTTTTTGCAGGGCGCTTTCCACACTGCCAGCGGAAACCGCCAAAAAGCGAACCGTGTAGGCAAACACCAGGGCAAACGCAGTGCCGCTCAGCAGCAGGCCGGTGCTGAAGCCAAAGTAATCCCGCATCAGGCCATCGAACCAGTTGTCGAAACCGGCCAAAGGAATAATCACACCAACCGCAAGCACCGCGCCGGGCATGGCGTAACCCAGGCTGGAAAGGCGCATCAGCACTTGCATGCCTCGGGTATTGTGCAGCCGGCGGCTGTAGGCGAGGGTAACGCCAATCAGCAGGGTGGTCAGCGCTGCGGTACCAGACAGGAACAGGCTGTTAAAGGTGTTGCGAATGAAGTTCGGGTTCCAGCTTTCATCGAAGTATTCCCATGCGTAGTAGCCAAGGGTGGCGCCCGGAATAATGAAACCGAAGATCAGAGGGACGGCGCATACGGCCAGGCAAATCATCTGGCGCGGAAAAGACATGGTAAAGCGGTGGATGGGGTCGCGGTTATCGCGGGCGGCAAATTGTTGCTGGCGCCTGCGGGAGTATCGCTCCAGGGTAACCAGGATCACCACGAACATAAGCATGGTGGTGGCGATCTGGGCCGCTCCGCCCAGGTTGCCCAGGTTCATCCAGGTATCGAACAGGCCCAGGGTGAGGGTTTGTACGGCAAAGAAGTCGACGGTGCCGAAGTCGTTCAGGGTTTCCATCAACACCAGTGACAAACCTACCGCGATAGCAGGGCGGGCAATGGGCAATACTACCCGGAAAAACGTACTGATGGCGGAATGGCCAAGACTGCGGCTGACCGCAAACAGTGACGGCGATTGCTCCATGAAGGCGGCGCGGCCCAGGAGATAAACGTAAGGGTAGAGCACCAGGCCGATCATCAGGACCGCCCCTTCCAGGCTGCGAATCTCCGGGAACCAGTAGTCTGCGGCGCTTTGCCAGCCAAACCATTCCCGTAGGGCTTTCTGGACCGGCCCAGCGTAGTCGAGCAGGCTGGTATAAACGTAGGCAATCACGTAGGCCGGCACCGCAAAGGGCAGCAGCAGGGCCCACTCGAAGAATTTTCGCCCCGGGAACTCGCACATGGTGACCGCCCAGGCGGTGGAAAGCCCGATGATCAATGTGAGAATGCCCACGCCAATCATCAGTTTGATGGTGGTTGTGAGGTAGCGGGGGAGGGTGGTTTCCATCAGGTGTGGCCAGATGTTCTCATCAGGGAACAAGGCCAGGTAAAGCACAGAGAAGACCGGTAAAGCGACAATGGCCGTGGTGATCAGGGCACTGATCATCCATCGTTTCGAGGTGCGTTTGGCCAGAAGTGGTTGCGAAAGCCCCGGATTGGCACTGGAAACGACCTCGGTCATGCTTGTCCCGTTATGAAAGTGGTGATGAGAAGAATTGCGATTTTAGATACTGAGGGGGCTCACTGCAATGACGGGGGTCATTTCTGTCTCTGAAAAAGACACTAAAAAGGGTACCAGCGTGCTGTTGGTACCCTTTCTTATAAGCGCCCGGAGTCGGCGCCAATTGGCCGGCCGTTCCGGTTAGCCGTCGTAGTCGACGCGGTCAATCAGTCGAACGGCTGCGTTGCGGTTGTTGGCGATTTCCTGCAGCGACAGACTGTCCGGCTTCATTTCGCCCCACTCAGCAACCATGCCAGTTGGTTTGATTTCCGGGTTTGCCGGGTACTCAGAGTTGGCCTCGGCGTAGATGCGCTGTGCGTTCGGTGAGGACAGGAACTCGATCAGCCTGATGGCGTTGTCCTTGTTCGGCGCGCTCTGGGTAAGTGAAATACCACTGATGTTAACGTGGGTGCCGCGATCATTGGTGTTCGGGAACACCAGGTTGACCTGCTCGGCGGTCGGGCGCTGGTTTTCGTCCATCAGCATGTTGCCGTAGTAATAGCTGTTACCCAGGGCAACATCGCATACGCCTTCTGCGATGGCTTTGATCTGGTCACGATCACCGCCCTGAGGCTTGCGTGCCAGGTTGTTTTTAACGCCCTGCAGCCACTCCTGAGCCTTTTCTTCGCCATGATGGGCGATCATGGAAGACACCAGCGCTACGTTGTACGGGTGCTTGCCGCTACGGGTGCAGATACGGCCTTTCCATTTTGCATCGGTCAGGTCTTCGTAGGTGCTGATCTCGCCTTCTTCAACCCGGTCTTTGGAGGTGAAGATCAGGCGACCACGGGTGGTCAGGGCAAACCACTTGCCGTCCGGGTGACTCAGGTTTTCCGGAATGTTCTTGTTAACGGTGTCGCTGTCTACTTCCGCGACCAGGTTTTTTTCAACCAGCTCGTTGATGCGGGAGATATCGACCGTCATAACCACGTCGGCCGGGCTGTTACGGCCTTCACGTTCCAGACGTTCTGCCAGACCCTGCTTGGCGAAGACAACGTTGGTCTTGATGCCGGTTTCATCGGTAAAGGCGTTTAACAGCGGCTCCAGCAGATAAGCCTGACGGTAGGAATAGATGTTTACTTCGCCATCGGCGGTGGCAGCCATTGGTGTAGCGGTCAGGGCGATGGCAACGGCAGCGGCTAGTTTCATTCGCATAGTGTTTTCCTTCCTTTTGTCTGGCTCACCTGATAGATAAACTCACAGGCAGTTAAAAACGACAACTATTCTCATTGCTATCACGGTTTGAGTCAATAACGCCGGAGGGATATTTGTGTAAAAATGGTGTTATGCTTGATAACACTATAAAAAACAGGCCAAAAGCAGGGTTCCCGGGGTATGGTAGACAACGATCGCAGAGTGCACAGCCGCACCGCTTTGAGTGCGAAAGTTAAGGTGGTACACGAACAGTTTGGTGAATTCGTGTTTTCAACCCGGGATATCTCGGACGGAGGCGTATTCATCGTACTCAACGACGAGCCTTTTGCGCCGCAGTTAGGCGACAAGGTAACCGTGCAGGTGCAGGGTTTGCCGGTGCCGGCACCTACACTCGATATGGTGGTGGTGCGGCAGACCAACGACGGTTTTGGTCTGCAGTTTGACCAGAATGATGAATAGTCCGTGGAATGTCCCCGCCCAATCCCGATAATGGAAGCCTTCGAGTCTGAGTTTTGAAAGGACGGCTTTACTGATGACTTTCGCTTTTTCAGGGCGTTCCGGGTTAGTGGCGATGTTGTGTTCATTGCTTGTGTTGAACGGCTGCGCCAGTTACTACACACACTATGCGATGTTCCCGGCCGAGACCTCCGCAGGCGAAACCCGCCAGGTGAGGGTGTCCTGGCAAAGTGCCGAATACCCCGGCTGGTGGCTGGCCAACAACAAGGCGACGCCTATCCGGCTGGAAACCCAGTGCAGCGAAAGGGTGTGGCGTATCACTGACCAGAACCACAGTGACAGCGGCGCCTGTGCCGAGGGTATCAGGGCCTGTGGTGAGCCTGGGAAAGACCGAATCGCAGCCACTGGCCAGCCGGCTACGGGCAAGGATGTGTGTGTAGCGGTTGAGCAGGGAGCGACCCTGCAGGGTGTCGCCGATATAGGGTCGAGTTTCGGCCTGCTGGTGAGCTGCCGGCCGGAATCTGTAGTGGTTAAGCGGGGTGATGACGAGGTAAACATGGATTATCTGCGTCCGTCGCCGGTTGCTTATACCGTTCACGCCAGAAAAGTTCCCAGGGGCACGCTCAGCGCCCGCCTGCCATCGTTCAACGAAAGTGAGTGTAAAGAAGACTGACGAGTGTGGCATTCAGCCTGTGATGCCGTTCACGATGCTACATTTCGTTGCGGTTTGATAACTTGCGTTACTCTTTGTTTCCTTTCTGTGGTGTTTGGATACCAAACTGTAATGGTGTCTTTTAACCAGAGTGGCAAACTGGTTGATATCCAATAATCCAGTTTTCTGAGGTGTGCGGTGGGAGTCCAGCAGAAGAAAATCGCGGTTCATGATCTGGAGGTCGGCATGTTCGTGTCTGACCTGGATCGGCCGTGGCATCAGACCCCGTTCCCCATTCAGGGCTTCTATATCCGCTCCCAGAACGACATTCGGGCGCTGGTTTCCCACTGCAAGTGGGTGATGGTCGATGTGGCTGAGAGCCGGGATTCTGCCGCCCTGAGTAAAGAGACCGGAAAATCCTTCCGTAAGGCGTCCACCAGCCGTACCAACGGCCGGGAGGAGCTGCAACTGGCTCCGTTGAGTATTCGTGAGCCAGTCATCTACCAGACCGCCACCACGCTCAAGAGAGAAGTAAAGGCTTCCCGCCGTTTGCTAGCGGATGCCGAGAAAGCGCTTAAGGAGACATTCGCGACAGCCCAATCTGGCCAGATGCCGGATCTTCGGCCGGCTGCCGAGGTGGCCCGTAAAATGGTGGCAAGTGTTGCCCGCCAGCCGGATGCGTTGTTGTGGCTGAGCCGCACCCGTCAGTATGACGATTACATCTATCGCCATGCGATCAATACCGCCGTTTGGGCGTTGGTCTGTGGTCGTCAGCTTGGTCTGAATGAGGGCCTGCTGAACCATCTTGGCACCGGTTGTTTGCTGTCTCAGGTGGGCAAGACCGAGCTGCCGAAAGACCTGCTGATGCGCGAGCATCAACTCGGGCCGGAGGAATACGCGGAGTATCGTAGCTACGTAACCCGGGGCGTGAAACTGCTTGAACACGCCGGCTTGTCACGTGCGGTGATGAGTGTGGTGCAGGGGCATCGGGAACGTCACAACGGTTCCGGTTTCCCGCAGGGGATCCGTGGAGACCGTATTCCGCTGCTGGCCAAGGTGGCTGGCATCGCTGAGTTTTTTGAATCGATGACGGCACCCCGTGATGATCAGCAGCCCTTGACCCCCGCTAAAGCGGTTTCCCTGCTGTACGACATGCGCAATATCGAATTCCAGGAGGACCTGGTTGAGGCCTTTATTCAGGCCATTGGTATCTACCCGACCGGTTCACTGGTGGAGCTGTCCGACGGCCAGCGGGGTGTGGTGGTTTCCCACTCGCCAGAGCGTCGTCTATGGCCCCGGGTGATGGTGATGCAAGGCCCGGATTGCCAGCCCCTGAAAACCGCCAGGATTATTGATCTGGCGAAATTCAACCAATCCCGTCCGGCCTCTGAAGCGGTGACTGTAAGGGACTGCCTGCCCCACGGAACAGAGGGATTGGACCCAGCCCTTTACGATGTTACCGGTGGCGAATTCCGGTGGTCGCTGAACAGTCTGATCAATCGATAACAACCCGCAATTGTTTGCGTACCCAGCGGTAGGTGTTGCCTGGTCTGAAGTTGATCAGCAGCTCCGATTCTCCGCCACTGGGCCCGGCCACAAAGTAGTCTACGTCTGCGTCTTGCCAGCTCCAGGAGTGGACAACGACATCCTGCTCCCGTTTGCTGATTGCCTCCAACTGAGCTAGTTCTGGCTCCCCACCGATCTTTCGGATTGCAACCGTCTTGATTTCGGTGTCGCTGGCGGCATGGTTGGCTTTATGGTCTGCCAGGTAATAGCGGCGCCCGATTTCCCGGGTGATGGCATTCAGCTCCCGGCGTAGATAGGTTCTGGCCCGTTCGTTGTCTGCATCTTCCAGGGTCCGTACGGCCTGGAGAATCCGGTTACGCAGGTTTTCCAGGTCTTCCCGGTAGTCGGTATCCGGATCAATGTCGTCGTCGTTTTCCGGCCGTGGCGGTGCGTTGTTGATGTCGTCGTCTGTGGGTGGGGCGGAGCAAAGCTCGTCGTCCTCCGGGTAGAAGCAGATCTGCGCCAGTAGTTGATTGGCGGGTGAGTCTTCTGCGGTGAACTCCGCCTGGTTGACGTTAAAATTCAGGGCCTTGGGCAGGTCCGGGTTGTCCAGGGCGGCGTTTAACTGGTCGACGACTCTTGTGCGTATATCAATGCCTGAGCCTTCAGGTACATTCTCTGTCCAGTTCAGGGCCATCAGAAACCGCGTCATGTTCAGCAGGGTGATGTTGTTGAGCTGCTGTTGTTCGCTGATGGTGTGATCCCGAAGTTCCTCGTCATTTACGCCGGGGGTGTTGAGGGCGTCCCGGGTCTCTGGCAGAAATTCGAGAAAGGTTACGTATTCCCGTGCCGGAACGTCAGAGACAATGGGCAGATTGCCAACGTTGAACGACAGGGTTTCGCCGGGATAGTAGCGGAACCGGCCCTGATCATCGGTTGTGCCGGTCTGGCTGGCGGTTTGGTAATCGAGACCACTAACCCCCAGAAAGTGCACACGCCCGGTACTGGTGTCGTCTGAGCCGGAACTGCCACCGCTGTCCAGGCAACCTGCCAGAACAAACGCAGCGGAAAAAGGTAAGAGCAGGCGGGTGAGGTGAACGAATCTCATAGTGTGTCGTACAATCCCTTCGCGTTGGCCTGGCGCATCCGGTGCCGGGTGTCAGGCTTTTTGTAAGTTGTTGTAACAGCATTATAGGGAGGGCGGCCGAGGTATATCGGGAAACCTGTCGCAGTTTCTGCGTTTGCCGGTGGTCTGCCTGGTTGTGCTCACCCCCCCCCCCTTGATTTTCGTCAGATCGCCACAATCACCTAGCTCTCTACCTATTTGCCGGTTTCGGCACACGTTCCTCTCAGATAACGGTTTGGTTATGACCTACGCATTGGAAATTGAAGGGCTGGTCAAAAGCTACAGCAGTGGCTTTCAGGCGCTTAAGGGGATTGATCTTCAGGTACAGGAAGGCGATTTTTTCGCACTTTTGGGCCCGAATGGTGCTGGAAAATCCACCACCCTGGGCATTGTGTCTTCGTTGGTGAACAAATCCGGTGGGCGGGTGAAGGTGTTCGGCCATGACATCGATACCGAACTGTCCGCCGCGAAGCTGAACCTTGGCGTGGTGCCACAGGAGTTCAATTTCAACCAGTTTGAAAAGGTCTTCGACATAGTCACCACTCAGGCCGGTTACTACGGCATTCCACTCAAGCAGGCCAGGATCTCGGCGGAGAAGTACCTCCGGAAACTGGGCTTGTGGGACAAGCGAGACACCCCGTCGCGGATGCTGTCTGGCGGTATGAAGCGGCGGCTGATGATTGCCCGTGCGCTGGTGCATGAACCACGCCTGCTGATTCTCGATGAGCCCACCGCCGGCGTTGATATCGAACTGCGCCGTTCTATGTGGCAGTTCCTGGAAGAAATGAACCGCCAGGGCACCACGATCATTCTGACCACTCATTATCTTGAAGAAGCCGAGGCGCTTTGCCGCAATATTGCGATCATTGACCACGGGGAGATTATCCGGCACACCAGCAAGCGCGAGCTGCTTAAACAGCTGAGTGTGGAAACATTCGTGCTGGATCTCGAGCAGCCCGTTGATGCCGCCCCGGAGCTCGAAGGCTTTTCTTGCGAACTCAACGACGACGGGGCACTGGAGGCCGAGGTGGCCAAAGGGCAGGGCCTGAACGCCCTCTTTGTTGAGCTGGAAAAGCAGGGCATCAAGGTAATCAGCATGCGCACCAAAGCCAACCGGCTGGAAGAGTTGTTCGTGCGCATGGTGGAAGATAACGCCCGTGAGACCAACCGGCAGGCGGAGGTGACGGCGTGACCTTGCATGCTTTGTGGACCGCGTTCTGTACCATTGTACTTCGGGAGATTCGCCGGTTTACCCGGATATGGCCCCAGACTCTGTTGCCGCCTGCGGTCACCATGACGCTGTATTTTATTATCTTCGGCAACCTGATCGGCTCGCGCATTGGTGAAATGGGCGGGTTCGACTATATGCAGTTCATTGTGCCGGGGCTGATCATGATGGCGGTGATCACCAACTCCTACGCCAACGTGGTGTCATCGTTTTTTTCCATGAAGTTTCAGCGCAGCATTGAGGAGCTTCTGGTGTCGCCGGTTCCCAACTGGACTATCCTGGCCGGTTACGTTGCGGGCGGTATGGCCCGGGGGCTGAGTATTGGCCTGGTGGTTACCTTGCTGTCTCTTGCTTTTACCCGGTTATCGATTCACAGCCTGCCCATGGTGGTAATGACGGTATTCCTGACATCGGCGTTGTTTTCCCTGGGGGGCTTTATCAATGCCATGCTGGCCACCAAGTTTGATGATATTTCCATTGTGCCCACGTTTGTGCTGACACCGCTGACGTACCTTGGTGGGGTGTTCTACAGCATCGATATGTTGCCGGGGTTCTGGCAGGGCGTGTCGATGGCCAACCCTATACTCTATATGGTGAATGGTTTCCGCTTCGGCATACTGGGTGTTTCAGACGTTAATCCGTTCGTCTCCCTTGGTATGATTCTGGTTTTCATTGTCCTTTTGGCGACCATTGCACTGCGTATGCTTGCCCGGGGCAAGGGTATCCGCCACTGACAGGTTTCAGGAAAAACTATGGCTTTGCACAATGCGCCGCTGGGTAAGTCCAGCGACTATCCGGATCAGTACGATCCGTCCCTGTTGTTCCCGGTTGCCCGTGAGGAAAACCGCCGCCGTATCGGGCTGGAGGATGGCCGCTGGCCATGGTTTGGTGAGGACCTCTGGCAGGCGTGGGAGATATCCTGGTTGCGCCCGGGCGGCGTGCCAGCAGTTGCCTGGGGGGAGATCCGTTTTCCGGCGGCGTCGCCGTCGATTATCGAAAGCAAATCCCTGAAGCTCTACCTGAATTCCCTGAACCAGGCGGTGTTCTCATCGGCGGATCAGGTTGCCGAGACCATTACCGCAGACTTGTCCAGTGCCTGTGGTGCCGCCGTGACTGTGCGGCTGTTCAGTGTCGACGAATCCGCGCCTGCGGAAGGTCGGCCGCAGGGCTATGAGCTGATTGATGACGAGCCGGTAGACGATGTGGTTTACGAATACTCGGCAGATTCACTCAGCGCAGGCGAGGAAGTGGTCAGCGAGCAGCTGTGTTCCCACCTGCTGAAAAGCAATTGCCCGGTCACTGGTCAGCCTGACTGGGCCAGCGTGTTCGTTCGTTATACCGGCCCGAAGATAGACCGTGCGGGTTTGCTGCGTTACGTGGTCAGCTTCCGCCAGAAGCAGGATTTCCATGAGCACTGTGTGGAAACCGTGTTTACGGATTTGATGGCCCGGTGCCAGCCAACGGAATTGATGGTTTGTGCCCGGTACATGCGGCGTGGAGGGCTGGATATCAACCCGTGGCGCAGTACCCGTGCAGAGGGTGATGCCGGACCGAGGTTGGTCCGGCAGTAGTTAGTCGGCGTCGTCTTCCTGACGCAGCCGGTCGGCTGCGTCTTCCAGGGCGGCGAGTACGTCTCTGCGTTCCCTTTCGGTGATCTTGTCGGAGTCCAGGTACATGGCAAAGCCGCTGTGTTCATGCTCGAGGAAGCTACGGTTCGGGCCCATGTCCCGGCGGAAGTCCACCACTTCGTAAATGGGCACCGGCTTGCCGAAGCCCTTCACGGTGATCTCGCCTTTGTCCCGGCACATGATGCGATCTTTGATCAGAGAGAAGGTCTCGTAGGACACCAGAATCTCGCCAGGTTCTGCGAGGCTTTCCAGCCGGCTGGCCAGGTTCACCTCCTTGCCGATAATGGTGTAGTCCATCCGGTTTTCGGCGCCGAAGTTGCCCACCGTGGTGTATCCGGTGCTGATACCCATACGGATCTCAAGCGGGGTTTTGATACCCTGGCTTCGCCATTTCTGGCGCATGATCTTCATATGCTTGCGCATGTCGATGGCCATCGACACACAGGCGAAAGCATCTTCTCGCTGGCCGCGGCTGGTCGGGTCGCCAAAGAAGATCATGATGGAATCGCCAACGAATTTGTCGATGGTGCCACCGTATCGGAGAGCGACTTCTGACATTTCATTGAAGTAGTGATTGAGCAGTTCGGTCAGGGCTTCGGGTTCCATTTCTTCAGACAGTTCGGTGAAGCCCTTGATGTCGGAGAAGAACACGGCCAGTTTTTTGCGCTGGGTTTCCAGGCGAACGTCACGCTCGCCGGTAAAAATGGATTGCCAGACCTGCGGGGACAGGTATTTGGATAGCTTGTGGGAGAGTGCGATGGACTGTTCGCGCTGGTTCTGGATCTGGGTTTTTGCCAGCAGTAGCGTGCGGGCCTGCTGGTGGGAATAGTAGGCGGTTACGCAAATATAGACGCCGGTAGAGGCCAGGGCCAGGATGCTGGTCAGCAGTGGCGATTGCAGGCTGTCGGCAACGCCAAAGGTAGCTGCAGACGCCGCAAGTGAGGCGAGCATGAGTACGGTGCCGAACAGCCACTGGCGGATACCGCCCACAATCAGGCAACTGAACATCAGCATTAACAATATGGACACCGAGGGAATGGCAATCAGGCCGATAAGGCCGATGAAGGTGCCACCAATAACGCAGTCGAGAAACAGCATCTTCTGCCGGATTCGTGGTGAGCGGCGAAGAAACGTACGCCTGGTCAGCAAATGGGCGATGTGCGGCCAGGTAAGTGCGCCGGCCACAAACCACAGCAACCATTGCTGAAACACGCCCTGGAGGATTCCGGCGACAATAATCGCGGCCGTTGCGGTGTAGGCGATGATTCGGCCGTTGTAATCCGGCATGGGCGGAATGGCCACGGTGTGGTCGTGGATGTCCGCGGAAGCGAGCTTACCCGCGCTGCTGGCGACATTGCGCAAATCGGCCTGTGCGCTCATCATGTCAGAACCGAGTCTTCCCGGTGGCAGGAATACAGGGCCCTGCAGTTGCGAAAAGCTTGTTGGTCACTCATTGTATGCCGCCGAACACGTTATCGTTGTTGGTGGTTATTTTTCTATGTGTAGTTACTACTAAAGGTTAACAGTATTACGTATAACCCACAATTCGCTGAGGCATCTTTGCCCTTAGGGCAACAGATACAGCCATCTTGACTGTGAGCCAGTATGACGTCTGTAACCCGATTTTTACTCGAAAGAGCATCCGAACCACGATTAGAAGACCCGGCACCGCCGCGGAGTATAGTTGATGTGGCCCTTCAGTGTGCCGCCAGGGCACCGGACCATGCCTTACTGAGGCCATGGCGCTATCTTGTGGTGGAAGGGGATGCCCGGCAGGCCCTGGGAGACCTGTTCGCCAAGGCATGTCCTGATAGCGCCAGTGAGCAGGAAATCGAGAAAGCCCGGCGGGCGCCGCTGCGGGCACCGATGGTGATCGTAGGAATCGCAACGCCCAAATCCCACCCGAAAGTGCCGGAGGTCGAACAGCTTATGTCTGCCGCATCGGGCATGAGCTTTCTCGGCCTTGCCCTACAAGATGCTGGTTTCGGCGTGATGTGGCGCACCGGGGGGGTGGCCTACCATCCCGATGTGCTTGAAGGGTTGGGTTTAGAGCCCGGGGAAACGGTCGTCGGCTTCCTGTATACCGGTACGGTGTCGGTTGAGAAACCTTCAGTGCCACGCCCGGCTACCGGGGATTTTGTAAAGGTATGGCGTGGGCCCGGGCGCCAGGAAAGTTGGTGAGCTTCCCGCTGATGTTTTGATAGCGGCAAACCGTTTAACCGCCAAGGGAAATGGTTTGCCGCCTTTGCTCTGAACCCTTCTCCGTTGCCGCTCAAAATCTGATCGCATCCCTCCAGAAGCCCTGGCGCCCAAGCACTCTCGAAAACTGGCACCACCTTTGCTTTGACTCTTCCAGAACGCAAATCCGGCAAGCCGCCGTTCAAGCGGTGCCGGTGCAGAATTCCGGAGGCAGTCATGGCAATTACATTTGATAAGGCATTGGGTATTCACGAGCACGCACTTCAGGCCCGGGTGCAGCGTGCGGAAGTACTCGCCAACAACCTGGCCAATGCCGATACCCCGGGCTACAAGGCACGGGATATCGATTTCAGGGCGATGATGCAGAAAGCCCAGGAGTCGGTCAGTGGTCTGCAAATGGCGACCACTCACCAAGGCCACATGGACACCTCCAGCCCCGGCAGTGACGGCGAGTTGCTTTACCGCAATCCGCACCAGCCGTCTGTCGATGGTAATACCGTGGATGCCCAGGAAGAGCAGAGCCGCTTCATGCGCAATGCCATGGACTATCAGGCCAGCTTCCAGTTTCTGAGCAGCAAGTTTTCCGGATTGACCAAAGCCCTGAAGGGTGAGTAAGCCGCAGTCATTTACGATTTGAGGAGATTGCCATGTCACTGGGCAACATTTTTGACATCGCCGGTTCCGGCATGACCGCACAATCCCTGCGGCTGAATACCACGGCTTCCAACATTGCGAACGCCGAGACTGCCAGTTCCAGCACCGAGAATGCTTACAGGGCACGCAAACCAGTCTTCGCCGCCATTCAGCAGGCCATGCTGAACCCGGATCAACAGCAGGGCTTCGGCACCAGCCTGGACGACGGCCCCGGTGCCGGTGTACGGGTTGAGGGAATCCTGGAGAGCGATGCAGAGTTGCAGATGCGCTACGAGCCCAACCATCCCGCTGCCAATGAAGACGGTTACGTGTTCTACCCGAATGTGAATGTGGTTGAGGAAATGGCAGACATGATGTCTTCCTCCCGCAGCTTCCAGATGAATGTGGACGTCATGAACACTGCCAAGTCCATGATGCAACGAATCCTGACGCTGGGTCAGCAGTAAATAGTGAGGAGTGAGTCATGAGTGCAGTGAATTCCGCATCGGCCTCAGACGTACTGAGCCAGTATCAGATCAAGCAGGACGACAAAGCCCGTGGCGGCAGCGAGCTTGGCAAAGATGCTTTCATGGAGCTGATGCTTGCCCAGTTGAAGAACCAGAACCCGCTTGACCCTCAGGACAACGGTGATTTCATCGCTCAGCTGGCGCAGTTCAGCTCTCTGGAAGAAATGCAGAACCTGTCGAGTACCGTTGAGGATGTGGCCGGACAGTTCCGTTCCAGCCAGGCGCTGCAGGCGTCTGCAATGGTTGGCAAGACCGTTCTTGCTCCTTCCAATGTGGGAATTTTGGGTAATGATGGCGAGATTACCGGAACCATCGAAGTGCCAGCATCTACCGGTGGGCTGCGCTTGTCGGTAATGAACCAGAGTGGTGAGCTGGTTCGCCAGATTGATATGGGCAGTAGCCAGGCCGGTGTGGTGTCGTTCCGTTGGGATGGCGAGGACGGCAACGGCAATCCTTTGCCGCCTGGACCGTACCAGATTGTCGCGCAGGGCTCTTATCCGTCCGGTCCTGAACAGCTCGGCACCATGGTTAGCGCCAATGTGGACAGTGTGTCCCTGGGTAAGGGCGGTTCCATTACCCTCAATCTTGCCGGTATGGGTTCCATTGCCCTGTCCGACGTCAAACAAATTAACTGATCCGGTGTCAGACCAGGAGGTATAAGTCATGGCATTTAATACAGGTTTGAGCGGCCTTCGGGCAGCTTCGGTCGATCTGGATGTCACCGGCAACAACATTGCCAACGCCAGCACGGTGGGCTTCAAAGGCAGCAAGGTACAGTTCGGTGATTTGTACGCCAGCGGCTTTCTGAGTGGCGGCACTAACCCGATCGGTGATGGTGTGCGCGTTCAGGACGTCAAGCAGTCCTTTGGCCAGGGCAACATCAGCTTTACCGATAATGGCCTGGACATGGCCATCAGTGGTGATGGTTTCTTTATCCTGAATAACAATGGCGAGATCCGCTACTCTCGGGCTGGCCAGTTTGGAATCGATAAAGACGGTTTTGTGACCAATAACCAGAACATGCGGGTTCAGGGTTTTACTGCAGATAACGACGGCAACCTGTCTGGTATTCGGGGTGATCTTCAGATTGAAACCGACAACCTGGCGCCACGCCGTACCACCAATTTGCGATCCGATCTGAACCTGGATTCCCGGCAATCTGTGCTGGAGAGCCGAGTGGTGGATTTCCAGGCGGTGTCTATGGGGGATATCACCGTAGATGATGTGTTCCGTGTTGCCTACTCGGATGGTACCAACTCGCCAGACATCACTATTCCCGCTGGCACCTCCGCACGGGATGCGGCGGGCATCATCAACCAGCAGCGTGGTCTGTCTGCCTCTGCCACCACGGCGGTCAGCCTGGGCCAGGAATTCTCGATTACTGATCTGGAAGATGCATTAGCGGCCGGCGATACTGAATTCCGGATAGAGCTGGACGGCCAGAATGTGCCTATCTCACTCAGCGGGGTCAGTTCATTGCAGGGGCTGGTAGACGCTATCAACGCCTCTAGCGCCACAAGCCTGTCTGCCTCCCTGGTTGATGGTGGAAGCGACATCCGGATTATTGATAACCGAGGCTCTGATGTGGGTATCAGTTTTGCCAGCACCGATGCGGGGGTCAACCAGCCTCTTGAGGTGTTCCAGGGTGATGTGAACATTCAGTCTGATCGCACGGTTCAGGACATTCTTCCGGCTGGTGCGAGCAGCGAGATTGCCGATGCCTTTGCAGGTGGCGACCTGCGGATTACCAATTCCTTCAATCCCCTGGATCAGAGAACCTACAACCATGCTACCTCAACCACCATTTTTGACAGCCTGGGTAATTCCCACGAACTGACCCAGTTCTTCGTCAAGAATCCTTCGCCGGGTAACGGCGTGGGTGTCAGTGAATGGTCGGTCTACCTTCAGATTGATGGTGAGCTCGTGGCCGGTACAGATACTTCTCCGTACACTGCGCGCTTCAACGAAGACGGCACCTTGCAGTCCATCAACGGTGACCCGAACGGTGAGATTGTGGTTACCGACTGGGTTCCGAAGGACCCGAACGGAGAGCCGAATGGTGCAGACGGCCCACCATTGGCCGGCGAGGAAGTGGTTACTCCCATTCCGGAGCCGCCAACGACGTCCGCCTTTGTCGTAGATCTTGGGAACACCACCCAATATGGCGCTGCGTTTGGTGTCAACGACCAGCGCCAGAACGGCTACAGCACCGGCCGTTTGTCTGGCCTGGACGTGTCTGATCAGGGTGTGATCTTTGCACGATATACCAACGGGCAATCCAAATCCCTAGGGCAGGTAGCATTGGCCTCATTCAACAACACCAACGGGCTGTCGCCGGTGGGTGAGACTACCTGGGTGGAAACCTTTGAATCCGGCCAGCCGATTATCGGCGCGCCGGATACCGGTACCCTGGGTTCCATTAAGGCAAGCTCGGTGGAAGAGTCCAATGTGGACCTCTCCGCAGAGCTGGTGAACCTGATCATTGCCCAGCGCAATTACCAGGCTAACGCCAAGACCATTGAAACCTCTGATGCGGTCACCCAGACCATCATCAACCTCCGGTAACGTCCCTCCATAAACATGGCATGACTCCTGCAGGATGACTGGAAACAGTCAAAATTCCGGCAGGAGTTTGCCCATGGACAAAGCCCTATATATTGGAATGTCTGGCGCCAAGCAGAACATGCTGGCCCAGCGTGCCCATGCCAATAACCTGGCAAACGTGAACACCACCGGTTTCAAAAAGGATTTTGCCCAGGCCCGCAGTATGCCTGTCTTTGGTGAACACCACCCCACCCGCGCCTACGCCATGACCGAGCGCCCCGGCACCGATCTCTCTGCCGGCGCCCTGATGGACACCGGTCGCAAGCTGGACGTTGCCGTAGAGGGCGATGGCTGGCTGGCAGTGCAGAACGATCTGGGTGAAGAGGTGTTTACCCGCAGCGGCAGCCTCCAGGTGGATGTAAACGGCCTGGTTCGCCTCGCCAGCGGTGAGCTGGTGCTGGGCAATGGTGGCCCCGTGGCCCTGCCGCCCTTTGACAACCTGCAGGTGGGGGCAGATGGCACCATCTCTATTGTGCCCGTGGGTGGCCCGCCGGATCAGCTGGTTGAAGTGGACCGCCTGAAACTGGTGAACCCGCCCGGCAATGCCCTCGAGAAGGGGCTGGACGGATTCATCCGCCGTAAGCCGGATCAGGCCCTGGATGGCCCGGAGCCGCCGGATGCCGCTATGCGCGTCGCCACTGGTTTTCTGGAAAGTTCGAACGTTAATGCTGTGGAAGAAATGATTGCCAACCTGCAGTTATCCCGTCAGTACGAGATGCAGGTGAAGGTCATGTCGACTGCTAACGAGAATTCCGAGGCTGCGGCACGACTGTTGCAGAACCTTTGATAACACTGAGATCAGATCATCCACTGGCCACAAGCGGCAAAGAATCGCCGCTGCAGCCGGCGGGTAAGGAGTAGAGCAATGCATCCAGCACTTTGGGTCAGCAAAACCGGGTTGAGCGCACAGGACACCAACATGTCCACCATCTCAAACAACCTGGCAAACGTGAACACCACCGGCTTCAAGCGTGACCGGGCGGTATTCCAGGATCTCCTGTACCAGATCAACCGGCAGCCGGGTGGTCTGAGCACTGAGAACACCGAGCTTCCGTCTGGCCTGCAACTGGGTACCGGGGTGAGGGTGGTTGGCACTGCCAAGCAGTTCAGCCAGGGCAACCTGCAGATTACCGATCAGCCGCTGGACCTGGCCGTTAATGGCCGTGGCTTCTTCCAGATTGAGCTACCGGATGGCCAGATCGCCTATACCCGCGATGGCCAGTTCCAGTTGAATGCCGACGGCGATGTGGTAACGCCCGATGGCTACCCGCTGGAACCCAACATCAACGTGCCGGAAGACGCGACCAACATCACGATTGGTAAGGATGGCACCGTAACCGTGGTGACCGATGACCAGGCCGCGCCGATCAACCTTGGCCAGATCACCCTGGTGGATTTCATCAACCCTCAGGGCTTGCAGGCCATCGGCAACAACCTGTTCAAGGAAACCAATGCCAGTGGCGACCCGGCAGAGGGTGAGCCAGGGCTGGCTGGTTTGGGAAATATCGAGCAGGGCACCATTGAGTCATCCAACGTCGAAGTGGTGGAAGAGCTGGTCAATATGATCACCACCCAGCGGGCCTATGAGATGAACTCCAAGGTGGTGTCCACCACCGATCAGATGCTCCAGTTCATTACCAATAACATCGGGTAAGTTATGAACACCATTCATCACACCTTCAAGAAAGAACGGTTCGCCACCCTGGCACTGGTGGGTGTGCTGATTGTTCTGCAAGGCTGCACTGCCATGAGCCGGCCTCGGGCCATGCCGGATGATCCGGCATTTGCACCGGTACGCGCTCAGGCCATGATGCAGCGGGATCCAGATTCCGGGGCAATCTTCCAGCCGGCCCGTAACTACAACCTGTACGGTGACACCAAGGCCCTGAACATCGGTGATGTGTTGACGGTGACCCTGCAGGAATCAACCCGGGCCAGCAAGAGCGCCGAAACCAGTATTACCAAAGACCAGGAACTGAACATTCCTGAGCCGAGCATTTTTGGTAAGGCCAACATTGGCCTGAATGCCAGGGCGAACTTTGAGCGGGATTTCAACGGTGCTGCTGAAGCAGACCAAAGCAATAGTCTGGCGGGCAGTATTACGGTCACTGTCACCGAAGTGCTGCCGAACGGTGTGCTTCGCATCCGTGGCGAGAAATGGCTGTCGCTGACCAATGGGGACGAGTATATCCGCCTGACCGGCATGGTTCGGCCTCAGGATATCGCACCGGATAACACGGTGGCTTCCACCCGGGTGGCAGATGCGCGCTTCGCCTACGGCGGCACCGGCGACTTTGACCAGGCTAACCAGATGGGCTGGCTGGCCCGGTTCTTCAACAGTGAGTGGTGGCCGCTATGATGCGCAGAATAATTGCTGTATTTGCGTTGCTGGCAGTGTGTGCCTCTCCGGTGATGGCTGACCGCCTGAAGGATCTGGCCAAGGTAAAAGGTGTCCGTAACAACCAGTTGATCGGTTACGGCCTGGTGGTGGGCCTGGACGGTACCGGCGATAAAGCGCCGTTCACCAACCAGACCTTCCGCAACATGATGAATCAGTTCGGCATCACTCTGCCGGATGGCGTTAACCCGAACCTGGCTAATGTGGCGGCGGTTACCGTCAGTGCCACTTTGCCGCCTTTTGCCAAATCTGGCCAGGAGCTGGACATCACCGTGTCTTCCATCGGTAACGCAGACAGCCTGCGGGGTGGCACGCTGCTGATGACGCCGCTCAAAGGCGCTGATGGCCAGGTGTATGCCATGGCCCAGGGCAGCCTGGTGGTGGGTGGCTTTGGTGCCCAGGGGCAGGATGGCTCCCGGATTACGGTGAACGTGCCCAGTGTTGGCCGGATTCCCAACGGTGCCACCATCGAGCGTGAAGTGGAATCGCCGTTTACCCGTGGCGACACCATAACCTTCAACCTGATGAGAGCCGACTTCACCACCGCCCGCCGGGTAGTGGAAGCCATCAACGATACGCTTGGGCCGGATATGGCTTACGCCCACGATGCAACCGCGATTTCCGTACGGGCACCGAGGGACCCTTCCCAGCGGGTCAGCTTCCTGTCGATTCTCGAGAACATTGAAGTGGAGCCGGCTGAAGAGGCCGCGCGGGTGGTCATTAACAGCCGCACCGGAACCATTGTGGTTGGCCAGAATGTGCGGGTCAGCCCGGCGGCGGTCACCCACGGCAATCTGACCGTGACGATTCAGGAAAACCCGGAAGTGGTGCAGCCCAACCCGTTTGCCCAGGGTGACACTGCGTTGCAGCAAAACACCCAGATAGCGGTGACGGAAGACCCGGCCAGAATGTTCCAGTTTGGCCCTGCCACCACACTTAATGAGATCGTTCAGGCCGTTAACCAGGTGGGAGCGGCCCCCGGGGATGTCATGGCCGTACTCGAAGCCCTGAAAACAGCCGGCGCTCTGCGTGCCGAGCTGATCGTGATCTAGGTGTAGCCATGCAGGACTATCGCGTACAACAGGCTGAGATCTACACCGACTTCAGTGGGCTGAACGCCCTGAAGACCCAGGCGAGATCGGATAAACAGGCAGCCCTGGAACAGGTGGCTCGCCAGTTTGAAAGTCTGTTTCTGGCGGAGATGCTGAAATCTATGCGTAAGGCCGGCGAGGCCTTTGCCGAGGGAAATTACCTCAACAGCAACGAATCCGAGTTCTACCGGGACATGTTCGACAGCCAGGTGAGTTTAAGCATGTCTCGCGGCAGTGGAACAGGTCTTGCTGAGGCGCTGGTCCGGCAACTGAGCCGCGATGTGCCCGGCATGGCCAGTAATGGCGAGCGGCTGGCGGGGCACAAGGCCACCCTGGCGGACTATGACCGCAGTATGCCGGCGATATCCCGCAACTTGCCGGAGCAGCTGAAGGCCATCGATGAAATGACTCGGGCGGCCGAACAGAAGCAGCCCGAGCAAACCATGACGGCGGCAGAGTTACCATTGACCTTTGAATCACCGGAGCACTTTGTCGCTGAGTTGATGCCATTTGCCGAGCGCATCGGTAAGGAAAGCGGTATCGACCCCAGGTTGATGGTGGCCCAGGCGGCGCTGGAAACCGGTTGGGGGCGCCACATGATCAAAGGGGATGGCGACCAGCCCAGTTTCAATCTGTTCGGTATCAAGGCCGATACCCGCTGGGGCGGTGACGCCGTGACCATTACCACCACCGAGTTTCGTGGGGGAGTGCCCATGAAGGAGCGAGCGGATTTCCGGGCCTACCCGGATTACGAGGCGAGCTTCAGGGATTACGTGGATTTCCTTCACAGCAACCCCCGGTACCGGGATGTGCTGTCGTCAGCCGACCAGCCTGAGGTCTTTGCAGACAAACTTCAGGAAGCCGGTTATGCAACTGATCCGGAGTATGGTTCCAAGATTCGCCGGATTATGAACAGGGATTCTCTGATGACGCTGTCCATGAACAGCGACGTGCCGAGGGAGTAAAGCATCATGGCAGGGTTGATCGGAATCGGTTTGACCGGGGTGCTCAGTCATCAGACAGCGCTGAACACCACCGCCAATAACATCACCAATGCAAACACACCCGGTTACAGCCGGCAGGAAGTGCAGTTCGATACCCAGGAAGGGCGCCGTACTGGTGCCGGTACCATTGGCAGTGGGGTGTCCATTTCCAACATTCGCCGGCTGGCGGATGAGTACCTGACCCAGCAGTTGCGGGAAGACAGCACGCTGTTCGGAGAGCAGAACGCCCTGAACGCTGAGCTGACCCGGCTGGATAACCTGCTGGGGGGCGAAAGCACCGGGTTAAATAACGCCCTGAACAATTTCTTCGCGGCCTTGCAGAATGCGGCGGAAGACCCGGCCTCACTGCCTCAACGCCAGCTGGTGCTTAGTGAGGCCCAGCAGGTGGTTAACCGCTTCCAGGCGCTCAACCAGGAGTTTATACAGCAACGGGAATCGGTCAAAACCCAGATGCAGCAGGGTGTGAAGGACGCCAATTCCCTGCTCAAAAGCATCGCCGATCTGAACCTGGCTATTTCTGAGTCTCCGGGCCTGGCCCAGGGCAAGATGCCCCTGGAGCTCATGGACCAGCGAGACCAGAAACTCAAGGAGTTGTCGGAGCTGGTGGGCATTCGGGTTACCCAGGCAGAGGGTAGCCAGGTGAATGTATCACTGGCCAATGGCTTGTCGCTGGTAACCGGCGCCAATGCCTCCGAGTTTGCCACCCGCACCAGTGCAGAAGACCCCACCCGCCTGGAGTTCACCCTGACCACCAGTGGCCGCACCCTGCAGGTGGATGAACAGATCAATGGCGGCAAACTCGGTGGGCTGCGCCGGTTTGACCAGGAGGCCCTGAAACCCGCGTTCGATGAGTTGGGGCGGTTGGCCGTTGCGATTTCAGCGTCCATCAACCATCAGCATGAAATCGGGATGGATCTTGAGGGTGATCTGGGCGGTAACTTCTTTACGGATGTTAACGACATCGGGCTTCAGCGCAGCCGGGTTGTGCCCAACGCTAACAATGCAGATCCCAAGAATGGTCAGCTTGCGGTAGAGATTACTGATAGCAGCCTGTTACCGGCGGGCACCTGGACATTGCAGTTCAGTGGCGACGGCAGGAACTTCGAGCTGATCGATTCCGCCACTGGCAAAACCGTCAACCAGGGCCGACTGCCGGACCCGGTTCAGTCCGAGATTTCCATGCCCGGTTTCAATATCCGGGTGGAAGGAGGGCAGTTCAACGCAGGTGACAAGTACCTCATTCAGCCGAGCCGAAATGCCGCTGAGAATATGAATCTGAATGTTCTGCGGGAAGAAGACCTCGCATTCGCCAGCCCGATCCGTGCTAACGCGGATGATGCCAACCTGGGTACGGCGAAGATCAATCAGGGCAACATGCTGAACGTTCGCAACCCGAACACCAATGCCCTGTTGCCGGGGTTTGAAACCCGGGGCGAGCTGGCGAACGGGCCATTGGAGATACGATTCAGCAATGATGGCACCGACGTTACCTACACCATATTCGATGGTAATGGTGACCCGTTGAATCCTGCGAACCTGGCCTATGATCCGCAGCGGATCAACACCATTTTCAGTAACGACCCGACCGCTGGCGACCTCTACCAGGGTTACCAGTTTGAAATGACCGGCGAGCCGGCCGACGGTGATGTGTTCACCATTGGCTATAACAGCAACGGCATCTCCGACAACCGAAATGCTGAGCTGCTGGCTGCCCTGGGTACCGCCAATACGTTGAACGGTGGCCGGCAAAGCTTCACCGAGGGTTATGCGGGCCTGGTTGAGGATATCGGCGTCAAAACACGCCAGAGCCAGTTGGATAAAGAAGCTGGTAAAACGTTGCTTGAGCAATCCAATAACCAGCGTGAATCGATATCCGGTGTGAACCTGGATGAAGAAGCCGGCAAGCTGATTCAGTATCAGGCGGCCTATAACGCATCGGCTCAGGTTATGTCTGTAGCGCAGGATCTGTTCAACACATTGTTGCAGAGCTTCCGGTAAGGCGAGGTAAACGAAAATGATCCGGATTTCATCTCAGCAGATTTTCTCTGGCGGCATCAGCCGGATGCAGGATGTGAACAGCAATCTGGTGAAAACCCAGGAGCAGATTTCAACGGGCAAAAAGGTTAACCGGCCGTCCGATGACCCGGTGGCCGCCGCGCGCATCCTGAAGCTCAACCAGGAGGTCAAGCGAATTGAGACCTACGAGCGCAACGCCAACCTCGCCGATAACCGCATCAAGCAGGAGGAGAGCACCCTGTCCAGTGCGGTGGATATCATCCAGCGGGTGCGGGAACTGACGGTTCAGGCGGGTAGCGGCTCGTTATCTGCCAACGATCGCCAATCCATTTCAGCAGAGCTGAAGGAGCGGCTGGGCCAGCTGGCAAACATAGCCAACACGCGGGATGCCTCCGGTGAATACATTTTCAGCGGCTTTCAGGGCAGTACACCGGCGTTTGCCAAGGACGACTTTGGTGCCTGGCAATATCAGGGTGATGAGGGGCAGCGGGTACTTGAAATAGATGACGGCGTGACAGTGCCCATCAGCGACCACGGCAAAGGCATTTTTGTGAACGTGCCGGCGGCTGTATCGGTGGTAGGCTCTGGCGATGGTGCTGGACAGTCGGCCAATGGCTTCATTTCAGACCTGGAATTGGTCGCGCCAAAGGACTTGAAAGATGCTTTCAGTGCCGCTACCCCTAACGTACCTAATGATTTTACGATCTCTGTAGGTGCAGGTGGCGTTCTGTCCATAACGGCGGTTGACGCTGATGGAAACCCCACTGCGGTGGACGCGGCAGGAGACCCACTGGACTTGACTCCAACACCTGCTCCGGTGGTCGGTGAAGAGTTCGTGGTTGCCGGCGTCCGGCTCACCGTTAACGACGGAGCCTATGGTGATGAGTTCACTCTGGGTATCAGCGACAAGCAATCCATTTTCGGCACTATTGAGAAACTGATCGCCGGCCTGGACAGCATCGACAAGGCGACACCGAAATCCAGCGCCGAATACGATGCGCTCATTGCGGAATCGTTGACTAACCTGGACAACGGCCAGGAGTCCATCATTCTCAAGCAAACTGAGCTGGGTGGCCGGTTGAATGCCATCGAATCCACTTCGTCATTTCTGGAGGATTCGGGGCTGTACACCAAGGAAATACGTTCACAGTTGCAAGACGTGGATTATGCCGAGGCGATCAGTAATCTGAGCTTCCAGAGCTTTGTTTTACAGGCGGCACAACAGTCGTTTGCACAGATTTCCAGGCTCTCTTTATTTGATCGTCTGTAATTGGCTGAGGCGGTAGGAGATTTTTACTCCCCGCCCGGTTGCTTTCAGATTCAGGCTCAGTATAATCCTCCCACTCTCCGATGGCGGCGTGGTGAAATTGGTAGACACGACGGATTCAAAATCCGTTGGGGTAAAACCCGTGGCGGTTCGAGTCCGCCCGCCGCTACCACTTATTGGCCGCAACCTGCGGCATCGTGAATAGCCGGCCCATGAACGTCTCCGATTTTCATTTTGACCTGCCGGACGAGCTCATCGCCCGTTACCCGCTCAAGCAACGCAGTGCGTCCCGACTGCTGGCACTCGAAGGTCTTACCGGCCAGACCCAACACCTGAACTTCACCGATCTCCCCGGCATGTTACAGCCTGGCGATCTTCTGGTATTCAACAATACCCGTGTGATTCCGGCCCGCTTGTTTGGCCAGAAGGAAACCGGTGGTCGTGTTGAAGTCCTGGTGGAGCGCCTGTTGGGTGAGTATGAATTGCTGGCCCACGCCCGTGCCTCAAAGGCTGTTAAAGAAGGCCAGAAGGTCATCCTGGAAGATGGCTCTGCTCTGCGCATGGTGGGCCGGGAGGACGCACTTTTCCGATTTGTATACGAGGGCCGTGAGCCTGTTCTGGATGTGCTGGAACGACTCGGGCACATGCCGTTGCCGCCGTACATGGAGCGGGATGATGACCTGTCTGACCGGGAGCGATATCAAACCGTCTATGCCAAAGAAGCAGGCGCTGTGGCGGCGCCAACGGCAGGGCTGCATTTCGACGACGACATACTTGAGGTCCTCAAAAGCAACGGCATTGAGTTTGCGTATGTAACCCTTCATGTAGGTGCGGGAACCTTCCAGCCGGTGCGGGTCGACAAGATCGAAGACCACCTGATGCACAGCGAAGTGGCCAACGTGCCCCAGGAAACCGTGGATGCGGTTGAGCGCACAAGGGCCCGGGGAGGCCGGGTAGTAGCGGTTGGCACTACCTCCGTTCGTTCGCTCGAATCGGCCAGTCGGGGGGGGCGCCTGAATGCCTTCCGTGGCGAAACCGATATCTTTATTTACCCTGGCTACCGTTTTCAGACGGTTGACGCCATGATCACCAATTTCCATTTGCCGGAGTCCACGCTGATCATGCTGGTCAGTGCTTTCGCCGGCTACCGTAATATCATGTCTGCCTATCAGGAAGCCGTTGAACGGCGGTATCGTTTTTTCAGTTACGGTGACGCCATGTTCCTGACCGCCCAGGAGCCAAGCCGGGGCATGCTGGCCGGGGCAAACCAGACCGAATCCCGTGGAGAATCCTTGTGAGCAATTCCTGTTTTATGTCGTTCGAGAAGCTGGGCGAAGACGGCAGAGCCCGCCGGGGCCGGCTGACCTTCCCCCGTGGAACGGTTGAAACGCCTGCGTTTATGCCGGTTGGCACTTACGGCACGGTTAAAGGGATGTTGCCAAGAGATATCGAGGCAATCGGCGCGGAAATTATTCTGGGTAACACTTTCCACTTGATGCTGCGCCCGGGCACGGAAGTGGTCAAGGCCCACGGCGATTTGCACGATTTCACGCAGTGGCAAGGGCCAATACTGACGGATTCCGGCGGCTTTCAGGTGTTCAGCCTGGGCGAGATGCGCAAGATCACCGAGCAGGGCGTGACCTTCCGCTCCCCAGTAGACGGCTCAAAGGTGGAGTTGTCGCCGGAAATAGCCATTCAGGTGCAGCGTGACCTCGGTTCCGACATTGTCATGATATTTGATGAATGCACGCCGTATCCTGCTACCGAGAAGCAGGCAAAAGAATCCATGGAGCTGTCACTTCGTTGGGCGGAACGCAGCAAGAAGGCCCATGAGGGCAATCCGGCGGCGTTGTTTGGTATTGTCCAGGGTGGCATGTACGAGCCCTTGCGGGACCGATCCCTGCAGGGACTGACCGATATCGGGTTTGATGGCTACGCCATTGGTGGTCTGTCGGTGGGCGAGCCGAAAGAAGACATGATTCGCATTCTGGACCATTTGCCTTCCAAAATGCCGGAAGACAAACCTCGTTACCTGATGGGGGTTGGACGTCCGGAAGACATTGTTGAGGCAGTTCGCCGGGGGGTAGACATGTTTGACTGTGTTATGCCCACCCGTAACGCCCGGAATGGCTACCTGTTCACCTCGACCGGCATCGTCAAGATTCGTAATGCGAAGAATCGTCACGATACCGGCCCGCTGGATGAACGTTGTGACTGTTATACCTGTCAGAATTTCTCAAAGAGCTATCTGCATCATCTGGATAAGTGTGGTGAAATGCTGGGCGCGCAGCTCAATACCATCCACAATCTGCGCTTCTATCAGAACCTGATGAGTGGATTGCGTGGCGCCATTGAAGCAGGTACATTGTCCGACTTTATAAGCGAATTCTATGCCTTACGTGGCGAATCTGTGCCGCCGCTGGGTGAATCCTGAGCAATTTTTACCTCAATATCAGTCAATAAACGGAGAACCTGAATGAAATCAATCAAACTGCTCATCGTTGGTCTGCTGTCTCTGATGCCTGCACTTGCCATGGCGCAGGATGCCGGTGCCCAGGGCATGAGCGTGATGGGTCAGATCATCTTCTTCGCCGGCTTTATCCTGATCTTCTACTTCCTGATCTGGCGCCCGCAGTCCAAGCGTGCCAAGGAGCATAAAGCGCTGATGTCCGGCCTGAACAAGGGCGACGAAGTGGTGACTTCCGGTGGCGTTGCCGGCCGCATCACCAAGGTGTCTGACGACTTCATCGTGCTGGAAGTGTCTGATAACGTCGAGATCAAGATTCAGAAAGTGGCGGTGGCCGCGGCGCTGCCCAAGGGCACACTGAAAGATATCTGAGCCAGTTGTGCGCAGGGCGGCCTATGGTCGCCCGTTTTGTGTTGACTTGCTGAAACACCAAGGCCGGCGCCATAGCTGGCTCGAAGGATTCTCATGCTGAACAAGTATCCTCTCTGGAAGAACCTGATCATAGTGTTCGCACTGGTCATCGGGTTCATTTACGCGTTACCGAATTTCTTTCCCGATGATTTTGCCATACAGGTTACCGGCGCCCGGGGCAGCACCGAGGTAGACCAGCGTGTGCTGGACCGTGCCCTCGGCGCCCTTGAAAGCCGCGGGATCGAAGTCAAGGAAAGTTCTCTTGAAGACCGCAATGCCCTGATTCGCCTGAACAGTTCCGACGCGCAGTTGCGGGCTCGCCCGGCAGTGCAGGCCGCCCTTGGTAACGATTACCTGGTGGCTCTGAACATGGCTCCCTCAACTCCTGGTTGGCTGCGTAGCCTCGGTGCAGGCCCGATGAAGCTCGGCCTTGACCTGCGAGGTGGTGTTCACTTCCTGCTGGAAGTAGACATGGACACGGCTGTCAGCCAGCGTCTGGAGGCGTTTTCCGGGCAGATCAAAAGAGAGCTTCGGGATGAGCGTATTCGCTATCGGGGTGGAGATGTTGAAGGCAACCGGGAGATTGTTCTTAGCTTCCGGGATTCTGAGTCTCGCAGTGCAGCCTTTGATCTGATTCGTCGGCAGTACAATGAGTTTCTGCTCAATGAAAGCACCCGGGAAGGCGAATTCCTGTTGGCACTGACCCTCTCTGAAGCTGAAGTGAGGAATATCCAGGAATATGCCCTGGAACAGAACCTGACCACCATCCGTAATCGTGTCAACGAACTCGGCGTGGCGGAGCCTTTGGTTCAGCGCCAGGGCGCAGATCGTATTATCGTTGAGCTGCCAGGTGTGCAGGATACCGCCCAGGCCAAGCGGGTTCTCGGCGCAACAGCCAATCTGGAATTCCGGATGGAAGCCCGCCAGGATACCCCGGGAGCAGAAACCGAGCAGTTCGGTTTCCGTGACAACCCCCAGCGAACAGCTCGCCTCGAGCGGGACGTGATTGCCACCGGTAATAATGTGGCTAATGCCCAGCAGGCCTTCGATGAGAATGGTCAGCCGCAGGTTAACATCACCATGGATTCGGTTGGCGGCGACCTGATGAACCGCGCTACCCGCAATAATGTGGGGCGCCGCATGGCGGTGCTGTTTATCGAGTTCCGCACCGAGACTGAAGCCCAGGAAGTAGACGGTGAGATTCGGGAAGTCGAAAAGCGGATTGTGGAAAAGGGGCTGATCAGCCTGGCAACCGTGCAGTCAGCGCTGGGTAGCAGTTTCCGCATTACTGGTCTGGATTCGATACCGGAAGCTGCAGAGCTGGCGCTCCTGTTGCGGGCAGGTGCACTGGCGGCACCCATGTACTTTGTTCAGGAGCGGACCATTGGGCCAAGCCTCGGGCAGAAGAACATCGACGCTGGTGTAACCTCTGTTGCCTTTGGTTTTGCCTTGGTGCTCATTTATATGTTGGTGTTCTATCGTGGCTTCGGGGTAGTGGCGAATGTCACGCTGACCCTGAACCTGATGTTGCTGCTGGCGTGTATGTCCATTCTGTCTGCCACGCTTACCTTGCCAGGTATTGCCGGTATCGTTCTGACAGTGGGTATGGCGGTTGACGCCAACGTTCTAATCTTTGAGCGAATAAAGGAAGAGCTGAAATCCGGGGCGCCCCCTCAAAGTGCGATTAACGCGGGGTATGGTCGAGCCTTTGTGTCTATCTTTGATGCCAACATAACCACTCTGTTGGTCGCTGTGATCCTGTTTGCCATGGGTTCCGGCCCGGTCAAAGGGTTCGCGGTAACACTGAGCATCGGCATCCTGACCTCGATGTTCTGTGCCCTGGTGGTCAGTCGCGCCATTGTGAACGTTGTCTACGGCGGCCGCAGGGTCGAGAAATTGTCGATCGGGGGGAAGCTGGCTAATGGCTGATACACAGAAACAACCATTTGATTTCATGGGGTTGCGGAAGATTGCTTCCGTGCTTTCGATCACACTGGTGGTGATTTCCCTGGCTTTGTTGGGTGTTCGCGGCCTGAACTTTGGCATGGACTTCACCGGCGGTACCTCAGTAGAGCTGGAGTACGCCGAGGCGCCGAGCCTTGACGCTATCCGGGACCAGCTGGCAGAAGCGGGCTATGAGCAGTTCGTCGTTCAGAACTTCGGCGCGGATACCACCATCCTGATCCGCATGGCGGAAGCTGAGAACGATCAGTTAGCCCGTGAGGTGGCTGGCATGCTGGCTGCCTCCGGCGCCGAGCTCGAGTTGGTGGGGTCCGAGTTCGTCGGTTCTCAGGTTGGCGATGAGCTCAAAGAAGACAGTGGTCTCGGGCTGTTGATTGCCTTGGCGGTGGTGCTGATCTACGTGGGCATGCGCTTCCAGTTCAAGTTCGGTATCGCGTCTGTGATACCGCTGGCTCACGACGTCATTATTGTGCTGGGCGTGTTTGCGCTGTTCCAGTGGACGTTTGACCTGACCGTGCTGGCAGCGTTGCTGGCGGTAATAGGTTACTCGCTGAACGATACCATCGTTGTGGCGGACCGTATCCGGGAGAACTTCCGGAAAATGCGGGTAGGCGAGCCCTGGGATATCATCAACGAGTCCATTCACCAGACCATCACCCGTACCATCAATACTTCTGGTACTACCTTGGTGGTGTTGCTGGCGTTGTATTTCTTCGGTGGTGAGGCCATCAACAACTTCGCCCTTGCGCTCATTATTGGCGTGGTTGTGGGTACCTATTCCTCCATCTATGTCTCTGCCAATATGCTGATGGTGATGGGTGTTACCCGTGAAGACCTGATGGTACCGGCGAAGGAAGGCACCGGTGAAGAAGCCGAAGAAGAGCAGCCGCCCGAGTGGCTTAACCGGATGTGATCCGGTGGGGAGGCCCGGGCCTCCCGCTTTCCGAGGCATGAAAAAACCGCCAGTCCCGTGAGGGAGTGGCGGTTTTTTTGTACCGGGAAGTCTACCTGGGCAGACGGCCGCGGAACGGGTGCAATACCTTGAGCACTTCGCGGAACAGCTTTGGATTGGCCACAACCAGCTGTTTGGCATTGCCAGCAGACGGGTTGCCGGAGAAATCGCCAGTCAGTGCGCCGGATTCCATGGCCAGGGTGACACCCAGGTCCAGGTCTGAGGCTTCCGGCCGGAAGATTACAGCGGCGTCCAGAAGGCCTGCAGAAACGCGGGCAATATCCAGAACAACGCAGCCGGAGGTGCGGAACATGGCGCTCTCACGCGCCAGCACTGCGGCCATTTCGCCCCAGATCATCGGGTCGTCGCCTTTGCGAGCCTGATCCAGCAGGTTGGTGGCAAATGCCGCCTTGCCGGGTAACTTGATTTCAGACGTGCGCACACGGCGGCTGTTGAGGGCTGCCCCATGGCCGCGGCTGGCAGAATATTCTTCACCTGTGATCGGATTGACCAGCAACAGGTTTTCTGTCCGGTTGTTCTTTTTCTGGCTCAGTGCCAGGGCAAATTCCGGAATACCACGAATGAAGTTTTCGCGGCCAAGCACGGGGAAGATGTGCCAGCTGCGCTCGCTGCCAGCGGCGTCGGCCTCGCCCATCGGTGCGATGGTGTGATCCCGATATGCCTTTTCCAGTTGCTCGGTGAAGTTGTCATAAATGGATTTCTCAACCCGTTCGAGCTGGCGGTAGCGCTCGGCCTCGTCCTTGCCGTTGGGTTCCTGTCGCTCGAAATGTGCTTTCAGGTAATCTGATCCCTGGCGGGCAACGCGCAGGGCCATTTTAATTGCTGGTTGCATCTGAGTGTTCATTATCCGGGTGTGTGAAGGCCCGGTATGATAGCAAAAACAACCCGCGCTTGTACGTTTTTTGGCTCAGCAAATGCACGGATACCATGGGTTTCGGCAACTCCGGAGAGCAGGGCGGCCCGGGTTTCTGCTATCATTCCCTTCCAATATTTAACGTCTGTTAATTCATAGGCCCGAAAACCATGCACAAGCCCGCATTGCCACAGGAAGGTTCTGACACGTTCAATGATCAGGTCAGGATCGTCCTGGTTGAAACTTCGCATTCCGGCAATATTGGTGCGGTCGCAAGGGCGATGAAAAACATGGGGCTGGGCAACTTATGGCTGGTTAACCCGGCTTCGTTCCCGGATGAGGCCTCTTACGCGCGTTCTGCCGGTGCCTCAGATGTTCTGGACAGGGCCCAGGTGGTTGCCACGCTTGACGACGCGCTGGCGGATTGTGTTCTGGTGATGGGTACCAGTGCCCGCGGCCGGAAGGTGCCCTGGCCGGTGATTGCTCCGCCCCAGGCGGCAGCGACGGCGGGCGAATATAGCCGGCAGGGTCGGGTTGCGCTGGTGTTCGGGCGTGAAAACCACGGTTTGTCCAATGATGAGCTTCAGCGTTGCCACTATCACATTCATATTCCGTCGAATCCGGACTACAGTTCATTGAATCTGGCCATGGCGGTGCAGGTGGTTTGCTACGAATTGCGCATGCATTACCTGCGCAGCCTTGAAGAAGGTGAGGCGAGTCCCAATCTTGAGGCCATGGTTGGACCGGGCGACCGTGGCTGGGATGTGCCGCCGGCAGAAGTGCAGGAGGTGGAAGGCTTCTTCGGGCATCTGGAACAGGTGTTGGTGGATGTGGATTTCCATCGTCGTAACAACCCCAGGCAACTGATGACCCGCCTGCGACGCCTGTTTCAGCGCGCACGTCTTGACCAGATGGAAATCAATATCCTTAGGGGCATTCTGACATCCGTACAAAAGGCTGCCGGAACCCTGCCGGGGAGCGACAAGCAGAAAAATACTGCGGATGAGGGGCAGGAAAAAGGCCATGTTTGAGCGTTTAAGGGAAGATGTCAAAAGCGTATTTCACCGGGATCCGGCGGCGCGGAACACCTTCGAGGTGCTTACCAATTATCCGGGCCTCCATGCATTGCTGTTTCACAGGTTTTCCCATTGGCTCTGGAATCTTGGGCTGAAGTGGCTGGCACGGACCATCTCCACGTTGGCGCGCTGGTTCACCGGTATTGAGATTCATCCGGGTGCGACCATCGGTCGGCGGTTTTTTATCGACCACGGCATGGGCGTGGTGATCGGGGAAACCACGGTTATCGGCGATGACGTCACCCTCTATCAGGGCGTTACCCTGGGCGGAACCAGCTGGAACAAAGGCAAACGCCACCCGACTATCGGTGATGGCGTGGTTGTCGGTGCAGGTGCAAAGATTCTTGGGCCGTTCGAAGTGGGCCCTGGTGCGAAGATTGGTTCCAATTCCGTGGTTACCAAAGCCGTCCCCGCCGGCGCTACAGTGGTGGGTATTCCGGGCCGGGTGATTGTGAAGCGCCACTCCGACGATGACGTGCGGCGCAAGGAGATGGAAGAGCGCATGGGCTTTGACGCCTATGGTGTGACGGAAGAGATGCCAGACCCGGTTGCCCGGGCCATGCGTTCGCTCCTCGACCACATGCATGCGGTGGATGATCGAATTGAAACCATGTGCAAAGCACTCCGTAAGGTGAACAGTGAATATCAGAACGGAGAGCTGCCGCCGTTGCATGAAGAAGACTTTGACTGCGTGCGCGATGAGGCGGACAACGAGGGCAGGGGTTGAATACTTGACTGTTTTGGTGGGTCAATTCATACTCAGCCCTGCGAATCGAGATTCAATCCCATCACTGGGGCTGAGAATATGAAGCTGACCACCAAAGGCCGCTACGCTGTGACGGCGATGCTTGATCTGGCTCTGCACGGAAGCCAGGGGCCGGTAAGTCTTGCGGATATTTCAGCCCGGCAAGAAATTTCCCTCTCGTATCTGGAACAGTTGTTTTCGCGTTTGCGTCGACAGCGCCTGGTGGTGAGTGTGCGCGGTCCGGGCGGTGGCTACCGTCTGAGCCGGCCTGCCGACGACGTGTTTGTTGCTGAAGTGGTGGATGCAGTCAGTGAATCGCTCGACACCACCCGCTGCGGCAACAAGGGCGATTGCCAGAATGGCGAGAAGTGCCTTACCCACCATTTATGGTCTGATTTGAGTGATCAGATCCACCAGTTCCTGAGTGAGATCAGTCTGGGGGATTTGATGCGGAAGCGCGAGATCCGTCAGGTGGCGGATCGGCAGAACCGGAAGCACTCGGATGATGACCCTGACGCGATTAATACCCAACGCCTGACCGACCAGGCCACTGCCTGATAAACAGCATCCTGTGATTATGAAAAAGCCCGTATACCTGGACTACGCGGCCACGACGCCCGTTGATCCGTCTGTTGCCTCAGACATGATGAACTACCTGACCCTTGACGGAGTGTTTGGTAATCCTGCTTCTCGTTCCCATGGCTACGGGTGGCAAGCGGAAGCGGCCGTTGAAAACGCTCGACGCCAGGTCGCTGACCTGATTCACGCCGACCCAAGGGAGATTGTCTGGACCTCCGGCGCTACCGAGTCCGACAACCTGGCCATCAAGGGTGCGATTGCCGGCCACGAGTCGCCTCACATTGTAACCTCGGTGATCGAGCACAAGGCGGTTGTGGATACCTGCAAATGGCTCGAGCAAAACGGAGTTGACGTTACCTGGCTGCACCCCGAGTCTGACGGCCGGATCACCCCCCAGGCGGTGGTAGCCGCTCTGCGTGATAACACCGTGCTGGTCAGTCTGATGATGGTGAACAATGAGCTGGGGTGTGTGACTGATATTGCCGCCATCGGTGAGCAGCTTCGCCCGCGTGGCATCCTGCTGCATGTTGATGCCGCCCAGGCTGCGGGTAAAATCCCGGTGGTTGTGGGGCAGCTAAACGTTGATCTCCTGTCGTTGTCAGCGCACAAGGTCTATGGCCCCAAGGGCGTGGGTGCGCTTTATGTGCGCCGTTCTCCCGATGTGCGTATTCAGGCCCAGATGCATGGCGGTGGCCATGAGCGGGGGATGCGTTCTGGTACCCTGCCAACCCATCAGATTGTTGGCATGGGGCGGGCGTTTGAGCTGGCCGGCGCGGGCCTTGATGATGAACTGTCCCGGCTTGAATCGCTGCGCGAACGATTTCTCACAGGGCTGGAAGGGCTCGAAGGGGTGCACTTTAACGGCAGTCGGGAACATCGGGTGCCTGGTATTGTCAATCTGTCATTCGAGGGTGTGGAGGCTGAGTCTTTAATGCTCGGGCTGCGAAATCTCGCGGTATCGTCCGGTTCCGCCTGCGCCTCGGCGACTGTAGAGCCCTCGTTTGTGTTGCGGGGCATAGGCTTGAGCGATGAGTTGGCGCACCGTGCCCTTCGGTTTTCGTTTGGCCGGTTCAGCACCGAGCAGGAAATGGATTTTGCCTGTTCGCAAATTATTGATGTTGTTACCCGACTTCGTGCCGTGCGGTAGGCAGTTGCACCCGGACTGCGTATAATCGCACCTCTGAATTTTCATGAACCTGACTGGAGAAATACCATGGCAAACGAGCGCACGCTCTCTATTATCAAGCCCGACGCGGTCGCCAAGAACGTTATCGGCGAAATTTACAGCCGTTTCGAGAAAGCTGACCTGAAAATCGTCGCTGCCAAGATGATGCACCTGACCCAGGAGCAGGCAGAAGGTTTCTACGCCGAGCACAAAGAGCGCCCGTTCTTCAACGATCTGGTTGCTTTCATGACGTCTGGCCCGGTGGTTGTACAGGTGCTGGAAGGCGAAGGCGCCATCCTCAAGAACCGCGATCTGATGGGTGCTACCAACCCGAAAGAAGCGGCGGCCGGCACTATCCGTGCCGACTTTGCATCATCCATTGATGCCAATGCCGTTCACGGTTCAGACTCAGCAGCTTCCGCTGAGCGTGAAGTGGCGTATTTTTTCAATGACAACGAGATCTGCCCGCGCGGTTGATGTTGTTGGTTCAGGGGTGGTGAAAACCACCCCTGAATTGGTTATCTGATCGAGGTTATTGCATGACTGGCACTGCCGAAAAAATCAATCTCCTGGGGATGCCCAAAGCCAAGCTTGAGGCGTTCTTTGAGACCCTGGGCGAAAAGCGCTTCCGGGCGCAGCAGGTGCTGCAGTGGATCCATCAGCGAGGCGTTGATGACTTCGATCAAATGACCAATATGAGCCGCGTACTGCGTGAACGGCTCAAGGAAATCGCCGAAGTTCGTGGTCCGGAGGTGGTTTATGACGAGACCTCCAAAGATGGCACCCGAAAGTGGGTGATGCGCATGGACAACGGCAACAGTGTTGAAACCGTGCTGATTCCGGACGGCGAGAGGGGCACCCTGTGCGTGTCTTCGCAGATTGGCTGTAGCCTTGACTGCACGTTCTGTTCCACTGGCAAGCGCGGCTTCAATCGTAACCTGACTGCCGCTGAGATTATCGGTCAGGTCTGGGTTGCCCGAAGAGCCTTCATGCCGTTTGATCCCAATGATCGCCCGATCACCAACGTGGTGATGATGGGCATGGGTGAGCCGCTGCTTAACTTCGACAACGTCGTCGATGCCATGAACCTGATGATGGAAGATCTGGCCTATGGTATCTCCAAACGGCGGGTGACCCTGAGCACGTCTGGCGTGGTGCCTGCCTTGGACCGGTTGGGTGAGGTTACCGATGTTTCACTGGCCATCTCGCTCCACGCACCCAATGATGAGCTGCGCAACACGCTGGTTCCATTGAATAAAAAGTATCCCATAGCGGAACTTCTGGCGGCGACGCGGCGTTATCTCGCCCGGTTGCCGGATAAACGTAAGGCCACCATTGAATATACGGTTATTGAAGGCGTTAATGATAAACCGGAACATGCGCGGGAGCTGGTGGCCCTGTTGAAAGGTCTGCCTTGCAAGATTAACCTGATCCCGTTCAACCCGTTCCCGGAAAGCGATTTCAAGCGGCCCAGCATGAACGCAACGCGACGATTCCAGACGGTACTCAACGAGGGCGGATACGTAACCACCATTCGTACCACCCGTGGTGACGATATCGACGCTGCCTGTGGGCAATTGGTCGGGCGGGTGGAGGACCGAACTCGCAGGAGCCAGAGATATATTGCAGTACAGCAGGTAAACCCCTGATTTAACAACGCGGAAGCGACTAAGGTAAGGTGTTTCGTGAAAGGAAAAGCACAAGGCTCGCATCTGTTTACAATGGCTGTTCTTTTGTTCGGTCTTGTTCTCTCTGGCTGTGTAACCACAACCGACAGTCGCTTTTCCCGGGAAGCGGACCGCGACAAAGCGGTCAGTAACTATGTACAGCTGGCCACGGCCTATATCGGTCAGGGCAATCTTGATCGTGCTCGCCACCACCTTGAACGTGCCCTGGAACTCTCCCCGAATAGTTCTGAAGCCCTGGCTGCCATGGGTTTGGTCTATAACGCTGAGGGTGAGCCGGAACTGGCCGAGCGTAACTTCAAACGCGCCATCAGTCAGGATTCCAGTTACTCCCGGGCGCGGGTTTACTACGGTGCTTTTCTATATAGTAACGAGCGGTTTTCCGAAGCCCGGGATCAGTTCAGTGTTGCTTCACGCGATACCGGTTACCGGGAGCGCGGAGCGGTATTCTATAATCTGGGCATGACTGAGGAGCGGCTTGGTAACCTGGATGCTGCCGCGGGGGCCTACCGACGAGCGGTGGAACTGACTCGCGGTGAAGCAAGAACCTTGCTTTCTCTGTCCAGGGTGTTGGTTGAACAGGAGGATTTTACCGAGGCTTCCCGTTATTACAGCCGCCTCCAGACCATGATCCAGCGCAATACCCGCTTGTCACACTCGGCGGAAAGCCTGTATACGGGTATTCGGATAGCGCGGCATTTTAATGATCGTGATCAGGAAGTGAGCCTGGCGATGTTGCTCCGAAATGATTACTCAGATTCTTTGGAATACCAACAATACAGGGTGTTGATTGCCAATGACCGGTGACGTGGAGCCAGATCAGGTGACGGCGGAGCCTGTCGGGGAGCAGCTTCGGCAAGGTCGTGAACGTCTCGGATTGAGCGTCTCAGCCATTGCTGATGAACAGCATCTCCGGCCGTCTGTGATTCAGGCTATAGAAAACGGCAATTACAGCAAAATAGACAGTGAGCTTTTCCTCAAAGGGTATGTGCGTGCCTATGCCCGCCAGGTGGGGCTCGACGCAGACGCGGTGATTGCCGACCTGAATCGGGAGCTGGAGCCGGCTCGCCAGCAGAGAGAACTGGAACACCAGGCAAGCCCCCTGGTTTCTATTGAACGCAAGAAGCGCCGCAAGCGTCAGGTTGCAAAACTGTTGTTGGTGCTGTTGGTCGTCGCGTTAGTGGCCTACCTGATCGCAGGATATCTTGCGGAGCAGGGACAGGACGGCGAGGCAGCTCCAGAGGCGAAAACCCCGGCCGAGACAGTGACGCCGGAACAGGGCCTGGCGGCCGATGGTCAGGACGTGCAGCCGGTTAACGAGCCGAATGACGAGTTCGGCGCTGCAGAACAGCCGTTACCTGAAGAAGGCGCGTCGGTTCCGGAAAGTGAACGTGTACCCCCGGCAGAGCCGCTGGAGCCTGAACCCATCGGTGCGGAGCTGGATGAGCTTCCGGCTGATCGGGTGTCTGCTGTCACCCCGTCGACCGAGCCTGCGTTGCAGGAAGAACAACTGCTCGCACCCGCAGCGACAACCCAGGCCAGGCTTCAGATTGCCTTTTCAGGAGATTGCTGGGTTCAGGTGACAGACGCTGATGGTAGCCGGTTGGTCAGCGGCTTGCGACGCAGCGGAGAACAACTGGATGTAACTGGAGAGGCACCCTTGACAGTGGTTCTTGGTGCTGTAAGCGCCGTTGAGTCCATTCGATTCCAGGGTGAGGCCCTGAATATTGGTGATTTTCGCGTAGTGAACAACCGGTCAGAGTTCACGCTCGAGCTTTGATCCGAACGCCCGAATAACTGTTGGTTCCAGCAAATGAAACACGAATCCCCGATCAAAAGACGTAAATCCCGCCAGATCATGGTGGGCAATGTGCCTGTTGGCGGCGATGCACCTATTGCGGTTCAGAGCATGACCAACACAAACACCTGTGATGTAGAGGCGACGGTTGGCCAGATTGCAGCGTTGCAGGAGGCCGGCGCCGATATCGTCCGTGTTTCGGTGCCCTCGATGGAGGCCGCTGAAGCGTTCGGGCAGATACGTAAGCGCGTATCACTGCCGCTGGTTGCCGATATCCACTTTGATTACAAAATCGCCCTGCGAGTGGCCGAGCTTGGTGTTGACTGTTTGCGCATCAACCCCGGCAACATTGGTCGGGACGATCGTGTCAACGCGGTCATCAGCGCCGCTCGGGATGGTAACATCCCGATCCGTATTGGTGTGAACGCCGGGTCTCTGGAAAAGAGCCTGCAGCGTAAATACGGTGAACCCACCGCAGAAGCCCTGGTAGAGTCTGCCATGCGGCACATCGATATTCTGGATAAACACGATTTCCAGGATTTCAAGGTCAGCCTGAAGGCGTCAGAGGTATTCATGACCGTTGACGCCTACCGGAAAATTGCCTCCCAGATCATACAGCCCCTGCACCTTGGCATTACTGAGGCCGGTGGTTTTCGTTCTGGCACAGTGAAATCCTCCATCGGCCTTGGCATGTTGCTGATGGACGGAATCGGCGACACCATTCGGGTGTCCCTGGCCGCAGACCCCGTGCAGGAAATCAAGGTTGGCTTCGATATTCTCAAGAGCCTCCGGTTACGCAGCCGGGGTATCAACTTCATCGCGTGCCCCAGCTGTTCCAGACAGAATTTCGACGTTATCCAGACCATGAACGATCTTGAGGCCCGCCTCGAAGACGTGAATACCTCCCTGGACGTCGCCATCATTGGCTGCATAGTGAATGGCCCGGGAGAAGCCAAGGTAGCGGACCTCGGGTTGACGGGCGGTACACCGAAAAACCTTCTGTATCTGGACGGAAAGCCAAATCAGAAGTTGGACAATGCGACGTTGACGGATGACCTTGAGCGAATCATCCGGGAAAAAGTCGCAGAGCGTCAGCAGCAGGAAGAATCCGTGATTGCCCGGTCTGCGGACTGAGCTGTCCATTCTGACATCATTCATCAAAGTATCAGGGTTTTAACTTGGCTAAGATTCAGGCAATCCGCGGAATGAACGATATTCTGCCGGAGCAGACCCCCGTCTGGCAGTATGTAGAGGCGACGGTCCGTCAGGTACTTGGGCAATACGGGTACCAGGAAATCCGGATGCCGGTGGTTGAGCAAACCGAGCTGTTCAAGCGCTCCATTGGTGAAGTGACCGACATCGTTGAGAAAGAAATGTATACCTTCGATGATCGCAATGGAGACAGCCTGACGCTTCGTCCGGAGGGAACCGCAGGATGTGTCAGGGCAGCGGAAGAGCATGGTTTACTGTTCAACCAGACCCGCAGGCTTTGGTATACCGGCCCGATGTTCCGCCACGAACGCCCGCAAAAAGGCCGTTATCGCCAGTTTCACCAGATCGGCGTGGAATGTTTCGGCATGGACGGACCGGATATAGACGCCGAGTTACTGATACTGACGGCGCGGCTGTGGCAGGCCCTTGGCCTTGCCGGGCATACGCGTCTTGAGATTAACTCCATTGGTACCAGTGACGCCCGTAAGGTCTACCGTCAGGCTCTGGTTGACTATCTTGGGCAATACCAGGATCAGCTGGATGACGACAGTAAGCGCCGGTTGACCACCAATCCGTTACGGATTCTGGACAGCAAAGATGCCGGAACCCGGAAAATCCTGGAAGGGGCGCCAAGCCTGGATGATTACCTGGATGACGAATCCCGGGCCCACTTTGAGCGATTGAAGGGGCTGTTGGACGCCGCCGGCGTGAAATACAGCGTGAACCCGGCCCTCGTTCGAGGTCTCGATTACTATGGCAAAACGGTTTTCGAGTGGATTACCGACAGCCTCGGTGCACAAGGCACGGTATGTGCTGGTGGCCGTTACGATGGACTGGTAGAGCAGTTGGGTGGCAAACCAACCAAGGCAGTGGGCTTTGCTATGGGGCTGGAGCGACTGATCCTGTTGCTGGAAACCCTGGAATTGGTGCCTGATTACGTTAACAACCATGCCGACGTATACGTGACTGCCATGGGTGACAAGGTCATCGCTCCGGCGATGGCGATTGCCGAAGAACTTCGCAGCGCGTTGCCCGGCAGTGTGGTGGTCACTCACTGCGGCGGTGGCAGTTTCAAAAGCCAGATGAAGAAGGCCGATCGCAGTGGCGCACGCTACGCGGTCATCCTCGGCGAAAATGAGCTGGCCAGTGGCAGTGTCGGCCTTAAGCCGTTGCGCGACGATGAGCCGCAGCAGGACATTGCCCGCAGTGAACTTGCCCAGGCGCTCGGCAGCCGGCTTGCACAATGAATTTCACAAGAACAGCAACATTATTGATGAACAGGAGTTTACATGGCTGAGTTGCGCACCGAAGAGGAACAGATCCAGGCGATCAAGGACTGGTGGAAGAAGAACGGCAGTTCTCTACTGATTGGTATCGGTGCCGCCCTGGCCATCGTGTTCGGCTGGCAGGCCTGGCAGAACCACCAGGCTCAGCAGCGTGCGGAAGCGGCTAATCAGTTTGCCACTCTGCTCAACGCGTTTGCCGATGAATCCGACGAGAATGCCAGCGAAACCGTCGCATTTGTTGCCGAGACGCTTCGCAACGACTATGGCAAGAGCGCCTACGCCATCTATGGCAACCTGGTACTGGCTCGCCAACAGATGATGGTGGACGGCAACGCCGAGGCCGCCATTGAGTCACTGAGCTGGGCCCTGGACAAGGCGGCGGATTATCCGGCCCTGAGTCTGGTGGTACGCAACCGCCTGGCCCGTGCCCAGTTTGCGGCTGAGCGGTACGAGGATGCCCTGGCAACCCTGGATGGTGCCGCCAATGCCGATGCCTTTACCGGTGTGTTCTCAGAATTGCGTGGTGATATTCTGCTCGCACAGGGTGACACCGAAGGTGCCCGTGATGCCTATATAACGGCACGGGAGCAAAACCAACAGGGCCGCAGCGGTATCCTGGAACTGAAGCTCTCTGACCTCGGTGTCGGGGAGGGGGCCTGATGCGGGTAACTCGCAACAGGTTCGTTCATTTTTCTCTGGCATCCTTGATGTTGCTGCTTGTGGGCTGCAGCACCAAGGACACCTTCGAACAGCCGGTGCCGGTTCCTGAAATTGATGCCACGGTCGAGTTCAAGCGTATCTGGACCATGTCAGTCGGGAAGGGACACGACGATCAGTTTTTGCACCTGGCACCGTTGTATGCCGGCGACGTGATCTATGCAGCCTCTGCCGATGGCCTGCTGGTGGCGGTCGAACCAGAGAACGGTAAGGCCCGCTGGCAGCGGCGGTCGAAAGACCGGATATTTGCTGGCATCGGCGGTGACGGGCGCCAGCTTTACTACATCACCCGCGATGCCGAACTGGTTGCCCTGTCGCGGGAAACCAGCGAGGAGTTATGGCGGGCATCATTGCCGACCGAAGGTTTGGCTGCGCCCCAGTCCAATGGCTCCCTGGTGGTTGCGCAAACCACCGATGGCCGGGTGATCGGATTTGATGCCACAAATGGCGAGCGCCGTTGGCAGTACGATGGTCAGGTGCCGGTTCTATCCATGCGCACAGCGGCGGCCCCTTTGGTGGGCGGTGATATCGTGATTGCTTCCTTCGCGAACGGCCGTGTTATTGCGCTGACTGCGGGTGCTGGCCAGCCGGTCTGGCAATACGAAGTCGGGCAACCACAGGGCCGCACGGAACTGGAGCGGCTGGTGGATATCGGCGGGCAACCGCTGGTCCTGGAGTCAGCCATTATGGTGGCCGGGTATCAGGGCAAGCTGGCGCTGGTTGATATTCGCTCCGGGCAGGAAATCTGGAGTCGCCGTGCTTCGAGTTTCTACTCGCCGAGTATCGGTGGTGGCAGTATCTTCCTGGCGGCGGCGAACGGCGACATTATTGCCTACCGTGGCAGCGATCGCCGCGAACTCTGGGTTCAGGACCGGCTGTCCTGGCGTCAGGTCACCCGGCCGGTGGCCAGCGGTGACTACGTGGTTACCGGGGATTACGAGGGCTACCTGCATGCGTTGTCACGGCAAGATGGTAGCCTGCAGGGCCAGCTGGAGTTTGACAGTGACGGTATCCGCGTACCGGTTCAGGTGATCGAAGATGGTAACCTGCTGGTTTACGGTAACGGTGGGCGAATGGCGGTCTATAGCCTGAGACCAAAAAAGTAACACCGCTCCCATGATCAGCCCGGCATGAGCCGGGCTTTTGACCTTTTTATATAGCAGAAAATTATGACCCCAGTTATTGCCCTGGTCGGACGCCCCAACGTGGGTAAGTCCACTCTATTCAATCAGATGACCCGTTCCCGCGACGCGCTAGTGGCGGATTTTCCGGGTCTGACCCGTGACCGGAAATATGGAGAGGGTCAGTACGAAGGGCAGAAGTTCATTGTCATTGATACCGGTGGTTTGACCGGGGACGAGGTGGGGCTGGACGCAGAGATGGCCCGGCAGTCCATGCAGGCCGTTGAGGAAGCCGATATCGTCCTGTTTCTGGTTGACGGCAGGGCAGGGCTGACAGCCGGTGACGAGATGATTGCAGATCATCTGCGCCGCTCCGGCAAGCAGGCGCACCTGGTGGTGAACAAGACCGATGGCCAGGACCCGGATGTCGCCGCCGCCGATTTCTATTCCCTGGGTTTTGAGTCCACTTTCCAGATTGCGGCCGCCCATAACCGGGGTATCCGCTCGCTACTGGAAGTGCTGCTGCCTGAGCCAGTGGATATTGAAGAGCAGGACCGGGCTGATCGGTACCCGGGTATTCGAATTGGTGTGGTCGGTCGCCCCAACGTGGGCAAATCGACCCTGGTCAACCGGATGCTGGGCGAGGAACGAGTCGTTGTCTACGATATGCCAGGTACCACGCGGGACAGCGTTTACATCCCCTATGAGCGGCACGGCCATCAGTACACCCTTATTGATACAGCAGGTGTGCGGCGCCGGAAGAACGTGAAAGAAGTGGTGGAGAAGTTCTCCATCATCAAAACCCTTCAGGCCATAGACGATGCCCATGTGGTTATTCTGGTGATTGATGCCCGGGAAGGGCTCGTTGACCAGGATATGCACCTGATCGGCTTTGTTCTGGATGCGGGCCGCTCCCTGGTGATTGCCATTAACAAATGGGATGGCATGGATCCGGAAGACCGCGAAAAGGTGAAAGAGCAGGTGGGGCGCCGCCTGGACTTCCTGGACTACGCCGACAAGTATTATATCTCGGCTTTGCACGGTACCGGTGTGGGCACCATGTACGAGTCTGTGCAGGCCTGTTATGAGTCCGCAATGGCCAAGTGGCCAACCAATCGCTTGACCGCCATCCTGCAGGATGCCGTGGCCCAGCATCAGCCCCCGATGGTCCATGGTCGTCGTATCAAGCTGCGCTATGCCCACCAGGGTGGTTCCAACCCGCCGGTGGTGGTGGTGCATGGTAATCAGGTGGATTCGTTGCCCGGTGCTTATAAACGGTACCTGGAGAATACCTTCCGCAAGGTGCTGAAGGTGGTGGGCTCGCCCATCCGGTTTGAATTCCGGTCCGGTGAAAATCCCTTTGCTACCAAAGTGGACCGACTTACACCGCGCCAGAAAGTGAAAAAAGATAACGATATCAAGAAGGGGCGCCGGGTGCGTAAAACCCGACAAAAGAGCGTCAAGCGCTGATCTGCCGGGCTGTGCCCCTTCTGTAACGGGTTGGCGTTATGCCAACCCGGCACTCTCTACCTGGCGTGCCTGCACTGCCGTCAGCGCAATCGTGAAGACAATATCCTCCACCAGCGCCCCACGTGACAGATCGTTTACGGGCTTTCTCAGGCCCTGCAACATCGGACCCACACTGACCACATTGGCACTGCGCTGAACCGCCTTGTAGGTGGTGTTGCCGGTATTGAGGTCCGGGAACACGAATACGGTTGCCTTGCCGGCTACCTTGCTGTCGGGCGCCTTGGCTTTGCCGACACTCTCGATGGCTGCGGCGTCGTACTGCAATGGCCCATCTATCAGAAGGTCAGGTCGCCGTTCTCTGGCAATGCGGGTGGCTTCTCTCACTTTGTCCACGTCGGCACCGGTACCGGATTCCCCGGTGCTGTAGCTGATCATGGCAACCACTGGCTCGATGCCGAAGGCCTCGGCGGACTGGGCACTCTGGATAGCAATATCCGCTAATTCCTCAGCATTGGGGTCCGGGTTGATGGCGCAGTCACCGTAAACCAGTACCTGTTGGGGCAGGAGCATGAAGAACACCGATGAAACCACTTTGGCGTGATCGTGGGTTTTGATCAGCTGCAGCGCCGGTCGAACGGTATTGGCGGTGGTGTGAATAGCCCCTGACACCAGACCGTCGGCTTCATCCATGGCAACCATCATGGTTCCCAGTACCACGTTGTCCTCGAGCATGGCTTCCGCCATATCTTCAGTTAGTCCTTTGTGTTTGCGAAGTTCCACCATGGGCGCGATATAGCGATGGCGGACCGACTGAGGATCAAGAATCTCAAGGTCTTCAGGCAGTTCAACGCCCTGGGAGCTGGCAACCGATTGTATTTCTCGTGGATCACCGATCAGAACGCAGCGGGCAAGTTTACGCTGATGGCAAATAATGGCCGCCTGAACGGTTCTGGGCTCCGCACCTTCTGGCAGCACAATTCGCTTGTTGGCGGCCCGAGAGCGCTCAGACAACTGATAACGAAAAGCAGGTGGCGACAAGCGCCCCTGGCGCTGCACCTTCAGGTGCTCTTGCAGCCAGTCGGTATCAATTCGTGTCGCGACTGACTCCATGGCCTGTTCTATCCGGTCGGGGTCATCGATGGGAATGGTGGCCGACAGGTTGGCAAGCATATGGGCGGTTTCATAGGTGTTGGTTGAGGAGCTGAGCACTGGCAGGCCCGTTGCGAGGGCCCGCCGACACAGGTTAATCACCCTGTCATCGGGCATCAGGCCACCGGTGAGCATCAAGCCAGCGAGTGGCACACCGTTGAGTGCTGCGACGGCCGTGGTCACAACAATGTCTTCACGGTCACCCGGAGTGACCAGCAGGGTACCCGGCCGCAAGATGTCGGTCATGTTCCGGATGGTTCGGGCGCACACGGAGACACGCTGAACCCGGCGGGCGTGCATCTGACCTTCATGGAGTACCGGCACGGCGAGCTCTCTGGCCACGTCGGAAACGCGGGGTGCCAGCAAATGCGGTTGCCAGGGGATTTCACCTAACAGGCGGAAACGCCCGGAATTAAACACCGAACAGGCTTCCTGATAGTTGATTTCCTGATGTTGATGGTCTGGCTGCTGGTCCAGGGCGATACCTGTTTTCTCGGGGGCGCCCACTTTGTTGAGGATAACGCCGATCACATCCGGGTCTGAGGGGGCGGTAAATATCCGTGCAGAGAAGTCGAGTTCTTCATCAAGCTCAGAGGCGGTGCAGGTTCTGGGCGTGCTGACGAGAATGACCTCGGAATTCAGGTTTCGGGCCACCTCGACATTGAGACGGGCAATGTAGGCCTCGCTACGATCTGGCACCAAGCCTTCGATGATGACAACGTCGAAGTCTTTAGCAACCTTCTGGTATTCGCCTACGATGGTTTCCAGCAGCAAGTCTGCCTTGCCGTGGTTCAATAACTGTTGGGCCTGTTTGAGGGGTAGAGGATCAGGTGTCTGAAGGTGACTGCGGGAGCGGACGAACTCAACGGAGGAGTCCTTGCCTTCATTGTGCCGGGCCTCACCGTGATGCACGGATTGACTGAAAGGCTTGTAAAACCCAACGCTTACGCCTTCCCGTTCCAGGGCCCTCAGCAGGCCCAGGCATACGGAAGTGAGGCCTGAATCGAGGGAAGTCGGGGCAATAAACAGACTCTTAGCCATAGTGGTTCCTGATTACGTCCTTGAATGTCAGTTTAGGTTAGCGAGCCGGCTCGCTTCTCTGGCAATCACCAGTTCTTCATTGGTCGGGATGACCAGTACCGGAAAACGCGAATCCGCGTCGCCAATATGGCCTTCACTGTAATGGCCGTGATGGCTGTTCAGGTCCGGATCGAGAGTAACGCCCAGCAATTTCATGTGTTCGATCGTCCGGGCTCTGACCCTCGCGCTGTTCTCTCCGATGCCACCGGTAAACACCAGGGCATCCAGATGGCTCAGGGACACCGTCATGGCCCCAAAGTACTTCGCCAGGCGGAAGCAGAATACATCGATGGCCAGTTGTGAAGGTTCGTGGCCATGGTCAGCCAGCTCGCACAGCGAACGCATATCGTTGGTCTGGCCAGACAGCCCGAGCAAGCCACTGTCCTGGTTCAATACCCTATGAACTTCACTGGCGCTGATGCCGCGCCCGGCCAGGTAGTCAAACAGCCCCGGGTCGACATCGCCACTTCGGGTGCCCATTACCAGCCCCTCCAGTGGCGTCAGCCCCATGCTGGTATCTTTGCTGATGCCGTTATCAATGGCTGTAATGCTGCAGCCATTCCCGAGATGCGCTGAAATGATGGACGTTGTCGCCGGAGTCTTCCCCAGTCGGCGCGAAGACTCATGGGCCATAAATTGATGGCTGGTGCCGTGAAACCCATAGCGCCGGATACCCCATTCCCGGTAATAGTGTTCAGGCAGGGCATACAGGAAGGCCCGTTTTGGCAGGCTCTGATGGAAAGCGGTGTCGAAAACCGCCACCTGCGGTACATCCGGAAACAGGCGCTGCATAGCGTTGATGCCGATCAGGTTGACCGGATTGTGAAGTGGCGCCAGTGAGGCACAATCCTCAATGGCTTTTATGGTGTTTTTGTCGATCAGTGCTGCCTCCCGAAAGGCCTCGCCACCATGAACCACCCGATGACCGATGGAGGCAGGCTCTCGGCTCATCAGGTTGCGATCGTAGAAAGCGTTCACCAGGGCCTGCAGGGCATGGTCGTGGGAAGCGTTTGCCGGTAAGGCCACCGGTACGCTATCGCCGGAAATCTTTGCCATTGAGTCAGGGTTGTTCAACCGTTCAGCCAGTGCAGAGGCTTGTTTCTCGAGGTTGCTGTCGAACAGCGCGAGTTTGATAGAGGAACTGCCGCAGTTCACGACCAGTATTGTTTCGTTCATGCTTGGTGCCGTTTTGATGATTCAGAGATTGGCCCGATGATTGGTTTCCAGCCAGTAGATGAAATCCTGCTCGGGCATCGGGCGACTGTAGAAGTAGCCCTGGGAATAGTCGCAGTTTTCATTTTTGAGGAAGTGGGTTTGCCCCTCTTCTTCGACGCCCTCGGCGATGACTTTCAGTCCAAGACTGTGGGCCATGTTGATGATAGCGCGCACGAGTGAGGCGTCTCCACTTTCGTTCAACACATCCTGAATAAAGGACTTGTCGATCTTGAGTGTGTCGAACGGGTACGACTTCAGATAGCTGAGGGCCGAATAGCCGGTTCCGAAGTCGTCAACCGACAGCCGGATGCCGGTTCTATCCAATTGCCTCAGGATATCAGCAGTTTCAATGGTGTTATCAAGAATAAGTCTTTCGGTAATCTCCAGCTCAAGGCATTCCGGCGGCAGGCCGCTGGCGTTGAGGGAACGCATGACTGCATCGGTAAAGCCGGGATCTCTAAACTGACGCGGGGATACGTTGACAGCAATCGAAAGTGATTCGAGGCCGGTCATGGCTCGCCAGGCAACAGCGGCCTTGCAGGCCTCCTCGATAACCCATTCACCGATCGGGATGATCAGGCCGGTTTCTTCAGCCAGCGGAATGAACCGGTCGGGCATAACCATGCCCATGGCCGGATTATTCCAGCGCAGCAGCGCCTCGGCACCGACCAATGAGCCAGAAGCGGTGTCCACTATCGGCTGGTAATACAGCTCGAATTCTCCAAGCTCCAGCGCCTTACGCATGTGGGACTCCATCTGAAGCCGTTCATGGGACACTTCAGTCATTTCCGGCGTGAACTGGGCGTAGGAGCTCTTTCCTTTATGCTTGGCTTGATACATGGCGGCATCTGCATGCTGGAGCAATGTGCCACTGTTATCGGAGTCGGTAGGGAAGATGGCGATCCCGATACTGGTTGTCACGAAGACTTCCTGGCCATTGAGCATAAACGCGGGGGCAAAGGTTTTAAGGATCCTCTCCGCGACCTGGCATGAGGACTCAGTTCCCGTGAGGCCCGGCAGGATAACCAGAAACTCATCCCCACCCAGGCGGGCTACGGTACTGGTGCCCCTGAGGCAGCTGGATATGCGACGGGCGGCCTCAACCAGCAGCGTATCGCCGGCATCGTGGCCGAGGGTGTCGTTGATGTGTTTGAAGTTGTCGAGGTCCAGGAACATGACCCCAACCTGGGAATTGTCTCGGCGAGCCTGGGCCAGCGCCAGCTTGAGGCGATCCAGGGCCAGCATCCGGTTTGGCAGGCCGGTCAATATGTCGTAATTGGCCTGGCGCAACAGTTGCTGTTCATAACGCTTACGGATGCTGATGTCTTCACCGAGGATCAGGTAGCCGGTGGTGTCACCGTTATTATCGCGGATAGGGGTGACCACCAGCTGCTCCCAGTAGCGCTCACCATTGCGCCGGACGCTGTTGACTTCGCCTTGCCAAACACCAACCCGTTGCACCTGGAGCCTGATGGACTGCCAAAGGTGGCGGGCATCCTGGATGTCCATACTGTTTTCGATCAGGTGTGACGGATGTTTGCCGATGATGTCGTCGATGGTGTGGCCAGTGAGTTGGCTGAATTTACGGTTAGCGTACTCGATCCGCCATTGGCGATCACAGATCAGAACCGAGGAGGGGCTTTGATCAATGGCCTTGGAAAACTTCAGGATGTCGGCTGCGTCTCGCTCACGCCGGGCAACATCCTCGTTCAGCCTTTCCTGCATCTGGTTGATGGCGTCTGTCACCATGCCCAGTTCGTCTTTGCCATTGGCTGCACTGTCAGGACGGTCCAGTACCAGGGGCCGGGACAGGTTTTTCAGGGACAGATCCTTGGTGTAGTCAGCCATGGCAGTGAGGTGGCGGGTTACAAGATGCTGGAATATCCACAGGATAAGCACGGAAACAACAAAGACGGTCAGGAACTGCGTGGCGAGAATAACGCCGACCTTTCGTTGGAGTTCACCATACACCCGCTCCAAATTGGCGGTAATCTCAAGTTCCCCAAGCAGGAATTCATTGCCATCTCGCTGAACGAGTTCGAACCGGTGGACAAGGGTGTCTGCGTGCCTCGGGATCTCGCCCATCACAAGTTCGGAGTCAGGCTCAATTCGGAGTCGGAGGTGGATGATGTCCGGTAGGCTGAGGATGCCTTCCATCTGGGTTTGCAGCAGTTTCTGATCCAGGGCCCAGAGGCTTCGGGCCAGGCTTGAGGCGTAGCCGGATTCAATCACCTCCATCCGTTCTTCGATCAGTGACAGGTCTTTACGGTAATCAGAATAGATCTGCACGCCCGCTGCCAGAAGCGTGAAGGCAGTACTGAACAATAGGATCCATGCCAGGAGCCTGAACGAAAGCGGAGAGGCTTTGCGAATACGCCTCAATCGGGGCATGAATGCTGGCATGTTGCGAACTTCGCTATCACATTGGATATCGGACATAAGATGCGCAAAAGTGGGTGCTTATCCTGTTAACGACTATAGCAGTAGTTTATGTTGAATGCGCTGCAAATACAGGAAATAACGGAATAATTCGGGCGGTGTTTCGCAGTTTGAGAAATGAAAGAGGTGATAGTTGTCTTTGACACAGATCAATACGGGGTTGGTCGCCCGGGCGTAACCTGAGCTTAATCAAGTTTCAGATAGAACAGGAGTTAACGCTATGTATATGGATGCAGTCGTTATCGCAGGTATCGCAACCGTGTTGCTGATGGTTGGCTTTTTTGTGGGGGTTGGGATTTTCGTAATGAAAGACCAGAAAGCCCACGGAGGAAAAGGTCACAATGGTCAACATAGAGGACAGGGCGGATAACCGGAAAGAAGTCGGTTAACCGATTGAAAAAATTGGCGTCCCCTAGGGGGTTCGAACCCCTGTTGCCGCCGTGAAAGGGCGGAGTCCTAGGCCACTAGACGAAGGGGACGCAACGTTTTCAACAACTTGCCTCGTCGAGGTGGCGCGTATATTAAGTAAGGGCTTTTGCCCTGTCAACGATTTTTTTGAAAAAATTACCCCGCCACGCTGTCCGCCAGTGCTGGTTCCAATTCGGCGTATTTGAACCGGAAGCCCTCGTGCTGCAATTTCGCCGGAACTGCTTTCTGCCCTGTGAGTAACAGCCCTGCCATTTCACCCAGTGCCAGTTTGAGCACCGGCGCGGGGGCCGGGAATACCGTGGGCCGGTGAACAACCTTGCCGAGGGTTTTGGTGAACTCCCGGTTGGTGACCGGATTGGGGCTGACCATGTTGTAGGCTCCCTTCGCATGGTGGTTCTCAAGCATCCAGATAAGCCCTGATACCACATCATCCCTGTGCACCCAGGGCATGTACTGTTGCCCGTTGCCGAGGCGACCGCCAAGGCCAAGCCGGAAGGGCAGGATCATTCTTTGCAGGAATCCGCCACCTCTGCCAGTCACAATGCCGGTGCGACACAGGCACACCCTGGTGCCCAGTTCCTCCATGGACAGCGCCGCCTGCTCCCAGTCACGACATAGCTCATGGGTGAACTCAGGATGTGGGTGGGAATCCTCTGTCACCAGATGATCCCCCTGGTCGCCATAGAAACCGACGGCGGAGCCGGATACCAGAACCTCAGGGGCGCTTTGCCAGCTTCTGCATACATCTACCAACGTCCGGGTTACGCCAATGCGACTGTCCAGCAGAGCCTGTTTTCGGGCTGACGTCCACCGCTTATCGGCGATGCCTTCGCCGGCCAGATTGATGACGGCATGGTACCCTTGGTGCCCTCTAAGAAGTTTCAGGTCTGAGGTCACTTCTACCCGGCCACAAAGTGCTCGAACCGTTTCTTCCGGTTGACGACTGAGAACGGTCAGCCCGTATCCTTTATTGGCCAGTTCGCGGCAGAGAATAGTGCCGATAAAACCGGTACCACCGGTAATCAGGATTTTTTGCTCCATGGTCAGCTTCTCCAGTCGGCTGATGGGTTCAGGATCCGCTATTCTCCAGTTCCTGAAGTACAACATCGCGGATGGCATCGCCCAGTTGAGGATTCTGGCCGATGGGTGGTGCCAGTTTGATCCGGACGCCATGCAGGCTTTCCAGCTCTGCGATCATTGCCGGTACATCTTTGCGCAGGTGCCGGCCTGCTGCCAGAAATAGAGGAACCACGGTAAAGTGTTGGGTGCCCTCTGCTTTGCCCTGGCTGACGATGGTTTCCAGCGAGGGTTCGGCCAGTTCCATATAGGCGATGGCCGCATTCTCTACCGACTTGAGTGTAGGTGCTGCCAGCTTTTCAAAGGTTTCGCACCAGCGTTGGTCGCTGCTGCCGTGGGCCAGCAGAATAATTCGGTGAGAATGGGTCATGGTTGCTCCTGGGTGGTCAAATGGAATGATTCGGTCGTAATCAAATAAGATCCTGTCCCCCCGCTGAGTTAAATGTAACAGGGAGTCGGTAAATGTTCGATTGGAAAGAGCTTCTGGATTTCTGGTTTGGTGAATTGGATGAGCATGGGCTGCCGGATGCGGAACATCGAAACCGTTGGTTTCGGTCCGATCGAAAGTTTGACCAGGAAATTCGGAGACGCTTCCTTTCTCTGGTGCTGTTCGCCTCTGAACAGGGTCTGGAGCACTGGCGAAATGAAGCGGGAGGCGCATTGGCCGAAATACTGCTGCTTGATCAGTTTACCCGTAATATCTTCCGTGGCGCTGCGCTGGCGTTTGAAAGTGATCGGCTGGCCCGCAATCTGACCAGGCAGGCAATGGACAGGGGGCAGGATCTTGAGTTGCCGCTGATTCAAAGGGCGTTTCTTTACATGCCCATGCAGCACTCTGAGCTTAAGAAAGATCAGGATTTGTCAGTGGCATGTTACGAGCAGTTGGTTGCCAGTGCCGACGGATTGCTCGCCGAGTTTCTTGGGAGCTTCCTGCAGTCAGCTATTGACCACCGGGATATTGTGCGGCAATACGGCCGTTTCCCGCATCGAAACAAGGCGCTGGGGCGAACATCCACGGAGGCAGAGCAGGCCTACCTGGCTGGTGGGCGTCGATTTGGCCAGTAAAACGCTATGGCTGAGGGTAATCACAATTTTTTAACAAAAATTGTTGACGGCTGATCGCTTATCAGTAGAATACGCAGCCGTTGAGAGGCAACGCCCTCTGGCAGCAAGCGGGAATAGCTCAGTTGGTAGAGCACAACCTTGCCAAGGTTGGGGTCGCGAGTTCGAATCTCGTTTCCCGCTCCAGATTCACAAAAAAAACCCGGCCCACAAGGCCGGGTCAGATTGCTGACGAACCCCGGTTTTTCCGGGGTTCGTTGCGTTTGGACGCTGTTAAATTCCGTTGGCGATGGATTGAGTCCAATAATCCCGACCGGATTCCCAACACTCCAGATCGGCCAGTTTTTGGGCCCATTCCCGGATGGGCCTCTGTAACCCAGGTATACCAAGGGATTTGAGCCATAAAAGACGCGCCAGGATCTGCGCGATCTTCTTCATATTCTGGGCAGCGGCGGCCAACAGGCACTGTTCACGCACTTTCGAGAGCCCTCGCAATCGAGCGTAACGATGACCATGCAACTGTTTGGCATCGGCGAACGACCGCTCCACGGTTTCCTGTCGTCGTTTGTAGAGCGCCTTGCCCCACGGGGTTAACCGGTAACTATCTGTTCGGTCTTTGCTGTCCTGCCAGACATGCCGGGTAAGCACTTTGACGTGGTTGGCGCTGCGCGTGCATTGGCTTAATAGTGGGCAGTCTTTGCAGTGAGCCGGATTGGACTTGTACTCACGGTAGCCCAGCCGATTGGTCGTGGCGTAGATCAGTTGCTGACCTTGCGGGCAGCGATACGTATTCGCTTCAGCGTCATAGGTGAAGGCCCGCTTTGGGAGATAGCCCTTGGGCTTGTTTGGTCGCCGGTAACCCATGACCCCATAGATGCCCCGGTCTTCCAGGCCCTTGCAGATACCTGCCGTGTAGTAACCCGCATCCAGGCCTACACCCCAGACATCGAAGCCAAATCGCTCACATTGTCGATCGAGCCGGTCGAGGTAGGGGCGGCTGTCGTGCAGGTTGGCCGGCGTGGCGTAGCTGTCGGTGATGATGGCGTTGCGGCCATCGACGGTGCGGTGATCAAGGTAGAAGAAGCCCTTGGGCTTGCCTTCCCGAACCATATAGCCACTGTCCGGATCGGTACGGCTGATCTTGGTGTCTTTGGTCTTGGCTGGCTGCTCGGACAGCTTCGTTTTCAAGGGCTTTTTGCCCTGGGCTTTGCGATCGCCTTCGATGGCATCTTCCAGGCTGTTCAGGTAGGCCGCCACCTTCTCCTCCGCCTGTTTCAGATCGTACTTGTTCTTGTTGGCGTTGGCCTTGAGGTGCGTGCTGTCGGTGTACAACACTTCGCCGCCCACGAGGCCATAGCCCATGGCTTGGAGCACGATCTCATCAAAGATGTCCTGATAGATGGTAGTGTCCTGGAACCGCCGCCGGCGGTTCTGGCTCAGAGTAGAGGCGTCCGGAATCTTGTCGGTCAGGTTGAAGCGCAAGAACCAACGATAGGCCACGTTAACCTGTATCTCCCGCACCAGCTGACGCTCACTGCGAATGCCGAACAGATAGCCCAGAAACAGCATCTTGAACAGCACCACCGGATCGAGTGCCGGCCGACCATTGTTCGAGCAGTACAAATGTCGAACCCGGTCACGAATAAATTCGAAATCGATGTACTGATCAATGTTGCGGAGAAGGTGGTTGTCGGGGACCAGCGATTCGAGACTGACCATCTCGAGTTCGTGTTGTTGCGGGGACGGCTCTTTGAGCATGGGGCAGCCTCTGAAAAGTCGATACCCCAATTACAACAAACCCCCGCCGAAATGGCGAGGGTTTGTCAGCAGTCTGACCCGGCCCACAAGGCCGGGTTTTTTTGTTTCCTGTTCCGCATTTCTCCCCCATGGACAAGGTTTCGTCGGTTATACTCGCTCACTTCCATCCCAAACCTGTGACTTGCAAGGGGGGTCATCATGCGCGTTCAATCCCTCTTTATATACCCGGTCAAGTCCCTGGCTGGCATCGAAGTGTCGTCATTCGAACTGGATGAGTTCGGACCCGCCGGGGACCGGCGTTGGATGCTGGTGAACGATGAGGAGCAGTTTATAACCCAGCGACAGCTACCTGTGTTGGCAAATGTTGCGACCCGTTTGGGGCCTGAGGGTGTTGAGATCGGTATTCCGGGGCAGGGTGACTTCGTCCTCAAGCCCGGCAATGGCAGAACGGTGGTCAAGGTATGGCGCGATACAGTGGACGCCGTAACCGGCCCTGAGGCAGCCGATGCAGCGATCAGCCGTTACGTTGGCCAGTCCCTTCGTTTTGTGTACATGCCCGATGAGAGTTTTCGTCGTGTAGACCCGTTGCGGGTGCCGGAAAACCGCCGGGTCGGATTTGCCGATGGGTTCCCCTTGCTGATAACCAATCAGGCATCCCTGGATGAGCTCAATAGCCGGCTGGCCAAAGCCGTGGAAATGCGACGTTTTCGGCCGAACGTTGTCATTTCAGGGGCTGAGGCCTGGTCTGAAGATGGCTGGCAAAGTATTACCGTCGGCGAAACCCGGTTTGCGGTCGCAAAACCCTGTTCCCGGTGCGTCATGACCACGGTAGACCCGGATACTGGCCTGAAAGATCCGGATACCGAGCCCCTCAGAACGCTCTCCCGTTATCGCAAAACCGGGGATGGTGTGATTTTCGGCCAGAACATCGTTCACCAGGGTAGCGGGCGCCTTTCGGTCGGCGATGCCGTAGACATTTCCCAACAGGAGTCTTGATCAAGGTGCCTTTGTTAACACTGGAAAAAATATCCCTGGCCTTCGGCATGCATCCATTGCTGGATGAGGCAACCCTGATGATTGATCCCGGGGAGCGAGTGTGCCTTCTCGGGCGTAACGGCGAGGGCAAGTCAACCCTACTGAAAATCGTCAGTGGTGACGTCACCCCGGATGCGGGTGTTGTCCGTCTTGAGGAAGGCTCGGTGCTTGCGGTATTGCCTCAGAGCCTGCCAGCAGACGATGTCCGGACGGCTTATGACGTTGTGGCTTCGGCGTTTCCGGAAACCGGCGAACTCTTGGCGGAATTTCATCGGCTGTCCCAACACGCTGACGAGGCCTCGATGAATAGTCTGATGAAGGTCCAGGAGCGCCTGGAGTCGTTGGATGGCTGGCGCCTTGATCAAAAGGTGAACACCATTCTGGGGCAATATGGCATAGACCCGGACCGCCGCCTCAACACCCTCTCAGGTGGGTGGCAACGCCGGGTTTTGCTGGCAAAGGCATTGGTGGCAGAGCCGGATATCCTGTTGCTGGACGAGCCAACTAACCACCTTGATGTGCCCGCTATTGCCTGGCTGGAGGAGGCCTTGACCCAGTTTCGCGGGGCGATGCTGTTTGTCAGTCATGATCGGGCATTTATCAGGCGCATGGCCACGCGGGTGGTTGAACTCGACCGTGGGCAGCTGATCAGTTTTGCTGCCAGCTATGACCGGTATCTCGAGCTCAAGGAGAAGGCGCTGGAAGATGAAGAGCGCCAGAGCGCATTGTTCGATAAGCGCCTGAAACAGGAAGAGGCCTGGATTCGACAGGGTATCAAGGCCCGCCGCACCAGGAACATGGGGCGCGTGCGGGCTTTGAAGGCTATGCGCGAGGAGCATCGACAGCGTAGGGTGCGAGGAGGTACGGCAAACTTCTCCGTGGAAGAGGCGGCGAAATCCGGCAAGCTGGTGGCAGAGTCGCGACAGGCTGGCTTCTCATACCCGGGCGGTCAACAGGTTGTGCGCGATATGGACCTGACGGTGATCCGGGGCGACAAGATTGGTCTGGTGGGGGAGAACGGCACCGGTAAAACCACCCTGGTCAGGTTGCTGCTTGGTGAGCTTGAGCCTACTGAGGGTAGTATCCGCCTGGGGACCAACCTGCAAGTGGCGTACTTTGATCAGCTTCGGGGAGAGCTGGATCTCTCACGTAATGCCCTCGATAACCTGGCTGAAGGCCGCGAATTCATCGATATCAACGGCCAGAGCAAGCATGTTCTGGGCTATCTCCAGGAATTCCTGTTTACACCTGAGCGTGCCCGTTCCCCGGTCAGGGTGTTCTCCGGTGGCGAACGCGCGCGTTTGTTGCTGGCCAAGCTTTTCAGCAAGCCGGCCAATATACTGGTGTTGGATGAACCTACCAATGACCTGGATGTCGAAACCCTTGAATTGCTGGAAGAACAACTAGGGAACTTTAACGGTACAGTCATCGTCATTAGTCACGATCGGGAATTTCTCGATAATGTGGTGACGGATACCATCTTTCTGGATGGCTCCGGTTCGGTACGGGAGTACGTTGGCGGGTACACAGACTGGCGTCGGCAGGGCGGCAGGTTTCCCTCGGAGACCTCCGGAAGTCGCCTCGACAAGCAGGACAAGCGTGATAAATCCGACAGTTCGGACAAAAATACGCAGCCGGTGTCAGAGACTGTGTCGCAGTCGGCAAAACCGAAGGCCGCAAAGCTGAGTTACAAGCTTAAACTGGAACTGGAACAGCTGCCTGGCAAGATTGAGGCGCTGGAACGTGAGGTGGCAGAACTTCAGGAACTAATTTCTGCCCCGGAATTTTATTCAGGCCCACCGGACGAAGTCTCAACCACTCTTGAGAAGTTGTCGGAAACGGAAACCCGGCTGGAGTCGGTCATCGAGCGGTGGATGGAGCTGGAAGAACAGGCGAGTCAATGAACATCAATTATAATTTTAAATTTCATGATGGACGAAACATCGAATTCAAGGTCACCGGTGAAGCGGCGAAGCCACCGGCCTCGGGATTCCCTTCCTGGGTCAGACTTGAGCATTGCAAGTGCTCTAATTGCCCCCTGAAAGCGGGCGAGGTGGAATACTGCCCGGCGGCGGTTGAAATCCTGCCGGTAGTTGAAGCGTTTCAGGCCGAAGATGCTTACCAGAAGGTGAATGTGGAGGTCACCGACGAGCGGCGTACTTACTCCAAGCAGACAACGCTTGAGGAAGCGCTGCGTTCATTGCTTGGGCTGAAGATGGCAACCAGTGGCTGCCCGGTGCTGTCAGAACTCAAGCCGATGGCGCTGCATCATCTCCCATTCGCCAACAGCGATGAATTCGTTATGCGGAGCGTCGGCTACTATCTACTGCAGCAGTTGTTTTCCCAGCGGAACCAGGAGCAGGCTGATTGGGAGCTGAAAGGGCTGGTAGAGCGGAATCAGAGGCTTCAGTTGGTGAATCAGGCGCTCTGGCAACGGATTCACGCAGTCTGCAAAGGCGACAGCAACCTTAAGGCGCTGCTGAATTTCTTCTCGATGGCGTCGAGTGTCAGTGTTTCACTGGAAAGTCAGCTCAGGAAGTTGCAGGCAAGAATGAAAGGGGAGGCTTAAGCCTCCCTTTGTCGGTGCATCACAACGAGCTGGCCTTCGCCAAAACGCGTCAATGAATTCGGATTGCCAGAACGTCGCACTGGGTGCCGTGCAGTACGCCGTTGGCAGTTGAGCCCAGAAGCAACTGAAACCCCTTGCGGCCATGGCTGCCAACGATCACCAAATCAACGCCCTGGTCTTTTACCAGACGATGGATTTCGGATTCCGGACGGCCAACCGTGACGATCTGGTGGCTTTTCGGCACGCCATGCTGGTCACCGTACTTCGCCAGCTGCTCGCGGGCGGCTTTGTCCAACTGGTCCTGAAGTTCGGTCAGGTCCATCGGGATATCACCACCGTAAGCGTAACCCACCGGCTCAACAACATGGACGAGAAAAAGCTCGGCACCATAGGCGTCGCAGATGGCTTTCGCTTTGTTCAGAACCTGCGGGGCTTCTTCTGTCAGGTCAATGGCAACCAGCATCTTGTTGTAGGTCGACATTCAGTCACTCCTTTGCGAATTGGGGTAATAGTCAGTATCAACAGTTTATACGAGAAAGTGTAGCGGGATTCTGACGGGCATCAACAGGAAGGGAAACTTCGGGCGGATCGTTAATCCGCCCGAAGACACATCAGGCGTTACTTTCGAGGATTTCGATGGTGGTGGTCAGGCTGCGAATGATCCCTTTGGAATAGCGGTCAATGACGAAGCTGACGTTGTTTTCGTTGTAGTTGATGTAGGAGCTGCGGATGAACTGCCATTTGGAGCTGACATCATCAATGGCGGCCTTGAGCTCAGCACTGGCGGAGCCTGATTGTACCTGGGCCAGCAAGCTGTCAAACATCAGAGCCTGCTGGTCCAGCGACGCTTCGTCTGATGCGCCCTGGAACGTCTGGGCCACGGACGAGTGGGTGCGCGCGGAGTACCTTGCCATCATTTGTGCCATCACCACGGCCGCGGAGCGTGCAGACTCAATACGCGCGTCAGCCTGGGTGCCGCTGTTCTCCTGGGCAACACCATAAAGCTCTGTAGCACGCTCGTTCATGCTTGACGCCTTGTTTGCGAGATCGGCCATCAGGCGGAGGTCAGGGTAGCCGCGATCCCGGACTTCGTTGATGTTTCCGCGCATGAGATCCTTGAACTGATCGAAATCCTGATTGAGTCCTTCTACTTGTTGTGGCGACAGAACGCCACTGGTGCTGGCGATCACGGCGTTCATCGCATTATTGGAGGCATTGATACTGCCCACGATACGATTGAGGGCTTCCGTGTCGCCGTTGGCGCTGAATGCGTAGAACGAGTCCAGGGCCAGATAATTGTTGATGCGGAAATCGTGCAGATCTGACAGGAAGTCTGCGCCGGTGTCCTGTGCCTGGGCGCCAAACGCGGTCAGGGATAGTAGTAGCAGTGCGGCAAGCAGTGACTGAATGCGCAGGCGAGCGTCTTTCATCGGATGAGTCTCCGTAATACTGTTTTATTATTGTGGACTAAAGTCGCATCTCGAAGTTAAAGTAACTCTGCCGGCTAATCAAGTAGTTTCCGGCTCTTACAGGCTGTACTCCCTTTTTTCTTCAGGTTTCATCAAGAAACAAATTGACAAACGCGTCTTTTTTTTTCATCGTGTGTCCTCACGATTCAAACGACTGTATGAATTTTTTGGATCGAATGATCGGGCAGTGACCGAAATCTCGCTGCACAGGCAGTCGGCTCGGCGTTTCGCCAACCGGTTGTCAGCAGTTCCAAACACAGACTGGAGATCAGTTGATGATTTACGAAGGTAAAGCCATCACGGTTAAAGAGATCGAAGGCGGGATCGCTCAGTTGGACTTTGACTTGCAGGGCGAGTCAGTTAACAAGTTCAACCGTCTCACCATCGAAGAGCTGGGCGCCGCAGCTGAAGCACTCAAATCCCAGAAGAACCTCAAGGGCCTGGTAGTCACCAGCTCCAAGGACAGCTTTATTGTCGGTGCGGATATCACCGAGTTCACCGAGCTGTTTGCAGGTTCCGAGGAAGACCTCGTTGCTAACAACCTGAAGGCGAACGAAGTTTTCAACGCCATCGAAGATCTGCCGTTCCCGACGGTTACCGCTATCAACGGTATCGCTCTGGGCGGTGGTTTTGAGATGTGTCTGGCCACCGACTACCGTGTTATGGCTCCCAAGGCCAAGGTTGGTCTGCCGGAAGTGAAGCTGGGTATCTTCCCGGGCTTTGGCGGTACTGTACGTCTGTCCCGTCTGGTGGGTGTGGACAACGCCGTTGAGTGGATTGCCGGTGGTACTGAAAACCGCGCCGATGCCGCTCTGAAAGTGGGTGCTGTTGATGCCGTGGTTGAAGCAGACAAGCTGATAGCTGCCGCTGTTGCCATTATCAACCAGTGCAACGAAGGCAAGCTGGATAACCTGGCCCGTCGTGAAGAGAAGAAGGGCAAGATCAAGCTGAACGCCATGGAAAGCATGATGGCGTTTGAGATTTCCAAGGCGTTCGTGGCCGGCAAGGCTGGCAAGAACTACCCGGCGCCGGTGGAAGCCATCAAGACCATGCAGAAGCATGCCGGCATGACCCGCGACAAGGCGATCGAAGTGGAAGCCAAAGGCTTCGCCAAGATGGCCAAGACCAACGTTGCCGCGTGTCTGGTTGGTCTGTTCCTGAACGACCAGGCTCTGAAGAAGAAAGCCAGTGCCTGGGAAAAAGAAGCCTCCGACGTGAAACTGGCCGCTGTACTGGGTGCCGGTATCATGGGTGGCGGTGTGGCGTTCCAGTCTGCACTGAAAGGCACGCCGATTGTTATGAAGGACATCAATCAGGACGGCATCAAGCTGGGTCTGAATGAAGCCAAGAAGCTGCTGTCCAAGCGTGTTGCCAAGGGCAAGATGGACGCCGGCCAGATGGGCGACGTTCTGAACAACATCACGCCGACCCTGAACTACGGTGATTTCAAGAGCGTAGATCTGGTTGTTGAAGCGGTTGTTGAGAACCCGAAGGTTAAAGATGCGGTTCTGCGTGAAACTGAAGACGCGGTTCGCGAGGACACCATCCTGACGTCCAACACCTCTACCATCTCCATCAACCTTCTGGCCAAGAACCTGAAGCGTCCGGAGAACTTCTGTGGCATGCACTTCTTCAACCCGGTGCACATGATGCCGCTGGTTGAGGTTATCCGTGGCGAGAAGACCAGTGACCGCGCCATCGCGACCACTGTTGCTTACGCCAAGGCCATGGGCAAGACCCCGATCGTGGTCAACGATTGCCCGGGCTTCCTGGTTAACCGTGTTCTGTTCCCGTATTTCGGTGGATTTGCCGCGCTGCTGCGTGACGGTGCTGATTTCCAGAAGATCGACAAGGTGATGGAAAAGTTCGGCTGGCCCATGGGCCCGGCTTACTTGCTCGACGTTGTAGGTATGGACACTGCCAAGCACGCCAACGAGGTGATGGCAGAGGGCTTCCCGGATCGCATGAAGGCCGACTTCAAGTCTGGCATTGACGTGATGTTCGAGAACAACCGTTACGGTCAGAAGAACGACAAGGGCTTCTACAAGTACGAAGAAGACAAGAAGGGCAAGCCGAAGAAAGTTGTCGACGAAGAAACCTACAAGCTTATCGAGCCTGTGGTTAACGGCAGCAAGGACTTCGACGAAGAAGAAATCATCGCCCGCATGATGATTCCTCTGTGCCTGGAAACCGTTCGCTGCCTGGAAGACAACATTGTTGAAGACCCGGCCGATGCAGACATGGGCCTGATCTACGGTATCGGCTTCCCTCCGTTCCGTGGTGGTGCATTGCGCTACATCGACGACATGGGCGTCGACAAGTTCGTCGAACTGGCAGACAAGTACGCAGATCTTGGCCCGCTGTACGCGCCGACCGAGAAGCTGCGTGAAATGGCCAAGACTGGCAAGAAGTTCTTTGGCTAACCCTAACGAGATTTCCGAACGGAGAAAGATCTATGAGCCTTAATCCGAGAGACGTTGTCGTCGTCGATTGCGTGCGGACTCCGATGGGTCGTGCCAAAAACGGCTGTTTCCGCAACGTTCGCGCCGAGACTCTGTCCGCTGCGCTGATTGAAGCACTGTTTGAGCGCAACCCGAAGCTCGACCCGAAAGAAGTAGAAGATGTGATCTGGGGCTGTGTAAACCAGACCAAAGAGCAGGGCTTTAACGTGGCACGGCAGATTTCCCTGCTGACCCGTATCCCTCACGAGTCTGCTGCCCAGACCGTTAACCGTCTGTGTGGTTCCGCCATGAGCGCTATCCACACAGCTGCCCAGGCTATCCAGACTGGCAACGGTGATGTGTTCATGGTGGGTGGTGTCGAGCACATGGGCCACGTACCCATGACCGCTGGCTTTGACCACAACCCGGCTGCGTCCAAGTACACTGCCAAGGCCTCCAACATGATGGGCCTGACTGCAGAAATGCTGGCGAAAATGCACGGCATTACCCGTGAGCAACAGGATGAGTTCGGTGCCCGTTCCCATCGCCTGGCTCACGAAGCTACCGTTGAAGGCCGCTTCAAGAACGAAATCGTTCCGGTTGAAGGTCATGACGAAAATGGCTTTGTGAAGCTGATCGAAGAAGACGAGACCATTCGTCCAGAAACCACGGCTGAGTCCCTCAGCCAGCTGCGTCCGGCGTTTGATCCGAAGAACGGTACCGTGACTGCTGGTACTTCCTCGCAGCTGACCGACGGTGCCGCTGCGATGGTGCTGATGTCAGCCGAGCGGGCAGAAGCCCTGGGCCTGAAGCCGATCGCCAAGATTCGCAGCATGGCAGTTGCCGGCTGTGATCCCGCGATCATGGGCTACGGTCCGGTTCCGGCTACCAAGAAGGCGCTGAAGCGTGCTGGCCTGAAAGTCGAAGACATCGACTTCTGGGAACTGAACGAAGCCTTCGCTGGCCAATCCCTGCCGGTTTTGAAAGATCTGAAACTGCTGGGCGTCATGGAAGAGAAGGTTAACCTGAACGGCGGCGCGATTGCCCTTGGCCATCCGCTGGGCTGCTCTGGTGCCCGTATCTCCACCACACTGCTGAATGTTATGCAGGCCAAAGGCGGTAAGCTTGGTGTTTCCACCATGTGCATCGGTCTTGGCCAGGGCATTGCCACTGTGTGGGAGCGCCTCTGATCGGTTGATCCGAATCAGTAACGCTCATCAGGAGGCCCGGCTTTTGCCGGGCCTTCCTGTTTCAGGGCCTGGTGTCTGCTGCTGATATTTGAAAAAAAGGCTGACTGAAATCAAAGAATGGGTTGTCTTGCAATTCTTGACCCTGTAAAACAGTGAGCCTATACACAATGGCAGCTCTATGTTTTCCAGTTGCCTGATTTTTATGCGAGTTTGCGGTTTGTTCAGCTATTAACCGAATTATCGCCAAGGATACAGATCTCCGATATGGGTAAAAGTCTCGTTATTGTCGAGTCACCAGCGAAAGCGAAGACCATCAACAAGTACCTGGGCTCGGATTTTATCGTGAAGTCCAGTGTTGGCCACATTCGTGACCTGCCTGTCAGTGGTAGTGGCAGCCAGTCAGACCCGAAAGAACGGGCAAAGCAGGCCGCAGCCACCCGCAAGATGAGCCCGGAAGAAAAAGCCGAGCACAAGAAGCGTAAGGCACGGGAGCAGCTGGTTGCCCGTATGGGTGTCGATCCCGACCATGACTGGAGCGCCCGTTACGAGATTTTGCCCGGCAAGGAAAAGGTGGTCAGCGAGCTCAAGCGTTTGGCCAAGTCTGCTGACCATATCTATCTGGCAACGGATTTGGACAGAGAAGGGGAAGCGATTGCCTGGCACCTTCAGGAGACAATTGGCGGCGAGCCGGACAAATACCGTCGTGTGGTGTTCAACGAGATTACCAAACGGGCGATTCAGGAAGCCTTCAAGGATCCGGGCAATCTGGATTACAACCGGGTGAATGCGCAGCAGGCCCGCCGGTTCCTGGACCGTGTTGTGGGTTATATGGTTTCGCCGCTGTTGTGGGCAAAGATTGCCCGGGGCCTGTCTGCGGGGCGTGTGCAATCCGTCGCCGTACGACTGATTGTGGAACGGGAGCGGGAGATCCGTAAGTTTGTGCCGGAAGAGTTCTGGCAATTGCATGCAGACCTTGCTGCCGAGGGCGCCAAAGACCCGGTCCGGTTCGAAGTCACCCGTTATAACGACAAGCCCTACCGCCCGGTCAACGAGGCTCAGAGCAAGGAGCACGTTGAGCGGCTCAAGGCTGGCGGCTTCAAGGTGGCCAAGCGCGAAGACAAGCCGACCCGATCCCGTCCGTCTGCACCATTTATTACCTCCACGCTGCAGCAGGCGGCCAGTAACCGCATGGGGTTCAGTGTCAAGAAAACCATGATGCTGGCCCAGCGATTGTACGAGGCCGGTTTTATTACCTACATGCGTACGGATTCCACCAATCTCAGCCAGGATGCTGTAGCCAGCTGTCGTGAGTTCATCCAGAAGCAGTTCGGCGAACGTTATTTGCCTGAGAAACCGCGGGTCTACGGCAGCAAGGAAGGCGCTCAGGAAGCTCACGAAGCGATTCGCCCGACCGATGTTGCTCGCAGGCCAACGGATATTACCGGCCTGGAAAAGGACGCAGAGAAGCTCTACGACCTGATCTGGCGTCAGTTTATCGCCTGCCAGATGGCAGATGCCGAATTCCTGAGTACCTCGATTGTGGTGGCTAACGGCGACTACGAGCTGCGCACACGGGGTCGAATCGTCAAGTTTGACGGCTTCCTGAAGGCTGCTCCTCAGTCCACCAAGAAAGATGAGGACGTGGCGTTGCCGGATATCAAGGAGGATCAGCCTCTGGATCTCAGGAAGTTGGATCCGACCCAACACTTTACCAAGCCGGCACCCCGGTACACCGAAGCAAGCTTGGTCAAAGAGCTCGAAAAACAGGGGATCGGCCGGCCGTCCACCTATGCGTCCATTATTTCTACTATTCAGGATCGGGGCTACGTAAAGCTTCAGAATCGCCGCTTCTACGCGGAGAAGATGGGCGAAATCGTGACCGAGCGGCTGGCGGAGTCCTTCCCGAACCTGATGGATTACGATTTCACCGCGCGCCTCGAAGATGAGCTGGACCAGATCGCCGAGGGTGAAGTTCAGTGGAAAAAAGTTCTGAACGATTTCTACGCCAAGTTCCGTAATCAGCTGGAAAGCGCTGAAAAGACGGATGGCGGTATGCGCGCCAATACCCCCACGGAAACCGATATACCGTGCCCGAGCTGTGGCCGGAATATGCAGATCCGGGTGGCCAGTACCGGCGTGTTCCTAGGCTGCTCCGGCTATTCGCTGCCACCCAAGGAGCGCTGCAAGACCACCATTAACCTGGTGTCTGGTGACGAAGTGGTGAGCGCTGACGACGACGTGGAAGGGGAAGGCGAAACCCGGCTGCTCCGGAAAAAGCGCCGCTGTTCGAAATGTGGTACGGCCATGGACAGCTACCTGATCGACGAGAAGCGCAAGCTGCACGTGTGTGGTAACAATCCCGACTGCTCGGGGTACGAGGTTGAAGAGGGTACGTTCCGTATCAAAGGTTACGATGGGCCGACGCTGGAGTGTGACAAGTGTGGCTCCGAGATGCAGCTCAAGACCGGCCGGTTCGGCAAGTACTTCGGTTGCACTAATGCCGAGTGCAAGAATACGCGCAAATTGCTCAAGAACGGCGAGCCAGCACCGCCCAAAATGGACCCGGTACCCATGCCAGAGCTTCAGTGCCAGAAAGTGGATGACACTTATGTGCTCCGTGATGGTGCTTCCGGCCTGTTCCTGGCTGCCAGCAAGTTCCCGAAAAACCGGGAAACCCGTCCACCGCTGGTGATGGAAATCAAACCACACCGGAAGGAAATCGATCCGAAATACGATTACCTGATGGACGCCCCGGAGAAAGACCCCGAGGGTAACCCGACGGTGATCCGTTATAGCCGGAAGTCCAAAGAGCAGTACGTGATGTCGGAACAGGATGGCAAAGCCACCGGTTGGTCCGCCTGGTACGAAAACGGCCGCTGGGTGCCGCGGGACAAGAAGAAGTGATAGTTTAGCCACGGGCGCGAGTGTCCGTGGCTAATCATTACTTCTTGCGAAGCCGCTGAATCAGCGAAGAGGTGTCCCAGCGGTTGCCGCCCATCTCCTGCACATCTCCGTAAAACTGGTCTACCAACGCCGTTACCGGCAATCTGGAGCCGTTTTTGCGGGCTTCTTCCAGGCAGATGGCCAGGTCCTTGCGCATCCAGTCCACCGCAAAACCGTGCTCAAATTCGCCGTCAATCATGGTGCCGGAACGGTTTTCCATCTGCCATGACTGCGCCGCCCCCTTGGAAATCACGTCAACCACTTTGCGTGCATCGAGCTCTGCCTGTTCGGCAAAGTGCAGGGCTTCTGACAGACCCTGAACCAGGCCGGCAATGGCAATCTGATTGACCATCTTCGTTTTCTGGCCGCTACCCACCGGGCCCATCAGGTTGAGTGCCCGGGCGTAGCATTCGAGTATCGGTTGGACCTTCCGGAAATCGTCATCACTGCCGCCGCACATAATGGTTAAAAGTCCGTTTTCAGCCCCTTGCTGGCCGCCGGATACCGGGGCATCAATGAAACCCTGACCCTTGGCCTGCGCGGCTTCAGCCAAGGTCTCGGCAATGCCGGCAGAGGCTGTGGTGTGGTCTACCAGAATGGCGGTGGCCGGCGTATTGCTGATGATCCCCTCAGGGGCTGTGTAGACTTCTTCGAGGTCTTTGTCGGCACCAACGCAGGTCAGTACCACATCGGCATTGTTGACCGCTTCTGCAATACTGTTGCAGGCTTTTCCTGGGTACTGTTTCGCCCATTGCTGAGCCTTTGCGCCGGTGCGGTTCCACACAGATACCTTGTGACCTGCTCGCGACAGGTGACCGGCCATCGGATAGCCCATTACGCCGAGCCCGATAAAAGCGATGGTTGCCATGGTCTGCTCCTTGTCATCGTTGGATTGGGAGAGTTTTGTATTGCCATGATACGAAAAAAGCCGCTGGGTCAGCGGCTTTTTTCATTTCCGGGCAATCCGAACGGATTACTTCTTCGGATAGTCGCGCTTTGGCGAGCCGGTATACAGCTGGCGCGGGCGGCCGATGCGGTAGTTGCCGCTGACCATTTCGTTCCAGTGTGAGAACCAGCCAATGGTGCGGGACATCGCAAAGATAACGGTAAACATGGAAGTCGGAATACCGATAGCTTTCAGGATGATGCCGGAGTAGAAGTCGACGTTCGGATACAGCTGGCGCTGCACGAAGTACTCGTCTTCCAGGGCGATCTTTTCCAGGCGCTGGGCGATCTTCAGCAGTGGATCGTTCTCCAGGCCCAGTTCGCTCAGCACTTCGTGAGCGGTTTGTGCCATAACCTTGGCGCGCGGGTCGAAGTTCTTGTACACCCGGTGGCCAAAGCCCATCAGGCGGAAAGGATCATCTTTATCCTTGGCCTTGGCGATGAACGTCTCAATGTTGGACTCGTCACCGATTTCAGCCAGCATGTCCAGAACGGCCTCGTTCGCGCCACCGTGGGCGGGCCCCCAGAGTGCTGCGATACCGGAAGCGATACAGGCATAGGGGTTAGCACCGGTAGAGCCGGCCAGACGGACGGTGGAGGTAGAGGCGTTCTGCTCGTGATCGGCGTGCAGAATGAAGATCTTGTCCATCGCGTTGGCAAGAACCGGGTTCGGCTTGTACTCTTCACATGGAGTGCCAAACATCATGTGCAGGAAATTTTCAGCGTAAGAGAGATCGTTACGCGGATACATGAATGGCTGACCAACGGAATACTTGTAGCACCAGGCCGCGATGGTTGGCATCTTGGCAATCAGGCGATGAGCTGTTACTTCACGCTGTTTGGGATCGGTTACGTCCATCTGGTCGTGGTAGAACGCAGACAGGGCGCCAACAACGCCACACATGATAGCCATCGGATGCGCGTCACGGCGGAAGCCGTTGAAGAAGTTACGCATCTGGTCGTGCAGCATGGTGTGGTTTTTGATGGTTTCGTGGAAGCGCTTGTTTTCGTCTTCGCTGGGCAGCTCGCCGTTCAGGAGCAGGTAGCACACTTCAAGGAAGTCAGACTGCTCGGCCAGCTGGTCAATCGGGTAACCGCGGTGCAGCAACACACCTTTAGCGCCATCAATGTAGGTGATGGCGGATTCGCAGGCTGCAGTGGATACAAAACCCGGATCGTAGGTAAAAACGCCTTCCTGGACTAGGCCGCGTACGTCGATAACGTCAGGGCCGACGGTGCCGGAATAAACCGGTAGCTCAATGGACTTATCTCCCACCGAGAGCGTGGCTTTCCTGTCGGTCATGGTGCTCTCCTGTTTGATTAGCTGTAACAGCTTTTCTGCATATGTAGATGCGCCAGAAAGCGCGTATTATCGCAAAACTGGCGGCAAAATATAGGGCGTCAGCCTTTTTTGTCAATGCACAAGTCTCGAAAAGCGGCAATTTAAATTTCGCGTGTAAATGAGGGATATCCGGAATAACGGTGCCAAACGGGTGAAATTGAATTTGTCAATAATGCTTATAGAGGGTGTGAGGCGCCTGTGGCCAAGGCTTTGGGCGTTGTTGCAAGTTTGTAATTACCGGGGTGTCTCCTTATAATCCGTAGCCCGGAATCGGGGATGAACCTCAATGCACGCTTCAGCATAGCAAGCTACCGGGTTACCATCCGCCCTCCTGAACCAATCGGTTATCGGTCTCGTATCGATCCTCCGATCCCAACATACCAACCATCCGCAGCCGGTTTTCGGTCCTGCGGAACCAAGAGAGAGTGTGAGAGCGCTGTGAATAGCAAACGACCAGTAAATCTCGATCTCGGCAAGTTCCATTTCCCGCTGCCTGCCATCACGTCGATCCTGCATCGTATCAGCGGCATCATCATTTTTGTTGGTGTTGCCTTCCTGTTGTACGGCCTGGATCTCTCCCTGTCCGGAGAAGATGGTTTCGCCCGGGTTAGCGAACTGCTGGACAGCTTCCTGGCGAAGCTGATTATCTGGGGCATCCTGTCTGCCCTGTTGTACCACCTGGTTGCGGGCATTAAGCACCTGCTGATGGATATGGGTATTGCAGAAGAGCTTGAGAGCGGTCGCCTCGCCGCGAAGATCACTGTTGTGGTTTCCATTGTTCTCATCATTCTGGCAGGAGTCTGGGTATGGTAAGCAGCGTAACTAACCTCGGCCGCAGTGGCGTTTTTGATTGGCTGATCCAGCGTGTCACTGCCTACGTACTGGCTATTTATACAGTGTTTCTGCTGGGCTTCATGGTGATGACAGACATCAACTACGAAACCTGGAGCGCGCTGTTCGACCAGGCCTGGTTCCGTATTTTTACCCTGTTGGCACTGTTTTCCCTGGGTGCCCATGCATGGGTTGGTCTCTGGACTGTGACGACTGATTATCTCAAATCCATGGCGCCCCGTTTCCTTGTTCAGGCGCTGTGCGGTCTTACCATGTTTGTGTACCTGATCTGGGGCATTCAGATTCTTTGGGGGCTTTAATCGATGGCTAACATCAAGACCATGTCTTACGACGCGATTGTTATCGGTGGCGGCGGTGCCGGTATGCGAGCCGCCCTGCAGTTGACCGAGACTGGCGTCAAAACTGCGTGTATCACAAAAGTATTTCCGACCCGTTCGCACACCGTATCCGCCCAGGGCGGTATTACCTGTGCGATCGCAAGTGCCGATCCTAACGATGACTGGCGCTGGCACATGTACGATACCGTCAAAGGCTCCGACTATATCGGTGACCAGGACGCCATCGAGTACATGTGTTCTGTGGGCCCCCAGGCAGTATTTGAATTGGAGCACATGGGTCTTCCGTTTTCCCGTACCGAGCAGGGCCGTATCTACCAGCGTCCGTTCGGTGGACAGTCCAAGGGTCCGGATAACCCCACCCAGGCCGCTCGTACCTGTGCTGCTGCGGACCGTACCGGTCACGCCCTGCTGCACACGCTTTATCAGGCCAACCTGAAGGGCGGTACCACCTTCCTTAATGAGTGGTATGCGGTTGATCTGGTCAAAAACAGCAAGGATGAAGTGGTTGGTGTCGTAGCCATCGAGATCGAAACCGGTGAAGTTGCGTACATCAAATCCAAGGCTACTGTCCTTGCCACTGGCGGTGCTGGCCGCATCTATGCGTCTACCACCAATGCGATGATCAATACCGGTGACGGTATTGGCATGGCGCTGCGAGCCGGCTTCCCGGTGCAGGATATGGAAATGTGGCAGTTCCACCCGACCGGTATCCACGGCGCTGGCACACTGGTTACTGAAGGTTGTCGGGGTGAGGGTGGTTACCTGATCAACTCCGAGGGTGAGCGCTTCATGGAGCGTTATGCTCCGAACGCCAAAGACCTTGCTGGCCGTGATGTGGTTGCACGCTCCATGGTTCTGGAAATCCTGGAAGGCCGTGGTTGTGGTCCCGAGAAGGATCACGTATTGCTGAAGCTGGATCACCTGGGTGAAGAAACCCTGAACCTGCGCCTCCCGGGCATTTGTGAGCTGTCCCGTACCTTTGCGCACGTTGATCCGGTGAAAGAGCCGATCCCGGTCGTTCCGACCTGTCACTACATGATGGGTGGTGTTCCCACCAACGTAGGTGGTCAGGCACTGACTCAGGATGAAAACGGCAACGATAAACCGATTCCCGGCCTGTTTGCCTGCGGTGAGGCTGCCTGTGTATCGGTACACGGCGCCAACCGTCTGGGTGGTAACTCTCTGCTGGATCTGGTGGTCTTCGGTCGTGCGGCTGGCCTGCACATTGAAGAGCAGCTGCGCGGCGGTTTCGAGGTTGATGGTGCCAGCGAAGAAGATATCAAACGCGCCATGGCCCGTCTGGAGCGTCTGGATAGTGCTTCCGAAGGCGAAGATGTGGCCAAGGTCCGTAAGGATCTGCAGAACTGCATGCAGCTCTACTTCGGCGTGTTCCGCGATGGCGACAGCATGGAGAAGGGTATCAAGCTGCTGGAAGAAATCGGTGAGCGTGTACGCAAAACCAAGTTGGCCGATACCAGCAAGGCATTCAACACCGCGCGTATTGAAGCGCTCGAGCTGGATAACCTGTACGAAGTGGCTTACGCCACCGCCAAGTCTGCGATCGAGCGTAAGGAAAGTCGCGGTGCCCACGCCCGTAACGACTTCACTGAGCGTGACGACGAGAACTGGCTCAAGCACTCCATGTACTTCCCGCTGGACAAGCGTGTTGGCAAGCGTGACGTGAACTTTGCACCGAAAACGGTTCCGACTTTCCAGCCGAAAGTCCGGACCTACTAAGGGGGTATCCTGAAAATGTTGGTAAGCCTGTATCGCTACAATCCGGAAACCGATAATGCCCCTTACATGCAGGATGTAGAGGTTGAGATTCCGGAAGGTAAAGACCTGATGGTCCTTGATGTTCTGAATCTGGTGAAGGAGAGGGATCCTTCCATGAGCTATCGCCGTTCCTGTCGGGAAGGTGTCTGTGGCTCTGATGGTATGAACATGAATGGCAAGAACGGCCTGGCTTGTATCACTCCGGTGTCGGATGTGGTCAAGAACAACAAGCTGGTTCTGCGCCCGCTGCCTGGTTTGCCGGTGATCCGGGACCTGGTGGTCGACATGAGCCTGTTCTACAAGCAGTATGAAAAGGTGATGCCGTACCTGGTGAATGACACCCCGGCACCCGCCATTGAGCGCCTGCAGTCTCCGGAAGATCGTGAGAAGCTGGACGGCCTGTACGAGTGTATTCTCTGTGCCTGCTGTTCCACGTCCTGCCCGTCGTTCTGGTGGAACCCGGACAAATTCATCGGCCCGGCTGGCCTGCTGCAGGCCTATCGCTTCCTTGCGGATAGTCGTGATACCGCACAGGCGGAGCGTCTGGCCAATCTGGATGACCCGTTCAGCGTCTTCCGCTGTCGGGGTATCATGAACTGTGTCAGTGTATGTCCGAAAGGCCTGAACCCCACGAAGGCAATTGGCCACATTCGGAACCTGTTGCTGCAGCGCGCTACCTGAGCGCAAATTCTGTAGCACCAGCTATACTGGTGTTTCGGCACCAGTTTAGTACCCCGAAGGCCTCGCATTACGCGGGGCCTTCAACCAAAGGCTTATAGTCAAAGGTCTTAATGGAGTGCAAACTTAGGCCCGCTGCTTCGGTTGACTTATCCAGGATGCCGGGCAGTGTTGCCGAGTATAAAAAATCACTGGGGACGGAAAACATCCTTGCTGGGTGTGGTGGCCAAAGTCATGCCGTAATAACCCGTATTGACTGTGAATTACCCCTGGCCGACCATACCGGCTCCCCCGCACCAGCCCAAGGTGAGCTATTCAAAATGCACGAAAGCATCATGGAGCAGTTATGGCAGACTTCCCACCTGCAAGGTGGCAATCAGGCCTATGTTGAACAGCTTTTTGAAACCTACCTGACAGACCCCAACGCCGTTCCTGAAGAGTGGCGAAGCTACTTCGACAAGCTTCCCAGTGTTGATGGCTATCATGGCCGTGACATCGTCCACTCAACCATCCGCGAACAGTTTGAACATATCTCCCGCAATCAGCGCTTCCTGGCCAGCAGTGGCGTACCCGCCAGTGTCACCTCAGATGCCGATAAGAAGCAGATTCGTGTTCTTCAGCTGATCAACGCGTTCCGCTTCCGCGGACATCAGGAATCCAAGCTTGACCCCCTGGGTGTCTGGCAGCGTGAGCCTGTTGAAGATCTTGAGCCGTCTTTCCACGAGTTGGGCGAGTCGGATCTTGATCTGGAATTCCAGACCGGTTCCCTGAACTTCGGTTCCGAAACGATGAAGCTCGGCGACATCGTGCAAGGCCTGCGCCAAACCTACTGCGAGAGCATTGGCGCAGAGTACATGCACGTTGTAGACACTCGCATCAAGCGTTGGTTCCAGCAGCGTATGGAGCCTGTGCGCTCGCGTCCTGAGTATGAAGCTCAGACCCGCAAGCATATCCTGGAGCGCCTGACCGCCGCTGAAGGTCTGGAGAAGTACCTGGGCTCCCGTTACCCGGGCGTAAAACGCTTTGGTCTGGAAGGTGGCGAGAGCCTGATTCCATGTCTGGATGAGCTGATCCAGCGTGCCGGCTCATACGGCGCCAAAGAAATTGTTCTGGGGATGGCCCACCGTGGCCGCCTCAACGTGCTGGTTAATACTCTCGGCAAAAACCCGAAAGAATTGTTTGATGAATTTGAGGGCAAGAAGCTCGCAGATTCGGGCTCCGGTGATGTGAAATATCACCAGGGTTTCTCTTCCAACGTGATGACACCCGGTGGCGAAGTCCATCTGGCCATGGCGTTTAACCCGTCGCACTTGGAAATTGTATCTCCTGTAGTGGTGGGCTCTGTACGCGCCCGTCAGGATCGCCGTGGCGATACCGACGGCAGCAAGGTTGTGCCAATTGTCATGCACGGTGACGCAGCGTTTGCGGGTCAGGGTGTTGTGATGGAAACCTTCCAGATGTCCCAGACCCGGGGCTTCGGCGTGGGTGGTACCATTCACATCGTGATCAACAACCAGGTTGGTTTTACCACTAGCCGGCAGGAAGATGCGCGTTCGACTGAATACTGCACAGACGTCGCCAAAATGGTTCAGGCGCCGATTCTGCATGTAAACGCAGACGATCCTGAAGCGGTGATGTTTGTTACCCAGATGGCCATGGATTACCGCAACGAATTCAAGCGGGACGTTGTCATTGATCTGGTGTGCTACCGCCGCCGCGGTCACAACGAAGCCGATGAGCCGGCGGCTACCCAGCCGCTCATGTATGAAAAGATCCGCAAGCTCAAGACCACCCGCAACCTGTACGCAGACCAACTGGTTGAAGCTGGCGTGATTACTGAAGAAGAAGCCAAGCAGATGGAGACCGACTACCGCGATGCGCTCGATAAGGGCGATCACGTGGTCAAATCGCTGGTGAAGGAGCCCAACAAGGAACTCTATGTGGATTGGGCTCCGTACCTTGGTCATGAGTGGACCGCCAAGTGCAAGACTAGTGTGCCTCTCAAGACCATCCAGAAACTGGGTAAGAAGATCACCGAGGTGCCTGAAGGCTTCAGTATTCAGCGCCAGGTTTCCAAGATCGTCAATGATCGCGAAAAGATGACGGCCGGCGCACTCTCCCTGAACTGGGGCTACGGCGAGATGATGGCCTACGCCACCTTGCTGAATGAAGGGCACCCGATCCGCCTGACCGGTCAGGATGTAGGGCGGGGCACCTTCTCCCATCGTCATGCTGTTCTGCATAACCAGAAAGACGGGTCTACCCACATTTCCCTGCAGAACCTGAAAGACGACCAGCCCAAGTTCGATATCTACGACTCGCTGCTTTCCGAAGAAGCCGTGATGGCATTCGAATATGGCTATTCGACCACCACGCCGGACGCACTGATTCTCTGGGAAGCCCAGTTTGGTGATTTCGCCAACGGCGCCCAGGTAGTTATTGATCAGTTCCTGACCAGTGGTGAGCACAAGTGGGGCCGCCTGTGTGGCCTGACGCTGCTGCTGCCCCATGGCTATGAAGGCCAGGGGCCGGAGCACAGTTCAGCCCGTCTGGAGCGCTTCCTGCAGCTGTGTGCGGAGCACAACATCCAGGTGTGCGTGCCCACTACGCCGTCCCAGATATTCCACATGCTGCGCCGCCAGGTGAAGCGGCCGCTGCGCAAGCCGCTGGTTGCCATTACGCCGAAGAGCTTGCTGCGCCATAAAGAAGCGATCTCCGGCCTGGACGACCTGACTTCAGGTACCTTCCAGACCGTGCTGCCCGAGAAAGAACCTTCTGATCCGAAGAAAGTCACCCGGGTGATCATGTGTAGCGGCAAAGTCTACTATGATCTTCTGGAGAAGAAGAAAGCCGACGAGCGTGACGATGTCGCTATCGTACGTATCGAGCAGCTGTATCCGTTCCCGGCCGACGATCTGGACGAGATTCTGGGCCAGTACACCAAGCTCAAGAGCGCAGTCTGGTGTCAGGAAGAGCCTATGAACCAGGGCGCCTGGTACTGCAGTCAGCATCACATGCGGCACGCACTGCAGCGCCTGAACCCGAAACTGCACCTTGAGTACGCCGGTCGTGAAGCTTCTGCTGCTCCTGCTTGTGGACACATGTCTGTTCACATCGAAGAGCAGAAGAAACTGGTTAACGACGCGTTTGGAATCTGACGAGCTACCGAACTAAGGATTTGTAATGTCAACTGAGATTAAAGCCCCCGTTTTCCCTGAGTCGGTTGCCGAAGGCACCGTCGCGACCTGGCACAAGCAGCCCGGTGAAGCCTGCTCCCGTGACGAGCTGATTGTCGATATCGAAACCGACAAGGTTGTGCTTGAAGTGGTTGCACCGGCTGATGGTGTGATTGAAGAGATTATCAAAGGCGAAGGCGACACCTGCGAAAGCGGTGAGGTGATCGGCAAGTTCAAGGAAGGTGCTGCGGGTGAATCCAAGCCGGCAGAGAGCAAGCCTGAAGCCAAGGCTGAGGCGCCGAAAGAAGAAGCCCCGGCTGCAACTTCCGGCGACGCCATCCTGAGCCCGGCTGCCCGTAAGCTGGCCGAAGAAAATAACGTTGACCCGGCCTCCGTCAAGGGCACCGGCAAAGACGGCCGTGTGACGAAAGAAGACGTGCAGAACTTTGTGGATAGCAGCAAGTCCTCCGGTGGTGCCGCTGCCAAGCCGGCAGCCATGCCTGAGGTAAATGTTGCCCATGGTGAGCGTCCGGAGAAGCGTGTTCCGATGACTCGCCTGCGTGCCAGCATCGCCAAGCGCCTGGTGGAGGCCCAGCAGACTGCGGCCATGCTGACCACCTTCAACGAAGTGAACATGGCTCCGATCATGGAACTGCGCAAGCAGTACCAGGACAGCTTCGTGAAGCGCCACGGCATCAAGCTGGGCTTCATGTCGTTCTTTACCAAGGCGGCGACCGAAGCCCTGAAGCGCTTCCCGGCCGTGAACGCGTCCATCGATGGTAACGACATGGTTTACCATGGCTACCAGGACATAGGCGTTGCCGTTTCCACAGACCGCGGCCTGGTGGTTCCGGTTCTGCGCGACACCGACGCCATGGGCCTGGCCGACATCGAGAAGAAGATTGTCGAGTACGGTACCAAGGCGAAGGAAGGCAAGTTGGGCATAGAAGAAATGACCGGCGGCACCTTCACCATCACCAACGGTGGTATTTTCGGTTCCCTGATCTCCACGCCGATCCTGAACCCGCCGCAGACTGCGATTCTGGGTATGCATAAGATCCAGGAGCGCCCGATGGCGGTGAACGGCAAGGTTGAAATCCTGCCGATGATGTACCTGGCGCTGTCATACGATCATCGTATGATCGACGGTAAGGAAGCGGTGCAGTTCCTGGTTGCGATCAAGGAAATGCTGGAAGACCCGGCCCGTATCCTGCTGGACGTGTAAGCTGACACTCAACGAATTTGATAACAGGAAAGATTATGTCCGATAAGTTCGATGTTATTGTCATTGGTGCCGGCCCCGGCGGTTACGTTGCAGCTATCAAGGCGGCCCAGCTTGGCCTGAAAACGGCCTGTGTGGAGTCCTGGACAAGCAAAGACGGTAAAAGCCAGGTTCTGGGGGGCACCTGCCTGAACGTGGGCTGTATTCCGTCCAAAGCACTGCTTGAGGTGACTCACAAATTTGAGGAAGCCAGCCACGATTACGAGTCCATGGGTATCATGACCAAAGGTGTTGATATCGATGTGGCAAAGATGATGGAGCGTAAGGCCGGCATCGTGCAGCAGCTGACCGGCGGTATCGCCGGCCTGTTCAAGGCCAACGGCGTGACTTCCATTCATGGTCACGGCAAGCTGTTGGCTGGTCGCAAGGTAGAAGTGACCGATAAAGACGGCAAGACCAAGACCTACGAAGCTGACAACGTTATTCTGGCTACGGGGTCCAAGCCGATTGAAATTCCGCCTGCGCCGTTTGATGGCGAATACATCGTCGACTCCGAGGGCGCGCTGGAGTTCACTGAAGTACCCAAGCGTCTTGGCGTTATTGGCGCCGGGGTGATTGGTCTTGAGCTTGGCAGCGTTTGGGCCCGTCTGGGGTCAGAAGTAACTGTTCTGGAAGCGCAGGACAGCTTCCTCCCGGCGGTGGATCAGCAGGTCGCCAAAGATGCGCTCAAGCAGTTCAAGAAGCAGGGCCTGAACATTATCACCGGTGCCCGCATGACGGGTGCTGAGGTCAAGCGCAAGCTGGTGAACGTCAGCTACGAGGATTCCAAGGGTAAGCAGGAAGCGAAGTTCGACAAGCTGATCGTTGCTGTTGGTCGTCGTCCTTACACCGACGGCGCCTTGGCCGAGGATTCCGGCGTAACCATGGATGAGCGTGGCTTCATTTTCGTAGACGATAACTGCAAAACCGAAGCGCCGGGTGTCTGGGCGGTAGGTGACATCGTTCGTGGCCCCATGCTGGCACACAAAGCGTCTGAAGAGGGCGTGATGGTTGCCGAACGCATTGCCGGTCATAAGCCGCAGGTAAACTACGATTGCATCCCGAACGTGATCTACACCTTCCCGGAAGTGGCTTGGGTCGGCAAAACCGAAGAGCAACTGAAGGCCGAAGGTGAAGAGTACAACGTGGGCAGCTTCCCGTTTGCCGCCAACGGCCGTGCCATGGCGGCGAATGCGGCCGCCGGTATGGTCAAGATCATCGCAGACGCGAAGACGGACCGCATCCTGGGCTTCCACGTTGTTGGTCCTCAGGCATCTGAAATTGTTGCCCAGGGCGTGATTGCCATGGAATTCGGTTCCAGTGCAGAAGATCTGGCCCTGACCTGCTTTGCGCATCCGACTCTGTCGGAGTCAGTGCACGAGGCGGCCCTGGCTGTTGCTGGCGGTGCGATTCACGTCGCCAACCGTCGCAAAAAGAAGTAACGCAACACCGGAATCGGGGCGCCAATGTCGGCGCCCCGCTGCCATCATAAAGGCAGCTTTCTGTGTGCGTAACCGGCGGGTTCAGGCGATCCCTTGCCCGCCAGAACGAATTCGCGATTGGTATGCCAAGGGCGGCGTGCCAGCGGGTTCATTTCCGTACGTGGTTATCCTCCATCAATAGACGGGACATTAACTATGAATTTGCATGAATATCAGGGCAAGCAGCTTTTCGCTGAGTATGGCCTGCCAGTATCCCAGGGTATTGCCTGCGATACGCCTCAAGAAGCTGTCGACGCTGCTACTGAAATTGGCGGTAACGCATGGGTTGTCAAGGCTCAGGTTCACGCGGGCGGCCGCGGTAAGGCCGGCGGTGTAAAGCTGGTCAAGAATAAGGAAGAGATCCGTGAGTTTGCCCAGAAGTGGTTGGGCCAGCAGCTGGTAACCTACCAGACTGACGAAAATGGCCAGCCGGTAAGCAAGATTCTGGTTGAATCCCTGACTGACATCGATCAGGAGCTGTATCTGGGTGCGGTGGTTGACCGTGGCACCCGCCGTATCGTTTTCATGGCCTCCACCGAGGGTGGCGTTGAAATCGAGAAGGTTGCTGAAGAAACTCCGGAGAAGATCCTGAAAGCCGAAATCGATCCGCTGGTAGGCGCTCAGCCCTACCAAGGCCGTGAACTGGCCTTCAAATTGGGCCTGGAAGGCAAGCAGATTGGGCAGTTCACCAAGATTTTCCTGGGCCTGGCCAAACTGTTTGAAGAGCGTGATCTGGCACTGGTAGAGATTAACCCGTTGGTTATTACTCCGGCTGGCGATCTGCACTGCCTGGACGCCAAAATCGGCATCGACGGCAACGCGCTTTACCGTCAGAAGAAGATCCACGAAATGCGTGACCCTTCCCAGGAAGACGCTCGCGAGGCGGAAGCGGCAAAGTGGGAACTGAACTATGTAGCGCTGGAAGGCAACATCGGTTGTATGGTTAATGGCGCTGGTCTGGCCATGGGTACCATGGACATCATCAAGCTGTCCGGCGGCCAGCCCGCTAACTTCCTGGACGTAGGTGGCGGCGCGACCAAAGAGCGTGTTTCCGAAGCGTTCAAGATCATCCTGTCTGACGATGCTGTGCAGGCCGTTCTCGTCAACATTTTCGGCGGCATCGTGCGTTGCGACATGATCGCCGAGGGCATCATCGGTGCGGTCAAGGAAGTGGGCGTTAAAGTGCCGGTTGTGGTTCGTCTCGAAGGCAACAATGCCGAACTGGGCACCAAGGTGCTCAAGGACAGCGGCCTGAACATCATCGCCGCGACCAGTCTGGCAGACGCCGCAGAGCAAGTCGTTAAAGCCGCAGGGGGTAAATAATGAGCATCCTGATCAACAAAGACACCAAGGTTATCTGCCAGGGCTTTACCGGCGCACAGGGCACCTTCCACTCTGAGCAGGCGATTGCCTACGGTACCAAGATGGTTGGTGGTGTCAGCCCCGGTAAGGGCGGAACTGAGCATCTGGGTCTGCCGGTATTCAACACGGTACGTGAAGCGGTAGAGAAGACCGGTGCAGAAGCGACCGTTATCTATGTTCCGGCTCCGTTCTGTAAAGATGCCATCATCGAAGCGGCCGATGCCGGTATTCAGCTGATCGTTTGTATCACTGAGGGTATCCCGACCATCGACATGCTGTACGCCAAAGAATACGTTGACCGTAAAGGCGTTCGCATGATCGGGCCGAACTGCCCGGGTGTGATCACTCCGGACGAGTGCAAGATCGGCATTATGCCTGGCCATATCCATAAGAAGGGCAAGGTTGGCATCGTATCCCGTTCAGGCACCCTGACTTACGAAGCGGTCAAGCAGACCACGGACTTCGGCTACGGTCAGTCCACCTGTATCGGTATTGGCGGTGACCCGATTCCTGGTTCCAACTTCATCGACATTCTGAAGCTGCTGCAGGAAGACCCGGAAACCGAAGCCATCGTGATGATCGGTGAAATCGGCGGTACCGCTGAGGAAGAAGCGGCTGCGTTCATCAAAGAGAACGTCACCAAGCCTGTGGTTTCCTACATTGCTGGTGTTACTGCACCTCCTGGCAAGCGTATGGGTCACGCCGGCGCCATCATCTCTGGTGGCAAGGGCACCGCAGACGAGAAGTTTGCCGCCCTGGAAGATGCCGGTGTTAAAACCGTGCGTAGTCTGGCCGATATCGGCAAGGCCCTGAAGGAAGTGACTGGCTGGTAAACTTGCCATAAGCTTCACCAAAACCCCCGGATTCGAGAGAATTCCGGGGGTTTTGCGTTATGGCACCGGTGTTTTCTACCGCTTTGCTTAACGCAGCGAGGTGTAAAGACTATAATGCCCGGTCAGCCTGATTTCCCGAACCACCTCCGGTGGTGAAACCGGGCGCCTAATAAACAGAAATAAGGAGTTCGTGCTTTGAGTTCTGTAGATTCCCAGCAAAGGGTTTTGTCCGGTATGCGACCGACCGGCAAGCTTCACCTCGGCCACTATCACGGTGTGCTGAAAAACTGGGTGAAACTCCAGCACGAGTATGAGTGCTTCTTCTTCGTGGCAGACTGGCATGCCCTGACCACGCAATACGATGACACCTCCGGAATTCAGCAAAGCGTGTGGGACATGGTTATCGACTGGTTGGCCGCGGGTGTCAACCCGGGGTCGTCGACCATGTTCATTCAGTCTCAGGTGCCTGAGCATGCGGAGCTGCACCTGTTGCTCTCGATGATTACGCCGCTGGGCTGGCTGGAGCGTATTCCCACGTACAAGGATCAGCAGGAAAAGCTGCGGGAGAAAGACCTGGCAACTTACGGGTTTCTCGGTTATCCGTTGCTTCAGACCGCGGATATCCTGATGTATCGGGCCGGCAAGGTACCGGTGGGTGCTGATCAGGTGTCCCATGTGGAAATTACTCGGGAAATCGCTCGCCGTTTCAACCACATCTATGGTCGCGAGCCCGGCTTTGAAGAGCAGGCCGAGGCGGCCATCGTCAAAATGGGCAAGAAAAACGCCAAACTCTACCGCAATCTGAAGAAGCGCTATCAGGAAGAGGGCAACATGGAGGCCCTGGAAACCGCACGGGCACTGTTGAAAGAGCAGCAGAACATTTCCCTGGGCGACCGGGAGCGTTTGTACGGCTATATCGAAGGCGGCGGCAAGGTAATCCTGCCAGAGCCCCAGCCGTTGTTGACCCCGGAATCGAAGATGCCGGGGCTGGATGGCCAGAAGATGTCCAAGTCCTACAACAACTACATCGGCCTGCGCGAAGAGCCAGACAGCGTTTCCCAGAAAATCCGCACCATGCAGACCGACCCGCAGCGCGTGCGCCGGACCGATCCGGGAGATCCTGAAAAATGTCCGGTCTGGAGTATGCATAAAGTGTACTCAGATGCCGAGACCTGTGAGTGGGTACAACAAGGCTGTCGCAGTGCAGGCATTGGTTGTCTGGATTGCAAAAAGCCATTGATTGATGCGGTGATTGAAGAGCAGCGGCCGCTCCACGAGCGGGCTCGGGAATACGAGAAAAATCCGGATGTGGTTCGTTCCATTCTGGAAGAAGGTCGAGAACACGCACGGGATGCCGCCCGCGACACCCTGGAAGAAGTTCGCGCTGCCATGGGACTCAGCTACCGCTGAGTTTCCCCTGTTGCCACTGCCAACGGCTGGAGAGACCATGACGGACGAGACTGACGAGTTGACACGGGCCCCGGCCGAGGCCGGCGAGCAGGTGCCTCTGGCTCTGGTTTCCGGAAAGCCGTTGGTGGATCTTCCCAAGGATCTCTACATTCCTCCTGATGCTCTGGCGGTGTTTCTGGAGGCTTTCGAGGGGCCCCTTGATTTGCTGCTGTATCTGATACGCCGGCAAAACATGAACATCCTTGATATTGATGTGAGTGAAATTACCCGCCAGTACATGGACTACATCGGCGCCGTTGAGGCCATGCGCTTTGAGCTGGCGGCGGAATATCTGGTGATGGCGGCCACGTTGGCAGAGATCAAGTCTCGAATGCTGCTGCCCCGCCATGAAACAGACGACGACGAGGAACTCGACCCAAGGGCCGAGTTGATTCGTCGCCTGCAGCAGTATGAGCGGTTCAAGAAGGCTGCCGAAGATATCGATGAAATGCCGCGTATGGAGCGTGAGATTTTTGCAGCGTCAGCTGCCTTGCCGAAGCTGCCTTCGTCTCAGCCCCACCCGGAAGTGGATATGCGGGAGCTTTTGTTGGCTTTGCATGGCGTTCTGAAACGGGCAGACCTTTTCACCAGTCACCATGTTGAGAAAGAGCGGTTGTCTACCCGCGAGCGAATGTCCCACATTCTCTCGGTGCTCCAGGGCGACCGGTTTGTCACGTTCGAAAGCCTGTTTACCATAGAGGAAGGGCGTCTTGGTGTGGTGGTGACGTTCCTCGCAACGCTTGAACTGGTGAAAGAGCAGCTGATTGAAATTGTACAGGCAGAGGTGCTGGGCCCGATTCACGTGCGTGCCCGGGCTGCCAGCTAGGTGAAGGCCAGATTATGAACGAAGAACATCTTGCGCGTGTTCAGGCGATTGCCGAAGCGGCCCTGCTGGCGGCTGGAAAGCCCCTGTCGCTGGAACAGCTCAGAGAATTGTTTGTGGAAGACGAGCGGCCATCCCGCCAGGTGATGGAGCACGTGCTGGTGCAGCTGGACAAAGCCTGCGAGGGGCGAGGTTTTGAGTTGAAGAAGGTGGCCAGCGGCTACCGCCTACAGGTGAGGGAAGAACTGGCACCCTGGGTTGGTCGCTTGTTCGAGGAAAAACCCCAGCGGTATTCCCGGGCACTGCTCGAAACCCTGGCCCTGATTGCCTATCGGCAGCCAATCACCCGGGGTGAAATTGAAGATATTCGCGGTGTTACGGTAAGCAGCAATATCATTCGTACCCTGCTTGAGCGAGAGTGGGTAAGGGTTGTTGGCCATCGTGACGTGCCGGGTCGCCCTGCAATGTACGCCACCACCCGACAGTTTCTGGATTACTTTAACCTGACAGGGCTGGATGAGTTGCCACCGCTGTCTGAGGTTCGTGATCTCGAGGAAATTGGCCGGGAGATCGAACGAAATATACAGGGGGAGATTCAGTTTGAATCATCCCAAAATGGCAGCAGTGACGACCCCGGACAACCCGGAGACAACCAGACTGCTGAATCGGAACAGACACTTCACTGATGTCAGAAGACATCGGTTAATCGGTAAGGACGTATTACATGGCGGCATCTAGCCCCGGAAAACAAGGCCCTGGAAAGCCAGGTACCAGATCCCGAGCGTCACAGGGCGACAAATCCCTGGGCGCTGGCCCTGAACGTATTCAGAAACTGCTCTCAAGAGCGGGTGTTGGGTCGCGCCGGGAGATTGAGGGGTGGATGGAATCCGGGCGGTTACAGGTTAACGGCCAGCCGGCGGAGCCGGGCCAGAAAGCCACTACGGACGACCGTTTTGAGCTGGATGGAGAGCAGCTGGATGTGTCAGCCGCCGCCCAGGTGGTTCGTAGGGTGCTGATTTACAACAAGCCCGAGGGCGAAGTCACCACCCGGAAAGATCCGGAAGGCAGGCCAACGGTATTTGACCGCTTGCCGCGCCTGAAGGACCAGCGCTGGATTGCCATCGGGCGGTTGGATATCAATACCACCGGCCTGGTGTTGTTCACAACCGACGGCGAGCTTGCCAACCGGTTGATGCACCCGTCTAGCCAGATTGACCGGGAATACGCCGTGCGGGTATTCGGTGAGGTAGACGACGCCATGCAGCAGCGTTTGCTGGAAGGCGTGTTGCTGGATGACGGCATGGCCAAGTTCTCCGACCTGGCTCCCGCTGGCGGCAGCGGCATCAACCAGTGGTTCCACGTGACCCTGATGGAAGGGCGGAACCGAGAAGTCAGGCGCCTGTGGGAGTCCCAGGGAGTTAGGGTCAGCAGGCTCAAGCGGGTGCGCTATGGGCCAATTTTCCTGCCAAGCCGTCTTACCCTGGGCAAATGGGAAGAGCTGGATCAGAAAGGTGTGGATGCCCTGAGTAAGGCTGTCGGGCTGTCTGCGGTGGATATCCCGCAAAAGACCCCCGGTGAGCAGGCGGCTCACGATCGCAGGCGGCGAAAAAGTCCCGGGAAATCCCTGCAGCGTGCCCGTAAGGGGACCTGGCAGGTCAGTGACTCTGCACCCGCCAGGCCCAAGCGCGATGATCGTAAAGCAAGGTCAGGCGCAAAGAAGCCGGCTCGTAACAATCGGGGCGACTAAGCACCCGATTTTCGGTCAGGAAATGCTGGCGAAAACCCGGGTGCAGTTTCGGCCCTGGGCCTTCGCCCGGTAGAGGGCTTCGTCCGCACGGGCCAGCCACTGCTCCTGCGGCTCGTCAACAAGGTGGGTTGCCACACCGCAACTGCCGGTAACCGTCAGCGGCGTCTCACCACCGTCCACTCGAATCGTCTCGATCGCCAGGCGAATACGTTCGGCAACCTCCCTTGCTTCCTGCTCATTGGTGTGTGGTAGTAATACGGCAAACTCTTCCCCGCCAAATCGATACACTGTGTCTGAATTTCGAATGGCTTGTTCCAGCTTCTCTGCGGTTCTGGTCAGGATATGATCCCCAACCACATGGCCGTGGTTATCATTAATCAACTTGAAGTGGTCCAGGTCGCACAGAATCAGGCTCCAGGGTGCGCCGTGCCGGTCGGCCAGGGCGCTTGCCCGCAGCAGCGCTTCGTCAAGGGCTCGTTTGTTGCCGATGCCGGTCAGGGCGTCGGTCAGCGCGGCTTGCTCAATGGCGATGTGCTGACAGGCATTGCGCAGTGGGCAGATGGCTGCCGAGAGCATCATCTCCAGGCCATTAAGTTCTTCGTCGGTAAATTTGTGCCGGCGGTGAAAGGCGAGCGTGCCATAGTAACTACCCTCCAGCGTGAGACGGTATTCGCAGCGATGGGGGCCACCCATGCCGGTTGAAAACACAAAATCCTGTCGGGCAATCCGATGCCGGTAGTTAAGGGCATCAAACGGAATGGTTTGGGCAATCTCCTCTGCGATGATACCCAGTTGGGTTTCCAGTGACAGGGTGGTAGACAGCCGTTTGGACAGCTTAGTGAGAACATCAGGGGACTGATTCCAGTCATGAAACGACTGCTTCAGGGCGGCAAGCCTGGCCGGCTGCGTCTTTGGCTGCTGAATCGAAGTCAGGTTTTTCACAATGGCTCGCTCTGCTTCTGGAATCGGGTATAGTTTCAGAGGTATAAGCACGAACCATGCCACCGGAATTAACATCAATATAAACAGCACGCTATGGTGCTTTATTCATTTCTTTTTGAGGTTTTTCTGATCAGATTGTCCGGAAGCGCCATTTTTCCGGCAGGGCATTGCCGCTGGTGCAAAACCTGCAATCAAAATGTCAGACAAGGGGTGGGGCTGGCCAGAGGCTGTGATAAACTTCTGCGCTTGACCATGTCCTGTCATAACAAGAGAGCATCAGGTTTATGAGATTTCAGGCACCGGAGAGCCTTTCGGAGCAAATCGCGCAGCATATCGGGCAACGGATCATCATTCGTGATCTCAAGCCGGGGGAGCGGATTCAGGAACTGAAGGTGGCCGGCGAGCTGAATGTCAGCCGTGGCTCGGTGCGTGAAGCGCTGCTCATACTCGAGCGCCGCCACCTGGTGGAAATCTTTCCGCGCCGGGGGGCGGTAGTGTCTGACCTGACACCGGGTTCGGTCAACGCCCTTTATGATATCTACATCGATCTGCTATGCATGCTTGGGCGAAAAGTGCTGGAGCGCTGGTCCGGTTCCGAGCTTGGTGGCGTGATGAGCCAGGTCAAGGAGCTACAGGCGGTCATTGATGCTCTCAATTCCAACGCCAGCGATGCCGCAGAACAGGTCATAGACGCCGGCTTCGGCGTCATGCGTTACGCCTACCGATTGGTCGAAAATCCGTTTCTTGAAGAAACCCTTGAGAATTTCAGGCCCGCCATCAGCCGCACCTATTACGTTGCCCTTGAGCATTTCAGAAGCGAGATCGCCGAAACAGGCACTTTCTTCCGGCATCTGGCGGATGCGGCGGTTAAGGGCGATTCGGCTCTCCTGGAGCGGGTTATCAAGGATTTCGGTGAACACCAGAGAGCACAGGTTTTGAGCATTCTCACGGAGGAGAGCGCCTGATATGAGGCTCAAGTCCATCAAACTGGCTGGCTTCAAGTCGTTTGTTGATCCCACGACGGTGCCATTCCCGTCCAATATGACGGCGGTGGTGGGCCCTAACGGTTGTGGTAAATCCAATATCATTGACGCCGTGCGCTGGGTGATGGGTGAGAGTTCCGCCAAGTATCTGCGCGGCGAATCCATGACCGACGTCATCTTCAACGGCTCCAGTGCCCGCAAGCCTGTTGGCCAGGCGTCGATCGAACTGGTGTTCGATAACGGTGATGGCTCCGCGCCCGGTGAATTCGTCAAGTTTAACGAAATTTCGGTCAAGCGCCGGGTGTCACGTGAGGGGCAATCGGAATACTTCCTGAATGGCGCCAAGTGCCGCCGCCGGGACATTACCGATCTGTTTCTCGGCACCGGCCTTGGCCCGCGCAGCTATGCGATTATTGAGCAGGGCATGATTTCCCGGTTGATAGAGGCCAAGCCGGAAGAATTGCGGGTTTATATCGAAGAAGCCGCCGGGATCTCGAAGTATAAGGAGCGGCGGCGCGAGACCGAGAACCGGATCAAGCGGACGCAGGAAAACCTGGAACGGCTCACCGACCTCCGCGAAGAGCTGGGGCGCCAGTTGCAACATCTGGAGCGGCAGGCGGCCGCGGCTGAGAAGTATAAGGCCTACAAGCAGGAAGAACGGCAGAAAAAGGCAGAGCTCACCGTGCTGAGATGGCAGGCGCTGGATAATGACTTACAGTCCTGGCGCGGAAAGATTCGGGACACCGAGCTCGAGTTGGAAAAGCTGCTGACCGAAAGGGTCAATCTGGAAACCTCCCTGGAATCGCTTCGGGAAGATCACCACGAACGCACCGAACATTTCAATCGGGCCCAGGCCCGATACTACGAAGCCGGCGCTGATATTGCCCGGATTGAACAAAGCCTGGAGCACCAGAGGGAGCGAAGCCGTCAGACCGCCGCAGAGCTGGATCAGGCCATGGCTAACCAGCGTGAGCTCGGCCGCGAGCTTGAGCAGGATGAGCAAAAGCTGGCAGGCATTCAGGAAGAACTCGACATGATCGAGCCGGAGCAGGAAGCCCTCGCCATGCGCTCGGAGGAGTCTGGAGAAAAACTCCAACTGGCCGAAGACGCCATGAGTGACTGGCAGCACCGGTGGGAGGAGTTCAGTACCCGCTCATCCGACGCCAGGCGTCAGGCAGAACTCGCCCAGTCCCGAATCCGTTCGCTGGAAGACGCTATTGCCCAGCTGCACAATCGTCATGGCAAATTAATAGACGAACAGGCGTTGCTGGACGAGCAGCTGGACCGGGCAGAGCTCGACGAACTGCTTGAACAGCAGGAAACCCTTCAGTTACAGCGTGAAGAGGCTGCGGAGCGCATTCAGGCGCTGCGGGATGACGTTTACCAGAGCCGCCAGAAGCTGCGGGAATCAGAGCAGGCTGTTGCCGAGCGGCGGCAACAGGTTCAGAGCCTGAAAGCGGCCCTGGACTCCCAAACGGCCTTGCTGGATGAGCAGATGGGTGGTCATGACGATACCCTGCAGGGCTGGTTGCGGGACAACGGTTTGTCGGATGCGCCCAGGGTCGCCGCCGCATTGCGGATTGAAGATGGCTGGGAATTTGCGGTAGAGCAGGTGATTGGCCGGTTCAGCCAGGGGCTTGCATTGCCGGGATTTGACCACCTTGTTGACGCTCTGGACAGCGCGCCAAAAGGCCTTGCGCTGGTGTCTTCGGGCACTGAAGCAAGACCTTCTGGCGGGTTGGCGGCGAAGGTGGATGGCGTGGATGCCATCAGTCATCTGCTTGCCGGTATTGGGACGGCAGACTCGACCCGAGATGCACTGGCCCAGCGGGCCCACTTTGCCGCTGGTGACAGCGTGATTACTCCTGAGGGGGTCTGGGTTGCCCGTGACTGGGTATTGATGCCGGATTCCGAAGCAGGTCAAATCGGCGTGATTGAGCGCCAGAAGAAGGTGAGCGAGCTTGAGGTACAGCTGCAGGAAGCAGAAGAGCGACTTGAACAGGCGGTAGAAGCGCTTGAGTTGCTTCAGGAACAGGGAGAGCGCGCCGAGGCTGCAAGGGAAGCAGCTCAAAGCTGTCTGAGTGACGCTGAGCGAGAACTCGGTGCCCTGTCTTCGAAAGTCAGTGGTCTGAAGGCTCGGGCTGAACAAATTGATGCCCGCCTTGCGCGCATCCGGGATGACATTGAAGATGTGGTCGGAAGCCTGGAACAGCAGAAGGAAGATCTCGAATCCGCCAGGGAAGAATGGAACATGGCGCTGGCTTCCACAGAAGACAGCGATGAAGAGAAAGAGCGCCTGCTGGAACAGCGCGATACCTTGCGGGAGAATCTCGACAGGCTGCGCCAGGAAGCCCGCCACGACCGGGACCATGCCCACCAGTTGCAGTTGCAACTGCAATCTCTGCAAAGCCAGCGCGATGGATTGAAACAGACCATTGAACGCATGCAAATGCAGAAAGAACGGTTGGAAGAGCGCCTGGATATGCTTCGGGAAACCCGAGAGAGCGCAGAGGAGCCACTGGAAGACCTTCAACTTCAGCTCGAGGGGCTTCTGGAGCGCCGGTTGGCGGAGGAGGACAAGCTTTCGGCCGCCAGGGACGCCCTGGAGGACATTGACCGCGAAGTACGGGAGCGGGAGCAGGGCAGAAGCCGCACCGAGCATGTGGTGGGTGAGGTTCGGGCCCGGCTGGAAAAACTCAAGATGGAATCCCAGGCGCTGGAAATCCGGTCAGGTAACCAGATTGAGCAGCTCAAAGAGCTGGATGTAAAGCTCCAGGAAGTGCTGGGCCAGTTACCGGAAGATGCTGATGAGAAAAGCTGGGCCGAAGAGCTGGAGAAGATTGGTAACCGTATCCAGCGGTTGGGGGCGATTAACCTGGCTGCAATTGAGGAATACCAGGTGCAGAGTGAGCGCAAGACCTACCTGGACGAGCAGCATAATGACCTGATGGAAGCCCTCGAAACCCTGGACACCGCCATTCGCAAGATAGACCGTGAAACCCGCCAGCGCTTCAAGGAGACCTTTGATCAGGTTAATGGTGGCCTGCAGGCGTTATTCCCGAAGGTGTTTGGTGGTGGTAACGCCTATCTGGAGCTGACCGGCGAGGACCTGTTGGAAACCGGCGTGGCGATCATGGCGCGCCCGCCTGGTAAGAAAAACAGCACGATCCACCTGCTATCTGGCGGCGAGAAAGCCCTGACCGCAATTGCCCTGGTATTCTCTATTTTCCAGCTCAATCCGGCACCTTTCTGTATGCTGGATGAGGTAGATGCCCCGCTGGACGATGCCAACGTTGGCCGCTACGCCAATATGGTGAAAGAGATGTCCAAACAGGTACAGTTCATCTACATTACCCACAACAAGATTGCCATGGAAATGGCGGACCAGTTGATGGGCGTAACCATGCACGAACCGGGTTGTTCGAGGCTGGTTTCGGTGGATGTCGACGAGGCAGCGGCGCTGGCTGAGGCCTGAGGGTTGGCGAAAAAGCCGTCAACCATGACAATAACGCCATCTCGGCCCGGAGTGCGTTGTATTCATTACGGGCTTTTCTTAGAGTAGCAACGTTCTGAACTGCAAACAGGACAGCAGCACTATGTCACTTAGGGAATGGTTAATTGCCATAGGTACCCTGGTTATTCTTGGAATCGTCATTGACGGTGTACGGCGGATGCGCCGCGCCCGTAAGGAATCCATGGCGATATCCTCTGGAATGGGCGCGGATGATCTGAAGGATTCCCCGCTGGATGACGATTATAACCCCGAACTCCCCAACGGTGGCGCCCGGACAGTATCCAGGGGAACCCTCGAAGCCCGGGGTTACCTGAAGAGAGACACATCCGAAGAGTTTGGCAGTTCGGATGATGAAGACGTGATGCTGGAGTCGGGGTGGGGCGCGACTGACGACAACACCGACGATGGTATCCTGGGCGAGCCAAGGGTAGTGAGCGGCCGCACCGAGCGTTCAGTGGAACCATCGGCGGATGAGGCTCCTGAGGTTGATGAAGACGAGCTCGCCGCAAGCTCTTCAGAACCGGTGGCGCAGCCAGAACCGGAACCGGCACCCGAGCTGGAGCCCGAACCTGTCCCTGCTGCCAAGGCTCGGGCGAACGAACCCCCGGTGGTGACCACGGAGGTAGAGGAAGACACCGCCCGCCGGGAAGCCGCACCAAGCCCACGCAAGAACCAGCCGTTGGCGGGGGCCAATCGCCCGGAAGCCAGAGAAGTGCTGGTGATTAACGTTTTGGCCCGTAACGGAGAACAGTTCCCCGGAACGACCCTGAAAAAGCTGTTCGAGGCCTGCGGCCTTGAACATGGTGACTTGGACATCTACCACCGCCATGAAGGCGCTGACACCACCACACCGGTACAGTTCAGTGTTGCCAACGCGGTGGAGCCGGGAACCTTTCGGCCCCAGGATATGCCGGCTTTGAGTACACCTGGAATCAGCTTCTTCATGAGCCTGCCCGGGCCATCCAATGCCATGCAGGCCTTCGAATTCATGCTCGAAACCGCTCAGTGCGTTGTACGGAACATGGGTGGTGAACTGAAAGACGAGCGCCGCAGCGTCATGACACCACAGACCATTGAACACTGCCGGCAGCGCATCCGTGAATTCGAACGTAAACAGCGTTCCCATCGGGCATAACACTTAATCAGGACATTCGATCCGATGAGCCAGGTTTCTGCCGATATCCAGCAGCGCGTGGAACAGTTGCGCGCCGCCCTGGACGATCATAACTACTATTATTACGTTCTCGATGACCCCAGGATACCCGACGCCGAATACGATCGGCTGTTCCGCGAACTCCAGACACTGGAAGCAGACTACCCGGAGCTGGCTTCAGATAACTCGCCCACCCGGCGGGTTGGCAGTGCTGCGGAAACCAGTTTTGAAGAAGTTACCCATCGGTTGCCCATGTTGTCATTGGATAATGCGTTCAGTGACGACGAGCTCCGTGATTTCGACCGCCGCGTGCGTGACCGTCTGGCAACCGAAGATCCGGTGGAATATGTCTGTGAGCCGAAGCTGGATGGCCTTGCGGTCAGCCTGCACTATGAGCGGGGTGTACTGACTCGGGCGGCCACCCGGGGCGATGGTTATACCGGGGAGGATATCACTGCCAATATCCGTACCATTCCGTCAGTTCCCCTGACCTTACGAGGCGACGACTTCCCGGACCTGGTGGAGGTCCGGGGTGAGGTGTATATGCCCAAGGCCGGGTTTGAGCAACTGAACCGGCGCCTCGCTGAGCAAGGTGAAAAGACCTTTGTAAACCCCAGAAACGCCGCTGCCGGCAGCCTGCGCCAGAAGAAATCAACGGTCACCGCCAAGCGTCCCCTGGAACTTTGTGCCTACAGCATGGCCGTCACTGACGAAAGCCTGCTGCCAGAAACCCACTGGGAAAGCCTGCAGCAGGTTCGAGGCTGGGGGTTCCGCATTAATCCGGAAATGCGTAAGGCCATGGGGGTTGAAGCCTGCCTTGAGGCTTACCAGGAGTTGATGGCCAAGCGCGACACCCTGCCGTACGAAATAGATGGCATCGTGTTCAAGGTGAACCGTCTGGAGTTGCAGCAACAACTGGGTTTTGTGTCGCGGGCGCCCCGGTGGGCGATTGCCCACAAGTTTCCCGCCCAGGAAGAACTGACCGTTATTGAAGATGTGGAGTTCCAGGTGGGCCGGACTGGCGCTGTCACGCCTGTTGCCCGGCTCAAGCCGGTGTTCGTGGGTGGCGTGACCGTTTCCAACGCAACACTCCACAACATGGACGAGATTCGCCGGCTGGATGTGCACATCGGCGACACGGTGTTCATACGCCGCGCTGGCGATGTCATTCCGCAAGTGGTGAAGGTGGTTCCGGAAAAACGCCCCGAAGGCGCAGTTGAAGTGGTTATGCCGAGCCAGTGCCCGGTCTGTGACTCGGACATCGTCCAGATAGAAGGGGAGGCGGTCGCTCGTTGTTCCGGGGGGCTGTACTGCCCCGCTCAGCGCAAGGAAGCTATTCGTCATTACGCTTCCCGCAAGGCCATGGATATCGAAGGTCTGGGTGACCGGCTCATTGAAGTGCTGGTGGATGAAGGCATGGTGAACACCGTGGCGGATCTGTATCGGCTTACCCGGTTCCAGTTGGCCAGCCTGGATAGGATGGGCGATAAATCCGCTGCTAATCTGGTTGCCGCGATTGATCGCGCCCGCCATCCGGTGTTGTGGCGTTTTCTGTACGCTCTGGGTATCCGGGAAGTCGGGGAGGCTACGGCGAAGTCGCTTGCCTCACATTTCGGTACCCTGGAAGCCGTGTCCGAGGCGGACGATGAGGCCCTACAGGCAGTCCCAGACGTGGGGCCTATCGTGGCGGGCCATATCCATAGTTTCTTCGACCAGCCCCACAACCAGGAAACCCTGCAGGCTTTGAGAGACGCAGGGGTAAGCTGGCAGGAAGAGCAGGTGGTCCCTGCCGAGGCCAAACCCCTTGCCGGGGAAACCTGGGTGCTGACCGGCACTCTGTCACAAATGACAAGGGACCAGGCGAAGGAAAAACTGGAAAAGCTGGGGGCCAAAGTGGCCGGCAGTGTTTCGAAGAAAACCGCTTGTGTGGTGGCCGGCGAGGCCGCTGGCTCCAAACTGGCCAAGGCGGAACAACTGGGAGTGCCTGTGCTGGATGAAGATGGGCTTCTCGCTCTGTTGAAGGAGCATGGCATAGAAGGCTGATGCGGCCCGGCCGGTGAATCTGAGAACTCGCGCAGATCCGGCAGCGTACAAATTGGCTAACATGGCGTTGATCTGTAACGGTGTGTAAATGGGGTGCTTTACGCCCCCTGGCACCGCCATAACAACAACGTCATGAAACGGATTTTTGCATGCGCGCCGATCTGCTCCCCCGCACCTTCTGCTCTGGCCGTCTCCTTGGCCTGGCCCTGATTGCACTGGTGTCTGCCGGCTGTAAAACCGAAAAAGACCCCGACCAGCCCACGCTGCTGGGTGCGCCGCCCACCACGGCTTACCTGGGGGTTGAGTATTATTACAACTGGGGAGCTTATGGCGGTGAGAGCATACTGGATTACTCGCTGACCAACGCTCCGTCCTGGCTGGCGCTGGAGGATACCAGCAACAAAGCCCGCCAGGGCATCATCATGCGCGGCGTTCCTGGTCTTTCCGGGGGCGCGAGAGGTGAGGCCGATCTGGGCAGAAACGACAACATCGACATCGTCACCACCGATGGCCGCATGGCCGGGTTCCAGCCATTCGATGTTGAAGTCAAACGGAATGTAGTGTCGCTGGAGGCGCCGTCGTTCACCGAGGGCGAAAGCCCGGACATTTCCGACAGCTCCCGAACCCGTTGTGAGCTGCCCGCCCTGGATGTGGTCGGCGAGCATGACTATGAGATTGACCTGTACAACGACGATGGCTCGTTTAAGGAGTCCAAGGCAGTCACTTCTCCAACCAATCGCGTGTTTGCAAAGGTTCTTTTGGACCAACCCTCCGTGACAAGGGTTTCCATCGCGTTCGAGCTGCGCTCGGAATTCGATGAGAATAACTGTGACGACGAGCAGAGTCCGCCGCACCAGCGGTGCGAATACAGCAGTGACAACCTCGGCCGTGCCATTATCGGTAACGACATTGTTGCGCAGGGCAGCAACAGCGCGTTCCCGGTGGATGAACAGGGCGAGGAGCTGACGTACATCGAGTACTACGAGAACGACGCCGGCATCAAGGATCGGGGGCTGATTACCCTCGAGCCAGGTATCACTGAGTGCTACATTCCATTGGAAGTCATTGACGACACCATCCCTGAGCCTTCCGAACTGGCGCAGCTTCATTTAACCGAGGTGCGCACGGGCATTGCCGCTCTGGGTGCCTCGGATAACGGGGTGCGAGCCAACCTGACCATTCGTGACAATGAACCGACGGTCGCCATTGAAACGCTCAACGGTGGCCCGCGAGACACACTGAACACCGGTACTACCGGTCAATATCGTGCCACGCTGTCCGGTGACCGGGAAGACGTCATCAAGGTGCGTTTAACGCACGCCCAAGGCTCTACGGCACGGCTGGGCACCGAGTTCGTTATTGAACAGGAGGGCGTGGAAAACGATACGTTAAGCTTCCCCGTTGGCCAGAATGAATTGCTTTTCGAGGTTCGCGCCAGTGGCAGCTATGCTGCGCCGGATGACCTGCACGACCGGTTTTCGAACCTGGCGGTTGATAGCCGGTTCCAGGCGGGCCGGGAAGGGTATGCCAGAGGTGCCAGCGATAATCTGTTGAGACTCAGCTTCAATCGCCTGACAGAGTCCATTGTCTGGAATGACGGGTTTGTCGCGACGGACTTTACCATTGGTCATGGCGGCCGCTACTTTGTGGCCGGGACTCACAACGGTCAGGTGCAGGTGCGGATTTATGATCAGACTGGCGCCTTGCTTGGCGACCCCGTGGTTGTTGCGGATCTTGCAGATGCTTCAGCTCGCCCCGAGGTCTATGTGGATGTGGCGGAGCGCCGGGTGACTGAGGACACCGTCCGGGTAACCCGATATGAAATGGCCGTCGCATTCACTACTGATGAGCTGATCGGATCAGGCGATGCCGGGGCCGGTGATAACGTGATTGTGGGTGTTTATCGACTGAGCGAGGGCGAGTACCAGCTGCGCTGGGACGACCTGTTCCGGGTGGGCACCGCCGGACATGACCGTGTTCGATGGATTGGGCTCAACCCTGGCAGTGGTTATGTTGCGATCGCTGGTGAAACCGACGGTGTATGGGATGGAGAGTCGTCGGCCGGCGGTATCGACGCATTCCTTACACGAATCGATACCATACCCGATGGCGATGTACTGGTGCCAACGGTCGCCTGGGCGCGCCAGGTGGGCTCTGGGGGGGATGACAATGTGGTCGGCGGCAGTGTGGCCGCTCTCAGCCCCCTGCTGTTTGGCTTTGCGCCATCATCGATCGACGGCACGGCGGTTACCGGTCCCTTCTTCTTCAGTGGCAGCGCCACAGGAACGGTGGCGGTTTACCAGGTTGGAGAAGAGTCTGCGGAGATACTTCGGCACGGGTTTTATGGTGATGGCAGTGCCTGGCTGATTGGTGACGGCCCCTTTGAGTATCGGGTGGAAGTCAACGACGACGATGCTGACGAACTTATTCGCACACGTGTCAACAGCCAGGCCGGGTTCGCCCTCGGTTACAGTACCTCGGGTGCCATTGGTACGGCGTTGTCGGCCAATGATGAGAATGACACTGCCATCGTGGAGCTGAGCCAGGGCCTGCTGTTTAACGGCGATATGGTCGTTGCTGGCTCCACTGATGGGATCTTCGCGGAAGCGTCGGCGAATCCCTCCACTCGGCATGCCATCCTGGCAAGGCTGAATCGTGGTGAGGAAGAGGCGGCTTATCGGAGCTGGCGCCTACAGCCTGAGGAAGAGGGCTTGAGCGTGTTAAGGCTGAAAAATTACCGGGATGATGAAATTACCGCATTGGTAGACCTGGGGGGTGAACGGACAATTCGCCTGTTTGGGCCAGAGGGTGGGGGATTGACCTCCGAGGGCCCGTAAAGGTTCAGGTGCGAGCCCTCAAACGGACCCTTGGTGGCGGCTAGCGTTGGCATACAGCTTCAGATAGTCGGTGCTGGTCACAATGCCCGATGGTTGACCTTTTGCGTCAACAACCAGTGCAGCATTCAATTGATGGGCGAGCATAAGCCGTGCGAGCTGGTGGGCATCGGTTTCCGGAGAGGCGGTCAGGAAAGCTGGCAGTTCAATCTGAGCCAGGCTCTGGTTTACCGCTTGCGGTGGGTTGTCGTGGAGCCAGGATAACAGCCAGCGCAGGTCGATCAGGCCAGCAACATTGTGGTCGGCCAGGATAACCAGGTGGTGTACATTGTTATCTTCCATACAGGACATGGCCTCACCCATGGAAGCCGTGGCGGGCACTGAGTACAGCGCTGGTGAGCAGATTGCCGAAACAGGCAGATACACGCGCTCCTCGCGCCGTTCTCCGGCTGCTGCCGTGCCATACTCCTGGAGCGCACGGTGCCTGCCGCTGTTGGCGGCCTGCTGAAATTCCGCGTCTGTGGCCTCGCTGTGGCCCGGTGAGATAGCGCCAGACTCTGTCAGCTCGGTGACATCACCAACGCGACGACTTCGCAAGGCTTCCGGTAATCGGGTTCCGATTGGGCGGCCCGGCTCACTGACGAAAATAGACATTTGCTCACTCTCCCATCTGACTGCTGCAACATCCCAATGCAGAGCAGCTCTTTTTATGGTAACGGCAGAATGTCATAAAACTGTAGGCCACCTTCATTACGCCTGAGTAAGTGTCAGGCTCGGTATAGCCGCCCGGTTTCCAGTCTCTTCGCCAGTGGTGCAGGCAGGCACCGGGGTTCGCCGCTGATAACATCTGCCAGGTATTCTGCCAGCAAGGGGGCCCAGGCGAGCCCTTTGCTACCCAGGCCGGTGAGCAGATACAGACCGTTCAGTTTGTTCCCCTCGGTATCCAGCATGGTGCCGGCGACCGGCTGGTAATCGTGGGTGGTGCAGCGAAAGGCCACTCTCCCTTGCAGCTGATCCGGATCGGGCAGCAACCCTTTAACGACAGATGGCAGTGAGCGTTGCAGCTCATCGAGGTTTTCCTGATGGCCGGCGCGGGTAGGGTGCCGGGTGCCGTCCTTCAAGTCGAACGTCGCGCCAGTAACCGCACGGCCGCCGTGAACCGGATTGACATACTTGGTTCCGCAGATTACGGCTTGAGGCAGGTTGAAGTCTGCCTCCGGTAGTTCAGTAACCTGACCTCGGATCGCTTTCAAACGGAGCTGCCCGCCTACGGGCACCAGGGCGGGGCTTTCGTGACCTCCGGCAATGACCACAGCGTCTGCGCGGCTGTCTTCGCCAGAGTGATTTCGGATACACCATTGGTTGTTACATGGCAGAAGGTTGGCGACCTGATAACTGAATCGTGTTTCAATCAGCGGGTGCTCCACCAGATGTTCGCAGGCCTTTGCAGGCTCAAGCCACCCAGAGCCAGGAAACCAGAGACCGCCAGTATTGACGGAAATGCCTGCCAGTTTGCTCGCACGGCTTGCATCCACGGGTTCCAGAAGGTCATCCGGGTAATCATTGCGCTCACAGAACCGCCGTTGGCGATCGGCTTCATGATCGCCGGTTGCCAGTTGCAGCAGCCCTGTGGGGTGCCAGAAGCAGTTTTGCCATGGCCGATAAAAGCGTTGGCTGAAACTCAGGGCAGTGGCAGCAAGCTCAGTCTGTGCGTTGTACTCAACGCCGAGTTTTACGTAGAGCGCACCCTGGGGATTGCCCGATGCCGCAGAACCGGCGCGGGGCGCCTGGTCCAGCAGCAGCACCTGAACGCCGCGTTCCGCCAGGTTACGGGCGAGCAGGGCGCCGGCAATCCCTGCACCGATAACGGCAACCGTGCCAGTTCTCGTCTTCTGGCCAGGCGCCGTCTCCGGCGGGTAAACTCCTGCAAGCATTTCCCGCTTGCGGCCAAAGCCGGGGACTTTTGCGATCTCGAAGCCGGCCTCTGCAAGGCTGCGCCGCACACGGCCAACGGCGGTAAACGTGGCCAGGGTCGTTCCGGGCTTGCTGTGGCGGGTGATCAGACCAATGGCTTCATCCAGCCACATGTCCGGGTTTAACGACGGGGCGAAGCCGTCAAGGAACCAGGCATCGGCTGTAAAAGTGAGATCCTTCCAGGCGTCCAGGACATCTCCAAAATACAGGGTAAGCCGAACCCGACCTCCGGCCAGCACCAGCCGATGAGTGCCCTTGATCAGTGGAGGGTACTGTTCGATAAGCTCCGCTGCCAGGGGGGTTAGCTCGGGCCAGTACGACAGGGCCTTTTCGAGGCCCTGACGGCGCAGGGGAAATCGCTCTACCGACACAAAGTGCAGAATGGCGCTGTCATCGGCCGAGCGCCACTTTAACCATTCCGCCCAGGCGGCGAGAAAATTCAGGCCCGTGCCAAAACCGGTTTCAGCAATCACAAAGTGGCCGGCGTCTGGCACCTGCTGGAACCGCTCCGGCAACTGGTTATGCCCGATAAAAACATACCGGGTTTCTGCCAGGCCGTTGTCCCTGCTGAAATATACGTCTCCAAACCGGGTGGATTCGGGCACGCCGTCGCGCCAGACAAGTTCTGCCGGCTCCATGGCCGGCGGCAGGCCGGGGGAATGCATGGTGCTCAGTCTTCAGTGTTAACCAGAGTCACTTTCTCGATCACGACGGCCTGAACCGGAACATCCGCCATGCCCTGGCGATGTCCGGTTTGTACGCCGGCAATCTTGTCGATCACGCCCATGCCTTCGGTGACTTTGCCAAAGACCGCGTAGCCCGCACCACGCACACCAGCATTCAGGAAATCGTTTTTAGAGACATTAATGAAGAACTGAGAGGTTGCTGAATTTGGAGAGCTGGTTCGGGCCATGGCCACGGTGCCCCGAAGATTAGGCAGGGTTGCTGAAGCTTCGTTAACGATGGGGTTCTTGGTCTGTTTACGGGCCATGGTGTCGGTAAATCCGCCGCCCTGAATCATAAACCCGGGAATCACCCGGTGAAAGATCGTACCGTTGTAGAATCCGTCTTCGACATAGGAGAGGAAATTCTCCACGGTTTTCGGGGCTACGTCAGGGCGCAACTCAAGCTCAAAGGCCCCTTCAGAGGTCACAAAGCGAACCTTCGGCAGTTCTTCGGCCTGAATCGGAGTGGCCAGCATCAGGGCAGCGATGGCGGCAAACAGGACTGACATCACAGTTGATACGGGTTTTACGATATTTGTCATTTCAGAGGCTCTCACAGTTTCAGTTGTTATCAGGAATCCTGAGACAATCCGGATAGAACAAAATTAGCGAAGATCTTAACAGATCCTTACCTGAATAAGTGCAAATCAGAACAGCGTAGGCCAGGGGATTGGGCTACGCTTTAATCATTATCAATACCGGGCCTGGTTGTACGGTGATCACTCTGAATGCGGGAGGAGCCTAGTGAGAATCCGTAAGGGGTTTGAAGAAAAGTCCCGGCTTGGCCGGTTGTTGATCAATCGCGGCTATTTGTCGGAAGGTCAGCTGGACGAGGCGTTGTTGTTGCAGCGGGAAACCGGGCAGCGCCTGGGCGAAGTGCTGATCACCGCTGGCTGGGTGACTGACAAGGAACTGCATCGTGTTCTCAAGCACCAGGCCCGTTATCGTAATGCGGCAGCGCTGGTTACCATGGTGACGTTGCCGTTTCAGCCGTTGGTGTCGCTGGCGGCTGGCAATACCAGCGCGGCATCCATGCCTGCGCAGGTCGGTCAGTTATATGAAAAGGGGGGCTTTGCGCCCCTGTCTGACAGCGATATGGCCGGCGTAACGGCTCAAAGCAGTGTGGGCTTGCTGGAGCGTATTGAAACGGTTGCCGCAATGCCGGGAAATGCTGGCGGCGTTGTTGATGATCCGGAACTCGCCGGACTCGATTCAGTAGAGGGAATCAAACTGGCCGCCAACATTTTTGTGCCAGTGCTCAGTTTCCTCGATTCCGACCTGACCATCTCTGGTGTTCACTACAGGGAGGGTGAGCCTCGATATTCCATTCGAGAGGATGGTGCCTTGAGGCTGGCGTTTCCCGAACGGATTGAGGAGATCCGGATGGACAACATCCGCGTGAGCGGCAATCAGAGTCCATCCATGGGGAACGTGAGCATTCACAACATACGGTTTCATCCGGATTCCCAAATGACGATCTACACCCGTTAATGCACGGGTAAGGTGAATCTGACGAAAAACGCCCGGATAGCCCATCCGGGCGTTTTTGTTTGCCGGGTCGGTCAGGCGCTGGCTAGAATGTTGCCGCTGGATACACTGGTTTGTTCGCCCTTGGCACCATAAAGCTTCTGTTGGGCAGAGGTGCCACGGAAGATGTCCGTGAGCCTCGTCAGGCGTTTTTGAAGGTGTCCGACAACACGACCGTTGTTCTGGTTCAGTTCCTGGCAAGCACGAAGGCGCCCATCGGCGGTTTTCCAGAGTTGGTACAGGTCTTCCATGCCACCGGCACGGATAAATCTGGAGGGCTCGCCGGCATCCGGTCGGTACCCCATGTTCACCAACAGGCGGATCTTTTGTTTCGCACGCTCACGGATATCCGTCAGGATGTTGTTTTTCTGAGTGGTGATTTCCTGGAGCGGAGCGATGTCGGAGGACGCCAGGAGTTGTTTTTCCTGGTTGAGAAGATCCGCCAGGGTTTCAAGCTGGCGGATGTCTTCTGAGAGAAGGGTCTTCAATTCAATGATTGCAGCCATGTTTTACTCACCCGAAAATGCTTTTATCCATCTCAAGCATTTTCTGGGCCAGTTTCTCTGCATCAATTTTGTAGGTGCCATCTTCCAGTGCTGCGCGAATCTGCGCAATGCGGTCGTCGTCCATTTCCGGGTAATCGCCCAGTTTCTGTTCCAGCTGCTTCAGGTTTTTGGCCTGATTACTGAGACTGACGTTGTCGCCGCGTGCAGCCGTGCTTTGAGCCTTTGCCTGCTCTCCAGCCGTGGAGGGCGCACTCTGGCTGCCTGTTGCTTTGTCGGCCGTGGTTCTGGTGGTGTTGACCTGGCCGGGGCCAATTCCATTTAAGTCAACTGACATAAGGGTACCTGCTTGCCTGTGGCCACCTTCAGAGGTGGCGGAATCGAGTTTATGTCTGTTTATCGGCAGCGTTTAGCCGACCTTTAGAATAAAACGGAAAAAATTTGCCGCTGGGCACGGATTTGCCGTTACATGGCAATTTCCACCCGGCCAGGAGCCGTGACCGTTGCCCGAACCGTGCGTGCTGATTGCAGATTCTCAACCATTACTTGCTCGCCGACACTGGCACTGGCCAGCGCCTTGCCTCGGGAACTGACCGAGAACACTGCGGATTTGGCGGTGATGATAACATGATCGCCCCGCTCAACGGCATTGGGAGCTTCGAGCAGGTCCGGCGTGAGCACCGATCCGGCATTAACCGGGCGCCTCACCAACATGCCGGATACTTGTTCAGTATCTGTGAGAATACCCCTGCGGCTGGCGTTGATCTGCACCTGCTGTTCCTGCAGCAGTTCACTGCTGATGCGCTCACCGCGGGCCAGGGGGCGAGCAGCCACCAAGGCAGGGCCGTGCACTTCAACCGAGGCAGTAACATACATGCGCCAAGGGCGCTCCCCAGCACAGGACACCATCACCGATGGCGATGTGGTCCGCAGGGGATCATTGGTAAAGGCGGTTTCAAGAGGCTGTTCGCAGGCCGTCAGACTCAGTCGGCTGTCTATGCTGCCAACGGTGAATCGGACATCGTACTGGTTCTGGCGTTGTTCTTCGGCCCAGGCTGCCAGAAACCTGCCGGCGGCGTCCCGTATCTCAGTTGCAGTGGTGGCCGCAGCGGCGCTATTCAGGCCCACCATATATAGGCAAAAGGTCGCTAAAAAGATGGTTCGCATCTGCACTGCTTTGTCCTATGCTGTCAGTTAGGCATTTTTATGCGAGTTCCGTTAAGGAAAACGGCACTTAGGCCGTTAACCCTGATCGGACACCGGGCGTCAATGTTTTGGCCCAGGCTCGCGTAAGCAAGCTGTTCTATAGTGACTCAGCAAATTCTGTGCCGACTGAAGGCACGCCAGGAGTGGAAAGTTATGGCAGGGGTGTTGGACAGCGTTAACCAGCGCACACAGCTGGTTGGTCAGAACCGGCTAGAGCTGTTGTTGTTCCGTTTGCGGGGCCGGCAGTTGTACGGGATTAACGTGTTTAAGGTGAAAGAGGTCCTGCAATGCCCCAAGCTTTCATCTATACCTAACAGCCGCCAGGTGGTTCGGGGCGTGTCCCATATTCGTGGCGAGACCATTCCCATCATCGACCTGAGCATGGCTATTGGCATGGCCGGCATTCCACAGGAAGAGTTGGCAACAAGCTTTGTCATCATCACCGAGTACAACCGCAAAACCCAGGGCTTTCTGGTGACCGGTGTCGACCGGATCATGAACATGAACTGGGAAGATATCCTGCCGCCACCCAAGGGCGCCGGCAAGGATGTGTATTTGACGGCGGTCACCAAGATTGACGACAAACTTGTAGAAATCATAGATGTAGAAAAGATTCTTGCAGAAGTTTCTCCGCTCAGGGAAGATGTCACCGAAGAGCTGAAAACTCGCAGTGCCGAACGTGTACCTGGGCATTTGCCAGTGCTGGTGGTTGACGACTCATCCGTTGCAAGACGCCAGATTGAGCGCTGCTTGACCGCGATCGGCATGGAAGTGGTCACAAAGAACGACGGTAAACAGGCACTGAACTATCTCAAGGAAATTACAGGGGATGGTTCCACTGCCCGCGATCATTTGTCGTTGATCATTTCTGATGTGGAAATGCCGGAAATGGACGGTTATACCCTGGTGACCAGAATCAAGGAGAATCCTGCGCTGAGTGGCATGTATGTGATGCTGCATACGTCCCTGAGCGGGGTCTTTAATCGGGCGATGGTTCAGAAGGTCGGTGCCGATGACTTTATGGCGAAATTCAGCCCTGACGAGCTTGCCGAGCGGGTAATGGAAATTATTGACCAGAACTGATGCCTTGGCTCATGGACTTACCCACGATAGAGATCCAATGAAAGCGGAAATTACGCCTCAGGAATACGAAGCCTTCAAGACATTCCTGCAGGACGCTTGTGGCATTCTGTTGGGTGACAACAAGCAGTACCTGGTGAAGAGCCGATTACGCAGGATTCTTGAAGAAAACAATCTGAATTCGCTGGGTGAACTTCTCGATCGCCTCAAGCGAGTGGGGCGCAGTGGGCTGCGAGAACTCGTCATTGACGCCATGACCACAAATGAAACCCTCTGGTTTCGCGACAACCATCCGTTTCGCATTCTGCAGGATAAGCTGTTACCGGAATTTGCCGAGCGCAATTCGCTGCAGCCACTTCGCATCTGGTCTGCCGCTTGTTCCACCGGGCAGGAGCCCTACTCGGTGGGTATGGTGGTAGATGAGTTCCGGCGTAATCGGCCCGGAAAGTTGCGGGACGTAAAAATTACTGCGACGGATATCTCCAAAAGCGTTCTGGAAGTGGCCCGGCGGGGCGAGTATGAGATGATCGCCATCGGCCGTGGACTTTCGCCTGAGCGGCAGAAGCAGTTCTTCTCGCCATCTGCCAACGGTGGCTGGCAGATAAAACCGCAAATCAAGGCCATGGTGGAGTTCAAGGAACTCAATCTGCTTGAACGGTATATGCTTGGCAAGTTCGACATCATCATGTGCCGAAACGTACTGATCTATTTCTCTGCGGACCTAAAGAAAGACATCCTCACTCGATTGCATGGGGCTCTCAACCCTGGTGGTTATCTCATTCTGGGTGCCTCTGAATCCCTGAACGGTCTGCCTGATCTGTACGAAATGGTTCAGTGCCACCCCGGCATTATCTACAGGAAGAAATAATTCATGCCATTGAATGTCTGGGTGCTGGTGGCGGCCCAGGCGCTGGCCATGTGCACCGCGCCGTTTATCGTATTCATTGGCTCCATCCAGGGACGGTTGCTGGCGCCCGTGCCGGAACTGGCCACCTTGCCGGTCGGATTGGTGGTGGTCGGCACGGTTCTGGCTATCAAGCCGGCTACCTGGTTGATGGAGAGGATAGGGCGAAAGCAGGTAATGCTTCTGGGTGCCCTTACAGGCATGCTTGCCGGTTTGCTGGGGGCCTACGCTTCCTGGCAATCGCACTTCACGCTGATGTGTCTTGCTTCCGTTCTGGGCGGGGCGGGCCTGGCGGTGGTGCACCAGTACCGTTTTGCTGCGATGGAGTCGGTAGCGCAGGATATGGCCGGCTCAGCGGCAGCGAGAGTGCTGCTGGGTGGGCTGGTTGCCGCATGGCTGGGGCCAGAAGTGGCCGGCTTGGGCAGCGGAAAATCTGAGTCTTACCCGTTTTTGTACAGTTGGCTCGGGCTGGCTGTGGTGCAGGTCCTGGCGTTTTTTATCCTGGTATTTGGCTACCGGGCAAAGGCAGAGCTGGTGCCCGAAACCCTGGTGGGCGGAGGCCGGCCGCTCAGGGAGATTCTGGCAAATCCGTTGGTGTGGACAGCCATCAGTGGTGCCGCCATCGGTTATGCGGTGATGAGTTTCATCATGACCGCCACTCCTTTAAGCATGACCGAGTTGGCCGGGCATGAACTTGACGATGCCAAACGCGTTATCCAGTTGCACATCATGGCGATGTATCTTCCGTCGCTTGTATCCGGTTGGTTGACCCGGGTTGTCGGTATCCCGCTGATGATGACGGTGGGATTGTTGGCCTACCTGGCGTGCATTCTGCTGGCGGCCAGCGGTATCAGTTTTCACCATTATCTATGGGCCCTCCTATTACTGGGCGTGGGGTGGAACTTCCTGTTCGTTGGCGGCACAACCCTGTTGCCTCAGGGCTACCAGCAGTCCGAGCGCTTCCGTGTTCAGGGCCTGAATGACATGATGGTGTTCACCGCACAGGCGATGGCGGCATTGAGTGCCGGCGCAGTGCTTGCCTCGGTTGGCTGGGCAAGCCTGCTACTGGTGGCGTTACCATTATTGTTGCTGCACAGTGTGTTGATGTCGGTTTGGTTACTGCGATCACGAAGTGCCACCACAAACTAGGTCTGCGCGATGGATCAGCTCAATCTCAGGCATCTGTATTATTTCTGGGTCATCAGCCGTGAGGGCTCGATTGCCAAAGCCAGCGAGCTACTTGATCTTGCGCCGCAAACCCTGAGTGGCCAGCTTGCCACGTTCGAGGAATCGGTCGGAGGGCAGTTGTTCAGCCGGGAAAGGCGGCGTCTGGTCCTGACCGAACTGGGGCAATTGGTTCAGTCCTACGCCAACGACATTTTTGCACTGACTGGGGAGCTGTCTGAAACCTTGCGTCTGGCCCCCGCTGATCGCCCGCTGAGATTAGCGGCCGGCGTTTCGGCGTCTATTCATAAGCTGATTGCTTTTCAGTTATTGCAGCCGGCCCTGAAGCTGAACAGGCGAGTCAACATGGATTGCCGAACAGGCCGCGCCGAAGATTTGCTGCTCAGTCTTAAACGCAAAGAACTGGACGTCGTGCTGACAGACCGTATGCCTCAGACCGAAGCGGTCACAGATCGCTTCGCGGTTCATCCCCTGACATCGTCTACCATCAGTTTGTTTGCCGCCCCGGAGATGGCTGGGCGGCTTCGGGACGACTTTCCGGCCTCTCTCAATCATCAGCCCTTGCTGGCCAACGCCACGGACGCGCCGTATTTCCAGAAGCTGATGAACTGGCTGACCATCAGCAATGTCAGGATGGACCTGGTGGCCCGGGTAGACGACAGTGCGCTTATCAAAGTGTTCGGGCGGGAAGGGTTGGGCGTGTTTGCGGCGCCAACGGCAATCAAGGAGGAGGTGTGCCGCCAATATCAGGTGGAGGAAATTGCGCCTGTCAAAGCGGTAACCGATCAACTGTACGCCATCACCCGAAGCCGGAAGGTTGCCCATGAAGGTGTGCGGGCAATCTGTAGCGGCTTTGACTTACCTCGATAATATCGATGATTTTTGCTCAATAAATCTTGTTTTCTCGAAGTCTTCGGCGGTGCATGATGGAATTGTGTCTGGCAACCTCTGAAGGAGTATCGCCATGAAAACCATTCACAAGTTCCGTCTTGAGCCTGGAAAAGAGCCGACCACGTTGACCCTACGTGAGGGATGCAAAGTGGTTCGGTGCGAGTATCTGGTCGCCCAGAAGGCTGTTTTTCTCTGGGTGCAGCAGCCTCTGAGTGTTACGGTCCCGATGGTGGAGCGGCAGTTCAGGGTTGCCATGTCCGGCGAGCCGGTGCCAGATGCCTATGAGTACCTGGATACCGCACTCGATCCGTTCGGACCAGAAGCCTACCACGTATTCGAAGTGCCGGCTGGTGAAGGGATGGCTATTGGTAATGGCCACGAACGATTCGGCAGTGATGAGTTTGGCCAGTCTGGTTGGCGTAACAATCTCGCCTCCTAGCCAGGTAACATCTGATCATGTTGTCGTCGGGATAACACTCTTTTTCGGCCCCTCTGGAGGGGCCGCTTTTGGTTAAATCCAACCATGGGGGAGATTATTTGATCAGCGCCTGAATATCCCGGAAACGGGGGTGCTTGCAATGTACCATCCACTCGAAGGCCACCATCTCGGTAGTGACAATCCGGGCGCCACTCTGGTGCAGGCGGTCAAGTGCGACATCCCGGTCGAAGTCGTTACGGGAGCCGGTGGCATCCGCTACCACCCATACTTTATAGCCAGCATCAAGCAGACTCAGTGCCGTTTGCAGCATACATACGTGGGTTTCGCAGCCACCGATGACAATTTGCTGGCGCCCCTCCGGTAGCTGATCAATCAAACCGTCCGGGCAGGCATCAAAGTGATGTTTGCCCACGGTGACGTTGCACAGTTCCCGCACTGACTCAACATTCGGTCCCAGCTTCTCGGGTAGCTGCTCCGTGCCCACCACCGGTACCTCCAGCAACCCCGCAATGGTGGCCAGCAAGGTACAACGATCAGCCACTTCAGCGCCCTGGCTTATGGCGGGCATCAGGCGTTCCTGGACATCAACGAGCAGCAGCGTGGATTGTTCCGCCTTCATCAGCATGATTCATCACTCCGGTTGAATGGATCTGGCTACAAGAATGCGCAATTATCTCGGTTCAAACAAATTTTTCAGGAATCTCATAGCAGACAGTTGCCAAACGCCCCCAAAACCATTAAAGTTTGCGCCCTCAAATGAGCGACGACATCGCTGATTTGAAACAGTTTATTGGAGAGGTGGCCGAGTGGCTGAAGGCGCACGCCTGGAAAGTGTGTATACGTTAATAGCGTATCGAGGGTTCGAATCCCTCCCTCTCCGCCAATATGAAACCCTAGCAGAAATGCTGGGGTTTTTTATTTTTCTGTCGTTTATCCTGAGCTCTGTGTTAATCCAGAACGAGTGCAAATTTCAGTAAATTGGTTTACTGTTCGTTACACGGGTTCGATGTTCCGTAACGTTTTCACACTCATGAACAGGGACAAGCATGGCGACCATCAATCCATCTCAGGAAGAGCTCCGCAAAGTTTTGCAGGAAACCCCCAAAGATCAGCCCGTTGTGATGCTGAATCTTTTACGGTTTCGCGACCGGGCTGCTTACCAGGATGACGCTCACGATTGTTCAGGCCGTGATGCCTACAAGCGATATATGGAAGAAGCTGCGGAATGTGTTCGCACCGTTGGTGCTGAAGTGATCTGGTCGGGCCGCTCTGTAGGTTCGCTGATTGCTCCGCCCGATGAGTCCTGGGATCAGGTCTTGCTGGTGCGCTACCCGTCGATCAATGCCTTTCTGGCCATGATTGAGAGCCCGGAATATAAAGGTGTGGTCAAGCACCGCACGGCGGCGCTGGAAGATTCCAGGCTGGTTGCCAATGTTGAAGGTACGCCCTGATCTGGTATCCCGTCTGGTTAAGGAACTAGCCAGACGGGACACTACGTAAGCCAGCCTGCTTGCTGAATGGTCATGTATGCGGCAGTACCCGCGGCTATGGAGAGAAGCGCGTTACGCCGCCACAAGTGAATGATGACCACCAACAACCCTGGAACTAAGGCGTCCAACCCTGGCGCGCTGGCGCTCCAGTTTGCCGACCTCTGAAGAAAAATCACCGCAAGCAACGCCATGACAGCTGCCGGTAGAAAGCGCCCGATATGCTTTACCAGGGGGTGCTCGGTGTGGCGCTCGAAAAACAGGAACGGCACCACACGGGTTGCAAAGGTTGCACCGGCAGACACCGCAATGAAGGCCGCCAGATAATATTGCTCAGCCATGGCTCACCTCACTGCCGTTTGTGCGTTTGTGTAGCTTCCAGTAGTGGAGCAGCAGGGTGGTTGTGACCAAGATAATCGCTGCAATCAACTGATGGGCTGGCGGTACCAGCAACATGGCCAGGCCCGCCGCCAGTGCGCCCGCCCAGAGCGGAAAAGTGTTGCCCAAGGCCTTGTATTGCTCAATGGTCAGAACGATGAACAGCGCTACCAGTGCAAACTCAATACCGGTGCTGTCGAAAGCGACCAGCTCACCAAGCAGGGCACCAATGGCGCAGCCCGTTATCCAGTAAAGCTGGTTGAACAGCGTAATTCTGAAATCAATGGCTTGCTCGTGTTGGCGATCAGGTGTCCTCGGCCTGCTGGTAAGCAGCGAGTAGGTTTCATCGGTGAGACCGAATATCAGATAGCCCTTGCGCCAACCGGCACCGCGGAACTGCCCCAAAAGAGAAAGCCCATAAAACAGGTGCCTGGCGTTAAGCACGAACATGGCCACAGCCACTTCCAGCAGTCCGGCACTTGCGGCCAGCAGGCTAACAGCGAGTATCTGGCCAGACCCTGCATAAATAACCAGACCCATCAGGGGCGCGACCCACCAGGCATAGTCCAGCTGCGTGGTGAACAGCACGCCGAAGGCCATGCCCAATGGCAGATAACCAAACAGGATTGGCAGTGTCAGTCGGAAGGCGTTCTGGTTCATTAGTATCCAAACGTTATGAAAGCGGCGATGATAGTGAATTGGAACAGGGTTTTGAAGTGCGCAAAAAGGCGCAATCAAGTATTTGACGCGAAATCCGAAATAAAAGTGTCATAAAACAGGCATAACCTCCACGGGTACCTTCCCGTCTGGAGTTGTCATGCTGTCCACCGTTCGAGCCCGCATCCTGTTCTTTGCTGTCCTTTCTCTTATTGCCGTCACAGGCCTGGCGGTTCTTTCCTGGATGATTATTCTCAAGGCCGAGGATGCCTCCGAGAATCTCATGCGCAACAATCTTCAGGACACCTGGGTGCTGATGGATCTTGAGCAGGATCATCGCCGGCTTCAGGACCTGGCTTTCAAGATAAAGTCGCAGTTACTGTTATGGGATGAGATCGAGACGGAGTTTGACTATCTGGACACCGCTTTGCGTGACCATTGGAAGCGCGTGCAAGGGGCTGAGCGTTTGCGCAACTGGGCTGTCGATCATCAAGGCGAGTTTGATCGGGTGTTGGCTCTGATGGGCGACATGGACAAGGGTATTGAAGAGAAAAGTTACTACCGGGTAGGCCAGGTGGTCGATTTTCAGCTGTTTCCTGCGCTGGAGCCAATGCTGGAGGCCATAAACCAGCAACAGGCTGCCAGTCGGGACGATGTGGCAGCTGGCGCGGACGATTTGCTGGCGTTCCTCTCGGGGCAGAGAGTTATTCTTCTTGGGGGTTCCCTGGCGTTCCTTGTGGTGGTCGTGGCCATGACCCTGTGGCTCAGGCATTCGGTCATTTTGCGGCTGCAATACATGGAGCGGGAATTGATGGCAATGGAGGCCGAGTCTGACTTGTCACGAACGCCGGAGGTGAGCGGCCGCGACGAAGTGGCGGGCGTTGCCGGTGCGCTGGAAAGCCTCGTGCGCCGATTTGAGGGTTTCATTGGCGATATCCGTCGTGCAGCGGCCGGCCTGGATGAGCGTTCTGCGGCGCTCGATGAAGGAGCCGAAGCCTTGCAGCGTGCCTCAGAGGAAACGGGGCAACAGATCAGTGATGTCAGTGCGTCGATGACTTCAATTGCTGATCAGGCATCACAGATTGAGCAAGCCACAGAGCTTTCGGCAGTCACCGTCAGGCAGGCCGTGGTTGCCAATGTGGAAGTGCAGGGCGGTTTGCGGAACAGCGAGCAGGCCGCAGAGCATACGGTTGAGGTGATAGCGCGGGTTTCCGAGTCTATTCACGCCCTCAATGACTCGACGGGCAAGATCGAACAGGTAATCGGTGTGATTGCCGATATTGCGGAACAAACCAATTTGCTGGCGCTTAACGCCGCCATAGAAGCCGCGCGGGCCGGTGAGCACGGTCGGGGATTTGCGGTGGTGGCAGACGAGGTGCGCACACTGTCCCGAAGGACGGCGGAGTCTACCAGCAACATCCGCCAGTGGGTGCAGGACCTTGTAACAGGCGTTGGTAGTGTCGATGGGCTTCTGGCGGAAATGCGAGAGGCGGGGGAATTGAACCAGACCAACCTCTTAGCGCTTAAAACTCACCTGGAGCGACTGAAAAACCAGTTCGATGAGCTGGAGCAGCACAGCGATCATATCCGCAGTTCCATTGCCCTTCAGCACGAAGAAATCGGCAGGGTAGGCCGCCGGGCTGTCTCATTGTCTGCCAGCGCTGACACCCTGACGGAGAACGTGGACAATGCGCGTCGGGTGAGTGAGTCGCTCAGGCAGGAGTCTGTGTCTATGCGGCAGCTGGCCTCCGGCTTTCGAACCCGGTAGGCGGATCAATAGCATGTGTCTCCAACAACGGGGGTTCTGATCGTCGCCATAAAACCGTAACATACAGCGACTGATTGGAGGTTTTATGAGTGACGAAGCAGCGCAGCAGCCGGAAGCGGACCCCCGGGAAGAGAAATTTGTGGTGGACGCCGGGCTGCTGACCGAAGACCAGCTGCAAGGGCTGGCTGAGGAGTACTGCACGCGTTACCACGGGTTGAATGACACCGAGAATCCACTGGCAGAGCGGGAGCGTGTACTGTCTGCCGTGCGCCGGGGCGATCTGGTGGTCTGGTTTGATCCGGTCGAGAACACGGCTGGCCTTGGCAGCCCTTCCGCCGAAGTCTGAAAGCTTTTATTGGTTTGTCTGCAGGCTTTTGCCTGCGGTGCCTACCCGTAGGCTTTGCTAAACGTTACAATCAGTTTGTTTTTTTTCATACCTGATGGCGAGGTGACATTTGATCAGGGTACTGGTTGTTGATGATCACGAGCTGGTGCGCTCCGGTATAACCCGCATGTTGGCTGACAATCCCGATATTGAAGCGATTGGCCAGGCCTCATCCGGTGAGGATGCGATTGAGTTTGTGCGCAAGGACCGCCCGGATATTGTCCTGATGGACATTCGGATGCCTGGCATTGGTGGCCTCGAAGCAACCCGGCGAATATTGCGTATTGATGATTCCATTCGGGTGATTGTTGTAACGGCCTGTGCCGACGACCCATACCCCGCCCGTGTCATGCAGAGTGGTGCCACCGCTTATATCACCAAAGGTGCTGATATTCAGGAGATGGTGCGAGCTATTCGCAAGGCCCACTCCGGCCAGCGGTACATCAGCCCGGAGATCGCCCAGAAAATGGCACTCAAAACGCTGGGTGGTGACCGTGAGGAAGACGGGGAGCTGTCCCGGTTCGAGCGGTTGTCTGAGCGGGAGATGCAGATCGCCATGATGGTGGTGGATTGCCAGAAAGTGCAGGACATTTCCGACAAGCTCTGCCTGAGCCCGAAAACCGTCAACAGTTACCGCTATCGTATTTTCGAGAAGCTCGAGATCTCCAGCGATGTCGAGTTGGCGCTGATGGCAGTACGGCTTGGATTGCTGGATGCCGACAAGGTCTGAACCCGAAGATACCGTCGGGATGTTTGACAGCAAAGACTTCCTGAAGCAACTGACCGAGCGCCCCGGCGTTTATCGTATGTACGATGACACCGGCGGCGTGCTCTACGTGGGTAAAGCCCGCAACCTCAAGAAACGCGTCAGCAGTTATTTCCGCAAAACCGGCCTGGCCCCGAAAACCGAGGCCCTGGTGGGCAAGATTGCCTCCATCGAAGTCACCATTACCGGCAGTGAAACCGAAGCACTGCTGCTTGAACAAAACCTGATCAAATCCCTGAGGCCGCCCTACAATATCCTGCTCAGGGATGATAAGTCCTACCCCTATATCTATCTGTCGTCCCACAGTGACTACCCGTCGCTGACGTTCCGGCGGGGGCGTACCAAGAAGGGTCGTGGCACCTGGTTTGGCCCGTTCCCTAGCTCCGGGGCGGTCAAGGAAAGTCTTAATGTTCTACAGAAGGTTTTTCGTATAAGATCCTGTAGTGAAAGCTATTTCAGAAACAGGAATCGTCCCTGCCTGCAATATCAGATAAACCGCTGTACCGCGCCTTGCATGGAGTACATCAGCCCCGAGGACTACCAGCAGGATATTCGCCACGCCAGCATGTTTCTGGAGGGTAAGAACCCGGCCATCATCCATGACCTGATGAATGCCATGGAAGCGGCATCGAAGAATCTGGAATTCGAGAAAGCTGCCGCTTACCGGGATCAGATCAACCATCTGCGCCATGTACAGGAGCAGCAGTCGGTCGACGGTGAGGGTGGTGATGCCGATGTTATTGCGATTGCCCAGGATGCCGGTGTGGTGTGTGTGGTGGTGATCATCGTGCGCGGTGGCCGGGTTCTGGGTACCAAGGACTATTTTCCCCGCTTTTCACTGGAGCAGTCCGAGGGTGAGTTGCTGGCGGCGTTTCTGGGCCAGTACTATTTTGGCGGCGATACCCGCCGGGAGATTCCAAGGGATATTTTGGTGCCCGTGGCGGTTGAAGGTGAGGCGCTGCTGGCAGAAGCCCTGAGTGAGGCCGCCAATCGGGAAACCCGTATCCGTGGCAATGTACGTGGTGAGCGCCGCCGCTGGCTGGAACTGGCCATGACCAATGCCCGCCAGACTCTGCTGACCCACCTGGCCAGCAAAGAAACCGTGTACCGGCGATTGCTTGCCCTTCGGGACCTGCTGGAACTGGCAGAAACCCCGGCGCGCATGGAGTGTTTCGACGTCAGCCACAGCCACGGGGAAAATACCGTCGCATCTTGTGTGGTTTTCGACGAGAATGGGCCCCTGAAGAGTGATTACCGGCTGTATAACATCGAAGGCGTGACCGCTGGTGATGACTACGCCGCAATGCGGCAGGTACTGACACGCCGGTATCGCCGGCTGGTTAGCGGTGAGGGCAAGCGCCCGAGCCTGGTGTTTATCGATGGTGGTAAAGGGCAGTTGAACATTGCCCGGGAAGTGTTTGAAGAACTTGGGATCTCTGACATTCCGCTGATTGGCGTCGCCAAAGGTGTGACCCGCCGGGCGGGAATGGAGCAGCTGATTGATGCCATGACCGGCGACGTCTTTCGGGTACCGGCAGATTCACCGGCCCTGCATCTGATTCAGCATATTCGCGATGAATCCCACCGGTTTGCCATTACCGGCCATCGCGCTCGCCGGGACAAAAAGCGTCGGCAGTCCACCCTTGAAGGTATCGAAGGGGTTGGGCCCAAGCGCCGCAGGGAACTTATCCGTTACTTTGGCGGCATACAGGAAATTCGCAAAGCCAGTGTGGATGAAATGACCAAAGTGCAAGGCATCAGCAAGTCACTGGCTGAATCCATATACGCAGCATTGCACGATGAATAGGAACACCATGAATTTACCCAACGTACTGACCATGTCTCGCATCGTTATGATTCCGGTGTTCGTGGTTGTTTTCTATCTGCCCATGCAATGGAGCTACATGGCCAGTGCCGTTATCTTCGCGCTGGCGGGAATTACCGACTGGCTGGATGGTTACCTGGCCCGAAAGCTTGACCAGAGCACGCCATTTGGTGCGTTTCTGGACCCGGTGGCAGACAAGCTCATGGTGGCGGTGGCATTGGCGGTATTGATTGAAGAACATGCTGCGGTGCTGATGACCATTCCCGCTACGATTATTATCGGGCGGGAGATTGTTATTTCAGCGTTGCGGGAATGGATGGCGGAAATGGGTAGTCGGGCCAGTGTTGCAGTTTCCTATATCGGCAAGATAAAAACCACCGCCCAGATGGTCGCCATTGTTGGGCTTTTGGCGTTCCCGCCAGGGCAGCTGCTGGCGTATGTTTCGATCGGGCTGTTGTATCTGGCGGCTGTGCTGACGCTCTGGTCGATGTTTCTTTACCTGCGGGCGGCCTGGCCCGACCTGTTCCCGGATAACGATCACTGACGTTTCCGGTACTAGCGTTGTCTGGCTTCGGCCAGACAGGCGTACGCCCAGCGATTCGCGGCTTCGGCCAGCGCCCGGGAACTCTCACTGAAAGCCTCCATCAAGGCATCCACTGAGGCGCTCTCAGCTCGCTGCTCCACCCGTTGGCTTTTGCTGCAAAGGCTTCTCCGGGTGCGATTGCCCATGATCTCTGCATGTAACTCCATCACCACCGTAACACCCTGATCCTGCCTGTTCTCTGCATGAAAGGCCGATAGTTCGGAAATCAGGGTATGGCTGGCGAACGCCGGACTGGTGTCAGTGACAACATTGTCAAACCCGCCGTTGAAACGAAAACTCTGTATCAGATAGTCTCGGACCACCACCGGAATGCTGTCACGCCAGCGAACTGCAGGTAACGCCTGGAACTCATAAAGCGAAGGTTTAAGTAAGACCCTTGCGCTGTCCAGCGGGTCTGAAGCCAGTGGGGTATCAATTCTTAGTGAAACCGGCCGGGGGGCTTCCTGCATGGGCTCTGAGGCGTAAGGGGCGAGATCCAGAGCCCGTGGTGGTTCTGGTGTTGGGAACACGGTGCAGGCAGTCGTTAGCGTGGCTGCGGAGATATAAACCGCCAGCCGGCGGAGGCCGATTGTCATTGCTCAAATTCCTGGAGGTTGGGGCCGCCACGAAGGGTGCCTATTGGGTCTGCGTCGAGTCTGCGGGTAAAGGAATTCAGGTTGCGAAGAGTGTTGCGCATTTCGCGGAGTACCGGTGTTATGTCACCCAGGCCTTGAATCCCTGCATCCAACACCTGTTCATTGTCTTCGGTCAGTCGGTCTAACCGGCTCAGGGTAGGCTGCAAGGTGGACAGGGCCTGGGTCATGGATTCCAGAACCGGCGCAATTTCCTGCTCCAGGGTTTGGCGCGCCCGGTCCGATGTATCAGAAACCTTGATCGCGGCTTCCTCGGCGCGGATAGCGGCCGTGTCGAACTGAGCCATCAGGGCAAGTAACTCTTCCCGATTGGCGAGCAATGATTCCGTTGCCAGGCGGGTGTTGTCCAGAATGGCCGAGACGTTCTCCAGATTCTCTGACGCAAGCAAGCGGTTCATGCTGGTTAACAGTTGTTCTGCACTGGAGATCATGGCCTCACCGTTGTTCAGCAGGTTGGAAAACGCCGATGGCTGTGCGTTGATGAGCGGTGGGTTATCACGGTTACCCTGAAGTACCGGGCTGTCGGTTGTGCCGCCGGTGAACTGGACACTCATGCTGCCGGTAATATTGGCAAGAACCAGCTCCGCCCGGGTGTTCTCCCGTACCGGGATGTCGCGATCCACACGCACCAGCACCCGAACATGGGCGGGATTGTCTGGTGCCAGGGACAGCTCGAGAACATCGCCAACCGGAACGCCGCTGTATAACACTGGATTGCCTTTTGACAGCCCGCCCACAGGATGATCAAAACCTATCTGGTAGTACGCCCACTCGCGGTCTGCGGTGGACTTGCCCAGCCAGAGCGCAAACAGTAAAGCAGCCGTCACTGCAGCCAGCGTGAACAGTCCGATAATAACGTGATGGGCCTTTGGCTCCATTAAACGGGCTCCTGTCTGGTCAGCCGGTTATGTGCATCGATTGCGGCCCGCCCCCTGGGGCCATGAAAGTATTCCTGTATCCATTTGTCATCTGTCCTGGCTACGTTTTCAAGTGTGTCTGCCACCAGCACTTGTTTACGGGACAATACGGCTACCCGGTCACAGGTTGTGTACAGCGTATCCAGATCGTGGGTAACAAGAAATACTGTCAGCCCAAGGGCGTTCCTCAGGGTCACGATCAGTTCGTCGAACGCTGCCGCGCCGATCGGGTCCAGCCCCGCTGTGGGTTCGTCCAGAAACAGCACTTCCGGGTCCAGCGCCAGGGCGCGGGCCAGGGCGGCTCGCTTCACCATACCACCGGAAAGCTCGGCCGGGTATTTCAGGGCGGCATCTGCTGGCAGCCCGGTCAGTGCCAGCTTCATCCGGGCAAGTTCCTCGGCCTCCGTTCGGGTAAGACCCGCGTGCTCGACCAGTGGCAGTGAAACGTTTTGCATCAGATTCAGCGAGGTAAACAGGGCGCCACCCTGAAAAAGCACGCCGAACCGCTGCTCGTAGAGTGACCGCTGTGCGCCTGGAAGCTCTGTGAGATCGACATCAAACAGCTGGATGTGGCCGTCTGAAGGCGTGTTGAGGCCCACGATGCTGCGCAGTAAAACCGATTTGCCCGTACCGGACCCGCCAACAACCCCAAGAATTTCGCCGGGATACAGGTCCAGGTCCAGATCCTTATGAACCACATGGTCGCCAAACTGATTGCAGAGCCCTCGCACTTTGATCACGGGTGTCGATGAGTTCCGGCCGCTGAGCGGCTTCTTTTCCGCCATGTTTTACCAGCCCATTTCCATGAAAAACAACGCCGCTATGGAGTCCAGCAGGATCACCATAAAGATCGACTGAACCACGCTGGAGGTAGTGTGTTCGCCCACCGACTGGGCACTGCCCGCCACCTTGAAGCCTTCGAGACAACCAATAACTGCAATCAGGAAGGCAAATACAGGGGCCTTTCCAATACCTACCAGAAAGTGCTTCAGGGCAATATCCCGCTCCACGATGGCTATAAACTGACTTGGTGGAATATCCAGTACCAGTGCGCAGACGGCGGCACCGCCCACCATTCCGGAGATCATGCCAATGAAGGTGAGCACTGGCAGGCTGACCATCATGGCCAGAACTCGCGGGACTACAAGCAGTTCCACCGGATTCAAACCCAGGGTACGAATGGCGTCGAGCTCTTCATTGACCTTCATCGCGCCGATGTGAGCGGTGAACGAGCTGGCGGTGCGCCCGGCGAGCAAAATGGCTGCCAGCAGAACGCCAAACTCCCGCAGGAACGAAAAAGCCACAAGATTCACGGTGTAAATCGTTGCGCCAAAATCTTCCAGCACTGTAGCTCCCAGAAAGGCGACAACGGCGCCCACCAGAAAGGTCAGCAGTGCAACAATGGGCAGGGCATTCAGCCCGGTGTCATGCACTGCAGCCACAATCGGCGTGATGCGCCACCGCTTTGGCCGGGGCAGGATATAAAACAGGGTGGCGAGGGTTTGCCCGATAAAGCCTGCAAGCATCCAGAGCAGGCGGGCAATGGCGGTCACTTTCTCTCCGACGTCGGCCAGAAAATCCAGCAGAGCGTTTTTCCGGGCGGGCTGCCAGGGTGCGCCTGCCATCGCCTCGGCAACGGTGATCAGAAGTTCCCGCTGTTCATATGGCAGGTTGGCATTCTGCAGAAACCTCAGTGCCTGTTCCGGGCCTGTTAATCGGGCGATAAGCGCCGCCCCTGCCGTATCTACCCGGCTTAGCTCGTCGAACTGAATGTTGTTGATCGTGGCACCGCTGGCCTGAACCGCGGTAACCCGCTGGTTGAGTACTGAATAATGGGAGAGGGTCCAACTGCCGGATAGGGTCAGGGTGTCACCGTTGCAGTCAAGGTTACCGGGGGTGTCGCGGTGTGCTGTCGTCAAATAGCCGGAATCAGTCGCCACAGGTGCCGTTAATCCTTGTCCGGTATCCAGAAAAGATACTCTCAAGCTTAAAGATTCCGGACCAGGTCTGCCAGTATCTTTGGTTTTCCGTAACCTTGCCGGTGATCGGACCAGTCACGTTTCGGTCTTGTTATGCGGCGGGAAGGGAGGATCAAGCGCCCACGATTTGTATGGGAACGGTTAAAAATTGTACGGAATGAACGGCGTCTCAAAATTCTCTGTTAGAATAAGGCATCTTTTCAAGCAGGTAGCTTATCTTCCTGAATCCTGAGGTAACGTGCATGCCCAAGCATCACAATCGACGCGTTTTTTCATTGTTTTCCGGCCTGGCGGTTTCTTTAGCCATTTCCATACCGGCCCAGGCCCAGTCATTGGATGACCAGTTGCTTGCCCGTCTCGCCAGTGTTGCACCCAAGCTGAACCCGGAAGTGCTTGAGGCAGCCTTCAAAGCCACACACTGCGCCATCGCTAACGGCGTTGCCATGCCAGAACGGCTTGCGGTGATTGATTTCTCACTGCATTCGAGCCAGGAACGGATGTGGATTTTTGATCTGGAGCAGGGCGATTTACTGCTGCGGGACCTGGTTGCTCACGGTAGAAACTCAGGCAACGAAGAGGCAACCGCCTTCTCGAACATTGAGGGCAGTTACCAGTCTAGCATCGGGCTGTTCAAGGCCAGTGAATCCTATCGTGGTATGCACGGATACTCCTTGCGACTGGACGGCCTGGAGCCAGGCATTAACGATCTCGCAAGGCAGCGGGCCATCGTGATTCATGGTGCAGACTATGTAAACAGCAACTGGGTGGATCAATACGGGCGCATCGGCCGCAGTCATGGCTGCCCGGCGGTAGACCAGAAAGTGGTGCAAACCGTGGTGGACAACCTCAAAGGTGGCCAGTTGGTCTTCAAATACTACCCGGACCAGAATTGGCTGCAGACCTCCAGCTTCCTTAACTGCGACAGTGCTACCCAGGTGGCAGGCAATCGCGCGGCCCGTGGTGGCAATAGCTGAGGTAGCTCAGGAATCGCCGGTCGGGAAGCGCAGGTTGTGCTTCTCGACCAATTCTTTCGGCGGCGCGCTCGTTGAATAGTCACGATAGGGTGATGTTTCCATCATCCGTTTTAACCCTTCCAGTGTTCGAATTGGTGCATCGGTAGCCACAATATTGGCCACCCAGGCGGGCACGAGACCTCCCGGATCCATATGGGTGGTGAATGTTACCCGTATCCAGCCATCCTCAAGCGGTTCTACCAAAAAGCTGTTATCCAGCATGGGGATGCGCACGTAACCGGATTGCTGCGGGGCATCATCCGGGCGGCCCGTGGATTGCACCGTGACAGCGCCACCCGGTTCGTCCTGAAGGAATACGGACTTCATCACCACATCCCGGTCTGAGGCTGGCCAAACGCCATCAAATTTCATCCACAGTAGCCGCTCACCGTCATCTGTAACGTGGTAGTTGGCTTCCTGGCAGTTGTAGATCCACTGTTGGCACAGGGAGATGTCATCAATCACCGATAGCGCAGCCACCATAGAGTGCTGGATTTCAACCACACCGCGGAACTGTTTGATTGGTGTATCCGAAACGGTCCTGACATAGGTGTTGATGTCAGACCGTTCCTTGCCTTGCTGCTTGGGCGCCCATCCTTCGCCAGATGCGTGGCTGGCCACCATGGTTGACAGGGTAAAGAGGGTAGCGATGACGGTTGCGGGAACGCGCATGGTATTGGTCTGCCTGATAATGTGATTGGGTGTCATGGATTCTGAAAGATGTGGGGGCGATAAACCATTGCGCAGATAACGGTTCTGATGGGTTGGCCGGAAATGACAAAAACCGGTGGTTTTGGCTAAAGTTTGTTCACAATTGCCGTAAAAACAAAAACTTGAAAAAAAGGTGTTGACGCCCCCGGCGGAATCCGTAGAATACGCAGCCGTTGACGAGGCAAAGCCTCTAGACGAAGAGCGGGAATAGCTCAGTTGGTAGAGCACAACCTTGCCAAGGTTGGGGTCGCGAGTTCGAATCTCGTTTCCCGCTCCAATTTCCAAGTCTCTCACGCCTCCTGAGAGCATAAGCCAGAATCCAGGCTTACCCGGCGCGGTGGCAGAGTGGTTATGCAGCGGACTGCAACTCCGTGTACGCCGGTTCGATTCCGACCCGCGCCTCCATTTTTACCATATCTTTTTGTACCTTAGGATCCAGAGCATTAACCGGCGTATGTGCTGGGAAGGTTCTGCGAACATATTTTTCGTGTTTGTTCGTGTCTGTCAGCGAATTTAGCGTCGGTTCGTGCTGGCCCATAATAGGTGTTCCTCAGTAACGGAGGAGATGACTCCATCGAATGCGTGAGGGCTCTACCAAAGCTTCCGCTCCCACCAATAATCCTCAGCTTTAAGAGCTCCCTTAACCGCCGCTATACCCAGTTGTCTAAATGGCTCTAAAGGCCAGCGCACCGGTGTTCGATTAACAAACCAGGCCTGGGTTCGTTTACTCTCCCGGCCAATAGCCAGCTCCGCCAGGGTTTTCCCGCTGTATTGCGTCAGGGATACACCATGGCCAGTGCATCCGCACAGGTACAGCGTGCGATCATCTTTGTAGAATCCAAGGTTGGGAACCATGTCCAGGGTGACCGACACCGGGCCACCCCACTGATAATCAATGCCAATCTCCGCCAGTTGCGGGAACAGGGTTTTCAGGTGTTTTTCCAGTGTCCGCCATGTTGGTTTGTGGTGGTCGAGGCTCATGTTCTGGCCCGCGGTGGTCACCACGTTGGCGCCGCCAAAGGTAATGCGCCCGTCTGCCGTTGGCCTCAGGTAGTGAACCAGGTGCCGGTTGGTCTCTATACCGTAGCGTCCGGCCCAGCCGATGGCTTGCCACTGCTCTGGAGTGAGGGGCTGGGTGACGATCTGATGTGTCCAGATGGGGGTCTGATTACGACGAAACGCTCCCATTTCCGGCAGTAGATGGCTGTATGCGTTGGTTGCCAGTAACACTTTGCTGGCGTTAACGGTGCCGCCGGACGTTTGCACGGTAACCCCTCCCTGAGGATAGGTGATGGCCCGGCATTGGGTGTCTTCATAGATATGGACACCCAGTTGTTCGCAGATGGCTTTCCAGTGCCGGACATGCTTCGCCGGGTTCAGAATGCCACACCGTTGCTCAAACAGGCCGGCTTTAGCCAGCGGGCTGTGAAGCCGTTGCGAGAGCTGGTCTTCGCCCCACCAATCAAAGGAGCTTGAGAACCCCAGTTCATGGTAGAGATCCTGCTGTTTTTGCAGGCGCCCACGATGTTTGTTGGTCAGTGCAATCCGCAGAAAGCCATTGTGTTCGTAATCGCTGTCGAAGTCGTATCGGGTAACACAATCACGCACGTAGTCGACGGCATCTTCCATGTACTGGTGGGCGGCCCGGGCCTTTTCCTTGCCGTGCAGCAGGCAGGTGATCTCGGGCTCAAAGCCGAACAGGGTCATTGAAAACCCGCCGTTGCGCCCTGAGGCCCCAAAACCAACGGCACTGCCTTCCAGAACGGTGACTTCGACTGATGGGTCCAGTTCCTTCAGGTGCGCTGCACAGGACAAGCCGGTGAATCCACCGCCAATAATCACAATGTCGGTCCGGTGGTCTTCAATTAGCGGCGGGTTAGGTGAGTAGGGGCCAAATTGATTAAGCCAGAAAGACCGGGTCTCCGGTGAGCCAAGTTTGCTGTAGTCTATGCCCATGGCGTTTATCACGTTGTTATACTTGAAGCCTTTCGGCGCGGCAGTGCGCCAAGGTGTATCAAGGTGGCGTTATAAAAACAAGACAAGAAACCGGGGTGTATTCATGAGTGTGAGCGGCAAGACCATTGTTCTGACGGGCTCGTCCAGCGGTATTGGTGAACAGGCTGCCTATCAATTGGCCCGAAAAGGGGCGCGTCTTTGCCTTGTGGCTCGTCGGGAGGATGAATTAAAGAGAGTGCAGCAGGCGATTATCGCCGAGGGCGGTAAAGCCTGGGTATACCCGGCGGACTTGACGGATGAAGCCGGTTTGCAGTCTGTTGCAGACCGGATACTGGCCGAGCACGATAGGGTAGATGTGTTGGTCAATAATGCCGCCCGTTCCATCCGCCGCCCCATCTCCCAGGCTCTGGACCGGCTGCACGATTACCAGCGCACCATGAATATCAACTATGTTGCGGCTGTAGGCTTAACACTGAAACTGCTTCCGCGGATGTTGGCCCAGGGCCGAGGGCAGGTGGTGAACATCTCCACCTTGTCCTCCCAGGTTCCGATTCCCTTGTTTTCCGCTTACCTGGCCAGCAAGACCGCGCTGGAGTCTTTCTCACGCTCTTTGTTGGCGGAAATGGGTGATCAGGGGATAGACGTAACCGTGGTGTACTATCCGATGGTTCGCACGCCCATGTCGTCGCAAACCAGCATTTACAAACACATGCCGATGATGACTCCGGACAAGGCCGCGGGCTGGATCGTCAAGGCGGTGGATGAAGGGCCGGCACGGGTTGGTAGCCTGATGGGGACTGCCGGCAGCATTGCGCTTGCGGCGTTACCTGGTCCGGTTACACGTTACACCCAGCCGTTGTTCAGACTGATGGATAAAAAGTTGGGGCAGAAAGCACGCCAGTGAACAGAAACGAAAAAAGGCAGCCGAAGCTGCCTCAGACTGCTGACAAACCCTCGCCATTTCGGCGGGGGTTTGTTGTAATTGGGGTATCGACTTTTCAGAGGCTGCCCCATGCTCAAAGAGCCGTCCCCGCAACAACACGAACTCGAGATGGTCAGTCTCGAATCGCTGGTCCCCGACAACCACCTTCTCCGCAACATTGATCAGTACATCGATTTCGAATTTATTCGTGACCGGGTTCGACATTTGTACTGCTCGAACAATGGTCGGCCGGCACTCGATCCGGTGGTGCTGTTCAAGATGCTGTTTCTGGGCTATCTGTTCGGCATTCGCAGTGAGCGTCAGCTGGTGCGGGAGATACAGGTTAACGTGGCCTATCGTTGGTTCTTGCGCTTCAACCTGACCGACAAGATTCCGGACGCCTCTACTCTGAGCCAGAACCGCCGGCGGCGGTTCCAGGACACTACCATCTATCAGGACATCTTTGATGAGATCGTGCTCCAAGCCATGGGCTATGGCCTCGTGGGCGGCGAAGTGTTGTACACCGACAGCACGCACCTCAAGGCCAACGCCAACAAGAACAAGTACGATCTGAAACAGGCGGAGGAGAAGGTGGCGGCCTACCTGAACAGCCTGGAAGATGCCATCGAAGGCGATCGCAAAGCCCAGGGCAAAAAGCCCTTGAAAACGAAGCTGTCCGAGCAGCCAGCCAAGACCAAAGACACCAAGATCAGCCGTACCGATCCGGACAGTGGCTATATGGTTCGGGAAGGCAAGCCCAAGGGCTTCTTCTACCTTGATCACCGCACCGTCGATGGCCGCAACGCCATCATCACCGACAGCTACGCCACGCCGGCCAACCTGCACGACAGCCGCCCCTACCTCGACCGGCTCGATCGACAATGTGAGCGATTTGGCTTCGATGTCTGGGGTGTAGGCCTGGATGCGGGTTACTACACGGCAGGTATCTGCAAGGGCCTGGAAGACCGGGGCATCTATGGGGTCATGGGTTACCGGCGACCAAACAAGCCCAAGGGCTATCTCCCAAAGCGGGCCTTCACCTATGACGCTGAAGCGAATACGTATCGCTGCCCGCAAGGTCAGCAACTGATCTACGCCACGACCAATCGGCTGGGCTACCGTGAGTACAAGTCCAATCCGGCTCACTGCAAAGACTGCCCACTATTAAGCCAATGCACGCGCAGCGCCAACCACGTCAAAGTGCTTACCCGGCATGTCTGGCAGGACAGCAAAGACCGAACAGATAGTTACCGGTTAACCCCGTGGGGCAAGGCGCTCTACAAACGACGACAGGAAACCGTGGAGCGGTCGTTCGCCGATGCCAAACAGTTGCATGGTCATCGTTACGCTCGATTGCGAGGGCTCTCGAAAGTGCGTGAACAGTGCCTGTTGGCCGCCGCTGCCCAGAATATGAAGAAGATCGCGCAGATCCTGGCGCGTCTTTTATGGCTCAAATCCCTTGGTATACCTGGGTTACAGAGGCCCATCCGGGAATGGGCCCAAAAACTGGCCGATCTGGAGTGTTGGGAATCCGGTCGGGATTATTGGACTCAATCCATCGCCAACGGAATTTAACAGCGTCCAAACGCAACGAACCCCGGAAAAACCGGGGTTCGTCAGCAATCTGAGGCAGCCGAAGCTGCCTTTTTCTATCGTATCAGGGCTGTAAAATTACAGACCTACTACGTTATCCGCCTGAGGACCTTTCTGGCCCTGAGAAACGGTAAATTCAACCTGCTGGCCTTCTGCCAGAGTCTTGAAGCCGCCGCCCTGAATGGAGCTGTAGTGAACGAAAACGTCCGGGCCGCCTTCACGAGTGATAAAGCCAAAACCTTTTGATTCGTTGAAAAACTTAACAGTACCGGTAACAGTAGACATATTTATAAATCCTGAATTCAATCATTTTATTTGCTGCCAAACGTCATTGTGAGGTTGGGTCAGCGGTGTGCGGAAACAAAAAACTGGCGTGATCAAAAACAGGACGAAAGCTACTTGTTACAACTTACAACAGAGATGCGTCTTATTGATGAGTGCTTTGCTAAATCTTTCCAACGACGGTCACTGTACTCTTGCCGGTTGAGAATAGAAAGCTTTTTTTCATAGGCATTTACCCACAGGGGGTATTGCCTATTCGACATACAGCGTACGGCCCCTAAACGCATTGTTGTCTGGTTACTAAAATCTGGTAACTCTGATTCCTGCCTTGATCTACACTGATGTCAGAAAGATAGAGGGATTTGTTCGTACCTCTTCTGGAGAATTAATACGCCCAAAAGGCCTGGTCTGGTGTTTCCTTACGCGGAGCAAAACCTGTATGCCCCTGGACCCTATGGAGAAAAGGCGCCTCGCTGCGCTCGAGAAGTTAGGGATTATGGACACGCCACCAGAGGAACGGTTTGACAGGCTGGTTCGAATTGCCCGCCAGTTTTATGGAGTCAAAACGGCCTTGTTCACCGTTCTGGATGATAAACGCCAGTGGTTTAAATCCAAAGACGGCATCGATGCTAAGGAAACACCACGCTCAGTGGCTTTCTGCGATTATGCGATCCGTCAGGACAAGGCTTTTATCGTCGAGGATGCCAGCAAAGACCCCCGCTTCAAATCCAACCCCTTGGTTACCGGCCAACCCCACGTCCGTTTTTATGCGGGCATTCCTGTTCGGGAGCCCAGTGGCTTCAAGCTCGGAACCCTTTGCATCATTGATGATAAGCCGCGCCAGATCCAGGAAGTAGAGCTGGATGTACTTCGTACATTGGCCAGTCTCATCGAGGACGAGTTGGAATGTGCTTATCTCAGCGGAGGAGACGAGGGTGACGTCACGGTGTCGCACCTCAGTCGAGCCATCCAGCGGGCCCAGAATGTCTTTCTGACTAACGACAACGAGCGGGCGGCCTTCGAGTTGATGCTGGCGGACCTACTGGCTCTTACGGGCAGCCAGTTCGGGTTTATTGGTGAGGTGCTGTATCACGACGATGGCACGCCATACCTCAAGGTAGGCGCCATCACCAACATCGCCTGGAGCCCGGAAACCCAGGCCTTGTTCCAGCAGGTAGAGCGCAGGGGCATGCTGTTCGAAAGGCTGGATAACCTCTTGGGGGCAGGAATGGTATCTGGTGGTGTTGTGCTTACCAACAACTATGCAAACGATGCCCGCCGCGGTGGCCTGCCACCTGGTCACCCTCCAATCGCCAGTTATATCGGGTTGCCGGTATACAGTGGGGGGAATCTGATCGGGTTGGTTGGCCTGGCCAACCGGGTGGGCGGCTACAAAGAAAGCATGGCCGACGACCTTGCCCCGCTGTTGCAGACCGTCGGCACCCTGATTGAACGGAAGCGTCTTTATCAGGAAAAACGTGAGCATCAACTCAGCCTGGAACAGGCCGCAAATTTTGATGCCCTGACCGGGTTGCCAAACCGACGACGGTTAACGGAACTGTTTGAACAGGAGCTGTTTGAGGCCAAGCAGCGTAGCGGCACCGTGGCGGTTTGCTTTATCGACCTCGATGGTTTCAAGGAGATCAATGACGAGCACGGCCACTCGGTTGGCGATGCTGTTCTCAGGTCGATTGCAGACCGGCTGAAGAATACCGTGCGGGGCCACGATGTGATTGCCCGGCTTGGCGGTGACGAATTTGTGGCGATACTGCGGGATGTAGACGATGAGCGTGTGTATTCCCGTATTCTGGAAGCCATCCGCCAGCCTATCAGTTACCGGCACTTTGTTTTACACCTGTCTGGCAGCATGGGCGTCACCGTTTATCCGGATGACGACGCCGACACCGATTTACTGCTTCGCCACGCGGACCAGGCAATGTATGCAGCCAAGGAATCCGGCAAGAACGCCTACAAAATCTTTGATTTGCAGTCCCATTTTACCCGGAAAGAGCGAGTAAGGGTTCTGGAGCAGATTGGCCAGGCCGTCAGTCTTGCCGAATTGGAGTTGTATTACCAGCCCAAGGTCGATTACAAGCGCCGGGTCATCGAAGGCTTCGAAGCGCTCATTCGCTGGAATCATCCGGACGATGGCTTGCTGGGCCCGGGGCACTTTCTGGAACATATTGAGTACACCGAATACGCCCGCACCGTTGGCAACCTGGTGATCAACGAAGCCATCGACAAACTGTTGCTGTTCAATAGTCAGGGTTTGGCCTATTCCCTGAGCGTGAACCTCAGCCCATCCCACTTTCTGGGCAAAACCTTCCCGGAAGACCTGGCCCAGGCAGTGGAGCGTGTGCCCCGCGGGCTCCGCCACCGCCTGATTCTGGAGCTGCTTGAAACCACCGCCATGGATGATGCCAGCCTGGTAATTGACACGCTTCGGCGGTGTCGGGACTTGGGGGTGGAGGTGTCGCTGGACGATTTTGGTACCGGCTATTCCTCTCTGGACTACTTCCGCAAGCTTCCTGCCCACGAGATCAAGATTGATCGTTCTTTTGTCAATGACATGCTGGATGATCCGGAGAGTGAGATGGTGGTCACCGCAATACTGGGCCTGGCCCGCAGCTTTGGCCGACGGGTGGTGGCTGAGGGCATTGAAAATGCTGAGACTCACATACGTCTGATTGAACTCGGGTGCGATCTTGGGCAGGGGTTCTATTATGCGAGGCCGATGCCTTACCAACAGGCTTATGAATGGGCCGCGAATTTCCGCTGGCAAACGGTTGCGGTTACCGCAGTTGGTAGCTGAACCGGGGGTATGTAAAGGTTTGGCAAAACCCTGAGCAAACTCTTTTTTTTCTCGCTGGCGTTCTCTATGGTTGCCGCTGATCAGAGCGTATGGAGAACTTCTGAATGGCACTTGCTCCCCGCAACCGCCGGCGTTGGCCAACCTGGTTTGGTGTTTTCACAGGTCTGGTGATTCTTGCAGCCGGAGGCTGGTGGTATTTCCAGAACGGCGGAAACAAACAGCCGCCACTGAACACCATCGAAGTCTCCCGCGGCGACATCCAGCAGTTGGTCAGCGCTACCGGCGTGCTGGAGCCCAGCAACTACGTGGACGTTGGTGCCCAGGTATCAGGCCAGCTCGAAACCATCCATGTAAGGGTTGGGCAAACGGTTTCCCAGGGTGACTTGCTGGCGGAGATTGATCCGACCGTATACGTGGCCAAGGTCGACGCCACCCGGGCCCAGCTCAAGAATCAACGGGCGCAACTGGATGACCGAAAGGCGCAGTTGCGGCTGGCGGAAATCCAGTTCCAGCGCCAGAGCAATTTGTTCAAAGAAGAAGCCACTACACGGGAATCGCTGCAGACTGCCGAGGCGTCACTGGCCTCCGCCAAAGCGCAACTGGCAATGCTGGAAGCACAGATCGAACAAACCTCATCCACCTTGCGTGCGGAAGAGGCCAACCTCGGGTATGCACGAATCTATGCACCCATGGAGGGCACTGTCGTGTCCATTGAAGCCCGCCAGGGCCAGACCCTGAATGCAACCCAGCAAGCCCCGGTTCTGATGCGTATTGCTGATCTGGCCACCATGCGGGTGCGGGCACAGGTATCGGAAGCTGATGTGGGCAAACTCGAGCCTGGGATGCGCGTTTACTTCACCACGCTGGGTGATGCGGAACGGAAGGTGTACGGCGAGTTGCTATACATAGAGCCGACACCGGAAGTGACCAACAATGTTGTACTGTACAACGCCCTGTTCGATGCCAATAACGATGAAGGCAAACTGCTACCGAACATGACGGCCCAGGTGTTCTTTATTCAGAGCGAAGCCCTGGATGTGCTGCGGGTGCCAGTGTCCTCGGTTCAACGGGGCCGGGTGCAGGTGCTGACCCAGGCAGGCCAGGTTGAATGGCGGGACATTGTGGCCGGCGTCAGTAACCGGGTACATACGGAAGTGGTCTCCGGCGTAAAAGAAGGCGAAAAGGTCGTGCTGGTTTCCCGGGATCCACGTTCTGGTTCCAGTAACACCAGCAATTTCCGGGGTATGCTGCGATGACCGCAAGCCGGCCTCTGATCGAGTTGCGAGGCATTACCCGTTCTTTCGGGGAGGGGGAGTTGGCCGTACCGGTACTCAAGGGCATTGACCTGAAAATTTATCCGGGTGAGTTCGTTGCCATCATGGGCCCCTCCGGGTCCGGTAAATCCACCTTGATGAATATCCTCGGTTGCCTGGACCAGCCAACCTTGGGGGAATACTGGTATGACGGCCGTGACGTTTCCGCGCTCAGTCGGGATGACCTGGCGTTATTGCGCCGGGAGGCTTTCGGCTTTGTTTTTCAGAGCTACAACCTGCTGCCGGGCATGACCGCTCGGGAGAATGTTGAGATTCCGGCCATCTATGCAGGCAGGGCCCCCGCCCAACGCCGGGAGCGGGCGGAGAAACTGTTAACCGAACTGGGGCTGGGAGAGCGGCTTACCCATCGCCCCAACCAGTTGTCTGGTGGTCAGCAGCAGCGCGTTTCAATTGCCCGGGCATTAATGAACGGTGGCCAGGTGATCTTCGCCGATGAGCCGACCGGCGCACTTGACAGCAAAAGCAGTAAAGAGGTTATCCGGCTACTGACGGAGCTGTCTGGCAAGGGGCATACCGTTATTCTGATCACCCATGACCAGAATGTGGCCGATGTTGCCCGCCGGCAAATCCATATCGCCGACGGCGAAGTGGTTCGAGATACCGGCCAGGATGACAGCGCTGCAGTGTCTTCACCGGCGATCGAAGCAGGTCGCCATGGCGTGGTGTTGAGTGACTGGCAGGAGGCCCTGAAAAGTGCCATGCGCTCGTTGCATAGCAATCTGTTCAGAACCGCACTGACGTTGCTGGGCATCGTGATTGGCGTGGCGTCTGTGATTACCATGCTGGCTATCGGGGAGGGGGCCAGGAAAGACGTGGTTGATCGAATCAGTACCATGGGCAGTGACTTGTTGCTGATTCGCCCCGGCGGCCCGGATCAGCGTGGAGGTCGCTGGTCAGTGACGACGCTAACCCCAGAAGATTATCGTGCAATCAATGAAGTAGAAGGGGTTCTTGCAGCGATACCTGAATTAACCGGTTCGCAAACGCTTCGGTACTTTAACCTTGACCACCGTGCAGAAATTAACGCCACCTCATACCAGTTTCCGGTGGCCAGGCAGTGGCCGGTGATTGAAGGCACCTTCTTTTCTGAACAGGATGAGCTCAACTATGCGGCAGTAGCCGTGTTGGGCAAAACGACGGCCGACACACTGTTCCCCGGCGAAAGCCCGCTCGGCAAACACCTGATGGTGAACAATGTGTTGTTCCAGGTGATTGGCGTGATGGGGGAGAAAGGCGCATCGCCCATGGGCCAGGATCAAGATGACGTTGTGCTAGTCCCTTACACAACGGGTAGTTTGCGTATTTTTGGTCAAACCCACTTACGCAACATTACGGTGGCCGTGGCTGACCTGGGCAGGATGAATGAAATCGAAGCGATCATCCATGAAACCCTGTTGGCGCGTCATGGCGGTGTTGAGGACTTCACCATCCGCAATATGGCGTCGCTGATCGATACCATCTCCGAAACCCAGAATACCCTGACCTGGCTGCTTGGCTCCATTGCGGCCATTTCGCTGCTGGTCGGCGGCATCGGTGTGATGAACATCATGCTGGTGAGCGTGACCGAACGCACGCGGGAAATTGGTATTCGTATGGCAACAGGAGCTCGGGCCTGGAACATCCTGCAGCAGTTTCTTACCGAGGCCTGGCTGGTCTCGGCCATTGGTGGGCTGATCGGTGTCGCGCTGGGCATCACCGCCACCCAATTGATCGGCTCGTTTGGCACGCCGGTCCACATGACCGTGTTGCCGATGGTATTAGCGTTCTCCTGTGCCTTTGCCACCGGGCTGATCTTCGGTTTTCTGCCAGCCCGCAAAGCCGCTCACCTGGACCCGGTCCATGCCCTGGCGTCGGAATAAGACTATGACTTTGACCGCCCGAATATTGGTTTTACTGCCGGCTCTCCTGGTTGCCGGGTGCGCCACGTTCACGCCGGAGCCGGAGCTGGTGCCTTTGCCAGTTGCTCCACCGGAGCAATGGTCGGTCCAATCCGGTGAGGGGCAGGGCATCGATGCCAGTTGGTGGCAGGCTTTTAATGATGACAATTTGAACCGGCTGATAGACAAGGCCCTCGAGGCTAACCCAGGCCTGGCGGCCGCTGCCGAGTCTGTCATTCAGGCCGATTTGCAGCTGCAGTCCGCCGGTGCTGGCCTGCTGCCTTCGGTAGGGGCGTCGGCCAGTACCGGGCGGCAGGCTTCGCGAGTGTCCGGTGGCGATACCAACACCGGTGGTTCAACCAGTGCCGGGTTATCCGTGGACTATGAACTGGATCTCTGGGGACGGTTGTCTGCCGTTGAAGGCGGCGCCCTGGCGAACTTTCAGGCCACCCGATTCGATTACGACACGGCCAGAATCACTCTGGTTGCTTCGGTCGCCAGTACCTGGTTTGAATGGCTGGAGTTGCAGCAACGGGTAGAGGTTGCCCGTAACAACCTGGCGATTGGCGAACGCACTCTGGCCTTGGTGGAGGCCCGCTTCCGCAATGGGGCTGCCAGTCGGGCTGAATTGGCACGCCAACAAACCTCGGTTTTGAGTTTGCGCAACGCGGTGCCACCACTGGAATATCAGGCCCGGCAACGGCTGGCAGCACTACGGGTGCTGACCGGAGAATTACCATTTGAGGGCGACACGCCAGGGGCAGACATCGCGGCGGTCAGCATACCGGTGATCAGCCCCCTGGCTCCGGCCAGCCTGGTCACCCGTCGGCCTGATCTGGCAGCTCAGGAGGCTCGACTGGTGGCTGCCAGTGCCGATATCGAACAGGCCAGGGCGGCGCTGTTGCCGTCGGTTTCCCTGAGTGCAGCGGTGCGGTTATCCACTGACAGTTTTCTCAGCCTTGCTGATCCGACTCAAAGCGTGAGTGGTCTGTTGGGTTTAAGTCAGTCGTTGTTTGACGGCGGCCAGCGGCGAAACGCCCTGGCGATTTCAGAATCCAGGCGGGTGGCCCTGCTGGAAAGCTATCGCGGTAGTCTGTTGACGGCGTTCCAGGAAGTGGGCGATGCCCTGGACCGGGATTCTCTGTTTGAGCTTCAGGAGCAGCGCCTGCAAGAGATCCTGGCACGGGCTGAAGAGACGCTCAGGCTGACAGAAGTCCGTTATCGGGAGGGCGCGGACGATTTGTTGACCTTGCTGGAGAGCCAGCGCAGTGTGTTCGACGCCCGCCAGCAGCTGAGCCAGATGCGCCTGAACCGACTGATTGCCGCTGTTGACCTCTACAAAGCCCTGGGCGGAGGTTGGCAGCGGGATGACGAGGTGGTGGCTACAGGGCCGGTTGAGGAATAACGCCCTCTACCAGAAAAGCTTCCCGGCCGAAGTTGTGAACCTGCTTGCTGCCATCCGCCAGAGTCAGACTCATGGATACTTGTTGGTCTGAGGTGGCAACGATGAGTTTGTGGTACGACCTTGGCGCCGTGTCTCGCAGAGCGCGGGGGCTGAACAGCGCCACGTTGAGTCCATCCATTCCGCTTCCGGTTTGCCAGGGTAGCTGGTACAAACCGGCCTGCAGAGCCCGGGCCGAGAGAAATTGAAACGCTTCCGCGCCGCACTGGCGCAGGTCGCTGCCCAGCGCCTGGGATTCCCGGTAGCTGACCGGATCAGTGAGGATTTCCTGAAGATCTTGCCACTCTGTGGCCTGAAGCCGACCCCCCCGACTTGAACGGAAGCGGGCGGTAAAGACCGTGTGCAGGGTGGTCAAAGGGCGCTTGAACGGTTCTGACACGTGGCTGGTGAACACAAACCGGTAAAAAGCGGTTTCTGCCAGGGCTGTCGGAATGCTCATGGCGCCGTAGAACAGGCTGGGCTCAAAGCTGCGGCCGAACCGAGAGCCGTATTTGAGTGGCGGGTATCGAAAGGGCGTCGCCAGCAGGTAATGCAGCTTGTTGGCCTGCTCGGGGATCGTCGGTTTGCTGGCATCGAGCAGTTGCTCCAGGCGAGCCTGTTCCTGCATGTTATCAACGATTTGGGTGGTGGCGATGTCTTCCTGACTCTCTACTACCCGAAAGAGCTGGCCCTGTGGGCTGCCCAGGGTGTTTTTAATACGTTCCCTGTAGTTCAAATCCTTCCCCGCATGGCATCCAGATAGTGAATCACCCGAACCAGCCCCTCCGTTGACTGAATCATATCCCTGGGGGTGCCTTCAAAGTAGTGGTTTGGCGTGTTGAGCCAGTGGGCCATGGCCTGGTTGTCGCCACCGGTGAGGGCATAAACGCTCCGATACAGGCGCACGAACAGCAGCGCCAGTTCTCCGGACTTACTGTCCGGATCAATGCCGTCTCGGGTCAAACCGCTGCGATTTCGGCCAACAATGGCGGCGGCTTCGGCCTGGGAAAGACCAAAAGCCTTGGCGGAATTCAGCAAGGCTTTGGCCAGCAGGGCTTTGTCGCTGGTTTGGGCGGCCAGGGTAGCCGGCTCGTTCATGGCTAGGGCTCCTTTGTGCATTTTTCACCATTATATACCAATATGGCGAAAATACATCATTCGGTGCTCGTCAATCATTACTTGGGGTAGCCGGTGATACTCCTGATTTTCCGATACAGCGGTTGTAACCTCGGGTACATGTCCAGATACACCTCGGAATACAGGCGCTGGTAGAGCTCAGTCGCTTGCCCAGACGGGGTGAATACCTGGCCGACACGAGTCATTTCCCGCACTGCGGTGTCAAAATCCGGGTGCAGGCCCAGGCCCACGGCGGCGTCTATCGCCGCGCCCAGGCCGGAGGTTTCATAGGTATGCGGTCGCTCGGCAGGCAGTCCGAAAATATCGGCGGTCAACTGCATGGCAGCATCGCTTTGTGAGCCGCCACCGGCCACCCTGAGCCGGCGAATTTTCTGTCCGCCGCGTTTCTCGATCCGCTCCTTGCCTTCGCGGAGTGCGTAGGCAAGGCCTTCCAGAATGGCGCGATACAGGTGTGCCCGAGTGTGGACGTCGCCGAACCCGATGATCGACCCCTTGGCTTCGGGGCCCGGCTGGCGCACGCCCGGGCTCCAGTAGGGTTGTAGCATCAGACCCATGGAACCAGGCGGTACCGAATTGACCAGTTCGTCGAACAGGACCTCCGGTTCAATTCCCCGTTGTTCGGCCAGCTTTTGCTCCCGCAGACCAAACTCTTTCTTGAACCAACTGACCATCCAGAAGCCCCGGTAAATCATTACTTCCGTTGAGTAGTGACCGGGCAGGGCCGATGGATAAGGTGGCATGAACCGGGTGGGCTCAACGTACCGATGATTGGTGGTATTGATCGTCGCGGTGGTGCCGTAGCTCATGCAGCCGATGTCCGGGCTGAGCCCGCCGGAGCCGAGTATTTCGCAGGCCTTGTCTGACGCTGCCGCTATTACCGGCAGGCCCGCTGGCAGGCCCAGGTGATGGGCTGCGTCGGGAATCAGTTGGCCGATGGTTTCACCGGGTTGCACCAGGTCTGGCAGCATGTCACGGGTTATGGGCATGGCCTGCCATTTGAAATCGCGGTTACCGGCCCACTGCTGTTTTTTGTAGTCAAAAGGCAGGTAGCCCACCTGGCTGCCGGTGGAGTCTTTGTACTGGCCAGTCAGCCGGTAATTGAGGTAACCGGAGAGCAGCAAAAATTTGTGGGTTTGTGCCCAGAGATCCGGTTGGTTCTGGGCAATCCAGTTGGCCTGGGTTTTCTCCCGGAAACGCTCAATGGTGTTTTCAAGCCGGGCCAGCTTGAACAGAAGTCCCCAGGGGCCCTTTACCGGGCCATCCACCCGGGCATGGCGTTGATCCAGCCAGATAATGGCCGGGCGCAACGGTTGCCCGTGTTTGTCCAGGTTGATCACCGTGCCCCGTTGGGTCGTGACGGTGACGCCGGCGACCTGGTCCGGTGTTGCATCGGTACTCTGCCAGAGCGCCTCGCAGGCCAGCCCGAGATTGGCCCAGAAGTAGTCTGGATGCTGCTCGGCCCAGCCCGGGTGTTCTGAAAAATAGGGTTCGATTTCCTGCTTGCCCTTGCCATGCAGATTGCCCTGTTGGTCAAACAGCAGCGCCCGGACGCTCTGGGTGCCATTGTCGATCGCCAGAATAAGCGGTGTGTTGGCCATACCGTTTACCTGCCCCCGGATGGCAGGGCATAAGCCTGCTGATACAGCGACAGATAACGCTCCACTTCCCGCTGCCAGTGGTCGTCAGTCCATTCCAGCAGGCGTTGGCATCGCTTCTGGATGTCTGGCAGCAGGGCTCTCGCGCCGGCGGGGCAGATAAGCCCCAGGCGGGTTCTGCGCAGTAACAGGTCATCCAGGTGCTGTACCTGCTCATGCTGGCAGGCCCATTCCAGTTCAGCCCAGAGCACGCCGGAATCGGCGATTTCGGTGAAATCCGCATCGCGGCACAGTTCGCCCAGGGCCGGTCCGTAGTAGCCCTTGAGACGGTGCCAGCTTCGGTGGCGAACCTGAGTGGGCCGCGGAAAGTCGTCCGGTGGAGTGAACACTGGCTGGTCATCGGCCCGGAGCCTGTGGCTGCCATCTGGCCCGAGTGCGGCTTCCAGAGCCTCCCGGGCAATCTGGCGAAAGGTCGTGAGTTTGCCGCCGGCGACACTGATCAGGCCTTTATCCCGGCGCAGGGCGTGTTCACGGTTCTCACGGGAGGGGGCTTTGCCCTGACCATCCGTGACCACCGGCCTGACACCAGCCCAGGTGGAGATCACATCCTGGGCGGTCAGGCTGGCGCTGGGGAACAGGTGTTCAGCCACCTGCAACAGGTAGCGAACCTCCTGGTCGTTAATAACCGGTTCCTGGTCCAGGCTACCCGGATGGTCCAGGTCGGTGGTGCCCAGTACCGTTGTGCCGGCCCACGGAAAGGCAAACACCGGGCGTTTGTCCTCGGGGTGGAACAAAGACACAGCACAGGTTACCGGTAGCCGTTGCCAGGGCACGACAAGGTGGCTGCCTCTGAGCGGGCGAATGCTCAGTGGTTGTTCTGACGGGCCCTGCTGTTGCAGTTTGTCTGCCCAGGCACCAGTGGCATTGATAACCATGTTGGCTGATACGGAAACACCAGCTTCCAGTGGTTCCCCCTCCGGAACCAGAACAACACCATTAACCCTGCCGGCCTCATTCCGGGTGATCCGGTTGGCGGATACATAGTTGAGGCAGAAGGCGCCGTCCCGACTCGCCTCGGCGATCAGCCTTTGCACCAGTCGGGCGTCTTCGGTGAGGGCGTCGGTAAACAGGCTGGCACCCAGAAGCCCGGCCTGGCTCAGACCGGGCGCCCACTGCTGGCTTTGTGAGGGGGTCAGGCATTGCCGGCTGCGGACACCGGCAAGCCGGTCGTATACCGATAACAAAGTCTGGAACAGTCGGGGGCCGGGGAACTGGCCCCGGTAATGGGGCATGACAAACCGGAGCGGGTCAACCAGACCCGGGGCCTCCTCCATCATGCGCTGGCGCTCCCTGACGGCATCCCGGGTCAGGCCAATATGGCCGCTGCCCAGGTAGCGTAATCCGCCATGAACCATTTTTGAGGACCGACTGGACGTGCCCCAGGCAAAGTCTTTCTGTTCCACCAGAAGGGTTCTCAGGCCGCTCCCCGCGGCTTCTCTGGCAGCACCTGCGCCGGTGATGCCGCCACCGACAATCACCACATCGAATCGGGCATTACCGCTTTTCAGTTCTGCGAGAATCTGTTGTCGTGTCATACCGACCTCAGTCCAGAAGGGTTTTGGGATTGAGGCGGGCGTCTGGGTCAAAGCTATCCGTCAGCGCACGGATGGCGCGCATGCCCAGTTCGCCTTTTTCTACCGGCAGGAAGGGGGCGTGGTCCTTGCCAACCCCGTGCTGGTGACTGATGGTTCCCCGGTTGCGGACGATCAGTTCCGAGGTAGTGTTTTTCAGATGCTGCCATCGGGCCACGGTTTCCGGGTAGGTATCGGCCACGCGGAACACATAGGTTGTGTAGATGGAACAACCCTGTCCGTAGAAATGGGACAGGTGGGTGAACACGTGGGTTCTTTCTCCGTCCTTACTGAGGCCTTCTCGCAGATTGCTCTCAATTCGATTGAGCAGGTTATCGACGTTATCCCAGTCTGTAGCCGTTTCCAGGGTGTCTACCGCATAGCCCATTTGCCAGAGGGCCTCCCGAAAGTAGGGCATGGTGAAGCGCTTTTCGGCCCACTTGGCGCCAAGTTTTGTGCCTGTATAAACACCACCATGGGCGCTGCACACTTTCTTGGCTTGAGCCAGGGTGGAACGGCACTGGGCTTTGCTGCCGGTAATGCCGAAGGTCATCATGCACTTGCCTTCGCGCACCCCTCTGAAGGACAGGAATTTCTCCAACATACCGATCAGTTGGGGGTGGCCGGCCAATGCCAGTTGGGTTTCGGTTTCTATGGCGTTGCTTAACCGTAACATGGACAGGGGAATCCGGTTCTGAACCAGTTTTCGGCAAGCCGTTTTTGCCTGGTCCCAGCCTGGGAAGAACACCACATAAAAGGCTTCCTGGTCAGCCAGGTGGCTGACACGGGCTTTAACTTCAGTGATCAGCCCCAGCCGACCTTCGGAGCCCAGAATCATCTCCCGGATATCCGGCCCCGCACTGGAAGCGGGCAGGGTGGGCAGGTCGAGGGTACCTTGCAGGGTTTCGATTCGGCCGCCGGCAAACAGCTGCTCAATTCGGCCGTAGCGAAGGGACTGTTGCCCACTGGAGCGGGAGGCCACCCAGCCGCCTATGGTCGAGAGCTCGAAGGACTGGGGGAAGTGGCCCAGGGTATACCCGTGGGCACGTAACTGCGACTCAACCAGGGGGCCTGGCGTGCCGGCGCCAAACGTAGCCAGTTGGCTTTCCCGGTCCAGATCCAGAAGGCGGTTCATTTTGGCCAGGCTGACGGTCAGCACCGGTTTGCCCTGGTCGATGGGGTTGATATGGCCCGCCACGCTGGTGCCGCCACCGTAGGGAATCAGATGCAGGTCGTGATCTTGTGCGTAGCGCAGCAAGGCCCGAACATCCGAATTGGAGTCTGGAAATGCAACCCCGTCAGGGAAGGTGCCAATCTCACCACTGCGAAGCGCGAGCCAGTCCACCAGGCTTTGGCCCCGGGCGTGGCGCACTCGTACCTCCGCGCTGGTATCGATCAGATCCTCAACCTTGGCGTCGGCGGGCAGGCGGGTGGCCGGTACCTTCAGGCAGACTTTCTCCAGGGTGGCGTCCGGCAACGGATTGGCAGAACCAACTCGTTGTTCAAGAAATGCCTGGCCCTGCATTGGCAGCTCCAGGTTGAACTTATCATCACCCCATCCGTTCCAGCGTCGCATCGACCACAACTCCCGATTTCATGAAAAGTGTCGGCATTCTATAGCGTTGGCGCCAAAACCCAGTGGCAGAGTACGACATTGGCTTTGTCATTTGCCGCCAGACCAAACGCTAATGCCGCATCGACTCCGTTAACCGCCGGTTAAGGTCCTGCCAGTGTTCAAGCCTCTGGGCGTCGCCAATCCTCGACCGCTCGCCAGAAGAACGGTTGAGCCAGAGGCCTTCACCGTTGAAACTATAAACCGGTTCAAGATCAGTTCGTTGAGAGGCGGGCTTAATGTCGTTTATCAGGTTGTCGAGGATCAATGGATCGGCATCCGGGGTCTTGTACCAGGCCAGAACCATATGGGCCTGGTTCAGCTCCAGGGCTTTCACATAGATAATGCGCAGCTCTTCGTCGGGAACGCCCATGGCTCGGAGTGTCAGGTACTTGGCGATGGAAAAGTCTTCGCAGTCTCCGCCGTTGGTGGTCAGCAATTCTACGGGCGTGGCCCAGTAGTCTTCCTCCCCCCAATGCTGGATGTCACTGACAAAAGGGATCCGGTTAAAGAACGAATTGACCAGGCGAAGCTGTCGGTCGATGGGGGCATTACGGGCCAATTGATGCAGTCGCTGCCAGTCTTGCAGCCTTTGATGAGCTTCCTGGCCGAACTCGCTGAGGACGTAGGTCATCAGTCGGTCACTGAGTTCTATGGCGCCTGCCAGGGAAATGGCAAATACCAGAGGCAGTAAAATCGAATGGCGACGCGCAGACCAGGTTGCCGTTGCCATATCAGGCCTCAATTACTGTTCTGTAGCCGTTGGCGTAATTGCTCCAGTCGCTGCCTGATCTCCTCTCGTCGTTGTTGTTCGCCCGCGGGCGTTGCCGTGCCGCTGGACGATGCACGTTGTGCGGGCTGGGGTGTTTGCCGTTGCTGAATCTCTCGGTCGAGCGCTTCTGCACTGGTACTGGCGAGTGAAACACCCGAGCGATCATCAAGCTCCGGGAAATAGAGGTTTTCGAGCTTTCCTGCGCGTTCAATGATGACCCTGTTCGGGAAGACCGTACGGAGTTTGGCGTTGCCCGGGAGTTCGCTGCCCACCAGATATGCTTCGGTCTTGCCTTTGTCATCCTCGATAAGTGCGCTGCCCGGAAACTCGCCGTCAGCAGCCAGCACACCGCGCAGCGAAAGCCTGAGGTTGGTTTCCGGAAGATTCTCGGTATCCACCTCCACCGCGCTACCAGTGTCCGCGGCTGTGCCGAACAGGGTCAGGTTAGCCAGTTGTACTTCAGGCACGTTCTGCCTTGGTGCGTCGGTGCTATTGCCTGCTGCCTGCATCTGGGGCAGGGCACGCTGCGACTCAGTTTGCCAGAACTGGTATGCCTGCCAGCTGGTCAGCCCTAGCATGGCTACAACCGCAGTCAGCGCAAGTAATAATGGGATCCTTTGATCAAGAGCGAGCATCGAGTTTCCTGAGTGAATGATCGTAGGCGTAAAAAGCTCACAGGTTATCAGACTGAAATGAATTAGTGGCAGTATAGTGTATAGAGTTGTTCAGTGGTTCCCATTCCTGTGGTAGCCTTTTTTAGTGCCTTTGTATGGCTAAAGAAATAAAGGATTTTTCCAGCGCCGGAAAGTCCCAGAAGAATAATGAATGATCTGACGGAAACAACGAGGAAGACCTTGACCACCGAAACCGAAATGCAGCCGCAGGATGCGCCGCTGGGCCGTCTTCCGTTCACCTTTGCCAAGCGCAACGGTGTCATTCTTACCCGCAATGAAGACGGTGAAGCGATTATCCTGGTGCGACCGGGTGCGTCCCACTCTGCACTTGCTGAAGCAAACCGGATCAGTGGTGGTCGGGCCCGCTTTACCACAATTGAAGCAAACCGTTTTGACCAGGCCCTGAACGCTGCATATCAGAACGATTCGGCCGAAGCCATGCAGATGGTGGAGGGTATTGGCGATGACATGGACCTGGCATCGCTGGCGGATTCCGTGCCGGAGACCGAAGATCTTCTGGAGCAGGAAGACGACGCCCCGATCATTCGCCTGATCAACGCCATTCTCACTGAGGCGGTGAAGACCAACGCTTCGGACGTGCATATCGAAACCTATGAAAAGCACCTGGTAGTGCGCTTCCGCGTTGATGGCGTGCTGCGTGAGGTGGTTCAGCCGAAACGGGCTCTGGCGCCTTTGCTGGTTTCCCGCATCAAGGTTATGGCAAAACTGGATATCGCTGAAAAGCGGGTACCCCAGGATGGCCGTATAGCGCTCCGGGTGGCAGGACGGGAAGTGGATATCCGGGTGTCCACCATGCCGTCGTCCAGTGGCGAGCGGGTGGTGCTGCGTTTGCTGGATAAACAGGCGGGTACCATTCGGCTGGAATCCCTGGGCATGGCGGGAAATGACCTCAAGATCCTGCGCAAACTCATCTACCGCCCTTACGGGATTCTTCTGGTTACTGGCCCGACCGGTTCCGGTAAGTCGACAACCCTGTACGCGTCATTGCAGGAGATCAACGACCGAAGCCGCAATATTCTGACCGTCGAAGACCCCATCGAATACAACCTGCCTGGTATCGGCCAGACCCAGGTCAACACCAAGGTGGATATGACCTTCGCCCGGGGGCTTCGGGCTATCCTGCGCCAGGACCCGGATGTGGTCATGATTGGTGAAATCCGGGATCTGGAAACGGCGGAGATTGCCGTTCAGGCCAGTTTGACCGGTCACCTTGTGCTCTCAACCCTGCATACCAATACTGCAGTGGGTGCCATTACCCGCTTGATGGATATGGGCATTGAACCCTTCCTGATTTCCTCAAGCCTGGTGGGTATTGTTGCCCAGCGTCTGGTGCGGGTGTTGTGTACCCATTGTCGCGAACCCTATACGCCGACCGAAGAACATTGCGAATTCCTGCAGCAGGACCCGGCCAATCCGCCCACCATTTATCGGGCCAAAGGCTGTGAACACTGCAACCAGCTGGGATACCGTGGGCGTATCGGTATCTATGAGGTGGTGGAAATTACCGAAGAAATCAGCACGCTGATTCACAAACGGGCAGGGGAGATGGACCTGGAGAAAGCCGCTCGCCTTCGTAGCCCGAGTATTCATGCGGATGGGGTCAAAAAGATCCTTGAAGGCACTACCACCGTGGAAGAAGTTCTGCGCGTTACCCACCGGAGCCAGTAATCCATGCCAGCCTACGTTTACAAAGCGCTGGACCAACGGGGAAAGCAGAAGCAGGGTGTTCTGGAGGCAGACGCTGCCCGTGCTGTTCGTCAGCAATTGCGGGAGCGAGGGTTAACCCCGCTGACCGTTGAACCAGCCGTTGACAAACAGCAGGCCAGAACCAACCCGTTCAGTAATCGAGGCTCCCTGAGTGCGGCGGACCTCGCCCTGGTAACCCGCCAACTGGCCACCCTGATTCAGTCAGGCATTCCCATCGAACAGGCACTCAGTGCAGCCGCGCAGCAATCCACCAAGCCCCGCATCCGCAGCATGTTAATCGCGATTCGGGCCAAAGTGATGGAAGGCTACACGCTGGCGGACAGCTTTGGTGAGTTTCCAAGAGCATTTCCCCGGCTTTATCGATCCACCGTTGCTGCCGGTGAACACGCCGGCCACCTGGACCTGGTGCTGAACCGGCTGGCGGACTACACCGAAAACCGCCAGGAAGCCCGGCAGAAAATTCAGTTGGCCGCGATCTACCCGATCATTCTCAGTGTGGTTGCTATCGCTATCGTGGTCTTCCTGCTGACCTACGTGGTGCCGGATATCATCGAGGTGTTTGTCCGGCAAGGACAGGACTTGCCCGGGCTGACCATGGCCATGTTATCGGTGTCGGAATTTCTCGGCACTTATGGTGTCTATCTCTTTATCCTGTTGATGTTGGCACTGGTTGGTTTTCGGGTTGCCCTGAACAAACCCGGGTTCCGGATGAAATTTCACAAGCAGTTGTTACATCTTCCGTTGTTCTCGGGCATGGTTCGGGGTGTGAACACTGCGCGTTATGCAAGCACCCTGAGCATCCTGACCACCAGTGGTGTACCTCTGGTGGAGGCCATGAAAATCGCCGGTGAGGTATTGTCAAACGACTACCTGCGCAAAGAGCTGAAAGATGCAGCACGTAAAGTCAGTGAGGGCGGTTCGTTGCATCGGTCGCTGGACCAGACCGGCTATTTTCCGCCAATGATGTTGCACATGATTGCCAGCGGCGAGGCCAGTGGTGAGCTGGACGGCATGCTGGAGCGCACCGCCCGGATGCAGGAGAACACCCTGCAGTCGAAAATTGCCGCCATTGTCGGCCTGTTTGAGCCGTTGATGCTGCTGGTGATGGGCGTTGTGGTGCTGATCATCGTATTGGCGATCATGCTGCCCATTCTGAACATGAGCAATCTGGTGGGCTGATGCCTGCCTTGAAGACTGACTAACCCAAGACCCAGGTCAATGATGAGTGGAACGATGAGTATGAAACAGAACCCGAACCAGGCCCGTAACAAAGGCTTCACGCTGATTGAAATCATGGTGGTGATGGTCATCCTTGGCTTGCTGGTAGCGATTGTGGCACCCAACATCATGGGCCGTAGCGACCAGGCTAAAGTGACGGTGGCGGAAACCCAGCTCAGCAATATTGCCAATGCCCTGGACCTCTACCGCCTGGATAACAGCCATTACCCGTCTACACAGCAAGGTCTGGAAGCGTTGGTGCGCCGGCCCAGTGGGTCACCCGAACCCCGTAACTGGAACGCAGACGGCTACCTGAAAAGCGTCCCGGAAGATCCCTGGGGTAACGAGTACCAGTACGTGAGCCCCGGAACGGAGGGTCCCTACGATCTTTACTCCTTCGGCTCTGACAGCCAGGAAGGTGGTGAAGGCGATGCCGCCGATATCAGCGTCTGGAATACCGGGAACTGATTGATTGTGAAACGCAGGGCGAACCAAATCGGTTTTACGCTGATTGAAATTCTGGTTGTCCTGATTATTGTCGGGCTTCTGGCCGCGTTGGCGGTGTTCAACATGGCCGGAAGTTCCCAGAAGCGAGAGTTGGAGAATACCGTTCAGGACCTGTTCCTGCTGATGCAAACCGCATCGGAACAGGCGATCCTGAACAATCTGGAGCTTGGGCTGTTAATTGAGGACGACAACTACCGATTCGTGTCGTATCAGGATGACACCGGTGAATGGAAGTTGTCCGGGGAGCGGCTGTTCCGTGCCAGGCCCTTGCCTGAATGGCTAACCCTCACTGATTACATTGAGAACGACGCGCCCCGCCTGACCTCGGCAGAAGATCGTCTGCGCCCGGATGTGGTGTTTTTCTCCAGTGGCGAAACCACACCCTTTATTATTGAGTTCACCATCGGCAACAACACCGACGACATGCACGTAATCGAATCTGACGGTGTATCCCCGCTTCAGTGGCGAAAGCCGGGCAGTGAGGATGAGGCATGGTAAACACAGTCAGAGGTTTCACGCTGCTTGAAGTGCTGATTGCCTTGCTGGTGTTCGGGTTGATCGCCACCGCCGCAGCGGAGGTGGGTAGCCAGTACATCGCAAGCTACGAACGGGTTCGCGATAAAACCCTGGCCGGCTGGGTGGCCGATAACCGGATTAATGAACTCCGTTTGCAAGAGGCGTTGCCGGGCATTTCCGAAAACTCCGATGATCAGGATTTCGGCCAGTACCGGTGGCGGGTCACCACGGTTGTTCAAGGCACCGCCGAGCCGAGCATGCGTCGGGTGGAAGTAACCGTTGCCCGCTACACTGACAGTGGGGGCGACCCGGTTCCGGTGCATACCCTGTCAGCATTTCTTGGGGAGAAGTGATGCGCTCCCGTTCAGGCTATTCAGGTCTTCACACCAGTTCCGGTTTTACCTTGATGGAAGTGTTGATTGCGGTGACCATCACCGCTGTTATCGGCCTCGGCGTATGGCAGGTGATCAATGGCGTGGTGACTGCGCGGGACCGGGTAAATGATGTGTCTGGCGAGTTCGAAAACCTCCAGAAAACCATGTTACTGCTGGAGAGGGACCTGAACCAATTGGTTAACCGGCCGATTCGGGATGTCTACGGCGACTTCCGGCCCGCACTCAGCAGTCGTGAGGACGCTTTTGAACTGGTATTAACCCGCCAGGGTTGGCGCAACCCCCTTGGCCTGAGGCGCAGTGGGCTGCAACGGGTTGCCTGGGAATACACCGGGACCGAGCTCCGGCGCCGCTACTGGCCGACGGTTGACCAGGGGCAGGAAGATAACAGCCAGGATCTGCTGTTACTGGACAACGTGGTGTCGCTCGAAATTCGCTTTCTGAACAGTCAACTGAACTGGCAGGACGACTGGCCGTCAGATCAGGACCTCGCCAGCCTGTCGCCCGGTGCAAGGCCAGTCCTGCCCATGCCGAGGGGCATTGAAATTACTCTGGAGCATGAACTGTTCGGAGAACTGGTCAGAACCTTTGCCCTGGCTGACTTTGACCTTGCCCAGGCACAGGCCGTGGTTAACCAGCAGCAGGGGGCGACGGGCAACTCGGATACCGATGAAGAAGAATCTCAGGAAGTTCAGGATACCCAGCAAGGGGCCGGCACATGAAACGGCAACCGGTCAGGAGTAAACCGTCCGGACAGCAGGGCGTAGCGCTGATCATGGTGCTGCTGGCCATGGCTCTGGTGGTGATGCTGGCCACAGGCATGAGCAGGCAACAAAGTGTTCAGGTGTTCAAGGCCGGGCATTACCTGGCGCAGCAGCAGGGGCACAGCATTGCACTGGGCGCCGAAGAGTTCGCCCGCCGGATTCTGGTACGCGATTTTGAGCAGGACCGGGAGGACGGCGTGATGGTGGACAGCCCCGATGAATTCTGGGCTCAATATGCTGCCATCCTGCCACTGGACGACAACGGCGTGGCGGAGGTTCAGATAGATGACCTTGCAGGGCGCATCAATCTCAATGATCTGGTTACCCCAAACGGCCAGGTAGACCCTTTGACCCGCGACAGACTGGTGCGGCTGTTCCGGGCTCTCGGCATTACCGCTGTTTCAGTCGACGCACTGATTGACTGGATTGATGCAGATGACCAGACCATCAGTGCCTATGGCGCCGAAGATGGCCAGTACCTGATAGCGGAGCCGGCGTATCGGGCGGCCAATCAGCCGTTTGTGTCAATCACCGAATTACGCCTGATCGATGGGATGACCGAGGAAATCTATGTGGCGCTCCGGCCTCATGTCAGTACGCTGCCGGTCAGTGGTATCGGGATCAACGTGAATACCGCCACTGGCGCGGTGTTGATGTCGTTGCACGATGACATGACGGAAGCTCAGGCAGAGTCAGTTCTGGCCAAGAGAGAAGAAGAGCGGTTTGAGAATTTGCAGGATTTCCTCGCTTTGCCCGAGTTTTCCGGCATGGGGCTGAAAACCACCGGGTTGACCTTGCAAACCCGTTTTTTTGAAGTTGTTTCACGGATTACCTACGATAATCGTGTCGTTAATATGGTCAGCACGGTATTCAGGAGTCCGGAGGGTGAAGTCCGGACGGTGCACAGGGATTCCGGGCAAAAGAATCGCATCACCAAAGAGCCATATACATTCTCAGAAGGATAGCCATGTCTTACCGCCTTTTTGTTCGGCCGGTCCCGCCCTTCGCAGACCTGGACCAGAACCCGGAATCACAGCTGTTCAGCTGGCTATTACAGGATGCCAGTGGCGATACCCAGGCCAGTGGTGCGGCAGATACCCGGGATGCGATTGAGCAGACCCTGGGCCAGAATGCATTGGAAAAAGTGCTGCTGATTGGCCTTATTCCGGGTGACGAAGCCCTGTTTTGCCTGGCTGACATTCCCGCCAAGCAAAGCCGGTTCGTACACCAGGCGCTGCCATACGCGGTGGAAGAACAGATTGCCCAGGACATCGAGAGCGTGCACTTGGCGCTTGGCCGTCATACCTCGGATGGATACCATGTCGCGGCAATAGATCAATCCCAAATGGGGCAGTGGTTAGAGCTGTTTACAGGTTGGGAGCATGTGCGCCTGGATGCCATTTACCCGGATGCCTCCCTGTTGCCGACAACTGATAACGGCTGGACCGCTTGCCTCGACGGCGAGTGGGCCATGCTGGTAAGTCATCGAGGCGAGTGGCTGCGACTGCAGACCGCCAATCTAGGCATGTTGGGGGTTACCCTGGCCGCGCCAGCCACTGAAGAGGTGGTCGCGGAGATACCGGTCACAGTTTATGGAACCGAGCCCGAGCTGGAACTCTGGCAGCCGGCATTGTTGGAACTGAGCGGTGCCGATGGCCGGGTACATCTGGCGCAGAAGCCCCTGGAATTTACGGCGCTGGAGCTGCTGGCGTGGTCCCACCATCATCATATGTGTCACCCGGTCAATCTATGCCAGGGCGCCTTCTCCGTTAAAACGAGCGGCAGCAGCCCGTTGAAGCCCTGGAAGCCACTGATTGCAGTTGCGTCCGTCTGGTTTGTGATTCAGCTGGGGCTTGAGATTGGTATGGGTGTGTATCACAACCAGGAGGCCGAGGAGCTGCAAAGCCAGGCCATGGCCATCTACCGTGACGCCTTTCCCGCTGACCGCCGTACCCACGCGGGCAATGTGCGCCGGGTGATTGAGGGCCAGTTGAGGGTGGCCGGCGCTGGCCAGGAAGAATTGGATTTCATCACCCTTATGAAATACACCGGAGATCAGTACAGCCGGGTTGCGAATGCCCAGGCGGTTACCTTTAATTCCATTAACTACAGCCGGAACAGGGGAGAGCTGGTGGTAGACGTCCGGGCCGACAGTTATGAACGGATGAGTAATCTGAGAAATGGCCTGGCCAATCAGGGACTGCGTGCGCAGATTGGGTCTGTGGTTAATGAAAGCTCCGGCTCCCGTGGCCGGTTGACGGTTTCGGGAGGCTAACGCCATGTGGGCACGAATCAAAGACCAGCCGGCGGTCGGCAAGCTTATCGCGAGATACGATCAACTGCCGGTGCGGGATAGACAGGCGCTGGTGATGCTGGGCATTGCCTTGCTGTTGGCCATTCTCTATTTTGGCATCTGGCGGCCTGTGGCTGATTTCAGCAACCAGGCGGAAGCCAGTCGTGAAAATGCCGAGCAACTTCTGGCCTGGATGCAGGCAAACCAGGCAACCATTCGTCGCCTTGGTGGCGCAGGTTCCGGTTCATCGGCGGGGGCCGGCGTTGAAAAGCCCGAGGACGGACGGGCTCTGATGGCCCTGGTTACCCGCTCCGCAGGCGAAGCGGGGCTTTCGCTGCAGCGATTTGAGCCAAGCGGTGAGTCTGCCATCCGGGTATGGCTTGAAGCGGCACCGTTCGCAGAGGTGGCGGCCTGGCTGGAGCAGCTTGATGCCCGGCATGGGGTGATTGTAGATCAGGCTGCCATGGACAGGGGAAATGAGCCGGGGCGGGTATCCGTGCGGCTGACACTGACGATTTGAAAGGGGCATGCCCCAAGCTGACCGGTCATTCCGGAGGAGCGCGAGTAAATGCGTGATAAGCAGGAAAATAATAATAATTCTGATGCTGTCGTGGTTCGTCTTGATGAGACTGCCCGCAACGAGGCCCAGTCAATTCTTTGCCATGCGTACCGGGAAGATCCAACGTTCCAGTACCTCTTTGATCATCGCAGGGCCGGTTATGACCAGCGGGTAAGAGCCACGGTGAGAGAGCTGATTGACTTGTACCTTGAGCTCAATCAGGACGCCGTTGGTGTGATGAAAGAGGATACCCTGATTGCCGTGGCCTTCATCGGCGACCCGGAACTCCGGATGAACCTCGCCGAGCAGCTTAGCTGGCGGATTCGCATGGTGCTGACGGCGGGGTTTGCCTCGACTCGCCGATACCTGGATTACCATCAGAAAATCCGCGACTTGTTGCCGCACCCGCAGGCTCATCAGTTGCCTTTGATGGGGGTCAACCCGAAATACCAGAATCAGGGGTATGGTCGGATTTTGCTAAAGGCGGTCGAGAAGCTTTGTGAGGAAAATCCCCGGGGCAAGGGGCTGGTACTGGATACCGGTAACAGCCGATACCTGCCGTTTTACGAATCCGAGGGCTTCCGCAGCCTGGGTAAGATACGCCTGGGTGATTTTGAAGATCATGTCCTGTTCCGGGAAATTGGATCTGGAGCTAATGACGCCCGGAACGAGGCAGCGCCGCATTAACACAGTATTTGTCATCAGGAGTGAATGTGTCAGACAGCCATGATTTTGATTTGATCGTAATTGGTGCCGGTTCCGGTGGGGTCCGCCTGGCTAGAATGTCGGCACAGCGGGGCGCGAAGGTTGCCGTGGTGGAGTCCCGCTACCTGGGGGGCACCTGTGTTAACGTTGGCTGTGTTCCGAAAAAACTGTTTGTGTACGGCGCCCATGTTCATGATGAGCTGGAAGATGCCGCAGGCTATGGCTGGCGAGTTCCCCTGGATCAGGTCAGCTTCGACTGGCCCACTCTGGTGGCAAACAAAAACGCTGAGATTGAGCGCCTGAATGGCATCTATGGTCGCCTGCTCGAGAATGCCGGAGTTGAGATCATCAATGGCACGGCAACCATCAGCGATGCCAATACCGTTACGGTAGGCGAGCGGAGCTATAGCGCAAAACACATCACAGTCGCTACGGGAAGCTGGCCGGTAGTGCCGGATGTTCCCGGTAAAGACTGCATCCTTACCTCCAATGAAATGTTCTACCTTCCGCAATTACCCCGTCATGCGGTGGTTTGGGGTGGCGGGTATATCGCGGTAGAGTTCGCCGGCATACTGGCCGGGCTTGGTGTGGAAACCACCTTGTTGTACCGGGGTGATTTGTTCCTGCGGGGCTTTGATAACGATGTGCGCCGGTTCACCGAGCAGGAGATGCGCAAAAAGGGCGTCGACTTGCGTTTCAACGCCACCATCGAATCCATTGAGACTCAAGGCGCCCACTATCAGGTCATGTTGTCTGACGGAGAACGCCTGGAGACCGGTCTTGTCATGGCAGCAACCGGACGGAGAGCCCTGGTTGACGGCCTTGGCCTGACGGAGCTGGGTATTGAACTCAACGCTTCGGGCCACATCGTTGTGGACGACCATTTCCAGACCTCGGTACCCTCAATCACCGCGCTGGGCGATGTTATCGGCACACCGCAGCTCACTCCAGTGGCACTGGCCCAGGCCATGGTGCTGTCGCGTCGGCTGTTTGGTGACGGTCAGGGCGATATGGATTACAGCGCTATTCCGACCGCTGTGTTTTGCCAGCCGAATATCGGTACCGTTGGTCTGACTGAGGAAGAGGCCAGGGAATCGGGTCACAGGCTGCGCATTTACCGTTCAGAGTTCCGGCCGATGAAGTACACATTGAGCGGACGGGACGAGAGATGCCTGATGAAACTGGTGGTGGACGATGAGACCGACAAGGTGCTCGGCGCTCATATGGTCGGGCCAGACGCCGGCGAGATTATTCAGGGGCTGGCCGTTGCCATCAAGGCCGGCGCCACTAAGGCGCAGTTTGACTCAACCATGGGTATTCATCCGACCTCAGCGGAAGAATTTGTCACCATGCGTGAACCGGTAGCGTAAGCTTTCCGGTTCTTTACAATCGAATCCAGCGGCTTAGTACTTCCCTGAGGGTCTCGCGGCGTACCGGTTTGGGTATGTAATCATTCATGCCGCTGGCCCGGCAGGTGGCCTCGGTTTCTGTTGAGACATCAGCCGTCAGGGCGATGATCGGCGTACCGCATTGCCCATTCCCCTGTTCCCATTCGCGAATCATTCGGGTTGCCTGATAGCCGTCCATCACTGGCATCTGGCAATCCATCAGGATGACATCGTAGCCTTCGTGTTTGTTTTTTACTTTGTCGACCGCCTCCTGGCCGTTATTCGCGGTATCGGTTTCAAAACCGAGCTTGTTCAGTAGCGTGGTGGAGACCTTCTGGTTTACCTCATTATCCTCGACCACCAGGGCCCAGGACTTTCGTCCCAACTGCTCCCGCGGGATATCCGGGAGCTCCGTTTGAACCTGGGCCGGGGCATCCGACAGCTCAAATGGCAGTTCAAAGCGGAACGATGATCCCTCGCCGAGGTCCGATTCCACCTGAATATGCCCACCCATCAGCTCCACCAACCGCTGAATCAGGGAGAGCCCAAGTCCTGCGCCGTCATGGGCGCGGGTGTTGCCTGAGTCAACTTGTTCGAATGTGTGGAAAATATTGTGAAGGCGGTCACTGGGAATACCCGCTCCGGAATCACTGACGGAACAGCCGAACAGTACGCAACCGCTTTCAAGCGACAGCCAACTTGCGCGAACACTGACAAAACCGTTCGTGGTATATTTAATCGAATTATCCAGTAGCCCTGCCAGAATCTGTCGGACTCGAGGTGCGTCGCCAACCACCACCGGTTTGTCTGGCCAGTCCCCCAGAAAATTGATGTCCAGTGCCAGGCCTTGCTGCTCTGCTGCATGGCGATAGGAAGCCGCACAGTTGGCCAGAATGGACCTTAGATCAAACTCCTGGTGTTCCAGCTCCAGAGTGCCGCTGTCCATACGGGCATAATCGAGAATATCGGAGATGACGGTAAGCAGGTCCTCTGTTGCCTGCCGGGCAGTGCCAAGGTAATCCCGCTGTCGCTTGGTTAACGGTTCCTCCTGGATCAACTCAACCATTCCCAGTACCCCATTGAGCGGAGTTCTGAGCTCGTGGCTCATGGTTGCAAGGAATTCAGATTTGGCATGGCTTGCCAGTTCGGCCTTTTCCCGGGCCTCTTCCGACACCGCCAGGGTCTGGTCGCGGGTGGTTCTGAGCTTCTCCAGATGGTGCCCCAGCTCGTTCAGTTGTTTCTGTATGGCGACGATCTCTTTGGAGTTTCCCTTGGTGGTCACGGGCTGGGCGTCATAATCACCGGTAATCAGTTGATCAACCCGGCTTGCCACCCTGCGAATGGGCTGCAGGATATTATTGAGGAAATGGTTAACCAGAACGATGGTGAACAGCAGCATGGCGACACCAACTGCGCTAGATGACCACAGAATACTCTGCTGGCGATCAGCCAGCACGCGCGGTTCAACACCGACTTCAACTGCACCAACCCGCAAGGAACCAGAACTGAACCCATAGCCGGGGTTAAACCAGTCAGTGCCTGCTCCAAGTTCCAGGGGTTCCTGAAGGATTTCCGCAGAGTAAATATCGAAGTTGTGGTGTCGCTGTGAGGAGCTGTCAAGACTATTGCTGACAAAGCCGAGCTCTTTTCCGATCACATCGGTTACGCGTATCCACTCGGCTTTGCTACGCCGTAGCGACTGATTCAGTGTCTGCTCAAGGGCCGCGATATTGCCGGAAACCACAGCGTACTCGAGTGCCGGGGCCAGGCTGTCCGCCAGCATCTGGCTGCTTTCAGCCAGGTCGGTACGCGCGTCCTCCAGCCGGGCCGAGGTAAAAAACGCCATTAGGGCAACAAACATGACAACCGCAGGCAGGGCGCCAAGCAACAGAAGTTTTCTGGACAGGGATGCATTCTGCCTGTTCATTCGGAATCCTCCTGGCTGGAAAGCATCAGGTCGTCCAGGTATTGCGATATCCATTCACGGCTGGGAAGTGGGATATTGAGTGATCGGGCCACCTGTTCGTTGACCTCGACACGAAACTCATTCGGATAGACGGGTTCAGGAAAACTACCTGTATCAAAGTATGTCTGAAGTAACTCGCCAGCCTTCGCCGCCATGGCCGGGAAGGGGGCATAGCCTGAGGCCAGCACTCCGGCTTTCACATAGGCCTGGCTTGGCCCGATGACGATACGGTTTCGCCGATAGGCGGTCAGCAGAATATGTTTGATATTTCTTGGGTTGTAGATGACGTCGTCAGGGCCGGCGAGCAGAAAATCACCGTAGTTCAGGGCCCTGATAAGGGTAGGAATCAACTGGTCGTCGCTATCCGTGACGAATACGCGCGCTTCGAGACTGTACTCCGCCAGCTGATCCATCAAATCTTCATAGATCTCGACAGACTCCGTGGAAGCCAGCAAGGCAATGCGCTTGGACTGAGGCAGTATCGCTTTACCGGTCAGTGCCTGCCGCAACAGGGGAACGTCATAAAACACCGCAGACACCAGCCCAGGGGAGCGGTTAACATAGCCTTGGATAAACTTGCGTTCTACCAGCAATGCCAGTATCTGTGCGTTTCTGTTGATCTGACGAATACGAGTGAATGCGGCCGGGCCAATGGTGATCACTGGGCTGGCCGATACAAGAGTTTCCTGGCCCTCTGACAGAAATACCAGTTCAACCGATTCTCCGAGTTCTGAACGTAATAGTCGGGTCACGTGTTGATCCAGGGCGGTGTTACCGGAACCGGCAATGTACACACTCGGTAGCGCGGGCTGACCGTTTTGCCCGAAGACAATGCTGGGCCATGGCAACAACAGTATCAGTGCCAGCGCCATCAGGCATCCACTGAACCGTTGCTGGAATCGTGGCTGGTCAGTAACAGAGTGTCTGGATGAGATCATACCGTCCCAATTGGTGTGCTATCCCGTTGGTCAATCCTTTTAGCATAGTGTCAGAACCGGACTCCCGCCTCCACAAAGAACTGGTTGTGGTCTTTGATGTTGTTATCAGGGCTCAGTTCCGGTTCCCGGTTCAGATAGTGTTGCATGGTAAGGGCAACTTCCGCCGTATAACGCGGTTGATAAAAGCGCTTGGCAACTCTTGCATCAATGCGCTCGAATTGACTGCGCCTGAATTCGTCCGCCCAGTAGAAAGCCGATGAGGCCTTGAGACCCCAGGGCAGATCCTGAATCAGCGCCAGACTGCCGGAGTGTCTTATCGAAAGCCGAGTTAGTAAGCTGACAGCCTGCTCCTGTTTTCCGGTATCAAGTTCGCCGTCCTGATTGATGATTGGCCGACCGGTGTACCAGGTATCCTGATCCAGGTAGCCGTAGCTGGCACGGAAGGTTGTGCCCGGGTATTCAATCATCGCTTCCACTTCAAAACCTTGCTGATCCACGGCAACGTTGTTGTCGATGCTCCAGTCCTTGAGCTGGATGACACCGCTGATCATGTCCCGCATTTCATCCTTGAAGCCCCGTACTTCCAGAGACAGCATGGCCCGCTCCAGCGGGAACTGGCCGAAGTAGCTGACTTCCCGGGAAATGATTCGTTCTTCCCTCAGGTCTTTGCCGAGCGTAAGCCACCCCAGGTCTTCGTATGCATCCGCGGTTGTTACCCTGCGCCCCTCAAGATCGGAATAAATAGCAGGGCGGACATTGCGGAGGGTGTAGCCCCAGTCCGGATTCTGCTCGAAACCATCCGGGGTTCTCACCGCCTGGGAATAGACAAAGCGGAGGGCGTGCCGGCTGTTGAGCGTGAAATTAGCAGCCAACCGAGGTGAGAAGTAGTGATCGTCTGTTGTGCTTGTTCGTTCCCAGTTACCGCCTGCGTTAAGGGTCAGCCAGTTGATCGGCGTATATTCCACGTTGCCGAAGAAGCGGGACTGGTAATTGTTACCGCGGCCGTTGAAATAGGTTTCAGAGCGGAAGGTATCTTTCCGGAATCCCGCGCCGGACACAATTCTCAGGTCGTCGCTGAGCAGAATGGTGTCCTGAAACTCCAGTTCCAGGCGGGTATCCTCTGAATTCGCGTCTACCTGGGCAATGGCGGGCGCGCCACCCCCGTCAACAAAGCAGAGCCGTTCTCGACTCCCATCCGGGAAATAGGTGTACCGATACAGCGGTGTGTTGTCTCTGAGGCACTGCACAGTGCTATCCGGAAAGCCAACGGTGTACTGTTGCCGACGGTCAAAATTTTGCACACTGGCCATAACATGGAAAAAATGGCGCTCGGACGCAATCACGTTCAGTTTGGATTGCAGATAGTAGTCCCGAACATCAATATCCGGATTCTCGTTTGGATTCAGCTCGCCGCTTTTGCCCTTGTCCTGGTAATTGATGCCATCCACAACGCCGCCCCGCAGCTCAACATCCGTGCGGTCGTTGATCTTGACGCGGGAATCATAGGTAAAGGAGTTGATGTCGTGGCCGTCGTGAAATGGAAAGCGCTCGCCGCCGTCTACCTGGTAGTCGAAGCCATCGAACTTGCGCTTTTCATAGGTTAATCGCCAATCCATATCCGGGTCGGCGTTGCCCACGGAGCCAAAGGTACGTACGTGACCCCGGGAGCCCCGAACCACTCGCGCCTCAACGCCTGCGGTATCGGCCGGGTCCCGCGTAATAATATTGATGGTGCCCAGGAAGGCATTAATGCCGTAGGCAGCCGAGTTCGGCCCCCGGGCTACTTCGATGCGTTCAATCATCTCAAGAGGCACCGGCATGGTTTCCCAGTCCATATCAGACAGGGTTGCCTTATGCGCAGTTCGGCCGTCTACCAGGACCTGCATACGGCGCTGTTCATAATGCACAGTGCCATGGTAGGTGGTAACCGGTTGGTGGCTACCAACGAAATTGACCACCATGCCCGGAACCAGGCGGAACACCTCGTACAGGTTCTGGATGCCAAGGTCCCGAATCATATCACCGGTGATCACGGTGGTACTTCCGGGAACCCGGGTTTTGGGCTGGCGCAGCCGGGAGGTGGTTAGCACCTCTGGAATGTCATCGCCAAACGCCACCAGTCCATTGCTGAATTCAGGAACACTGGTGTCTGCACCGGCAGTGCTGGTCGACAGGGCGAAAATAGCTGAGGCAAGCAGGGAATGCCCGAAGGTTCTGCGCATGCGGAGCCGGTTAGCGCGATTTTCTGACAGGTAATTCGTAATGCGCATGGGTGTCGTTCTATAATTTGCCGAGCGGACTGATTTTTTGTGATTCTCCCTGAATCCTAGGGGAGAACGATTGATTTGTCTCTATAAAGATTACATATTTTACAGATCCGGAGTGACTGTTTTATGAATTGCTGGGACATCCTTGGCATCGAGCCAACCGGAGATCGCGAACGCATTCGGCAGGCTTACGAGCGACAGATGAAATTTGCCTCGGACAACGAGGCCCAGGCGCTGGAGCAGGCTTTCAGGGAGGCGACCGGTGGCATGCCGGCTGCCAGCGTTGCCGCCCAACCTGAGCCAGTCGCCCGAGAAGTCCGCCGAGAGCAGACTGAGGAATCCGGGGTTGAGAGCAACGCAGAGCGGGCGCTGGACGCCCACGAAGCCCAGGTTGTCCGCGAAGTGGTGATTCAGATTAAAGCCCTGATGAACGACAACCAGCGCCAGCAGGATGCTGGTATCTGGAAGGCCATCTTGTGCGAACCGCCTGCAGACCAGTTGCCGCTACGCAGGGAAATCGCCAAAAGCCTTGAGCCCCAGATCCGCCCGATGGCAGAGAACGGCAGTTTTCCCCGTCCGGTGGCGCAGTTTCTGGGTGACTGGTTTGACTGGTTCAGCGTTCGGGAAGCAAGCCATGAGCCAGACCCACGAAATTACCCGGATGAAGAGGTGTCCAGGGAGCAGGCCAGTGCCGATCAGGCAGACCAGCCACCGCAGATGGTGAATTTCTGGCCTGCCGTTATTGGGTGGATCGTCGGCCTGGTTATCCTGGCAACCCTATTCGGAGGCATGGGCGGCTGACGCCCGATCGATTTTCGCTCGATACTTCTGGGCCAGGATGGCTCCGACGATGACCTGAATCTGGTTGTAGCACATGATCGGCAGCACAATCATGCCGAAGCCCGGATGGCCAGAGAACAGCACTTTGGCCATTGGCAAACCGGATGCCAAGCTTTTCTTCGAGCCACAGAACACCACCGCAGCTTCGTCTTCCAGGCTGAAGCCCAGCTTTCTGACCATCACCATCGCCACCAGCATGAACAATCCAAGCAAACCGACGCATAGAAGAATGGTCAACACCACGGCCTGAAGCGGCAGGTTCTGCCATAGGCCGCTGACCACCGAGTGTGAGAATGCCGAATAGACGATAATCCAGATGACACACTGGTCGTACCGGGCCATCAATGATTCATTGCGTGAAAGAAAACCTCCCAGCATGGGCCTGAAGGCATGCCCTACAGCAAAGGGCAGCAACAGTTGCAGAACAATGTCTTTCAATGCCTCAGCCACTGCAAACTCCCCGGTTCCCGAAGTCGAAACCAGCAAAAGCAGCAAGAACGGAGTGAGCATCATTCCAAACACATTGGACGCTGCAGCGCTGCATATGGCGGCAGGCACATTGCCTCTGGCCATGGCGGTGTAGGCAATGGATGACGACACCGCTGAAGGAAGTACGCCCAGATAGAGAAATCCCAATCCCAGATCCCTCGGCATCCATTCCGGCACCAGGTTGCTGAGACCATTAATGGGCAATACTGCCAGGGGAAAGAACACGAAGGTCAGGGCGGTAATCAGGATGTGCAGGCGCCAATGGGTGGCGCCGTCGATAATCTGTTGCCGGGATAGGGCTGCACCATGGAAAAAGAACAACAGGGCTACAGCAATGGTACCGGTGGTGGCAAGCAGGTCCGCGGCTTGCCCGGTAACCGGCAGGAACGATGCCAGGACGATGGCACCGAGCAATAGAAGGGTGAACGTATCGAGACGGAATTTCATGGCTGATTCTGCCGGTTAATCACGTCAAGGCTAGGGGAGAGCAGGGCGCGTGAAAGCGCTTCCGCCCTGGCCGGATCTTTACGGCGAATAGCCGCCAAAAGGAGCTCGTGGTCCTCCTGGCTGGGTTCTGGCAGGTCGTCATCGCGCTCCGTACGTTCGATTGTCTGGCTGACAGCGTGCGAAAAATAATCATAGAGCTCGATCAGAGCTGAATTGTGGGAAGCGCGCACCAGGGCATGGTGGAACCATTCATCATGGTGGATTCGATCGGTGAGGTTGTCGCCAGCGCTTGCCCGTGCATCCAGCGCGTCGCTCATCGCTTTCAGATCGCTATCTGTGCGTCGGGTGGCCGCCAATCTCGCCGCCTCGGTTTCCAGCATCAGTCGCACCTCGAGCTGTTCCGCCAGCTGGCTGCGGGCGATACGTCTCAGGGTTTCGCCTGCATCACGATTGGCTCTTACATAGGTGCCATCACCCTGGCGGGTTTCCAGCATACCCACATGCACTAGCACCCGCACAGCCTCGCGGATGGTGTTGCGGCTGATTCCCAGGGCTTCAGACAGCTCGGCTTCGATCGGAAGTCGGCTTCCAACAGGCCATTGGCCGTTTTCGATGGCGCCCCTCAGGCTTTCGATAGCGGTCTCCACCAGGGAGCCTTTTTTGATTGGCTTTAACATTTCCGATCACCCAGACAAATGATGAACCAATCATCCTATGATTAGCCTTGAACTGCAACCGATTGGTTACAGCAGAGGACTAACGGCCTGCTTCAGGCTCTAGAAACTGGTAATCAGCGGTGTCTGCAGCGCGGGTAGAGAAGCGATAACTGAACGTGAACCCTGGCCAGTTGATGGTGTTACGGCCATGTTCATCCAGATACCATGAGGTGCATCCGGAATCCCAGACGCTGTTCTCAAGGCTGTGCTGGACCACTTGGCAATAGCGGGATTGCCGATCTTCCCGCACCTCCATGGCAGCCCCGGGGTATCTGGCCAGGGAATCAAGTGAGCTGATGACATAGCGGAACTGGGATTCGAGCATAAACAGAATCGAATTGTGGGCCAGATTGGTGTTGGGCCCATACAGCATGAACAGATTCGGAAAGCCATTCACGGTAATGCCTTTGAATGCTTTGCTGCCGTCTGCCCAGGCTTCGTTCAGCGCAACACCCTGTCGACCAGTGATCTTGATGGGTGACAAAAACTCCGTCGCCTTGAAGCCGGTTCCGAAAATAATGGCGTCGACGGGACGGTGTTCTCCGGTGGCGGTCACAACGCCGGTTTCATCGATCTCAGAAATTCCTTCAGTGATCAGATTCAGGTGCGGCTGGTTAATGGCCGGGTACCAGTCGTTGGAGATCAGAATCCGTTTACAGCCGATACGATAGTCCGGAATGATGTGCTCCAGTTTGTGGGGGTCGGTCACCCATGTCTGTGCTTCCCTCCTGGCCTGTCGGGCAAAGATATCCAGTAGCCGGTTGAACCTGGTAAAGGCAAGCCCGCGTGACTCGTTCTTCCAGTAGATCATGGCCCTGTAGAGCCTGTCCCAGGCCGGCAGTTTCCGGAACAGTGATTGCTCAAGCGCGGTAAATGGGCGGTCGGCTTTCGGCAGAACCCAGGCAGCGGAGCGTTGATACAGGTCCAGCGCTGCAACTTTTGGAGTAATTTCCGGAACAAACTGGATGGCGCTGGCGCCGGTGCCGATCACCGCAACCCGCTTGCCGGTCACATCATAATCGTGGTTCCAGCGCGCAGAATGGAAGCAGGTGCCCTTAAAACGGTCAATGCCGGGGATGGCGGGTATGGCAGGGCGGTTCAACTGCCCGGTAGCCGTGATCAGCACATCAGCGCGATATTCATGGCCCGATTCTGTACCCACTACCCACTCATTCGACTGGCTGTCAAAGCTGGCCGTGGCTACGGCACGGTCGAACTCAATATGGCGCGCCAGGTCGTACTTGTGAACACAATGCTCCATGTACCCGAGTATTTCGGCCTGGAGGCCAAACTTCCGGCTCCAGTCGTGTTTGGGCTCAAAGGAGTAGGAGTAAAGGTGCGACTGAACATCACAGGCCGCGCCGGGGTAGGTGTTGTCTCGCCAGGTTCCGCCAACTGCACCTTCTTTTTCCAGCAATGTGATGTGCTCATAGCCGGCTTTTTTTAGCTGAATAGCCATGCCGAGCCCGCCAAATCCGGTGCCGATTATGATGACAGAAGGTTTTTGAGGGGCGCGTGATGTCATGGCTACTTCCTGATCTTGTTGTATTTTTACTCCCTATGACTATAACGGCCCCGGCGCCGCATCAAAAGACCAGTTCAACCAGAATCATTGTCCGGAAAGGTCAATAGTCGTTCCGGAGGTTGAGCCATTAGCTCCTGCAGGGCCGGAGACTCAAATTGCCGGCGAATACGAATGGCATAGAATTCTTCGAACACGCCCGGCAACGCACCGTAATCCCTGAGTTCGCCTTTGCGCAGTTCGTCACGCACAACCACCGGGGGCAGGATGGCGAAATGCCCGCTGTCTCGAGTCAGCAGGCGCATCATCGCCATGTCGTCCACCTCAGCCAGAATAATCGGGTGAATCTGGTGATACTCACACAGCTGATCAAAAGCCTGCCGGATATTGCTGTCCTGGCCCGGCACGATCAATGGTTGGTCACGCAGCATGTCAGGAAAGCCGACCCGGGATTCGGCGGTCGCCGGCCCGATAATGCTGACAGGTTGCCTGGCAATACGCCGGGACAGCCAGGGAGTTTCGTCGTCACCGTGAACGGGTTGATTGGACAGAATAAGATCCAAACGGTGGGCTGATAATCTTCGTAGCAGATCTTCCAGGCTACCGCTCTGGAGCTTGAGCCCCAGATCCTGGCGGCCGAGCAATGGCCGAAGGAAGCCTTCCTGGAAGTTCCTTGACAGAGTTGCTACCGCGCCAACCTTGAGCACCTCCCGATTGGTCTGGCGCCCGGTTCGGAAAAGGGCTTCCAGTTCCGCGCCCTGGCGAAAAATATCTTCCGCATAGGTAAAGGCAACGCGGCCGGCTTCGGATAGTTTTAGCCGTCGCCCCTCCCGGATGAACAGTTCATGGCCAAGACTGTCCTCGAGTTTCCGGATCTGACCGGACAGCGCAGACTGGGAGATATGCAGCGCATCCGCTGCGCGGGTCAAATGGCCTGTGCTGGCTACTTTCCAGAAATAGTATAAATGATGATAGTTCAGGCGCATGGATATTCCCCGGATTTGCCTTTGTTCTCTTTTGGCGAACAATTTAATCTTTATAAACCATTTTATCTATGAATTCATAATCGGCAAAGTAGCTCTGTTCGCAAAAGGAGTTCGTTATGCCGACAATCACCAGCGTAGTTTCTACCTCCGTCCTGGCTACCTGGCTGGCCTTGCCTATCCTGCTCCTGGCGCTGGCCGGCTTCGTCAACTGGACTCGATCAAAAACCAAAATTGCCCATTGTTGGCGCCTGGCGGAGTTTTTGCTGAAAACGCTGATTGTGGTCACCGGTGTGGTGGGCATTTTGCTTTTGCAGAAGTCGGCCGGGCTGGATACGCGATTGCCGGAATTAGGTGCACCCCTTGGGCTGTATCCCGATGGATTGTCGGTATGGATGGCGCTGATGGTCAGTTTTGTCTCCTGGGTGATTCTACGTTATTCCCGGGATTATCTGCGCGGCGATGCCGCCTTCCCGGTGTTCTTGCCCTGGTTCCTCACCACAGTGGCCAGTGTGCTGGTGTTGGTATTCACCAATCATCTTCTGGTTATGGCATTTGCCTGGATTGGTGTCAGCCTGGCCTTACACCAGTTGCTGACACTCTACCCGGAACGGTCGGAAGCCCGGTTGGCCGCTGCACAGAAGTTCATTACCAGTCGCCTGGGTGATCTGGCGATTATTGGTGCAGTAGTGTCTATCTGGCGCCATTACGGCAGTTTTCACATTCCCGAAATCTACGCATTGGCCGGGGAAATAGGTGGCTCGTCCCCCGAGCTGACGACCGCGTCAGTACTGCTTGCCGTTGCCGCTGTGCTCAAATGCGCACAGATTCCATTTCACGGGTGGTTGATCCGGGTGATGGAAGCGCCTACACCGGTATCGGCACTGCTTCATGCTGGCGTGATCAACCTCGGCGGGTTCCTCTGGCTGCGGTTATTCCCGGTGTTTGAGGGTTTTACGGCGGGTCACCTCCTGTTGCTTGTCGCTGGCGGCGTGACCGCCATCGTGGCAGTGTTTGCCATGATGACTCAGAGCTCGGTAAAACACGCGCTGGTCTGGTCCACAAACGCTCAGATGGGTTTTATGCTCTTTGAGATTGCGTTGGGCGCCTACACCCTGGCATTACTACATTTGCTTGCCCACTCACTGTACAAAGCGCACTCATTGCTGGCGTCTGGCCGGACGGTAAAGGCCACGGCGGTCTACTTCTCCGGTTGCCCGGGGGCATCGCAGCTGGTGCTTGCCGGCGTGGCATCAGGTTTGGCGGCAGCCATGCTGTGGATGCTGCCTGAGCTTGTGGAGGGCAAAGCGATACTGGCGGCGTTACTGGTGCTGGCAGTTGCCGCATCGGTTCTCGGACTTCCATCGGGTAGCACGGCCCGTGCCCGGGTATTGGTTGTCGTCATGGCGATCAGTCTGGTACCGCTATATGGTCTTCTCCACCTGGTACTGGGGCCTTCGGTTGCGGGCGCAGATAATTTTGTGCTCTGGCCGGCGGCCACTGCGGTGGCCTGGGTAATGCTGGGTCTTCTGGCCGGGATGTCACTACTTGTGCTTTTCCGGCCGGATTGGGCCTGGTTGCAGCGGTTGAACCTGCCGCTCAGCCAGGGCCTGTATCTTGATCAACCGTTCGAACGGGTTACCCGACGGTGGGCCAGGCAATGGCTTCAGGATGGCACCGAAGAAACGAAGAATGCCCGTTACGTTCTGTCTTCAGGAGAACCATCATGAGTGCCACTTTACGCGTGCCGGATGTCGATCAGAACCAGGCTGTTGATCAGGTTTCCATCGCCTGTGAGCGGATTGCTCCCAGCTGGCCTCTGGACCGGTGGATAGCGGTGAATCCCTGGTGGGGCCACAGGCATCAAGGTATCGAGGAAGCCGCCATCGAACTGGTTTCCCGCAGGGGGCAGGGCATGTTAATGGCGCCGGAATTCTATCTGGAGGCCTGGCACGGGGGCCGTATTCAGGAAGGCGACTTGATAGCTGCAGCCCGGGCGCAGGGGCTAGACAGGCCGGCGGAATTATTACTTGAGCAGTTGTCCCGCTTACGGCCACGTGATGCAAAACCGGGGCTGGCGTTACAACGGTTCAAGCCATCGGGTGACGGTGATGCGCTGTCAGAAGCCACGCAATTCCTTGGACTGCTCTGTGGTCGGTATTTTGATCATCGGCAGGGACAATGGCTGACGAATACCAAGGAAATCGACCTGTATTGTTACTGGTTATCCATGGCCGGTCCCAGGGGCCTGGTTTCAAAAGCGCTGGCGGCACAACTTCCGGATGATTGGCAGAGTGCGGCCGATTTCCTTGCTCAAGCTCTGCCCTATACCCCAGATCAGCTCACGGCGGCGGTACACTCCTTGTTGCTGCATTTTCCGGGCTGGGCGTCATGGTGCCGCGGCGAAGATTGGCGAGCGGCCCTTGATGGCCAGCCATCCCACTTGTGCGACCAGTTGGCTACGGTTTTACTGGCCTGTGAGTGGATGGCTGCGTCTGCTCTGTCGGCCGATGAGCGGGCTAAATGGCAACAGGCGGTCTCTGGTGGGCAGCTGGCGAGGCACGCTCATGGTGATGATGCGCTGGTTTGGGTTTGGCATCGCGCCTATGAAATGGCATGGCAGCGCCAGTTCAGGGACTGCTTGCGGCGCCCGGCGGAACAACCGGAAGAATCGGCAAGCAGAATCCCTGAAGTCCAGGCGGCGTTCTGCATTGATGTCCGGTCAGAAGTGCTAAGGCGGCATCTGGAAAATGCTTCTTCGCAGATAGACACCCTGGGTGTTGCCGGGTTCTTTGGGCTGCCCGTGATGCATCAAAAACTTGGCCCGTCAGACGATGAAGCCCGGTTGCCGGGCTTGCTCGCCCCCGCCTATCGCTATGTTGATACCCTCGGCAGTCTATCGGCGGACTTGGATCGCAACAGGCGGCTGGATGGGCGGGAACAGGTGCGGGAAACGGTTCGACATTCGAAATACGGTAGCCTTTCAACCTTTACATTGGTGGAAACCACCGGTCTGGCATGGGCATGGAAGCTCATTCGAGATGGCTTGCACAAGAACCGAAAAACCAGAGAGACCACTCCGGAAGGTCGCCTGTTCCACCGCTATGGTGGAGATCCCTTATCAGATCCAGAGCGGGTTAACCTTGCTGAGGGGCTGCTGAGATCCATGTCCCTGACAGGCAATTTTGCACCATTGCTGGTGCTGGTCGGCCACGGCGCTCACACCGATAACAATCCGAACCAGGCTGGACTTGCCTGCGGAGCCTGCGGTGGTAAAAACGGCGACGTTAATGCCAGCATTGCCGCACAGTTGCTTAACGACCGCAGTGTGCGCGTAGGGCTGGCAGAGCGGGGCATTGTTTTGCCCGAAAGCACCCTGGTGGTGGCCGCGGAGCACTGCACAGTGACGGACCAGGTGCGCCTGCTGGGGGACACGGCCATACCGGCAAGCCATCAACGGATTGCCAATGAACTATTGCAGAGCTTTGAAAAAGCCTCGGCGGCCACTCGTCGCGAACGGGCTGGAACACTCGGCTTGAATGGTTACTCCGATGAGGCTCTTCTGGAAGAACTCACCAAGCGTACCCATAACTGGGCGGAAGTCAGGCCCGAATGGGGGCTGGCAAACAACGCCGCCATGATTATTGCGCCCCGGCACCGCAGCCGTTCAACCAATCTTGCCGGCCGGTGTTTCCTTCACGAATACAGACCAGAACTGGACGACACAGGTTCGGTGTTGTCTGCGCTGATGTCGGCCCCGATGGTGGTGGCTAACTGGATTAACCTGCAGTATTTCGGATCGGTTACCCAGCCATCGCTCTATGGCGCGGGCAACAAACTGCTGCATTCGGTGGTGGGAGGCAACATTGGGGTTGTTGAGGGCAACGGCACCGATCTGCGCATCGGATTACCCTGGCAATCCGTTCACGATGGTGAACGTTTGCGCCACGAACCGATGCGGTTGACCGTGGTGATCGACGCGCCAGCAGAGCGAATTGAGCAAGTACTGCAGGCCCAGGAAGACGTCAGAGCCCTGGTTGAAAACCGGTGGCTCTGGCTATGGCGGGTGGATGACAGCGGCTTGCAGCACTATTCCGACGGCCGCTGGGTGGCGGCCTGAGAATTACATATTACTGGCGTTAGCCGCTGTGGTATAGGCCCAGTCGACGGATCGTGGCTGGGCACTATCGGCAACGAACAGGTGGCCGATGTCTGGTACCGCGTACCACAGTTCACCCCGGCTTGGGTTGTGGCGGGCGAATTCGTTGTGGCTCATGCCAACTTCCCAGATCTCGTCACTGTTCCAGCCCACCGGCACGAGCTCTATCCGCACTTCTGAGCCGATCAGACTGATGGCTTCGATACGGAGCGGTAAACGGGCATGAATCGCTGGCGCCCGGGCAAGGTGGACCTCATGGGGGCGCAAGTACAGCTGGGCTTCCTGGTCAGACTTCTGCCCGGGCAGAGACACCCAGGCATCCCCTTGAACCAGCTTATGATTTTTCACGACGCCGGAGATCACATTGACATGGCCCAGGAAGTCGAACACAAACCGGCTTTCGGGCCGTGCATACAGATCGGTAGGTTCGTTGACCTGTTCCACCTGTCCCTGGCTCATGACCACCACCTGATCGGACAGCTCCAGGGCTTCTTCCTGGTCGTGGGTGACAAAGATGCTGGTGAAATGAAACTCGTCATGCAGCGCCCGTAACCAGCGACGCAGGTCTTTGCGCACTTTCGCATCCAGGGCGCCAAAGGGCTCATCCAGCAGCAGTATACGGGGCTGAGTTGCCAGGGCCCTGGCCAGGGCCACCCGTTGCTTCTGGCCACCGGACAATTGCGCCGGATATCGGTCGGCCAGTTGCGGTAACTGGATCATCTCCAGCAGTTTGGCCACCCGCTGGCGTATCTCGGATTTTGTCGGCCGCTGTTTGCGGGGCAGCGATTCAAGGCCAAATGCGATGTTCTCGGCCACGGTAAGATGACGGAACAGGGCGTAGTGCTGAAACACGAAGCCAATATTACGATCCCGAACGTGCAGGTTGCTGACGTCATCGCCGCCAAACAGGATTCGGCCAGAGTCCGAAGATTCAAGCCCGGCAATAATCCGCAGCAGCGTGGTTTTGCCCGAGCCGGATGGGCCCAGAAGCGCGGTCAGTTTACCCTCAGGAATCTCCAGAGAAACGTCTTTCAGCGCCTGGAAACGGCCGAAGGTTTTGGAAATCTGGTCGATAGTGATGCTCATATCAGGCACCTCCTTTCTCGGGGGTCAGGATCGTTGGGCGGGATTGGCGCCACTCTACAAAGGCTTTAACCACTAACGTCAGGATGGCAATGGTTGCCAGCAGGGCGGCACTGGCGAAGGCGCCTACCACGTTATAATCTTGATAAAGCAGTTCAACATGAAGCGGTAAGGTATTGGTTTCGCCGCGAATATTGGCTGAGACAACCGACACAGCACCAAACTCACCCACGGCACGGGCATTGGTCAGTACTACGCCGTAGATCAGCGCCCACTTGATGTTAGGCAGGGTAATCTTCCGGAAAATACGCCAGCCAGAAGCGCCCAGAACCACGCCGGCTTCTTCTTCCTCACTGCCTTGCTGTTGCATCAGCGGGATCAGCTCGCGGGCAACAAACGGGCAGGTGACAAACACGGTGACCATGACAATGCCCGGCCAGGCAAACATCAACTGGACATCGTGGGTGGCCAGCCAGCCGCCGAGCCAGCCGTTCCGGCCGTAGAGCAGCAGATACAGCAAGCCGGCGATTACCGGTGACACGGCAAAGGGAATGTCGATCAGGGTAACCAGCAGTTTCCGGCCTGGAAACCGAAACCTGGTAACGGCCCAGGCGAGGGCAGTACCGAAGATGAGATTGAGTGGTACTGTCAGCGCCGCAACCAGCAAGGTCAGCCCGATGGCATGCAGGGTGAACTGGTCCAGCACGTTACCGGTAAAGGTGCTCCAGCCGGCACTCAGGGCCTGGAAGAAAATGACCACCACTGGAATCACCAGTAGAACGAGCGACACCAGAACTGCGGTACCAATCAGCAGGCGACGGACCCAGGGCTGGTCGCCAACACGATGATGTTCGGCAGCCATCTATCGGCCCTCCAGGCGGCGCAGGTATCGGCCCTGCCAGAGATTGATGGCAAACAGCAGTACCAGTGAGGCCAACAGTACAACCGAGGCAATGGCACTGGCCGCGGCGTAGTCGTACTCCTGCAACCGGATAAACACCATCAGGCTGGTGACTTCGCTCACGTATGGGGTGTTGCCTGCGATAAAGATAATGGCACCGAATTCACCCAGGCTGCGGGTGAAGGAGAGCGCAATACCGGTGACCAGTGCAGGCCACAATGACGGAAAAATCACCTTGCGGAACACCCGGCCATCGGAGGCCCCAAGGCTGACCGCGGCTTCCTCGTCCGCCGGTGACAATTCCTCGAGTACCGGCTGCACTGTGCGCACCACAAAGGGAATGCTGGTGAACGCCATGGCAACAACAATGCCCAACGGGGTGAACGCTACTTCAATGCCCAGCTTGGCCAGCCATTGGCCGTACCAGCCGTTCTGAGCAAACAGGGTAGCCAGCGTGATACCCGCAACCGCAGTAGGCAAAGCAAATGGAAGGTCTACAAAGGCATCAAGGATACGCTTGCCAGGGAAGTCATAACGCACCAGGACCCAAGCCAGCAACAAGCCAAAGACGCCGTTAAAGAGCGACGCCGCCAGAGCCGTCCAGAGGGTCACTTTGTAGGATTCGACCACCCGCGGATCGGTGATCGTGAACCAGAACTGATCCCAGGTCATGCCGGATGTTTCCACCACCAGGCCAGATAACGGGAGTAGTAAAACCAGACTGACGAAAAACAGCGAAATGCCGAGGCTCAAACCGAACCCCGGCAATACCCGTTTGCTACGACCTGAAAAGCGCCGCGCTGGGGCGGCGCTCACTTGAGCGGGAGCAGACATCTCAGCTTCTTACCGACGCCGTTGTAACTGGTCGAGTTTGCCACCGCTGCTGAAATGTTTGCTCATGGCGTTTTCCCAGCCACCGGCAATCTCGTCGATGGATTTCAACTTCAGTTCACGGAACCGGTCTGCGTTTTCTTCGATCACCGTTTCGTTGTGAACCCGGTAGTTAAACCCGGCGAGCAAGCGCTGGGATTCTTCAGCATAAAGATGGCTCAGGTACTCTTTTGCCAGTTCTTCGGTGCCATTCTGGCGGGTGTAATCGTCAATCCAGGTGACCGGGAATTCTGCAAGGAAGCTGACCTTGGGCGTGACCACTTCATACTCGCCGTTTTCGAAACGATCCGCGATGTTCAGAACCTCGGATTCAAAGGTAAGCAGCACATCGCCAATGCCGCGTTCAACGAAAGTGGTAGTGGCGCCACGGCCGCCACTGTCAAAGACTCGAACCTGGCCGAGCATATCGGCCATAAACTGGTCGATTTTCGCTTCATCATCACCATAGGTATCCTGGGCATAGCCCAGGGCTGCCAGATAGGTGTAGCGGCCGTTACCAGACGTTTTCGGGTTTGGCATGATCAGAGACACACCTTCACGAACGAGATCATCCCAGTTCTGGATGTTCTTGGGATTGTCCTTTCGTACCAGGAAAGCCATGGTGGAATAGTAGGGAGAACTGTTGTTCGGCAAACGCTCGGCCCAGTTTTCCGGGATCAGGCCGCCGCGTTCATGCAGGATGTCGATATCGGTGACCTGGTTAAAGGTTGCCACATCAGCCTTGAGACCCTGGATAATGGCTTGAGCCTGGCGAGAGGAGCCTGCGTGGGATTGGCGAATGTTGACCGTTTCGCCGGTTTTTTCCTGCCAGTGTTTCTGGAACTCCACGTTGTAGGCCGCGAACAGTTCCCGGGCGATATCGTAGGAGGTATTGAGAAGCTCTCTGTCGGCGGCCAGCGCAGGCTGGGCGGAAAGCAGGGCTGCGCCCAGTGCAAACCCTTTAAGCAGTTGTTTCATCAGACACTCCTCAGAACCAGAAATTGTGAATCTGAGAAGCAATCTAACAAAATTTTTTAAGAACCAAAAATACTAAAAGAAAATAATAATAGCACTTCAGGTAATTTCGACGCCGTGACTGATCAGTACCGAAGAAGCGCTGAACCCCAGGTGAATCCTCCACCAAAGGCCTCCAATAGCACGGTTTGACCCCGTTTGATTCGACCATCCCGAACCGCTTCATCCAGCGCCAGCGGAATGGACGCGGCCGAGGTGTTGCCATGGCGATTAACGGTCACCACAACCTGGTCCATGGACATATCCAGTTTCCGGGCCGTGGCAGCGATGATACGCAGGTTTGCCTGATGCGGTACCAGCCAGTCGATGTCGGACTTTCGCATCTGGTTGGCCTGCAGGGTTTCATCCACAATCTGGCCAAGGGTGTTTACCGCAACCTTGAACACCTCGTTGCCTTTCATTTCTACAAACGCATTGCCTGCCTTGATGGCATCGAAGTGGTTAGATACGCCGCAAGGAACGTGTAGCAGGTCCTCGTAGCGGCCATCGGCGTGCAGGTGAGTGGACAAAATTCCGGTCTCTTCGTTGGCCTCTAGAATCACCGCACCGGCACCATCACCGAACAGGATGCAGGTGCCGCGGTCTTCCCAATTGATGATTCTGGAGAATACTTCAGCGCCAATGACCAGTGCCTTCTTGCTGGAGCCAGTTTTTATGAACTTCTCAGCGGTTGCCAGGGCATAGACAAAACCGCTGCATACCGCCTGGATATCAAAGGCCGGGCAACCCTGAATACCCAGCCTGGCCTGGAGAATGCATGCACAGCTCGGAAAAACCTTATCCGGAGTGGTGGTGGCGAAGACAATAAGGTCAATATCCGTTACCTCAATGCCGGCGGCTTCGATGGCCCGCAGTGCGGCTTGCTCGGCCAGATCCACGGTGGACTGGCCGGGCAGGGCGATGTGACGTTGTTCAATGCCGGTGCGCTCGCGAATCCATTGATCAGAGGTGTCCACCTTCTGCTCCAGGTCGCGATTGGTAACGATGTTGTCCGGCAGGTAGGAACCGGTTCCGGCAATGCGTGCAAAGGTCATGCGCTGTATCCAGGGTCGATTACGATAACAATAGACCCATGCTAACCCTTTGCAACCGGAATGGTTATTAGCGGATTGTCAAAGACCACCCGGGCGACACAATGCCAGCCCGGGGTCTTGGATGAGGTGCAATCAGCCTTGCTTGAGCGTGTCCATGTCGATCACGAAGCGGTACTTCACGTCGCTCTTTTTTAGTCGTTCGTAGGCGTCATTGATGTTGCGGATGTCCAGCATCTCTACATCACAGGTAATGTTGTGTTCCGCACAGAAATCCAGCATTTCCTGGGTTTCCGGCATGCCGCCGATCAACGAACCGGCAACCACCCGCCGCTTGGTTACCAGCAGGCCTGCCTGGAGTGCGGGCTCCACAGGCGTCAGCAGCCCTACCAGAATATGGGTGCCATCGTATTTCAGGCACTTCAGGTAAGGGTTGAGATCGTGGGCCACGGGAATGGTGTCGAGCAGGAAGTCGAATGAATCCGCAGCGGCCTTCATCTGGGCCTTGTCTGTGGAAATGATGACGTGATCAGCACCCTGCTTCTTCGCCTCTGCCACTTTACTTTCCGAACGGGTGAAGATGGTGACTTCTGCACCCATAGCCTTGGCCAGCTTCACACCCATATGGCCAAGGCCACCCATACCAAGAACGCCCACTTTATGGCCCTTGCCAACGTTGAAGTGTTTAAGCGGTGAGTACGTGGTGATGCCGGCACACAGCAGCGGTGCCGCGCTGGCCGGGTCCAGGTTTGCCGGTACCCTGACCACGAAACGATCGCTTACCACGATTTTCTCGGAGTAACCGCCATGGGTGACGGTGCCATCGTGGCGATCCAGGCTGCCATACGTCATGGTGGAGCCTTCAATACAGTATTGCTCCAGCCCGGAATCGCAGGCGGAACAGGTGCGGCAGCTATCAACCATGCAACCTACTCCCACCAGGTCGCCTGGCTGGTAGCGGGTAACATCACGGCCTACGGCAGTGACACGGCCAATGATTTCGTGGCCAGGAACAACGGGATACTGAGAGCCGCCCCAGTCATTCTCGACGGTATGCAGGTCACTGTGGCAAACGCCGCAGTAATCAATTTCAATGGCGACGTCGTCTGGTCTCAGCTCGCGCCGGTCAAAGGAGTAGGGCGCCATGCCGGAAGTAGGGCTTGTGGCAGCGTATGCGCGGGTGTTGGCCATTAGAGACTCCTTGATGAATGGTATTCCGAGGTACGGGAGTTGTTACGTTACCATCGATTTTCAGACCAGTGTACGAATCAATACCAACTGAGGAAAAATAGGGAATTCCTGACTGGGGGCGGCCCAGGCGTTCGTTTCTAGTCAGCCGGAATCTCCGCTTCTGCCAGGATCTCTGGCTTCTTCAGTGCTTTCTGGAACAGGTCCTTGTTCTCGGCAATCAGCAGGGCGCATTGCTCCGCCAGTTGCTCAGGCATGTCAGGGATCTTCTTCTCAAACCAGAGCTGGATGTTCTCCGAGAGCTCCAGCATTTTATCGCGGGCATCAGCTTCGGCTTTGGAAGTGAAAAGCATCGAGTCGGGATTCTTGAGTGCCATTTCGAGTCCGTCGCGGTCTGAGTAGAACAAAGATTGAACAGCCATTAAGAAGATTCCTCGCTGTTTATGGATGACTGTATAAATATACAGGCTAATAGTAGCCTATTCTGATGTCGTTATCGAGCCCTCTGGAATTATGTTAGGTTCTGAGGAAGATATTTCAGTTAAAGACACTCAAACGGACACTGGCGGCTATCTCTATGAAAGTAACCATCATCGGCGCAGGTATTATGGGGACGACGTTTGCCATACTGGCAAAGGAACTGGCCCCGGAACTGGATGTCACCATTCTGGAGCGCCTTGAGCGGGCGGGTGCGGGTAACTCCTGGGCCTTCAACAATGCCGGCACCGGTCACGAAGCCAACTGTGAGCTTAATTACACCCCGGTGGACGAAGAGGTTATTTCCGTTGAGAAAGCGCTGAAAATTCACGCCCAGTTCAACGTTGCCAAACAGTTCTGGGCGTACCTGGTCAACAAGGGTGCCATTAGAGAGCCGACCAGCTTCATCAACCAGACCAAACATTGCACCATTGTCTCTGAACCCTCCATCGAGGAGTTGAAACTGCGATTCAAAGAAATGTCTGCCCATCATTTTTTCGATCATATGCAGTACTCCGAAGACTTCGATGAAATCAAAAGCTGGATTCCCTTCACCATGGAAGGTCGCGCTCGCCATGAGAAAATGGCCGCTACCGTTATCGAGACTGGTACGGACGTCAACTTTGGCGCCTTGACCGAGCTTATGGCTGAGTACGCCGTGAATGAGCTGGGTGTAAAGATCGAATATGGCGTCCATGTTAAGCGAGTGCGTCGCAGCCCGGCAGGGAGCTGGCTGGTGGAAACCCAAACCCGGGGCGCGCCACTACAACACCGGGCGGACGTTCTGTTTGTGGGTGCCGGCGGGGGAGCCTTTCCGATTTTGAAGAAGAGCCATCTACCGTTCGCTCGCCGGTTTACCGGGTTTCCCGTCGGCGGACGATTTCTGCAAGCCAGGATCACTCCGGAACAGGCGGATCAATACCGGGCCAAGACCTATGGCAAAGCCGAGGTTGGGGCCCCGCCGATGTCGGTACCGCATCTGGATTTACGGGTGGCCGACGGCCAGCACTACCTTTTGTTCGGCCCGTTTGCCTCGTTTAAACCAGTACTGGAAAAAGGCAGGGGCTTTGTCGATTACGTCCGGGCCATGCGGCTGCACGATATTCCGGGACTGCTGAATGTGGCCCTTGAGCACTTCCCGCTGGTCAAGTATCTGATCTCCGAAACCTTCAAAGGCGACAAAAGCATGCTGGAGGCCCTCGACAAGTTTGCCCCCGGCCTGAGCAAGAAATTTGACTGGAAGCCGATAGAGGCGGGGCAGCGGGTTCAGATCATCAAGGACGGCGATCTGCAGATGGGTACAGAGATTATCGTGTCTTCCGATAAAACCTACGGCACCATCCTGGGGGCATCCCCGGGCGCTTCGGTATCTCCGGAGGCGATGCTGCGGGCGCTTGAGCAGTTAATGCCCGCCATCGTTGACAACGAAGACGCCAAAACGAAACTGAAAGCCATGTTCCCGGAGGATAATCTGGACACGCTGATCAACAACCCGGAACGGTATCGGGAAGTGCGGGATGCTGCCAACAAATCCCTTGGCATCAGTTCAAAACTGTCCAGCTAAGAATGTGGAAGGGAAAAACAAGTGAAAGCGCTCGAGCTAAAGGTTCCACCGGTTATCCTGACGCTACTCTTTGGGGCTGTCATGTGGGCAGTGTCCCGGCTGCTGCCTTCCGGATACTTCGCGTTTCCTGGAAGGGTTCTGTTGTTTGCCGTTGTTTTGGTTGCCGGTGTGGTCATCGCACTAATGGGCGTTCTCGCTTTCAGGCGCGCAGGCACAACGGTGGACCCTCGCACGCCACACCAGACGACAACTCTGGTGGTCAATGGCGTGTATCGCCACACCAGAAACCCCATGTATTTGGGGTTCCTGATGATTCTGGCAGCCTGGTGGTTATATCTCGGCAGCGTCTTCGCTGCGTTATTGCTTCCGCTTTATGTGCTTTATATGAACCGTTTCCAGATCAAGCCTGAGGAGCGCAATATGCGGGACCTGTTTGGAGACCAGTTCAATCATTACGTTGAGAGAGTTCGGCGCTGGTTGTAAGAACCTCTGGTTAGCCCGGGAGAGGGATAAACTCATCCTCATCGCCAGGGACGGAGGGAAATTGGCCGTTTTCCCAATCGCGTTTAGCCTCTTCAATTCTCTCCTTGCGACTGGAAACGAAGTTCCACTCGATAAACCGTTTGCCAAGAGGCTCGCCACCAATCAGTGCGAGCCGCGTTTCTTCCAAGGCTTCAACGATGACGCCTTGCTGCTCTGACAGAACGGCCATGGAGAACTCGGGAATCTCCGTTCCGCCTGCCAGAAGCCGCCCCTTCGCCACATAGAGACCGCGTTCCTGGGCGTCCGGCAAGGTCAGCTTCTGACCAGGCTTCAGCCAGGCCTCTATATACAGGGTGTCGGCAAACACCTTCACCGGTGAGGTCTCACCATAGGCAGTCCCCATCATCACGCGAACTGGCACATCACCTACCGACACGGAGGGCACGGTGCTCTCCGGGTAGTGGTAAAAGGCGGGATCTGTTTCTTCTTCCGCCTCAGGCAACGCCAGCCATAGCTGCAAGCCATGGAGCGTGTGGTCAGTTGCCGTGATCTCCGGGCGTTCCCGTTCTGAATGCACAATACCGTGCCCGGCCACCATCAGATTGATATCGCCCGGGCGGATGGCTTGCAGGCTCCCAAGGGAATCACGATGCAGGATTTCGCCTTCAAACAGGTAAGTGACGGTAGCAATGCCAATATGCGGGTGAGGGCGCACATTGATGCCGTCGCCGGCAGGAAAGTGTGCAGGCCCCATATGATCAAAGAAAATCCACGGCCCGATCATCTTTTGCCCCACTACCGGAAGTACTCGCCGCACTGAAAAGCCGCCGAGGTCTCGTTCACGAGGTTGCAGGAGTTGAACCAGAGCGCCGCATTCTTTGGTGATTGGGCAGTCGAATTCGGTTTGTGGTGAGAGATTGCTCATAATCGGCTCCAGTTTATAAATGTATTGTGAGTGATTAGCGGAACAACCAGCCCGCCACCAGGCGAACCAGCCTTGGCATAATCAGATAAACAACGAGACCGACAATGGTGGCGGCTACGATACCATGTCGTACGCCCCAGGCCCCCAGAACCGGTATTAAATCAAATACTGGTCTATAAACGGCGGGAACAACCATGGTTAGTGGCCAGATCACGGCAGTGGTCAGTGCCCACTGTTTCCAGCGCGTAGGCTGTGGCGCAGTGGATGCTGGTGGCGTAAACCAGAAATCGATACCCGTTTTGATCTCAACCTGCTCCTGAGATTCGAGCGCCGTACGTATCTCACTGATCAATTCCTTCCGAATATCAGAATCTAACCACGCTTCAGCTTCGGCCCGGCCAGAAAATCGTACAGAAATTTCAAAAGTGTGTCGCCCTGTAGGCGGGCGAACGATATGCACGCCTTGATGACCTGGAAACTCGGCTGCCGCATTGATGATCTGTCTTAGCCAGGTTTCATAACGGTCTCTCTGGTCGGCCTTAACAGAGTGCCGAATATAAATCGTTCTCCCGCTACTATAGTGCACGTTGGGTGTGGCGTCAGACATGGGGGTACCCCGCAGCGCGGTTCAGTCAGTTGGCAATATCAGGTGGGCCAACCCAAACCCACGATCCCTGTGGGTTGTAATTTCAGGCGATTACCCCTGCTGGGCGCCGTAGCTTTGCATCAGGTTGGCATAATGGGGCAGGTGCTTGGCCAGGATGCCACCAAAGCCTTCGATGTCATTGCGCCAGTCACGATGCAGTTCGCAGCCAACGCTGAACCAGTTCATCAGTTGTGCGCCGGCCTGTTCCATTCGGCTCCATGAAGCATCACGGGTGGTCCGGTTAAAGGTGCCGGAGGCGTCGGTTACCACAAACACTTCGTAGCCTTCTTCCAGGGCTGAGAGCGTGGGGAAAGCAACACACACATCGGTCACCACGCCGGCAATCAACAGCTGTTTCTTGCCGGTGGCTTTTACCGCCTTCACGAAGTCCTCATTATCCCAGGCGTTGATCTGACCGGGCCGCGCAAAATACGGCGCATCCGGGAACATTTCCTTCAATTCCGGCACCAGCGGGCCGTTAGGCCCATTTTCGAAACTGGTGGTCAGAATGGTCGGGATATCAAAGAACTTGGCAATGTCTGCCAGCGCCAGCACATTGTTCTTGAAGTCGTCTGGCGAGAAATCCCGAACCAGCGACAACAGGCCGGACTGGTGGTCTACCATGAGCAGAGCAACATCGTCCTTGTTCAAACGATTGTATTTAAACGCCATATCCATTCTCCTGTTTTAGTTTTCGGCACATAAGCATCGGTTGCCCCGGATACCTTGGGGTCTATGCCAATGTTGTCGTGAGGTGCCAGAATAGTCCGGGCCCTTTGGCCTGAGTAGGTTGTAAATCTATACTCACCGTTCCAATTTCAGGACGATGGCCGATATGCAGGACCTCAACGATCTCTTTTACTTCGTCAAGGTGGTGGACCACGGTGGTTTCGCGCCGGCGGGAAGGGCACTAGGCGTGCCCAAATCGAAACTGAGCCGTCGCATCCCGATGCTGGAAGACCGCCTGGACACCCGATTGATCAATCGCTCTACACGACGCTTTACCATCACAGAGCTGGGGCAGGAGTATTACCGTCACTGTGTGGCCATGTTGGTGGAGGCAGAGGCGGCCCAGGAGGTGATAGATCGATCACGGGCGGAGCCCAGGGGGGTAATCCGGATGAGTTGCCCGCCAGGCTTGATCTATTTTCATGTTGGCCAGCTGTTAGTGCGCTTTATGGCCAAATACCCGGAGGTGAAAGTCGAGATTGACGCCACCAGCCGCCGGGTGGATGTCCTGAAAGAGGGGTTGGACCTGGCGCTACGGGTCCGATTTCCTCCGTTGGAAGACAGCGGGCTAACCATGAAGGTGCTGTCGAAAAGCCCGCAATGTCTGATGGCGTCCAGGGATTTCTTCAACCATTACACCAAACCTGAGAATCCGGATGAGCTGGCAAATCTGCCGAGCCTGGATTTTGAACAATCCGACGGCAAACACATCTGGTGCCTGGATGGACCGGGTGGCGCCACGGCGCAGGTGCGGCATTCGCCCAGGCTTGTCACTGACGATGTGTTTACACTCAGACAGGCGGCCCTGGAGGGCTTGGGAGTGGTGCGTATGCCGTTGATTGTAGGTGGTCGGGACCTGGTCGAAGGGCGATTAATTAATGTGCTACCGGGTTGGCAGCCAAGGGGCGGAATACTTCACGCGGTATTTCCGTCCCGCAGGGGATTGTTGCCTGCGGTCAGGGCACTGTTGGACTTCCTCGGAGAATCCATGGATGAGGTGGACTTCGCACTGATGGATCAGTCATAAACGAAGGGCTCAACCTAGCCGAGCCCTTCGCCTGATCCTACACCGGCGTGACGCCCATCTGCTCTGCCAGCGCATCGTCCAGTTCATTGGCACGTTGGGCGGCGGGCCTGTTTTCCGTGCGTTTGATGTAGTCCTGAAATACCTCATTCTGCGGAATATTTTTCTGCATCGTTTCCCACCACAGGTAACTGCTGACCAGCACATCCGCCGCGGTGAAGTGATCGCCGCAGATGTAAGGGCTTTGGCCGAGTACTTTTTCCAGGGTATTGACACTGTCCTCCACGCGGCCACAGCCGACAGCCTGCAGGTTGCTGCTATCGATTTTCCAGCCGTAGGCCAGCGCACTGGTGGCCATTTCAAAGGGCCCTGCCATAAAGAAAAGCCAGCGGTAGTAGGGGCCGCGTTCCATCGAGTGCGGCGGTGGCGCCAGATTCTTCTCGGGGAACTGGTCCGCCAGGTAGGCGCAGATGGCCGCCACTTCGGTAACGACGGTGTTGCCGTGTTTGATCGCAGGCACCTTACCCATGGGGTTGATGGCCAGGTACTTCGGGGTTTTCATCTCCGGGCCGAATTGCATGGTCTCTACCGTGTAGGGAACGCCAACTTCTTCCAGCATCCAGCGTACTACCCGGCCGCGGGACATAGGGTGGGTGTAAAAGGTAAGTTCTGACATGTTTGATCTCCTTCTCAAGTCAGTATTGCAGGTAATGTGAGTTACAGCAGGGCCAGATTAATTTATATGTAGGCGAGAAACTGTCCTAAATAAACCTGACAATGCATCTTTAATGCAAACACCGGAACCGGCGGACAATCCGGCGCTACATCACGGTATTAGAAGAACTCGGAATCCCGATAACGACGGAGCAGGGGCGTTGGTATGTCACCGGGTTCTGCCACCTCAGGCAGGCCATGCGTTCGTTCCGGCTGGACCGCATCAGCGACGTGCAATTACTGGATACCACCTTCCAGCGGCCACCGGATTTCGATGCTGCAGATTTCCTGACTGAGAGTTTGCGGTCCTGGGGCGGCTAGAAGTTCGCCAATCCCGCTCTTAACGCCACCACACACTCCTCAATCTGGTGCTCATTGGCGCTGGCAAACCCCATCACCAGGCCACTCCGGGATTGTTGTCCGATGAAGTGGGCGCTCAGGGGCGTGCTGCCAAACCCTCGGGTTTTCAGCCACTGGCTGAGGGATACATCGTCGAAATCTCCTTCAATCACCAGATGCATGCCGGCGCTTTCCGCCACAGGTTGCACCAGGCCTCCCAGTTCCTGCGTTAATCGCTTCTGGAAAAGCTGCCATTTGTCCCGGTAAAGCTGGCGCATGCGGCGCAGGTGCCGCGTGAACTGACCGCTTTCGATGAACTCGGCGATGGTGGCCTGAGTCATCAACGGGGATTCCCCGCCATTAATTTGTTTTGCCCAGAGCAAGGGTTCGACAACGGACTCTGGCACCACCAGGTAGCCTACCCGCAGGGAGGGCATCAGCGTTTTGCTGAAGCTACCCACATAGAGCACCGGGGCGTTGTCGAACATCCCCTGAATGGCGGCAAAGGGTTTGTTGAAAAAGTGGAACTCGCTGTCGTAGTCGTCTTCGATAATCCAGCAGTTATTTTGCTGCGCCCACCGTACAAGCGCTATGCGCTGGGACAGGTCGAGGATGCCACCCATCGGATACTGATGAGTAGGGGTACAAAAGAAAAGTTTCGCAGGACCCAGGTCAGAGAGTGCGTTTACATCCAGAACCTGGTTCCTCAAAGGGACCGGAACCAAGGGATTGTTGTGACGACTCAGTGCGTTACGGGCGCCCCTGTATCCAGGGTTCTCGCAAAAGACACGATCGCCAGGTTGCAGAAACACATCGGCGATGAGGGACAGCGCTTGCTGGGCACCATTGGTAATGATTATCTGATGTTCTTCGCAGCGAACGCCCCGAGAGGCCCGTAAGTAGCTGGCGATGGCACTCCGAAGTGGCTGATATCCCTGAATGGTGTCATAACCTCTCAGGGCACGACGGCTCTCCTGATGATGGAGAATCCGGTTCCAGGCTCGAATGGGGAAGGCATCCAGATCAGGTAGCCCCGGCTGAAACGGCAGGCTTGCGTCTTCCACTGCTTTGAGCCTGTTGCGAGGAACAGCGGGCAATGGGGGAAGGGAAGTAGCATTTTTTATTGGCTGTTTCAGCCCTGGTCCAGCCGGTTTTACCGCGGCCTTGATGTCTTCATGTACAAAGATACCCCTGCCAGCAGAACTTGTAAGGAATCCCTCAGCCTTGAGCTGATCATACACGGCGTTCACGGTGTTCCGGCTAATCCCAGGATCCAGAGCCATCTGTCGGCTAGAAGGGAGACGGCTCCCAGCTGGAAATCGCTGCGTCAGAATGCGCTCGGACAGTTGCAGGTAAAGCTGCTTTTGGAGCGGTGCCTCACTGGTCAGGCGAATATCATCGATCATACCAACTGGTCCTAACAAAAATCATAATCTGGCTCTTCTGATGGTATCAGAAGTGGCTTTCAATAGCGGGGTACTTTTTGGACGCACAGCCCTTCAGGAGCAGACGATGACGGCAACAAACGAACCGACGATAAACTCATCCCTACTAACGTGCTGCCCTCGCAGCCAGGTGAAGCGCGCACCTAAGCGGGCAAGCTATGAACGCGCTCCGGCCTATGCGCTGATTGATCGCCTGAAAACGGCCCACGTGGCGTTTGTGGAGCAAGGTGAACCACGCATTGTGCCACTAACGGTTTGGCGGATGGGTGATAACCTCTACCTGCACACGCTGAACGGAGGGCGTTTGTCAAAACGCCTGAATGCAGGGGACCTCTTATGCATATCATTTGCGGTGACAAATGAATGGGTGATGACCAAGTCCGCCTTCCATCATAGTGCGAACTACGAATCGCTGGTATTGTTCGGGAAGGCTTCACCGGTGACGGAAGACGCCGAGTTTGATGCCGCGTTTCGGGCCATCATCAACCAGATTGAGCCAGGGCGCTGGGAACAGGTTCGCGCGCCCAACCACAAAGAGCGTAAGGCGACTGCGTTATACCGGATCCCCATTGAGGAAGGTTCATTCAAGAGGCGGACCGGTGGCCCGAATGACGACCCGGAGGATTTGGCTTTGCCTGTTTGGCATGGAGTGCTCCCCGCTCGCCTTTAAACTGTTGCTACGGAACGCGCCCTCTGTCAGCGTTGTTTCCCAACCCCAATCCACGCATGAGGAGCCCCTATGCCAAAGCGAACACCCCGCCACACAGCCCCGATGATCACGAACCTAAACGATCTCGCAGCAATGGCGGACTATTCGCTCATGGACACCCTCAACTGCGATCCTGAGGGAAAAGCGAATGGTGATGACCATGCGCCCCGGCAGGTGTTTTCAGGACACTATGTTCCGGTCAGCCCCACGCCCATTGAACACCCGGAATACGTGGCCCACAGCAAGAGTCTGTTTCGCGAACTGGGCTTCGCCGACACTCTGGCGCAGTCACAAGACTTTGTGCGGATGTTTTCCGGCGACTTAACGCAGGTTCCAGAGCCGATGCGCAACGTCGGTTGGGCGTGTGGCTACGCACTTTCTATCTACGGCACCGAGTTCTACCAGCAATGCCCGTTCCAGACTGGCAACGGATACGGTGACGGACGCGCCATCTCCGTGCTTGAAGCCGTCATCAACAGCCAGCGCTGGGAAATGCAGCTCAAAGGGGGAGGGCGCACACCCTACTGCCGTGGCGCAGACGGCCGGGCCGTTCTTCGCTCCAGCGTTCGTGAGTTCCTGGCTCAGGAACACATGCGGGCGTTGGGTGTGCCCACATCACGGTCTTTGAGCCTGTACGTGTCCAAAACCGAGAAAGTTCGGCGCCCTTGGTATTCTGAGGGCTCGGGCTCGATTGACCCGGACGTGCTTGTATCCGAGCCCGTTGCCATCTCCACCCGCGTTGCACCGTCGTTTATCCGGGTAGGGCAACTCGAACTCTTCGGGCGCCGGGCCCGTAAGAACGAACACCCTAAGGCCATGGAGGAACTAGAAAAGATCGTCTTGCACCTGATCGATCGTGAGTACGGTGGCCTTATCGACCAGACATTACCCACCGCCGAAAAGGTCGTGTTGCTTGCCCGTGAGTTCCGCGGCCGCCTGACGTCGCTGGTGGCGAGCTGGATTCGCGTTGGCTACTGCCAGGGCAACTTCAACAGCGACAACTGTGCAGCCGGCGGATTCACCCTCGACTATGGTCCCTTTGGATTCATCGATCTATTCAACCCGCAATACCAGCCTTGGACCGGCGGCGGGCAGCACTTTTCGTTCCTCAACCAACCAGCGGCGGCAGAGCGCAATTTTCATTCGTTCTGCACGGCGTTGCGGCCGTTGTTAGAGGCGCATCCGGATTGCTTGCAGCAACTCGACAAAATCCAAAGCGATTTTCCGCTGGTCATGCAGGCAGAAATAGAAAAGATGTGGGCGGCCAAACTTGGGCTAGAGGCTTTCGACGAGGGCTTGTTCCGGGAGCTCGCAACCTTGATGGTGCACACGCCCGTCGATTACACGGTGTTCTTTCGGGAGCTGTCTTCAGTGCCTGACGATATCGTGCCACTTAAGAAAAGCTTCTATAGAAACGTGACCAATGGTGCGGATCCCGAGGGACTGGAACAATGCTGGTCAACATGGCTCGCAAACTGGAGATCGCTCACTGGATCTGTTGACCGTGAGGTGCTTTCCCGCCGGATGAAACTCGTCAATCCGAAGTACAGTTTGCGGGAGTGGTACGTTGTACCTGCCTATCAGCAAGCGGCGGAAGGAAATTACGAGTTGCTGCGAGAACTGCAGGACATTATGACCCAGCCATATGCCGAGCAATCGAAAGACGTGGAGAACAAATACTACCGGCTGAAGCCGCTGGAGCTTTTCGCGGTTGGTGGATGGTCACACTATAGCTGCTCGTCGTGATGGGGGGCCAGCCTCGCCATTTATTGGGACTGTCCATATGGACGACCACAGAAAGTGCTAAATCAGCCCGACTACGAATCAATAGGTTACAGTACGATTTCCACACAAAGTGCTAAACAAACTTAAAGTAGATTCTAGAATAGGGCGCTGGCCTGGGCGTCCACACAAAGTACTAAATCTGTCGTCCAGCTCAAGAGCCGGGATTTCCGAACTGTGGGTGGACCTAATACGGGGTCAGGGTCAACAGAGCCCCTGAGGAAGGAAGGCTGTTTTACGCATTCCTTTAAAAAGGCATGAAGAAGGCTTCAGCGTTTTTCTTTCTTTTTTTGTAGAACTGACTCAATGGAGTTTCCCTTAATAGTAACGTCACCGCCCATAACATCCGGGAGACCGAGCTTACTCCGGAATTCGTTAATGGTGATGATCTCTTGGGCTAGAGCCGAATCTAGTACACGGTAAATACCAGCATCGTCTCTATCAGCTGTGCTCATTACGCGATTTCCTCAGAGGGGATAATTCTATTGGAAGAGACAAACGGAGAAATATGATCGCTTGTTTTTTCTAAGCTAAAGCCTGTACTAAAGAAACCACCGCAATCGTTTTTCCGCTCGCAAGGGGTGCATTTCTCCAAGTAATCATTTTTCCAGTCAGAGATGCTATTAACAGAAAGTTCTCGAACAAAAGGTGACAAAACACACAACTGATGGTTATAGACCATTGTTTTAACGCGTGCGGATTGCAGAATTCGGCAAGCCTCGTCTAGCTCGCTCCTATACTCATAAGGGTCTATCCATAAAGCACCAAAATTAGCCTTTGTAAATCCCGTGAGCTCTAACCCCATGAACGCGACATGTTCCACAAAGGCTAAATTTCGAACAATGAAGCGCGCCAATTCGGGCAGCCTTGCATAAGTTTGCTTATGGATTACCACCCGTAGTTCAACCTTCTGTCCATCACGCCGTAAGTTCACAATTCCGCGAATGGTTTCCTCAAACGCTCCTGCTGCCTGGACCACGAAATCGTGTCGTTCGGGGAGGTCGGAATACAAAGGAATGCCCAAGACTAAATTGGGGTGCCCAACATCCTTCAGAGCGGCTGAAATAGCCCGCTCTGAAAATGAACGGCCATTGGTAAGAACGTGTAGGTGGGTCTCGGGCAAGTAACGTGCTGCACTTCGAACTATGCGCAGAAAACCGTCGCCTAAAAGTGTTGGTTCTCCGCCCGTGATTCCCAAAGATGCAGTGCCTCTTGGCACATTCTTGATAACCTCGCATGCATCTTCGATAAGATAGCTGTCATCAATTTCCCTGGGAGGCTGCGAACACATGAGGCAAAAACTGTTGCATCGTTCTGTTACTAGAATGCTGTTGTGATCCGAGTCCGATCTAAAGAGCATTCGAACCTCCCCGCCCACTGGATTCAGGCGGACGACGTCAGAGCTTTTTACGTAAGACAACTCAGCAGGAAGCTGAATAACTCTATACAAACTTCCACTTTTTACCGAACCTCGACTCAGGATGGCCCCATAACTGGCCAAGGAGTCAGTGGGTTTGTCTGGAATTCGATCGCAAACGAGGGCGTATTTTTTTGCAACCACCTTTGGCAGACTTGGATTCTCCGTAACGGGCAAGATGAGCGGCTCAGCCCCTTCTTCCCAGTTAATAAACTCACAGGTTTTGGAGTAGAGACTAATCATTTTTATATCCAGCTCTGCAAAATTTGCCGTCTAGCGGGATCATTTTCCATGATGTCCAATAGGTAATTTGTGATCGTCTTGGTCTTCGTGCAGAAACCACTGAGAGCTTTATTGCCGACAGGGTCCTTCTGGGTTGCATAGTGATACACCGGTTCGCTTCCACAAAAAGGCTTGTAGGCGCACTGGTAACACTCAGGAACGCTGTCGGTTAAGGTTTCCTCAAGAATTTCAAGCAATCCAGATTCGAGGAAAATTTCTTCATAAGTATTAGAAAGAATATTGCCTAGTCTAAATTTATGGTCGCCCATCTCAGCAAGCATGCGTGACTCATCTGACGCATAAACGTCACCATCATAGTTGAAAACGATGGCCGATACTCCCGCTCCCGCCGGAGATTGGAGGTCTACATAGCCGGTCGGGTAGGGCAAGGAGATCTTTCGCAGTAAAAGCGCGGAGAATTCCTCTACAAACGGAATACCAGCTTCATTGATTTCAAAGATGTACTCCATTGAATCCTGGTAGAACTCGAAGAATCTCTCGAAGTCGTACTTTTCAATCTGATGAGTTTTTACCGCAAACCCATATGGCGAGAGGGGGCGGAGAAAAATGCCTTTAAAATCGGCATCTAGGTATTCATCAATGATTTCGCGTGGATGAGACAGGCTTAACTCAGAGGTCGTCATAAGGGCACTGATGCGATCCGGACCCAACTTTTCACGAACCCGTTCAATCTGGTCTCGTACAATTTGGTGTCCGTCTTTCCCCGGCCTCGGGCGATTGCGGTTATGAACATGGGCTGGCCCATCGAGCGAGGTCGAAATGAAAACATCGTGCTGATAACAAAATTCTAATATTTCGTCAGATATCAAAGTTAAATTGGTGGCAATGACAAAAGCTAAATCTCTTTTCTCTGTTTTATTTATTTTCTCAGCTTCAAGAATGGTAAATTCAATGATTTCCCAATTGAGCAGAGGTTCGCCCCCCTGAAACTCTATCTTAATATGCTCTGACGGGGTTCGAAAAACAAAGTCAAGGGAGCGCAGCGCTGTCTCTTCATCCATGTCATATCTATCGGCATCTTCAGTCTGTCGAGAGACTTGACAATATGGGCATGAATAGTCGCACCTCAGTGAGACAACGAAGATATGAAGCGAGGTGAATTGGCGAAAAACTGCGTGTTTCGTTCGCAATTTCAGTGATAAAAGCTCAATTGCACTCTCAGAACCAACTTCGTATAAGAAATGGCGGGATTTTAGTGAGCTGTAGACATCAGACTTCGGGTCGAGCGTCTCGTGGACGAGAGAGTGTAAGTCCTCTCCGCTGATAAAGAGATATTCCCCGACCTCGTTTGTTAATAGGTACCTGAATCAGTGACTTTGCAGGCCAGTATACTCCGCAAAGCGCCATCGGCGCTAACGGGAGCCATCACTTGGTCAAAAGCAGGTTGATAATGCCGGAACGTGCAGTCTGACGTCGATCAGCGGCCAAATTTGGGCGCGTTTTGATCAACTTCTGGTCGTCAGGCAATAGCGGGTTGCCCCGGGCTGGTTTTCCGGGTGGCTTTAAGGTAGCGGCTGTTGTCGGACTTGCTTAACCGGAGGCGGCAAGGCTTCCATAGAGGTCGCGGTAAACGGCAAAGCCCGGACAGTGCCGACCAAAGCGCAGAATCCACTGCCGGCCGCTGTGCACCAGGCGGCAGGCCATGGTCATCAGTTCCTGCATCACCGTTCTCAGGCGGCGGCGCTTGGCCGGATGGCGCACTGGCGCATCTGGGGCGGTCAGTCTCAGGCCCATCCAGCGCAGCACGTTGTAACCCATGGTGGCGAAGGCCATGACCAGGTTGTTGGTGTCGAACTTGCCGGAGGGCAGGCGCTCCAGGTCCAGGTCGGTCTTGAACTCGCTGTGAAATTGTTCACTGGTGGCATGGTCGCTGTACAGCGCCATGATGTGTTGCTCACTGGCCACGTCAGCGGGCAAGGAGGTAATCCAGCCTTCGATGCTAACTTCTGGCTCCAGGTACAGCTGACCGGAGGCATCGCTGGTGCGAACGGTGACCTTGACGATGCGACGCAGGCCGGGTTCATCGGGAAGGTCTTCTGACAGAACCGCTTCCATCTTGCCGTCGCGGTCCAGCGACCAGACTTCCTTGGCCTGGGCCTTGTTTGCCCAAGCCAAGGGATCCTGCTTGCGAGGGTTCCACTTGATCAGGAAGTCGATCTGGTCCTGCTCGCGCAGGAAGTCGCGATTGTCACGGGCATCGTGTGCACTGTCCAGACGCAGCAGGATGGGCTTGTCCGTCAGTGACCGGGCCCGGGGCAAAACCCGTTTGAGGGTATCCAGAAAACCGTTATTGGCGTGCTGGCTGCCAGGGCGTAGCTCGCAACCCAGGCACCAGCCTTCCTGGCCCAGATACGCGGCAATGGGTGCATAGCCGTCGTAACCCTTGTAGGTGTAGCTGACACCCTCTTTATGGGTCTGGCTGTTGTCCATGGGAAAGACATCCATATCCAGGGCAACATGGCCCATCGCCAGTGGTGACACCGGCGCTTCGACGGACTGAAGAAATTCAACGCTGGCATCCTCCAGCAATGGCGTCAGGGCTTGGGCATCTTCATCAAATCGCTGGCGCAAACGGGCTGAAGATGGCGACTGCTTGATGCCCATCGCCGATTTGAAGAACGGATCTGTTCGTACCGGCTCGGCCGCCTCGAAATCGCTCTTGCCCAGCGTGATCAGGCCCAGGTAGGTGCGGATCAGCTCAATGTTCGGAATACCGTGCCGCTTGACGACTGTGCGAGCGGTTTTGATCAGCGACGTGTGCCGGTTCAGGCAGTGGCCCACCAGGGCCAGTCCGCCGTGGGGTGTATAGACTTCGGTTCGGGATTGCTGGAGAGTGAAAGTACGCATGAGCTAAATGCACTGACTGGGTGAATGGATGTCAGGTGCTATTATATCGCCCAAGGCTTTGTTATTGCAGGCTTTGGATACAGTTTCAGCCGGTTGAACTCACGGATTCAGGAGTTTGCTAATGGCGGCGACCCCGAAGTCAGCGACAAAGTGGCAGGCTTTATCACCTTCTACGCCAGCAGCCTTGCAGTTCCCGCCCGTCGCGCCATGGAAAACCCGGAAGTGCAGCAAGGCGCCAGACTCGTTAGCAACACGGGGTGTGCCGCCTGCCACACACCAAAGCACACGACCGGTCTGGTCGCTGACCGGCCAGACCTCAGCGACCAGACGATCTGGCCCAGCCATTTTGTGGCACGGGGGCGAAGCCGAGATATCCAGGGAACAGTTCAAGGCACGATTCAGGACTGAACGTGCGGTGCTGATTGCCTTCCTGAAAGTGCCTGAAGAGGCTCCCGGTTGCACTAAAGTCTAATGTTAATTGGCTTCTCAGTCATCGGGCTTGTGCTACGATCAGTGTGGTTAATATTGTTGCTGTGCCCAGCGCTGACGCAAGACCTGAAGCCACTTGAGTTTCGGGACAAGAGGGCGCAGCACTTTATGATAATGGACGTAGTACGCATGACACGTTCAGTAATAAATCAATAATAATTAGGGGTTTATGATGCTAATGACAAATAGAAAAGCGGCACTGAGTTCAGCGCTCGCACTGGTGATGGCGGGGTTATCTTCGCCGGGTCACGCCATGGAGTTCAAGGTGTCCGGCCAGCTGGATCGTGCGTTCACCGTCGCGGATAACGGGAATGAGACTGATTACGCGAGTGTCGACAACATCGGTTCCAACTCACGTTTCCGGTTCACTGGCAATGAGAAGATGGCCAACGGCATGAACGTCGGTTTTATCTATGAAATGTCAGTTGTTCAGTTCGGATCCACGGAGTTCGATATCGGCAAAAATTCCGGGGGGGGTGACGTTAACCTGGATACCCGGAAAATTGACATCTATCTCGAGGGTGACTTTGGTAAGGTGAGCTTCGGCAAAGGCGATGGTGCTGGCTACTACGCCAACATGATGGATTACTCCGGAACGCTCTACTACGGTGGCGGTGCCTGGTATACCCTTTATTCTTCCGGCATCAGTTTTGTCGATGATAACGGCAACCAACTTTACAAAATTGGTCAAACCAACAGCGTCTTCAATGCCGTTGGTCGACAAGAGCGTATCCGCTACGACAGCCCGTCGATCGGCGGTCTGGTGCTGTCGACCAGTCTCGACAACGGCAATGCCTATGAACTGGCGGCCCGCTACCACGTAGATTTGCCGGGAGCCAAACTGGCCACGGGGCTGAGCTGGGTTGATACTAATGATCTGAATATTGAGGCCTCGCCCACCAATGGTCAGCCACTCACCCCCGGTTCGGAATTCAAAGCCAAGCAAGTCCTTAGTGCTTCGGCGTCTTTGTTGCTGGACGGTGGCCTGAACTTTACCGTCTCCTACGGTAATGATAAAACCGACGCAATGGCCAATGCGGGGCAGGCTAATCAAGAAGGCTTTGATGCGACCAACCTATTCGGTCAGGTAGGCTACTTGACTGGCGCCCATCACTTTGCAGTCAACTATGGCGAGACCAAAGATCTGATTGTTGAGGGAACCAAGGGAAGCCAGATTGGTCTGGCATACGTGTACGACTGGTCGAGCGCGGTCCGCTTGTTCTCCTCGTATCACCTGTATTCGCTTGACCTGCCTTCGTCGGTCAAGACCGCTGAAGGATGGGGCGATGCCAACGATATCAGCCAGCTCTATGCCGGTATCCGGGTCGCCTTTTAACCAACGGGTCTGACCTGAATAACGGACAGGAATAAAATATGCACAAACTGCGGTTATGGATAATTCCCGTGCTGGTAGTGGCTCTGTCGGGCTGCGGACTTAATGTGGTCCGACCCGCTGACACGACGACGATGCCGGGAGAAGACCGCCTGCCTGATGGACCAGGCCTGTTTGCCAGCAGTCCCGATGACAGCGCCCGGGAGGGATATTCTATCCTGTCGGGTCGTTGCTCGGATTGTGCGACCAGTCAACGCGCCGGAGGGAAGGCGGCCCCGGACTCTGACACCTACAGAAGCTTCGAAGCCTTCAGGCGGATGGATCCAGACTCACAAGAATACAGGGAATTTCAGAAATGGCTGGAATGGAAACAGTTTCGCCAGTGGAAATCCCGGCAGCAATGAGGCTCGGGGGTGAAAAACTCTACCGTGCCCCGTGCCGACTGTTATGACCAAGCCCCGCTCAACTTTCCTTTATCTGGTAGATGCTTGTCGCTTTTCTGCCATCTCTGCTATAACTACTTGTCGCTGGATTGGCTTGGTCGACGATACCTACAAAAAATCTCAAATCAGAGACGTCGGAGGAATAATGAAAACAATACCAAAGTGCATTGGTTAGGGATGCCTGGGAGCGCTGATCGCTGTAAACGGCGTACCCGCCGCCATGGCTGTTGAGGTTACCACGGCATCGGGAGTGAGACTGGACATAATCACCCAGGGCAAGTTTCAGCCCACATACTTCGGAAACTTCGATCTGGACAGCAGCAAAGAAGACGCTGCCACCGGCGAGACTTCGTTCGGTAGCTACGATGTTTACTGGATGCCAATTAACGATGGGTTGATTTCAAACTCTACCGACCCGAGCCGGCCGACTGCGAACGTGGCAAACGGGGAACCCGACAGGGACGTTTACGCATCGAAATTTGATACTGACCTTGGCAACGACAGCCGGGTTTCCCCATCCTGACCTATAGCGATAACCAACAGCAGACCGCGCAGGCGACCTATTTCGGTGTCGAGTACATTGGAAACATTGGAGTTATGAACGTCCGGGCCCTGGACGGAGCCGGTTATGGTGCGATCTCCAACGCCGGTACCGGTAACAACCCGGGGCAGATCATGCTTTCGGTCGGAAGCTCCGGCAACCTTGCGTCAATCTCGCCATCTCCATGAAATCCGCTGACTCCCGGAAATACCTGTTTTCAACACTGGTTGATAAGGCCGGAGAGGTCGAGCGGGTTGCTGATACGAAGCCCGCGTTCGATACTGCTACATCCCCGCGAAGGATTCTGCCTCTGCCATCGGGTTTCAATCCGTAGAGGGTGTCGTCCTTGCCTACATCAGCGCAGGACAACCCCGGCCGGCTGGTTTTTCTCTTCGATGCAAAACTGGTGCTGGGCTCAGTCACCTCTGAAAGCATAAAGCTGATTGATGAGCTGCAGTCCGACATCAAGGGCTCAAAAGCGATTTACCTTACAGTTGGCCAGTCTTGGTATAAATTACATGGACGGCGAAGACGCGAATAACAATGGCGGCGACGAACTTCGCGGAAGAGTCCAGTATGTCTTTTGATGGTTAACCAGAGGCGACGGCAGAACACTCTGCCCCTTTTTTTGTGCGCCCGGCAGGGGCGCACTCCTGGAGGTGCAAGTCCTCCCGTAAGCTGGCCACAGCGAACGAAGTGAAGCGCAACTGCGGAAGGGCGAGCAACTGTTGAGAGGAAGCGTGGAGCGTAAACCGTGAGCCGATGAACAAGAATCGGATATGAGGCACTGCCGAGCAGGGCGAGCGGGCCAGAAGCCGCGAAGCTCTTGTGGCCAAGGCGATGCGGCGTAAATCCGGCGGTTGTGCGGTGAAGGAGTGTGTTCTTACCCGGGGATATCTCGCCTTATGCCTGAAAGGGCAACGTGGCAACACGGAGCGGAAAGGTGAAGCCTTGCCAGATGTGACCAGCGATGAAACAGGACTCCCGCGACGAGAATCGGAGGGCGCAGGGCGAGGCCTGCTTGAGCAGGTATTCGCACGAGAGAATATGCAACGGGCATGGAAGCGCGTGAAGGCCAACAAGGGAGCGGCGGGTAGGCATCCCGAAACCGGACGGAAGTGAACGGGAACTGCTGCGCCTTGGCGCGAGTCCCTGGGTTGTGGAATCCGTGGCGGCCCTGAGCCGTCGCTGGTGGCATAACAGTCGGTCTGCCATTCACAACGTGCTGACGATTGCCTACTTTGATCGGTTGGGCGTGCCGCGTCTCTCGTGATACCTCAACGTCGCGAACCGCCCGGTGCGGACCCGCTTGCCGGGTGGTGTGGGAGGGGCGGAGCCTAGTGGCTCCCCCCTATCCCGATTAGGGCTTTATGGTGTTAAAACCACCACCGGACGCCTGCCACGAAGCTGGAGGACTCGACGTCTTCTCCCTCGCGCTCACGAAGGTCCTTTGTATTGCCGAGAAAGCGGGTGTAAGAAACACCCACGTAGGGTGCAAACTCCCTCGAAAAGTGGTATCTCAGGCGGAGCCCCAGGCCCACATTGTTGATGCCACTACCGACGCCCCATTCCTCGACATCGCTGAAGGCGACGAGCGTTTCGCCGCGGCCCTGCAAAATGAGCCTTTGGGTCAGCAGCCAGTCGTACTCGGCTTCAAGATCGTATGACACGTCACCGTCGTCGGTCACTCTGAAGTTGGTGTCTACCTCAAACCAGTACGGGGCAAGTCCCTGCAATCCAACGATGGCAGAATAGCGTTCCTTATTAGGGCTGGGGCCAAACGTTGTCTGGGCACCCAATCCTGTCTGTATATCCCAGAAGCGATCGAAGCGATAGCTGTACTGCACATCAAAATTTTCGATGTCGCCGCTGTCGCTGGATAGATCGGTCTCACCTTCCGTTTCGACCCAGAGCCGATTGCGATCTTTGCCAATCCATCCCTGGGCATCCCACAGGGCCATTTCGTTGTTGCCGTCACGCTGGTATTCCAGCCGGTCAAACAGAACCTGGCCAAACACCTGGTTGTCATGTATTGGCAGTGTCCAGTCCGGTTCGGCCTGAACGCCAGTACCAGCGGCGCCGGCTCCCGAGGCAAGCGTTAAGGCTGAGGCACCCACAACCCACTTGATGCGATTCATCATAATGTTCATCCCCTATCCCGTTAAACGACCGACACGACACGAAACATGCCTGCGTCCATGTGGTACAGAAGGTGGCAATGGAAAGCCCAGTCACCCGGTGCATCCGCTGTGATCAGCGCGGATACACGCTCGCCGGGTTTGACGGAAATCGTGTGTTTGCGTGGACGATATTCACCTGCACCGGTTTCCAGTTCCATCCACATGCCATGCAGGTGAATGGGGTGATCCATCATCGAGTCGTTGACGAGGATCAATCGCAGGCGCTCGCCATGGTAGAACTTGACCGGGCCATCGACTTCAGAGAACTTTTTGCCGTCGAACGACCACATGTAACGTTCCATATTGCCGGTAAGGTGCAGTTCCACCTCGCGTTCGGCCGGGCGCTTGTCGGGCCAGCCCTCAATGCTCTGCAACTGGGAATAAGTCAGCACCCGATGGTTGGCTGTTTCAAAGCCTACACCAGGGTCATCCAGACGCGATTGCGGGCTGGAAGCCACCATGGCCGCCCCGGGACCGTGATTATCAGGGCCATGGGATATCGGCCGACCCGCCGTCGGGACCTCATTCATCGTTGCTTTGTCCGAGCTCATCTTGTTCATTCCCGAGTCGGCGCCATTCATCATCATTTGGCCATGGGCTTTGTCGTTGCTGCCTGACATCATTTCCATCTTGCCACCCATGTCCATGCCGCTCTCCATGTTCATATCGCCGTCCTTGCCCATGGCGCCCATGCTCATCGCGCCCATGCCCATGGCGGCCATACCGCGCTCGGTTCGCGGATACATGGGCGGCACTGGCGCCTCCACTCCCTTGCGGGTAGCCAACGTTCCGCGCACATACCCCGACCGATCCTGTGACTGGGCAAACACGGTGTGAGCCGTGTCGGTTGGCTGTACAATCACGTCGTAGGTTTCCGCCACGCCAATGCGGAATTCATCCGTTTCAACGGGTTGCACTGGTTGGCCGTCAGCGGAAATAACCGTCATCGGAAGTCCCGGGATACGGACATCAAAGTAGGTCATCGCCGAGGCGTTGATGAATCTCAGGCGAATTTTCTCGCCGGGACGGAACAGCCCGGTCCAGTTGCTGGCGGAAGGCGATCCATTCATCAGGTAGGTGTATTCAGAACCGGTTACATCCAGGATATCCCGGGGGCTCATTCGCATTCTGCCCCACATGCCGGCTTTGCTCCACGCGGCATCCCAGCCCATGGTTTCAACATCCTTGAAGAAGTCGCTAACGGTGCGCTGGTTGTAGTTATAGTAGCCCTCTGCCACTTTCAGGTTGCGGAATACGTCCTCGGGAGAGTCAAAGGTCCAGTCAGATAGAACCACAACGTATTCGCGGTCATAGGCCACCGATTCGGGCTCGGCAGGATCAATGATAATCGGCCCATAGTGGCCTAGCTGTTCCTGAAGGCCAGAGTGGCTGTGGTACCAGTAGGTGCCATGCTGTTCGACCGGGAAACGGTACTCAAACGTTTCGCCGGGCATGATGCCGGGAAAGCTGACGCCAGGAACGCCATCCATCTGGTACGGCAGAATCAGACCGTGCCAGTGAATGGATGTTGCCTCCGGTAGCGTATTGGTGACACGCAAGATTGCCTCGCGCCCCTGTTTGAGGCGCACCAGAGGCGCTGGCAGAGTGCCGTTGATGGTGATGGGCTGTTCCGAGACTGTGCCCCCTATCTTGAGAGGTGTTCTCGCGACGGTCAGGTCGTAGATGTCAGCGCCATTACGCACGGTGTGAAATGCGTTCGTGTTGTCCAGTTGTCCTCTAGCATAGGCCGGCAACAAGCTGTCGAAACCGGCAAGAAGTCCCATCGTGGCAGCTCCTTGGATAAGGCGCCGCCTGGACACACCTGCATAGAAATGTCTATCGCTCATAGGTTGCTCCTAAAACCATGTATATACAGCTTCTTGCGTTCGTGACTCGATTATTGATCCTACCCGGTGTAACTGAAATCAAACTGAAAAGTCTGTATCCGCCTTTCTATCACCATTTGTTTGGCGGGCAGGGGGGGAGAGGCGCAATGGCCCTACGCCAGCCTCCCTTTTGGGCGAGTGAGTGCGGATTAGCAAGAACGGTTGCAAGTCCTGCGATAAAGAAGGGAAGGGCGATGGCGAGAATGAAGATGGCGATTCATCCGCTTTATCTACAGGCGTGCAATTGTGGATTTTGACGAGACAATTACAGATAAAAAAAGCTGGCCCGTCACGGAACCAGCTTTACAATACTCAAATTGAGCAGCTAACCATCGCTAGGCCGATCAAAAACTCTTGTTCCAACCCAGCCAGAACTTCGGGTCATCCGAGTTGACAGAGCCAAGCGCGTCGGTTGACTCAATGTCCGCGTACTCCACGTTAACACTGAAGGAACCGAAGTTTCCCGCATCCTTTGTAACGTTGGCGGCGACGTGTGAATAACTTGCCTCACCGACAGAAGCCTTGCCGTCATCAGCGAAGTCATAATAGCCAAGCGTAACACCGGCACTGTAGCTGTCCTGCAGAGGCACCCCAACAGAGGCGTAGTAATAGGCATCTCCTTGCACGAACACCCCATCACCACTGGTGTCGCTGTTGATCGTGTAGGCTAGGCCTACAGCAGCAATGCCATAGCTGATCTCGCCGTAAAGTTCGCCGAAATCAATGGAGTCCGGCGCGTCAGGATACGCATAATAAATGTACCCAACGTCATAACCCAGTTCTTCCACAGAGCCGGAGAATCCGGCATAAAGATCAAGCTCATAGCTGGTGCCGTCACCAAAATCGACATTGGAGCCCCAACCACCGGCGTAAAAGCCCGACGCATGCTCATAATCCAACCCTCCCTGGACAGCCGCAGCCCCGTCTGTCTGGGTGACGCCCCGGAACAGATAGTTGCTGCTGGCGCTCACATTTGAGCTGACGTCAGCGCTAACAATGGCGGGCGCAGCCTGAAGTGCTGCAAGCAAAGTGATACTGATAAATCCGGATTTGGTGAAAAACTGCTTCTTCATAATGGATACCTTCGGTTGGGTTTCATTGCTCCAAATATGATTCAGCAAAAGTCTTGCCATATCTTATTTATTCTTGTTTATCATAATTATAGAGACAAATCGGCACATTCTGAGCTTGCCCCCGAAAAACGACCGCAACACCTAGCGCCCCAGAACCTGTCACCGGCCCGGACCAGCGCCCTGTTTTGATGCATTCTCTGTAACCATTCTGTAATCTTTGCCAAATAGACTTTAATAGCGCTTCAACACACACAAGCAAACCGAAAAAGGTGAGACAGATCATGAGCAAGAAATATTTGGGCTTGGCTTTGGCGATTTCTGCCGCTTCTGCTGCACAGGCCGGAAACGTTACGACCAGCGGCGAAGACCTTGTGATCGATACCGACAGCGGTATCAAAGTGAAAGTGTCGGATAACTCTGCGTCTTTTCAGCTCGGCGGGCGCATTCAGTGGGATTACGACGCCACGCAGTCTGACGACAACGGTGTTGACACTACCGATTTCGATGTGCGCCGGGCACGCCTCTACGCCAAGGGCCACTTTGGCGACTGGGCGTACAAGACCCAGTTCAACGTGGCTGAAAGTGATGGCGCCGACGGCGGTACTGCTGAAGACCTGTACATTCGTTACATGGGATTTGGCTCAGCTGCAACCGTGACTATCGGTAAACAGAAAGAGCCATTCGGCCTGGAAGAATTAACGAGCTCAAAAGACATCTCAGCGCTTGAGCGATCTGCCATGACCGAGCGTTATGCCCCCGGTCGCAGCGGCGGCATCCAGCTCAGCGGCAAAGGCAGCAACTGGACCTACGGTATCGGCTACTTCGAGGCAGGCGGCAATGGCAGCGACGACTTCAATAACACGGCAGTAACCGCACGGGGCACGGTTGCACCGATTCAAACGAACAATATGGTTGTTCATCTTGGTGCGGGTTATACCACGCGTGATGCCGACACTCAGGCCGATGAGGTCGATACGTTTAATCTGGAGCTCGCCGGCGCTTCCGGGCCCTTCCATGCCCAGGCCGAATATTTCGATTCCGAGGAAGGCCAGGTGGATGTTGATGGTTATTACGTACAGCTTGGCTGGATCATCACCGGCGAAAGCCGTCCTTACAAAGCCGGAGCATTCAAGCGGGTAAAACCGGCATCGCCCAAAGGGGCCTGGGAAGTTGTTGCCCGCTTTGAGGATGGTGACGGAAAATACAGTGATGTGGGGCTGGCCACGACCGACGGTGAGCAAACAAACACTGGGCGTTAACTATTACGCCAACAAGAATGTTCGACTTGGAATGAGCTACATGGATGGCGAAGAAGCCATGGCGCTAGCGGAGATGAAGTGCGTGCGAGGTTACAATATGCATTTTGACCGCATGGAGGTCGCTTGAATGAGTTTTGCGGTTTTGATATAGTTCTTGAGAGTTATGAAATACTCAGGTTTTGGGCAGATATTAATCTGCCCATTGCTTTTGTCTGCCCCCCCCCCCCCGCCCCCCCCCGCCCCCACCCCCTAAGTTAAAGTTCATCTGAGGTTTCTGGTGTACATTGAGGTGGACACCCATCAGTTGGTCAGCCTGAAGGTGCAGTTAAGCTCTGATCCGGCTGTATTCCTGAAAAAATGAGACCCGTATGGACGGCTTTGCGAGACGTATAAGGTGGTGGCGCGTTGTTCAGCTCTTTTTGCCTGTGAGCCTATGGAGGTACCCCTTGAGAGTCAGGTTCAATCTGACCGATATCAAGGTTGTCGCTGACATTGGCGCCCTAAACTGAACGAGCGACTTATCGATGAAATATTGACTCCATTCAACCGTTTATACGGCCGCTGAAGGTACCACTCGAGGATGAAAATGATGCTAACTCCGCTCACTGCCAGGAATGGCCAAAAAAACCAGAAGTCGTTGCTTGTCTTTGCCATTGGTTCGGTTCTGGCCTCTGCCGCAACGCCTGTCCTGTCCATGACCTTTACCGAAGCCTTAACCGGGGGAAAGGTTTCGCTTGATGTTCGTTACCGTTACGAATTTGTGGATCAGGACAACCCTCTTGATCAAGCCCATGCTTCTACCGTTCGAACCCGACTGGGGTACCGGACTGGTGATTTTAAGGGGTTTGAGGTGTTTGCCGAGGCGGAAGATGTGTCCGCTGTGGGGAATGAGAACTACAATAGCACCATCAATGGCATAACCGATCACTCAGTAGTCGCTGATCCGACGGAAACCGAAGTCAACCAAATTTACGTGCGTTACAAAGGTTTTTCGGATACCAGCCTGACCTACGGCCGTCAGCGCTTTGCTCTGGACAATCACCGGTTTATCGGTACGGTTGGCTGGCGCCAGAATGAACAAACCTTCGATGCCTTTGTCGGCACCAACGAGTCGCTTCCGGACACGAAGATCACAGCGGGCTATCTTTACAATGCTAACCGGGTGTTCTCGGATGCCAGCCCTAATGGCAATTTCCCAATGCAGTCGCCGATTTTCAACGCACAGTATCATGGCTTGGCTGCCGGAACCCTGACCACTTACGGTTATCTTTTCGACTTTACCAACGCAGACGTCAACTCAACCCAGAATTTTGGTTTGCGGTTCGCAGGTGGCACCGATGTATCGGAAGACGCCAGGGTCCTGTACACCCTGGAGTACGCAATCCAGAAAGACTATGCAGACAACCCGCAAAGCTTTGAGGCCGCTTATTGGCTGGCGGAAGTGGGGCTCGCAGTCTACGGCCTGACCTTTAAGGTGGGTATGGAGACTCTGGAGTCGGACGACGGCCGGTCATTCCAGACGCCTCTGGCGACGCTTCACGCGATGAACGGTTGGGCCGACCAGTTCCTGGTCACCCCGGACGATGGCCTGCAGGATCTATACGTATCGGCGGGTGCCTCAGCAAAGGGGGTCAAGTGGCTGGCCGTTTATCATGACTACAGCAGTGACATCAATAGCCTGAGCTATGGCTCCGAGCTGGGGCTGCTGGCTGTCTACCCGATCAACAAGCACTACACGGTGGGTGCCAAGTTCGCCAGCTATGCCGCCGATGGTCGTGGCGTGGATACGGACAAGGCCTGGTTGTGGGGAGAGGTCAAGTTCTGACCTTATCACTGTTGCGGTGAACAGACATTCGCCTGATAGAGGGCGGGTCGCCCCGACCGGGGGTAGACAATCCGAAGGATAAGGGTCGCTGACGAACGCTGCGGTTGAGGAGGTCTCAGGCAGCGTTTGGCTCTTGGAAACGTCGTAAATTTACAGAAATTGATGTGTTAGCTATGCTTTGGATGGAATCTAAACAACAAGGAGAAGCACGATGGGTAAAGCTATTAATGGTAAGTTCGAGAACATGGATCAGGCACGCAATACGCGAGACGATCTTATTGGCAGCGAAATCCCACAGGAAGTGATCTTTATTGATAAGGAAGAGCAGACGATCCGGGTGATGTTGCCGCAGGAGGAGGCCGGGGAAGTTTATGAGATCTTCGATCGACACGGCGTCAGGTATAAGTGAAGGCTCGTGGCCCTGTGCGTTGGGCTGTTCCTGGGATCACTCCGCAGTGGTCAACGCGCGGCTGCGGTCATGACGCTGATCCAGTCGGCTATGCGGAAAGGGCATGATCCCTATGGGTATCCAAGGGATGTTCTAACCCGACTGCCGACACAGAAGAGCAGCGCCATCGGCGGACGCTTACAACGGAATAAAATAGTGTTGGTCTGTTGGGAACGTATCGGTCGATCGTATGCCTTAATTTGTTAATGTCACAGACTGGTGCTTGAAAGCAGGATGTCCGCAAAGAATCGCCCCACTATTGTTGTGTTGCTGTCACTGCTTTTGGTGTTCAGCGGGCCTGCGTTTGCTTTGCCTTGCCGCCGGGGAACTTCACAAGTTTTACCGATACCGGTTCCCAGCTGATTTTTGCCGCACAGGCGGCCCACTACCAGGATCCCTTCCTGGCTTCTATTACACCCCCTCCAGAACATTACTCCTGAGTCTTAACCGGTTTTTGCCCATCGCGGCAAACTCATTAACGTTAGTTCTTGCAACAAAGTCTCGTCCTTCGGTTCATTCGTAACGGGGCTTTATATGGAGTGAATCAAATGCGCAATTCAAAAACCAGGCTCACCATCACAGCGATTCTTCTGGCCGGAACCATTGGATCCTTCTCTGCATTGGCCCACGAGGACGAAGGAAAAGGCATGAGGGGGATGATGAATATGATGTCTGATATGTCCCCCGAAGACCGTAAAGCCATGACTGAGGCGTGCATGAAAATGATGCAGGGGCATGGAAACGGGCCGGAAGGACGATTATCAGGTCATCGCCTTCAACGCCAACGGCCAGCAGCGTGTTTTCCGCGAACACAAGGATTACTGAGGTCAGCTCTGTGAAAGTGATGCCTTTTCGCCTGAACTCCGCCACGGTGCGGTACTGGCAAGATGCTATGGCGGGCACGGGCCATTATCAATAACGGCAGGTCCAGGGAAGGCATCAAATTCGATTTCTGGGCAATTTGACAGACTCACCGAACTTGGAGGGCTAAATGCCTGATCTTGCAACTTGGGGAATTGCCGCCGCGTTTGCCGGTGGTCTCATATCGTTTTTTTCACCCTGCACGCTACCTCTGGTTCCCGGCTACCTGTCGGTCGTGACTGGAGGTGCCCTGACCGAGGCTTCGAATCGGTTGAAGGCCCTTTGGCTGAGCCTGTGTTTTGTGATGGGGTTCAGTCTGATCTTTATTGCCCTGGGAGCAAGCGCAAGTGCTTTAGGACAATGGTTGATGGCCTATCGTGAAGAGGCCAACCTGGTGGCCGGCGTGCTCATCATTCTAATGGGTCTGTTTATGCTGGGTTGGTGGAGCATGCCGGCGTTGCAGCGCGAATGGCGCATTGGACAGTCACTCGAAGGCGGACGTCCCACTGCCGCCTTTCTTCTGGGGATAGCATTTGCCATCGGCTGGACACCCTGTATAGGTCCCATACTCGGGGCTATATTGGCGCTCAGCTCCACCCATGCCAACGCCGAGGCAGGTATGTTGTATCTTGCTGCCTATTCGTTAGGGCTGGCTCTTCCCTTCCTGGGAACTGCCCTATTCATTGAGCACTTTCGCCGACGAGTGCGCTGGTTCAGTCGCTGGAGTCGACTGCTGAGAGTGTTTGCAGGCCTGGTACTCGTTGTCATGGGCGTGTTGGTGCTCACCGGTCAGATGACTCTATTCGCCTCGTGGATGTTGTCGACGTTTCCAGTTCTTGGAAGGCTTGGCTGATCCTCTCTAATTCTTTAATTTGTGGGGATCGTTTCAGTGGGTGCTATCCTGACGCAGCCAGTGTAGCTGAGTGTAAAAAGCCTATCCGGCCCTGGGCGCTGAGCGAGTCTGCCGGTGTTCAGGATTACGTGTTAGATGGGATATTCCTGTAAGGAAGGCGAGGCCAGGCTCGACCTCAGTGCCATGCCCGCGGTCATGTTTACCGATCCTCAAGTCGCCACCGTTGGCCTCTCTGAAGCCGAAGCAGTTGCTCGGGGTGCAGGTTGTCGCAGCGGAAGGCGGTGAAATTATCCAAACGGCGGTGATGGCGTTACGAGCAGGTTTGACCGTTCAGGAAATCGGCGATGACTTGTTCCCTTATCTGACCATGGTTGAAGGACTCAAACTCTGTGCGCAAACGTTCACCAAGGATGTAAAACAGTTGTCATGCTGTGCCGGATAAATGATTTGAACGCGGCTCTGGGGTTTCTTGACCGAGATCACAATCTGATTCGGTTTAAGCCGGTGATTCATTTTGGATTCAGGTAGATATGCTCTGATGATCTGGGTGGCGCTTATGCTGGGTGTTCTTCTGCCTGATAAAAGCTCCGGTTGGCCAATTAAGGAAAGGGGACCAAGGAATGAAAAATACCGTCGTGGAGATCCGCGGCTTGCTATCGGCACTGAGTGCCCGGGGCGTAGAGAAACAGCTATTGAGATTGCCCGGCGTTAAGAAGGCCGAGGTCAACTATGTGGCCGGCAGCGCGACCGTCACCTATGATGAGGCGACGGTGGACCTTGAGGCTATCAAGGCCCGGATACACGAGTGCGGCTATCACTGTTCCGGAGAACAGTTGCCCAGGCACGTTTGCGACCCGGGGGACCCGCCGACCGAAGCCGGGGCTGTGTCCATGCCCGTCCACGATGGCCATGCCTCCCACACCGGCCACGACGATACCGCGCATCCTGCTGAACACGGCGAACATACTGGCGCAAAGGACGAGATGGCTCACGAGATGGGCCACGGCGGCAGCATGGACATGCAGGCAATGGTGCGCGACATGCGCAACCGTTTCTGGGTCTGCCTGATCTTCAGCCTCCCGATTTTCATTTATTCGCCCATGGGTGGGCTGTTCGAACCGCCAGCACCGCCCTTCGGGCTGCGGCTAGACCTGTGGTTGCTATTACTGGCAAGCATCGCGGTGCTCTGGCCAAGCTGGCCGTTCTTTGTTGCCGCCTGGCGCGCGCTGAAAAACGGCGTGCTCAACATGGCTGTGCTGGTCGTTCTCTCGGTGGGTACTGGCTACCTGTTCAGCGTCGGTTCCACGCTCTTTTTCCCGGGTGTGCAGTTTTTCGAGGCGGTGGCGGTGCTGCTGGTGTTCATCCTGCTCGGCCATTGGCTGGAGATGCGCGCCCGTGCCGGTGCCTCGGACGCCATCCGCTCGCTGATGGATCTCGCGCCGCCCAAGGCCACTGTGTTGCGTGATGGCCAGGAACGGGAGGTTCCCACCGCTGAGGTTCTGAAGGACGACATCGTCGTGATCCGCCCCGGCAATAAGATTCCGGTGGACGGTGAGGTCTTGGAGGGCGAGTCCCTGGTGGATGAGTCCATGCTCACTGGCGAGTCCATGCCGGTGGAAAAAAAGCCCGGCGATAAGGTGATCGGGGCCACCATTAACAAGAGCGGCAGCTTCAGGTATCGCGCCACCAAGGTAGGTTCCGACACCGCGTTAGCGCAGATCGTCAAGCTGGTGCAGGAGGCGCAGAACTCCAAGGCCCCGGCGCAGCTGCTGGCGGACAAAGCGTCACAGTGGCTGGTGGTGATTGCCATCGTAATCGGCCTGCTCACCTTCGCCGTCTGGTTCTGGTGGATTGGCCAAAGCCTGCTGCTTGCCGTGACCCTGACTATCACCGTGTTCGTGATCGCCTGCCCGGACGCCCTGGGCCTTGCAACGCCCATGGCGGTGATGGTGGGCACCGGCCTCGGTGCCAGGAACGGCATCTTGTTCAAGAATGCCTCTGCACTTGAGGATGCCACCCGGCTGGATATTGTGGTCTTCGACAAGACCGGCACCCTGACCATGGGCGAGCCGCAGGTGGTCGAGGTGGTCGTGGTGGCGGGCAGCACCGAGGAGGCGGTCCTCGCACTGGCGGGGACGGTGGAGCAGGGCTCGGACCATCCTCTGGCCCAGGCGATACAAAGTAAGGCCGAAGGCTTGCAGCTTGATCCGCTGACCGGCTTCACCAACATCGAGGGCAAGGGCGCGCGGGCGGAGATTGGCAGCAAGACCGTGCTGCTCGGCAACCGCCGGCTGATGGACGAAGAGAAGGTCGACATGGCGAGCCTGAAGGACGAGGCCGCGCGTCTGCAGAGTGCGGGGCAGACCGTGGTGCACGTCGCCCAGGACGGGAAGCTGGTCGGCCTTATCGCCATTGCCGATGCGCCGCGCCCCACCGCTACTGCAATGGTCAAAAAGATGCGTGAACGCGGGGTGGAGGTGGCGATGCTCACCGGCGACAACCAGGCCACCGCCGAGCGCATCGCCCGGGAACTCGGCATTGAGATGGTGATCGCCGATGTCCTTCCGGGGCAGAAAGCAGACAAGATCAAGGAGCTCCAGGCTCAGGGCAAGAAGGTTGGCATGGTGGGCGACGGTGTCAATGACGCCCCGGCACTGACCCAGGCGGAGGTGGGTTTCGCCATCGGTGCCGGCACCGATGTGGCCATTGAGAGCGCTGACGTGGTGCTGATGAAGAGCGACCCCTACGATGTGCTGGGAGCCATCGAGCTGTCGCGCGCTACCCTGCGCAAGATGCACCAGAACCTGTTCTGGGCGGTGGGCTATAACGTCATCGCCTTTCCCGCGGCGGCAGGCGTGTTCTATCCGTTGGTGATAAGCCCAGAAGTAGCGGCGCTCGCAATGTCTGGAAGCTCCGCTCTTGTTGCGGTAAATGCACTCCTGTTAAAGCGCACCCAACTGGACGGCTTAGGGTAGACGAACACTTCCAATTGGAAAAATTGATGTTCATCAAGCCCACGCTATTGAGCGACTCTTTTTGCATCTTTTGTTGGGGTTTTTCAGTGTGAATTCAGGCTTATGAGTTTAAGTGGTAGGTAATTGCTGTTTGCTGACATGATTAATGACAACAAGGGGGAACGGGTAAATGGACATCAAAACCTTTGGAGAACTTATTAGCTGGACACGGGATTTGCATGCTCACCTTGCAAGGTGTATGTCACATTGCGCTACGAAGAATGAAGAGGAGCGAGCACGGGCGCTGCTGGACTATCTGGCGACCCATGAATCGGAAATGGAACGTATCGTGAATGAATTCAAGTCGCAGGGCGATTTCAAAGCATTGGAGACAAGGGTCTACGACTACCTGTCTCACCATCCCATTAAGACCCACAGAACCTGCGATGAGCCCTACGCACAGCTGGATTTTGAGGGCATATGCAGAGAAGTATTCGATTTCCATGATCAGATAGAGGACCTTTATCGCACCATGGCCGACAAAGCCGAGATTCCCGAGGCGAAAGAATTACTGCAATCGTTGCTAACCATGGAAGAGAACGAAGCTATGCGATTGGCCAGGCAGGTAGGGCGTATGAACGACCTCTGATCAGAGCACTGAAATTATTCTTCGACGCAGAAAAGGATGTTGATACATGGTGGCGTCTTCCAGTCAGTTACGGGTTTTCAAGATGGGTATCAATACTCATCAGGAGCCTGTCGTCTACATGCGTGATGATTGTGATGTGTGCCTTTCAGAAGGATTCGCCGCCAGTTCCAGGGTGGGAATTTCCTCGCAGGGACGTTCCATCATCGCAACTCTCAATATTTCGTCTGATGAAACGGTTCCCAAAGGGTATGCGGGGCTTTCAGATATCGCCATAGAGCGGCTCGGGGTGGCTCAGTCTGACCTGGTTTCAGTACATCATGCGCCCTATATCGAATCCTTGAGTCTGGTTCGTCGGAAAGTATTCGGACACAGCTTGCTTCCGGCTGAGATGGCCCGCATTGTCTCCGATATCTCCGCACACAAATACAGCGATGTCGAAATAGCCTGTTTCCTGAGCGCTTGTGCGGGTGGCAGATTAGGTTTCGATGAGATTGTTGCTTTGACCCAGGCGATGGTGAATTGCGGACAACAGCTCGATTGGCCAGGCGTGGATCGTGTGTTCGACAAACACTGTGTTGGAGGCCTGCCGGGCAACCGGACCACGCCGCTGGTTGTGTCGATCGTCAGCGCAGCAGGCTTAGTAATGCCTAAAACCTCCTCCCGTGCCATCACCTCACCGGCGGGAACAGCGGACACCATGGAAGCGCTGACCAATGTGAGGCTTGGGCTGAACGAGATTCGCCGTGTGGTCAGAGAAACCGGTGCCTGTCTCGCCTGGGGTGGGGCGATGAACCTCAGCCCGGCTGATGACCTGTTGATTCGCATCGAGAGAGCGCTGGACCTTGATGGTGAGGGCCAGCTCGTGGCCTCGGTGCTGTCCAAGAAGATTGCTGCCGGTTCCACCCATGCGGTGATTGACATTCCGGTGGGGGAGACGGCCAAGGTTCGAACGCCCGGCGATGCCGACCGGCTGGCCTCTCTTTTCACAAGCGTTGGGGCGGCCTGTGGGCTGAAGGTACGCTGCATCGCGACAGACGGCAGCAAGCCGGTTGGTGCAGGGATCGGGCCGACAGAGGAGGCCCGTGATGTTTTGGCCGTGTTGCAGGGAAAGCGGGGTGCGCCAGAGGATCTACGGAGCCGCGCCATCTTGCTGGCTGGCCATTTATTCGATCTGGCCGATGGTCTTGGCGTGAAAGAGGGGATGATCAAAGCAGAGCGATTACTTCAAGACGGCTCTGCCTGGGAGCAGTTCAAGCGCATAACAAAGGCTCAGGGGGGACTGAAGAGCTTAGGTGAAGCCCGTTTTAGGCGCCCAGTTCTGTGCTCGGAATCCGGAACAATCGTGTCTATCGACAATCGTCGGCTTGCCCGTGTCGCCAAGCTGGCAGGCGCACCTGCCAGCTCTACCGCAGGGCTGCGGCTACTGGCGACCGTCGGTGATAGAGTCACTAAGGGAGAGCCTCTCTATGAATTGCTCAGTGACAGTCCGGGACAGCAGGATTATGCGCTGGCGTTTAACGATATGGGGCCGGCAATCTTCACTGTATCGCAAGAGGAATGACTGTGGGCATTATTGAAAAAAATGTGCTGTTTAGCCTCACCCCGCACCCATTACAGGAGAAGCTTTGTGATCAGCTTAACTTGGAGCCGGGAAGTTTGGAGGTGCGGAGGTTCCCTGATGGTGAGTCCTACTTACGTGTGCTCACATCAGTCAAAGGTGCGAACTGCGTAATATTGGCCGACCTAACGCATCCAGACACCAAATACCTTGCTCTCCTGTTTCTCTTTGAAACTCTCCGGGAACTCGGTGCCAGGTCGATTGGGTTGGTGGCGCCCTATCTTTGCTATATGCGCCAGGATCGACGCTTCGAAGAAGGGGAGGCGGTCACCTCCAGGGTGTTTGCCCAGTCTTTGTCTTTACATATCGACTGGCTGATCACTGTTGATCCACATTTGCACAGGTACCAGTCTCTTGACGAAATCTACAGCATACCCACGCAAGTTGTTCAGGGAGCACCGGCGCTGGCGGATTGGCTACGGGGGCAAAACGGTCTGTTGCTGGTAGGTCCGGACGCGGAAAGTGAGCAATGGGTATCAAGTATCGCGCAGGCCAGTAACCATCCTTATGTCATTGGCACCAAGCAGCGTCTGGGTGACCGGCGCGTTGAAGTCACCTTGCCGGATATCTCGGCGTATAACGGCCGGAAAGCCGTCATCATTGATGACGTTATTTCCAGCGGACGCACCATTGGCGAGTGTGTCAGGGCACTTAAGGCGCAAGGCACGGAGGCCATCCTGTGTGCGGCGGTGCATGGCATTTTTGCGGAGGCCTCGGACACCTACCTTCTGGGTACCGGCCTGCAGACGCTGGTGACCACCAACACGGTTCCACACAGCAGCAATGAGATCGATGTCAGCGAGTTGCTGGTGCCGCCGGTCAGGCATTTTCTCAATCAGGTGGAGGGTGAGCGCCGATGAACATTACATTTCTGGGTGGCACGGAAACCGTGACCGGCTCCAAGTTCCTGGTTGAAACCGGCCAGACACGTGTATTGGTCGATTGCGGCCTGTTTCAGGGGTACAAGTGGCTGAGAAAGCGCAACCGGCAACCGTTGCCGCTCGATATTGCCTCGCTGGATGCCGTGCTTCTGACCCATGCCCATCTGGATCATTCAGGCTACATCCCCGTGTTGTACAAGCAGGGATTCCGGGGGGCGGTTTATACCCATCATGCCACCCGAGAGCTATGCAGCATATTGCTGGCCGATAGCGGCCATCTTCAGGAAGAGGAGGCACATTACCTCGGCCGCCATAAGCTGAGCAGGCATGAGAATCCGGAGCCCCTGTATGATCAGGAGGATGCAGAAGCCTGCATGGAGCTGTTTCAGTCGGTGGACTTTCACCAAGTGATCCAGCTCGGTGATATACGCTTTCATCTGCGACCGGTCGGGCACATTCTCGGGGCGGCCTGTGTCATCATCGAGGCGGAAGGTAAACGCGTCGGTTTTTCCGGCGATGTGGGCCGCCTCAATGATATTTTCATGAGGCCACCTGCGCCTCTGCCAGCTCTGGACATGCTGATGCTGGAGTCAACGTATGGCAATCGTCGCCACGACGATGCGGACCCGTTGTCGCAGTTGGCAGACATCGTTAATGAAACCGTCGACAAAGGGGGCAATATACTGATTCCGGCCTTTGCCGTGGGCAGAGCGCAGGTCTTGCAGCATATGCTCACCGACCTGATGAAGGCGGGACGAATTCCAAGGTTGCCAGTTTATCTGGATAGCCCCATGGCGATTGATGTTTCTGAGATTTACTGCCGCTACGAAGATCAGCATCGGTTGAGCAGTTCAGAATGCCACGAAATGTGCAGCACCGTTCATTATAGCCGCAGCGTCCAGGACTCCAAGGCGCTGGCTGACCAGGCCTACCCGCACGTAATTATTGCAGGCAGCGGTATGGCAACGGGCGGTCGCATTCTTCATCACTTCAAACGTCTCCTCGGCCAGCACCGTACAACCGTTATCTTTGCCGGTTATCAGGCAGGGGGGACACGAGGCGCCAAAATGGTTGATGGAGCGGAAAGGATCAAGATCCACGGCGACTGGATTCCGGTCAAGGCCCGGCTGGAGGTGTTGAGTGGGCTTTCCGGACATGGAGATTTCACAGAGATCGAACAGTGGCTGGCTCAAAGTGACTTAGCCCCCGAAACGCCGATCAACTTGATTCATGGAGACCCTGATGCGCTGGAGGCCATGAAGGATCACTTGCGTCAGAACACCCGGTTTGAGGTGGAGGTGGCAAGCTACCAATCCATTTTGCCTCTTTGACGATGCCCTGACGGCCATCTTCGAGGGCGACCTGAATGAGCCGCTTAAGATCCGGCAACGACCTTGGTCGCGGCGGCTGCCGAGTGCTAGAGTGGGCGATCTCATTGGCTGGAGTGAGAGGCAGTGGCCCTGATCCCAGCTCCAACCTGAACAGTAATGTCATAAGGAGTGTTTGGTGAAATCCCAATCCTGGCTCTGGTCTCTGATAGCGGTGTTGGTGCTCGCCGGCGGTTCTTATGGGGTTTTTGTTCTGTTTGGGGAAGAGCCCTTGCCGCAGGGAATCGTCTATGGCAATGGCCATATTGAGGGGCGGGAAGTGCGGATCGCGGCCGAAGTGGCCGGTCGGGTCATCGAGCACCATCTCGCGGAAGGCAGCAAGGTTTCGGCTGGCGACACGGTAGCCGTGATCGACCCCGCCGATGCCAGAGACCGCCTGCGCTCGGCACAGGCCGAGCTGGCCTCGGCGCGGGAAGTCCGTGACGGCTTCGACAGCCAAATCACCACCTGGCGTCATCATCTCCAGAATGCCGAGAAACAACGGCAGCGGATCCGGGACTTGCGGTCCCGCAATCTGGCCAGCTCGAGTGATCTGGATCAGGCGGAAAATGCCGTCAGTGAGGCCCGGGGCCGACTTGAGTCTCTCCAGCGGCAGAAGGATGCCGCCGAAGAACAGGTGGCTGCAAGGGCGGCGCAGGTGGCACTGGCTGAATCGCAACTGGACAAAGCGGAGGTTGCCGCGCCGCTCTCCGGAACCATCCTGATCCGGGCGGTGGAGACGGGAGAGGTTGTCGATACCGGCCAGCCGCTGGCCACGATGGTGAATCTGCAGCAGCTCGAACTCAAGGTCTATGTCCCCGGTGATATCCTCAACCGGATCAGCTTGGGGGATCCCGCCAGAATCCGCGTGGACGGTTTGCCCGGGGACTTTTCCGCCAAAGTCGGCAGGATTGACGATTTCGCCCAGTTCACCCCCCGCGATGTCCACATGCCCGACGAGAGAGTTCGGATGGTCTATGGCGTTACCCTGGTGCTGGATAATCCGGCCGATGCTCTGAAACCGGGTATGCCGGCAGATGCCTGGATTCGCTGGGATCCGGACGCCGAGTGGCCAGCGACCCTCTCGGTTCCGGCGCGCTGAGCCGTCATGTCTTCCCCGGAACCCATCGTCGCCAAAGGCCTTGGCCGCCAATTCGGAGACAATGTTGTCATCGAGCCACTGGATGTTTCCGTTGATCGCGGCCAACGAGTGGGCATTGTCGGTGCTGATGGCGCTGGCAAGACGACGCTGTTACAGATGTTGGCTGGCATCCTGGACCCCACTGTGGGGGAATGCCGGGTCCTGGGCTTCGATACCCGTCGTGAGGCCAAGCAGGTTGCTGCCCAGATTGGCTATATGTCCCAGGGATTTACGCTTTACGATCGACTCAGCGTCAAGGAAAACCTGAGCTTTGCCGCTCGCATCCGGGATGTGCCCGACGAACTCTATCGGGAGCGTTCAGAAAGGTTGCTATCCATGTCGGGGCTTGGCCGCTTTACTGACAGGCCCGCCGCCAAACTGTCCGGTGGCATGCAGAAAAAGTTGTCGCTATGTACCAATCTGGTCCATGAACCGGAGCTGCTGATCCTTGACGAACCGGGGCTCGGCGTCGACCCCCTGTCCCGGCGCCATCTCTGGACCATGCTCGACCGCTTCCGGTCGCAGGGCCTGACCATGGTTGTGGCTACCTCCTACATGGACGAGGCGGAGCGCTGCGACAGGATACTGCTGCTGGAACAGGGCCGCGTTCTTGCGGATGGGTCGCTGGAAGAGCTGCTGAGGCCCGCCGCCGGAAGGGTGTTCACTGTAAATGCTGGAGATACCGGACGAGGCTTGCGGGAGTTGTCCGGCATCCTGGCTCAAATTGACAGCGTCCATTCAGTGCAGTGGTTGCCGGATCACCTGCGACTGGTGATGAACGCGGACATCGCTGAAAACCAGCTCGCCGAGTTATTGCCCGAGGGAACCCACCTGGCGGCGGCCGAGCCCCGGCTCGAGGATCTGTTTGTGCTGCGGACGGACAGGAGGGCCGGCGAGCAGCAGTTTCCGGAATTGGCCCGGCAAGACAGGGGAAAAGAGGAAGGGCTGGTGGCCACCGGCCTGAGCGTCCGCTTCGGACATTTCAAGGCCGTTGACCGGGTGAGTTTCGAGGCGCCATCTGGCGAACTGCTTGCGTTGCTGGGGCCCAACGGGGCGGGCAAGACAACCCTGATCAGGGCCTTGTGCGGGCTGGTGGCCATCGATGAGGGCAACGCCCGGGTGGCCGGGGTGAGCTCCGGCGGGGGTAGCACCGCATTGCGCCGGCAAATTGGTTATATGTCACAACGGTTTTCACTCTATCTGGAACTGACCCCCTGGGAGAATCTCCGCTTCTTTGCCAATGCCTACGGCCTGGCCGGAGGCGCGGCGCGGGCTGCGATCGACTGGGCCAGGGAAGTAACGGGGCTGACAGATATTCCCGACAAGCTCACCGGTGATCTTTCAAGTGCCTTGCGCCAGCGTCTGGCGCTGGCCTGCAGCCTGCTTCACAGGCCCCGGGTCTTGTTCCTTGATGAGCCCACCTCGGGTGTCGATCCCGTCGCCCGGTACCGTTTCTGGCGGGTTATCCGTGAGCTGGCCGCCAGCGGTATGACCGTGCTGGTCACTACCCACTACCTGGAGGAAGCGGCCTATTGTGATCGTTTGGCGTTAATGCTGGACGGGCGGCTGCTTGCACACGGTAGCCGATCATCGCTGAATCATTCGCTCGGCCTCGAAGCCGACGCCACGGTGGAGATGCTCTTCACGGCGGCCATAGAACAGGCGGGAACGGCCAATTCCCGGGCGTTGGGACCATGAAGGCTCATCGGCTTGGAGCCCTCATCGTCAAGGAAAGTCGCGAGCTGATTCGCGACCCGGTTACCATAGCGTTGGCCGTGATCATGCCGCTGATCATGCTTTTTCTGTTCGGCTATGCGGTCAATCTGGATGTGGAACAGGTTGCCGTGGGCATTTACGATCTGGACAACACGCCGGCAAGCCGCGACCTGTCAGCCCGTTTCGAAAGCTCGCGGTATTTTCAATTAGAGCAGAAAACGACCGATCTCCGCGATCTGGAGTCGGCACTGCAAAGCTCGACCATCAGCATGGGCGTGGTGATTCCAGCCGGCTTGGCCCGGCAACTGCTCAGAGGCGACGAGGCGCCTGTCCAGGTGATCGTGGACGGCGGCTATCCTGTTCTGGGTCGATTGGCATCGGCCTATGCCGAGGCGGTAATCGCAAATTTCCCCGCCCCGCGTCAGAGCGCCGTCCGGGTCCAGGCCAGGGTCTGGTTCAATCCCTCCCTGCGCAGCGTCAATTTCGTCATCCCCGGGTTATTTGCCGTGATCCTGATGGCGTTCCCACCCCTGCTGACCGCCCTGGCGATCGTGCGTGAGAAAGAGACCGGTACGATTGAGCAGATCTATGCATCGCCGGTCACCTCAACCGAGTTTGTTGTTGGCAAGCTGGTGCCCTACGGTCTGGTGGCTTTCCTGGAGATTCTTATGGTCATGGTGGTGGGGTTTGCCTGGTTTCAGGTCCCCATTGCCGGCAGCCCGATACTGCTGCTGACGTCCGCTTTCGTTTATGTGCTGACCACGGTGGGTATCGGCCTGTTGGTCTCATCCCTGGTCCGTACCCAGTTGGCGGCCATGTTGATAACGCTGATTGTCACCTTGATGCCGTCGTTTTTGTTTTCCGGTTTTCTGTTCCCTCTGTTCACCATGCCTCTTGCCCTGCAACTGTATAGCTGGCTTTTCCCTGCCGGTTATTTTATGGAAATCTCCCGGGGCATCGTACTGAAATCAGCCGGCCTTGAAGCCGTTCTGCCAAATCTGATGATGTTGATCGTCTATACGGTCCTGGTATTTGTCTTCGCGGCCTGGCGAATGAAGCAGAAGGTGGCCTGATGGGAATTGCCTTATTTGGTTTGTTGCGCAAGGAGCTCGTGCAGTTCTTTCGTGACCGGTTGATACTGACCCTGATACTTTGGCTTTACACCATTGAAGTCGTCATCTGTGCCGTTGCGCTCAGTTTTGATGTAAGCCACCTGCCCCTGGCGGTGGTGGACGAGGATCGCAGCGCCTTGAGTCGCTCGTTGATCCAGAAATTTGCGGTGAGCGAAACCTTCGACCTGAAATTTCAGGAAACCCGTGTGGCAACCGCCACTGACCTCCTGGAGAAAGGTGATGCCACCATGGTGTTGGTCGTTCCCGCCGGGTTCGAAGGTGCTCTTCTCGCTGGCAAGAGTGCTCAGCTCCAGTTGCTCCAGGACGGCACCAATTCCAACATTGCCGCCAATGCCGTCAATGATGCTCTGCAGATCGTCCAGCGCCAGGAGCGCGAAGCACTCCCTGCTGCCGGGAAGAAGGGGGTCGCGGTACCCCTGATCCGTATCTGGTATAACCCCGATCTGACAACATCGGGTTTTATCGTGTTATCGATGATTGCTCTGGCCGGTATGATGGTGGGCGTTATTCACCCGGCCGCCTCTATTGTCCGGGAAAAGGAGCGAGGCACTATCGAGCAGCTGCTGGTGACGCCCATTTCCACCCTGGAACTGTTCCTGGCCAAGGTCACACCCACGCTGATCATGGGCGTACTGTCCATCTTTCCGAGTTTGGTGATTGTTAGAGTCTTTGATGTGCCCCTTCAGGGCAGTCTGCTTTTATTTCTGGTGCTGACCGCCATCTTTTTGCTCAGTGCGATTGCGCTGGGCGTACTGATTGCCGCCTACAGCCGGACCCTTCAGCAGGCGTTGCTGCTCTCCTTTTTCGGACTTTTCCCGCTGATGTTCCTGTCGGGCGGTTTGACACCGGTAGAAACCATGCCGCCTTTCCTGCAAAGCCTCTCCCTGCTGAGTCCACTGCGTTATTACATGGATATCATCGTCGGTATTTTCCTCAAAGGCGCCGGCCTGGCGGTTCTCTGGGATGAGGCTCTCGCCTTGCTGGTAATCGGTGTCACGCTGTTTATTTTCTCCCTTTGGGTCTTTCGACGCCGGGTACAATGAGATCGGTTGGGTGAGTGCCTGACGTTTGTCGCTACGCGGCCAAGAGGATACGGCGCATAGGCATCAGGATTACCGTGATTATTCATTTTCATCAGTAACCTGAATCATTGCCAGCCGCCAGGACCCGAAGGGCGACATCTTCTTCCAACTTCCGGGCGATCTTTCGTGATGAAAACACGCCGGTCGCGTACGCATAGATCAACACCTTCAACATCATCCGCGGATCGAAAGGCGAGTTGCGCCGACCGCTCCCTTCATACCGAGCGTAGAAGGCACTCAGATCCAGTTCCTCGACCACGTCACTGATGAAATAGGCCAGATGCCCTTCGGGCAGCCACTCGTTCAGGCTCGGGGGAAGAAGCAGTTCCTGATCAGGTGAATAGGGGCGGAAGGTGGTTCCCATCGGATTCTCCGGTGCTGAAGAATTGCCAAAGTGGAAAGTTTGATGCGTATCAATTCCTCATTATAGAGAGGCTCTTTTTTCATCTTTTGTTGGATTTTTTCAGCGTGAATTCAGGCTCATGAGTTTTAGTGGTAGGTAATGGCTGTCTGCTGGCGTAATTGGCAAAACGAAACAACATAAGGGAAAGGGAAGATGGATATTAAAACCTTCGGAGAACTTATTAACTGGACACGGGACCTGCATGCTCATCTTGCAAGATGCCTGTCCCACTGCGCCACTAAGAATGATGTGAGACCGGGCAAATACCCGGGGTAATCCGGATATTTACGGCGAGGATTTCTAGTAGGCCACCATTAACGTCAGTAGAGTTATCAGGGAGAGATCATGAACGGCTATTCCATTGAGGATTCACATCGAATCCAGCAGCGTGCTGTCCAATACCGGCAGCGTTACCCCCAGTTTGCCAACTGGGCAAAAGGGCGCGGGGTGATCGAACATACCGATTTGACCCAGGTGCGCGTGTTCGACCTGTGCCAGGAACTCGTTTGTGCCGGGCGTTATGACTCGCTCGACGATGCCCTGATTATTTTCGAGGCTGCAGACACCCTCACCAACGCGGCCATGTGGCTGGTAGCCCACATGACTTATGCCAGCAGAGTGGACCTGTCCGGACAGCCGCTGGCGGCGGATGACTTCAAGGAAAATCCTCAGGGGCATACCGGTGGTTCGCTGAACATGGTGCCTGCCTATCTTGGCTACACGGCCGCCAACGCGTTGGCGGGGCTGACCCGTAGCTGGCTGATGGGGCAGGGGCACTGTGTGGCGGCTATCGAAAGCGTCAACATACTGCTCGGCAATCTGCATCCAGAACAGCAGGCTCGGTACACGCTCGACGAGGTGGGGCTGTCCCGGCTGGTGAGTGACTTTTACAGCTACGCCGTCACTCCGGATGGCACACCGGGGGTTCCCCTGGGCAGTCACGTCAACCCCCACACTGCCGGCGGGCTGATCGAGGGCGGATATCTGGGCTTCGCTGAACTGCAATACACCCACATGCCGCTGCCGGGGGAGCGTCTGGTCGCGTTTCTCAGTGATGGGGCATTTGAGGAGCAGCGGGGCAGCGACTGGGCAAGCCGCTGGTGGCGAGCCGAGGACTGTGGCCTGGTGACCCCGGTGATGATTGCTAACGGGCGCCGCATTGATCAACGGTCAACCATTTTTCTGCAAGGGGGGACGGACTGGTTCCGGCAGCACCTGGAGCTCAATGGCTTTTACCCCATACTCATTGATGGCCGCGATCCTGCGGCCTTTATCTGGGGCATCTTCGAGGCCGAATCGAGGCTTCAGGCGTGCAGCGAACAGGTCAGCGCCGGCCACATGAGGTACCCTGTAAAGCTCCCCTATCTGATTGCCGAGACGGTCAAAGGCTATGGTTTCTATGGTGCTGGTTCAAACGCGGCGCATGGTACCCCGCTTCCGGCAATACCGAGATTTGATGAGGTCTCGCGCAGGCACTTTAACGAATCCATTGCCCGTTTGTTTGTGCCCGAGATCGAGATTCACGGCGCCCGCGACGTGCTGGCAACTCACCGGGCAGACGATCGGCCTGCGGAAAAGGATCATCCGCTGAATTGTCGTGACGTCAAGCTGCAAACTGTACCCGAACCGGTCTGGTTGCAAACGGCGGTATCAGAGTCGCCCATGGTGGCGATTGATCGGCAGTTTGTTGCCCTTGTAAAGGCCAACCCGGCGCTTCGTATTCGTCTGGGGAACCCGGATGAATTGCGTAGTAATCAGATGAACCAGTCGCTTGACCTTCTGAAGCATCGCACCCTGACGCCCGAGCCCGGCCTTGCGGAATCCCTTCACGGCTCGGTAATCACAGCCCTGAATGAGGAGGCCGTTGTCAGCGCCGCTCTGGGTAATAAGGGAGGTATGAATCTGGTGGTGTCCTACGAAGCGTTTGCCATGAAAATGATTGGCGCTCTTCGGCAGGAAATTATTTTTGCGCGACACCAGAAAAGTCTCGGTCGGCCCGCCCGATGGTTATCCGTGCCGGTCATTGCGACGTCGCACCTCTGGGAAAACGGCAAGAACGAGCAGTCTCATCAGGATCCGGCCTTCGGCGAAGTCCTGATGGGAGAAATGAGTGACACTGCCCGCGTTGTCTATCCTCCCGACTGCAATAGTGCTGTGGCGTGCCTTAACGAGTGTTTTCGAACCCAGGGGCAGTTCTGGGCCATGACGGTTCCCAAGGCAAAACTGCCTGCCGTTTTTGACGGCCGTCAGGCTGTGCAATTGCTCCGGAATGGTGCCATCGCTCTTGGTGAAGCCGGTGATGTGCAGTTGATCGCTGTCGGCGCCTATCAACTCCGGGTTTGCCTTGAGGTTGCCGAAGCGCTGGCTCAGAGAGGGCTTTCGAGTGGTGTGGTCTGCCTTCTCGAGCCCGGTCGATTCCGGAGTCCCCGGGATCCAATCGAGTCAGGACATCAGTCTGGTACTTCTTACAGGGCCGAGCTGTTTCCCCACGATACAAAACTCAGAGTGTTCGTCTGCCATATGCGCCCAGAGGCATTGCTGGGAATCTGCCGTCCTCTCGATCTCGGACCTGACCGGACGCTGGCGTTTGGTTATGAAAACCATGGTGGCACCCTGGATACATCGGGGCTGCTGCAGGCCAACAAATGTGATGCACATTCGATAGTGCAGGCGATCCTGTCAAAAAGTGGCTCCTCAGGCGCTGATAAGGCGACATTGTAGCGATGGAGCGCGAGGATCGATTTACAACAGTCTTTACGGGGAAAAGTAAAGCGTTGGTGATCACCGTGCTGATTCTCACACTAAAACAATCCAGGCGGCAACCGATTCAGCTAGCCGCCCGACATACAGGTCAATCATGCTATGAATGAATCGTTCAATCACGCTGGGGCGCCAGATACTAACCTGGGGAACCGGCGACCTGGTATTCATCAACGATCTGTTTCCCAAGGACTGGGTCTCGTTTTTTATCGGCCGCGATGTGGAGTACCTCAAGGCGCCCTCGGACGCGCTGAAGGTTTCGGCTTTTTCCAGCTGGGCCAATCTTGACCTTGTCTACACCCCCCGGTTTGACGCGGATCGCTTCATCGACGGTCGCCGTCTCTCTTTCTTCAACACAGGGCAAGGGCGGCTGACCGGGCGCAATGCGGTTGTACTGGCGGGCCGCCCGGCGGACGCGTTCGAAGACGACGAGTGGGCCGCCCGGCTGTACCGTAACCTTGGCGCCTACGAGGTCGCGCTCTACGGCTACGACGGCTTCTGGAAGAGCCCGGCCGGGGCTGATCCGGCCAGCGGTCGGGCCAGGTTTCCTCCGCTGTCGGTGCTCGGCGCCAGCCTGCGCGGGCCGGTGGGGGCCGGCATCGGCAACGTCGAGCTGGGCTATTACGATTCCCGCGCAGACCGCGATGGCGACGATCCCACAGTACGCAACAGCGAGCTGCGCCTGCTGCTCGGCTATGAGCAGGAAATTGCCCGTAACCTGACCCTGGGCCTGCAATACTACCTTGAGCGCATGGGCGAGTTTGAGGCCTACCGGCGGGCCTTGCCCCCGGGTGCCCCGGTGCGGGACGAGAATCGCCACGTCCTCACCCAGCGGCTGACATGGCTGACACACAGCCAGAATCTGGAGTGGTCGTTGTTCCTGTTCTACTCGCCCTCGGACCGGGACGCGTACCTGCGCCCCCGGGTGGGCTATCAGGTTGATGACCATCTCTCTGTTGAAGCCGGCGGAAACCTGTTTTTCGGCGCGCGGGAGGAAACCTTCTTCGGTCAGTTTCAGGGTAACAATAACCTGTATCTCGGGGCGCGCTATGGGTTCTGAGGGAGTCGGGCATTGGCATCAAGGGCCCGTTCAAAGCCACTTGCGTAGCAACAGGCCAAGCGTGTCATACACGCCTTTCATGAAGCCGCGGTGTTTCCAGGCGATGCCAGTGATTTCACTGGCATCCAGCAAATCAGTTACGAACTCGTTTCTTAACTGGCCATTCAAGGCTTCGTTTGTGGAAATCAGCGTCAGTTCATAGTTAATAAACAAACTTCTGTAGTCGAAGTTCGCTGTCCCTATGCTTCCCCAGACATCGTCAACGACCAGCACTTTGGAATGCATTAGCCGGGGCGTGTACTCGAATATGCGAACGCCGTGTTCCAACAGTTCTCCGTAAATGGCGCGGGCCGCCCATTGTGCGGGGGTCGAGTCGGTCTTTTCGGTGGTCAGGATCCGCACATCGACTCCACGGCGGGCCGCGAGAGCAAGTTGTTTGCGTAATCCCCGGTCCGGTACGAAATAGGGCGTCGCCAGCCAGATTTTGTCGGATGCTCCAGCCAGTTGGTCTTTGATGGAGCACCGCAGCTGGATGCGGCAGGCGCGTGTGGTATTGGGAGTGATCCGGCTGTCACCGATGGTATGACTCTGTGGGCTCCAGTCAGGGTGACCGCACCAGAAGGCGTCAAACAGAGCGTCAGCCTCCGCCGCCAGAGGCCCCTCGAAGCACACATGCACGTCGCGCCAACGCTTTGGGCCGTAATAGCGCCTCGAGCCTTCGCGATGAATGTTGAAGCCGCCGAGGTACGCTGTTTTGCCGTCAATGACCAGCAGCTTGCGATGGTCGCGACGGTTGTAACGCATCGGTTGCCGCCAACTCCAGCGGTGAAAGCGCTGAAGACGGATGCCGGCGGCTCTGAGCTGGCGTCGGTGCTTTCGGGTAAGAACGCTGCTTGAGCCCAGCGCATCAACGTGAATGCGCACGTCGAGGCCGTGGCGGGACTGCTTCATCAGTTCATCAAGCAGTTCAGTCCCCACCTCGTCCGCCGCGAGGATATACGAAGCAAGAAAGATACGCTGGGTGGCAGCACGGACCGAGCGAATCATCTCCGCATAGAGTTCGTCTCCCTCACCGAACAGCCTGAACACACCCTTCACGGCCCCGCCCTCGGGTTCACAGGCGACGTCGCCGGGGTTGCCGTCCATATCTATAACCCCAAAGAGCCGATACCCAGGCTGTCGTTGGTGTCTCTGATCGACGTTTCCGCATCGGGTTCGGCCCCGGTCAGTGCGCGTATGGCATCGATGGTTTCCGGAACAACAATCGCCTGGTTGTCGACCATATAGGCATAAAACAGCTCATTGCCCTGCACTTTGAGCATGTCTTCCCAAAGCGCGACTTCATACAGGCTGTCGTGAGGTCGGCCAAGGTCGGCCATCAACTCCTTGACGCTGTTGATCGCGCTTAGCCCGTCGCTGTTCCGGAGGAAAACAATGCGGGAGGAGGTGCGGAACGCATCGAGCACTTCGTCCTTGCTCGCCTCACGTGTCAGTTGAACGGACCAGTAGTGCAGGTGGGCCAGTGTCTCCGGAACCTTGACCGCCATGGTTACCACATCCAGGTCCGGGTCGACACTTTGGGCGTCCGGGCCCTGGTGACTGGGAATCTCCGGCTCTGGCACGACGGTATTCATGATCCCGCCCTGGTGGCTCTCCCAGGGATCGGTGGCCCGGCGCAGAAGGGTTCCCCGTGCCCGGTCCAGCAAGCCGTGGCGTTTGAGCGCTGACAGGGTACGAATGATCGACGTCGTGTTGCACGATACGACGCGCGTGCAGTCACGGCCGACAGCGCTGGCGTAGTTGGCCTCGGCAACGAATGAATGGCCCGTGCTTTGATGTTTCTCGCCGCCATGAACGATGTACTTGATGCCAAGCCGCCGGTAGGTTTCGATATTCTTGCTGGCCAGGTGTTTCGGTGTGCAGTCCACCACGATATCCGCGGCTCCAAGTAAGTCATCTAGAGAGCCGGAAACATCGAGCCCGGCTGCGCCCATAGCAACGGCGTGCTCTTCAGTCGCGCCGTACAGGGCATATCCTCTACTCAGCGCGGCCCTCACTCGCCAGTCCTGCGCGACATCAGCTACACCTGCTATGACCATGTCTTTTTGTACCGCAACGGCTTGTGCTACCCGCTTGCCGATAACGCCATAACCGTTGACCGCGACGCGAATAATTCTCTGACCGACCATCTTTTGTATCTCCAGCTTCTGAAAAGGGGCGAGCGAACTGTTATGTTGCTTAAGTGACCAGATTATAGACAAAGACTGAATTTCAGCTGAAAGTCCGATTTGACGCGTAGCTCAGGGCAATGGCTTTACCGAAAAGTTGATGGTGATCAAAAAAATGCAAAGCACAGAAATGCTTTTCAGGTTCAGTTCATCCGGGCGTAGTGGAATGGAGTGCAGTAGAAGGCAACTATATTGATTGTGACTAGGTCGATCCTTGAAAGGCTAGAGTGGTATGAAACCATCGGCAAGCAGAACCTGTTTTTTGCCCTAGTCTACAACAGTGCGGCTGAGCCTGTGGCTGCCGGTGTGCTCTACCGATTCCTTGGCATCCTGATAGGACCTTCCTTTGCCACTTTTGCAATGAGTGCATCCTCGTTGCCGGCGGTGATGAACGCTCTGCGTCAGCGTCGAGAGAAAGTCTTAGGCACGAAATGGACAGATAGACAGATAGAACGCTGGACCTCCCACTGATACTCCTGTTCCGGGGCTCTTAGTGGGTTGGCCAGAGTAAGAATGGGCATGGCTAAGGAGAGATAATGAAAATTGTGTTCTTTGAGGCAGAGAAGTGGGAGTGCGATATTCTGCAGCAGGCCTGCTGCAATCATGAGGTTGTTTTCACGGACGAGGAACTCGGAATAGACAACGTTGGGCTATACAGGGACGCCGATATCATCTCCCCTTTCGTTCATTCGGTCCTGGACCACTCGGTCCTTGACTGTTTTGAGCATCTGAAGTTCATTGCTACCCGGTCGACGGGATACGACCATATCGATTTGGAGTATTGCACCAGAAATGCGATTCCAGTCAGCAATGTGCCCGTCTACGGTGACCAGACTGTTGCGGAGCATGTTTTTGCGCTGCTCCTTGCTATTAGCCACAAGATTCCAGAGGCGATCAATCGCACTCGCAAGGGGGATTTTTCGCAGAAAGGCCTGCAGGGATTCGATCTGCAAGGCAAAACCCTTGGAGTGATCGGTACCGGTGCTATCGGTAAGCGTGTTGTGGAAATCGCGCAAGGGTTTCGTCTGAACGTTCTTGCCTGCGATCCCAAGCCGGATTACGTATTCGCGGACCGATATAACGTGTCTTACGTCGATTTGGATGGTCTTCTTGAGCAGTCCGATGTTGTGACGCTGCACGTTCCTGGCAGCAAATCGGCCAAGCATCTTCTGTCGGACAGGGAGTTCGCCCGGATGAAGCGCGGGGTTGTCCTGATTAATACCGCTCGCGGCTCCATTGTTGATACCCAGGCTTTGCTGCACGCGCTGGCGGATGGGAAGGTGTCGGCTGCCGGTCTTGATGTACTGCCGGATGAGCCCTCCATCAGGGAAGAGGTGGAATTGATCCGCTCTTTTTTTGACAAGGAACATGATCTGGAAACGCTGTTTGCCAACCATGTTCTTCAGCACATGAGAAACGTCATCGTCACCCCCCACAGTGCGTTCAATACGAAAGAGGCTGTCGAAAGAATCCTCAAGACCACTGGCGAAAACATTGTTGGCTTCATCGAGGGTGCCCCCCGCAATCTTGTGAATAAACACTGAGCCAGGATGGTTTTTTATGCCGATGCTCTATACCTATTTGATCTGGAGCGTGTTGTTGGTGCTTCTGTGGAGTGTGGTTTTCGTCTTTACCCGCAACAAGAAGGAAATGCTGACAATGAGTCTTGGTACCGCTCCCCTGGGGTTAACGGAGCCGCTTTTTTACCCGGAATACTGGAGCCCTCCAACGTTGTTCGGATTGGGGGGAAAACTACGGCTTTGATGTCGAGAGTATTCTGTTCTCTTTCGCCGTGGGAGGCTTGGCCAGTACGCTTTATGAGCTCGGATCGACCACGAAAGCAAAGTCAATACCGAGTGACTATAAACTGGGGAGGATGCATCGGTTTCATGCGTTGGCTCTGAGCTCCCCGGTTTTAGTGTTTGCCTTCCTGGAACTGACCACCAGTCTCAACTCAATATATACCGCCTCTATGGGGCTCTTGGCTGGGGCCATCAGCACTGTTATTTGTCGAGTCGATCTTCTCGATGGTGCGATAAAAGGTGCCGCAATATTTTCGCTGTTTTATTTCGTTTTTTTCAGTGCGATGAACTGGTCACACCCAAACTTTGTTGATCTTTACTGGAACAACGAAGCGATCAGCGGGTTCAGGGTTTTCGGGGTCCCGGTCGAGGAGCTGCTCTTTGCCGCCACGTTAGGCGCACTTTGGAGTAATTTCTACGAGCATCGCTATTGGCAGAGTAGGGTATAACAAAAGGCTAATCATCATGCGGAACGTTATAGGCAATAGCCATCTCCAATAACCCATTTTGCCGTCACTATTTAGCATTGGGGCCATTGGTTTGACCCTCGCTGGCGCGCTGATCTGGCAGTCTGAGTTTGCGTATGCGCTCGCTTACGTTTCTTCGTCCGTCGATGGTCTGCTGCGCTGGTGGTATGTGGCACTGGTTGCGTTTCTGACGGCATTTGTATTGTGGTTGGGACTGGGCCGCTATAAGAACGTCCGTCTTGGTAAAGATTATGAGCAACCCGAATATCGGCTTTTTCCCTGGTTGGCGATGCTGTTTGCGGCTGGAATCGGGGTAGGACTCCTGTTCTGGAGCATTGCCGAGCCGATCATGCACTTCCAGGGTAACCCTTTTGCTCCAGAGGGCTTTACCCCCTCCGCAGCGTCCACCGCAATTCAATTGTCGTTTTTCCACTGGGGGCTTAACGGGTGGGCTATTTTTGCAATGGTCGCTATTGCGTTCGGATACTTCAGTTATCGGCAAGACCTCCCGCTCGCCCCTCGTTCTGCGTTGTTTCCGTTTATTGGCGAGAAAATCTTTGGGTTCTGGGGGCATTTGGTGGACGCCCTCGCTGTTTTTGCTACCGTTTTTGGTCTGGCGACCACGCTGGGGCTGGGGGCCCGTCAGACTGGCACTGGCCTTAAGTGGCTTTTTTCTGTGGAGGCCTCCCTTTGGGTAGAGTTGTCAGTGGTGACAGTGGTTACCATGATCGCGACGATTTCGGTGGTGTCCGGGGTAAGGCGAGGCGTCAAGATATTGAGTGAGATGAATCTTTGGCTAACGCTGGTTTTGCTGGCAGCTTTTATGGTGATTGGCCCATTTGATTACATGGCTGGGTTGTTGGTTCAGGAAATCGGCGGATACCTCGATAACCTGTTAGTTATGACATTCTATGTTGGCGCCAATGAACCGGGGAACTGGCAATCGACCTGGACGGTGTTTTTCTGGGGCTGGTGGTTAGCGTGGTCACCTTTTGTCGGGCTGTTTATCGCCCGGATATCCCGCGGGCGCACCTTGAGAGAGTTTGTTTTCGGAGTTCTTCTTTTACCAACGCTGGTGACCTTCGTTTGGATCGCGGTGATGGGGGGGGCTGCGCTCCACAGCGAACTCTTTAGTGGCGGCGGGATCGTTGACGCGGTCAACAAAGACATCGCCTATGCACTCTTTGCCACCATCGAGCATCTGGGAGCTCCTGAGTCACTTAAATTTGTCATGGGTCTGGTCGCAACCCTCCTCATCGGCATCTACTTTATAACGTCTGCGGACTCGGGCGCATTGGTCGTCAATATCATTTTGTCGGGAGGAAAACTTGAGCCTCCGAAAGCGTCAAGAGCCGGTTGGGCCATTGCCAATGGGGTGCTGACAGCTGTGCTGCTGGTGGCTGGAGGGATTGCCGTCCTTCAGGATGCGGTCATACTTGCGGCTTTGCCGTTCTCACTGGTTATTGTTGCTATGACTGCCGGCCTGTTGAAGGCGCTGCATCATGAGCCCCTGGTAGCACCCAGAGAAGGTTGTAAGCAACATCGGGCTGCTGAGCCATGGACAGGAGCAGATCAAGCATGAACATCACCTGGCAGTATCTGCCCGTAGTGTGAATAGTCACACTTGGAAGACCGGTGCAAACCCGCCTCCTGGCGTGCGAAAGTTGGTTGTCTGGCCCTGATATATCCTCGCGGCAACCAGCAGACTTTTGCCGGCGTAGGTATACAGGCGAATGTCGACCTTTCTGGTGGTCACCGCATCGTCAATTCGTAGAGTTCGTTCTCCAGCGGGGACGAGATCTTGTGCGATATAGCCGCCATCCAGAATGTTTTCGAAAACACGCCGGGTCATCTTGTCGCCCCGGTAGACACCCTTGCTGCCGTGACCTGCAACCGGCTTAAAAAACAATTGGCGCCGAGCGCTCCACAACGCCGCAGCATCTTCACTCGAAACCAGCCGGGTCTTCGGCACGGCGTCTTCCAGGCAGCCCGCATCCGCTAAGCTCAGTCCCCAGTCGAGTAGAGTCTGCGGGGCTGACAACAAGGTCAGGTTTCGCTTATCGGCCAGAATGGCATGAACTCGGGGGTTGGGAGTTACAACCACGGCGCCGTCCAGATACGCACGTCTTAATGCCGCATGAGCCGTGGCGTCCAGTGAAAAGTCCACCAGCCTGTTGTAAACCATACAAATGGGCTTACCACGGGCTGTCAGTCGCCCATCGGCATACACAAGCTCTGAGGGATCGAGTATCAACGTCTCAATTCCTTTGGTCTGGAAAAGTTGTTGGGCCAACTGGAATTCGGGAAACATAAACTGGGTCTTCGGGGCATCATCAACTATCGCCAGGCAGTTGGGTACCGAAGTGGCATGCTGTCTTTGCCACTCCTGTTTGAACATCGTCAACACTGCATCCTCGAATCCGTCGAGCTCGCTACGGGTTACTGCGGTCTGTTGAGATGGGTTACAGCAGCGATGCTGGGCTCTCGCCAGCACAACGTTCAGGAAGGCACCTCCGGCATTGGTGTTGATCTCTATCAGCCGGGGGCCGTCGGGACCCAGGTGAAAGTCGTAACCCATGAATGCCCCAATGGGGCCCGGATTGAACTGTGCGATTTTTGGTGCCCAGGACAGAACTCGTTCACGAAACGACGGAAGTTCGGTGGCCGATTCGATCGCTTGGACGATCCTTTCCATCGCAGCTATGTCGGATCTGGGAACAAAAATCGGTGTGTTTGAAAAAAGCTGGTCGAACTCGGCGAACTCTGACGGTCCACTTCCAGCATCGATAAGAATGCTTCTGAGGCTCTTGTTGAGCGCTTTACGGTCGAGAGTGATGCAGTAGCAATGGCGATTGAGCTTGTAGGCTCGACTGTCGGCTAATCGTTGGTTTTTGTGGATAGGTTCGGGCATCAGGAGTCCGTTGGTCGAGAGTTTCACTGATTGTAATCGCATACTTGAAATTCAAAAAAACCTATCTCCCATGTGTGATCTACGTCAAATAGATTCATACTTCAGATCTGTTTTCAGGTCTGTTTCAGTTCCGCGTGTTGAACTATCGCTAGGTAAGTTGGCTCTCTCTACCCATCTTAGACTCTCCCGATAGGTAGCAGACTGGTACTACACGATGATTCAGGCGGCAGAACTATGAAATATAGATCAAAAAAAGGGTGGTTTACCGGATTCGCGATCACCGCTTTGATAGGTTTATCGACTATTGCAATTGCAGATGGCCGTCGAGCGTTTGTACCCATGGGGACAGCTGATTCTGTTGGCATTATTGATCTGAGAAGTCGTCAGGTAATGCCGTCGATTATGGGGACAATCAACACCCATGGCTCGGCCCTGACTCCGGATGGTCACTATCTGGTTGCTGGCAGTCTGACCGCGCACGACAGCGAAGAGCCGATCAGTCGCCCGGAGGGCGTGACGGAGGACGAGCACGCGGCCCACCACGGTGGTGAAGCTACCGCGGCTCCGGAAGACGCCAATACCGGCCGGATCTACGTTGTGGATACCGCCAAGAGCGCGATTACTCGCACTGTAGAGGTGCCAGGGCCCGTGCACCATGTGCTGGTGACCCCTGACGGTCGATTCGCTGTCTCCACTCATCCTATGGGCGGTGGGATCAGTGTGGTTGACCTGGAGTCCGGACAGCTTGTTGAAACCCTGGCCACGGGCCCGGCGCCAAACTACGTAGTGGCGACCGATGACGGTCAGTCTTTACTGGTCAGCAATACTGGTAACGGGACCGTCAGCGAAGTGGATACTCGGCACTGGTTCGTCAAGCGTAATCTTCGCGTCGGCGGTGGGCCTGAGCACATGGTGCTTTCCCCTGACAACGAGAGGGTGTATGTGAATGACGGGGCCTCGGGGGAAGTCGCTGTCCTTGGGCTTTCCAGAGGTGAGGTGCTGGCAAGATACGATGTTGGGCCGCAACCCCACGGCGTGGGACTAAGCACAGATGGCCAGATACTTTATGCGACCAGCGAGGGCGGCAACCAAGTTGTCCGTATCGAGCTGGCCAGCGGAACCCGCGACAGCATGCCTCTGGCGCCGGCCCCTTACCACCTGGCGGTCTCTCCCGTCGATGGCAGCCTATTAATCACCAGTCGGGCCGAAGCCAGGCTCTGGGTGCTTGATCCGGGCTCTCTGGAAATTATCGATGACGTTTCTTTGGACGGGATAGGTCACCAAATATCGCTTGAGGCTTACTAGCCAGTAAGCCCCACTGATAAGCTTTTCCCAAAGGGATTCTATATGGATAAGCGTTTTAAGATTACGTTGGCAATTTTTGCGGTTATCGCTTTGGTTTTACTCTGGGGCGAACATAAGGTTCACCTTCTGGGTGCTCTGCCGTGGTTAATCCTTCTTGCATGCCCGTTTATTCATATGTTTATGCACGGAGGGCATGGGAGTCACGGTGGCCACAACCACCACGATCAACCAGAAGGCAAAAACGGAGGCCAACGCGATGACTGATGCTTCGTCCGACTACGGCCTTTGGGGGCTGGTGGTTCTTAACTCGGTGATCTTTATTTTCTTCGCTTTCAGTTTTTTTAAGCCACAGACCCAACGAGACTGGCGATCCTTCGGCGCGTTCAGCGCGTTTCTCGTGGCATTATTCACTGAGATGTATGGGTTCCCGTTGACACTCTATTTTCTATCCGGTTGGCTTCAGACTCAATACCCCGATGTAAATTGGCTTGCCCACGATAGCGGGCACCTGCTTGAAATGCTTTTTGGTTGGCAGGGTTCTCCCCATTTCGGCCCCTTCCACTTGTTGAGTACGGTGTTTATTGGTGGAGGTTTTTACTTGATTGCCGCCGGGTGGCGAACCTTGTACGCGGCGCAAAAAGAGCGAAAGCTGGCTACGACAGGTCTCTATTCGTATGTTCGGCATCCACAGTATGTCGGCTTTGTCTTGATAATGTTTGGCTTCCTGCTGCAGTGGCCGACTCTGTTAACCCTGGCGATGTTCCCGGTTTTGCTCTGGATGTATTCACGGTTATCGATCAGTGAGGAACGGGAAGCCGAAGAAACGTTCGGGGAAGCCTGGAGACACTATGCAGACAACACTCCCAGGTTTTTGCCGCGATTGCGCGGATTGGGGCGGCAAGCTTGAACAAAAGCTCTACTCATTTGATGGGTAGATAAAGGAGCCGTTGGTGAACCAATCACTTTCGATACGTGCAGTCGCTGGGATGGTTCTTGTCGCCTTTCTTTGGGCGATCTGCTTTCCTTTTATTGTGGTGGGGTTGCCGGACGCGCCACCTTTGCTTTTTGCCGCTTTACGCGCATTGCTGGCAGGGCTCTGTCTGATTCTGCTGGCTTTTACAAAAGGTGGCCGGCCCAGTTATTCACTTCGCCAGCTCCTGATACTGGCCGCAATTGGCTTCAGTTACACGGGCATGGGGCTTGGAGGGATGTTTTTAGGAGCTGGCAAACTGGGGCCAGGACTTGCAACCGTTCTGGCTAATGCGCAACCGCTGTTTGCGGCGGTTCTTTCATTTTTTATCGTCCGAGAGGTTGTGACCGGGCGTGTGTTTGTAGGCCTTTTGATCGGTTTTATTGGTGTTGTGGTGCTAGCGATGCCAGAGATGGAATTTGGTAACGCCAGATTTTCAGGGGCCGTCTATGTTCTTGGTGGTGCCATTGGAACCGCCATTGGAAACGTGCTGCTTAAATACCAGGCCGGCAGTGATGATATCTATTGGTCGATGGGCATTCAGCTTGTCATAGGTTCAGTGTTTCTGGGAATAGCATCTGTGACCTTGGGCGAGGGCTTCGAGATTGATTGGACTTGGTCATTTACCACTGCCATGTTCGTTCTGGCCATTCCGGCAACGGCAATGATGGTTGTGCTCTGGTATGCCTTGCTCGCCAGCGCGCCCTTGAACAGCCTCAATTCGTTTACCTTTTTAACGCCTGTTTTCGGTCTCGCTATCGGAATGCTTTTGTTCGGCGAAACTTTCACATCACTGGAGATGATCGGGATAGGAATCACAATTGTCGGCTTGGTGATCGTTGTCAAAGCGCCTCGGAAAACAACAAGCGGTTCCGCTGTCGGGGAACAGGCAAAGGTGATCCGTAGCTCATAGTAGAAATTCGACGAGGACCCTGAGCAGTACCTCGATTGGGAAAAGAAACAGCAAGAGCCGGTAGCGCCGGGCACTATGTATACCTGTCCCATGCACCCCGAGATTCGGCAGCAAGGGCCAGGGGACTGCCCAATCTGCGGCATGGCCCTAGAGCCCGAGCAGGTAAGCCTGGACGACGGGCCCTCGGAAGAACTCAAAGACATGACCCGCCGATTCTGGATCGGCCTGGTGCTGGCCCTGCCTGTACTGGTACTGGAGATGGGTGGGCACCTCACCGGACTCGATCACATTATAGCCCCGCAGATGTCCAACTGGATTCAACTGGTGCTGGCAACGCCTGTGGTGCTCTGGTGCGGTTGGCCCTTCTTCGTCCGGGGTTGGAAATCCGTGGTTAGCCGTAACCTGAACATGTTCACGCTGATAGCCATTGGTACCGGCGTGGCCCTGATCTACAGCCTGGTCGCCACACTTGCGCCCCAGGTATTCCCGGGCGCTTTCCGGCAGGCCGACGGCTCAGTGGCAGTGTACTTTGAGGCGGCAGCGGTCATTGTGGTGCTGGTGCTGCTTGGACAGGTGCTGGAATTGCGCGCCCGGGAGAAAACCTCCGGGGCCATCAAGGCTCTGTTAGATCTGGCGCCGGCAACGGCCAGGAAACTGGACGATGATGGCCGTGAGTCCGATGTATCGCTGGATCAGGTCAAGGTCGGTGACCGCTTGCGGGTACGTCCGGGAGACAAGGTGCCGTTGGACGGCGAGGTGCTTGAAGGCAGCTCCAACGTGGATGAATCCATGGTGACCGGTGAGCCTTTGGCAGTCAGCAAAAAATCCGGCGACCAGGTGATCGGCGGCAGTATCAACCAGCAGGGCAGCTTTATCATGCGGGCCGACAAGGTTGGCCGTGACACCATGCTGTCCCAGATTGTGCAGATGGTGGCGAGCGCCCAGCGCAGCCGCGCGCCCATTCAGGGCCTGGCCGACAAGGTGGCGGGTTATTTTGTGCCTGCGGTGATCGTGATCGCCATTATCGCCTGGTCATTCTTCGGGCCCACGCCGCCTATGGCGTTCGGGCTGATTGCTGCGGTGAGCGTGCTGATTATTGCTTGCCCCTGTGCTTTGGGGCTGGCAACGCCCATGTCGATTATGGTCGGCGTTGGGCGGGGTGCTCAAAGCGGTGTGCTGATTCGTGATGCCGAAGCACTGGAGCGCATGGAGAAAGTGGACACCGTAGTGGTGGACAAGACGGGAACGCTGACTGAAGGCAAACCTCAGGTGATCAAACTGGTGACAGCTGAGGGGGGCAGCGAGGATGAGCTCATGCGGTTTGCCGGCGGTCTGGAAAAGGGCAGTGAGCATCCGCTGGCCCACGCCATTCTCGATAAAGCAAAGACCATGGGCTTGAAACTACCGGACGCGGAAGATTTTGATTCACCCAATGGGAAGGGCGTCACCGGCAGGATTGATGGACGACGGGTATTGCTCGGAAACCGGCTGTTGATCGAAGCGGAAAATGTGGACACCGCGGACTTTGAAAGCGAAGCCGACCAGCTCCGCCAGGATGGGGCGACTGTTATTTTCGCGGCCGTAGACGGCAAAGTGGCCGGTTTGCTTGCCATCGCTGATCCGGTGAAAGAAACCACTGAAGCGGCTATTTCTGCACTGCAGAAAGACGGCATCCGAGTCGTCATGCTCACCGGCGACAACCGGACGTCGGCCGAGGCGGTTGCCCGTAAATTGCACATCGATGAAGTGGAAGCGGAAGTGCTTCCGGAGGATAAGGGCAAGATCGTTCAGCGCCTGAAAGATGAGGGCCGTGTTGTGGTGATGGCTGGTGACGGGGTGAACGACGCTCCGGCTCTGGCAACCGCCGATGTAGGCATAGCCATGGGCACGGGCACTGATGTGGCCATCGAAAGCGCCGGCATCACCCTGTTGCGCGGCGATCTCATGGGCATTGTGGAAGCACGTCGATTGTCGCTGGCAACTATGCGCAATATCCGGCAGAACTTGTTTTTTGCCTTTGTCTATAACTCTGCGGGTGTGCCGATAGCGGCCGGCGTTCTATACCCGTTTTTCGGCATCCTGCTGTCACCGATTTTTGCGGCGGCGGCTATGTCGCTGTCTTCGGTCAGCGTGATCGTGAATGCGCTGCGCCTGCGAGTGATTAAGCTTGGCGCTAAGTAATAAACGTTGGATTTGTTGGAGACGATTATGCGGTACACGATTGATCGAATCATAGAAGACGCTGATTTTGACGAGGTTGACAAAAGAACGCGTCAGTCCCTCACAGATCACGGTTTTGGGGTGCTGACAGAAATTGATGTCAAAGCCACGATGAAGGAGAAGCTTGACAAGGAAATGCCCGCGTACCGGATCCTTGGAGCGTGTAATCCTGCTATGGCGTGGGAAGCCATTGGTGTAGAGCCCCGGGTAGGGGCCATGTTGCCGTGCAATGTCATTCTGCGGGAAACGTCTGAAGGTATCGAAGTCAGCGCGATAGATCCCGTAGCTTCAATGACGGCGATTGAAAACAGCGAACTGAAACAGGTTGCCGGTAAGGTCAGGGAGGCACTGTCCGAGGTTATAGCAGGTATCTGAGGCGGCGCCATCGGTTGTTTGAGATCGTGATCAGTTGACCTCGATCAAGTTACACAGGGTGTATCCAGACCGTTCAGCTTGAATTCAGCTCACCGTGATTAACTCCAAGAAGAAGTGTTTTGGCAGGTCGCCAGACCCCAAAGCCAAGACTTTCAATTATTGGAGCGATGGGTATGGAATTTAATCGTCGGTACTGGATCACTTTATCTGTCTTCGGTGTGATCGCCCTGGTGCTCCTTTGGGGCGAGCATAAAGTTCATATACTCGGGGCCTTACCCTGGTTGATTCTCCTGATTTGCCCGTTGATGCATATTTTTATGCATGGCGGTCATGGCACGCATCAACACGCCCAACAAAAGGACGACGACCGTGAGTAGCGAGGCGACGGATTATGGGCTTTGGAGCCTCGTTATTCTGAACTCTGCTGTCTTTATCTTTTTTGCATTCAGCTTTTTTAAACCCCAAACGAAGCGGGACTGGCGCTCGTTCGGGGCGTTCAGTGCTTTTCTCGTCGCGCTGTTCACGGAAATGTACGGGTTCCCGTTGACACTCTATTTCCTGGCGGGCTGGTTGCAGACTCGCTATCCGGATGTGGACTGGTTTTCCCACAACAGCGGGCATTTGCTGGAAATGCTGTTCGGGTGGCAGGGCTCTCCACATTTCGGGCCGTTTCATTTGCTGAGCACGGCTTTCATTGTCGGGGGATTCTATCTGATTGCGGCTGGCTGGCGAACTCTCTATGCCGCCCAGAAAGAGGGCAAACTGGCAACGACAGGGCTATACGCCTGGGTTCGTCATCCCCAGTACATTGGCTTTGTGTCGATCATGTTTGGGTTTCTTCTCCAATGGCTGACACTGCTCACGTTGGCGATGTTCCCGGTGCTTCTCTGGATGTATTCCCGGTTGTCCGTTCATGAGGAGCAGGAGGTCGAAAAGGTCTTCGGAGACACGTGGCGACAGTATGCCGCTAACACACCGCGCTTTATCCCGAACCTTCGGGATCTGAAACAGCGACTTTAATAGATCACTGAGCCAGAAGAGGGTATCAATATGGACATCAGAACGTTCGGTGAATTGATTGACTGGACCCGGGACCTGCACCAGAACCTGGCAAGTTGTCTGGGGCATTGTGCGACGGCTAATGAAGAGGAGAGAACAAAGGCGCTATTGGAGTATCTCTCGGCTCACGAAGCGGAGCTGGCCCGGATTGTTGATGAGTTTGAACGCCAAAGTGCCCGCAATACGCTTGAGACCCGGGTCTACGATTACCTTAAACACAATCCGATAGAAACCCACCGCACCTGTGACCAGCCCTATGCCAAACTGGATTTTCAGGGGATCTACCGTGAGGTTATGGATTTTCATGGGCAAGTGATGGATCTGTACAAAACGCTGTGGGAGAAAGCGGAAATCCCGGAGGCCAGGGAGTTGCTGGCAGCACTCCTGGAGATGGAGAAGAACGAATCTATGCGTCTGGCCCGTCAGATAGGTCGAATGGACGACCTTTAATGCCTGAAACGCAAGTCGATTGTCGTCATTTCGAAAACGAAAGGTTATTGAAAGCTGGTTCAATTAAAAACCACAGCAATCTATCAACTCTTTGTTTAGTTTTTTGAGAATTTCAGGTCAGTTTCAGCTCTGCGTGATCTAATATACCTGAATCAGTGACTCCGCTTGCCAACATACCCGTCAGGTGGCCCCAAGTGCCAACTTGAACGGGAATCTGGTGAAATGCTGGTTTTTGAGGGCCGGGAAGCTGAGGCCGGAAGGGGGCGACGGCCCTGGGTTGATCAATAAACAACCAGAAGGCAGCGTTCAGGCAATAGCGGGCTGTCCCGGCAGAGGATTCCGGGATGATTGTTTTTTTTCCAGTGGTTGAGTTGGCCTATCCAGAGGAAGCAAGGCCCCGATAAAGGTCGCGGTAAACCGTAAAGCCTGGACAGTGTCGGCCAAATCTCAGTATCCATTGCCGGCCGCTGTGCACCAGGCGGCAGGCCATGGTCATGATTTCCTGCATCACGGTTCTCAGGCGGCGACGCTTGGCCGGGTGGCGAACCGGTGCATCCGGGCCGGTCAGTCGCAGACCCATCCAGCGCAACACATTGTAACCCATCGTCGCGAAGGCCATGACCAGGTTGTTGGTGTCGAATTTCCCGGACGGAAGTCGTTCCAGGTCCAGGTCGGTCTTGAACTCGCTGTGGAACTGCTCACTGGTGGCGTGATCGCTGTACAGCGCCATGATGTGTTGCTCGTCGGCTACTTCGGCCGGCAACGAGGTCACCCAGCCTTCGAGGCTGACTTCCGGTTCGAGATACAGCTGGCCTTCGGCATCGCTGGTACGAACGGTGACCTTCACGATGCGGCGCAGACCGGGCTCGTCCGGAATCGCTTCCGACAGAACCGCTTCCATCTTGCCATCGCGCTCCAGTGACCAGGCTTTCCGGGCCTGGACCTTGTCCGCCCAGACGAGCGGATTCTCTTTACGAGGGTTCCACTTGATCAGGAAGTCGACCTGGTCCTGCTCGCGCAGGAAATCGCGATTGGCACGGGCATCGTGTGCGCTGTCCAGGCGCAACAAAATGGGCTTATCCGTCAGTGATCGAGCCCGGGGTAACACCCGTTTGAGGGTATCGAGAAATCCCTTGTTGGCGTGCTGGCTGCCAGGGCGCAGCTCGCAACCCAGGCACCAGCCTTCCTGCCCCAGGTAGGCGGCCAGCGGTGCATAACCGTCGTAGCCCTTGTAGGTGTAGCTGACACCCTCCTTATGGGTCTGGCTGTTGTCCATGGGAAAGACATCCATATCCAGCGCAACGTGGCCCATCGCCAGAGGTGACACCGGAGCTTCGACGGACTGAAGAAACTCGACGCTGGCATCGTCCAGCAGGGGTGTCAGGCCTTGAGCGTCTTCATCAAATCGCTGGCGCAACCGGGCCGACGATGGCGATTGCCTGATGCCCAGGGCAGATTTGAAAAATGGGTCCGTTCGAACCGGCTCGACCGCCTCGAAGTCACTCTTGCCCAGCGTGATCAGGCCAAGATAGGTCCGGATCAGTTCAATGTTCGGAATACCGTGCCGCTTGACGACGGTGCGGGCGGTTTTGGTGAGCGATGTATGCCGGTTCAGGCAATGACCGACCAGGGCCAGCCCGCCGTTGGGTGTATAGACTTCGGTTCGGGATTGCTGGAGAGTGAAGGTACGCATGAGCCGAAAGCACTAACTGGGTGAATGGGTGTCAGATGCTATTATATCGCTCTAAGCCTTGTTATTGCAGTCTTTGGGCGTGAGTTCAGCTCGTTGAAGTCACGGATTCAGGATATAGTTAAATAGGATGACACCTTCTTGAGGATTATAAAAAATAATTTATTAGCGAAATTTATTTTATCGAGTGCGAATTAAAAAAAGCCACAGAGGTGTCTGTGGCAAAGTTAACTCAAGAAGACAATGGCCGGGCTTGATGAACATCAATAAAGCCACTGACAGATGCATTAAATCATTCGAAACTGAATTCAGCCTGAATTACCCATCCGAATTTATGGAGACGCGACATGAATAAATTATTTGTAATCATAATCCTTGCTTTCACAGTCTCAATGACCGCTAATGCGGGGGGGCTGGCCGACAGGTTCAATGAAGCTCGCAGTTTCCCTGCTCAAGCACAAAGCCCTGAAGGTCGAACAACGGAGCTGAAAATGGAACATATAAAAATGCATGAAATGCACGATGAGATCCATGTCAGACATGAGAATTTTCATGCCAAAATGCATGTACCTACTAAAAACGCGATAAATCGTTCCCATCACGAAAGATAACCAATATAAATATTTTTAAGTAAATTATGTTTGGCGTCAGTCGAGCTATGATGATTGACGCCAACTTCTCGGGAAAAAGGCATCCACGCGAAGCTAATTTCATAATTGAAAAACCTTTCGCAGGTATAGATTCGATATATTTTGGGATGATAAACCTAAAATGCCACATCGATACTTAGCGTAGCGGACTAGTAACCACGCCAGGAAGAGGTTGAATGCTTTCATACCCAAACATTAATCCCGTGGCAATTTCTCTGGGGCCATTGCAAGTTCATTGGTACGGCCTGATGTATCTTGTTGGTTTTCTGGCAGCTTGGTGGCTTGGGCGCCGAAGGGCTCACCGCTTGGGGTTGAGTTACGACGCCATCGAAACGCTGGTTTTCTACTGTGCAGTTGGCGTAATACTTGGCGGGCGGCTCGGTTACGTGCTGTTCTATGATTTCGACAAGTTGTTGGCCAACCCACTCTGGCTGTTCAGAATCTGGGAGGGCGGCATGAGTTTTCATGGTGGCTTTGCCGGGGTGCTGGTTGCCGTTGTTGTCTTTGCGCGCAAGTACAGCCTGGGTTTTCTTCGGCTTACCGACTTCATCGCGCCGCTGGTTCCGATCGGTCTGGGTGCCGGGCGCCTGGGTAATTTCATAAACCACGAACTGCCGGGCAGAGTCAGCGAGGTGCCGTGGGCCATGGCCTTTCCTCATATGGGGCCAGAACCCCGGCACCCGTCTTCTTTGTATCAGTTGGCGCTGGAAGGTGTCGTTTTGTTTGTGGTGCTGTGGTGGTTTACCAGTAACCCCCGGCGAAATGGCGCTGCGTCCGGTTTATTTCTGTTGCTCTACGGCGCGTTCCGTTTCTCCGTCGAGTTTGTCCGCCTTCCGGACCCGCAGCTGGGATTTGTGGCCTTTGGTTGGATGACCATGGGGCAGCTGCTGACATTACCAATGATCATAGCGGGCATCGGCTTGATTGGCTGGTCCAGGCGTCAGCCTGTTGTTTGTACAGCGATGGCGGAAAGCTGAAGGAAACCTGTAGGCAGGTTATTGTTCCTTTTTGAGCCATCCTCTGTACATCCAGCGCGTGGAATAAAACGAAACCAGGGGAATCAATACCCACTGTAATATCGGAGTAACCCCGGTGCCAAGCAGTGGCAATACAGGCATTGATTCGCTGTATTGCCAGCGTTCGCCGGCACCGGTAGCCCAGGCTTCAAACAGCACGGTGACCAACAACCCCGCAGCCAGAAAACTCCCCAGGGCGAGGCTCCGCCAGGGCCCTTGTATCCAGAACAGATTTCGTACCGCCAATGCTGCAACCCCATAGGCAAAAAGCGCGATATTGGCATCGCCGACGGCGGCCCGAGTGCATAACCAGATGACAGCACCGTGAGGCGCTTCCGTCATGCCTTCAAAAAAGGGTACCTGGATCATCTCCCAGAAGAAGTGCAAAAAGAAACTGACGGACCAGAACATCAGGACCAGAATCCAGCCAGGGCACAGTGCCTTCGCGCGAGTCATCATATCTCCATTCAGCCTAGCTCTCCGAGCATGGGAAATGCCGATAACATCCAGGACGCAAAGCGTGTCATCTGACCGGTAATCACCATCACGCCCATGATAACCAGCACCACACCCGCGAGCACCCGCAGGTGACGGCTCCAGCGGCTCAACCAGCGCACGCGCTTACGGAAATGCTCGATCGACAGGGCGGTGACCAGAAATGGCACAGCCAGCCCCAGTGAATAGACCGCCAGGTACAACATGCCGGCTTCGGCATTGGCGTGAGTAGAACTGAGCGCCAGTATGGCCCCCAGGATTGGTCCTATGCAGGGTGTCCAGCCGATGGCAAACGCCACACCCAGCAGGAAGGATGCCGTCGGGCGCCCCCCTTCCAGGGCCTGCCCAAGGCGCCAGTCCCGTTGCAGGGCCGGCATACTCCACCAGCCCATCATGAACAGTCCCATCAGCACAATGAGCACGCCGGCAACCAGGTTGGCCTGCTGCCGGTAGCCCATGAGCCACTGACCCACCAGACTCGCACTCGCGCCGAGGGCCACGAACACCAGACTGAAACCCAACACAAAGCAAAGGCTCAGCCAGAACGCCTTCAGGCGATTGGCGCTGTCATTGATCGCCCCGCCGGTTACCACAGACAGGTAACCAGGGACCAGGGGCAGCGTACACGGGGAAAAGAAGGACACCAGGCCGCCCATAAAGGCGGCCATGATGCCCCAGGTTGCAAGATCAGGCATTTAGACCCCCAAGTTAGGTGATTCCGTCAAATTGCCCAAAAATCGAATTTGATGCCTTCCCTGGACGTGCCGTTATCGATGATGGCACGCGCCCGCCATAGCATCTTGCCAGTACCGCACTCCGGCAGGGTAATGGTTCCCTGGTAAACACCCTGGGCGTTTGGAACCAGTTGGGTGCGGATCACGCCCATGTACATCTCAAGCCCTTCAAAATCCACGATCAGGGAATCGCCCGTCATGTTGTCTAGGCGCACACGAATGGGGATTTCTGTCATCGATTCGATGACCTCGTCACGCAGATCCACGGTGATGGTTTGATTGCCCTTTTGCCCGATGCACTGACCGTCAAAAGGCGCGCATCCTTCGGTGGGATAATAAGTGATGCCGGTATCCAGATCTGGCTTCAAGTACTGCGGCAACACAAAAATTGCCGCAACTACCGCACCGAAACCGGCGATACCGAATAACCATGACCACTGCTTGAAGTGCTGTTTCAATGACATCCTTGAGTTACCCGAGATCTGACGTGAGTGCTGTCTGTCATGCTTGAGGAATCAGGAAGGACTTGCAGCCTGATTAGAGTCCGGACTCTCGTTCTGTTGGTAGCGACGCTGGTCCTCCGTCCATAGAGTTTTCAGATACTCGATCACCGATCGAATTTCCTGGTCGGTGAGAATGTCCTTGAACGCCGGCATGGTCAGTCGGTCCGTTTTGTTGAAGGGGTGCCGCCACCCCTCTGCGATCATCCTAACTAACATGGAGTCGCTGTGACGCCAGGTGTGGCCTGTCTCATCGTGAGGTGGTGGCGGCATTTCGCCTTTCTCATCCGGCTTGTTCCAGTCGGCAGTGCCCTCGCCCTGCCGTCCGTGGCAGGCGGCGCAGTACTGCTCATAAATCTGACGGCCCTCGGCCACTTCGGCCGGCACGCTGTCACTGTTCGTTGGTGCGCCCCCCGCCATCACAATGGCGGGGGCAACGAGCAAGACCAGCGGGAATGACCATTTATTCATAAAGAGGCACCCATTCGCCAGAGGCGTCCCGCGTCAGCAGATCACCGTTTTCGGTACCTACCACGAGACCTTCCGTAGGTGAGAATGTCAGCGCGGTCACCGCCTGGGTTGATTCAAGGTTGGCCCAGGTTTCGCCGCCGTCGGAACTATGGTGAAGTCGACCCTCGGTCACGGCATAGACGTTTTCCGGGGCCGACGGATCGTAATCAATGGCGGCAACAGTGCCCCGCAACTCGCCGGCATCGCCCCAGAAGCAGAAACAGTCCATGGAACGTGAAACACCGCGGGTGGTACCAGCGAAAAGCCAGCCACTCTCCATGCTGCCCGGCATATCCGAGTGCAGGAACGCCTGCACCGGCTCTCGGGGGCCACTGTCAACTTTTACCCAGCCCTCACCGCCGTCCCTGGAACGGAACATGCCATCGTCACCGAGATAGGCGTAGAGCGTATCCGGTTGTGTGGCGTGTGCCGCGATCGCTGTGATCCCGAGATCGGGCAGGGTGTCGTTCAGGGGCTGCCAGCTCTCGTTGGCATTGTCGTAGCGCCAGATGCCAAGGCCAGGCCCTGCCAGGTACAGGCTTGAGTCTGCACCCTTGGCCAGAGTGTTAGGCTGACTGCCAGAATCAGACGGTGGTAGCGGCATCTCGACGGCAGTCTGCCCTTCAAGGGCAAACAGACCACTGCCGCGAAGCACCACCAGAGCTCCCGAGGCGTTGGTGGTCAACGCCTTCACTGATTGGCCATCACTCGCAGGCTGGGCTTGAACCAGGGCGGGCATGAAGACCGCCAACGCCAACAGGAAAAGGCCGGAGGCGCCAGAACTCAGATGGTAAAAAATGGCTTTCATAGGACGGACCTCAGTAATCCTTGTGCTCACGGAAAACCCGTTGCTGGCCATTGGCGTTGAAGGCGATGACTTGGTAGTCGTCCTTTCGGCCTGTTTCCATGCCGGGGGTACCATGGGGCATGCCAGGCACTGATAGACCAATCGTGTTGAACTGCGGGTCCTCAAGGTAGGCGACGATGTCATTGGCCGGCACATGTCCCTCAATCACCAAGTCACCAATTAACGCGGTGTGGCAGGACGCCATGTCGCGCGGCACATCGTGCTGCTGCTTGATGGCATTAAGGTCGTCGGTTTCTACAATCGTGGTCTCAAAGCCATTGGCTTCGAGGTGTTCAGCCCAGGACTGGCAACAGCCACAATTGGGGCTCTTGTAGACCGTGATGGCCGTTCCGGCACTGCTGTTGGAGGTTTGGGCAGTCGCTGGCTGCGACGACTCATTGGCTTGGATCGCCAGCGTGGTTGCGCCAGCAGCAAGAACGATGCCGGACAGGCCGACCGACAGGGCAAGTTTTTTCATGTTCATGGTAGTCCTCAGTATCAATAGGCAAAGGGTAGTAGATTGCAATGAAGTGCCCGGGGCACTTTGGTTTTCCCCGGGCATTTGATGTCAGTTCAGACTGTTTGCCGAAAATGTCAGTTGGCGTCTTCCTTGTCGCCGTCCATCGGCTGATCACCATGGCTCTGCATCATGCTCATGCAGGCTTCGGTCATGGCCTTCCGGTCTTCGGGATCCATTTCGGACATCATGTTCATCATCTGCATCATGCCGCCCATTCCGTGCATGCCTTCTGAGGACATCATTCCCTGGTCTTCGCTTTCATGGGCAAAAGCTGACAGGGTAGCAGCGCTGCCTGCCAGGACTGCCGCTAGAACCGTGACTTTGATGGTTGAATTACGCATAGGATTCACTCCGGTTAAAAGCCCGTGATTATTGGATTCAAGGCACGGGACTTCGATTCAAGAATTAACGTTAATGGGCGTGCCGCGATGGGCAAAACCCGGGTTAAAACTCAGGAGTGCTGTTCTGGAGGGGGTGTGATAGAGGCCAGGAACGGATCCTGGTAAAGGGTTGCTCGCGCGGTCAATACCGGGTGGGAGCCGGTATCGGTAAAATCGATGGAGTTCCCCGGTAAGAGGGCAAAACTCACGCTAACACTGCATTTGATCAGCCCACTGGTACTCGGGCAGGCCATGTCAGGGGCTGAGACACAATCAGTTCCAGTCTCTGTTGAGGCGTTGGCGCTATCAGACTGGGCCATCATCATGGACATGGACCCGCAATCCAGCATTGAAGCTTTCGCCTGGCTGTCCGCCACTTTTGACATAGCCAACACCGGCCCGCTGATCACCAGAAGTAGTGATAGCAAAACGGAGATGATTGGGCGGTTCTTTGCGGACATCCTGATTTCAAGCACCAAGCTGTGGGGATACGGGGTGTGACAGACAACCCCTCTATCTGTTCCAATAATCCTAGCATTTTTTTATTTCAGTAACACAACCCGTCAATTCCCGAAGGCCCAGGATGAACTCCCTCTGGCCACTCTGATAAAACCCTTGATCTTAAACCTTGCTTCAACGTTATGTTCGTTCGAAATGCTCAATAGCAGAGCTATCTAACGCGTCAGCGATGGTCGGGCTAACCCCAGTAAGAGTGAGAGGCAAGATGAATTGTTGTGACAAGAAGACGAGTAACGGAGACAAGGGAAAGATGAATTCCGATCAAGGCCGAGGAGGAATGGTGGGCTTGCTGACAGGGCCGTGGCGTTGGTGGTTGTTTGGAGCCATCGGGGTCATCGCCGGACTCACTTTCGGATGGGAGCAACTGGTGTTATTCGGGATTGCTCCAATACTGATCAGCCTTCTACCCTGTCTGATCATGTGTGGTCTTGGATTCTGCATGATGAAATGTAAGGACAAGAAAGGCTCAGTGGCCGCAGTTGATCAGACGAGCGAGGCTGGTGATGTCCAGTCGATGGCTCCTCAGCCCAAGGTCTCGGATGCTTCACACTCGACGAGAGCATTCTGACAGTGAATGTGCGCTAAGAGGGATGTCGTCGCGTTCAGCCTCGCACCTGAAAATAGCGCATCATTCCTGCGTCTTCATGTTCCATGTTATGACAGTGGTAGATGTAAAGGCCGTCAAAGCGCTCGAATTTCATCGCCAGCTGAACCGTTTCACGAGGCATAACCAGAACCGTGTCGTGCCAGCCACTGTCTACCAGGCCCTGCTGTAAACTATCCGAACTGCCGCCTCGTCGCCCTACAACGTTGAACTGCAAGCCATGAATATGCATCGGGTGAGGCATCGGTGTGTTGTTGTGGAATTCCCAGATTTCCGTGTCACCAAGGCGGACTTTTTCATCATCCGCAACATTCGTTCCGTCAAACCGCCGGCCATTCATGGCAAATCCCCGCATCATAACCGGGCTTAACTCGAACGACCGGATTCGCGTATTGCTGTTTACCGGTATTTTTTGCCGCTGCACACCTAGCTGTGCCGGTAAAGGTTCGCTGGCCTCTACTGACTTGGACACCTCCAGCCTGGCCAGGGGAAATCGGCTGCCGAGGGGCAGGGCGTTGCTGCCCATCATTCCCATTCCGCCCATCATGCCTGCCTGGAAACGGTCACTGATAAGCTCCAGCGTATCACCTGGCTGGGACTCGGAAAGGTCGACCCAGATATCAAGCCGCTGAGCCGGAGCCAGCACGGCGTAAGGCCTGTCTTCCGGTTCCTGAAGAAGGCCGCCATCTGCACCGATAACGGTGACAGGTCGCCCGTCGCTCCAGGCCAGTTTGTAGATGCGAGCGTTAGAGCCATTGAGGACTCGAATTCTGTATGGGCGGGTGGCAACCTTGCGGGTGGTTGGAGGCGCCCCGTTAGCCAGCACTCTATCCCCCAGAAAACCGTGCATACGGTCCATCATGGACCCCATGCCACGGCCCATGTAAACCAGTTCATTGTTACCAGCAAAGGTGCGGTCCTGAAGCACCAGTAACAGCTCGTTATCGCCCGACGGCAATTTGAGGTCCGCTTCTTCCTCGTCTTCAACGATCAGGAGTCCGGCCAACCCTGCGTAACTTTGGAATCCTACGCGACCACCTTGCTTGCCGTGGGCATGAGAGTGGTACCAGAACAGTCCGGCCCGGTCCAATACCTCGAAGCCAACAGTCATTGTCTCGCCTGGGCGGATCGGTAGTCTTGGCTGTCCGTCTACGTCGGACGGCACGTGAAGCCCGTGCCAGTGGACGGTGGTGTCCTCTGGCAGCTCATTGTGAATATGGATTTTGACGGTTTGGCCGTGGCGTAGCCGGATCGTTGGGCCGAGGTAACTGTCCGGATTTTCGGAGACTGTGTTTTTTGGACCTTTCAGCAATTCCGCCCTATAGCGCCACACTTCACTGGGGGCGCCCGGAAGTATGGGCACCGAATCTGGCATGGCGTGAAGATTCAGTTCAACATCGTATTCGTCTGAATCAAGGCCGAGCGTTTCCGATTCAACCGCTTTTACCCCTCCATCACACCCGGTAAGCAGAAGTCCCGGCGACAGCGTGAGAAGGACGCCGGTGCCCGCCACAGCCTGAAGGACTGTTCGCCGATGGACACTTTTACTCCGGTTCATCACTTATTCCTCAGATATTTAATCAGTGCCAGAATCGCGAGTATCAGGAGCACAACCAAAAGAATCATGATAATCATCATGAATAGCCCCATACCTCCCATGCCCTGCATCATGTTGCCCCCCATCATGCCTTCTCCCATGCGCCCGGGCTCATCAGCGAATGCAAAAAGGGACAGGAAAAGTCCAACAACCAGCGTAGATAGCCTCTCAAATACCTTCATTACAGTGTGTCTCCGTATTTTTGCCCCACTTGATTTAAAAAACGGGGGACCTTGGCCCAGTTTGGTGCATCGCCCCCGATCTGACAATGCATGAAAAATACCTTGACCTTAAAGTCTACTTTAAGGTTATGGTTAGGATAAGTCATTGACCACTCGTTTTGAGGTGCAGGAATGAAAACGTTCAATATCGGCGAACTCTCTGAAAAAAGCGGCGTGGCCAGCCATGCCATTCGCTTTTACGAGCGGGAAAATCTCATGCCAGAGCCTGCCCGAACCCAATCGAATTATCGTCGTTACCCCGAGGATGCGATCGCCAGGCTGCAGTTCATCATTCACGCCAAGCAATGGGGTTTCACCCTTGATGAGATTCGTGAACTCCTGATGCTTCAGGACGCCAATGGCGATCGTGCTGAGGCCAAGCGAATTGCAAGGAAGCAACTGGAAAAAATCCGGCATCAGATTCAGAGCCTGTCCCGCATCGAGGCCGTCCTGTCTGAAACCCTGGAGGAATGTTCCGGTGAAGGACCAATGGACGGCTGCCCGATTGTCGAAGCCATAGCCCAGCAAGGGTGACGCTGCCAGTCGCCTGCGGATGAACTGATTTAAAAGCACAGAGTTAGCCGTGCTGAGGAGCCAAACGGGTATGCAACGAATAGAGACTCGTGTTGATGGAATGTCTTGCGCTTCGTGCGTCGGGCGGATTGAAAAGGCGCTCATGGGTCAGCGCGGCGTTGCGGAAGCCCAGGTGAATCTGGCGACCGGAAAAGCCACCGTGGAATTTGATCAGCCCGCCACGCCGGCCATGCTAATCGACTCGATTAAGGAGGCGGGTTACCAGCCACGGGTACAGTCCGCCGACATTCCGGTCATCGGCATGACCTGCGGCTCCTGCGTATCCCGGATTGAGCGGGCATTGAATAAGCAACCCGGTATGGTTAAGGCCAGCGTCAATCTGACCACCCAGAAAGCGTTTGTGGAGTTCCTGCCTGACACCTTGTCAGTGCCGCGAATTCATCGGGCTATCCGCGATGCGGGGTATGAACCTCAGGAGCCGGACGCCAGTAGCGAAACGGAAGAGCAGGACAGGGAGGGCATCGACCTCCGCCGGAAAGTGATTTTCGCTGCAGCGCTGACTATCCCGGTAGTTCTGATTGCCATGGGTAAGATGGTCCCTGCTCTTGAGGCTTTGTATGTCAGTGTCTTACCCCATCGGGGGTGGATGGCTATTGAGTGGCTCCTGACCACGCCGGTGTTGTTTTATGCCGGATTGAGGTTCTTCCGGTCCGGGTACACTGAATTGCGCCATGCCAATCCTGGCATGAACAGCCTGGTTATGATCGGCACCAGCGCTGCCTATTTCTACTCCGTCGCAGCACTGTTGGTTCCAGGATTTTTCCCCGCCGGTACCGCCGAAAGCTATTTCGAGGCAGCGGCAGTAATCGTGACGCTCATCTTGCTGGGCCGCTACTTTGAGCACATCGCCAAAGGCCGGACGTCGGAGGCAATCAAAAAGCTTCTGCAATTGCAGGCCAAGACCGCCCGAGTCATTCGGGACGGGGAAGCCGTCGAAGTGCCCATCGAAGCCGTGGTGCCTGACGACCGTATCCAGGTGCGCCCGGGAGAGCGGGTTCCTGTTGATGGCGTGGTGGAAGAAGGCCAATCCTACGTGGACGAGTCCATGATCAGCGGCGAGCCCGTTCCCGTGGCCAAGCAAAAAGACGCCGAGCTGGTGGGTGGAACCATTAATAAGAACGGTTCCCTGACGTTCCGGGCTACCCGGGTGGGTGCGGACACCGTTCTGGCACAGATCATCAGAATGGTGGAATCGGCTCAGGCTGATAAACCCCCGATCCAGGCACTGGCCGACAAGATAGCGGGAATTTTCGTTCCCGTGGTGATCGTACTGGCGATTCTGACGTTCATCACCTGGTTCAGCTTCGGGCCCGAGCCGGCCCTGTCCTTTGCCTTCGTCACGACGGTCAGCGTGCTGCTGATTGCCTGTCCCTGCGCGATGGGCCTGGCGACGCCAACAGCCATTATGGTCGGAACCGGTAAGGGCGCGGAAATGGGCGTGCTGTTCCGCAAAGGGGCGGCCCTGGAGACACTGTCTCGGATGGACACCATCGTCCTCGATAAAACCGGCACCCTGACTCGGGGCCAGCCTGAGCTGACAGATCTCATCCTGGTGGAAGGCCGCGAGGATGAGGTCCTGGCCTGGGTCGCGGCTGTGGAGACCGAAAGTGAACATCCCATCGGGGAAGCCATCGTCAAGGGCGCAAGGGACCGGGGCCTCACGTTACCCGCGATCAGTGAATTCCAGGCGGAGCCGGGCTATGGCATCCAGGCACAGGTGGCAGGACGCCGGATCAATGTGGGCGCGGACCGTTATATGCGCCGCCTCGGTATCGACCTGGCCAGCGTCGCCGACGATGCGGTGTCACTCGCTGAAAAAGCCAAATCCCCGTTGTATGTTGCCGTCGACGGACGTCTAGCCGCGCTGATTGCCGTCGCCGATCCGCTCAAGGACGGTTCGGTGGAGGCGATTGCTGCGCTCAAGTCATCAGGGCTCAGCGTGGCCATGCTCACCGGTGACAACCGCGCCACCGCCGAGGCGATTGCGCGGCAGGCCGGTATTGAACGGGTGCTTGCGGAGGTATTGCCGGACCAGAAAGCGGCCGAAGTGAAGCGCTTGCAGGAAGAAGGTGCCCGGGTTGCTTTTGTGGGTGACGGTATCAATGACGCACCGGCCCTGGCGCAAGCCGATGTGGGTATCGCCATCGGCACCGGCACCGACATTGCCATCGAGGCCGGGGACGTGGTTCTGATGCGCGGCGACCTCCGGGGCATCGTGGATGCTGCAGCGCTCTCCCGGCGCACCCGCAAAACGATCCTCGGCAATTTCGTCTGGGCCTACGGCTATAACCTGGCACTGATCCCCGTGGCGGCGGGCGTTCTTTTCCCGTTTACCGGTTATCTGCTTAACCCCATGCTGGCCGCCGGCGCGATGAGTCTTTCCAGTGTATTCGTGGTGACCAATTCCTTGCGGCTGGGCCGGTTTAAACCCGATAGCGGCCGCTCCTCGGCGAGCCACCTGAACGAAAGCGGGACCGCACAGGCCAGCGTCTCATGAGAGACCTGGCACACAGAATCAGGAGATTGACATGATGACAAATGAGGCATGCATGTTTGGAATGGCGGGAATGGGGTTGATATCCCTTTTGCTCATCGTCGCCCTGGTACTTGGCGTCGCAGCCCTCGGCAAGTACCTGTTTTCGAAAAACAGGGACGATTCTGGACGCGCGAGTAAGAACGCCAGAGGAGATTATGACTACCACCCTGAAGCATGAATTTCATCGGGTACCCATGGCAAGCATGGGAGTTAGACCGAACGCAAAAGCAAAAATAGTCGGGGTTATGCTCTTGCTGGCTGCACTGGCTGCGATCTATTGGGTCATGCTGGAGACCGGAGCATTGACCACCGTGACCAACAAGGCGGCCTTGTCGGAATGGATTGACCAACTGGGGTATTGGGGGCCGGTGGGTATCATTGGCCTGATGATCACGGCCATTGTCCTGAGCCCGATCCCCAGCGCCCCGATCGCCATGGTTGCCGGTGCAGTCTATGGATCGCTTTGGGGAACAGTCATCGTGGTTATCGGTGCTGAGGCCGGCGCACTGATCGCTTTCGCCATTGCTCGATCCTTGGGGTACGACGTTATCCATCGCTGGAAGCGACTACGTCCGGTATTGAATTGGCTTGGCAAGGAACGCTCTCAGGGCGCATTGATGCTTGTCATTTTTACATCAAGGTTGGTGCCTTTTATCTCCTTCGATGGGGTCAGCTATGCAGCGGGCTTGACACCACTCGCGTTCTGGCGCTTCGTGGTCGCAACGCTGGCCGGTGTTATTCCGACAGCGTATTTGATCACTGCGTTTGGTGGCTTGCTCATGGCCTCTGAGTCCGGGGTGGTGACGGTGCTTCTGATTCTGGTCAGTGGCATTACCCTGTTACCGATTGTTGCCAAGCTGCTCATGGCTCGCCGAAGGCACCAGAAAGCGTCCGAACTTGCATGATAGAGGTTGGGTTGAAGGCGCCTTGGCAAATACTCATCCCGCACAGCAGGACAGCTGTTTCACGTCTTTGGTGAAGGTTTGCGCGCAGAGCTTGAGGCCTTCCACCATGGTCAGATAAGGAAACAGTTCATCGCCGATGTCCTGCACGGTCATCCGTGACCGAAGTGCAATGACTGCCGTCTGGATCAGTTCACCGGCTCCCCCGGCTACCGCCTGCACCCCCAGCAAGCGTCCCGAATCGCGCTCGGCCACCATCTTAATAAAGCCATGGGTGTCGAAATTCACCAGCGCTCGCGGCACGTTTTCCAGATCCAGCAGACGGGTGTCCACATTGTAGCCCTGCTTGAGCGCTTCGGCCTCTGTCAGGCCAACTGTGGCGACCTGAGGGTCGGTAAACATCACCCCCGGCATGGCGCTGAGATCCAGGGTGGCCTCGCCTCCCGTCATGTTGACCGCAGCCCGGCTGCCCCCGGCAGCGGCGACGTAGACAAACTGCGGCTGATCGGTGCAGTCACCGGCGGCATAGACACCGGGGACCGTGGTTTGCAGTTGCCCATCCACCTGAATCGCGCCACGGGAGGTTTCCACACCGATGCCCGCCAGGTTCAGGTTTTCGGTATTGGGTATCCGGCCGGTCGCCACCAGCAGTTGATCAGCTCGTAAGGTACCGGCATTGGTCTCTATAACGAATTCATTGTCGGTATAGTCCACACGGCTGGCCTGGGTCTGCTTGAGCACCTCGATGCCCTCGCGCCTGAACGCCGCCTCTATGGCCTCACCGATGGCGGGTTCTTCATCGGATAGCAGGCGGCTGCGGGCCAACACGGTGACCTTGCTATCCAGCCGGGCGAACGCCTGGGCCAATTCCAGGGCAACAAAACCGGCGCCGATCACGATCAGCCGTTCAGGCACAGTAATTAATGCCAACGCACTGGTGGAGGTGAGATAAGGCGTCTCAGCCAGCCCCGGTATCGACGGCTCTGCGGGACGGGCGCCAGTGCCAATAAAGGCGCGATCGAAATGGACGTTCTGTTCGCCGCCCTCGTTCAACTGGACCACCAGGTTATTGGCATCGACAAACCGGGCTTCACCGTTCAGGACCGTGATTGCCGTCTGGTCGCGCAGAATCCCTTCGTACTTGGCGTCGCGCAGTTCCTCGACACGCGTCTGCTGTTGCTGAAGCAGTTTCGCCCGGTCCACCTTCGGTATCTGGGCGCTGACGCCCCCGTCAAATGGGCTCTCCGTGCGCAGATGCGCGATATGGGCGGCACGACTCATGATTTTCGACGGCACGCAGCCGGTATTCACGCAGGTACCACCAATAATGCCGCGCTCGATCAGGGTGATGCGGGCACCGCGCTCCGCGGCCTTCAGGGCAGCCGCCATGGCTGCGCCGCCGCTACCAATCACAGCGATATGCAGGTTATTGTCACTATTCATTCCGAGTTCCTTGTATTACTGGGGCATTGTCACGGCAGGCGCCGAGTCGCGTGTAACAGAGGGCGCCTGGAGTCCTTTATAACAACTCACTTACTGTCCGTTTCCAGGGATTTCAGGGTGGAGGGATAGCCGACATCGCCCGTTGCCTGGGTTAAGGCTTCCACCGATGTTCGTGTGTCGTCAAAGGTAATCACGGCTTCTCGATCCGGATAGCTCACGTCGACTTGTGAAACACCGTCCACCTTGTTCAAGGCCAGCTTGATGGTAATGGGGCATGCGGAACAGGTCATCCCCGGAACTGAAAGCGTCACTGTCTGCATGGCGGCCCACGAGGGCATGCTGAGCAGGGCGAAAAGCAACGTCATGGCAAAGCGCATTTTCATGGGACAATCTCCTTTCAATAAAACAGAGGAAGGGCATAGGGAAACAACAGGGCGACCAGTATCAGTGCCGTTACTGCCCAAAAGATCACCTTATAAGTCGTTCGCACCCGTGGTACGGCACACACTTCACCGGGTTGACACTGTTCCACTGGCCGGAAGATTCGACGCCAGGCGAAGAACATGGCCACCAATGCAACGCCGATGAAAATCGGGCGGTAAGGTTCAAGAGCCGTGAGGTTGCCCATCCAGGCACCGGAGACACCCAGCGCGACAAGTACCAGCGGTCCGAGACAGCAGGCCGAAGCCAAAAGGCCCGCAATACCTCCCGCAGCCAAGGGGACACGCCCCGATTTGGAATTCGGCATAACGCTGACACCTTTCATGGTTTCATTCGATGAGATAAGATTACTTCCGTAGTCAGCTACGGAGTCAAGGGGTATGCCGGATAAAGCGAATTCATTGACCATCGGTGGCCTGGCTAAGGCTGCCAACGTCCATGTCGAGACAATCCGCTATTACCAGCGGCGACGTCTAGTACCGGAGCCGGAACGTCCTCCAGGTGGTATTAGGCGCTATGGTCCAGCTGATATCGAGCGGTTAATGTTCGTGAAAACGGCTCAGCAGCTGGGCTTCAGTCTTGTCGAAATCAGTGACCTGCTACAACTTGAAGATGGCGCTCACTGCCAGGAGGCCAGCGCTCTGGCCGAGCACAAGTTGCGGGACGTGCGTGAGAAAATCGACCAACTGGGGAGAATCGAGAAGGTACTGGGCGAGATGGTTGAGCAGTGCCATGCCCATCCGTACAATATTACCTGCCCATTGATTGCATCATTGCATGAGGGGGCAGTGGGGGGGAACGATCAACGTGAAAGAACATGATTTTCACTCGACTGAGGGCTCGAGGGAGAGCGGATGTTTTATCCCCGGATAGTCCCCACACCCAAGCTTCTGAGGAACTTATGTGCGCCGCCAACATCTTACTCTGGTAGCCGAATTGGCGGATACGGTGATGGAGCGTGTCTGTTTGCACTTCCGCCAATGTAGGTTAAAGTGGGCGACTATCTTCCCACGCGGAAGATGTTTTAGCTGTTCTGTAATCAGGATATCAGTGCGATGACCACACGGCTTATGGGACTGGCAGTACTACTGCTCGTGGCTCTTCTCCCCGTTGCACAGGGAGTTGCCGCGACCTCTTTTGAAGCGGAACCCATGGCCGAGGCTTGTGTCATGTTGCCAGACACCCAGGTGATGCATGACTGCGCCGGGCTCAATGCCGAGGGCAGCTGCAGTAGCCCGTGTTCAACGTCCCGTGTCGGGAAATCTGCAATTAGAGACTCGGTAGTGCTGTTATCTTCCCCCTGCCCGAAAGGCTATTCTTCTCATTCCGGCCGTGTACTTTCTGGCCCAGACCCTTTTCCTCCCAAGTAATCAACAGTCTCCTGAACCTTTGATTACCAGAGGCTTTCGCTTCGAGTGCCTGTCGTTTGGCCTTGCGCGGTAGACCACCACGTAGGCAGCTTTGCTGGTGATTTTATCGACTGATGAATACATGAAAACGGGAACGTATCTGTGATGTCATTCTATCTGGAATACCCGGTGCGCGGCATGACCGTGCTCTGCCATAAGCTTTCGATGGCACTTTTTTTGAGTTTATTCGCTGCCTTGGCCTCGGCGTCACCACCAATGGACCCGGGAATCAAGGCACTGCAGGAGAGAATCGGTTTTACGGTGACTGAACGCTTCTCCACGCCAGCCGAGGGCGTGACCGGCTATGTTGTAAAGACCGGCGACGGGAAAACCGGAATCCTCTATGGTCTCGGTGACCTCACTTTTTCCGGCGCACTTCTGGAGAGTGATGGCAACGATCTGACCAGCGAATATTCCGCTCGTTATATACCGAAGCCGACGTATGCGTCGGTTGCCGAGCAGCTCTCCCGGGACCCCCATCTGGTGAGCGAGGGCGGTAAAGATGCCCCTGAGGTCTATATCTTCGCGGATCCCAACTGCATTTTTTGCCACAAATTCTGGCAGCAAACCAGGGATTGGGTTGCGGAGGGGAAAGTCAGGTTGCACTGGGTCATGGTTGGGTTTCTCAAACCGTCCAGCCTGGGGCTTTCTGCAGCAATCATGAACGCAGAGGATCGAGCCGCGGCGCTCCAGGTGTTTGAGGAAAACTTCGGAAAAAGCGGTGACGGCCGCGGCATTTCTGAACTCACTCCGATCCCGGCCGACCTTCAACAGGCCCTCGAACAACACGGTCAGTGGATGGCCGAGGCGGGTTTCAGCGGGACGCCCGGGCTGCTGTTCAAGGACACGAGCGGACAATGGCGGGGCCAGACTGGTGTGCCCAGCCAGGAAGCGCTCGGCAGGATGCTGGGAGTCACTGAGTAATGGATCAGCTGCCCTCATTACTCATTGCCGGCCAGATCATGATGGCGGTTATGGCAGGTCTACTGCTGAACCTGACGCCCTGCGTGCTGCCCGCGATCCCCATCAAGGTCCGGACCATCCTGCGGGAGGCGGGCGGCCAGAGGTCCCATCGGGTGCTGGCCGCGTTGGCATTCACGGCCGGAACACTCACCTTTTTCCTGACGCTGGGCGGCCTGACCGCACTGCTGCAGTGGAACTGGGGCACATTGTTCCAGTCAACGCTATTCGTGGCCGTCCTGGTTGCGTTAATGGTCGGGTTTGCGGTGATTACCTGGCTCGATCTGCCCATCCCCGTCCCGACATTCGCCGCCTCGGCGCATGGCCGGCGTTACTTTGAAGCCTATGTATCCGGGCTGTTGAGTGCGATTCTGGCCGCGCCCTGCGCAGGACCATTCCTCGGTGGCGTTCTGGCCTTTGCCGTTACCCAGCCGACACCGGTCATCATGGGGATATTCGGCAGTATCGGGCTGGGGCTGTCGTTGCCCTACGCGGTACTGATGCTCAGGCCCGAGTGGCTGAGCCGGTTGCCCAAGGCGGGCCCCTGGACCCTGGCCATTCGTGAAGTGCTCGCGCTGATATTGCTGGCCGCCGCCGTCTTTTTCAGCGCGAGCCTGGTGCCCAAAGCGGTATACCCCTGGCTGTGGTGGGCCTGGCTGGCGCTGGTGCTGGTCTGGGGTCTCCGTCGTTTCGTTCAGGGGAGCGGTGCCGTTCGCGTGATCACTGCAACGGCGACAGGCCTTGCCCTTGCGGTGACAGTGGTATTCGCATCTCCGTTGGGCAGCGGCGAAGACGAACTTGTCTGGCAGCCCTACTCCGCAGAACTCCTGGCGGACACAAAAGCCCGTGGCACGCCGTATTTGCTGGAGTTCACTGCCGATTGGTGCATCAACTGCAAGGTCCTGGAGCGCACCGTGTATAAAGAGCCCGCTGTGGCTGAAGCCGTAGCGCGGGCCGGCATGGTGCCGATTCAGGTGGATGTGACAGCAAGCGATCCCGAAAAAGACGCATTGTTAACCGCGACGGGTGGGCAAGCTTTGCCTTTTGCGGCGATTTTTGACGCTGACGGCACCGTTGTCGCCCGTTTCACTGGGCTCTTTGATACCGACAGCCTGGTCGAGGCGATCAACCGCACCGAGAATTCACAACCCTAGATACTGGAGATGAACCATGACAACCCAAGCCAAAGTATTGCTGACCGGCATAGCGGTTTTTCTGATCGCGATCGCGGCGTTCATGTTGATCGGTACCAATTCCGGAAAGGCCCCTGGCTCAGCCCAGCCTGAACAAGCCAGTTCCGACCCCCAGGCGCCAGTTGCCCGCACGGGGTTGGCAGATTCTTCCGATAAGGTCCGCCTCAATCTTGCGGAAGGCGGCAAAGCCCTGATAGGGGAGACCGGTGAAATCGTTCTGACACTGGACATTGAACCGGGCTGGCACGTGAATGCGAATCCAGCCTCCATGGAGTTTCTGATCCCCACCGTCGCCAAGTCTTCGGCTGGCGGCCAGTCGCTCGATATTCCGACGGAGTACCCGCGCGGCCGGGTCAGTGACATTGTGCTGGGTGACACCGCCCTGGAGGTGTACGACGACGGTGCGAGCATCCGGCTGCTGCCAGATGAAAAACAGACCGCCGCGCTGAAAGAGGCAGGCAAGCTAGACATGACGGTACGGGTACAGGCCTGCAGTGACGAGGGCGTTTGCCTGGCACCAGCTGACCTGCCCGTTGCGCTGAATCTGGACGATATCAAGCCACAATAAACCGGGACTCCCTTCGGAAAACAACTCAAATGGAGAATGACTGTGAACAGTGTATTCAGAATTGCTGATTGCCATGGTTGCCCAGGTCAGCACCAATGCCATGGCCCATTCCATGGAAGATGTGGAGGCCTCGTTGAACGAGAAAGAGCGGTATGCCCAGTTTGTGGATCAGCCGGCCCCTGAATTTGATCTTACAGGCGTTGATGGCAATACCCTTGCCCTTGCCGACTTAAACGGCAAAACCGTTGTGCTTAACTTTCTCTACACGCGCTGTACCGAGGCCTGCCCTTTGCATATGAACCTGATCCGGCAGTTGCAAACCGGGGTTGAAGAAGAAGGGCTGAGTGAAGAGGTGGTGTTCATCACCATTGCCACGGACCGGGAAGATGTTGCAGGCACCCGGAGAAACATGCGTGCCTACGGCGAGAATTTCGATCTGAATCCCCGCAACTGGCAATTCCTCTACCGAGCCAGGATGGAACCACCTGAACTGACACCAGAACTTGCTAAAGCCTACGGCGTTCAGTTCAGGGATACGGGTGAGGGTGTACAGGTCCATGGTGTGGTAACCCACGTGATTGACCCGGAAGGGCAGATGCGGGCCCGGTTCCATGGATTGAAATTCAAGCCTGAACACCTGGTGACCTACCTGACGGCCATTGCCAAAGGCCCCAACGCGGCAGCCGATGATGGGTTCTGGGGCCGACTGCACGGGCGAATTGAAGAGCTGTTACAGAGTGAGTAACGCGTGGGGCACCATGCCGGCAACAAACCGACCACTGTAATCAGGAGTAATGTCCAATGAGTCACCAGCGCATATCTGCCGCCCGGGGAATCGCCGTAGTCCTTTTCGCGCTTGCTATTTCCATAGCCGCTCAAGTTATGGCTGCAGGGAAGGTTCCGAAGTCGGTGGGGCCCCAGGGTTTCCTGATCTGGGAGTCCCCTCGCACTCTGCCCGAGCTGGCTTTTGAAGACGAAGACGGCAGGCCGCTGACACTGGCTGACTTTAAGGGTAAGGCGATTTTGCTCAATATCTGGGCGACCTGGTGCGCACCCTGCCGTGAGGAAATGCCGACGCTTGACTCACTCCAGGCTCAACTGGGCGGCGAGCAATTTGAAGTGGTCGCGCTGTCCGTTGACCACGTAGGCATCAGCGTTGTTGAAAAATTCTACCGGGAAACAAGCATTCAGCATCTTCGCCAGTATATTGATCCGTCCACACTGGCGACCTCAACACTGGGCATAGAAGGTGTTCCTACAACGCTGCTGCTTGATCATGACGGTCGCGAAATTGGCCGCCTGGTCGGTGCCGCGGAATGGGACAGCCCGGCCATGGTGGATTTGATGACCCGCACCATTGAAGGGGTTCCGGACTGACTGGATTTACGCAATTGAAAAGGCAGGTGCGTAATGCTTCAAGCTACTACTGCATGCTTCCTTCGCTGAGCCCTTCGAGAACCCCGCAGGCCTCAATTTCCCGATCATCGTTACAACTCGCTCGCAGCGACACAAGTTGTTTCTCCAGTACCTGCAGATCGGTTATCTGAGACCGTACTTGAGCGATGTGATCATCAAGCAAGGTGTTGATGGCCCTGCAAGGCTGATGGGGCGCGCCCTGATAACGCTGTAACTCGTGAATTTCAGCGAGTGACAGCTCGAGTATTCTGCAGCGCCGGATGAAGGCCAGTCGCTCAACATGCCGTTCAGTGTAAATACGATAGCCGTTGTCCTGACGATCCGGCGGCGGTAACAAGCCCTCTCGCTCATAGAAACGGATGGTCTGGGTGTCGACCCCTACGGACCGTGCCAACTGACCAATGCGCATCGGGTTTCTCCTCAACAGATGGTATCTGCTTTATTGACCTTATAGTGGCTATATGGTTTTAAATCATAATCCGACAATACTCAAGTGGAGCCGTATCATGAGTAAATCCTGTGAAGACGCCTGTGGCTGCGGACTGAATTGAGCGGAGCAAAAAAGCATGAGCCACAGGGTTGATACTGGCTTCGGAGGCGAGAGCATTGGGTGATAAGTACGCGCTACCCTCCACGGGCATGCGCCACAAGGAGCTTCTAACAAGGGGGATAGCTCTACTTGCCGGAGGCGCCATGCCGCTTGCCTTTGCCCCTGTGGGCTGGGCATGGCTTGCAATGATCGCTCTGGCTGCATTTTTTGCCCTGACCGCGCAATCTTCAAAGCGTCAGGTGCTATGGTCGGCCTACCTCTTTGGCCTTGGTTACTTCGGCGTAGGTGTCTCCTGGGTCTTCATCAGCATCAGCCAGTACGGCAATGGCCCTGTGGTGGCGGGGTTAGCCACAGCGGCCTTTGTCTCGCTGCTCGCCCTCTTCCCATGGGGCGTCGCCTATCTCGTGCGCCGCCTGAGACCTGAGATGGATGCGATGGCGCTCTGGCTAGGACTACCGGCGGCATGGGTGTTGAGTGAATGGATGCGCACCTGGTTCTTGACCGGCTTTCCCTGGCTCTTTATCGGCTACAGCCAGACCGACACCACACTCGCCACTATCGCTCCTGTCTTTGGTGTGCTTGGCGTGAGTTTTCTGGTGGCACTGTTCGCCGGCGGTCTTGCGTGGGTTATCTTAGGCCCAAGCCTGCGCCGTGCAGCGGTAGCCGGTGCCGTGTTAATCGTTACTCTCGCTGGCTTGCAGCTCCTGGACCGCGAGTGGACGCAGCCAGCCGCTGACCCTATCGATGTCGCCCTCTTGCAAGGAAACATCGCGCAAGACAAGAAATGGGACCCGGATTACCGGGAAATCACAATTGAGCGCTATCAGGCGCTTACGAAGCAGCATCTCGGGGCCGACATCGTGATCTGGCCAGAAGCGGCAATCCCGATGTGGCATGACCAGGCCAAAGAATATCTTGCTGAGCTTGAGGCGTTAGCCGATCAGGCAGGCACCTTGTTAATGATTGGCGTCCCGGTACGCGAGGCGGATGGCCGCGCCTATAATGCAGTGGTAAGCCTCTCCGATCCCTCAGGCTTCTACTACAAACGCCACCTGGTGCCCTTCGGTGAATATGTTCCGTTTCGGGAGTTTTTGGGTTCGGCCCTCGACGTGCTCGGGGCGCCCATGTCCGATTTTACACCGGGACGGGACGCGCACGTCCTGAATGCAGCAGGGGTGCCCGTAGGGGCACTCATCTGCTACGAGGCGGTCTTTGGTGCTGAAGTCACGGAACTTCTGCCCGAAGCGCAGGTGCTGGTGAATGTCAGTAATGATGCCTGGTTCGGCAGCTCGCTCGGCCCTCTCCAGCACTTCCAGATGGCCCGCATGCGTGCCATCGAAACCGGACGTGACCTACTGCGAGCCACGAACACGGGTATCACAGCAGCTGTCAGCTACGAGGGAAAGATCCTCAAGCGCGCTCCTCAGTTCCGCGTAGCCAGCCTCAGCGTCGAGGTGACACCGCGAACTGGTGCGACCCCTTATGTGCGCTGGAGGGATTGGCCTGTCCTTGGTGTGATCGCACTCGGACTCGGCTTGCTCCTGCTTCTTCGAATTCGCCAGTATCATCGGCTGGGTACATGACGCCCGCCACTCTATAGCGAGCAGATTTTCAATTGGGTGAGGAGGAAGGAATTTGTCTACTTATGGCAATTGGCTCGCAGAGAAAGCCCACGAGCCGAGAAAAACGATGCGCTGGCTGTGGCTCTCGCTCCTGTTACTGCTGGCGGATCAGGCTAGCAAGTACCTTGCCAGTACCATGCTTATGTATGGAGAAAGTGTATCGGTCACGCCCTTCTTCAATTGGGTCCACCGCCACAATACGGGGGCGGCGTTCAGCTTTCTAGCGGATGCCGGCGGTTGGCAGTAGCCGCTTTTCATCGGGCTGGCCTTGGTTATCTCGACGTTACTGGTGTACTGGCTTTGGCGTTCACCGAGCGTACTGAGTTATCGGCTCGCACTCAGCGCTATCCTCGGCGGTGCGTTGGGCAATGTCGCAGATCGCTTACGCTTGGGCTACGTCGAGGATCTTCTCGATTTTCATTATGCCCAGTGGCACTGGCCATCGTTCAACCTGGCGGACGTATGGATCGTCCTCGGTGCTGCCCTCTTTATCTGGGCCGAAATACGACATCAGCCAGGCAGCCGTCGCCGCGGAATCGGCTAGAGTTTTCGCTGACGCACGCTTGGATCCTATCCCAGATATACGCAGCTTCTTTCTCATAAAGCACACAGCAAGCCGGGTTGGTTGCCCATGCAGCATGCAGGTTGATGGTAGCATTTGCGGATGGAAGCGCCGACGCAGACAGGGAACAACACATGATCTTTCGACAACTGTATGAACCCGTATCCAGCACTTACACCTATCTTCTGGGCTGCGAGGAAACCGGACGAGCGGTCCTGATTGATCCGGTTATCAACTCGGTCGAGCGCGACCTGGCAGAGGTATCAAAGCTGGGGCTCAAGCTGGAATACACTCTGGATACCCATATCCACGCCGATCACATCACTTCCGCCCGCGAGCTAAAGCAGAAAGCGGGCAGTAAAATCGCGGCGCCTGCCATGGATTGCCTGCCCTGCACGGACGTAGGAGTTGAGGAGGGGAGGCCCTTTCAGGTCGGTCGGCTCAGCTTCCAGCCGATTCACACGCCGGGCCATACCGATGGCCATTTCGCATACCGTCTGGACGACCGTATTTTCACCGACGACGCTCTTCTGATCGAAGACAGTGCTATTTTTCCTGTACTTGCTGATCTCATAGCGTTTCTGATGCACGACTGCTGCGATGGGCACTGTGCTTATTGCGACAAAGCCATCGAGTTGTTCGCGCAGTGTGAAGGTCGCCCAACCTCATCGGGCACGGTGGACTCCAAGATATGATCAGATTCATCTATTTTGTGGAGTCTAATCTTGTTTGGTTCGTTATCACTTTAGCTGGTTTGGTCTTAGTATTCCCAGGGTTAGGAACGCACCTAGAGCCCTTTATCGGTCCACTGCTCGCGCTGCTGATGCTTGTCATCAGTCTTACCTTCGACGCACATGCCGTTCGAGTGGTCTTTCGCAAACCTTCAAGGCAATTTTTAGCACTAGGTCTGGTCTATGGTCCGATGTCGATTGCCGGTTTTCTGACTGGCCGTTTATTTTTCGGGAACGGACCTCTTGCAGCAGGTCAAACGTTGCTTGGCACATTGCCGACAGATGTTTCGTCTCCGCTGCTGGTATTAATGGCGCGGGGGAATGTTGCCTTAGCAGCCGTTTTTAATGCGGTCAATACAGCACTATCGCCATTCATTGTTCCATTCGTTTTTTTATGGCTGACTGGAATACAGCTGGAAGTTCCTCTCGGGGCAATCATCTTTGAATTAGCCTTGATCGTTCTCGTTCCCACTGTTGTTGGAGTGAGCTTACGCACAGGATTTCCAGATTTTTTTGCACGCCATGATTCAACGTACGCGGGAATTGGATCAATCATATATCTTCTGATACTACTGGCTGTAGTAGGCCCAAACGCAGAAACTATCATTGGTTATGGCTGGTACGCTTTTTTGATTGCTGGAGCAGCCCTGAGTCTTAATCTGATTGGCTACCTGATAGGAATGTCCTCACGGTTGCTAACCTCTGACCGGAAAGAAGTGATTACCTATCTCTTCACCGTGAGCAAAAAAGAATTTAGCATTGCTGCTGCTTTTGTCGCCGCATCTGGCTTACCTTCAGAAATTGCGATTCCTGCCGCATTCTTTGCAGTGATACAAATGATCACTTCACCCATTGCCGCTAAGATCCTTGCACGGCACGGCTTACTACGATTCCGAGCGAGCGATCAGCACTAAGGATCTTGGTATTGTTTCAGCGCCGAATTACCAATGAACTACTGGCAACAGTTGATGCAGCCTTTTCAACGAAACAAGACATGATGAAGTGCTTGCTCTATCTGCCGACTACTCAGGCTCCGTGTTGTCGAAAAACTCCGCCAGGGAGCGGATGTTCAGCACCTACGCAAGTATATTGATCTTTCCACGCTGGCTACCCTAATACTGAGCATACCTGCTTCAGGCTACTACTGCATGCTTCCTTCGCTGAGCCCTTCGAGAACCCCACAGGCCTCAATTTCCCGATCATCGTTACAACTTGCTCGCAGCGACACAAGTTGTTTCTCCAGTACCTGCAGATCGGTTATCTGAGACCGTACCTGAGCGATGTGATCATCAAGCAAGGTGTTGATGGCTCTGCAAGGCTGATGGGGCGCGCCCTGATAACGCTGTAACTCGTGAATTTCAGCGAGTGACAGCTCAAGTATTCTGCAGCGCCGGATGAAGGCCAGTCGCTCAACATGCCGTTCAGTGTAAATACGGTAGCCGTTGTCCTGACGATCCGGCGGTGGTAACAAGCCCTCTCGCTCATAGAAACGGATGGTCTGGGTGTCAACCCCTACGGACCGCGCCAACTGACCAATGCGCATCGGGTGTCTCCTCAACAAATGGTATCTGCTCTATTGACCTTATAGTGGCTATATGGTTTTAAATCATAATCCGACAATACGCAAGTGGAGCCGTATCATGAGTAAATCCTGTGAAGACGCCTGTGGCTGCGACACAACACCCGCAGAGGGTAACACCGGGTCGAAGGCCTCTGAAGCGTCCGGCAACTGGATCAGTGTGTATACCGTACCGAAGATGGATTGTCCTTCGGAGGAACGGATGATTCGCCTGGCCCTGAACGGTTTTGAAGACATTCGCGGGCTGTCCTTTGAGCTGTCTGATCGGCAGTTGAAGGTTGTGCACGATGGCGAGGCTGAGCCTATCACCGCGAAGCTGGCGACCCTCGGGCTGGGAGCTTCGCTTCAGGAAACGGCCGCTGCCGACCCTGAGTCAATTAAGGCGGTCGGGGATACGGCTATCTCTGCCGAGCAGGAGTCCGGCACCCTGCGTTGGTTGCTCGGTATCAATGCCGTCCTGTTTGTGGTGGAAATGACGGCCGGCCTGATCGCGCACTCCACCGGCCTGATTGCAGAATCCCTGGACAATTTTGCCGACGCGGCCGTGTATGGGCTCGCGCTGTATGCGGTTGGGCATAGCGTGAAAATGCAGGTGCGTGCGGCGCATCTCGCGGGCGTACTCCAACTGATACTGGCTGTAGGCGTACTTGCAGAGGTGGTGAGGCGCTTTGTCTTCGGCAGTGAGCCGGAGTCGCTGGTAATGATGGGGATTGCGTTCATTGCATTGATCGCCAATACCACCTGTCTGCTGCTGATATCCAAACATCGGGAGGGTGGGGCGCACATGAAGGCGAGCTGGATATTCTCAGCCAACGATGTGGTGATCAATCTGGGGGTCATTACCGCTGGCGCCCTGGTCGCGTGGACTGGCTCCAACTACCCGGACCTGATCATCGGCAGCATTGCGGGGGTTATCGTACTCAACGGGGCCAGGCGCATCCTCGCGCTTAAGGGTTAAACAATGTCCATCGTTGCCAAAAAACACTTGCCGTATGGCCTGCTGGCTATTTCGGGCCTGATTGCGGCGTCTGATCAGGTTGTAAAATGGCTGGTCCAGCAGTCAATGGCGTATGGCGAATCGATTCCGGTGACCCCGTTCTTTAACTGGGTTCATGTCTGGAACACCGGCGCCGCATTCAGTCTGTTTGCCGATGGTGGAGGCTGGCAGCGCTACTTTCTTATCGCAATCGCGGTAGTGGTCTCGATCGTACTGATCAGGTTGATTCTTCAGTGCCGCCGCAGGGGAGAAGCCATCGCGTACAGTCTTATTCTTGGCGGTGCCATGGGCAACCTGATTGACCGGATATTCCGCGGCTATGTTGTGGATTCCTTTGATGTCTATTGGCAATCCTGGCACTGGCCAGCCTTTAACCTTGCCGATATCGCCATTGTGCTGGGCACCGTGCTTTTCCTCTATGTCAGTTTCATACCCGAAAAATCGGGCACGAACGTCGAGCTCGATGGATCAGGCTAAAAAACATCTGACAAACGCCTTGACCTTAAAGTTGACTTTAAAGATATCGTCTGTACTGACGAACCGAGAACGACAGCCAAAGCAAAGGAGAATGAAACGATGACATTGCAACTTGGAGAAACCGCTCCCGATTTCACCGTCGCATCCACCGAGGGAAACATTCAGTTTCATGAGTGGCTGGGAGACGACTGGGCCGTGCTGTTTTCACACCCCGCCGACTACACCCCTGTCTGTACCACAGAGCTCGGCGCCTTCGCCAAGCGTAAGGACGAGTTCGCCAGTCGCGGTGTGAAGCTGATCGGGGTCTCCGTCGACCCGCTCGACTCCCATAAAGACTGGGCGAAGGATATCGAGAAAACCCAGGGCAAGGGGCTCAATTTTCCCCTGTTGGCAGACAAGGATCAGGTGGTTGCCGACCAGTACGGAATGATCCATCCAAAAGCCGATCCCAAGGTGACTGTTCGAACGGTATTCATTATCGATTCCGCGAAAAAAATCCGTCTGATGCTGACGTATCCGCCCAGCACCGGGCGCAATCTGGACGAGATCCTGCGCGTCATTGATTCGCTCCAACTGACCGACAACCACAAAGTGGCCACGCCGGTGGACTGGAAGAATGGCGAGGATGTGATCATCGTTCCGTCGCTCTCCAACGAAGAGGCCAAAGAGCGCTTCCCCGACGGATGGGATGAGCAGACACCGTATCTGCGCGTTACCCGCCAACCTGGTCGGAAGTAATAGAGAATTCGTCAGCTGGCCTTGTGGCTGGCTGACGAAGCAATACCTGAGAAACCTTCACCGATAGGTTCGGTCATCGCCGAACCCGCAACCGAACACGGCCCCGAAATGCTTACCCTGACAATCCCTGAAGTTGGTCTCTTCGCGTTATTGATTGCACTTTGCCTGTCGCTGCTTCAGGCGACCGTGCCCTTGCTGGGAGCCGCCACCCGGCGCCCGTTGTGGATGGCATTTGCAGAGCCCATGGCATGGGGGCAATTTGTTTTTCTACTGGTTTCTTATGCCAGCCTGACCGCCAGTTTTCTTCTGGATGATTTCAGCGTGGATTATGTGGCCCGTAATTCCAACTCGATGCTGCCCTGGTACTACAAGTTCACCGCCGTCTGGGGCTCTCATGAAGGCTCGGTGCTGTTATGGAGTCTGATTCTCAGTGGCTGGGGCTTTGCCGTCAGTCTGTTTTCCCGCCAGTTGCCACGGGATATGCTGGCACGGGTTCTGGGAGTTCTGGGTGTCGTCAGCGCAGGGTTCCTGCTTTTCATCGTCGTTACGTCCAGTCCCTTTGATCGCCTGTTGCCGGGCATGCCAGCCGACGGTGCCGATCTGAATCCGTTGTTGCAGGATGTTGGCCTGATCATCCATCCGCCGATGCTTTACATGGGCTATGTGGGTTTTTCAGTGGTCTTTGCTTTTGCCATCGCTGCGCTGATCGAAGGGCGTCTCGATGCGGCCTGGACGCGCTGGGTTCGGCCGTGGACCAACATTGCCTGGGCCTTTCTGACCCTCGGCATCGCTCTGGGTAGCTGGTGGGCCTACTATGAGCTGGGTTGGGGCGGCTGGTGGTTCTGGGATCCGGTGGAAAATGCATCGCTCCTGCCCTGGCTGAGCGGGACAGCGCTGATACATTCACTGGCGGTCACGGAAAAACGCGGCACGTTCAAGAGCTGGACGGCACTGCTGGCGATTTTCACGTTCTCACTCTCGTTACTGGGCACCTTCCTGGTGCGCTCAGGGGTACTGACCTCGGTTCATGCCTTTGCCAATGATCCATCTCGGGGGCTCTTCATTCTGGCGTTGCTGGGAATAACGGTCGGCGTCTCGCTTTTGATCTTTGCGCTACGGGCGCCGCGAATGAGCGCCAATGCGGGCTTTAGCTGGCTTTCCCGGGATGCTCTGTTGCTGATCAACAATATTTTGCTGGTCATCATGACGATCACGGTCCTGATGGGCACCCTGTACCCCTTGATCCTGGATGCACTCGGGCTGGGCAAGGTCAGTATCGGCGCGCCTTACTTTAATAGCCTGTTCGTGCCACTGACCGTCATGCTGTGTGCCTTTATGGGGCTGGGGCCGGTCTCACGCTGGAAGCAGATGCCCGGTCGGGAGCTGTTCCGGCGACTACTGGGGGCGGGCTTGGCCGCACTGGCGATTGCGATATCGATACCGTTTCTTTACAACGGCCAGTGGAATGTCGCCGTGGCGCTGGGGATGGTGGCGGCCCTGTGGGTAGTACTGGCGTTGGTGCGCGACCTGTTTGATAAAGTCCGCAATGCGTCCTCTGCGCTGTCCGGATTGCGTAAGTTGACCCCTTCATACTGGGGCATGGTGGTCGGCCACGTGGGCCTGGCCGTCACCATCGTGGGCGTGGTGATGGTGTCGAACTACGCCATGGAGCGTAATGTGCGGCTTGATATCGGTGAGCAGGTGAATCTGGGCGGGTACGATTTTACGCTGACCGAACTGGGCGAGCGTCGGGGGCCCAACTTCCTCGCCGATACGGCGACCATCGAGGTTGCCCGTGAAGGCCGGATTGTCACCACCCTGTACCCGGAGAAGCGCCTGTACATTGCCCGAGGGCAGCCGATGACCGATGTCGCACTCGACCCCGGCCTGTTGCGGGACCTTTACGTGGCCATGGGGGAGGAACTGGACGACGGCAGCTGGGCAATGCGCCTACAGGTCAAGCCATTTGTACGCTGGCTTTGGCTGGGTGCGCTGCTGATGGCCTCCGGGGGCGTGCTGGCCGTGGCAGACCGTCGCTACCGTCGCCGCCGTGCAGCCGCAGCTGACCGCGAATCGATGAGGCCGGCACGCGAGGTTCGCGCATGATGCGTCGCCTGTTGCTGCTGCTTCCGTTTGTGGTGTTCCTTGGCCTGGCCTTCTTTTTGTACCGGGGGCTTTCGCTGGATCCCAGTGCTCGCGAGTCAGCCCTGATAGGCCAGGCGTTTCCCGCGTTCACGCTCCCGACGCTGGAGGACCCTGATACCGAGGTGGATGAATCCCTGCTTCGCGGGCAGATATCTCTGGTCAATGTCTGGGCATCCTGGTGCCCGACCTGCAAGGAGGAAATGCCCCAGCTACTGGCGCTCTCCGAGCGCGGCATTCAGATGGTGGGCATCAACTATAAAGACGCCCGTGACCTGGGGCGACAGTTTCTCGAAGAGTTCGGAAAACCTTTCGAGGTCAACATCTTCGATCCTGCCGGTGACCTGGGTTTTGAAATTGGCGTGTATGGCGTGCCCGAAACCTTCCTGGTCGACGCAGACGGTATCGTTCGATACAAGCACGTTGGGTACATAACGCCCGCCCAGGTGGATGAAGTCATGATGGAGGTAGAGAAATGGCGCTAACCCTGAAGATCCGTTGCTGTGTGGTCATCGTGCTTTTGATGGCCTCGTTCCAGTCGATGGCGGATACGGCAATTGATGCGCGTCATTTCGAGGATCCGGTGATGGCGGAGCGTTATCGCGACCTTACGGCGTCATTGCGGTGCCCTAAATGTGATGCTCAAGCCATCGACAGCTCCGATTCGCCGGTGGCGGCGGACATGCGGGAGCGGGTAGCGCTGATGCTTCATGAGGGGCGTGCGGATAAGGAAATTCTTGATTTCATGGCTAATCGTTTTGGCGAGTTCGTTCTTTACAATCCGCGCCTTGACGGGCGCACGTGGCTGCTTTGGGCATTGCCGGCAGCGCTGGTAGCAGGAGGCGCCCTGGTTGTGATTGCCTTTGTCCGGGCACGCAGGCACCGGCGAGTGCGGCCGCTCTCCGAGGAGGAGCGTACCCGCCTGTCCTCTTTGATTCATCGTCATCGTGAGAGGTCGGAATGACTATGCTCTGGTTAAGTATCGGCACACTGTTGCTTATAGCGCTGTGGTTCCTGAGTCTACCGTTACGGCGAGCAAGGGCGATCCATGACTGGCAGCAAGGGTTTGAAACGGATGACCGCGCGGAGGAGCAGAATCTGGCCGTGTATGAGCGTCGGCTTGCGGCACTGGAAAGCGCCTGCGAGCGCGGCGAGGTTGACGTCGCACGCTTTGAAGAAAGCCGTCACGAGCTTGAACGCAATCTTCTGGAGGACACCGAGGCCCGTCGTCGCGTGCCTCTCAGGAACCCGCTGGCAGGACGTTTTGTAATCCCTCTGGTGATAACGGCATTGATTGCCGCCACCGTAACCGGCTATCGATGGGTGGGCGCCAATGGCGATCTGGCTCTGTATGCCGTGGTGCAGGAGGTTCTTAACTCTCCCGGTGCCTCACCGGAGAACCTGATTGTCCGGCTCGAAGAGCAGGCCGAGAGTCAGCCGGATAATCCCAAGGTCTGGGCTTTGTTGTTTCCGCTGTACCAGAAGGTCGGTCAGCCAGATCGGTCGATTCGCGCCCTGGAGCGATTGATCGAACTGGAAGGCCGCCGAGCCGATCTTCTGGCCCAACTGGCTCAGTTGAAATTCTATGTGGCCGGAGGCAGCCTGACCTATGAAGTTCAGGCGCTGGTAGATGAAACACTCGATAAGGATCCGCGTCAGCCGACAGTGTTGGGCATGCTGGGGGTTGAGGCTTTCGACGATGGCCGCTATGAACAGGCGATCGGTTACTGGCGCCGAGCGTTGGCTGGCTTCGAGGATTCCGCCTCCGCAGAGGTCATTCGTAAAGGTATCGCTGTTGCCAGGCAACGATTGGAGGAGACAGCCAATGGAGCGGAACGTGTTACTGATTGAAACCCTAACGCACGTTCACACACGAAATCAGGGAAGCTTATGCTTCAGTATCCTCAAATCGACCCGGTAGCCATTGCACTGGGCCCACTGAAAATCCATTGGTACGGCCTGATGTACCTTGTCGGTTTTCTCGCGGCCTGGTGGCTGGGGCGTCGTCGGGCTCATCGACTCGGGTTGAACGCAGACGCTGTTGAAACATTGATTTTCTACTGCGCGATGGGCGTCATTCTCGGTGGCCGCGTCGGTTATGCGCTCTTCTACGGTTTTGACAAGCTGGCAGACAATCCGCTTTGGCTGTTCAAGGTCTGGGAAGGGGGCATGAGTTTTCACGGCGGCTTGACCGGCGTCCTGATTGCAGCCTTGGTCTTCGCCCGCAAGCAGAACCTGCGTTTTTTCCAACTCACGGATTTTATAGCGCCACTGGTGCCAATTGGCCTGGGGGCGGGGCGCCTTGGCAACTTTATCAACCACGAGCTCCCGGGGCGGGTCAGCGACGTGCCCTGGGCCATGGTGTTCCCGAATATGGGGTCGGCGCCACGTCACCCGTCGTCATTGTACGAGTTTGCCCTGGAAGGTGTTGTGCTGTTTGTGGTGCTGTGGTGGTTCTCACGCCACCCTCGTCGGATGGGCGCAACGTCCGGCCTGTTCCTGTTGCTCTACGGAATTTTCCGTTTTGCGGTCGAGTTTGTTCGCCTCCCCGACCCGCAACTGGGGTTCATTGCCCTTGACTGGGTGACCATGGGGCAGTTGTTGACCTTGCCGATGATCCTTGGAGGCCTTGGGTTAGTCGCTTGGTCGAAAAGCCAACCGATCAATAACGTAAAGGTGGCGACGGGCGGATAAAGGTCGACTTCATTTATGCAATAACAAATTGAGAGAGTTTCAGAGTGGTCATGCTGGCGTTTTCTCCTCTGATATATCGGGATCTGTTTCATGCGAGCGATGTGGGCACGATGAAAGTCAATGAAATTGCAAACTTGGCGGATGTCTCTCCGGACACCGTTCGTTTCTATAACCGTGAAGGGTTACTTCGGCCACGAAAAGATCCCCGAAATGGCTACAACTTGTATAATTCGGAAGACCTGTGGCGCTTACGGTTTGTTCGCGTGGCAAACAAGCTGGGATTCAACCTGCGTGAAGTCAAAGTCATTCTAAGTCATGGGACGGAGGGTGGCTTGGCTGGCAGCGACCTGAAGGAGCTATTCACAGACCGCCTTTGCAGACTGGATCAGGAGTTAAAGGAGCTCAAGAGACTTCGTGACGACATGAAAACTACAGTCCAGGTTTGGAGACAGATGCCTGATGGAGCCCCCAATGGCCATTCTGTCCAGGAATTCAGTAGGGCACCTACTTCGGTATACGCCTAAATTTTTGGTTTGAAAATAAGTGAACGTTCATTTATTTTAGGCCGACCAATTTGAAGCGTTGAGCAGACAAATGCGGCAAAGAGACGACTCGAAACGAATAGCCTTCCTGGAAGCTACCGTGAGGGAAGTAGCAGATCACGGTTTTTCAGCAACCTCGGTTGGCAAGATAGCCAAGGCTGCGGGTTTGTCACCAGCCACGCTGTACATCTATTACGAAGATAAAGAACAGCTTTTATTGGCGACATTTTATTACGTCAGCGATCAGGTCATTGATGCGGCGCTGGACAGTTTTTCTCGCGGGAAAGATCTGCGTGAAGGACTGCGACGCCAGTGGCACACACTGTTCCGGATCGGCCTTGAGCGTCCGGAACTATTCCGCTACCACGAGACGTTCACGCATTCTGCTTGGATGACTCCCGAGATCCAGGCACGAAACGAAAGCCGAGCCGCAAATCTTTTGAATGCAGTTGATCAGGGAAAGCAATCCGGGCTGATCAAACCGGTACCTTTTCCACTTCTCGAAACGTTTATGTTCCGCCCGATTTACCACCTCGTTCAACGATGCCTGCAAGGGTCGTTCGAAGGTACCGATGAGCATATCGAATTAGCGTTTAATATGGCTTGGGATGCGGTTGCCGATCGTCGGAATACCTAATTTTTTCTGGAGAGTGACGCGTTATGAAATTCAAGATGGTCAGTACCGCCATGCCCTTGAGAGGCCTACAAGCGCTTGCAATGCTTTCGAGCCTCCTGGTGATGGGATGTTCGGCGGAGGCGCCCCCTCTGACACAGCAAACTGTCTACCCGGTAAAGCTCATGACGCTGGAGCAGGCGCAGTCAGGCACGCTCAATCAGTATCCGGGCAGAGTCTCGGCGTCTGACCATTCAGAACTCTCTTTCAGAGTGGGAGGAGAGCTGACGGAGCTGGCCGTTAAAGCAGGCGACACTGTGGAAAAAGGGGAGGTCGTTGCCCGCCTGGACGATCGGGACGCAAGAACCCGCCTGGAAAACGCCCGGTCAAATTTCAATCTGGCACAGGCCACCTTCGAGCGAATGCGAATATCGTTGGAGCGCCAGGCCATCAGTCAGGCCCGTTTCGATGAGGCCGAGGCCGAGTACCTCTCTGCCAGAGCGCAACTGGCCAGCGCGGAGGACCAACTTTCCTATACCGTTCTCAAAGCGCCATTTGATGGCGTCATTTCACGGGTGCCGGTGGATGTCTTTCAGGTTGTATCAGCGCAGCAGGCCATTGCCGAACTGCAACGGCCCGGCTCTATCGACGTCTCGTTCCAGATGCCTGAACAACAGGTCCGCCGCCTTCAACCACAGAGATCCAGGAACGTTCGCGCCAATGGCAACACTATCGCGTGGGTACAGTTTCCCGAGCTTCCCGATAAACGCTACGCCGCGAGCTACAAAGAGCATGACAGCAATGCCTCTCAGGGGTCGCTCAGTTATGAGGTTACCGTAACGCTCCCTGAACCCGAGGACATCACAGTGCTTTCGGGGATGAGCGCGACCGTTCTGCTTGATTACGGCACATTGGCTGGAGAGAGCGCCCCGTCGTGGCTGATACCAACCGCGGCGCTTGTAACACCTGACGCAGAACCCGGCACTAGCGTGGTTTGGCGATACGTGGCTGCTGCCGATGGTGAGAATGGCGATAACACGGGCAGCGTCGAGCCGGTGGATGTCGAGCCGGGTAAGAAAATGAACGATGGCGTGCTTGTTCGGGGAGAGCTCAGCCCGGGCGACAGAATCGTGGTTGCCGGCGCTCACCGGATGAACAGGGATCGTTCGGTCCGTCCCTGGGAAAAAGAGGGCGGGCTCTGAGATGGTCGATTATTTTCTTGATCGGAAGTCCATCAGCTGGATGGTCACGCTGTTGCTTGGGGTTGGGGGCATGTTCGCGTTTCTGGGTCTTGGCCAGCTTGAATTCCCGGAGTTCACGTTACGTTCCGCCTTGGTGACCACCCAATATCCCGGAGCAACGCCTCTTGAAGTCGAGGAGGAGGTTACGCTGCCTCTGGAAAAAGCGATCCAGCAGATGCCGGGCATCGATGACATTACTTCGGTGAACTCGGACGGCTTGTCGCAGATTACTGTCCAACTCAAGAAGACGGTCAGAGAAGGGGAGTTAGACCAGTATTGGGATATCCTTCGGCGAAAGATTAATGATGCCCAGCCTGGTCTGCCACCAGGCGTGAACACGTCCATCGTGAACGATGACTTTGGCGATGTCTTCGGCCTGCTGCTCACGTTGCGTGGTGACGGCTACTCGCTGAAAGATCTTGGTGACCATGCGGATCTCATTCAGCGAGAACTGCGATTGTTGGAGGGCGTCGCAAAAGTCAGTATCGGTGGTCGTGTCGACGAGCAGATGATCGTGTCACTGGACCGTGACCGTATGCGTGCTCTTGGCATCTCGCCAGAATACCTGGCAAGCCTTCTGAATGCGCAGAATACGGTGGGCAACGCTGGCCACCTGCGCAGTGAAGGGCTGTCGTTATCCGTTCAGCCAACCGGTCAGCTTGATTCCGTTCAGGCACTTGAGCAACTGGCAGTTGGAAGCGCTGATTCGGGTATTATCCGGCTCAGCGATCTGGCCGAAGTTCGCAGGGTGACCAATGACTCACCCGCCTTGCTTTACCACTCTGACGGATTGCCTGCTTTGACCATCGGCGTGTCATTTGCAGAGGGCACCAACGTTGTTGATGTAGGTGAGAGTCTCAATGAGGCTTTGAAACGCCTGGAAAAACAGCAACCCATCGGCATGACACTGAACACAGTGTATAACCAGCCTGAAGTAGTCGAGGAGGCAGTATCTGCTTTTCTCATGAACCTTGCTCAGGCGGTGGGCATTGTCATTATTGTGCTTTTGCTGTTCATGGGGCTGCGAAGTGGCCTGCTCATGGGGCTGATCCTGCTGATTACCATCATGGGTACATTCGTGCTTATGGCAATACACGGTATTCAGCTCCAGAAGATTTCATTGGGTGCGCTGATCATTGCGCTGGGGATGCTGGTCGATAATGCCATCGTCGTCACCGAGGGCATGATGATTGGCCTTTCCAAGGGCAAGTCCAAAAGGCAGGCAGCCAAAGAAGTGGTCTCGCAGAACCGGTACCCGCTGCTCGGCGCTACCGTGATTGCCATTACGGCCTTTGCTCCTATCGGCCTTTCACCAGACACCACCGGAGAATTCATTGGCTCCCTGTTCTGGGTTCTGTGCTACTCGCTTTTCCTGAGCTGGCTGACGGCACTCACTCTGACCCCGTTTTTCTTTGATATGTTCTATCCCGACAAGCTCGAGAGTGTCGGGCAGTCATCCGATAACGACCCCTATAAGGGAATTGTTTTCGTCGTCTTCCGCCGCCTGCTGACCTACGCGATTCATTATCGCTTCGTGACATTAACACTTGCGATCGCGCTTCTGGCTGGGGTTCTATCGTTCTCGGGACAGGTTAAGAATGCTTTCTTCCCGAATGCCACAACGCCACTCTTCTTTGTTGACCTTTGGTTGCCCGAGGGCGCCGACATCTTGCAAACCGAAGAGACCGTAAAGCGGCTGGAATCGCGCGTGAATGACATGGACCAGGTCGTTCAGGTGACCAGTGTCACCGGTGGCGGAGCCCAGCGTTTTACGTTGACGTATTCACCGGAGCAGCGATACGCCAGTTTTGGCCAATTGATCGTAGAGACCCGGGATAAGGCGTCGAGAGAGGCCCGTATGGAGGAAGTCATTGAGCAACTGCGTACAGACTTCCCGAACGTGCATTACAAAGTGCAGGCTTTGCAGGTGGGGCCCTCAGCCAAAGCCAGTCTTGAAGCTCGTATCTTTGGAGAAGATCCCGAAGAACTCCGGAAAATCGGTGTGCGCGTGCAGGCAATTTTTGAAAATGAACCTCTGGCCGACAGCGTGCGCTTGTCCTGGGGTAATCGGGAAGCCGTGATCGTACCGGAGTTCCTCGAAGAACAGGCCCGGCGCCTTGGCGTATCTCGCGAATCACTGCACCAGGCGTTGTTGCTGAATAATCAGGGGCAGCAGGTTGGAGTGTACCGTGAGGGGAGCGACCTCATTCCGATCATTATGCGGTCAAGAGAGGAGCAGCGTTTTGACATCGAAAACCTTACCTCGATCAATGTCTGGAGTGAAGAGCAGGGCCGCTATGTCAGCGCGGGCAACGTCATCAATGCCATCAATACGGAACTGCGGGATCCGTTGATAAAACGCAGAAACAGGGAGCGGATGTTGGCGGTTTATGCCGAACCCATGCCTTTGTCGGGGGAGACGGCGGCGAGTGTGCTGGAGAGGATCCGCCCGCAGGTCGACGCGCTGGAGCTTCCCCACGGCTATTCGATTGAGTGGGGTGGAGAGTACGAGACCTCATCCGAAGCTCAGACTTCGCTTTTCTCCTCGCTGCCTCTTGGACTGCTGGGGATGTTCATTATTTCGATGCTGTTGTTCGGTAGCTTCCGACAGGCTCTGTCTATCTGGATGATTGTTCCTCTCATGATGATTGGAATCATTGGTGGACTGGTATTGCTCGGCGCGCCTTTTACATTCATGGCGCTGCTCGGGACTCTGAGTCTGATCGGTATGGTACTGAAGAATGCCATTGTGCTGGTTGAGGAGATCAATATTCAGTTAGAACAGCAGGATGATGCATTCACTGCGGTGGTTGAGGCCGCGGTAAGCCGGGTACGACCTGTGCTTATGGCGGCCGTAACCACCATGTTGGGAATGATTCCTCTGTTCAGCGATGCCTTCTTCGCGAGCATGGCGCTGGTTATCGTGTTCGGTTTGGGTGTTGCAACGGTATTGACGTTAGTGGTGCTGCCAGTGGTGTACTGCACGTTAATGAGAATTTCTTATCATCAATAACGCACCCGCTGTTTTTCAGGCGTCTTTTTTTCCTCCGGACAAGCGATCCGGAGGAAAAAAGCCTCCGGCAATCATTGCATTCATCAGTTCGCCTACTTTTGCACGCAGGTCATCCCTCAACAACCTCATTGCCGGCGTTATTGACTGTCGGGTAGGACAAATCAGCCACAGCTCGGATACCGGCGGCGCATAGTCCGGCATGATTGTGGTGACACGGCCTGCAAGCAGATCATCCGACATATCAAGACACGATTTTATCGCAAGACCGCGACCAGCGACGCACCACCGGCGAACCAGATCGCCATCGTTTGAGGCGCGATCGCCCGTCATTTTGACTCGATATTCCTCGTCTCCCCGTTTGAACGTCCAGAGGTCAAATGGGATGTCCTGCAACTGATAGAACAGTCCGTTGTGGTTCTCAAGGTCATCAGGATGAATGGGGCGACCATGACGCGAAAGGTAATCAGGAGATGCGCAAAGCAGGCGCGGCACATCGCAAATTTTGAAGCCATACAGGTTGGTGTCACTGGGCGCGCCGTAGCGAAGCGCCATGTCGACCGAATCCCGGTAAAAGTCCACGTTGGTGTCAGTAATCTGAACTCTGAGATTCAAACCTGGATGCGTTGCCATCAATTCGTCGATCCAGGGCACAACGCGGTAGCTGACCGAGCAATGACCACACCGGGTTGCGCAATAGGGCGTCACTGGGCGATGTGCCTGTTTCGCTAAGCGCTGTTTCCAGGTTGATGGATGGCAGCATGTCCTTGTAGGCAACGGACGTTCGAAAATCATTTGCCCTGATAGCCATATAGGCCGCTTTAAGGTCCGGGCGACGCTGCAATGTTTGCTCTGCAAGGTCGGACAGGGGTAAAAGAACCTGCGGATAGTCGGCGGAAATGACCGTGCTAGCCTGGCTTCGCCCGAGCAACAGGTTCAACGCCCTTTGCTGTTGCTGCAGGGATTCCTGAACTGCAATCAATGTCGCCCTGGCACTGGCCGCAGAGCTTTGGGCGCTGTCCAGATCTTCAAGGTCACCCAGTCCCGAGCGGTAACGCTGAAGAATCCACTGTTCGTTTTTTTCCAATAGCTCCGCGCGTTGCTTTTCGATGGCAACGGAGCGATTCAGATTCACCAGTTTCAACCAGCCCTGCATGACCTCGGCTGCGAGCGTATCCCGCGCAGCTTGGTAGAGAGCCAGCTGTTCAGCAACGTCACTGGCGGCAGCCGACGCCTCATCAGAAATCTTCGACCACAAATCCAGCTCCCAGCTGATGCTGACGGTGCCGGTGTAGGCAGTATCTAGACCGTCAGTGTTATTCGCGACGAATCCAGCCTCGACGTCGGGGAGTTGATCCGCCTGAGTCGCTCGGTATTGAGCACGGAGAATTTGGAGTGAAAGCCGTGTTTGCTGGAAATCAGGATTGGCCGCGCGCGCTTCGACAATAAGCGCGTCCAGGTCATGGCTGTTGACCAGCTCATTCAGGTAGGCTGTTTCGAGACCAACCTCCATCTCAAACTTGGAGACGACGTTCTGACGCTCGGAATCGGCCTGAGCGAGATAGTCCGTTCTCGTGGACAACGAACTGCAGCCTGCAATAACCAGGCAGCATAAAGCAGTCAGCACTACTTTCGAGCAGGGCAAGCGATACATAGGTAAAGTCCATTCGGGCGCGGTCAAATCTGCGGTAAACGACGGGATACAGACTATCTAGGAGGTGGTTAATGGAGGGTTAAGACCTTCATGGACCTGCCTATTATCTACGGCGACGACCAATGGATGCTCCATGAAGAACAGGGCCATGCGCGTGTCACGAAGACCAAAGAAGCATTCGAAGCAGCCGCCGCCCCGACGTGGCGGAAGAGTACAAGAACTACTGCGGTGAAGGACGCATAAAATGGCTTAAAAACGGCGAACCTGTCACTCCGCATGTTGCTGAGCGCCGCGAACAGGTAGAACAGGTTGGTGTTCTTCGACAGGCTGCGATCGCGGACTTTGGCATAACTTAACTGCCGCTTGATGGTGCGAAAGGGATGCTCCGAGTTCAAAAAGTCCGTCAACTGGACCAGAGTGTTCCAGTGCAATTCCACGAATCGGCCCGTTAGGCTGGCGCTATCTTCCAAGCTGAATGTTCGCTTTGCGACCAAACCCAACTTCGCACTCAGGCACCGATACATCCCCAATCGTCATGAAATCCGCGTTTGGTTGGCGAGAATCGACATATGAGTCGTGATCTGGAGGGGGCAGGGCAGCTGTCGGTGTCCGGCGCTATCAACAAGACACATAACAAGTGCGCTGAAAATTTTAACCTGATAGGTACGCAAACCGGGGTGCATCTGGGGTGGTTGAAAATAATAACGACTGCCCTTTAAAGTTGATTCGGTTGCCGTACTAACCAACATATTTGTACCCGGCATCCTGCAACGCTTCCTTCAGTGACTCCTCAGGAGGTTCTTCGTATATGAGCGTTGTTGACGGTGACACATGGCCAGCGATTTTTTGAGCAACTTTAACTGACTTCTTTTGGTCATGAATGATATTTGTCATTAACGTCCGCCGGCCACTGTGGGAGCTGGCTCGCTCAATACCTGCCCAATGCCTCTGCATCAGAGCTAAGTGTTCCTGGAGAGTGTTGGGAGAGTAGGGGCCCCCTTTTTGAGTCAGGAATAGATGATCAGTCTTTTTCACCGAAGGATCTGCTGCCAGACGGATCGCAAGGTAATTTTCGATAGCCGTTCTCAGTGCTGCGTCATTCATCGGAAGATCGCGCGATTTACCACGGTGCTTGTTCACCTCAGGATAAAAATCCTCCGGTTTGATCTCGGCGCCGGCCTTAGCCATGGTTTCAATTCGCTGAACAAGCTGGTGAAAATCGTGAACACTGAAACTGATCCGACGGCGTTGATAAGTTGATTTGGATCGCCTCAGCGCATCGGCACCTTTAGTGTAAGCCGCAGGCAACGCCAGGATTTCTTTGAGCTTGAACGAACGCTGGCCAGTAGTGTCAGGGCCGAGTTCGGCAACGTCTTTGATCTGTAAAAGCGCGATTTCCTGGACTCGCAGCCCGAGCTTGAAGCTGATCTGAACCAGGGCCGTATTCTTTTCAGGATAGCGATGTTCCCGGATCACGCTCAAGAGGTGGCCGAACTGTTCGGGCGTCAACACGCGTGCCTGGCCAGTTTTACTCATTTAGAGAGGCTCCTGGTAATGCGCTGGCATAGAAGGGGGAGCGGAAATAAAATCCGTAATAATGTTATTTTAACGGATTTAAAGGTAGAAAGAGAACTCTCACTCCCAAGGGGCAGTCTGGGCTTCCACATTCATTCCCAACGGGACCGCCGACAGCGACTTGCAGTTTCCGCTTCTTTATCCAGGCGATCGCAATGTCATCCATAAAATCGGCCGGAATCTTCACGGCTAGGTTATCGATAACGCCATCTCGCGTTATCCCTTTCGAAATTGAGAATTCGCGGGGCCAGGTGAGCTCGAAGAAAACATTCATCTGATCAGAGCCCATACTCCTACCGATAGAGAAAGTGTCGCTCACCGCTAGTGATCGGTGCTTTGGTGCTCATAGCGTCGCTTCAACTGACGTTCTTTTTCGGAAGAGTAGCTCTTTTTAACGTGAAACACGACTTTCCCAGCGAAATTCGAATTGCTAAATAAATACATGGAGTTACCGATCTGGACAACAAGTTTAGTACTTTATGTGGAGGTTTAGCACTTTACGTGGCGTTTGTTTAGTACTTTGTGTGGTCGTCCAAGTTGGTAAAATCCGCCCCGTTCTTGATGTTGGCCACTGCGCATAATGTATATTATGTTAAATACGGTATAAACCCCCCATTACGCTTTTAGTGGAGACACACAATCGTTTACGTCACCCTCAGCCAAAACTAGAAAACATAAATGAAGCCAACACCAATCTCCGCCTCGTAGTTGTTGAGCGTGATCGGGCTGTCTGAAACCTCGCTCCCAAATGCTTCGTAAAGAGCCTCACCGAAGATCTGCCAGTTCTTGTGCAAGTAATTACGGTAGCTAACATTGAACCCAGTTGATCTGTACCCACTATCAACGTCGGTTGCAGGAAGGCCTGAATCTATGGATTGTTGTGTGGTCACACCAAAGTCACGGTTGGCAAGCTTGCCATCGTGGAACGTAACCACTGCACCCACTTCCCAGCCAGTACCGTCGGGCTTGCAGGCCAGGCAGGTTCCTGCCCCGAAAATGCCCAGTGTACCGACCTCACCTGTTAAGACCCGGCCATCAAGAAAGTAACGCCAGTCTTCCGTGAGCGCATGGCGCACTTCCAACAGCACTGTGACTCCGGAACGTGAATCACCTAAACCGTCCAGTCTGCCATCGTCTGAGTCACTTTCTTCACGGCCTTCTTCGTAGCCGATGGATGATTGAAACAACCAGGTATCCTTTACCCGTGTCCGCCAGCCAATTGATTCACCTGCCCAGAAAAGCAGGTGATCACCGGTCCGGTACTGAACACCGCCCGCTGGGTCGACCTCAAATGCAAATTCGTCGGACCCCTCGTAGGCAGTCTCGTACTCAACGCCTAACCCAAGCCCAAATCCCCAACCATCGCCATTTGTAAAATCGTCGATGGAAGGAAGTGGAACGAGAGCGGTTCTCGACTCAGCCGCATTTACTGATCCAAAACAGGAAAGAGCGCCAACAAATATGACGGTTTGCAGGGGGGACTTTTTCATCGCTTTCTCACCTATCAAGGAGATGGTGATAATACGACTTAAACATTATTCTGGATTACTGGTTTTGGTCTAATTTACCACTCTATCAAAGCCACGAAACCCGCTCGCGCCTTTAGCGCCAGCGGGGTCCGTTTCAGGTCTTTGTTCCGGAATCAGAAGTTTATCTGAACACCAAGACCAATGCCGTCGACCGTCAGGTCGCTGTCATCGTAGTAGCGCATGTACTCGAGGTTACCCGACAGATTCGGGGCGAACTTGAAGTTGACGCCGGCGCCGTATGAGAAGTCCGATTCATCGTCAGATACAGGACCAAACTCGGCCTCGATGCGGGTGAAACCAACCACGGCATAGGGTGTTACGGGGCTCTGGTTCGCCATGTTGATGGTGGCATACCCGCCAAAGAAGTTATCAAGTTTGACCTTTTGGCCAAACACCCGATCATCATCCACACCGAAACCCGCGCGGGCCTCAATGCCCAGGAATTCGTTGGCCATCACACCAACTTTGCCGGACAGCGTTCCAACGTCAGCGCTTGAAACGCCGTCATAATCCAGATCCATAAACGTATAGTTCAACCCGGCATAAAGGCCACCCACACCGCTCTTATACATATCCTGTGCAGATGCCGTCCCAACCAAAGCGATGCCTGCAGACGCAACGGACGCGAGTAACAGAGTCTTTTTTACGTTCATAACCGGTTCTCCTTGTTCCTTATTGGGGAGCTGATGGGTAACGCTCCTTTTAACAACTTGCACCACACAGACGATGTTTGCCATAGCCAGGTTCCGAATTTACGTTGCTTTTACAGGGATTTAATTTGGTGTTAATGGCCCGTGCGTCCGCCTGTTTCCTTGCGGAAGCCCGGTACCGGGGGTATCCTGACGCCGTCTCTTTGTCAGCTGGCGCGGGCGCACCTTGAGAAACCTTTACCCTGTCATATTTATTATCAGCGTCATGTTTATACTTCTTAGTGTTTTCATGACCTTACCTGTTGTACTTCTCGCTCTTGCGGGGGAAGACGTACCAAACGCGGTGGCCTTCGCCGAATCGGCCGGCATCGTATTTGTGCTTGGTGCTGTCGGCGTGTTGTCAATGTATCGGCAACCCAGGGATCTCAAGCCCCGCTACATGTTCGTTCTTACCGTTTCCAGCTGGTTTATCATCGCCCTGCTCTCCTCAATACCCTTCTATCTCAGTGATAACGGGATTTCCGCGGCAGATGCTTTTTTTGAGGGTACCTCCGGCATAACCACAACGGGTGCCACGGTGCTCAGTGGTCTTGATGACATGGATCGGGATCTGCTGCTGTGGCGGTCCATTCTTCAGTGGATCGGCGGCATCGGCATCATCGGTATGTTCGTTGCGGTGCTTCCGTTTCTGCGTGTTGGTGGTATGCGGTTGTTCGCAACAGAATCTTCCGAATGGACAGACAAAGCGTTGCCCCGAATGAAAACCCTCAGTCGTGGCCTTCTGTTCGTTTACCTGGTGTTCTCCGTGATTGCGGTGGTTACCTACTGGCTATCAGGCATGAGTCTGTTTGATGCCTTCAACCATGGCCTGACCAGCATCGCCACCGGTGGTTTCTCCACCTCTGATCTGTCGATGGGCAAGTTCAGCGATCTGATCCTGATGGAAGCCACGTTGTTCATGATCATCGGCAGTTTGCCGTTTTTTCTGTTCGTACGGGAATTGCACGGGCAACACGGTGTTCTGTTCAAAGACCAGCAAGTCCGACTGTTTCTGACCATTCTTTTCACCGTGCCGGCACTGCTGACACTCTACCGCTGGTGGGTTTCGCCGATTCCGTTTGATCCCCTACACAATTACGTGGCGACGTTGTTCAACGTAACGTCTGTGGTGACCACGACCGGTTACGCCTCAGAAGACTATGCCGCCTGGGGGCCGCTGGCCTTTGTGGTGTTCTTCTTTTTGATGTTTGTAGGTGGCTGTTCCGGCTCGACCTCTGGCGGCATGAAGATTTTCCGTTTCCAACTGTCGTTGATCATTCTTCGGGAGCAGCTGATGCGACTGTTACACCCGAGGGCGGTGTTCACCCGGAACTACAACGGGCGGGCGGTCAGCGACGAGATTATTTCATCGATGATTGCCTACACTTTCATTTTCCTGCTGTGCCTGTTGATTATCACGGTGCTGCTGGCGTCACTTCAGCTCGATTTCGTGACAGCCCTGTCTGGCGCCCTCACCTCTTTGACCAACGTTGGCCCGGGGCTTGGTGACATTATTGGTCCGTCGGGTAACTTCGCTCCCCTGCCAGATGCCGCCAAGTGGATTCTGTCGGTGGGTATGCTGATGGGCCGGCTGGAAATTCTCAGTGTGGTGATCGTGCTTTCACCCGGGTTCTGGCGCGGCTAACACCGATTAGCGATACCAGAGCACGTGCTGATCCTCTAACGGGATATGGAGCAGCGGGTGGTGTGGGCGAATCCTTGGAGTGTAGTGATCCTCCGGCCGGTCTGGCACCGATACTGAAAACAGGTAGCTGTCCTCAGCACCGGGCAGGCTTCGTTCAAGCGTCATGGGCTGAACTATGCGCCCACCGTATTCCGAAGCTTCCGCCACCAGCTCTATCTCCACCTGTTCTGGGCTTAGTCCGTCCAGGTACACATCCAGGGTAAACACCCGCGTGCCGTCTTCCTGCTGGCTGGTGAGTCTTCCAAAGCGTAATCTTGACCAATGCTGGGCAATTTGTTGCTGACATTGGAGCAATTGCCTGGCGGTTTCGGGGTTCCTCTGGTTGCCCTTGGCGATCATCGGCAGGTAGAAGGCATCAACGTATTCCCGAACCATGCGATTGGCGGAATAGCTGGCCGTTAACTGGTCCATGCTGGCCCGCACCCGTTGCAACCAGCTCGCCGGCAGGCCCTCGCTGTTGAGCTGGTAGAACTCGGGTATCACTTGTTCCTCCAGCAATGCGAAAAGTTCGTTTGCGTCGGCGTCATCATGCTGGTCGGAATGGCTGAGTTCTTCAAACGTGGCGCCAGGCCGAATGGCCCAGCCCACGTTCTCGTTCCAGGCTTCTGCCCACCAACCATCGTATTGAGACAAGTTCAGGCCACCGTTCACCAGCACTTTCATACCACTGGTTCCACAAGCCTCCCAGGGGTGTCTCGGGCAATTGAGCCACACATCCACCCCCTGAATAAGCTGGTTGGCCACGGCAAGGTCATAGTCTTCAATGAACACCACCCGGCCCTCAGCCTCTGGGCGCCGGGAAAACTCCTTCCAACGCTTGATCAACGCCTTGCCTGCGGCATCGTGGGGGTGAGCTTTTCCCGCCAAGACGATCTGAAGTGGCCGGTCCCGGCAGCACAGCAACGCCAGAAGCCTTTGCGGGTCTTTGAGCAGGAGATCCGGGCGTTTATAGCTGGTAAATCGCCTGGCAAACCCGAGCGTGAGGGTTTCCGGGTCCAGCAGCAGGCCGCATGCGGCCTCGACACTGGAACCAACCTTGTGTTCGCAGTGCTGGCTTTGCAAGCGTTTGCGCAGGTAACTGACCAAACGCTTGCGCTGGTTTCGCCGCATTTGCCAAAGCTCGTTGTCCGTGATGGACTGCAGCGGGCAGGATTGCGTTAACGGCCTGCGCCACCGCTCCTGGCCGCAGGCCCTGGTCCACAAGGCGTCGGATTCGGGTGAATCCCAGCTTGGGGTGTGCACGCCGTTAGTCACGAACTCGGCCGGGATGTCGTCAGCAGGCCAGCGCCCAAACCAGGGCTGGAAAATCGCCTGGGTTACCTTGCGGTGGATCTGGCTTACACCGTTAAAGCGGCCACTCATACCAAGCGCCAAACCGGCCATGTTCAGGTCGCGGCTGCCACCGTTGGCGAGTTGAAATAGATTTTGCAGTGAGTTGTTGTTTTCGGAAAGCCAAGGTGTCAGGTAGAGTTCTGCCAGCCCCGGGGCGAATCGATCAAAACCGGCAGCCACGGACGTATGGGTTGTGAAAAGATTGGTGGCTCGGGTCGCCAGCCTGGCTGTTGGAAAATCTGATTGGTTTGCCCGTTGCCAGTAATGGGCCCTTTCGATCAATGCCAGCGCACTGTGCCCCTCATTGATATGACACACCGTGGGTTTGCGTTGTAACAGTTCCAGCAATCGCCAACCGCCTATGCCCAGCACCATTTCCTGCTGAATACGTTTTTCGGGATCGCCACTGTAGAGTTCACTGGTGATGCCCCGGTCGCCGGGTTCATTGCGGGGGTCGTTGCTGTCCAATAACAACAACTCGCATCGGCCAACCTGACCTTTCCAGGCCCTGAGGCGAACAGCCCGGCCGGGAAAGGGCACCGTCACCCTCGCCCACTCTCCATTTGGGTCTCTTACAGGTGCCACCGGCAGCATGGTTGGGTCGTTGTAGGGGTGAAACTCCAGCTGTTCGCCGTCAGCACTCAGGGCCTGGCGAAAATAACCCTGCTGGTAAAGAAGGCCGACGGCCATCACCGGCACTCCGAGGTCACTGGCCGCTTTCAGGTAATCCCCGGCCAATACCCCCAGCCCGCCGCTATACAACGGCAACGATTCAGAAACCCCGTATTCCATACAGAACCAGGCAACGCCTTCGCCCAGTTGGCCGTCGCAGGTGTCGGAATACCAGGTTTCCGCCGTGTTGAGCGCCTGGTGATGACCTATCTGGGCCTGGTAAACCTCGAGGAAAGCCGGATTTTCCGCCAAGGCCTGCAAATGCTCAGAAGACACGCTATTGAGCACCAGCCAGGCGTTCTGGGTGGACTCCCAGACATCTTCATCCAGTAACCGCCAGAGCTGATCACTGCCATGATGCCAGCTCCAGCGCAAATCCAGCGCCAGAGAAATAAGCCCCGACAGCTGGGCTGGCAGGGCCCGCATGGTGTATGCAGCGAGCGTCATGATCTTGGCTCGGTGTCAGTGCGCTGTATAGCCGCCGTCGATGACCAGTTCGCTGCCGGTAATGAACTTTGACTCATCAGACGCCAGGTAAACGATGCCCCAGGCGATGTCGTCCGGCTCCCCCATGTGTCCCAGGGGATGCAGGGCGGCAGTCGCCTGCCTGGCTTCTTCCGGGTCCATGCCAGTGGTTTTCAGGTGATTCTCAACCATGGGCGTCCAGATAAACCCCGGGTGAATCGAATTGGCACGAATCCGATCTGGTGCATATATCATCGCATCGGTCTTGGTCATCAATCTTACGGCGCCTTTTGACGCATGGTAAGGCGGAACATCTGGTGCGCTTACCAGGCCGTAAATGGATGAGAGATTGATCAAGCTGCCGCTGCCCGCTTTTTTCATATGCGGAATTGCGTGCTTCGTGCAGAAGAAAACGCCTTTAACGTTAACCGCCTGCACTTTGTCCCATTCCTCTTCTGTCAGTTCGTGGGTCGGTTTGTTGGTGCCGGATATGCCGGCGTTGTTCACCAATACGTCGAGCTTGCCGAATTTTTCCGCAACGTTATTGATAGCCTCTTTTACTTGGGCTTCGTCTGCTACATCGCAATGCCAATAGGCCACTTTGTAACCCTTGGCGGCCAGTTCCGTGGCGAGTGCTTCACCGGCCTGGTCAAGGACATCCAGTATGCCAACTGCTGCGCCCTCCTCCACCATACGGTGAACCGCAGCCTTGCCAATGCCAACGGCTCCTCCAGTCACTGCTGCTACCTTGCCTGCCAATCGTGCCATGTTATCCATTCCTCCCTGCGGCTATTCTGTTAGTGCGTTCTGTACTGCCCCCAACGTTGAACTCAGTGAGCAAAGATTGGCTTTGCAGCCACTTCACTAACTCTGCGATCACACTGGCGTCGTTGTCTGTTACATCAACCCCCAAACCCAGCCCACCGGAAGACCTGCGAACAACGTGCGCGTTCAAGACCCGGTGGCAGTCGTGCCGCTGGTCCGGAAACTTGAAGGCCAGCTGAATAGGCTGGTTCAACCGGATGTCGGCGTAATCGGTTGCCACAAACAAACCTCGCCGGGAGGCGTCCTGGATTTGCCCGGTGGCTACGGGCATTCCCCTTTTGTAGACAAGTATGGGTAGCTCGCCTTCAATCCGCTGACTAAGCCGATGCTCCATGATATCCCCCTGTATTCACTCAACGTAGAACATCTCCTCGGTATATACACCCGCTTTTATTAGTTATAGCTGGTCAAGGATTAATCATCTTGACTCTGATCAATTAATGACCAGCTGCCCAATTTAACGCCCGTAAAGGTTAATCAGCGACCTCAAGGATTCTGGCTGCGCCAGTGATTGATAGTTCACCGGTAACTGCCAGATCCAGTTATTGGAGGTTGTGCCAGGAGTGTTGAATCGCGCACTGGAGTCCAGCCCGAGGAGGTCCTGCATTGGAATCATCACCAGTCCCGATACAGACGCCAGCGCCGCCTGGATAATCTGCCTGGGAAGGTTGTCGTCGCAGAGGCGAAGGTATTGGTTTACATGATTCCGGGTACCTTCATCCAGGCTCTGGTACCAGCCCAGGGTGGTGTCATTATCGTGGGTGCCGGTGTACACCAGGTCGTGCTCTTTATGGTTATGAAGCAAATGAGGATTGCTTGCACTGCCGTCAAAACCAAACTGCATGACCGTCATACCGGGCAAGTTAAACCGTTGCCGCAGTGCCTCAACATCCGCCCCTATGATGCCCAGGTTCTCCGCAACCAGCGGCAGTTCCGGGAGTTGCTCAAAGCACGCTGACAGAAAAGCATCGGCCGGGCCCGCCACCCAGTGCCCATTCACCGGCCGGGCATCTGCCGCAGGTATTTCCCAGAACGCCTGTAGGCCCCGGAAATGGTCAATCCTGAGAAGGTCGAACTTTTCCAGCTGGCTGGCCAGCCGGTCAATCCACCATCGATAACCATCAGCGGCCATGGCTTGCCAATCGTACAGTGGATTACCCCAGTGCTGGCCATCGGGAGAAAAGTAGTCTGGTGGCACACCAGCGACGACCAGAGGCTGGCCCTGCGCATCCAGCTTGAACATGTCAGGATGGGCCCAGACATCGGCACTGTCGTGGGCGACAAAAATGGGGATATCCCCGAATAACAGCACACCCCGTTCCCGGGCATAGCGGCGCATGGCCTGCCATTGCAGGTGGAATACAAACTGTTCAAAACAGACCTGTTCGATGGCGCTCCCATGCCGGGTTCGGAAAGCGTCAAGGGCTTGTGCCTCTCTGCATCGTAACGGCATTGGCCATTCGTACCAGGGAATGCCGCCATGGGCATCTCGGATGGCGATAAACAAAGCAAAGTCATCCAGCCACGCCTTGTGGTCAGACAGGAACTGTCGCCAGGTGTCCTGATTAGCGGTTACAGACGTTTGGTCGGTAACTGACAGAAATCGCCCAGCGGCGATTTCAAGAGCACGGGTTCTGGGCTCGAAGGCAAGTTCATCCGTACTGAGTAAGCCCAGGTAAACAAGCTCCGACAGGTCGATAAACTCAGGGTTACCGGCGTGGGCGGACAACGATTGGTAAGGCGATAAATCTGCATGGGTGGGGCCTGTTGGCAGGGTTTGCCAAACCGTCACGCCGGCTTCTGCCAGATAGTCCACGAAGTGTCGGGCGTGCTGGCCGAGCTTGCCGGCGTTACCGGGTAAGGCGGTTGGGTGAAGCAGCACACCCGTCCGGCGGCGGCAGAAAACCGGAGCGGGAGTCAGTTCAGCACTCATTCCTGCCCCCCAGCCTCATGTCCTGGTCGCATGGCGCCACCGCGGGCAGGCTCTCCCCCGCCCTGACTGAGTGGCTGGAACAGGCGAGCAGGCGGCGGGTAGCCAATGTCGTCGTAAAGGTTGGTCAGATGCCGGCGATAAAGGTGCTCAAAATCACGCACCTCCGGTGCCGGGTTGTAGTCACCAAACCACCAGAACCAGTCCGACCCCTCGCAAACGCCAAGTTGGTTACTCGCTTTTTCTTTCTGTTCGACAGTCAGGCTGCCGTTGTCCATAACACGATCAAAGTGCTGCTTGGCCTCGCAAAGTAGATCCCAAGCGCGGTTTTTGTCCGGGTCGCCAATCCAGGTTGAGAAGGTGCCGTAAATCCAGCTTCCGGCGACAAGGTGTGGCAACTTCACCGGGTCGCAAACGGGCTCGCTCAGCAATGTCTGGTAGGTGGTCAGCCGCAGGGTCTTGTGGTTTTTCAGTACCCGATACAACGCATCCAGAAAGTAGTAGCCGTTCTCCGGGTAGTACTCCCACGCATTCTCACCGTCCAGAATCACGGAAATGACCGGGCGCTGCCCTGGCTCGCTGTTGCTGGCAATATTCTCCATGTGGTGCACAAGGTCACCAACGGCATCTTCCGCATGCCAGTCTGCGTAGTTGAAGCCGATTAGGTCAGATAGGCCGTCATCCCGGAAAAACACGGTGATTGGCAGTTCCGAAAACCGGAAGGGGCGGTGAATCGGTGGCTCTTTCTTGAGGGTTCCCTGCTCCGTGGCCAGGCGTAAGCTATTGTGGCCCACGGAATCGCCGCTCGCCGTCCACTTAAAGCCGTGTTCCCCGAGCAATGCCAGCGTATTCTGGCTCAAGCCGCCTTCAGACGCCCAGCAGCCTGTGGCCAACTCACCAAAGAACCGCTGAAATACCTGCTGCCCCATATGAATGTGCCAGTCCGCCCGTTCCTTGCCGCCAGGATAGAGGGCGTGTTCCGGCATGCCGATATCGGGCATTGCCTCCCTGGCGGAACCGAAATCCAGTAACAGCGGTACGATAGGGTGTGCCCAGGGGCTCATGGCGAGCTCTGCCTGTCCGGTTTGGGACAGATGGCGATACCTGGGGCCGAGGCCAGCCATCAGGTCTGCGATGACGTCTAATAACGCGGTTCGGTCTTCCATGCTGAAATGATGGCTTTTTTCCTGCAACGCCTGAATCACGGGGTGTTTACGGCGCACCGTTTCTCCCATCCAGCCAAGGTGGTACCAAACCAGCAGGTCGGCCAGAAATTGCGGTGAGATGTAACGCTGGAGATCCGGTCGGGTGCGGTAGAAGCGGGCGAGCTCCGAAAGCCGCTGATAGGGCGCGAACCGCTTAATGATGCGGTTTTCGTTGGCTCTCAGGCATTTTTCCATCAGTTCCAGAAAGCCAGGAGAGCCCGGTTCAGGCAACGAATCAGACACCATGGCTGCCAACACCGGGTCGCCAACAGGCGTGCCTTTGTGTCTCCAGCGCTCAATCTGCAGCAGATATTCTTCAATCTGTTCCAGCAGAACCGGAGCAAAATTGACCACGGCCCTGGCCTCCGGGTGAGCCTCCAGGTGCGCGGCCATATCGACATAATCCTTAATGCAATGCAGATAAACCCAGGGAAACAGGAATTCGCCTGTGTGCTGGTCCTGATAGACGGGCTGGTGCATGTGCCAGCAAAGGACAACCGGTGTGCGTTGGTCAGAGTCCATGGGGGTAATCCTGCCCGAGCATTTCGGGGGTGATCAGAACAACGCCTTTGGGCGAGACATGGAAACGGTTTTCGTCTGCTTTCTTGTCAAATCCGATGCGGGTGCCGTCCGGGATTCTGCATCCCCGGTCAATGACTGCTTTACGAATATGGCAGTTGCGGCCGACATCCACATCCGGAAAGATCACCGAATCATCAATGGTAGTGAACGAATGTACCCGTACCTGCGAAAACAGCAACGAGTGGCGAATTCGGGCCCCCGATACAATGCAGCCGCCGGCGACCATGGAATCTACGGCGGTTCCCCGGCGGTCCTCATCGTCGAATATGAACTTGGCAGGCGGGAGCTGCTCCTGATAGGTCCAGATCGGCCAGTGGGCATCGTACAGATTCAGTTCAGGGCTGACGTCAATCAGTTCAAGGTTTGCTTGCCAGAGTGAATCGATGGTGCCTACGTCACGCCAATAGGCCGGTTTTTTGTTGACCGGGTCCCGGAACGGGAAGGCACATACCCGGAGTCGCCGGATGACCGAGGGAATGATGTCTTTACCAAAATCATGTGAAGAATCACTGTTAAGTTGATGATCCCTGAGTAATTCGTCGAAGAGAATCTTGGTGCTGAACACGTAGATGCCCATCGAGGCAAGTGCCTTTCCGGGTTGTCCGGGCAGGGCTTTCGGCGCCGCTGGCTTCTCCTCGAACTCGGTAATCCGGAACTCATCGTCCACTGACATAACGCCGAAGGCCGAGGCGTCCTCTATCGGCACCTCGATACAGCCGACGGTAATGTCCGCCTCTTTCTCTACGTGGGCGGCCAGCATCGTGCCGTAGTCCATTTTGTAAACGTGGTCGCCAGCAAGGATCAGCACATACTCTGGCTCATGGCTGCGAATGATATCGAGGTTCTGCAGCACGGCATCTGCAGTTCCTTCGTACCAGGAGGTTTCTATGCGCTGTTGAGCTGGCAGCAATTCAACAAATTCGTCGAGTTCGCCACGCATGAAGCCCCACCCCCGCTGGATATGGCGAATCAGGGAGTGGGATTTGTACTGGGTAATCACACCCACCTGGGATATCCCGGAGTTAATGCAGTTAGACAGCGGGAAATCAATAATCCGGAATTTTCCACCGAAGGGCACCGCCGGCTTGGCGCGCCACTTGGTGAGATCATGGAGCCGGGAACCTCGCCCACCGGCAAGCACGAGGGCGAGGGTTTGCCGCGTGAGGCGGCTGACAAAACGCTTCGCTGTATGCATGACACCTTCCCTGAAAACCTGTGAGGTCTTCCGCCCCCGTTGCTAAAGATGCAGGGGGAAACGACATCAATTTGACACCGATACTAATATTAGAACACTAGCACGAGATTATGACGTAAGATTGTCTTGGGTCATTTTTTATACAGGCGCGACGGCGTTCAATGGTGCTGAAGCACACTGCCATTCTGATCGGGAACCCGAGGTCTATGGAAAGCCCTGCCCTGAGCGAGTTTGATCTCCACCTGTTTGCCGAAGGCCGCCATTGGCACATCTACAACGTGCTGGGAGCCCACCCCATCACTGTTCGCGGCAAAGAAGGTGTGCGCTTTGCAGTCTGGGCCCCTAATGCACGCTCAGTCAGTGTGGTCGGCGATTTCAATAACTGGGATGCCAACCAACATGTGATGCAGCCAAACGACGGCTATGGTGTCTGGTCACTGTTTGTGCCGGGAATACGACCCGGAGCCCTGTACAAGTTCGCCATCAGAACTGCTCGGGGCGAGGTGATCAAAACCGATCCCTACGGCCAGGCGTTCGAGCTTCGGCCTTCCAACGCGGCGGTGGTCACCGAACGTGGTCGCTATCCATGGTGCGATGGTGACTGGCAGGATAATCGGAGTCGGTTCGACTGGCAGCATCGCCCCATCTGTATCTACGAGGTACACCCTGGCTCCTGGCGCCATCATGGCTCTGGCCGCTGGCTGACCTATCGGGAGCTGGCAGAGCAACTTATCCCCTATGTTCTGGAGACCGGTTTCACCCACATCGAATTATTGCCGATTACCGAGCACCCACTGGACGAATCCTGGGGATACCAGACCACCGGTTATTACGCCCCGACCTGCCGGTACGGGAGCCCGGACGATCTGCGTTACCTGATAGACCAGTGTCACCAGAACAACATAGGCGTGATACTGGACTGGGTGCCCGGGCATTTTCCCGACGATGATTACGCCCTCGCCCGCTTCGATGGCACCGCACTTTACGAACATGAAGACCCACGCCGTGGCCGGCACCAGGATTGGGGTACTCTGATCTACAATTACGGCCGCCACGAAGTCCGTAATTTCCTGATTGGGAGCGCGTTGTTCTGGCTAGACGCCTTTCACCTGGACGGGTTGCGGGTGGATGCCGTCGCCTCCATGCTGTACCTGAACTATTCCCGCGAGGAAGGTGAGTGGCTGCCCAACGACTATGGCGGCCACGAGAATCTCGAAGCCATCGAATTTTTGAAGGATCTCAACCGGGTGTGCCAAAGCCGCTTCCCCGGTACCCTGATGATGGCGGAGGAATCCACCTCCTGGCCCAGAGTAACGCGGCCGCCGGAAATTGGCGGGCTGGGTTTCAACCTGAAGTGGAACATGGGCTGGATGCACGACACCCTGCGTTACTTCCAGCAAGATCCGGTGTACCGACAGTATCACCACGAAAAACTCACGTTCGGCCTGCTCTATGCGTTCTCCGAGAACTTCCTGCTACCCCTGTCCCATGATGAAGTGGTCCACGGCAAATCCAGCCTGATCCAGAAAATGCCGGGCGATGAATGGCAGCAGCGGGCCTCACTCCGGTTGTTGTTCAGCTACATGTACACCTACCCCGGCGCCAAATTACTGTTCATGGGCGGGGAGTTTGGACAGCGCCGTGAGTGGAGCGAGAAGCGGGAACTGGACTGGCACCTGCTTGAACACGAAGGGCATCGGGGCATACAAACGCTGGTTCAGGATCTGAACGGTTTGTATCGCCGGGAGCCGGCTCTGCATGGCCGCAACTTCACCAGCTCGGGGTTCGAGTGGATTGACTGCCACGACTCGCCGCAATCGGTGATCAGTTATTTACGCCGGGGTGGCCAGCAGGGGCAGGTTCTGGTTGTGATCGTCAACTTCACCCCAATCCCGCGGCACCATTACCGCATTGGAGTTCCCAACGGCGGATGCTGGCAGGAAATCTTTAATTCCGACTCTACGTATTATGGCGGCAGCAATCTTGGCAATCCCCTGCCCTTGCATGCTGATGACCAGCCGTGGATGGCACGCCCGTGCTCACTGGAGATCACCCTGCCTCCGCTGGGTCTGGTCATTCTGAGGGCCGAACCATGACCCGAATCCTGTTCGCTACCAGCGAAGTCTATCCCCTGGTGAAAACCGGTGGTTTGGCGGATGTTTCCGCAAGCCTTCCGGAGGCTTTGTGCAAGCTCGGATATGACTGCCAGATACTGTTGCCGGGTTATCCGGTAGCGCTGAAAGCGGCCCGGGAGGCCGGTTCGCGCCGAAAAGCCCGTTTTCGCTGTGGTCAGTACGATGTTGCCTTGTGGCAAACACGTTTGCCAGGAACAGCGGTCAGCCTGTGGTTGGTGGACTGCCCCGCGCTGTTTGATCGCCCCGGAGACAGCCCCTACCAGAACGATGATGGAGAAGACTGGTGGGATAACGCCCACCGTTTTCATCTGTTTGGCCGAATAGGTGCCATGATGGCATTGGGACAGCTCGGGCTGTCCTGGCAACCCGATATAGTGCATTGCAACGATTGGCAAGCAGGGTTGATCCCAGTGTTTCTGGAGAACGCCCAACACCCGCCCAAGAGCGTGTTCACTATTCATAACTTGGCTTATCAGGGGCTGTTCAGTCATGAAACCTATCGGGCCCTGGGCCTGCCGGATTTTCTCTGGCGCCTGGAGCTGCTTGAATTCCACGGCCAGCTATCGTTCATCAAAGGCGGCCTGGTGTTCAGTGACGTCATCACCACGGTCAGTCCCGGCTATGCCGAGGAAATTCAGACACCGTGGTTTGGCTACGGACTCGATGGCCTACTGCGCCATCGTTCCCGGCACCTGCACGGCATTCTTAATGGCATTGACACCCGCGCCTGGGACCCGGAACAGGACCAATGGTTGGACTTTCATTACGGCCCCGGCCACCTGAAAAACAAAGAACAGTGCAAGGCGCGCTTGGCCCAGGAGCTCAAGCTTGAGGCCAGCAGTGCTCCACTGTTTGGTTTTGTAGGTCGTTTGGTGGAACAAAAAGGGCTCGATTGGCTGTTAGCCGTTATGGTGCCCTTGCTGGAACGCGGCTGCCAGTTTGCCATCCTGGGGTCGGGCCAAAGCCACTACCAGGTGCGGCTGCAGGAACTGGCAAGGGCATGGCCCGGGCAGCTGTCATTGACCTTGGGCTACAACGAGGGCCTGGCTCACCGCATTACCGCCGGTGCAGACCTGTTTCTCATGCCATCACGCTTCGAGCCCTGTGGGCTGAACCAGATGTATAGCCTTCGCTATGGCACCGTGCCGGTCGTCCACGGCGTAGGCGGCCTGAACGACACCGTATTCGACCCGACAGAAGTCACTGCCGATCAAGCCAATGGTTTCGTGTTCCGGGAGCCCACTCCCGATGCGCTATTCCAGGCGATCGAGCGCGCCCTGCAGGCTATTGGCACCCGGAAGACATGGCGGCGACTGCAGGAAAACGGAATGAGCGCAGATTATTCCTGGAAACAGCGCGCCAGGGATTACGCAACGCTCTATCAGAACCTGTTGACCGGCAATGGCCGGATACACGACGACTGAGACAGTGCCAGTGGCCGCAAGGAGGTCATGATCATGCACAAGGCAACGGAGTTCCGGCTGGAAGCCCGCCCCCATATTCCGGAGGCTATTGAAGGGCTTGAGGTTCTGGCTAACGATCTGTTCTATAGCTGGGACCATGGGGTACGTAGCCTCTTCGCCCGTATCGATCTTCGATTGTGGCAAAAGGTTGAGCACAACCCGAAACTGTTCCTCCGCCGGGTGTCTCAGACCCGGCTGAATGAGGCATCAGAAGATCGAGCCTTCATGGCGGAATACCGCCGGGTGCTGTCCAGTTACGATGCCTACCTTGAATCCGAGCCCGGGGCCGGTGTTCTGGAGTCACTCGACCCAGAGACCAGCCTGGTGGCCTATTTCTGCGCAGAGTTTGGCTTCCATGAAAGCTTTCCCATCTATTCCGGCGGGCTCGGCATTCTGGCCGGCGATCACTGCAAGGCTGCCAGTGATCTGGGGCTGCCGTTCGTGGCCGTCGGGTTGCTGTATCAGCAAGGTTACTTCATCCAGACCATTGATGCCCAGGGTCAACAAATCGCGCGCTATCAGAGCCATTCCAGCGATGAATTGCCCATTACCCCGGTGGAAGGAAACGGAAAACAGCTGACGGTGTCCGTGCCCTTCCCTGGCCGCGATGTCCACGCCAAAGTCTGGATGGCGCGGGTCGGGCATATTCGCCTGTACCTGTTGGATTCCAACACGCCGGAAAACAACGCAGACGACCAGGCGCTGACGCTGCAGCTTTACGGTGGCGACTTCAGCACACGCGTAAGTCAGGAGATGCTGCTCGGGATCGGTGGTGTGCGGGTGCTATCTGAACTCGGAATCAAACCGACAGCCTGGCACATCAACGAAGGCCACGCCGCGTTCCAGATTCTTGAACGGTGCCGTATGGCCATGGCGGAAGGTCTGCCATTCAGTGCGGCGTTGGAAGCCGTTGCAGGGTCAACCCTGTTCACCACCCATACACCCGTACCCGCTGGCCACGACATTTTCCCGCGGGATCTGGTTGCCCATCATCTTGGGGCCTATCTAGAGGAGTCAGGGCTGGACTTTGCAGAAGTGTTTGCGCTGGGCTCAAAAAATGGCGACGACAGCTTCAACATGACCAGTCTGGGGCTGCGTGGCTCCCGCTTTCACAATGGTGTCAGTCGCATTCACGGCGGGGTGGCCTCGGAGATGGAGGGGGATATCTGGCCCCAGGTGCCAGCCAGGGACAACCCAATCCAGTACATCACCAATGGCGTGCATGTACCAACCTTCCTGGCTCCGGAGTGGGCGAGCCTGTTCGACATGCACGCCCCAACCTGGAAGAGCGAATTGCTGAACCCGGACTTCTGGCACTTCATCGACAAGATTCCGGACTATCACTACTGGAGCGTTCACAAGGCGCTTAAACAACAGATGGCCGAATACACCGTGCGCCGGCTCAAGCGCCAGCACAAACGAAACGGCACCGGGCATTCGGTGACCGAGCGCATGGCCCGGCAGCTGGCCTCGCCTGAAAAAGACGCCCTGGTTATCGGCTTTGCCAGGCGCTTCGCCACGTACAAACGGGCCACCCTGATCTTCTCCGACCTGGCCAGGCTGGAACGACTGCTGACCAATCCAGATCACCCCGTGGTACTGGTGTTCGCGGGCAAGGCCCATCCCCAGGACCAACCCGGCCAGCAACTGATCAAGGTCATCCATGGGCTATCCATGCAGCCCTCCCTGATGGGCCACATCATCCTGCTGGAAAACTATGACCAGGCCATGGCCCGACGGCTGCTCAGCGGCGTGGATGTCTGGTTGAACACGCCCGAGTATCCGAAAGAGGCCAGCGGCACCTCCGGAGAAAAAGCCGCGCTGAATGGTGCCCTCAACCTCAGTGTTCTGGACGGCTGGTGGGGCGAGGGTTATGACAAAACCAATGGCTGGGCGATTACCCCAAGGGATACCGGGCTGGACCAGGAGTTTCGTAATCGGGAAGAAGCCAGGGACCTGCTCGATCTGCTGGAGCAGGACATCATCCCGCTCTACTACAACCGTGCGTCACAAGGCTATTCGAAAGGCTGGGTAACCCGCTCAAAAGCCTCCATGAAGACCATCACGCCGAGATTCAACGCCCAGCGCATGGTGATGGACTACGTTCGCAACTATTACCAGCCCGCCACAGCGCAAGGTAAACGCCTGACTGCCGATGGCTTTAACCTGGCCACCGAGCTGGCCGAATGGAAAGCACGAGTCAGGGCCGCCTGGGATGGTGTGTCGATTCACGTCCGGGGCTGCGTGGAGGACCGGTGTGCCTGGGATGAATCCGTGGAACTGAGCATCGGCGTTAGCCTGAATGGCCTGGCGCCCGGGGACGTTCGGGTGGAATGCTTGGTCACACCGGAATGTGCCGGTACTCACGCTGAACCCGGGCCAGATCGGTTTATTCTGGAGCCGGGTGGCGAAAAAGATGGCCAGACTCTGTTTAAAACCCGGGTACAGCCGCCCTACCCAGGCCTGCAGACCCTCAGAGTGCGTATGTACCCGCACCATGACGCCCTAACCCATCCTCTGGAGATGGGCGCCATGCTCTGGGCGTGAATCATTCCGCCGGCGATAGAACCGCCTCGCCGATGTTGTTCGCGGCGAGGCCATTCACCACCGGGTTGGCGTACATATCCAGCAGGTATGGACGGATGGCCGCATCGCACGCCTCAAGCCGCCGCTCCATTTCCGCCTTGGCAGCTTCCAGGTCGGCCGGTGACCAGGTTTCCGCCGTCACAACGGTCTCACTCACACTGCCCGGTGTCTCGTGGGCTTCAGGATGAACACCCCGCATCTGATAGGCCACCAGATTAGACGCGTGCAGATGATAATTGGCATGCATTTCATGATCGATCCGTGACGCGAACGCCTTAGGGTTATCTTCCGCATCCGTGATCGGCGCGCCGAAATGCACGTGAACATGCCCCTTGTACCCGGTCAGGCCTTTCATGATCTGATTCGTGTCTTCACCCTCTGTTTTCCGGTAGCTGCCCGTCCGGGCGCGTACTTCCAGTTCCCGGGCTTTGTCCGCATCGCATGGGTCGTATTCATAGGCGATGGAAACCGGAACGATGTGCAGCCGATTCATGGCCTCGCCAAATTCCAGTCCGGATTTTTTTCGGCTCATGTAGAACATCTTGATGATGGCCGGGTCTGTCACATCAATGCCGTCTTTGGCGCGGCCTTCGCGCTGGGCAATCCAGATGCTGTGGTTGGTATCAATGCTGTGATTGATGAAGCCAGAGAGGGTCAGATAGGCATCCCGCATTTCCCGGGGGCTGGTCATGTTTCGGCGCACCACAAAACTCTTGTTCAGCCGCATCATCTCCGCGAACACGCGGTTTGCCAGCAGGTTGTCACCGATGGCAATGCGGGTGGTGTGGAAGCCGTTCTGGAACAGCAGATAGTTCACCACCATCGGGTCAAAAACAATGTCCCGGTGGTTGGAAATAAACAGGTGCGCGGTGTTCTTGCTCAGGTTTTCCAGACCGCTGTGGGTCACTCTGGACGTGGTACTTTCAACCAGGTCGCCCACGTAGCCCGACAATCCAGCCTGCAGGTCATCCACCCGGTGGTAGTGGCCGAAATTTCGAACCAGCCAGCGCTTCACAAATACCCTCAGCAAGGCAGGCGCCCACTTGGCCGCAACCGGTGATTTGAACCGGCCGACCATATCCAGGAAATCCGAGTCGTTAACCAGGCGTTGAATCGCGGGGGCGGTTTCTTCATCCGAATAGGGTCGGATCGCGTCAAATTCCTGCATGCATGCCCTGTTGTTTTTCGAAATGGTTAATCACAGTCTCTGAAGGGGCGCTATTGTATCCTTTCTCTTGTCGCTTTGCCTCCATCCCAAAAGGCGTATTGACCAATCCAGCGGCAGTATCTGGTATCATTCCGCCCCTGACTTCACCCGCCCAAAGGCTGACAAGCACCATGTATCCGGACCAGGACTTCGAGCAACTGACCCGCGAACCGCCTTCCTCCGCTAACCGCAGCCCGGAGCAGGTACTGCATGAGGTTTTCGGGTATGAGAGTTTCCGCCTGCTACAGGGTGAAATCGTTCAGGAAGTCGTGAATGGCGGCGATGCCCTGGTTCTGATGCCCACCGGCGGTGGTAAATCGCTCTGTTACCAGGTGCCCGCGCTGGTCCGCCCCGGCACGGCCATTGTTATTTCGCCCCTGATCGCACTGATGCAGGATCAGGTGGCTGCGTTGCGGGAACTCGGTGTGAGAGCGGCATTCCTCAACTCCACCATGGATTATGAGCATGCCCGAGCAACCGAATACGCATTGATGACCGGCGAGCTTGATCTGCTCTACTGCGCCCCGGAAAGGCTGATACAGCCGCGCACCATCGACCTGCTGCACAACGCGTCGTTATCGTTATTTGCCATTGACGAAGCCCACTGTGTATCCCAGTGGGGCCATGACTTCCGTTCCGACTATCTTCAGTTAAGCATGCTCGCCCGGGAGTTTCCGGGTATCCCAAGAATTGCACTCACTGCAACGGCGGATGAACGAACCCGCAAAGAGATTGCCGAGCGCCTGTCCCTGACCAATGCCCGGCACTTTGTCAGTGGCTTTGATCGCCCGAACATTCAGTATCGAATCACACCAAAAACAAATGCAAACAAGCAGTTGTTGGATTTTATTAAAGCAGAACATGAAGGTGATTGCGGGATTGTCTATTGCCTGTCCCGCAACAAAGTAGACGCCACCGCCAGGATGCTGGCGGACAAAGGCTACACCGCCCTGCCTTACCATGCGGGGCTGGATGCCACAGCCCGGGCCCGCCATCAGGAACGGTTCCTGCGCGAAGACGGCGTGGTCATCGTGGCGACCATTGCTTTCGGGATGGGCATTGATAAACCAGACGTTCGGTTTGTGGCCCATCTGGACTTACCCAAAAGCCTGGAGGCCTATTACCAGGAAACGGGCCGTGCAGGCCGGGACGGTAAGCCGTCCACCGCCTGGATGGTTTACGGCCTGCAGGATGTCATTAAGTTGAGACAGATGCTTGAGGCATCGCAGGGCAACGACCAGTTTAAACGGGTAGAACGCCAGAAGCTCGATGCCATGCTTGGCCTCTGCGAAGTGACCCGCTGCCGCCGCCAGGTACTGTTGCGTTATTTTGGTGATGAACTGGAGCAGCCCTGTGGTAATTGCGATACCTGCCTCACGCCCCCTGAGACCTGGGATGGCACGGTGGCCGTGCAAAAGGCGCTGTCCTGCGTGTATCGTACCGGGCAGCGTTTTGGCGTTAACTACCTGATTGACGTGCTGCGTGGCTCCGAGAACGAACGTATTCTTCAATCTGGCCATCAGGCCATTTCCACCTACGGTATTGGTACCGAACTCACCGCTAACGAGTGGAAATCGGTGTTCCGCCAGCTGGTTGCCAACGGCTACCTGCGGGCAGATCCGGAGGGCTATGGTGCCTTACAGCTGACGGAGCAGTGTCGCCCGCTGCTGAAGGGTGAACAGGCTATCGAGTTGCGCAAAGACCCGGTGGCCAAAAAAACCTCTTCGGCCAGAATTGCTGGCAAACGTGCGGGCCCGGCAATACGGGAGCAAATTACCGACCAGGCCGGTTGGGATGCGTTACGGGCGTGCCGGAAGGAACTGGCAGACAAACAGGGCGTGCCGCCTTACGTGATTTTCCACGACACCACCCTGTTCGATATGCTGGAACGTCGCCCGGAAACCCTGGAGCAACTGGCAGAGGTCAGCGGCGTAGGGGCCGCCAAGTTGGAGAAATATGGCGAGGTCTTCCTGCAAACCCTGCGGGAAATTGCTCAGTCCTGAGGCTTGAAACCCTTCTTGCGCACCCGGTAATGGGCCAGCGAGGTGGCCACGTGGTTGCCCTCTTTGTCTTTCAGCTTGCCTTCCAGGGTGAACTTGGCCCGGCCGGTGGCATCGGCATCCGCCAGAATGGCGGTAACCTCTTCTGGCGCCAGTGAGAACTCCACCGTGACATCCGAATTGGCCGGCTGCAGGAACTGCAAGGTCATTTCCTTGAGGATGGGCGTGTAGGCCGGCCCCAGGTCAAACAGCGACAGCACACCACCGGGAATCTCCGCCACCAGGAAATAGGCACCCGCGTACAGGCTGCCAAAATGGTTCTTGTTGCCCTTGAGCTTTATTTTTGCCCGAACATACCCCGGGCGCATCTCTTCGACACTGAAGCCGTTTCGCGGCGCGAAGGGAATGGCCAGTCCAATCAGCCGGTTAACCGTGGCATAGCTGCCGGTTTTCTTCAGCCATTCAACGGGCTGCAGAAGCGTGGCTTTCGGGTCGCTCGCGGTTACCCACTGGCCGGCGGTGCCGATAAGAGTATCAATAAGTGCCATATTTAGGGCTCCAGAGAATGTGTTTTCGGGATAATTGCAGCCGAACGCACGTGCTTCAAGAATCTTTTACAGTATTTTTGAAAGTTGTCCGGTTTAATTACCAGATTCTGTTCTACAGTTAGAGGGCGCGCCACTTAAGGAACAAGGCATTGGTTGCACGAATTCGTCTCATTCATCGTTATCTGCCGGGGTTTGTTCTGGCCCTATGTTTGTCTTTGCCCGCGCCAGCCATGTCAGTCGAATCGGAAGACGAACGCACCTTCATTCTGTGGTACCGGAATTACGACAACCCAGCCATTCGATCACTGGTGGAACTGGCCCTGGCCAAAACCTCAGAATACGGCGACTTCAAGCTCGTTCGCAGTGAGGAACTGAGCCAGGGCCGGGTACTGCGAGAGTTGGCCAACAATAATCACCGGCTGGTGGATATTGCCAATGTTGCGACCACCGCTGAACGGGAGGAGTTTCTCAATCCTATTCCTTTGCCGGTAGACGGCGGCTTGCTGGGCTTTCGGGTGTGTCTGGTGTTGCCAAAGCACCTGCCCCAGTTCGAAGGCGTCCAGAACATTGATGACCTGATTTCCAGGAAAATCCGCATTGGCCAGGGCTCTCACTGGCCAGACACACCCATTCTTGAAGCCAACGGCCTTCAGGTGGTTACCCACACCCGCTATGAAATCCTGTTTGGCATGCTGCGTAACGAACGTTTTGAGTGCTTTGCCCGTGGCATCGGAGAAGTGCTGTTTGATGTTGAACACAATCGGGCAGACGATCTGGTCATCGAGCCCAATATTCTGTTCGCCTACCACATGCCTTCCTATCTCTTTGTGGCGCCCAATGACCAGGAGGCCGCCCATCGGTTACAGCTAGGAATAGAACGCGCGATCAAAGATGGCAGTTTTGCAGTTTACCTGAAGCGCTGGTTTGGTCGCGCAGTCACAGAGCTCGGGCTGGAGAAGCGCACGGTGATCATTCTGGACAACCCGTACCTAAGCGAGGAATCCATGTATGTGGGGCGGCACACTTTGGAAAACCTGCGTCGCCGGCTCGATTATCTGAGCCAGATTGCCTCACCTGATTGAAAGGTTATGACCCGCTGGCCGTCCATGGCCAGCCTCCGCTATACGCGGAAGCGGGTCACTTTTTCATTCAGTGTTCTGCCAATGGTTTCAATGTGCCCGCTGTACACATCGTTTTCACTGGCGGCTTTGGCTGCTTCCTGGCCCTGGTCCGCAATCCGGGTGATGGAGGCATTCAGCTCTTCGGTAACCGAGGTTTGCTCCTCAGATGCTGTGGCAATCTGAGACGTCATCTGGCTGATGGCGGTGATGGCCTCGGCAATCCGGTTAAGGGATTCCATGGCGTCCTGGGCTTTTTCCATACTGACATTAGACACTGCCGTTGACGCCTTCATCACTTCCACCGCATCGCCGGCGCCTTTCTGCAGACGCTCGATCATGTTATTGATTTCCTCAGTGGAAGATTGGGTTCTCTGGGCCAGGTTGCGTACTTCGTCTGCCACCACCGCAAAGCCACGCCCTGCTTCCCCTGCCCTTGCGGCTTCGATTGCGGCGTTCAGTGCCAGCAGGTTGGTCTGTTCTGCTATGCCCTGAATAACCTCCAGCACCGTGGTGATGGACGACACATCCTTACCCAGAGTGTCGATGACTTCAGCTGCTGCGTTAACCTCATTGGAAAGTTTCTGCACCGCATCCCGCGACGCCGTCACCGTCAGCAACGACTCGCGACTCTCCTGATCGGCATTCTCAGCCGCCTCCGCTGTTTGCTGTGCGTTCTGGGCAATCTCCCCGGCAGCAGCAGACATTTCGTTGATGGCCGTCGCAATCATGTCGATCTCGCTCTGCTGGCTCTCAACACTCGAACGGCTGGTACTGGAGGTTTTGCGCAGGGCGGTTACATTCTCATCGAGGTCATCACTACCCTCTTTAACTTCGCGGACAACCTGCTGAATATTCTCTACAAATCGGTTAAAGCTTTGCGCCAGTGCGCCAAACTCGTCCGAGCCGGAATCGTCCAGCCGCCGGGTAAGATCTGCGTCACCCGAAGCAATACTGGACATGGCGCTGTTCAGGCGACGCACCGGCACCATCAGCACTCGTATTCCGAAATACAGCGCCACCAGGGCAACAATCAAACCCACAGCGGCAATGACCAGGCCGCCTACCCGGGCCTCAACAATCGGAGCGTTGATCAGGTCCTCGTTCACAAACGTTACCAGGTACCACTCCACAGCCCGGGCATCGGCTATCGGATGAAAACTGACACTCCAGCGGGCACCGTCCATCTCAAACTGATGCTGGCTGCCATCAAAAGCGGGCCGCTGACCGATAACATCCGAAATGGAGTTTCCGACCACCTCTGAGTCCGGGTAAAAGAGCACAGTACCCTTCTCGTTTACCAGTGCAGCGAACCCGGTATCGGCCAGCGTAATGGTCGACAGCATGCGGTCAATCGTGCCAAGCCCGATATCCATGCCGGCAGCTCCTTTATACAAACCGGACTTGATTGGGGCCATGGCGGAGATAATGGTCGCGCCAGTGCTGGCATCCTGGTAGGGCTCAGTGAATGATGAACGCCCTAACCGCTGGGCGCCCTGGTACCAGGGCCGGGTGCGTGGGTCGTAGTCAGGTGGCAATGTCGCTTCCACCTCTGGACTTCGCATCAGCATCCGTCCGTCCTCAGTGCCGGCATAGACATCCATTATATTGCCGCCGCGCGTCATTGCTTCCATCAGGGTACGGGCCATATTGTCGGTGCGTATGCCCTCAAGGGCGCTGGCTGTTGCCTCAGCCATATCCAGGCGAGTGTTGAGCCAATCGGAAATACTGGACGTACTCTGCTCCACCGCGTCGGCCATCAGGGCCTCGACATAACGATCCGTTGTTGATCTAAGCCTGATATCCGTTACTACAGTCAACGCAGCCATCAACATTATGATGAGAGCGCCCACGGCAACGAGCAGTTTCTGGGAAAATGAGAATTGCAAGGGGAGTCCCTCCGATAAGACTGAGGTTGTTTCGATCAGCTTCTCATCCATTATAGATGTGAATTAATTGACTAACGGCAATTTGAGCGAAGTCTTTAGAACTCTTTGATAGAATGGACAAACAGGCGTGAAATGCTGCCAAACCTAAGGAGACACACCCAATGGCCCATGAAGAGCTCCACCTGAATCTGCGGAACCTGACGCTTGAAGACTACAGCCAGCTCCAGGAGCTGATGGACGAGGTTTACGACGATATCGGTGGTGCATGGCCAAAGGAAACCATCAAGGCGCTGGTTGAGCAGTTTCCGGATGGCCAGATCTGCATTGAAGACAGCGGCCATCTGGTAGCCGTGGCTCTGACCGTCTGCGTGAAGTACGAACGCTTCAGTAACCCCCACGCCTATGACGACCTGATCCTGCGCAACGAGAAGATCTGGCACAACGCCAACGGCGATTCGCTCTATGGCCTGGATGTGTTTATCCATCCTGAGTATCGGGGCTACCGGCTGGGCCGGCGGCTCTACGAGGCCCGAAAGGAACTTTGCCGCTCCATGAATCTGCGAGCGATTCTGGCCGGCGGGCGTATTCCCAACTACTTCAAGTATGCCGACCAGTACACGCCGGAAGAGTACATCCATCGTGTCGACCGCAAAGAGATCTACGATCCGATTCTCACCTTCCAGTTGTCTAACGACTTCCAGGTAACCCGGCTGATGCACAAGTATCTTCCGGAGGACGAAAAGTCACTCGGTTATGCCACCCTGCTGGAATGGCGCAACATCCTGTACACCCCGCCGTCTTCGGTGCTGAACGTGAAGAAAACCCAGGTTCGCCTGGGCGCCGTACAATGGCAGATGCGGGAGTTCACTTCGGTGGAGGAAGTACTCAAGCAGGTAGAGTATTTCGTGGATGCGTTGTCTGATTACAAAAGTGACTTTGCCCTCTTCCCGGAATTCTTCAACGCTCCCCTGATGGGCCTGACCGACCAGATGGACCAGACCCGCGCCATTCGTTTTCTTGCCGGGTTTACCGAGCAGTTCCGTAATGAAATGTCGGAAATGGCGGTCAGTTACAACATCAACATTATCACCGGCTCCATGCCGCTGATCGAGAACGACCGGGTTTATAACGTGTCGTACCTGTGCCACCGGGATGGCCGCGTGGATGAGCAACGCAAGATCCACATCACGCCCCATGAACGCCGCGACTGGGTTATTGAAGGCGGTGACAAGTTCCAGGTATTCGATACAGATGCCGGCCGGGTTGCCATTATGATCTGCTACGACATCGAATTTCCGGAGCTCGGGCGCGTCGCCGCAAGCCAGGATGTCGACATCATCTGTGTACCCTTCTGGACCGACACCAAAAACGGCTACTTGCGGGTTCGCCATTGTGCCCAGGCCCGCGCCATCGAAAACGAATGTTATGTGGTGATCACCGGCAGTGTTGGCAACCTGCCCAAGGTGGAGAACCTGGACGTCCAATACGCGCAATCCTCCGTATTCTCACCGTCTGACTTCGCATTCCCGCACGATGCGGTGATGGCGGAGACCACGCCGAACACCGAGATGATCATGTTCTCGGATATGGACCTGGAGAAACTCAAATTGGTGCGTAACGAAGGCTCAGTCACCAACCTGAAAGATCGTCGTGTTGATCTGTACGAATTGAAAACCAGATAACGACCGCATCTGGCCCCCTTTGCGGGGGGGCGGATGTTGAACTATTCCATGAAAGGGTTACGGTAGACAGCTGATGGCATTGCCAAAATTAAATAGCCCGTCTATTGTTTAATTTATGCTCAACTAATCTGGCTGATCTCAGAGGCAGAGAAAGCATTTCATGAACGAAGAACTACCGGATCTTGTTGCCCGTTTCCGCGTGCGCCGCGGCCTGTTTCGCAAAGAAACCGTGGAAGCTCGCCTCTATGAGCTCGACAGCTATGGTTGCGTGATGAAAACCGACAAGCTGTTCAACCCCGGCGATACCATTACGCTCGACCTCATCATGGACATGCCGTTTGAAGAAATCCGTGCAGAGGGGGTTACCGGACTCGTTACCGAAAAGAGAAAGCACTGTAGCAATTTCTTCTACTCTATTGATTTCTTTCAACTTGAATCCGGAGATAACTCCCCTCTTTCGGACAAGCTACGCCGTATTCGTGAAGTACTTCTGAAGAAGCAAAGCCTCAAATCCAGACGAAGCTCGAATACGACTAACGGAATGAGGCAATTGGCCTGATAACCGCTCCACCCTTCTATCCCCCTCTGTAAGGAGACGCCCTATGGCAAAGAAAGCCAAACCCAGTGTTGATAAGATTGTCAAAAAAGTGAACAAAGAGTTCGAGAAAACCACGGCTCAGATTGAAACCCTTATTAATGATGCCCTGAAACAGTTCGATCATCTGCAGCACCAGGTACAGGACCCGGTTCGTAAACTGCTCAAGGAAATGGACGAACTCCGTGAGCGTGAGGTAAAGCGCTTCAATGAAGAGTTCGAACGCCGGATGAACGAATTCCACGAACTGCAGAGCTCATTGCTGGATAAGCTGGGTATTGCTGCCAAGGAATCTGGCAAAGACGTCAAGAAAGCCGCAGATACCACCGCCAAGAAAGCCACGGCTGCCGCTAAAAAGGCAACCACTGCGAAGCCTGCGGCCAAGAAACCGGCTGCGAAAAAACCGACCGCCAGCAAGGCCAAGCCTGCCGCCGCCAAAAAGCCAGTGGCAAAGAAAACGGTGGCCGCCAAAGCCGCTAAGCCGGCAGACAAGTCTGACCTGACCCGCATAAAGGGAATTGGCCCGGCTACGGCCAAGAAGATGAAAGAGGCCGGCATTACGTCCATTGACCAAATCGCCAACCCGAGCGATGCCGATAAACAGAAACTCGAAGCCTTCAAGAGCATCAAGGGTTTCAATGAGCTGTCTGCTGAAGCCAAGAAAGTCATCTGATGCAAACACCCGATCAACCTGTATTACGGGACATTGTCCTGGTAGGTGGCGGGCACAGCCACGTCGGGGTCCTCAAACGATTCGCCATGAATCCGGTCCCCGGCGTTCGGCTCACGCTCATATGCCGTGATACCCACACCCCATACTCCGGCATGCTTCCCGGCTATGTAGCGGGCCATTACAGCTATGACGATGTACACATTGATCTGAGCCGATTGGCAGAGTATGCCGGCGCCCGTTTCTACCGAGCGGAAGTGTCCGGCATTGATCGAGCGTCAAAACGCGTCATCTGCAAAGGCCGGCCGAATGTTCCCTATGACATCCTGTCGATCAATATCGGCTCCTCTCCTCGGGTTTCTGAGGTAAGCGGTGCGGCGGAACATGCGGTACCTGTAAAGCCCATTACCGGGTTCAATAACCGATGGTTATCGCTGCTGTCACGCATCGAGAACCACGATGGCCCCATGACCATCGCCGTTGTGGGTGCCGGTGCCGGCGGGGTGGAACTCACCCTGGCCATGCAGTTCCGCTTGCGCAATGAACTTGCAAATCGGGGCAAAGACCCGGACCAACTGCACTTCCATCTGTTCGACGCCGCAAACGAGATTCTGCCCACCCATAACGCCAAGGTCCGTGCCGTATTCCGGGACAAACTGGTTCGCCGGGGCGTAAAGCTGCATCTGGGCGACGCGGTTTCCCAGGTGGACGCAGGGCTTTTGACCACCGAGTCCGGCCAGACACTGCAAACCGACGAAGTGCTGTGGGTTACCCGTGCCGGTGGCCCGGCCTGGCTGGAATCCACCGGCCTGGAGCTGGATGACGGCCTGTTTATCCGGGCCAGGGACACACTGCAGACGGCGAACGACGACCACATTTTTGTTGCCGGCGACATCGCCAACGTGGTGAACCATCCCCGTGAAAAAGCCGGGGTGTTTGCGGTGCGCCAAGGGCCACCCCTTGCGGATAACCTCAAGCGCATGGCCCTGGGCAAACCACCCAGGCCGTTCAATCCCCAGAAAACCTGGTTGGCATTGATCAGCACCGGTGACCAGTTCGCCGTCGCCTCCAAAGGCAATTACGGGTTCTCGGGTGCCTGGGTTTGGCGCTGGAAAGACTGGATTGACCGCCGGTTCATGAAGAAATTCACTGACCTGCCGGCCATGGAAGACAGCGCAACACTGCCAGACACCTCGGCCGCCCAGAATCCCGAGGAAGCCTCCCAGGCCATATCGGCCGTTGCCATGCGTTGCGGCGGTTGTGGCGCCAAGGTTGGTAGCACGGTGCTGTCCAGGGCACTGGGTGAGCTGCGTCCGATTGAGCGCGACGACATCCTCATTGGCCTGCACGCCCCGGATGATGCTGCGGTGTTGAAAGTGCCACCGGGCAAGGCCGTGGTCCACACGGTGGACTTTTTCCGCGCGTTTATCGATGACCCCTACATCTTCGGAAAGGTAGCCGCCAATCACAGCCTGGGGGATGTATTTGCCATGGGAGCGGAAGCCCAGAGCGCGACGGCGGTGGCGACTGTCCCGTACGGTATCGAATCAAAAGTGGAAGATACCGTGTTCCAGATGATGTCGGGTGCGGTGGAAGTTCTGAACGATGCGGGCTGTGCGCTGGTTGGCGGCCATACCGGCGAGGGCAAGGAGCTTGCACTCGGGTTTGCCGTGAACGGCTTGATCGATCCGGACAAAGTTATGAGTAAGGGCGGCCTTCGGGCCGGAGATGTCTTGCTGCTGACCAAGCCCATTGGTACCGGAACCCTGTTTGCAGCCCATGCCCGACTGGCAGCCAAGGGCCGCTGGATTGACGCTGCGCTGGCCTCCATGGTCCAGTCCAACAAAGCGGCGGCTGAGTGCTTGCTGCGCCACGGGGCAAGGGCCTGCACTGATGTCACCGGGTTTGGCCTGCTCGGGCACCTGGTGGAAATGACCAGGCCTTCCGGTGTCGATGCCGAGCTGGACCTGACCGCTATCCCCATTCTGCCCGGTGCGGAAGAAACCGTGGCGGCGGGCATCCTGAGCTCACTGCAGCCGGCGAACGTGAGGCTGCGCCGGGGTATCCGGGACCAGGGAGATTGGGTTAACCACCCCCGCTATCCCTTGATCTTTGATCCGCAAACCGCGGGAGGACTTCTAGCCAGTGTGCCCGCCAATGTCGCGGAAGCCTGCGTCCGGGAGCTCAAGGCGTTGGGTTATCCCCACACCGTGATTATCGGCCGGGTACTCGCTCAGGATGAAAACGGCCCGATAGAACCCATTACCCTGCGGGATTAACCGCAGCGAGCGCCAGCGCCACGGCCTGTTCCAGGCTCTGGCGTTCGCGCTCCGGGGTAAAGGTTTCTGCCAGCTCATTCACGCAGGCCGTCAGTTGTGCCAGAAATTCCGGTTCGGTTTCGGCCTTGCGCATCAGCCGGGCCAGCGCGACCTCATCCTTGACCGGATAATACCCGGGGTAGTGCTCACCCAGCAGACCACGGTTACCCGGAATATCCGAAGCCAGAATCGGCAACCCTGCCCTGCAGGCTTCAGACACTACATTGGCGCCACCCTCCATCACAGAACTGATCACCATCAGGCTGCTCACCGCCATCAGGTTTTCCAGCTGTGCTTTGTCCAGTTCTCCCAGCCAGTGGAAACGGGGGTTATCCTTGCTTTCGCTCAATGCCCGTTCCCGCCACTCATCGTTGTGAGGCTTTCCGGCACAGGACACAATGATGGCAGACTCCTCCGGTAATAGCCGGCTGGCCCAGGCAGCTCGCAGGGAATCCTTCTCAGCCCGCAAGTGCCCGATAACGCAGATATTGAACTGCCCGGGCTCTGACCGGGACCCACCGCGAACCGCAGGCTTGGCTGCGGACTGCCGCAAGGTCAGCAGCTTGTGCCGGAAGGTTTCAGGAATGTCCTGGGCAACAAGATCATGCAAGCCAATCAATACCGATGCCGCTGCCATAGAGGCATGGGTTGGTTCCGGGTATTCGTACTGATGGTGATAGATGTCGGTGCCGGTCAGGGCGACGATCAGTGGCTTTTCAGGCCATTCGGTGTGGAACTGTTGGATCGCGTCTGCACTTCGCCAGGCATGCAGGGCTATCAGCAATTCTGTTGGCTCTCCATCATAACCGGTCACCACCGTTACCTGATGGCCAGCCTGCTCCAGCAACTGCTGCCATCGCAAGGCGGTTGCGCGGTTCCCCGCTTTTGAGTCCGGCCCCGCCGGGGTAAGAATGCTAATATTCATAGGCCTGCCAGGAAGTTTTCGTACAATTCTGTCGCCCGGGATGCTCCAGGTAAAGAGTTCTACCGTATATCGGTTCAGACTTGACCGTAATCACGTTATCCTCTGCAGGTAGCATTCCACTGCAACATCATCACCCTCTTTGAGAAGGAAAGATTATGATCACCAAGCAAATACGGAAATGGCTTGTTTCCGGTTTCCTGATCCTGCTTGCCTCCGGCACTGTGTCTGCACAAACATTTGTCTTTACCGCGATTCCCGATGAGGACGAAACCAAACTCGTGGAGCGATTCCGCGGCATTGCGGATTACCTGTCGGAGCAACTGGAGGTAGATGTACGCTATATTCCGGTTAAGTCCTACGCCGCCGCCATCTCAGCGTTCCGCAACAACCAGGTACAGCTGGCCTGGTTTGGCGGGTTGTCGGGTGTTCAGGCCCGGGCATTGGTTCCAGGCTCAGAAGCCCTGGCTCAGGGCGTTGAAGACCAGGCGTTTTACAACTACTTCATCGCCCACAAGAGCACCGGTCTTGAGCGCGGTGACGAATTGCCCGAGGGCGTTCGCGGCAAAACTTTCACGTTTGGCTCCAAGGGTTCGACTTCCGGCCGCCTGATTCCCGAGTACCACATTCGCCAGCGTTTCGGCGAAGCGCCGGAAACTGTGTTCAGCCGTGTTGGCTATAGCGGCAACCATACCCGCACATTAAGGCTGGTCGAATCCGGCACCTATGAAGTGGGTGCCCTTAACTACAAAGTTTGGGAGAAGGAACTGGAGGACGGCAACGTCAACACAGATGACGTCCGGATTATCTGGAAAACCCCTGGCTTCCCCAACTACCAGTGGACGATCCGTGGCGATGTTGATGCCCGTTTTGGAGAAGGCTTCAAGGACAGGGTTCGCAAGGCCCTGCTTGATCTGGACGACCCCGCGCTACTGGAGAGCTTCCCCCGTGAAGGCTTTATTCCCGCCTCCAACGACGATTATGAGCCCATTCGCAGCGTTGCCAAAGACATTGGAATCATCGATTGATGTCAGGCTTTTCATTTGATCAGCTAAGTGCAAGTTTTGGAGACAAGCGGGTGATAGGCCCGCTGTCTCTGAAGGTAAATGAGGGAGAGCATGTCGCCCTGGTGGGCAAGAGCGGTGCCGGCAAGTCCACCTTGATCAAACTGCTGTATGAACGTTTGACCCGTGACGCCTCCCTGGTGCCCCAAGGGCTTGGGCTGGTCAATGCGCTGCCGGTGTTTCACAATGTGTTTATGGGCCAATTGGACCAACACCCGCTGTGGTACAACACCCTCACTCTGCTACGGCCGTTCCGCAAGGACCGAGCCATCATCAGCGAACTGTTGAATCAGCTCGGTATTGCTGAAAAGCAGTGGGCCCCCACGGCCTCGCTCTCTGGCGGCCAGCGCCAGCGGGTTGCCATTGCCAGAGCCCTGTACCGGCATGCTCCGATATTGCTCGCCGATGAACCCATTTCCGCTTTGGATGGCCCCATGGCTCACCTGGTTATGAATGCGTTGATCGATCGCTTCAACACCAGTGTGATCGCACTCCACGATGTGGATATGGCACTTGCTTACTGCAATCGGATAGTGGGTATTCAGGATGGTCAGGTAGCACTGGACCAACCGGCCAGCAAATTGAACGCGTCTGATATCATGACGCTTTACTGACAGGCAGCGCCGGCACCCCACATGTTCTCGTACCCCACCGTTCGCGCCAGCTTTCTGTTTCTTGCCATCGCCCTGGCAGGTCTGCTGGTTGCCGACATTGCCATTACCACCGCCAACCCATGGCGGGACCTGGGGCAGTTCTTTCTGGGTGTGGTTACGCCCAATTTTTTCAGTACCGAAGGCCTGTTAACCGCGCTGCTGCGCACCGTTGCCTTTGGTTTTGTAGGCGTCACTCTTGGAAGCTTTTTCGGCTTTCTGCTGGCGCTTTTGTATCGTTTTATGCCAGTGCGGATTTTCTGCGCGTTCATCCGGGCAATCCATGAACTGTTCTGGGCGCTGATCTTCCTGCAGTTCTTTGGCTTTCATCCGCTGACCGGGGTATTGGCGATTGCCATTCCCTACTCCGGCATCTTTGCCAAGGTGTATTCAGAAATACTCGATGAGTCTGACCCGGAACCGGCGCAGCTCCTGCCTAATGGTACCCATGCCGTGGCCGCATTCCTGTACGCCCGGATACCGGACTGCTGGGTTCAGTTGCGCACCTACACAGCTTATCGCCTTGAATGCGGATTGCGGTCTTCCGCGATCCTCGGGTTTGTTGGGCTGCCTACCCTTGGCTTCTATCTTGAGTCATCCTTCTCCCAGGGTATGTATTCCGATGCCGGGGCGATGCTTATTCTGTTTTACGTTTTGATCGCTACCATGCCGCTCTGGGTAAGGCCCAAAGTGCTGCCTGTCTATATACTGGCCGCCCCGTTCTTTCTGGGAGAAGGCTTTCCGATTGTCTGGGGTAATGTAGAGCGTTTCTTTACCGAAGACATAGTGCCGGCCCCCCTGCGCAATGGCGAAGGCCTGGCGGCTTTCTCCAGCTGGCTGGGTGATGTAATGGTCAGCGAGGCCTTGCCTGGAATATGGAACACGGTGATACTCACCCAGATCGCCCTGGTGGCCACCGGTATCCTGTCGCTACTGGCATTCCCGCTGATCTCGAAACACTTTGGCGGGCCGGTGCGCCGCACCTCCGGCCACGTGTTCCTGGTGATCGCCCGTTCCACCCCGGAATACATTCTGGCTTACATCCTGCTGCAGCTGTGGGGGCCATCCATGTTGCCAGCCGTGGTGGCCCTGGCGCTGCATAACGGCGGCATCATCGGGCACCTGATTGGCCGCCAGACCAACACCATCCACCTGCGCCCGGACGCCCCACAGGGTTTCGCCCGCTACAGCTGGGAACTGGTGCCCCGGGTTTATCGATCGTTCCTGGCGTTTCTGTTCTACCGGTGGGAAATCATCATGCGGGAAACCGCGATTCTGGGCATTCTGGGTATCTACACCCTGGGATTCTATGTGGATTCCGCCATCCAGAACATTCAGTTTGACCGCGCCATGATCCTCATTCTGATCACGGCCTTGCTGAACATTGGCGTCGATATCCTCGGCCGTTACATACGTCGCAAACTGGCACTGCAAACCATGCCCACCTGCTAAAGCGCTGGGATACCGTTCACAATTTCAGAGTATGTCACGAGCTTTTATCCATTCTGCTGGCCAGTTGGCTCGCCATTCAGTTACACACTGTTACAATTTGCAGCATCAGCAGTTAACCGAATGTTTGAAAGGCAGGCACACCCATGATGGTCAATGGACTGGTCGTTATTACCCAAGTTGGGCTCGTAATTTTGATGGCGTTGCTGGGATTGCGAATGTTTTCGCTCATTCGGCAGGAATCCCTGGTTCAGGGTGGCGTTATCGGAAATGGTGGCGGTATTGAGGGAGCACCGTTTACTCCATCGCCCGCCCCGGAACACCCTGCCCGGCCGAAGTCGGAATCACCATCAGTGGAGTCTTCCGACAAAACGGAACTGTTTACCAAGTTGCATATCCTGGCCGCACTGCAAGAGCGTGACTGCCGGGTCAAAGGACTTGCGCTAACAGAGGCTCCAGAGGTGGTGCGCGCCTACATGGCTGCCTGGCTGTACGGCGCCGCCTGCGCTCTCAGTCCACGTACCAATCGCCATAACGACACGCTTGCAGGGCTGGTTGCCAGAATTGTGCATCGGAAAACCGGGATTCGTCAGCCAGCGGCCGTTCAGGCCATCGCCACCCTTACCTCAAGCTGCGAACTGCTGGCCTGTTATCGTGCAGGTTTGGAAGGAGCAGAGTTCTGGGCGGAGCATCAGTTCGTACCACCGGCGTTCAGCCTCTATGAGGTGGTGACCGGCAACGCGTTTATTTGACCGTTGCCAATTCCCAATCGGTGCCGAGGGTAACGACCTCCCGCCCGGTATCATCTTCTTCAGGAGTGCCGCTGACAGTCGGCTTGGTGAACGTGCCATCGTCTGTGTAGGTCATGGACTGCACGTCTACTGAGCGCACAAGCCAGGTTTTACCCTTGGCGGTTACCCGGGCGCGATGAGACAAGCCAAAAACAAACCGGCAGTAATCCAGTTTAAGCTGTAACAGGTCCTGCTCGGCTTTCGTAATCTTGCGCAGTAGAACCTTCTGAACACTTTCCCCGTAATCCATCACTATTCCCTGGAAATAACTGTAATTTTGCAGAATTTAACTATTTTTGCGCTTTGAACACCAGTGTCCAGGGCACATTTTCCATTCTTTCCTGACCATCCTGAAAATCGATTCGCCAGATCATATCGGCGCCGGTTGTGCAGAACGGTGCGGCAAACCTCGCCTGGTACTCAAGCGGAGCTTCCCGTACCAGTGGCACCGGATACTCCCCCATGTACATCGACTGGCCTTTCAGGACAGCCAGAAAACGGTCAGGTGCCTTCGGGACGGAAACCTGAAGAACATATTCCATGCCTTGGGCGCCCTCTTCTGCCTCCTGCAACCTCACTTGCCATTCCCCCTGCTCGGTGGTCCAGCCACACTCACCTGCCAGAAGATCGCACTCGGGATGGTCAGTGGTGTCAGCCGCTGTATCGAGCAGGCGTGAACCGAACAGGGCAAAAACAATTACTCCCGCCACTAAACCTGCAATCACGATGGCTCGTACCATTCTCCGCCCCCAGTTGTTCCGAAGTGGGCATTATGGGGATAAATCCCGACATAGCAAAGGTTTCTAAACTGCTGCCAGCATGAGAAAATGTCGGGCTTTCTGGTCTGAGTCACTCAAAAAAACAGGACACGCCCGTGCAACCGGACATTTCCGTAAAGCACTTGAACAAGGTCTACGGCGACGGTTTTCAAGCCCTGAAAGACGTCAACCTCGAAATCTACCCCGGTGAGATTTTCGCCTTGCTTGGCCCCAACGGTGCCGGCAAAACCACCCTGATCTCCATCATCTGCGGCATCGTCAACAAAGGCGACGGCGAAGTAAAAGCCGCCGGCCACGATATCGTGAAAGACTACCGCAAAGCCCGGGAGGCCATCGGCCTGGTGCCTCAGGAGCTGAATACCGATTCCTTTGAGACGGTCTGGCATGCGGTGTCTTTCAGCCGTGGGCTGTTCGGCAAACCACCCAAACCCGCCCACATCGAAAAGGTATTGAAGGATCTTTCACTCTGGGACAAACGCAACAACCGCATCATGTCTCTCTCCGGCGGCATGAAACGACGGGTGATGATTGCCAAGGCGCTGTCTCACGAGCCTCGTATCCTGTTCCTGGACGAGCCCACAGCCGGGGTGGATGTGGAACTGCGCCGTGACATGTGGGAAATGGTGCGCAAACTTCGTGAGACCGGCACCACCATCATTCTCACCACCCATTACATTGAAGAAGCCGAAGAAATGGCGGACCGCATCGGGGTGATACGCCAGGGTGAAATCATCCTGGTGGAAGACAAAGATCGCCTGATGTCCAAGCTCGGAAAGAAAGAGTTGCGCCTGCACCTCCAGAACAAGCTGGACAAGATTCCCGGCGAGCTTACCCTGGAGCCGGTCGAGTTATCCGATGACGGCTACCAGTTGATCTATACCTTCGACGCCCAGCAACAGCAGGCCGGCGTTGCCCGCCTGCTTCGCACCCTCGGGGATCTGGGTATTGAATACCGGGATCTGCAAACCCGGGAAAGTTCGCTGGAAGAAATATTTGTTGGCCTGGTGCACGAATAGCCGCCGGTACGAATGGAGAGCGTAATGAATCTGTACGGTGTAAAAGCAATCTACAAGTTCGAGATGGCGCGCATGAAACGCACCGTCATGCAGAGTGTGCTGTCGCCGGTGATCTCCACTTGCCTGTATTTCGTGGTGTTCGGCTCAGCCATCGGCTCTCGCATGGGCGAGATCGGCGGTATCGACTACGGCGCCTACATCATCCCAGGGCTGGTGATGCTGTCACTTTTGATGCAAAGCATTTCCAACGCCTCCTTCGGTATCTATATGCCCAAGTTCTCCGGCACTATCTATGAGGTGCTGTCTGCGCCAGTCTCGTATTTCGAGATTGTGCTCGGCTACGTGGGCGCCGCCGCCACCAAGGCTGTCATCCTCGGCCTTATCATCCTGGCCACCGCCCGGCTGTTCGTGGATTACTCGGTTCTGCATCCATTCTGGATGCTCTCGTTCCTGGTACTGACGTCCATTACCTTCAGCCTGTTCGGTTTCATCATCGGCATCTGGGCGGACGGTTTTGAAAAACTGCAGATTGTACCCATGATGATTGTCACGCCTCTGGTGTTCCTGGGCGGCACCTTCTACTCCATCGACATGCTGCCCGACATCTGGCAAACCATCAGCCTGTTCAACCCGGTGGTGTACCTGATCAGCGGTTTCCGCTGGGCCTTCTATGGCGTGGCAGATGTGCATGTGGCGATCAGCGTGGGTATGACCCTGGTCTTCCTGGCTTTGTGTATGGTCGCCGTGTGGTGGATCTTCAAAACCGGTTACCGGTTGCGCACATGAACACGTGGCGGATTGCCGCTGTCGTCACGCTGGTGGCGGCAGGCTGGGCGCCGGCAGGGTTGGCTGACGCGCCAGAAACACTACCCACGCTTGAGGCCTGCTTTCTCTCAGACAGCCAACACCATACAGTGGTGCTTGAGGTGGCCAGTAAGGACAAGCAACGGCAACGGGGGCTGATGAACAGAGCCACACTGCCAGAGGATGCCGGCATGTTGTTCACTTACCAGGCTGAACGCTCAGCCAACCATGGGTTCTGGATGTACCAGACCCTGATTCCCCTGGACATCGCGTATCTTGATCAACAGGGCGTTATCGTGAGCATCCGAACCATGACTCCCTGCCCCTCATCCGAAGGCCGGAACTGCCCCACTTATCCCTCAGGGGAACCGTTCTGGAATGCAGTGGAAATGAACGAGGGGTACTTCGCCGCCCGGAACATAACTCCGGGCGACCAACTGCTCTGGCCAGCAGCAGAGGCGTGCCAGCCATAGGCAGGATAGGGTTATCGGTGCTTCCAGTCCGGATCGCGCTTTTCCAGAAAGGCCGAGATCCCTTCCCGGGCATCATCCGTGCAGGCGTTCGCCGCCATCACCTCAGCGGTGTATTCATAGGCTTCCGATAACGGCATTTCCAGTTGGCGATAGAACGCAGATTTGCCAATTTTCTGGGTATGCCCGGACTTACTGGCAATCGTTGCCGCCATTCGGTACACCGTCTCATCCAGAACGTCGGCAGCGACCACCCGGTTGACCAGCCCGATGGCTTCCGCCCTGGGCGCATCAATCATCTCCCCGGTCAGCAGCATTTCCATGGCGTGCTTGCGGGAAACGTTTCGGGACAACGCCACCATTGGCGTGGAACAGAACAAGCCAATATTCACGCCGGGAGTGGCAAACCGGGCCCCTTGCTCCGCCACGGCCAGATCACAGCTGGCAACCAACTGGCAACCGGCCGCCGTGGCTACCCCGGCCACCCTGGCGATCACCGGCTGCGGCAGGTTCACGATCTGCTGCATTACCTTGCTACATTGCTGAAACAGTGCCAGCTGAAATTCATGGCTGTCGAACTGCGAACGCATCTCCCGCAGATCATGCCCCGCGCAGAATACGTGCCCCTCGGCAGCTAGTACCACCACACGGGTTTCGGAATCCTGTTCTATGGCTGTAAAAACATCTGACAATGCCTCCAGCATGGCCATCGACAGACTGTTTCGCCGCTCCGGATGGCTCAGCGTTACGGTGGTGATGCCATTCTCTGTGCGCTGTCGCACCAGATTACCGGTTGCTTGTGTCATAGCCTGCTCCTCCCTCAAAACACTTCCGGGCAGTATCACCAAACCCTGCGCCTGTGTCGAACCGACCTTCGGACAATGCTTGTAATTACCGCCAGAGCCCTCAGGGTAATAGGAGGCGAACGCAAACAGGAGAATCTATGTCTCGCAATGTACTGATCAAAATAGCACTTCTGGTCCTGATCCTGGGTGGCGCCCTCATAGTATTGATAAAAGATGACCCCAGGGTGCCCACCGGCGATATCAACCAGATACGCCCGGTAATGCCTGCCCAGGAATCACAGTACCAGGAGCCCGAGGAAAGAGCTGAGCAGGATCAGTGATGAATTGAGTGGCAACTTCCCGCTTTCCTTTCGTTAATCCAAGGAATTTCAAGCCCAGGCACTCCAATTGCTGATGTAGCGGTTTTTTTGTGTCCGGATTTAAGCAAAGAGAAATAATAGTGGTGCCCGGAGCCGGAATCGAACCGGCACGGCCTTGCGGCCGAGAGATTTTAAGTCTCTTGTGTCTACCAATTTCACCATCCGGGCATCGGAGGGGAGATTCTTGAAGGGCGGAATTGTATAAGGCCCGATGGCGTAACGCAATTCTGTTCCACTACCTCAGCCCTGATCGCTCACTTTCCCGCCAACTTGAATCAAACCGGCTTGATGGCGCGCCCTTTGTAGATGAACCCGGCTATCTTCGGCGCATTGGGCATGTACAGGTTTTCCAGCTCCTGAATCTCAAAGCCGGCGTGGCGAATAAGATCTGCAATTTGTCGGTTAAGGTGGCAACCACCCGCGAACATTTTCCAGCCCGGGGTTATGCGATGCTGCCATTTTCGGACGGTTTCATGGGGAGACTCCCCGTGTTCCAGGAACAAAAGGTCGCCGCCGGGCTTCAGTACCCGTTTCATCTGCAGCAAAGCCGCATGCCAGTCCGGGATCGTGCAGAGCGTGAACGTCAGCAATACCGTATCCACGGAGTTGTCCTCAAGCGGAATCTTTTCACCGGGCAGGTCCAACCACTCCACCGCGATGGGCGAGCGGTTAAGATTTGGTAATGCTTTGCGCCTCATCCCTTCCGAGGGCTCCAGGCCATAGACCATTTCAACCTGGCTCTGGTCATAAAACTCCAGGTTGATTCCGGAGCCCATACCAACCTCCAGCACTCTGCCACGGGCCCTCGGTACAATCTCGCTGCGGAGTTTCATTACCTGCCCCATAGAGCATGCCTTGTCGATAATGTGAGGTAACACTCTATCCTCGTAAAAGCTCATGCGGCTCACCATAATTGCTTTTGATCAACGGGTGCGACAAACTGCCCCATCCATTATTGCTACAATTTGCGTAGCATCGTAATGAACTGCCGGTAATAACAATAGACAAGATGAGCCAAGGCAGCGGCTGAACGGGCGCGCTGACCCGTTTTTTGACTATGTTTGAGTTACCGGAGGTACTATGGAGCTCGATCCTCTCATCCTATCGCGAATCCAGTTCGCATTTGTGGTGTCATTTCACGCCATTTTTCCGGTGTTTTCCATCGGTCTGGCGTCTTTCATTGCTGTCCTTGAAGGCCTGGCGTTCAAAACCGGCAATCCGCTGTGGGAAAAACTGTCCGCCTTCTGGACCAAGGTGTTTGCCGTGGCATTCGGGATGGGAGTGGTATCCGGCATCGTGATGTCGTTTCAGTTCGGTACCAATTGGAGCAACTTCTCCCAGGCCTCAGCCAACTTCCTCGGCCCCATGCTTAGCTATGAGGTGATCACGGCGTTTTTCCTGGAGGCCGCATTTCTGGGTGTGCTCCTTTTCGGTCGTCATAAGGTGCCGGCGGGCGTTCACCTGTTCGCAGCCATTATGGTGGCGGTTGGCACCTTTATTTCGTCGTTCTGGATTTTGTCTGCCAACAGTTGGATGCACACACCCGCGGGTGTGGAATTGAGAGACGGCGTATTCCATGTCACCTCCTGGTCTCAGGCGATATTCAACCCCTCCTTCCCCTACAGGTTCGCCCACATGGTTGTGGCGTCGTTCCTGACTGGTGGCTTTGTGGTAGCTGGCGTCAGCGCCTGGTACCTGCTTCGTGGGCGAGAGGTGGAAGCAAACCGCAAGGCCTTGTCTATGTGCCTGTGGATGTTGTTGTTCCTGGCCCCGATCCAGGCGGTGATTGGTGATCTTCATGGTTTGAATACCATGGAGCATCAACCGGTCAAAGTCGCAGCCATGGAAGGTAATTGGGAAACCTCTCGAAACGTGCCGCTGCTGCTGTTTGCTATTCCCGACCAGGAAAACCAGACCAACCGGTTCGAGATTGGTATTCCTAACCTGGCCAGCTTTATCCTGACCCACGAATGGGATGGTGAGGTGCCTGGCCTGAACGAGGTTGCGGTAGAAGAGCAGCCGCCAGTGGGTGTCGTGTTCTGGTCTTTCCGGGTGATGGTTGGCCTGGGACTGTTGATGATTGCCTTTGCCCTCGCTGGTCTGTTGCTCAGACGCAATGGCGCCTATTACCAGAAGCGCTGGTTCCTTCAGGGTTTGCGGTTCATGAGTATCACCCCGTTTATTGCGGTGATTGCAGGATGGTTTGTGACTGAGATAGGCCGTTCGCCCTGGTTGGTGTATGGCATGATGAACCAGGCCGAGGCACTGACACCGTCGCTTACCGGGGGCATGGCTCTGTTCACCCTGATTGGCTATGTCGTGGTGTATGGACTTGTCTTCAGCGCCGGCGTCTACTATCTGCTACGGGTGCTCTATGTAGGCCTGGAAGACGAAGACGAAGACGAAGGTGAGCACGAATCTGACCGCCCTGCACGGCCCCTGTCTGCCGCCCATGTGCCGTTTGAAATTGAATCCGGCTCAGGTGCCGTTAGTCATGCCCGGCCGGCCGCTGATAAAGGAGGTCTTTGATCATGGAACTTTTTAACCTGTCTTTGATCTGGGCATTCATTATTGGCTTCGGCGTGATCATGTATGTGTTGATGGATGGTTTCGATCTGGGTGTGGGCATCCTGTTCCCCTTCGCCCCAACGGAGACCGACCGAGACACCATGATGAATACCGTAGCTCCGGTATGGGATGGCAACGAAACCTGGCTGGTGCTTGGTGGCGCCGGCTTGTTAGCAGCCTTCCCGCTGGTATATTCCATCATCCTGCCTGCGCTCTATATTGGCGTATTTCTGATGCTTGCCGGATTGATTTTCCGGGGTGTAGCCTTCGAGTTTCGGTTTAAGGCCAGGACCTCCCGCTACCTCTGGAACTGGGCCTTTGCCGGCGGCTCCACCATCGCTGCTTTTGCTCAGGGTGCTGTGGTTGGCGCCTATATCCAGGGCTTTGAAACTACCAACGGTGCCTACTCCGGTGGCGCTCTTGACTGGCTGACACCCTTTACGGTGTTGACCGGTCTTGGCCTGCTTGCCGGTTATGCCTTGCTGGGCTCCACCTGGCTTATCATGAAGACGGAAGGCCGGTTGCAGGAGTGGGCATACCGTATTACTACACCTCTGCTGATCGCGGTGCTCGTGATCTTCGCCATCATCAGCGTATGGACCCCGTTCGTGGATGACATGGTGCGTGAGCGCTGGTTTGATCACATCACAGTAATCTGGGTTCTGCCGGCACTGACTCTGCTCTGTGCGTTCCAGATCTGGCGCTCGGTGCGCAATCGATTCGAGGGCATGCCCTTTGTAGCGACCATGGGGCTGTTTATCACCACATATCTTGGCCTGATTGTCAGCCGCTGGCCCTATGTGGTTCCCCCGGAGTACACCCTGTGGGATGCCGCCTCCGCCTATGAATCGCAGCTGTTCCTGCTGCTGGGGCTGCTATTCGTTATCCCCATCGTGCTGACTTACACCGCCTGGACCTACTGGGTATTCCGCGGCAAGGTCCGTGCTGGTGAGGGGTACCACTGAGTGGCGGAACCGGCTCAGGCTGATATTCGCCAATGGCTTTCCGGGCTAGCCCGTAAAAACCAGCGGTGGATTCGCGCCACGGTCGTAGCCGGAGCACTGGTCGGGCTGGCAACCATCGTTCAGATGGCTCTGCTGGCCTGGCTGGTGCATCAAATCGTCATTGAGGGCCAGAATGCGCCTACTCTCGCACCCTGGTTCGTCGCCCTGGTGGCCACACTGCTGGTTCGCACCCTGGGCCAGGGTTTCCAGACACAATTTGCGGCGCGCTGTAGCGAACAGGTGCGGCGCGATGCCCGACGACAGATTCACCGCCACTGGCGGGATGCCGGCCCGGTAGCGCTCGCCGACAGCTCCGCCGGCACCCTGGCCCGGGAATGGCTGGACCATGTGGAAGCATTACATGGCTATTTCGCCCGCTTCCTGCCGCAAATGTCGTTGTCGGTGATTGTGCCACTGGCCATTCTGATTCTGGTGTTCTGGCTGGACTGGCTTGCGGGCATTTTTTTGCTGCTTTCCGCGCCGCTGATTCCGATCTTCATGGCACTGGTGGGAATGGGTGCCGAGAAGGTCAACCAGCAGCATTTCGAGACCATCAGTCGATTATCAGGCCAGTTTCTGGACAAGGTCCGCGGCCTCACAACCCTGCAATTGTTTCGTCAGACGGAGGATGCTTCCCGCACCCTGCATCGGCGGTCTGACCAATACCGCAAGATCACCATGAAAACCCTCAAGGTGGCCTTTCTTTCTTCCGCTGTACTGGAGTTTTTTGCCTCCGTCGCCATTGCCGTTATTGCCATCTACATTGGTTTTGGTTTGCTGGGCTATATCACTTACGGTCCCAGCGCGGACCTCACACTTTTTTCCGGTTTGTTGATTCTGTTGCTGGCGCCGGAGTTCTTCCAGCCGCTGCGAACGCTGTCCCAACACTACCACGACCGGGCCGCTGCTCTTGGCGCCGGCGCTGAAATCCTTGCTCGGCTGGCAACCCCCGTTGGCGGGGAGCCTGCATCCGACAAGCCCGCATCGTTGCCGGATCATGGTCTTAGCCTGGAAAACGTCACCCTCAGCTACCAGGGCGGCAAGCCGGTACTCGCCAACCTTGACCTGACCATCGAGCGTGGAAAGGCGGTTGCGCTGACCGGGGCCTCCGGAGGCGGAAAGTCCTCTTTGCTACACTTGATGGCGGGGTTTATCCAGCCAGATAGCGGTACCATCAGTGTGTTCGGCCAGGCACCCGGCCAGTGCCCGTTTGGCTGGCTTGGCCAGCGCGGGTTCTGGATACAGGGCTCCTGGGCAGACAACCTCCGCCTGACCAGTCCGGAGGCCTCAGACATTGCCATTGAGAACGCGCTGCGCCTGGTGGGCCTGGGCAGTGTGCTTGAAAGCCGGGACCAGGGTATTCACAGTTTGATTGGAGAAGATGGCCAGGGGTTGTCCGGCGGGCAGGCTCGCAGGCTTAGCCTGGCACGTATTTTCCTGGCGGATTACGACCTGATCCTGCTGGATGAACCCACAGCCGGGCTCGATGCGACAAGCGAGATTCTGGTTCTGGAAGCGCTTCACAAACTGGCGGAAGCAGGCAAAACGCTGGTTTTCTCAACACACCACCAGGCCCTGCTGGCCCTCGCGGACCAGGTGCTGATTGTCAATGACGGCGAGGTTCGCCATGCGTGAGCTCAAGCCCTGGCTGGACCTGATTCTTCAGCGGCGCGGCCGCCTGGTGGTTGGTGCCCTGTTGTTACTGGCTACCCTGCTCTCCGGTATCGGGTTGTTGGCCTTGTCGGGCTGGTTTCTGACCGAGACCGCACTGGTGGGCCTGCTGCTGGCCGCTGGCACACAAGCCTACATCAACCTGTACGTTCCGGGCGGCGGCATAAGATTTTTCGCGGTGTCCCGCACGGTCTCCCGCTATCTTGAACGGGTATACAACCACAACACGGTACTGCAGTTGCTAACCGATATTCGTGTTGCCCTGTTTAACCGAATGGCCGAAGCCGGCCACCGTGATCGGGGCCAGAAATCTGGCGCCCAGTGGTTATCCAGGCTAACGGCAGATGTGGATGCCCTGGATACCCTGTACCTTCGGGTGATAGCGCCCACGGCCCTGGCCGGGGTCGTCAGCGTGTTGCTGGTGCTCTCCGCCTGGCTGCTGTTCTCGGGTTCATTGGCCCTGATGCTTCTGGTAATGATGGCGACGGCTCTCTTGCTTTCCAGCTGGCGAGTGTTCGCCGGTACAAAACACCTATCAGGCCAGCTAAGTGACCAGCAGGAGAAACTCCGTGGCGATGTTATTGAACACCTGGAAGGCTTTGCCGAACTCACTGCGGCCGGGCGCACGGGCAAGCACTCCGGCCGTTTGATGAGGCAAGCGCTGTCAATGTCCAGAACCCAGGCCAGGGTGGATAGCCATGCCGGATGGCACCAGGCAGCCACACAGTTAATCGTGAATCTGGCGGTTGTGGTGACACTGTGGGTTGGTATTACCCTGTTTGACCAGGGATCGGTAACCGGTCCCGTGCTGGTTCTGCTGCCCATCGCTCTGATGGGACTGCTGGAGGTCTATGCCATGCTGCCCGATGCCTTCGCCAAGCTCGGCGCCACTCTGTCTGCAGCCCGGCGTCTGAACCAGGAGGTGCAGCCCGCTCCGGGAACCGAGTATTCTCCAGCCCTTGGCAGGCAGCCGGCAGAAACCACCGCTAATGCACTGGAAGTGCGGGATCTCTCGGTTGGCCACCCAGGGCTGCCGCCGGTTCTGACCCATTTCAGCCTCAAGGTTGGCGCGGGAGAACGCCTCGGTATTGTTGGCGCCTCGGGCTCCGGTAAGTCCACCCTGGCGGATACCTTCGCCGGCGTCATTCCGCCCCGGCAAGGGAAGCTCGCCTCCCTGCCCTGCGCCTATCTCACACAGGCAACGGTGGTGTTCGAAGACACGGTTAAAGCCAACCTGTTATTGGGCAACCCCAATGCTACCGATGGCGATCTATGGCGTGTTCTGGAACTGGTAGAGCTGGCAGACAGGTTTGCCCGTGAAACGGAAGGTTTATCCACCTGGCTGGGCAGTGCCGGTAACCGGCTTTCTGGTGGTGAGGCAAGGCGGCTGGTGCTGGCGAGGGTTCTGTTGAGCACGGCGCCTCTGGTGATTCTGGATGAACCGTTTACCGGCGTGGATACAGACACCAGGGAGCGCATCGCTCCCCAGATCAATCGATGGCTGGAAGATCGGGCGGTAATCTGCCTGGGGCATGGACCGGAGGCGCTATTGCCTTCCTCCGGCCATACCCTGCACCTGAACTGACCCTCAGCGGGTTTCCAGCACGTCGAAGGTCAGGCCCGCTTTGCTGGTCAGTCGCTCCAGCAGTTTGCCATCCAGCATGGAAGCCGGCGTCCAGAAACCGCCCTGGTCATCGTCTGACAAATCAAACGCCAGGCACAGCCCCGCCTCACCAAGCATTTTGGCCGTGGAACCGTAACCCGGATCCCGGTCGCCGGTGACTTTGGTGATGATGGTCTTGCCGTCTGTGGTACGCCCCACAAAACGCAGGTCATAGAAGCCGTTTTCCTGGTCTTCCGGGCTCGGGCCCTCACCAGGCTTGGGCACCAGCTTCTCAACCACCCACCGGGTAGGCTTGATGGCGGAAGCGGTAAAGAAAGCGCCGAGTGCGGCGGTGATGCCGTAAGCGGTCAGGCGGCCTTTGGCGCCCTTTCCGGTCATCATGGCCTCGTCGTACGTGAACTCCTGACCGTAACGGGCCTTCTGAAGCGCATTTGAACGGTGCACCACGCGGGTGTTGATGGCGCCCATCACGAACGGCGCCAGCCACACGTCAAAGTCTTTGTCGTACTCTGCGGTTTTCAGGCTGGGCTGGCGTACCTTGGAGCGGTGGCCCTCCGGGCAGATCGAGAAGGGATTGGCCAGCTCCTTGCGCAGTTTCGGATCCGCGCCGGCTTCTTTGGCCACGTTAATCATGGATGCCACGGTGCCACCGGACAAACCACCCTTGGCGACCTTAACCCGCATGCGCACGTCCTGGCAGGTCTTGCCGAAGGCTTTCTCAGCCTGCTGCTGCAGGAACCAGACGCCCATATCGGACGGTATTGAGTCGAAACCGCAGCAATGGACAATTCGTGCACCGGTTTTCCTGGCCTGGGCTTCATAGCCCTCGACCATCCGGCGAATCCACTGCACCTCACCGGTCAGGTCGCAATAATCGGTGCCAGTGTCCACGCAGGCCTTGATCAGCGGTTCACCATAAAGGGCGTATGGGCCAACGGTGGAGATCACCACGCGGGTCTGCCGGCACATGCCCGCCAGTGCCGAATCATCGGCCGCGTCAGCCACCAGAACCGGCAAGTCCGCAGCCTGCGCACCCAGTTCGGCTTTGAGGGCATTCAGTTTGCCCTCTGAACGGCCAGCGATAGCCCACTTCACCTTGCCGGCCGCGCCATAGTTCTCTACCAGGTATCGGGTCAGAATCTGGCCCACAAAGCTGGTGGCACCAAATACCACCAGATCATAGTCTGCCTGCTTGGAATTCGTCATTACATGTCCTTTTTGGTTTGCGTATACGAATATCTCGGATCGGTCAGGGTTGGCGAGACGCTTTTGCTGCCATCAGCACCATAAATACGGCCACTCCCAGCCCCCAGAAGCCGTTAAGAATGAGACCACCTACCCAAGTCTGGGCTGATACTGCCAAACCCTTCATCGGAAAGACAACCAGCATCGCTACGGCGGTTGGGCCAGCGGCACCCAGTATCACATGGCCGAGCCAATACAACGCTCCTTTCAGGCGGCCGGCGATGGCCCATATCGCGACACCCCATAACCCGCCGAAAAATGCCAGGGAGATCACCGATGGTACCCCCAATGGCGGCACGGGAGTAAGGTTAAATGGCGCTGCGGGTACGGCACCTGCCAGGTAAAACACGGCAAATAGCCCCTGATGGAAAATCAGTGTTGCCAGAAAGCCCGCAACAAACGCCTTTATCCAGACCATATTGGATTCCTTTCGAGTTTCATTGAATTGATGGTAACAGGTTTAAAACCGGCACGACTTTCCCGGATACACCATGACAGGCGTCCGGCCGGCCAATCGTTTGTCATACAGCTTGTTGCACACTGTGGCGCATAATGACACAAGTGTGGAGGCATCCCTTGATCATCTTTCTGACCATCACAAGCCTGATATTGCTGGCCATCAGCGGTCTGCTGCTTTGGCAACTGCTTGAACAGCGCAAAATGATCAACAACATGCTCGAGAACGAGGATATCAGTGATATCCATCGCGAACCGGAACTGGTGCTTACGTTGAGGGTGCTGGATCCGATTGCCCTGGCAAAGCGCGAATCGCGAACCGGCCGGGCGCTGGCAGACAAACTGCCGGTTATGACCCGGAAAATGGTCTATCAGGAAGTCATGAAAGAACTGGAAAGCGAGCTGTTTGAGCGGGATATCGACGTCGAAATGCACATTGAGTATCGCTGAGGAGCACGGCTATGGTCTCTCAGGTTCTAATCATCATTTGCCTCGCCGGCGCTGCAACGCTTCTTTTTTCGGGGTTCCGTCTGTCGAACCAAACCCGAAAACGGTTACTGATCCTCAATGCCCATCGAATTGCGGCCCGCAGCGCCATCCAGAAGAGCAGGATGGACCTGGCGGAAGTGCGCAACCGGGCCCGACTTCTCGAAGATACCGTCTCTGGCGGCGCTTCTGCGGTTGAGAAGGTTCATAAGGCGATAGCCAACACCACCTTCGGTCTGATCGACATGTTCTCCAAGGATGAGGAGTTCAAAGACAGCACCCGCAAAGCCCGGCAAACCCATCACCAGAAAAGTGAGCAGGTTTATCAGGCGGTGAGAACCACCAATCGCGCCCTGCACATCCTGGCAGACACACTGATTATCAGCAAAGCGGAAAAGCGCATTGCGTCAAAACCAAAAAAGGCGCCCTGAGGCGCCTTTTTTGATCCAACTATCAGAAAGTTACAGGACTTTCTTCAGCTCTTCTTCCAACTGCGGTACGGCTTCAAACAGATCCGCAACCAGGCCGTAATCAGCAACCTGGAAGATCGGTGCTTCTTCATCCTTGTTGATCGCAACGATCACCTTGGAATCAGACATACCGGCCAGGTGCTGGATGGCGCCGGAAATGCCGACCGCGATGTACAGCTGCGGAGCGACGATCTTACCGGTCTGGCCAACCTGCATGTCGTTGGGTACGAAACCAGCGTCAACCGCGGCGCGGGATGCACCAACGGCAGCGCCCATCAGATCAGCAACCTGCTCCAGCATCTTGAAGTTGTCACCGTTCTGCATGCCGCGGCCACCGGAGATAACGATACCGGCAGAAGCCAGGTCCGGACGGTCAGACTGGGCTTTCTCTTCACCAACGAAGGAAGACAGGCCGGCGTCTTTTACAACGTCCAGTTGCTCAACGGATGCGGAACCACCTTCGGCAGCTACCGGGTCGAAACCGGTCGGGCGTACCGTGATAACCTTGATGGCGTCGTTTGCCTTAACAGTGGCGATGGCGTTACCCGCGTAGATCGGACGAACAAAAGTGTCCTCGGATTCAACGCGCACGATGTCAGACACCTGAGCAACGTCCAGCAGCGCAGCAACGCGCGGCATGAAGTCTTTACCGGTAGTACCGGCAGCCGCCAGGATGTGGCTGTAGCCTTTACCTACTTCGGCAACCAGTTCGCCCAGGTTTTCGGCCAGGAAATGACCGTAGGCAGCGTTGTCGGCAACCAGTACCTTGTTCACGCCTTCTGCCTTGGCAGCGGCTTCAGCGACGGCGCCTACGTTCTCACCGGCAACCAGCACGTCGATGTCACCACCGATGGCCTTGGCAGCCGCTACAACATTCAGGGTAGCCTGCTTGAGGCTGCTGTTGTCGTGTTCAGCAATTACCAGGATGCTCATTTAGATCACCTTCGCTTCGTTCTTCAGTTTATCCACCAGCTCAGCTACGTCAGCCACCTTGATACCAGCCTGGCGTGCAGCCGGAGCTTCGACTTTCAGTGTGGTCAGGCGCGGGGCGATTTCAACACCCAGATCAGCCGGAGACATGGAGTCCAGCGGCTTCTTCTTGGCTTTCATGATGTTCGGCAGAGAAGCGTAGCGCGGCTCGTTCAGGCGCAGGTCAGTGGTAACAACCGCAGGCAGGTTCAGAGCAACAGTCACCAGACCGCCGTCTACTTCACGGGTTACGTTTACCTTTTCGCCATCAACAACCACTTCGGAAGCGAAAGTGCCCTGGCCCATGCCAGTCAGAGCAGCCAGCATCTGGCCGGTCTGGTTGTTGTCGGAATCGATGGACTGTTTACCAAGAATAACCAGCTTCGGCTCTTCTTTCTCAACGACAGCCTTCAGCAGCTTGGCCGCTTCGAGGGACTGAACTTCTTCGTCAGTCTCGATGTGGATACCACGGTCAGCACCCAGAGCCAGAGCAGTACGGATTTGCTCCTGAGCAGCTTTCGGTCCAATGGATACAACAACGATTTCACTGGCAACGCCCTTCTCTTTCAGACGAACCGCTTCTTCAACAGCGATTTCGCAGAACGGGTTCATTGCCATCTTGACGTTGGCGAGGTCAACACCGGTGTTGTCCGGCTTGACGCGCACCTTCACGTTGTAGTCGATAACTCGTTTTACAGCGACCAGAACCTTCATAGATTCCTCGTTCTTCTACGATGGGTTTAATGACTCGCAATCCTTAACGGGGAGCCTGCTGGATAGTGCGCAGTAATACTGCAGGCTACTGTCTACAGGGTCAATAGCCCCATTCGACGCATCAGGACTGCCTTCACAGCCAATAGACCGGGTTGACCCGGCCTGGCAATGAGACGATACTAAAAATCGACTCAAAACACACGACATTTCGGTGTATACGTACAATGCCAAAGGTAAACGCAAATTTCAAACAAACGTTTGTTTGATTCCTGAAATACGTTATCCTTTCGGGACAAAGGGCCCGTATTCAGGGCTCGGGGCTGTCGTCTATAGGCATTTTTATCGGTATGATGTCGCCCCTGAATGAATTGAGTTAGGCCTGCGGGCATACAACACCCACTAAAAAAAGCTGTTTGAGGAGACCAACGTGGAACGCGAATCGATGGAATTTGATGTTCTGATCGTCGGCGGCGGCCCTGCGGGCCTGTCGGCAGCCTGCCGCGTGATGCAACTGGCGCAGGAAGCCGGCGAAGAACTGACCGTTTGTGTGGTTGAAAAAGGTTCTGAGATCGGCGCGCACATCCTCGCCGGCACCGTATTCGAGCCCACGGCCCTGAACGAACTCTTCCCGGACTGGAAAGAGAAAGGCGCCCCCCTGAACACCCCGGTTACCCGTGATGACATTTTCCTGCTGAAGAATCAGGAAAAGGCCACCAAAGTACCCAATGCCTTTGTGCCCAAGAACATGCACAACCACGGCAACTACATCATCAGCCTGGGCAACCTGTGCCGCTGGCTGGCTGAGCAGGCCGAACAGCTGGGTGTCGAGGTTTACCCGGGCTTTGCCGCAGCTGAAACCATCGTTGAAGATGGTCAGGTAAAAGGTATTATCACCGGTGATATGGGCGTTGCCCGTGACGGTTCCAAGAAAGACGGCTATATGCCGGGTATGGAACTGCGCGCCAAGTACACCCTGTTTACTGAAGGCTGTCGTGGTCATCTGGGCAAGCAGCTGATCAAGGATTACAAGCTGGACGAAGGCAAGGACCCTCAGCACTACGGTATCGGCATCAAAGAGTTGTGGGACATCGACCCGGCCAAACACGAGCCAGGCCTGGTGGTTCACACCACCGGCTGGCCGCTGAATGAATCCGGCTCTACCGGCGGCTCTTTCCTGTATCACCTGGAAAACGGCCAGGTTTATGTCGGCCTGATCACCGATCTGTCTTACAGCAACCCGCACCTGAGCCCGTTCGAGGAGTTCCAGCGTCTCAAGTACCATCCGGAGATCAAGAAATACCTGGAAGGCGGCAAGCGTGTTGCCTACGGCGCCCGCGCGATTGCCAAAGGCGGCTACAACGCCCTGCCGAAGATGAGCTTCCCGGGCGGTCTGTTGCTGGGTTGTGATGCCGGCACCCTGAACAGTTCCAAGATCAAAGGCTCCCACACCGCCATGAAATCTGGCCTGCTGGGCGCGGAAGCTGTATTCGAAGCTCTCAAGGAAGGCAAAACCGGTGAGGAAATCACCAGCTTCCAGAAGCGTTTCGAAGACAGCTGGCTGTACAAGGAGCTCTACGCCGAGCGTAACTTCGGCCCGGCCATGCACAAATTCGGCAACATTGTCGGCGGTGCCATTGCCTTCTTCGAGCAGAACATTCTGCGCGGCAGCCTGCCGATCACCTTCCACGACACGACTCCGGACTACGCCACCCTGAAGCCGGCGTCTGAGTGCAAGAAGATCGACTATCCGAAGCCGGATAACAAGCTGACGTTTGACCGCCTGTCCTCGGTGTTCATCTCCAACACCAACCATGAGGAAGATCAGCCGGTTCACCTGAAGCTGACCGATCCGGACATTCCGCTGAAGGACAACCTGCCCAAGTACGACGAGCCTGCGCAGCGTTACTGCCCGGCCGGCGTATACGAAGTGGTCGAGAAAGACGACGGCAGCGGCAAGAAGTTCCAGATCAACGCCCAGAACTGTGTTCACTGCAAGACCTGTGACATCAAGGATCCTGCCCAGAACATTACCTGGGTAACGCCGGAAGGCGGTGGCGGCCCGAACTACCCGAACATGTAAACGAGTAGACTAGCCAGAAAGTACCGGAGCTCGCCTCCGGTATTTTTTTTGCCACAAAAAAACCAAAAAAGAACGGCTCCCGCAGGAGCCGTTTTTTGATCAACCTCTCGGAAGAGATCAGTGCACGTGGCCGTGCTCCTGCTCTTCGTCAGTTGCTTCGCGAGCTTCTACCACTTCTACGTCGAAGTGCAGAGTCTGCCCCGCCAGCGGGTGGTTGGCATCGATTGTGACGGTTTCGTCGCTGACTTCCACAACACGAACGATCTGGGGACCGCCCGGAGTCTGAGCCTGGAACTGCATGCCCGGCTCGATGGTGTCTACGCCTTCAAAGGCAGAGCGCGGAACCGGCTGGATCAGTTCTTCGTTAACTTCGCCGTAACCTTCAGCGGGAGCAACGGATACTTTCACCTGATCGCCTGCGTTCTTTTCGTTCAGCGCACTTTCCAGTCCACCGATAATGTTTTGTGCACCTTCCAGGTAAGACAGCGGCTCACGGCCTTCTACACGGGAGGAATCGAGTTGCTCTCCCTGGTCGTTAGTGAGCGTGTAATGGATGGTGACAACACGAGGTTGGGCCATGTGATCTCCTTGCGTGTCGCAATGACTGTGTATTTGGATTGTAGGCAATCGAAAGTGTTCGTGAACAGCCATACTGCACAGAGGGACTAACGACCACCAGGCCTCGTTAGAGAGCCAGGCTCGGTAACAAGTATGAAAACACAGTTTAACAAGTGACAGACTGCGTTTTCTACCCTATTCATAGAGGCGAGTTCGCGGTTTTCAACCGCCCTGCCCGATTTTCCAGAATTTTCCGTGACTAAGCACGCCGTACCGGGTTACGCCACTCTCCTGCTGCTCTTCCATCAGGCCTGCCAGCTCGTAGAAGGCCGCCGTCACCAATCGGGCCTCAATGCCGTGGCGGACATGCACCACGGGCCGGGGTTCATCGCTGTTCGGGTACTGCATCACCGCCAGGGGATGCTCAGGCCCTATCTCAAGGACTTCACCCACATTGGTGGTCAGCGAGAGCACTTGCCCGGCGCCCTCTCCTTTACGCTCCAGGGAATGCGCCAACAACGGGGTATCTTCAACCTGGATGCGCCATTTCTCGACCGGCGTGACCAGGTAATGGTGCCCGTCCTCTTCCCGGCGCAAAATGGTTGAGAACAGTTTAACCGTGGCTTCACGCGCGATCGGCGCGCCCTGGTAAAGCCACTGGCCGTCGCGGGTGATCACCAGGTCCATGTCACCAGACAACTCCGGATGCCACTGGTGCAGTGGCGGAAGCCCCTTTGCGCTGCTGTGTTGCTGTACCGATTGTTCGATATCATCAGGCTTCATATTCATTGGCGGAAACTCCCAGGTTACAGACCGCGCATCCATTCGGCACGCAACGGCGCAGCGCCGGGGTCACGAATGGCAAGGTCAACCTCGCCAAGAAGTCGCTGCTTATCGCGCCCAAGGGTGCCTTTGAGTACCAGATAATTGGATGCGTGGTCACTACGGAATATCGTGTTCTCCAGTTCCAGGTGCTCGAGAAACACCCGAATCTCTTCAAACAGACCTTGCTGGCTCAGGGGGACGAAGTCGTCACCGAAACCGGCGCGGAAGCGCTCCTCTCCCTGGGGAAAGCTGACCACCAGGGTGGACAGGTAATCGGGCTGAGTCTCGTTGCAGAGAGTGGCTGTGTTGATGGCGTGCTGCCGGGAGAGCAGCTCGCCCCCCAGACCGTTGAGCACCATCACAGAGCTGGTCAGCCCCGCCTGCTTTATTTTCGCCAGAGCCGACCGGGTAGACTCCCAGGTTTCGCCCTTGTTGATCCGGCGAAGCACTTCATCGTCGCCGGATTCCATGCCTACGTACAGAATTCCCAACCCGGCTTCCCGCAATTCGACGAGTTCTTCCACGGATTTTTTAGCGAGGTTGCGGGGTAAACAGTAACTCGACACCCTGCGCAGGCCGGGGAGAGCCTGCTTCAAGTCTGCCAGAATCTCCAATAACCGGCGCGTTGGAAGCACCATGGCGTCGCCATCTGCGAGAAATACCCTCGGTACGGATTCGAAGGCTTCAGCAGCCCGGGCAATATCCCGACGAATATCGTCGGGCTTGCGCGCCCGGAATTTTTTCTGGGGTTGGGTGTACATTTCACAGAACGTGCACTGGTTCCAGGAGCACCCGTTGGTGACCGGCAGTATCAGCGATTTGGCTTCACTCGGTGGCCGGAAAACCGGCTCTACGTATTCAATCGGAAAGCTGTACATGGCGTCTCAGCAACAATCAAGGGAAGTTGGATATGGGCAAGATCAGGGCAAAAACTGGGCTTTCAAGTCTGCGCAGCCGGGCCCCACCACTGGCATGTCGAGCAACACTGCCTGCGCAGTCATGAACGGTATGCCTTTGCGGTGGCCATCCACCAGCAGGGTGGACAGGCAGCCAACGAACGGCATGTGAGACACCAGCATCAGCGGCGAGGCCTTGTTCTCCAGTAGCAGATCCAGGCACTTTCCGGGGTCGTCATCCGGGGTGATAACCGGGCATTCTTCAACCGGGCAATTGAGCACTTCAGACACGATCGCCGCAGTCTGCCGGGCTCGGGTGTATGGGCTGGACCAGATGCTCTCCGGCCGCCAGGGAGATTTGGCGATCTGTGCAGCCACCGAGGCGACGCCGGCCCGGCCAGCTTCTGTCAGCTCCCGTTCCTGATCCAGGGTGTGCCAGCCGGCCTCGCCATGGCGCATAATGATCAGATGCAAGGTAATCCTCCCTGCCCGGCGCGGGCTTAATGACTGATGGTGCGTGGCAGAATAAACTCAACGTCGGAATTCTGTACGGCCATCATCAGGCTGTTAATTACGGCGTTGATGGAGGCTTCTTCGTACAGGATTTCATAAAGCCCCCTCACCAAAGGCATGTAAATGCCAATGGCCTCCGATTTTTCACGGACCAGCTTCAGGGTATAGATCCCCTCCGCTACCTGCCCCAGTTCCTGCGCGGCTTCATCAAGTTTCTTGCCTTTACCGACCGCATAACCCACCCGGAAGTTCCGGCTTTTATTGGAGGTGCAGGTGGCAATCAGGTCGCCCACGCCAGCCAGCCCCATAAAGGTCATCGGATTGGCACCCAGGCTGACCGCGAAACGGCTCATTTCCGCCAGACCACGGGTAATCAGCATTGCCTTGGCGTTCTCGCCCATTTCCAAGGCATTGGCCAGGCCGGCTACGATGGCGTAAATGTTCTTCAGCGCCCCGGCCAGCTCCACCCCATACACGTCGACATTGGCATAGACCCGGAAATACTCACAACCCAGCAATTCCTGGATGGCCCGGCGAACGTCCGGGTCTTTGGCGGCAATCACGGTCGCCGTCAGCTCACGGTTAACGATCTCGGCTGCCAGATTGGGGCCACTGAGCACACCAGAGCGACAACGGGGAATCTCTTCCTGAAGAATCTCGCTCATAAGCTTGAAACCGTGCTCTTCGATACCCTTGGTCAGACTGACAACAATCTGGCCATCCCGGAATACCTGGCTGTTTTCGCGGATCACGGCACGAAATGCCTTGGACGGGATGGCAACCAGCACCACCTCGGCCTTGCGAACGGCGTCTGCAAAATCGGTCGTGGGCTGAATATCACCTTCCAGGGTGATACCCGGCATATAACGCTTATTGGTGCGGTGCTGGCGAATATCCTCGGCCTGCTCCTCATCACGCATCCAGAAGTGGACGGTATGGCCATTTTCGCCAAGTACCTTGGCCATGGCCGTGCCGAAACTGCCGCCACCCAGAACGGCGACGTCACGAGGGCCCGCGCCGGCGGTGCGGGTAGTTGAATTTTCAGACATATCTGTTCCGTTTTGTTGCTTCAGGGGCACCGCTGGGAACGCATAACCGGAACGCTCAGCCCGGTTCTTCGCACTCCAGCGCGCGCACCAGGTTCTTGAATTCTTCCCTGTTCTTGCTGTTCATGCCCATCAATACTTTGTGGGCATCAAGTACCTTATCTCTGACCTGTTGTTCACTGGCCTTCAGTACGGGGATTTCTTCGAGCTCTTCAATTCTGGAGGCGGGCTCCCGGACAATGATAAATATCTTGTCGAAGCCCATAGAGGCGATAATGCGGGTGATGTCGGGATTGGTCGAGATCAGAGTTGGCAAGAACTGACTTTGTTTTTGCGCCGCCAGGGCTATCTTGGCCAGCAGGCCCAGAGTCGTGCTGTCGATGATTTCCGTTTCGGTGAGATCAACCACAACCGTTTTGAACTGGGGATCGCGGGTGATGGACTCAACCAGATTATCCAGCGTCGAACACAGGTTCAGCCGGATTTCCCCAATAAACTTCAGGACATAGATTCCCTGCTTCTCAGCTTGCAGGATTTTATAACCAGCCATTTTCACACTGCCACTAAGTCGACGACGTGTTGTCTGAACCATCTATGGTATCAGTTACCGATACTATCGCGATATCGTCCGGCAGCTCCGAGATCTTACCAAGCCCCAGAGCGTCGCTCAGCGATGCGATAGTGTGACTACCTCCTGATACGAGTTCAAGTAGTGTCTTCTCCTTTTCATCCAGGGATTTTGCCGGAATCACTTCCAGAATTCCGTCTGAAAACAGCAACAGCCGGAACGGCTTGTCCAGCTTGACCTCGTAAACCTCCCACTCCGGTGCCTCAAACAACCCTACCGGGAGCCCACTACCCTCCAGAAAACGGGTTTCGCCGCCCTCGAACGACAAAATCGGCATCGGGAAGTGTGCACCGACCGCATAACTTAATGTACGGGTGGAAATCGAGATAATGCCAACAAATACGGTTACGTGCTTACCGAGACCAGTATCCAGTAGCTCCGAGTTGATCCTTTCCAGAAACCGTTCCGGGTACAGGATATCGTCACTGGATTGTCGGCGCATATTGCGCTGGAGGCGATTGGTCAGGTTCTTGAGCAACACCGTGACGAACGCCGAGCTGGCACCATGCCCGGACACATCGGCAATGTAGACCAACACTTTGTCTTCGGTAATGCGGAAGTAGTCCAGGAAATCGCCACTCAGGTACAGTGAAGGCTTGATCAGGTGGTCCACCTGCAAACCGGACAGGCTCAGCTCGTGGTCTGGCAACATTTTTAGCTGGACCTTGCGCCCGGCATTCTGGTCAGCTCTCAGTTCCGCGATACCTGTGCGGAGTTCCCGATTGGCCTCCTCAAGTTCCTGCCGGTACAGTTGGTTCAGGCGATTCACCCTGACCCGATCAAACAGTTTGCCGATAACGTCGTCCAGGGCGCCCTTGTCGTCGTTACAGGGTTTAAGAACCACATCCGCTGCACCAGCCCTGAGGGCCTGGACAATCTCTGAACTGGATTCGCTGCAGGTGCAGGCAACGATGGGGGTAAAGCTGTCGGCTTCATCCAGCCGCCTTGACAGTTCTCGGATGGCTTCGGGGGGCAAATCTGCAAAGATGACATCGGGAATGTTATCTTCGAAAAGGCTTCGGGCGGCGCTGACATCGGGAAATCCAGTCACATAGAAGCCTCTCGCTTCAAGGTAGCGGGACAAATCCGATCTCGCCTGTTCGTTGGCGTCAATAATCAGAATGCGCTCGGTGCGCGAGGTCATGTTGATGGCCTTAAACTACCAGCGATAAAAGAGAAATTGGCTTCATAAAGCCTATTCTGGCATGCCCCTGTGATATAACAAGGGCCGTGTCATTAATTTGGGAGATTTGTAACCATGCGACGTGCCGTCAACGACCTGCTCGGAGCCTACGACAAGCTCATCATGGACCCCGTGCACGGCGGCATCCCCCTGTATCGGCATGAAATCCAGGTGATTGACCATCCCCTGTTCCAGCGCCTGAGAAACATCTGCCAGAACGATATTTTGAGCCTGGTTTTTCCTGGGGCAACCCACTCACGTTTTCTGCACAGCATTGGCGTAATGCATGTGGGAACCCGTATGTTCCGTTCGATGATTGACGCCTACCTTCGGGAACGGCAACTCAGCGAACGTACAGACCTGAGCCTGAGCCAGCTCGACGCCATCGATTACCTGGCCAAAACCATTCGCCTTGGTTGCCTGTTGCACGACAGCGGCCACTCCAGTTTTTCGCATCAGTTCACCCAGGCCCGCCGCATCCGGGAGCTGATGTCGCGCCCCCAACGTTTCAGGGATCTCTGGCGCGGGGTCGACTTCACCCGCTATCACCCGGAGGAGCCAGAAGAACTGGAGCACGAACATTATTCCGTCCGGGTTGCCCATGACGTGCTGTCATCGGTGGATCTCGAAAACGCCGGGCTGGACGCGGTTGATGTGATTGGCATCATGGAGACGACTGACGTTACCCCAAGCGCCACCTTCTGCCGCCACGCCCGCACTTTCTGGGAATTCATTGCCGGTGCAGACGCGGTCGCCGGCACCATCGGTGAACAGGACGTGCCGGCCCTGGTCATGGGCTTACTGTCGTCCATTGTGTCCGGTGAAATCGATGCTGACCGGGCAGACTACATGCTTCGGGATGGTTTCCACAGTTCCGTGACCATCGGCGGGTTCAATCTTGACCACCTGCTGAGTAACCTGCGGTTTGGCTGGGATGTGTCCGAGCCCTGGATGGGCCTGGCGATTACCCAGAAAGGCCTGGGTGCCCTGGAAGACTTCGTGTACAGCCGATATCAGATGTACCGCAAAGTCTACGCCCACAAAACAGCCCTTGGGTTTGACTGGCTGCTGCGGGAAGCCATCAACGAAGTACTGGAAGACCCGGAGAGCTTTGACTGGATCGACACTTGCCTGAGCGATATGAGGTTTTTTGCGGAGCTGACCGATAATTTTTTCTGGGAAGCCTTCCGGAAAGTGGCCCGCAAGCATCCGAAAAGTTACTCATTCTGCATCGTAAATCGGGTGAAGCTGCACCACCTGGATACCCGGGAGAATCTCGACAAACAGCAGATTGCTGACCACAGCCACTGGCTGGCTGGAGAGTTGGCCATGGACCCGGGCAACGTGGTCACCTGCTCCATGCGCGCCCGGTTCTCGAATATCCAGGACAACTTTAACGGCATAAAGGTCTTGGTAAAGAATCCGATCTCCAGGGAGCGCTCATTGCGCAAAATTACCGAGGTCAGCGCGTTTTTCTCGAAGTTTGGTGACGGCACCATCACCCATTTCTACAGCCGGCCGGAAGTCACCAGAATGGCGCCTCCCGACCTGCTCGAATAGACTGGCCCCCGCGCTACTTCATCGCGGCAACCAAACCGGTGGCGCTTTCCCAGGCGCCCTCTACCCGGCCACCAGCTAACCAGTCTCCCGCCAGCCCGATGCCACTCCTGGCATCGTAGCGATATCCGGGCTGATCACCCCCGGCCGACCTGGCGTAGAGCCAGCGGTGAGCCACCGTCTCATCGGGGCGGGCATCGGCCCCGGTTAACGCTGCGAATTCACCCACCAATGCGTTACACACCTGGCCCGGCTCCGCATCCACATGGGCCATTGTCCACTCCGGGGTGGCATGCAATACCCACCATTGGCCGGAATCATCCCGGCCCGGCTTGGAGGAATTGTTGGCAACCCAGTACAGCACCGTAGAGTGCGGGCGCATGGCGTCTGCGTCCACCTCCGGTGGCTCGGAATAATGAGCCGCCACTGCCCAACACGGGAGAATCTGATCAACCGGCTTTTCAAGCTCTTCCGCCAGCCCGTCAAGCTGGCTAGCCAGTAACAGTTCCCGGGCCTGAGCCGGGGGAGCAGTGATGATCACCTGATCGAATGAACCGTGGTTCCGCCCTTCTGTGCACACTAATTGCCACTGGTTACCGGAAGGCACTAACCGTTCAATTCTCACCTGAGCGGTCACTTCTACGTGGGCAGACAATGCACGGGTGATAGCGGTCATTCTCGGGACGCCAACATAACGCTTTTCTTCCGGAAACGGCTGCCAGTGAAGGGTTTCGTCCTGATAACGGAATCTGGCTGGCCACTCGCGGAAAGCGTCGCTCCCGGCCCAGCGTTGCAGGAACGAAAAGAACTCAGGATTGCGGGCGGTAAAGTATTGGGCACCGACATCGGCAGACCCACTACCAACCCTCTTGGAGGCCATGCGACCACCCGGCCCGCGACTTTTCTCAAACACCGTGACACTATGGCCCAGTTGGCTAAGTAAAATTGCAGCTGTGAGGCCTGCCAGACCTGAACCGATAACCGCTACGTTGCGTATTGATGTGGTGTCTGATGTCACTTTAAGCATGGTTGTATATGGCCCGATTGAATTACTGGTTAACAAACATTCTGAGATGGTTCGATTCCGAAGCAGGTTCAGATCACCTGGATTCCAGTTCCAGATCCTTTAACTGGGTGAGAGTGCTGCCTTTTATCGCATTACATCTTGCCTGCCTACTCGCATTGTTCACCGGCGTCAGCACCTTCGCTGTTGTGTTCGCCGTCGCCTTCTTCGTCATCCGGATGTTTGCCATAACAGGCTTCTATCATCGTTACTTTTCCCACAAAACGTTTAAGACCAGCCGCGCCGCGCAATTCGTGTTTGCCGTGCTCGGAGCCAGTTCGGCCCAGCGGGGCCCGTTGTGGTGGGCAGCTCATCATCGGCATCATCACCAACATTCCGATAATGCAGAAGACCTGCACTCACCTCACCACGGCGGGTTCTGGTGGTCTCACGCCGGCTGGTTTACCTGTGATGCCGGCTTCACCATGGATGAACGCCGGGTGCGAGACTGGTTGAAATTTCCAGAACTCAAATTTATCAACCGGTTCGATTCACTGATTCCGGCGGCCGCCGCCTTGCTGATCTATCTGCTGGGAGAAGCCCTGGCAGTTTGGGCCCCAGGGCTGGGCACCAATGGTTTGCAACTGCTGGTTTGGGGCTTCTTTATCTCAACGGTGTGCTTGTTCCACGCGACGGTATCCATCAACTCACTGTCTCACGTGTGGGGAAAGCGCCGGTTCGAAACCGACGACGATAGCCGCAACAATTTCTGGCTCGCGCTGATTACGCTGGGCGAAGGCTGGCACAACAACCACCACCGTTGGCCACAATCCGTACGCCAGGGATTCCGGTGGTATGAAATAGATATCACCTGGTACGGGCTTTGGGCATTGTCCAAGCTCGGGATAGTGTGGGATTTAAATCCAATCCCGGCACACATCCAGAAAGAAACACGTGAATTGGACGAACAGAGGAGGAAGCGCAAATGAAAACTGCTTCTGCCATTGAGGTCGGCTCACCCAACCCCGCCCTGCCAGCTGTGCTCGACCAGTTCTGCGCCCTGTTCAATGAGCTCGACAAGGGCAACCTGCATAAACTGCAGCAAGTCTATGGTGAAGACATCGAGTTTCAGGATCCATTTGGAACGGTGAACGGCCTGGACGCGCTAACGAATTACTTTGCAGGCGCCTACGGCAACGTTATCCGATGCCAGTTCCGCTTCAACAGCCCAGTGATCCAGGACGCCTGGTGCACCATTCCGTGGGTAATGGAGTTACAGCACAAGCGGATCAAAGGTGGAAAAACCGTGGAGGTTGAGGGTATCAGCCACCTCCAGATTCTGGACGGCCGGGTACGGTACCACCGGGATTATTTCGATGCCGGCCAGTTGCTCTACGAAAATCTGCCGGTGGTGGGTGGAGTGATACGTTGGGTCAAGGAGCAGGCAGGATGAGCAGACGCCTGGAAACCACCAGCAACATCTGGCTGACCGGCGCATCGTCCGGGATTGGCGAGGCACTGGCAAAGCAACTTGCTACCCATGGGCACCGGTTGATTGTCACCGGGCGCCGGAAGGAGGCCTTGGATGCTCTGGTGAATCAGCATCCCCAGCACATGTTGGCCGCCCCCGCGGACACCACCAGTAAGGCTGACCTCGAGGCCATCAAGGATTCTTTGGGTCACTTTGGTGATCTGGACATGGCGATACTGAATGCCGGTACCTGTGAATACCTGGAGATCGCCGAATATGACAGCCGCGTGATTGAAGCCAACATGACGACCAATGTCGTTGGCACGGCCAGAAGCCTGGATATTGCGCTTCCGGCCCTCAGGGCCACCCGGGCCAAAGGTAAACCGGCGACGCTGGTGATTGTCAGCTCTTCAGCCTGGTGGTTTCCGTTTGGCCGGGCAGAGGGTTATGGCGCGTCAAAGGCTGCCCTGACCTACTTTGCCCACGCGCTGCGTGCGGACCTTGCAGCCGAGGGCATCGACGTGGTGGTGGTCTCTCCTGGCTTTGTGAAAACGCCTTTGACGGACCGTAACGACTTCCCCATGCCCTTCATCATCGGCTCGGAAGATGCCGCCGATCGCATTGTTAAAGGCCTCGAAAAGGGTAAGACGGAAATCGCCTTCCCCCGACGTTTCACCTGGATGCTGAAAGCGCTGGGTGCCTTGCCTCAAGGCCTTGTGGATCGCATGGCCGCCTCCATGGCCCGTAACAACCACTCTTGAACTCTTTATTAACAGGAACAGATTGCATGAACCCGAATGGTCAGCGTATTGCTGTGATTGGTGCCGGCGTATCCGGCTTGACGGCGGCCTGGCTGCTCAGTGAGAAACACGATGTTCAACTGTTTGAAGCTGGCGATTATGCGGGTGGCCACACCAACACCGAACAGGTAGAAGCAGGCGGGCGTGTCTGGCCCGTGAACACCGGGTTCATTGTGTTCAATGACTGGACCTACCCGAATTTTATCAAGCTGATGGACCGCCTGGATGTACAGTCAGAAGTCAGTAACATGAGTTTCAGTGTGGACTGCCACGTTTCTGGCCTGCAGTACAACGGCACAAGCCTCAACACGCTGTTTGCCCAGCGCAGGAACCTTCTTAACCTGAACTTTCTGAAGATGATCCGGGAAATCCTCCGGTTCAACAAGGAAACTCGCGCCGATCTCGCTGCCGGCCAGATTCCAGACGGTGAAACCCTCGGCGAATACCTGAACCGTAACCGCTACAGCCGTTATTTCCGTAACAACTACATTGTTCCCATGGGGGCTGCCATCTGGTCGGCACCTGAAATCGTGCTAGAGCAGTTCCCGATCCGGTTCTTCCTGCAGTTCTTCAATAACCACGGCATGCTGTCGGTAGACGACCGCCCAACCTGGCGGGTGATTTCCGGCGGATCCGCCACCTACGTGGACAAGATGATGGCGCGGCTGGGCGATCGCACCCACCTGAACAGCCCGGTAACGGCCATCGCCCGGGACGAGGACGGCGTTACCATCGTGGTGAACGGCCAGCAGCACCGGTTTGACCAGGTTGTCCTGGCCTGCCACAGCAATCAGGCGTTGGCGATGCTGAACGATCCGACCGACCAGGAGCGGGACATCCTTGGTGCCATCGGCTATCAGAAGAACGACGTGGTGCTGCATACCGATGCCAGTGTTTTGCCTTCCACTCGACTGGCCTGGGCTGCCTGGAATTATATGATTCCCGAACACATCACTCAGCCGGTGTCGGTTACCTACAACATGAATACCCTGCAGAACTTCGACGATGCGCCTGAAACCTTCTGCGTTACGCTTAATCGAAGCCATGACATCGACCCTGCCAAGGTAATAAAGCGCTTTGAGTACGACCATCCGGTTTTCACCCTTGAAGCTGTGGCCGCCCAGGAGCGCTACGACGAGATCGGCAACCGGAACCGGACCCACTACTGTGGTGCCTACTGGTTTAATGGCTTCCATGAAGACGGCGTACGCAGCGCATTGCGCGTTACCCAGGCATTTGGCGTGGAGCTCTGATTATGGCCAGCCAGTGGCTAGAAGGCACTATAAGACATCGGCGTAAGATTCCGGTTTTACACGAGTTTAAGTACAAGATTGGCATGCTGGCATTAGACCTGGACGACTGGGCGACCATCACTACATTGAGTCCGTTTTTTTCTCTGGAGCGGTTTAACTGGATGTCTCTTTACCGGCGGGACTACCTGAACCCGGAAGTGCCCAGCCTGCGCCAAGCAGTGTTCAACCAGGTGAAAAGCGCCACTGGCTGGGCACCCGACGGCCCCATCGAGCTGATCACTCACCCCCGATACCTGGGCTACATCTTCAACCCGGTGAGCTTCTACCTTTGCTACAACCGGGGCGAAAGTTCCCAAAACGGCGACGTTCCCCGGGTGATTCTTGCGCAGATCACCAACACACCCTGGAAGCAGCACCACGTTTACTGCCTTGAATGCCGCAAACCCGGAGCCGCCCCGGCAGATGCGTGGCACACCGAACGCTTCGCCTTCAGCAAGCGCTTCCACGTGTCTCCGTTCAACGGCATGGATCAGCAGTACCAGTGGCTGTTCAGTTTCAGGGGGCCGGAGCTACGTATTCACATGAACGTGCAACAGGGCCAGGAAAAACATTTTGATGCCACCCTGGTAGTCCAACGCAGCCCGTTTGATCGTAAAACATTGCACAGAAGCCTGAGGCGTTTTCCCGTGGAAACCCTCAAAGGCACCGCCGGCATTTACTGGAATGCCCTGAAGCTGAAGCTCAAGGGCGCGCCTTTCTACACCCACCCGGACAAGCTGGACAAAACGGACAGCCAATATCGCAAAGGTGTGGAAGATAAAGGTACGCAGATCACGTTAACGCCGGCACCTACGCACTCGGATTCGGATATTGCAGGAAGGGTAAGCTCATGGAGAATCTGAATACATCGGTTGACAGCCAGCGCACCGGCCTCACGCCGCTGGTGAGCCGGATTGCCAAACAGCTTGTCTGCCAACAGCTGTCTCGACTCAGCCATGGCAAGTTGGTGGTCAAAGAGCAAGGGGTTGAGGATCTGGTCTATGGCGACGGCGACCCTCAGTATCCGGTGGCGGAGCTGGTCATCCATGATCACACTACCTGGCGTGATCTGGTTACTGGTGGCAGCGTTGGCGCCGCCGAGTCCTTTGTTGCAGGCGACTGGAGCTCTCCGGACTTGACCGCCCTCCTGCGTTTTTTCAGCAGGAACCTCGACACCATGAACGCCTTTGAAGACAAGTTCAGCTGGGTAAGCAAACCGACTTTGAAAGCGCTTCATTGGCTGAATCGCAACACTCCAGCCGGTTCGCGCAAGAACATCAGTGCCCACTACGATCTGGACAACGACCTGTTCCAGCTCTTCCTCGACCCGACCATGATGTATTCCTCAGCCATCTATCCGAGCTCTGATTCGACCCTCGAAGATGCTGCGGTCTACAAACTGGACACCATCTGCAAGAAGCTGGACCTTCAGCCAGAAGACCGGGTGATCGAAATTGGCACCGGCTGGGGCGGTTTTGCCATTCACGCCGCCAAGCACTATGGCTGTCATGTAACCACTACCACCATCTCCCGGGAGCAACTGGAGCTGGCCAAAGAGCGGGTGAAAGCCGAAGGCCTGGAAGACCGTATCACCCTGCTGTTTGATGACTACCGTGACCTGACCGGGCAATTCGACAAACTGGTGTCGATCGAAATGATTGAGGCCGTTGGGCCGCAGTTCCTGGATAGCTACCTGACCCAGATCAGCGCGTTGCTCAAGCCAGACGGCCTTGCCCTGGTGCAGGCCATCAATATGCCGGAGCAGCGTTACGAAAGGGCGCTGAAGAACGTCGACTTCATTCAACGGTATATTTTCCCGGGCAGCTTCATCCCCTCATTCGGAGCCATTATCACGTCCATGCGCCGGGGGTCCGACCTGGTGCTGACCCACTCAGAAGACTTCGGTTTCCATTACGCCCGCACCCTGCGCGACTGGTGTGACCGTTTCATGGCACACCGGAACATCCTGCTTGAACGGGGTTATGACGAGGCCTTCCAGCGTCTATGGCACTTCTACTTTGCCTACTGCGAGGCTGGCTTCAGCGAGCGGGCCATTGGAGTGGCCCACCTGGTGCTGGCCAAGCCCGCCAACAAGCGCGCCAACATACTCAGTTTATGATTGCCTCAGACACCACCCGCAATATCCTGAACTTCGTTCTGTTCCAGGCCGGCTGGCTGATGTGCGTTGTGTTTCCTGGCCTGGCCGCCGCCGGGCTGGTGCTGTTGTTTCTGATAGTGCATTTTGCGCTGGTCAGCCAGAGGCGGTTTACCGAGCTCCAGTTCATCGGGTTCGGAGTGGTGCTTGGCAGCCTGATGGACACTCTCTGGTTCCGAACCGGAGTGCTGGGTATCAGCGGTGCAGACAATGTGCTGGTTGCCCCCCCCTGGCTTGTCGCAATCTGGGCTATCTTTATGACCACCCTTTGCCATTCTCTGGGCTGGATCGCACAGCGGAAATGGCTGCCCTTTGTGTTCGCACCCGTTGGCGGGCCCTTCGCCTACTGGTCCGCCAGCAAGCTTGGCGTTGTCACCTTACCAAACCCCAGCGTTTCTCTGGCCGCCATGGCGTTGGGGTGGTTCCTGTTATTCCCGTTGCTGCTGTATGTTAGGAAGACCCTGTATTCGGAGTTGCAGCCATGATCCGCTCACTCATTGCCTTCAGCGCCCTGACCACGTTGGCCCTGCCCGTTAACGCCAATCAGTTTGTGTTCACCGGCACCGCCAAGAATAGCGGAGGCACGCTGTTGTACCAGGAAGCCCATCGGGTTGATGGACATTGTGCGGAAGGCGTCTTCGAACCCCAAAGCCACTCCGTGAACTACCGAAAGCAACCAGGCAAGGACCCATTCGCAACCAAACAGATGCGCTATGAGGACTCTGCGCTCCGCCCGAGCGTGGATTTTCAGCAACCCGACTTCAACGAGATGCTAAAAATCACCTATCCAGAGCCAGACCGCCTGTCCATCCAATGGCAGACCCCGGCCGGCGAGGTTGAGAGGTACGGGGTAAGCTTCGATGACCGGTTAGTAGTGGATGCCGGTTTTGATCATCTGGTCCGCGCCAACTGGGGCAAAGTTACCCGGGGAGAGTCGGTGGAGTTTCGCTTCCTGGGCCCTACTCGGGGCGAGCATTATGGCTTTGTACTGGAACCCACCAGCAATAACCAACTTAACTCCGATGTTGTTCTTCGTATTCGCCCCACCAGCCTGGTGCTCCGGTTCCTGGTTGACCCGATTGTCCTCGGCTACAACAACGAAGGCGCACTGTCCGAATATCTTGGCCTGACCAACATTCGTGAAAACGCAGATGCCAATTTCACGGCGCACATTCACTACGAGGTGGAACAGTATCCGGATTGTGAACTGACACCCTGAACCCGGCCCGGCCGCCAAACAGATAACCGGCCACTGTGTGGTAAACTCACGGGCAAAACGTACCGGAGACTCCACCCCCATGATGTTTGTGTCGTTTAACGTCAACAGTATCCGCACCCGTCTGCACCAGCTTGAAGCCGTGATAGAGCAACTTAACCCGGATATCATCGGGCTTCAGGAAACCAAGGTCACCGACAACGAATTCCCGGTAGATGCCATCCGCGAGCTTGGCTACCACGTTCACTTCCATGGCCAGAAAACCCATTATGGTGTCGCCTTGCTCTCCCGGGCCGAGCCCGAGTCGGTCCAGAAGGGATACAGCACCGATGACGACGATGCCCAGCGCCGCCTTATAACCGGTCGTTTTACCGTGAACGGAGAGCCGCTCACAGTGATCAACGGCTATTTTCCCCAGGGCGAGAGCCGGGATCATCCGGTAAAATTCCCCGCCAAGCAGAAGTTTTACCAAGACTTGATGGCCTATCTGGACCACTTGAAAAGCCAACCCGGCCATGTGATTGTCATGGGCGACATGAACATATCCCCCACCGACAAAGACATCGGCATTGGACCGGATAACGCCAAGCGCTGGCTGCGCACCGGGAAATGCAGCTTTTTGCCAGAGGAACGCGAATGGCTTGCCCAGGTTGAGAGCCGGGGCTTTACCGACGTCTTCCGGCACCTGCACCCGGACGAGGCCAATACCTTCAGCTGGTTTGACTACCGCAGCAAGGGCTTTGAACGGGAACCGAAACGGGGCCTGCGCATTGACCTGATTATGGCCAGCGACAGCCTGCTGCCCAAAGCCACAGAAGCCGGTGTATCTTATGACGTACGAGGTATGGAACGGCCCTCAGACCACTGTCCGGTATGGGCGCGGTTTGACCTCTGAGGAATTGATTCGGCGCTTATGAAAAAAATCAAAACCAGGGACCGGATTCTCGGCACCAGCCTGGCGTTGTTCAACAGCCTGGGCGAGCCCAATGTCACTACCCTGCTGATCTCCGATGAGCTGGACATCAGTCCGGGCAACCTCTATTACCACTTCAAAAGTAAAAGCGACATTGTCGACGAGCTGTTCCAGAGCTTTGAAGCGGAAATGGTGGATTTGCTCGGAGTGCCGGACGACGCCGATATTTCACTCGACCAGTTCAGCTTTTTCCTGCATTTGCTGTTCGAGGCTGTTGCCCGCTACCGTTTTCTGTACCAGGACCTGGTAAACGTACTGTCCCGCTACAGCCAGCTGCAAGTGCGGTTTAAACGGATTCTGGCGAAGAAGAAAAATGCTTTTCGGGTTCTGTGCCAGAGCTTTCAAAGCCAGGGGGTAATGAGCATCGGTGAGGACGAGCTGCTCTCACTGTGCGAACAGCTCACCCTGACGGCCTGCTATTGGAGCAGCTTTGACACGCTGTCCCATCTGGATGACCGGGAATCGGTAGATCCTGGTAAGGGGGTGTATCAAATGCTGCACCTGATTCTCCCGTACCTGGCGGAACAGGAGCAGCAAGAGATTCAGCTGACCAGCCACAGCTACCTTTGAGGGTTATTCTTCTTCATCCGAGACTGGTGAATCGCCCCGCAATCTGGCCAATTCGCTTTCCAGGGCTTGTATTCTGCGCTCCATGGCCTCGATTTCCTCCCGCCGGTGGATACCAAGGCGCCGCAACGCACCAGATACGCGCTGGTCAAACATGTGCTCAAGCTTATCCCAGGTTCCGGTCGCCTTTTCCTTGACCTCGCCAACGCGACCTTCCACCGTCTTGATCTGCTTTTCCACCACACCCCGGGTTCTGGTCTCCAGTTGTTCGCCTTCCTGAACCAGGCGCTCGAAAAACTTGCCCGCGTCTTCCTCTGCCTTGGTGTACGCACCCAGGCCCGCGAGCCAGATCTGGCGGGCGGAATCCTTTATCTTGTCCGCCAGCTGCGGATCATTTTCCGGGTTTTTATCGTCGTGGTCTGACATGAATACCTCTTGGCAACAAAGCGGGAACGGTCAAGTTCCCATTGTATTACAGCCATCCGGGGATTTCAGTGGTCATCGGCACCTCCCTGAAACCCGCATAACAAAGGGGCGCAGTATAAACACTCAAGGCATATGAAAAAATGTTTTCAAACGAAAGCCACTCTCACTTGAACTGCTCACATCATGGTCAATACTTCCCGTTACCGGCATCCCAGTTGATGTCGGTTTGTCTGGAAGTCTTTCATGGATACTACTCGCACGCCTCTGCCCGGCATTCCTTGCCGGGCTTTTTTTCTGGTATTATCGCCCATACTTATAAGCTTATTCCTCAAAGCAAAACCTGGAGCACGTAAATGATTGAGATTGCCTGGAGCCAGTTTACCCCTGGCACTGCACTGACTGGCGGTATTCTGATTGGGCTGGCCGCCGCCAGCTTCCTGCTTCTGAACGGCCGCATTGCCGGCATCAGCGGCATACTCGGCGGTTTGCTTACCCCCACCAGAAGCGACATTCTGTGGCGAATTGCCTTTCTTGCCGGGCTGATTGGGGCGCCAGCGCTTTGGACACTGGCAGGCCAGTTACCACCTATCGAAATCAACGCCGGTTACCCTGCCCTGATTGTCGCCGGCCTGCTGGTGGGCATTGGAACACGCTATGCGTCCGGCTGTACCAGCGGTCATGGGGTTTGCGGTTTGTCCCGGCTGTCTGTTCGTTCCCTGGTGGCCACCCTCAGTTTTATGGGCATGGGGTTCGTGACCGTTTATGTTATCCGTCACCTGATTGGAGCCTGAAGCTATGAAATATCATATTGCTTCCCTGTTTGCCGGCCTGATTTTTGGTCTTGGTCTGATTGTTTCCGGTATGGCCAACCCGGAAAAAGTCCTCGGATTTCTGGATATCGCCGGCGCCTGGGACCCCTCCCTGGCCTTTGTCATGGGCGGTGCGGTTATTGTTGGGCTGGTAGCCTTCACCATCGCCCGCAGACGCACATTGTCATTCCTGGGCTTCAACATAAAGCTCCCCACCAACACCCAGATCGATAAACGGCTGATCGTCGGTAGTATGATGTTTGGGGTCGGCTGGGGTATTGCCGGGTTCTGCCCGGGGCCGGCTTTGGTTGCCTTTGGTGCTGGGGAAATCAAAGGTGTGGTCTTTGTTGCATCGATGGTCACAGGTATGATTCTGTTTGAAATTGCTGAGCGTATACGGGCATCATCCGGTCATAACGCCTAACCCCTGAGCGACACGACCCGATCAAAGCATTGTGCCGGGCCCCCAGGGGCCCGTCGTTAAATTCCCGGCCATCAACCATTGGAGCCCTAAGTGGATATCAGAAAGATTGATGAAACCCTATCGGTAGCCCCCCAGATTTCGGTTCAGGATGTTGCCGAAATTGCCAGGCTCGGCTTCCGGACCCTGGTTGCAAATCGCCCTGACCGTGAAGAGCCCGGCCAACCCGCCATGGCAGACATCGAAGCGGCGGCGCAGGAACATGGCCTGGAGTGGGTATTTCTTCCGGTGGAGTCTGGCAATATCACCGATCAAGACGTTGACCGGTTTGCGCCGATGATCCGGAATGCCGAGAAACCCGTACTGGCCTTCTGTCGGTCTGGAACCCGCTGTACCGTGCTGTGGGCCCTCAGTGCCGCACGGGAAACCCAGCCGGAGGAGATTCTGTCCAAAGCTCATCGCGCCGGATATGACATCACGGGCCTTATACCGCGACTGGCACAGCAGGCTGGCAAGCATTAACCCACCACCATCGGATAGCATCAATGCCATATAAAGGGACGGATCAGTTCAGCCATAACGAGCCTGAACGCCTGGGGGTACTTGTGACCAACCTTGGCACACCAGACGCTCCCACCACACCAGCACTGAGAAAGTATCTTGCCGAATTCCTGTGGGACCCAAGGGTGGTAGAAGTACCCCGCCCCATCTGGTGGTTGATCCTCCATGGCATCATCCTGAGAATACGGCCAAGGAAGAGCGCCCAGGCCTATGCCAGTGTCTGGCAACCAGAGGGCTCTCCCCTGCTGATACACACGGCCAAACAGGCGGAAGGCATTCGGGAAGCGCTGAAGAAAAAGTATGGCAGCAACGTGGTGGTGGGTTTTGCCATGCGCTACGGCAACCCGTCAATTTCCCGGGTATTGGAAGACATGCAGCAACAAGGTGTTCGCAAGCTGCTTGTCCTGCCGCTGTACCCCCAGTATTCGGCATCCACCACGGCGTCTACCTTTGATGCCATCTCCGCGGACTTTACCCGCCGCCGCTGGCTGCCGGATTTCCGGTTTGTGTCTCACTATCACGACTACCCACCCTACATTGAGGCCATGGCACGCCATATTGAGGCGCACTGGGCCAATCATGGCCGGCATAAAAAACTCATCCTGTCGTACCATGGCGTCCCCCTGAAATACCTGCTCAAGGGCGATCCTTATCACTGTAAATGCCATAAAACCTCGCGCTTGCTGGCCGAACGGCTTGGCCTTGGCCAGGACGACTACCTGACGACCTTCCAATCGCGCTTTGGGCGGGAAGAATGGCTGCAGCCCTACACCGACGAAACCCTTAAATCCCTACCGGAAAAAGGTGTAAAATCTGTAGATGTCTTCTGCCCGGGGTTCTCTTCGGACTGTCTCGAAACCATCGAGGAGATCAACGAAGAGAACCGGGAATACTTCATGGAGTCCGGCGGTGAAGGCTTTGGCTACATCCCTTGCCTGAACGCCACACCCGGCCATATCGACGCATTGGTGCAACTGGTGGAAGACAACCTGAAAGGGTGGGCCGTGCCTGACAACAGCCCGAACAATCTGGCTGCCAGGCAGAAATGCGCAGAAGCCTGGAAACAGGCGACGTTTCCCGGCCGGACGGATATCTGAGACGACCGGTACGCTATGAAACTGAATTGCGATCTCGGCGAGAGTTACGGCGCCTGGCAGATGGGTCAGGACGATCTGGTCATGCCCCTGATCGACATGGCTAATGTGGCCTGCGGGTTCCACGCCGCAGACCCCATGGTCATCCGCAACACGCTGGCGCTGGCATCGCGTTACCATGTGGAGATTGGCGCTCACCCTTCGTACCACGACCTCAGCGGATTTGGCCGGCGGTCTATCCGCCACACCCCGGAAGAAATCGAAGCCCTTTTGCTGTATCAGTTGGGCGCCCTGGAGGGCATGTGTCGTAAAGAAGGTTTAAGCCTGAGTTACGTGAAGCCCCACGGCGCCTTGAACAACGACATGATGCGGGACCCAACCCTGTTGCACGCGGTCATGGTTGCCACCCGAACCTTCCGGCAGGATCTGCCCCTGATGATTCCGGTCACCCGGAAATACCGGGAGCATCAACAAATGGCCGTCGATGTCGGCGTTCCCCTGCTGCTGGAAGCCTTTGCCGATCGAGCCTACGACGACGAAGGCCAACTGGTGTCCAGACGCCAGGCTGGGGCGGTGCATGAAGACCCTGAAATCATTGTGCGCCAGGCCCGGTACTTTGCCGAAAAAGGTGGCGTATTCAGTGCCACCGGTAACTGGCTTGAACTTCCTGCAGACAGCCTGTGCGTTCATGGCGACAACGACGCCGCGCTTGAGGCGATCAAGTCTATTCGCAAGGCTCTTGGCAAACCCGGGCAATGATTGAAGCGGTTTCGGAAGATACCATCCTGATCACCCTGGCCGAGGCCATCGAGGAAAGCCTGCCTGCCCGCATCGCCGGACTCGCCGACAACATTCGCAGTGCCGGTTCCCCCTGGTTAGTCGATATAGTTCCCTCATATACAACGCTGATGGTGGTCTACGATCCATTGAAGATCGACTTTCGGCAGGCTGTGTCTGAGCTAAGGCCTCTGGTTACCTTCGAAGGCACCCTCCAGCCCGCACCGGATTTGGAGAACCGACTGGTTGAGCTGCCGGTATACTACAGCACCGAGACCGGGCCTGACCTGCAATGGCTGGCCTCAGAGTGCGGCCTGGAGTGCGAGGACATCATCCGCAAACACAGCGCCGTTGAGTACCGGGTCCATGCCCTTGGGTTTGCTCCCGGATTTGCCTTTATGGGGCAAGTGGACCCCACCATCGCCGCGCCCCGAAAGGCCAGTCCCCGAAAACGGGTGCCCGCTGGCAGTGTTGGCATAGCCAACCGGCAGACCGCCGTATACCCGCAGGCGTCCCCTGGCGGCTGGCAATTGATTGGCCGGTGCCCGACTCCCTTGTTCGACCAAAACAGCCTGTCGCTGCTCAGGGTCGGCGACCGGGTGAGATTCAAAGCCATAAGCCGGGAGGCGTTTCTGGCCGCGGGCGGGGAGCTGACCCCATGAGCTTTCTGGAAGTCGTCCGCCCCGGCGTACAAAGCACCATTCAAGACAGCGGTCGCCGGGGTTATCGCCACCATGGGCTGGCGGCAGGCGGCGCGCTGGACCTGATCAGCTATACCTGGGCCAACAAGCTGCTGGACAACCCTCGCAATGCGGCCTGTCTGGAGATCGTGATGGGAGGCTTCCATGGGATTGCCCGAGGCTCGCTTCAAATTGCCATCACCGGTGCCGCAACCTGCGTAACGATAAACGGACACCCCGTTGAACAATGGCAAACCCTGAACCTGAATGACGGCGAAGAGCTGGCGATTGATCATTCAAAGCACCATCGGCTTGTCTACCTGGCCATGGCGGGTGGGCTGGATTCGCCGGAGCAATTCGGGAGCCGTTCGGTGGTTGTCCGGGAAAAGCTCGAGGGCCTGGTTCCGGTAAAGGCGGGAGACCGATTGATACCGTTGCAGCCGGAGCGGCAAGTGCCAGAGCGGAAAGTACCAGATCAACACCGCCCGGACCTTGATGGAGAGGCGGTTATCCGGCTGATTCCGGGCTATCAATACCCTCAGTTTCAGCGAGCGGATATCATCCGGCTAATAACCAGCCGCTATACTGTTGGTGACCAATCCGACCGCATGGGCTTTCGGCTCCCGGGAACACCCCTGAGCGCCCCGCCACCCGGAATTATTTCCGAAGGCATCGCCCTGGGGGCCGTCCAGATTCCCGGTGATGGACAACCTATTGTCTTGCTGAACGATTGCCAGACCATTGGTGGCTACCCGAAGCCCGGCGTCGTTCCCACCATGGATTGCGGCCTTCTGGCCCAACAACTGCCGGGTGCCAGGGTCCGGTTTGAATTGTGTGACCTGGCTACGGCGCAGAATCAGCGTCGCCTTTTTGAGCTTCATTACCAGAACACTCGCTGGTGTCGGAGCGGCCGGGCACTTGAGTGGCTCTGATGCCACCGGCATGGCCCAGGTCGGGAATCGTTTGACAAAAGGTGCACTCCTCAGTATCCACTGCAGCCCCGCCGGTTTCCACGTAACGCACCCGATGGCTAGGGCTCCCACGATTGGCAGAGACGGCATAGCGCCGGTTCTTACGATCCTGCTTGGCTTCCGGAATCTGGTTCTGATCCATAGAGGCACCTGCTGACAACGGGCATTTGGTTTAAAACCAGTGTACTGGATTCAGAAAGAAGATGAGTACGCAGGAAGTTACGTAGGCAGTGGAACGTAGCGATTGGGGAGTATCAAGACTGGTGTCAGGGAGAAGAATGGCGGTGGGCCAGACCTTACAAAGCACCTATAAGCACCTGTTTTAATTGACCTTTTTTATCGTAACTCGCTGATCTTAAAATAAACTCCCCTCCCCCTTGTAACATGTTGTCGCATGTTTTAGTCTCCAATGATGTTATTTTGGATAGGTAGGAAGTCAGGTATTGATCCGCTGAATATGGCGGTGAAACCGGGATTCTACCCCCGCACTGGAGACGATGAGCCATGCCAAAGAAAGCCCGCGAATTGAGCGCCACGGAAGTCAGACGACTGACCCATGCCGTCAGCCAGGACGGGAAACCCTATAACGGATTGCACCCCGTTGGCGGTGTGGCTGGCCTGCTGCTGCAAGTAACCCCCAGTGGTGCAAAGTCCTGGATCTACCGGACACGCATTGCAGGCAAGCGCCGTAATATCGGCTTAGGTGCCTTTCCTGATGTAACGCTTGCTCAAGCCCGTGAGAAGGCCAGAGAGACACGGGACAAGATCACGGCAGGTATCGACCCGGTAGAAGAAAAGCAGGCCGCTAGACGAGCCCTCAAGGCCGCCAGACTGAGTACAGTTACCTTTGCCGATGCCATGGACGAATACATAGAAATGAAGGCTCAGGAGTTCAAGAACCCGCGCCAGCGTCAGCAATGGGAAAACAGCCTCAATACCTACGCCGTGCCCCACCTTGGCACTATCCCTGTGCGGGAAATATCGCTGCCCCATATCAAGGCCGTACTTGATCCGATCTGGCAGGAAAAAACAGAAACCGCCAACCGTGTCCGGGCACGGATTGAAAACATACTAGGCTGGTGCGCTGTCCACGGCTACCGCTCCAATGAGAACCCGGCCAAGTGGCAAGGCTACTTAGACGAGGTTTACCCCTCCCCGGAGAAGATCAAGAAAAAGAGCCATTACACCGCGCTACCCGTGGATCAGATGCCCGACTTTATGAAGGCATTGAAGAAACGCACCGGCACCGCCGCCCGTGCCCTGGAGTTCCTTATTCTGACCGCCGCCCGTACCAATGAGGTAATAGGCGATAAACGGATTAAAAAGGCTGGCGTAACCTGGCAGGAAATCGACCTCAATCGGAAGGTTTGGACGGTGCCCGCTGACCGCATGAAATCAGGCAAGGAACACCGCGTCCCGCTCACTAATGCGGCCATGGATCTGCTCAAGGGTATGGAGCAAGGCAAGCCGGACGACCTGATATTCCCAGGCCCAAAGGGTGATATTCCGTCTAATAACTTCCTGTCCGCGCTGCTCAAGCGTATGGATCAGCCGGTTACGGCTCACGGTTTCCGCTCCACCTTCAAGGATTGGGCACGGGAACACACGGCATACGCTGACGAGGTGTCAGAACTTGCCCTTGCACACGTTAACAGCGATGCCACCCGCGCCGCTTATGCCCGGTCTGAATTGATCGACAAGCGCCGGTTACTGATGGCGGATTGGGAGCAGTATTGCTACCACGGCAAGGCCAAAAAGGAGGAAGGCGGCAAGGTGGTGGCGATAGGACAAAAAGGAGGTTGACGCATTCAATAACAATGCGTTACATTGCAATAAGTAGCGGTTTTTCGCTACTAAACAGAATTGCAGCTTGAGTGAGATAAGCTCCACTTTCTACCACTGGCGGGGCCAACGGTAGGAGGTCCGGCGGGGCCGGTGTCAGCGACAGAGAGCCTGGGTAACTCGTAAAAGTGGCGGGGCCACTGGCGATGCGGAAATCAATCTTGATTTTGCAGCCAGTGACACGCCATTTTTTTATGCGTCATTGGTTGCCGGAGATTCCGACATGACCAATGGTAAGCAATACCTTTCAGACAAAGACCTCGCCACTCGCTATTCAGTCCACCGCGCCACCCCTTGGCGCTGGGTACAATCCGGCAACTTCCCTGCCCCTATCAAGATCAATAACAGCACCCGCTGGCGGCTCTCCGATATTGAGGCATGGGAAGCAAAGCAGGAGGTGTCCGCATGACTATTCCCGGCACCTTCTACAACCATGGCACCAAAGACGAGCTATTTACCATTCACCGCGCTGCACGGCTGGTGGGGCTCCCTGTCCATGAGATCACAACCGCAATCAGTAACGGCACCTTGGCAGTGCATGAGGTTTCCGGCTGCAAGTGCGTGAAGCTGGCGGATCTTGTGGCGTATGTGAAGGGGGGCGCGTAATGGTGGAGCTACAGAAACGAACAACCCCCGACAGCGGGCAACTGAACGGGGGCGAAGGCGCTAATCAGAGCGGGCAAGCTCAAACCGAGTATAGCATGACTGTTCAAAAACCGAACAGCCGCCCTTATGCCAGACATATACCCGGCCTGGAGGAAATCCCGCCGGAGCTCTCAGAGCTTCCCATCTGGTGCGCCTGGAAGTTGAAACAGAAACCCGGCAAGAAGCCGGACAAGGTGCCCGTTTCACCCGTTGACGGTTCTGAACGATGGAGTCAGGAAGGGTTCTGTACGACCGCTGAACGCGCTATTCACTACGCCGAATCAAAACCCATGCTTCAAGGCGTAGGCATCATCCTGTATCGGGAATACGGGCTTGCCGGTGGTGATACCGACGATTGCATAAACGAGGCTGGCGAAGTAGCGCCACACGTTGTCGAAATTCTCCAGAGAGCGGATACCTACACGGAGTTCAGCCCCGGCCTTTCTGGGTTTCGATTTATTGCCCGTGGCACCTTTGGCGGGCACACCGGAAACAGTAAAGCCAAAGGAGTGGAGTTCTACGAGGACAAGCGCTTTCTAACCTTCACCGGGCACCACCTGGAGGAAAGCCCGTTCGCTATCGAGGACAGGGATTTAACCGAACTGGGGCGCGAGTATTTCCCTGACAAGAAAGCGCCGGACAGCACGCCAGAGAGCGCCACACAGGGCGACAGGATGGACAGCATGCGGGTTCTGTCCCTTGTGACTCAGATCCGCAACGATGGCGAAGGCGTGGACTATGACACCTGGCAGAAAGTCGGGGCCGCTATCGAGTACGAACTAGGCCCGCACGGGTTTGCGGTATTCGACCTATGGAGCCGCCGTTCTGACAAGTACGACAAGGAAAAGACACGCGCCGCCTATCAGTCGTTTGGCCATTACACCGGCAAGCCCGCAACCGGCGGGAGCCTTCATTACATCGTGGAGCAACAGGAGAAGGCCGCCCCGGCAATCGACTGGCCACCGCTGGTGGATCTCGACACGGCAGCCCCCGTGCCCTTGCCCGTTAACGAGTGGCCGCCGATTCTCAGGAATTACGCTCAAGCCGCGAGCCGTGAGACTGAAACCCCGGTGGAACTGCCCGCCATGCTGGCGTTAGGTGTCCTGGCAGTGGCAGGCCAACGGCTTGCAGACGTGAATATCAAGCCGGGTTATTTTGAGCCCATTAACTTGATGATCGCCACGGCTTTGCCGCCCGCCCTTCGGAAATCCGCCGAGTTCAAGCGGGCCGTGAAACCATTGCTGCAATGGGAAAGCGAGAATCGCAAACGCCTGGAGCCGGAGATCAAAAAGGCAGAAAGCCGCCTGTCCATGCAAAAGGAGCGGATCAAGCAACAGCGCCAGATGGCCGCCAAGGAAAAGGACGAGCACAAAGCCGCCAGCCTGATGGACAAGGTAATAGAAATGGAGGCCGAATTACCGGAGGTGCCGCGGCTGCCTCGCGTGTATACGTCAGACGTGACCACCGAACACCTTGGCACGATGATGGAACACAACAACGGGGAGCTGGGCTTACTCAGTGCCGAGGGTGGCATTTTTGAGACGATGGCGGGCCGGTATAACCAAGGTGTGCCGAATATCGACCTGTACCTTAACGGCCATGCTGGCGACCCTGTGAGGATCGACAGAGGCAGTAAGCCCGCCGTCATCCTGGACAATCCCCGGTTAACGATTGCGCTGGCGGTACAGCCTGACGTACTGCATAGCCTAAGCACAAAGCCGGGGTTCAAAGGCCGTGGCCTGCTGGGCCGGTTCTTGTATGCCCTCCCCCCGTCCAACCTGGGCACACGAAGCGGACAGGGGGAGCGTATGGACGCGTTTACGGAACAGAGCTTTTACGAAACGGTGAAAGCCTTGCTTTCGGCTGGTGAGGGCAAGGAGGAACGGGACATTATCAAGCTGTCCGACGAGGCTCGCGAGATCTGGCAACAATGCTGGCAGGACGTAGAGGCGGAGATGGGCGAAAACGGCTTGTTTGAGCATTGCCGAGACTGGGCAGGCAAGTTGCCCGGAGCAGTGGCACGGATTGCCGCCCTGTTCCATATCGCCCGGCATGGTCAGGACTACAAGGCCAGCGCCGTCAGTGCCGATGATATGGGCGCAGCGGTTCGCACTGGTGAAGCCCTCGCAAGCCATGCCCTTGCAGTATATGGCCTGATGGCGGCAGACCCGGACACGGAAGCCGCAAAGGTTCTTATCAAGTGGATCAAGCGCCACGGCTTGCAGGAGTTTACCGCCCGCGATGCCTTCCAGAATCACAAAAGCCGCTTTGATAGGGCCGACGCACTGGAGCAGCCGTTACAGATCCTTTCGGAACGCGGATATATCAGGCCGGTTGAAAACAAGCCGCAAGGGCCAGGAAGGCCAAGCAAAGCCTATCAGGTTAACCCCGCAATCCTTTAACCATAACCAACCCGCAGACCCGGCCTTGTGTCGGGTTTTGTGGTTTTTGGGGTAGCAGATTGGAGAAATCGAGAAGGGTAAACAGAACGCCCTATATTTTGGGGTTTCTGGGGTTTAATCCCTATAGGCATTTTAGAGTGTACTTTCTTTCTTTTTTTATAGGTTCGTCGTTTTCTATGTCTGGAGTTTTGAACCTCAAAAACCCCGGAATGATGTTTCAGTGGATTGTAGGGCCGAAATTCTGCAAAGCCTGCAAGCAAAATCCATCCAGCTCTGGACTTGTCGGTTAACTACACCGCCAACCCCTTAGTATTTTCAGTTATCGGTCGGTTACCATTCTTTCTACCTATCCAAATACCTACCAACTCATGCCAGTTTGTGAGACAATAACGGTCAATAAGTAGCCACTTATCGAGGCGTAACCATGGCCAGACCGTTTGAAAAGCTCCCGGCTGGAGCAAAGAACCACCTGGAGGCAATGGCTGCTAATGGCCTGCTCTCCGAATCCGCCGCCGCAACGGCACTCGGGATGCCGCTTGACCAGTTACGCAAGGTCATCACCGAACACAAGCCTTCTAAAGAGATCTGGGAGAACGCACTCGCCGTTGAACGGGATCAACTGCTGTCCGCACTTTATGCCCGCGCCATGGAGGGTGACACAAAGGCAAACCAGACCCTGCTGGCAGTCCGGCACGGCATGAGCGAGAAGCAGCCCAGGGGCTCGTCAGAGCGTGTCAGTGTGGTATTCAACCTACCCGCCGCCCTTGATCCAGCCGAGTACATGAAGGCTGTCAGAGTCGAACAGGAGAAGCTGACGAATGGCAGCGAGTAACCAGCGACCTGACCAGCTCAGTCAGTGGCAATCCCAGGCGATGGGCGTGCCGGAATCCTTTGATCTGTTCTTAGGTGGTGGCCGTGGTGGCGGTAAGTCTCACCTGCTGGCGGCAATCTTTCTGCGTCACTGTGAACAGCATGGAGAGCAGGCCCGCTGTCTGGTGGTGCGCAAGTCGTTTCCTGGCTTGCAGGATCTGGAGGCCGAGTTCCGCTCTTTCTTCACTGGGGTGTACGGCGATGGCTTGCGGTTTGATGCCCAGAAGCACCGCTTCAAGTTCCCCAACGGGGCGACCATCCAGCTTGACCAGATGGAGCGGGAAGCAGACTTCCAGAAGTATCAGGGCAAGTCCTTCTCCCATATCGCCGTCGACGAGGCAGGCCAATACAACAGTCCCATCCTGGTTGACCGTCTCCGCTCCTCCCTGCGTGCCCCTGCTGGCGTCCCTGTCCGCTTTATCCTGCTGGCCAACCCCGGCGGCACGGGCCATTCGTGGCTAGTGCGCAGACACGCCCTCAAAACGCCCTGGAAGCCGTACACCGACGAGGCCACCGGCTTTGACTTCGTGACCATTGCAAGCACCTACCGGGACAATGAGTTCATCGACCGCGACCGCTACGCCAAGAACCTGATGGCGTCATGTGCCACTGACCCCGAGTTGGGCAAGGCATGGCTTGATGGTGACTGGTCAATCCTGCGTGGTGCGTACTTCTCCAACGTCATTGAAGAACACCGCGTCATGGTGGAGCCGTGGGCCTACCTCCCCGGCAGAGATCAATCAGAGATCCCGAGCAATGCGAAAGGCTACCGGGGCACCGCTGGCCAGATCCGCGACAAGTGGAGCGTCTTCCTGTCCCACGATTTCGGGGTAGCCGCGCCGTCTGTCACGTATCTGTGCGTTAAAAGTCCTGGCGGTGAAGGCCCGGACGGATATTTCTACCCGCGTGGCTCGATCATCCTGGTGGACGAGGAAACCACCACACACCCAGACGACTTGAATGCCGGTATGGGGCTCACCGTCCCAGATCAGGCCGACCGCATTAAGGCAATGTGCCATCGGTGGGGCGTCCCTGCTGACGGCGTGGCGGATGACGCCATTTTCAACCGTACGGGCTCAGAGAGCGGAAGCATTGCAGAGGAATTTCGCAGAACCGGGGTAAATTTCCGCCGTGCCGGGAAAGGCAGTCGCCTTGCAGGCTGGCAGAAGATGCGCCGACTACTGGCGGACGCTGGAAAGCCAGATATGCCTGGCCTGTATGTGTCCCGCAATTGTTCCATCTGGTGGCAGACCGTCCCGAGCTTGCCGCGAGACCCCAGAAATCCGGAGGACGTAGACAGCTCTGCTGCTGACCATGCCGCCGATTCATGCCGCTACGCACTAACCGAACACGAATACCCGCAAATCACAGTGCATTTCAGCCATTGAGGAGATAGCCCCATGCGCTACAGCAAAATCATTGAACAGCACGTTAAACGCCTGACCGAACGAGCCAACGACAAGCCCAGCCCGTTTCTGGATGAGATCCGGCGGATTCACCGGGGCGTGGAGTCTCTGGAAACCCTGTCCGCTAACCGTGACCCGATGGTAACGGAGGAGGCACACACCGCGAGAATTGCCCGCTCTGCTGACCGGCTGAAGAACGAATCAACCCGCGCCCATGATCGGCTATCGAATGCCCTTCTGTCTCGACTGGGTGAGCTGAACAACCGGATTAAAGAAAAGTCCGGGCTTGTCTGCCGTGCGGAATATGCCGCCGAGATTCGGCACGCCATGCGCCTACTTCCGGAAAAGGAACGGTTTGCAGCGTTCAATCAGGCGCTAAAAGATGGCGACGGTGAATTGATTGCAGCGGTCGCAGAGGCACCGTCTATGCTGTCCGGTATTCCGAAAGACATGGCCGCTCGCCAAGCCGAAGCCCTGGAGAAACAGAAAGCCGGGGATCTGGTGGAGGAACGCCAGGCAATCAACGAAAGCTATGATGAAGCCGTTGCCGCTTTGCGATCCGTCAATAGCGCCGTCGATAAGGGCTTTGACCCAGCGAGGCTAAAAGAGATCCGCGAAGCTGAACAGCGTCACGCCGAGGCCGCGCAAGGCTTCGACCGTGCCTTTGACGCATGAGTTAGATGGCGCCCTTTCGGGGGCGCTGGATAACCAGCCCGAGCGCAAGTTGTGGGGCGCTGTGGTGGCCGCTCTGATTGAGGATGCGCAAGCGTATTGGCTCCAGAAGGCTCACCGTGGAGCAGGCCCCAACAGCGTCACGATGGAACGGGCGTTTGATGATGTATGCAAGGTTGGCCCAATGATGCGCCGGTGTTGCGGGATGTGTGGCCTTGATCCGCATTGGCTATCGGAGGGGTTTATCCGGTGGTGTGAGTCTATGGCCTGAAGCCGGTGGCATAATTCGACGAGCTATCGAGTTGCCGGTGGATGGCCGCCCTATTCATCCGATGATGGGATGATCAGCTCATTGCTCGAGCTGGCGGATTTCCTCGAGAGTTTCGCTTAGTTGCTTTTCCATACTTTCGACAAGCCGTTTTGAAAGCGTGGCGTTTGAGTGGCCCTTGTACTTGCCAGAGTTCCACGCATCCGCTTCACCCCTCGCAGTAAAAAGATCCCGCTCCAACTTATCGGCCTTTGCCTGCAACTCTTCAAGACGGCTCATATACACCTCACTACCTCGGTTGCTCAAATTGTAGCCGAAATGAGCAAATATTCACCATTTCTGCGTTGATAGGTAGGAGGTAGGGTAAAATATTTTCTGGGAGGTAACCACTTGATTTATATAGAAAAATGGCGGTGGGCCAGGGATTCGAACCCCGGGACGGCTATTAACCGTCGGCGGTTTTCAAGACCGCTGCATTCAGCCACTCTGCCAGCCCACCGTCTTACCGAAAAAACACCGGAAGGTGCCTTTTCGTTGCTGCCGTTGCGACAGCGGGTGGAATGATACCGGATTTGCCATTACTGTCAACGCCTTGAAGAAAAAACGTTGGAAATTCCACTGGTTCTGGTCACAGCGCGAGCAACATTACGCCAGTTTAATGGAATCCATTAGGGCATTTTCTGTCGTAAATGATTGAAAGTTGCGGATTCGACATTATCATGGGACTCAGTATCCAGTTGCAATAAACGGAGATGACAATGGAAGACAGACGTTTCGGCGTTCAGAACAACCAGGCTGCCTACCCGCAGTCCGGTCAAGCCACAGGCGTAACAGCGGGCATTGATGAAGATGCGCTGAAGGTACTGCGCAACACCTACATGCTGCTGGGCATGACCCTGGCCTTCTCGGCCCTGACTGCGTTCCTGAACATGAACGGCACGCATCCGGGCTTCCTGATCACCATCGTTGGCTATATTGGCCTGCTGTTCGCAACCTATAAGCTCAAGAACAGCCCCTGGGGTATTGTAACCACTTTCGCCCTGACCGGCTTCATGGGGTACACCCTGGGCCCGATCATCGGCGCGTTCGTGGCCGCGGGTGCCTCTCAGATTGTCGCCCAGGCACTGACCCTGACCGCCGTTGCCTTTGTTGGCCTGTCAGCCACCGCGCTGATCACCAAGAAAGACTTCAGCTTCATGTCCAGCTTCCTGACGGCCGGTGCGTTCGTGCTGATCGGTGCCATGCTGCTGGCCTTCTTCATGCAGAGCTCTGCCCTGCACCTGGCGGTATCTGCTGGCTTCACCATTTTCGCTTCCATCATGATCCTGTTTGAAACCAGCCGGATCATCAAAGGTGGTGAGCGTAACTACGTGATCGCAACCGTTGGTCTGTACGTGGCCATCTACAACCTGTTTGTCAGCCTGCTGCACCTGCTGGCGGCATTCAGCGGCGACGATTGATTCGCCAAAGCAAAGCGTTAAACAGGAACCCCGGCCTTTGCCGGGGTTCTTGCTTTCGGTAAACTGAAACCCGATCCATTCCTGACCGGTGACCTATTGTCATGTCTCCTGGCCTTTCCTACACCCTGGTTATTACCGGCGCTCCCTGGTCCAGCCAGGCACCACAGACAGCACTGGCATTCGCACAGGCGCTGATTGCAGCCGGCCACCACATAGACCGGGTGTTTCTTTATGGCGAGGGCGTGCACCTTGCATCAGCCCTGAGTACACCACCCTCCGATGAACCCGACTGGCCCGGCCAGTGGGCAGATTTCCTTGCCGAAAGCCAGACGCCAGGCGTCGCCTGCATTGCCTCGGCATTGCGCCGGGGAATCGTCGACCAGGGCGAACAAGCAAGGTATGAACTCAGCGCCAACAACCTTCGCCAGCCGTACCAGATAGCGGGCTTGGGCGAATGGGTGGACGGCAACCTGAAGTCTGACCGCGTGATCTATTTCCATGGGAGCCAGTAACGTGACCACATTGATAGTGATTGATCAGGCTCCGTATGGCTCCTGGACCGGTCGCGAAGCGCTGGATATGGCGTTTTCCCTGGCAGCCTTCGATCAACCGGCGACATTGCTCTTTATCGGCACCGGTGTTAACTGGCTGCGCAAATCCCAGGCTGCCGGAGGCATCGGCCAGAAAACGGTCGAAAAGAACCTTGCCGCCGCACCGGTGTTTGGAGTCGAACAGATTCTCGCGGAACAATCCGCCTGCGAGCGTTTTCGGCTTGGTGAGGAAGACAGGCTGAGTGGCGTGGTACTGATTCCATCGGTCAGAGACGCCCTTGATCGCTTTGAACACATCGTTTTTGCAGGCTGAGGACCACGAAATGACACAGGAACAAACGTTGCAGCCGACACTTCATATCCTGAACAAATCACCCGGTCACCCAAGGTTCGTAACCTGTCTGGCAACCCTTCACGAGGGAGACACGCTGGCACTGGCGGAAAATGCGGTACTGGCAGTAACAGACAGCATCACTAGCCTGCCCCGGAACTGTGTTGCCATTGGCGCAGACCTTGAGGCCAGAGGCCTGGCAGGCACCCCCAAGGTACAAATCATCAGCTACGGGGAGCTGGTGCGCCTGACCGCCGAACATTCACGCACCGTGAGCTGGTAATACAATGACAACTTTGCCGTTGCGCAATAACGAGGGTTTTCTGGAAGACGCGGATAGCTGGACCCCTGAGGTAGCGGAAGAAATTGCCGCGGAGGACAGCATACAGCTAAATGAAAATCACTGGGAGATCATAGATTTCCTGAGGGAATTCTACAAACAACATGAAATGTCTCCACCGTCAAACCGGTTATTTGTGAAGGCGGTGAAAGAAGCGTTCGGGGACGACAAGGGCAACAGTATCTACCTGATGCAGTTGTTCCCAGGCACACCCGCCAAAACCGCCTGCCGGATTGCCGGGCTACCCAGGCCAACCAACTGCCTTTGATCAGCGATCGCCCTGCCCGGGTGGCCGGCTACCGCTGCTGGATTGGGATTTCTGCATTTCGGCAGTCGAGCCCAGAAAGCTGCTGAGCCCGTTCTCGAACAGATTGGAGCCAAACTTCAGGAATTGCTTGGTCGACTCCTTGGTCGCGCCTTCCCATGCATTTTGCGGGAGCTGCCGGACGGCATCGGCGACGCCTTTATTGACGCCCTTGGCCACCTTGGGCTCGATCTGGTCAGCGGCTTCCACTAACTCCCGCATGCGTTCAGCCAGCCAGGGCCGAACCACGAGGTACCAGAACGCAAACAGAACCGCTGCCACCGTACCGGCGGTCAACAGCACCTGAACAATCATCAAAGCCCACACAGACATTATCTGCCTCCCTTGTTAGCCACCCAGTGGCGGCATCGGCAGCTGATTCATCGCGATAAACTGAATCAGGCCCGCCACTGCGCCGAACAAACCTCCAACAAACATAAGCTGGAGCTCCTCTTCTCTGAACGCCGGCCGCAATATGTCCTGGAACTCCTCCGGACGGAGCGATTTCATCTGGCCCGCCAGCACACCTGCCACGATGGGCGCCCGCTCCCTGTTAAAGGCGGGGTCGTTGAACACATCCCGGGTGGCAATCACCGCCTTCTGGTTCATCACCCGCTTGAGGTCAGTGTAGCCGGTCATACCAACCGTCACCTGTGCCGCCAGCTTCATAACCATGGAGTTATCCAGCATCGGCCGCAGGTGTTTCTGGATAATGGCTCGGGTTCTCGCTCCATGCTGGCCGTTGATCATGGCGTCTGCCACCTTCTCAACGGTGATCAGTTCCTCGGCCACCAGACGTGCCCAGGTATCACTGATCTGCTCCTGACGGCGTAGAAACAACCCCTGAATCCGCCAAAACAGAACCCGGCGAGGGCGAAGCGGTGCAAAAATCAGATTAATGGCGATCCAGTTGGTGATAAAGCCTACGGCAAAACCACCGACCGGCAGCAACCATGGCTCCGGATAGGCCAGCCACAGCGGCGCCAGGATAGCACCCAGCAAACCGCCAATGATGGCGCCACGGTTAATGACCGATTGCAATTCAACGGAACCGGCTTCCCGGAAGATGCGATTCATCAGATCAGGATGATTCTGCAGTTCACGGCTGAGCAGTGCTTTGAGATCCACCAGCTCATTCAGGTCGTCACCGAAATCCTCAACCAGCTCTTCAATCCTGTCCGGCAGCTGCTGCCTGGCCCACTGGTAGATTCTGGCGCGAACAAACAGTGGCAGGTTATCCCACAACACCGGCTGCACTTCGTACATAACTTCGTCGATGTATTCATCCATCCGCGGTGAAACCTGGGCCACCACCTGCTGAACAATGCGCTGGGGCTCCAGCTTCTGATAGACGGTATTCAGATCACCAAACTGCTGCAGCGTCCGGTCGATACAGATGTGCGCCATCTTCTCGGCTTTACGGGGGATAACACCCTGCCAACCAATAACGCCAATGCCGATAAAGCGCACCGGGTGGAATGACATCTGTATCGCAAGCCAGTTGGTAAACCAGCCGACGACAGCAGCCATCACAGGTACGGATAAGAGAGCAAGGTCGAGCAAGTGTTACCCCGGTTTCAAGTCTGGCGGCGATGGAGCCGCTGATATCACTGTTCTTTATGGCACGGTACAGCAACCGTGCACGGTTCTGTTAGTCAACAGGATGATGGAGTATTGCAGATATCAGGACATTGGCCGTGTAGCCACGAAAGACAGGCGTCTGCGGCAGCCGCCGAAGTGAACGGCGGCTTGGCAGAGGTAATGCAGAAATTACTGATAGTAGGCGTTTTCAGTGTTCGAGTGGTCGGTCACATCACGAACCGCAGTGATCTCCGGAACCCGCTCCTTGAGGGTTTTCTCAACACCCTGCTTAAGGGTCAGACTGACGGCGGAACAGCCCTGGCACCCGCCACCGAAACGCAGCACTGCCACCGACTCCTCAACGATCTCAACCAGCGATACATCACCTCCGTGGGCCGCCAGATTGGGGTTGATCTCAGACGCCAGCACGTAGTTCACCCGCTCAGGAAGGGGCGCATCATCAGACACCTGAGGCACTTTGGCGTTCGGCGCCTTGATGGTCAACTGGCCGCCCATCTGGTCTTTGGAGTAGTCCACGTAGGCGTCTTCCAGAAAAGGTACCGAGTTATGGTCCAGGAACAGGGTGAATTTCTGCAGATCAACCTGCTCGTCTGTAGGGACGACTTCGTTTGGCGGGCAATAGGCCAGACAGGTCTCGGCATTGCGGGTACCCGGCTGGGTGACGAAAATACGAACGCCCATACCCTCGACATCCTGCTTTTCAATCAGTTGCGCAAGATAGTCCCTTGCGGAATCAGTGACAGTTACCAAAGCCATGCTTCCTACCTGTTTTCAAATGTAGTCTCTATTTTAGGAGAGTTCGCAGGAACTTAAAAGACCAAGTAAAATAGTCGGGCTTTAACAGGATAATGAATTGCACGTATAACCTCCCGCCAGGAACTTTGTGGTCAGTGCTTGATAATGATCATCTGTATTAAGACGTATACGTACAATTTTGCTATGATCCCGCGCCGTCCGAACAAACACGACGTTATTAATGACCCCGGAAGAATTCCCTATGACCGATCGTACTACCCGCCTGGAACAGCTTCATAAGGCCCTCAAGGAACGCATCATCATCCTCGATGGTGGCATGGGCACCATGATCCAGAACCAGAAGCTGGACGAAGCCGCATTCCGGGGCGACCGATTCAAGGATTTCGACCGGGACGTTCAGGGCAACAACGATCTCCTCAACCTGACCCAGCCGGCCCTGCTCCGCAACATCCACGCAGACTACCTGGATGCCGGCGCAGACATCATCGAAACCAACACGTTCAATTCCACCCGCCTTTCCCAGGCGGACTACGGCATGGAAGATCTGGCCCGTGAACTGAACGTGGAAGCGGCCAGGATCGCCCGGGAAATCGCTGATGAGTTCACCGCCCGCAATCCGGACAAACCCCGGTTTGTTGCCGGCGCCGTGGGCCCTACCTCGCGCACCGCCTCCATCTCACCAGACGTCAACAACCCGGGTTACCGGAACGTGGACTTCCAGACCCTGGTGGATAACTACTATGAAGCGGTCTCCGGGCTGGTGGAAGGCGGCTCCGATCTGATCCTTATCGAAACCATTTTCGACACCCTGAACGCCAAGGCCGCCATTTACGCGACCCAGCAGTTCTTTGAGGACAACGGTTTCGAACTGCCGATCATGATCTCCGGCACCATTACCGATGCTTCCGGCAGAACTCTGTCTGGCCAGACCACCGAGGCCTTCTACAACTCCATTGCCCATGCAAAACCCATCTCAGTGGGTCTTAACTGCGCCCTGGGCGCGGATGCGTTGCGCCCCTATGTGGAAGAGCTGGCCAACAAGGCAGAAACCTATGTGTCGGCCCACCCCAACGCCGGGCTGCCCAACGAATTTGGCGAATACGACCAGACCCCCGAAGAAATGGCCGACATCATTGAGGGCTTCGCCAAGGACGGGTTCCTGAACATCATCGGGGGTTGTTGCGGTTCACGGCCGGATCACATCGAAGCCATCGCCAAGGCGGTATCCAAGTATCCGCCCCGGAAGATTCCCGACCGCCCCAAGGCACTGCGCCTGTCAGGCCTCGAGCCCTTTACCGGTGACGAAAACACGCTGTTCATTAACGTGGGCGAACGCACCAACGTGACCGGCTCCAAGCGCTTTCTGAGACTGATCAAGGAAGAACAGTACGAGGAAGCCCTGAGCGTGGCCCGGGATCAGGTGGAAAACGGCGCCCAGATCATCGACATCAACATGGACGAGGGCATGCTGGATTCCAGGGAGGTTATGGAGACCTTCCTGAAACTGGTGGCATCCGAGCCTGACATTTCCCGCGTGCCGATCATGATCGATTCTTCCAAGTGGGACGTGATCGAGGCCGGTCTTCGGTGCATTCAGGGTAAGGCGGTCGTAAACTCCATCAGCCTCAAGGAAGGCGAGGACGAATTCATCAAGCGGGCAAAAGACTGCATGCGTTACGGTGCGGCCGTTGTGGTCATGGCCTTTGACGAAGATGGCCAGGCCGACACCTTCGAGCGCAAAACCGAGATCTGCAAACGCTCCTATGATGTGCTGACCGGCATCGGCTTTAACCCGGCCGACATTATTTTTGATCCGAACATCTTCGCCATCGCCACCGGCATCGAAGAGCACAACAACTATGCGGTGGACTTCATCAATGCCACCCGCTGGATCAGGGAAAACCTGCCCCACGCGTCCATTTCCGGTGGCGTGAGTAACGTCTCGTTCTCTTTCCGCGGTAACGATGCGGTGCGTGAGGCCATTCACTCCGTTTTCCTGTATCACGCGATCAAGGCCGGCATGAACATGGGCATAGTGAACCCTGGCCAGTTGGTGATCTACGATGAGATCGAACCAGACCTGAAGGAACTGGTGGAAGACGTCGTCCTGAACCGCCGCGACGACTCAACAGACCGCCTGCTTGAGGCGGCCGAAAAGTTCAAAGGCAAAGGCGGCCAGACCAAAGAAGAAGACCTTGCCTGGCGTGAATGGCCCGTCGAGAAGCGTCTTGAGCATGCCCTGGTGAAAGGCATCACCAGTTACATTATTGACGACACCGAAGCCTGCCGGCAGAACGCCAATCACCCCATCGAAGTGATCGAAGGCCCGTTGATGGCGGGTATGAATGTGGTCGGCGACCTGTTCGGTGATGGTAAGATGTTCCTGCCCCAGGTGGTCAAGAGCGCCCGGGTAATGAAGCAGGCCGTCGCCCACTTGATACCATTCATCGAGGCTGAGAAAACAGAAGACCAGCAGGCCAAGGGCAAGATTCTGATGGCCACCGTGAAGGGCGACGTACACGACATTGGCAAGAACATCGTGGGCGTGGTCCTGCAGTGCAATAACTACGAAGTGATCGACCTCGGCGTGATGGTGCCCTGCGAGAAGATTCTGGACGTCGCAAAGAAAGAGAATGTCGACATCATTGGCCTGAGCGGGCTGATCACACCCTCGCTGGATGAAATGGTCCATGTTGCCCGGGAAATGCAGCGGCTGGATTTCAATATCCCGCTGATGATTGGCGGTGCCACCACCTCCAAAGCCCACACCGCGGTAAAGATCGAGCCCCAGTACAAAAACGACATTGCCCTGTATGTATCTGATGCCTCCCGGTGCGTAAACGTGGCCTCTCAGCTACTGAGCAAGACCGCAAAGCCCACGTTCGTGGAAGCCGCCCGTACCGAGTACGACGAGATTCGTGAGCGCCGCAAGAACCGTGGCGACCGTACAAAGCTGGTGTCGATGTCAGAGGCACGGGCACGGGCACCGGAACTCGATTTCGAGAACTACCAGCCACCGAAACCGGTCTTCACCGGGGTGCGGGCGTTCGACGATTACGACCTGAACGAACTGGTGGACTACATCGATTGGACGCCGTTTTTCATTTCCTGGGACATTGCCGGCAAGTACCCGGCAATCTTCGACGATCCGAAGCGGGGCGAAGCTGCACGAACCCTGTTCGACGACGCCCAGAAACTGCTCAAGAAGATGATCGAAGATAAACGCATCACCGCCAGAGGCGTGATTGGCTTCTGGCCGGCCAATCGTCGCGGAGACGACATTGTCGTTTACACAGACGAGTCCCGCACCGAGGAGCTGACTACCCTGCACCACCTTCGCCAGCAGGACGAAAAAGCGCCCGGCAAACCCATGATGGCCCTGTCTGATTTTGTGGCCCCTGAAGACTCCCACGTGGGTGACTATGTCGGCGGCTTTGCCGTAACCACCGGTATTGGGGTGGACGAACTGACCAAAGAGTTCAAGGATGCCCACGACGATTACAGCGCCATTATGGTCCAGGCTCTGGCAGACCGGCTTGCAGAAGCCTTTGCCGAGCGTATGCACGAACGGGTTCGCAAAGAATTCTGGGGCTATGCAACCGATGAACAGCTGGCCAACGATGACCTGATCAAGGAACGGTACCAGGGCATCCGCCCGGCCCCCGGCTACCCCGCTTGCCCTGATCACACAGAGAAAGCCACCCTGTTCAAACTGCTGGATGCAACAGCCAACACCAGCCTCCAGCTGACCGAACACTTTGCCATGTACCCAACGGCAGCGGTCTCTGGCTGGTACTTTGCCCACCCGGAATCCAAGTACTTTGCCGTAGGCAAAATTGGCGTAGACCAGGTTGAAGACTATGCTGAACGCAAAGGGCTGTCCAAAGCCGAAGCTGAGCGCTGGCTGATGCCCAGCCTTGCCTACGATCCGGCCGAATAAATCAGGTGACTTAATGAACGATATGGCTAACAACAATAACAGCAGCAAGAAAAAGCCCGGTTCGCCGGGTGTTCTTAAAATCATGCAAAGCATCCTTGCCGGCGCTTTGGGGGTGCAGTCTGAAAAACGCCGACAAGAGGATTTCGCCAGCCACAGCCCGGTGCCCTATATCATTGCCGGGCTGCTGTTTGGCGCTGCGTTTGTGGGCGGGCTGATACTGGTGGTAAAGGTGGTGCTGGCAGGCCAGTAGTGCTACTGGCCGGCAACCCACACTACTGCAAAGGCAACAGCCAGCAACACCAGTAACACTGCTGCAACGGCATCGGCCTGGCTATCTGAATCCGCTGTCTTTTTCATAGCTTACTCCTCGGTTATTCAGTCTTGTTATTGTTTCAGTACCCGGCTCTTATTAAAGCAGGAAATTGATATTCGTCCAGTCCTGCCCGTCGCAGCTGATTTTGCTGCTTATCACCTGAATCGATAATGATATTTTGAAATAATCATTTTAAGAATAAAAACCCAGTGTTATCCTCCGCTTCAGGAATAAGGCCCAATATCATTTTGGCGCCATTCACCAACCGCATTTCAGAAGTTACCAGGCAGGACGTTACCCTATGTACGTTTATGATGAGCACGACCGGCAAATCGCCGCGGAACGTGTCGCACAGTTTCGGGACCAAACCGAGCGGGCCCTGGCGGGCGAGCTGGCGGAAGAAGAGTTTCTTCCACTTCGTCTGCAGAACGGTCTCTACGTTCAGCGTCTTGCACCCATGCTTCGTATCTGTGTGCCCTATGGCATGCTGCGTTCAGACCAGATCCGCCGCCTGGCCCGCATCACCCGTGATTACGACAAGGGTTATGCGCATTTTACAACCCGTACCAACATCCAGCTGAACTGGCCAAACCTGGAAGACGTTCCGGATATCCTGGCCGAACTGGCCGAAGTGGAAATGCATGCCAACCAGACCAGCGGTAACTGCATCCGTAACACCACCACAGACCAGTTCTCCGGTGTTCAGGCCGATGAAATCGCCGACCCTCGCCCTTACTGCGAGATTATCCGGCAATGGTCTACCTTCCACCCGGAGTTTGCTTTCCTGCCCCGCAAATTCAAGGTGGCGGTAAATGCCTCCGAGAAGACAGACCGGGCGGCCATTCAGGTGCACGACATCGGCCTGCAACTGGTCCGGAATGATCAGGGTGAGCTGGGCTTCCGCGTACACGTCGGTGGCGGCCTGGGCCGCACGCCCATGGTGGGGCCAGTTATTCGGGAATTCCTGCCGGAACTCGACCTGCTGACTTACCTGGAGGCGGTCCTGCGGGTCTATAACCGTTACGGCCGGCGCGACAACAAGTTCAAGGCACGCATCAAGATTCTGGTAAAGGCACTTACCCCGAAAGGTTTCGCCGAGAAAGTCGAAGCTGAATGGGCACACATCAAAGACTCCCCGACTCGCCTGACCCCGGAAGCGATCCGCAAATTCCAGGGCTATTTCACCGAGCCTGACTACGAGACACTGGAAAACGCCACTGCCCTGCTGAGTGAGCAACGGTTTGAGAACCGCGAGTTCGATAAGTGGCTGACTCACAACGTCAGCGAGCACAAGAAGCCCGGCTACGCCAGTGTCACCCTGACCCTGAAAAAAACCGGGACCCCGCCGGGTGACGTGACCGATTATCAGCTTGAGCAGATTGCTGACCTGGCAGATCAGTTCAGCTTTGGTGAGGCCCGCGCGACACACGAGCAGAATGTGGTTCTGGCCGATGTTCGCCAGGATCAGCTGCTCGAGCTCTGGCATCGCCTCGTACCCCTGGGCTTTGCCACTGCCAACCTGAACACGCTGACCGACGTCATCTGCTGCCCGGGCGGCGATTTCTGCGCCCTGGCCAACGCCAAGTCGATTCCCGTTGCAGAGGCTATCCAGCGTCGCTTTGATGATCTGGACTACCTGTACGACCTCGGCCCCATCGACCTCAACATCTCCGGCTGCATGAATGCCTGTGGCCACCACCACGTTGGAAACATTGGCGTGCTGGGCGTTGACAAGAAAGGCGAAGAGTTCTACCAGATCAGTCTCGGTGGCGACTCCCATCATGACGCCGCCATTGGCAAGATCCTGGGGCCCTCGTTCGCAAGGGACCAAATGCCCGAAGTGATCGCCAAGATCATTGATGTATATGTCGACAAACGGAGCGAGGAAGAAACCTTCCTGGATACCTATCGCCGTGTTGGTATTGAACCATTCAAGGAGCGGGTCTATGCCTGATGTAATCGCTGCTGACGGCAGCATCCGTAACGACAGCTGGGTGGTCGTAGAGCGCCCTGCCGAGGGTGAATCCCTCAATGTAGCCGCAGGCCAGCCTGCGCTGATTCCCGCGGATCTGTGGCTTGCAGGCTACGAGCACTATACAGGTCGGGATGATATCGGAGTCTGGTTCGACAGCCATGACGAGCCCGAAATGCTCGGGGAAAAGGTTAAGGAATTACCGTTGATTGCGGTGAACTTTCCACGCTTTGTGGATGGCCGAGGTTACAGTATTGCCCGCCTGCTGCGGGAAAGGTTTGGCTACCAGGGAGAGCTGAGAGCCATCGGAGATGTACTTCTGGACCAGTTGCAGTTCATGAAGCGGTGCGGCTTCGATTCCTACGTGCTGCGGGCCGACAAGGACATCAACAAGGCAGCTCGCTGCCTGAACTTCTTCAGCCAGGCCTACCAGGCCGCCACCGATACCGACCAGCCCCTGTTCCGTCGCAGGGCGTCCTGAGCAATCACGGGTGGGCGCAGAGCTTTAAACTCTCTGCGCCCCGCCCTGACCTACTGAATCTTCTGATTACGGAAAGCACTGAGTACCCGCCAAACGGTATGTTCAAGCGCCGCACTGGTGGCCAGGCCAAGCCGTTCCGGCAGGGTTCTCTTACGCTGGAATGACACCGAGACCACGTCACCCCGATCGCAGGCCTCTATCAGGTATTCATCCGACGTCTTGATATCGTCAATGAGCTTGACCTCAAGGGCACGCTTGCCGAACCAGATGTCGCCATTGGCCACCGCCTGGATATCCAGCGCAGGGCGCCGCTCACTGACGTATTCCTTGAACAGGCCGTGGGTATCTTCAAGGTCCGCAAGAAATTTCTGCCGGCCCTTTTCGGTGTTCTCTCCGAACACGGTCAGCGTACGCTTGTGCTCACCGGCGGTCAGGACTTCAAAATCCACATCGTTCTTCTGCAGGAAACGATGGAAGTTCGGTAGCTGGGCGACCACACCAATCGAACCCAGAACTGCAAAAGGGGATGCAATGATCTTGTCGGCAACGCAGGCCATCATGTAACCACCGCTGGCCGCCACCTTGTCTACGCAGGCCGTCAGGGGAACCCCTTTACTGCGAATCCGGTCAAGCTGTGCGGCTGCCAGACCATAGGCGTGCACGAGGCCTCCACCGCTTTCCAGGCGTACAACCACCTCGTCTGTCTCCGGGTTGGCTACACTGAGCACCGCAGATACCGACCGCCTGAGCGTGTCGGTATCGCTGGCCTTGATGTCGCCATCGAAGTCGATGACATAGATGCGTGGTTTGGAGGCCTTTTCATCCTCAGCGGTTTTATCCTGTTTGGCCGATTTTTTTTCGGCTTTCTCTTCTTTTTTCTTTTGTTTCTGCCAGGCCTTGTGTTCGGCGTCTGACATCAACCGGGACTGGATGGATTCTTTCAGTTTCCGGTACTGGTCGTTCAGTTTGCGAATTTTGAGCTCACCCTCTGCTTCATGATCACTCCGGTCCCGCTGGGTGGCGGAGAATATTACCGAGGCCAGAATGATGGCGGCCACCACGAAGGTCACCACTTTAGCGAGGAAAAGTCCGTATTCGGTCAGAAATTCCAAAATGCAGTCTCCAGACGTCGTTGCAAAGCCATGAGTGTAACCCCTCACAGGGGGCGTGATAAGTCCAAAAGAAAATTAAAACAAGCGTTCGATCAAGCTTGACACAACCGTGTTCTAACCATAAAGTCGGATGGCGAGGTCGGCGCTACCCGGGCTATCACACAGGCTTCTGAGGCCAGGGAATCCAAGCCGTCACCATGACAAGACAACCACTCAAAAGGGTAAAACAATGTCTGTAGCTCAGGTATTTGAAAAACTCGAACAGAATTTCAACGCAGACGCGGCACAAGGCCTGGATCTGGTGTTCCAGTTCGACATCGAAGATGACAAAACCTACCACCTGGTGATCAACGACGGCACTTGCAAGCTGCACGAAGGCGCGAACGACGATCCTTCCGTTACCCTGATCATGAACTCCGACACCCTGCAGGGTATCGTTTCCGGCGAGACCGACGGCATGCAGGCATTCATGGCTGGTCAGCTGCGCGCCGAAGGCGACATGATGCTGGCAACCAAGCTGGGTGAACTGTTCAACATGGGCTAAGCCCCGCTTAACAGACCAAAAAAACCTGCGCAAGTCGCAGGTTTTTTTGGTCGCTACAATGACACCGAAGCCGTTATTACAGCCCGACGTCACCCAACGACGATTCCGCCAGCTTCAGCAGGTCGCTGTTGCTCTCTTCGCGGCGGCCAATGCTTTCAATGTAGTACTCCAGCGACGTAAGCGCGTCCGCCAGCGCCTCCAGTACCTGAGGTGCCGGCGGTTCCCTGGCATCCAGCAACTGCACCTGAATGGATGCCGCCACGCGCGCAATGACACTGGCAGCATGGGGGTCGTTCACCATCTGCAAACCACCCCAGATACTGCGCAGAGTGCCCGGCAAGTTGGCCAGGTGCAACTTGTCGTAGTCGGATTCGATAAACGCGGTAATGGCCCGCTTGGCCAGGGTCAGGGCGCTACGCGCCTCGTCTGCTACCACCCAAATGGCTTCCTGCAGGTAGACCGACTCATCCCGCTTGCGCTCACTGCCTGCCAACGCATCGGTCTCCGAGGTAATACCTCGAATGACGATCTGCATGACGGCATCCTCCACCCCCAGCACCGAATCGGCCAGGCGATAGAGTTCTTCCTCTGCCGGCAGGCGCTTCTCCTCCTCCCACTGACGGAGTTTCGTCGCTTCCTCACGGGCAATACCGGCCAGGCGATTGAGATCGAGCATCACCAGGGTGTTCGCCAGGCGCTCGAGGGCGTCAGCGATGGACGCCAGCTCGGCCAGGTCCGGCTCAATACCCCGTTCGATGATATCCAGCTTATCCTTCAGTTGGTTGAGCTCTTCCTGCAGCGCTTCCGACAAGGATTTCAGTACATCCGAACCCGGGCCGTACAGCCGGCGCGAGTGGGCTTCAAGGATAGCATCGGGAAACTCAGAGGGCGCCAGCCGGTAGGCGGAAAGAACGCTCGCCACCTCGGGATTAGCGGACCCGCTGCGGTACAAAAGGTAGACAAGGTCTTTGATGACCGAGTCAGGGGCATCTTTGGTGGTGGCCACTTTGCCAACGTACACCACTTCGCGGGCATACTTCTCTATTCGCATAAGCAGACGTTTGCGGGCTTTATTGAAGCCCATGGCCCGGTCCAGCATGGTGTCTGCAACCACAGACAGCAAACACCACATCTGTCCCATTGGCGCGCCCCGACAAAGCCTGGCAAAGCCACGGGAAGCTCTGGCCACCAGCTTTTTGCTGACTACCTCATTACGCTCACGAAGAATGCCAAGCAGAGCGACCTGTAGGGTCAGGCGCATACGCCTGGCGAGAATTTCGTATTCGGCATCGCCGCCTTCAAGCGGCTGAAGCGAGAGCCCGGAGCAGAAATCCGGACGCTCTTTCACATCCACATCAAAGAAACAGGATTCGGGATAGGGTTTCTCGCGCCGCGCCTCGCGCAGATCATTGATCACCGGCAGCAGCAGTTCCGGATGATCTTCCCGTTGCTGGTGGTAATATTCAACGTAGCGACGCAAGATAAACAGGGCGCTGTTGAGGGTCGTCAGCAGAATGTTCTTGTCGTCATTGGCGCCAACGGGCACATCGTTGGCCAGGTTTACTGCCTCCTGACACAGCAGGGTTCCACCACGCAATTCCACCAGAATGAAGATGCCCCGCAACTGATTGAGATAATCAACACAGTTCTGCAGGTCTTCCCCACTCTCACGATTTTCCTGAAAGCGCTCAAGGCTGGATTCTGCCTGTTTGATGGTCTGTTCGATTTCGCTTTTGACCAAATCAAACGACTGCGATTTCGTCGCCAGAGACGATTGAACCATAAACGCTTCCTGTTACTTTGCGGAGACTACCGCATCCTGTTCGTGAACTAATGCCGGGGACATGGGGGCCGGCGTTTGTTATTGGGCCATGCACCCTGCCGGCCAACATTCAGCTCGCAGAAAACTGGCGAACTTATCATTACTTATAACATAAAACTCAAGTACCTCAAGAAAGGCGGAATGTAACAAATGGTACACCCTGACGTGGTTCTCATTCCGATTGCTGTAATTTGCTCCAGACGGTGTGGCCGGCCTGCTTCTCCATCATCGCCAGAAATTCTTCATGGGCCGAGGCCTCGGCGTCATCAGCACGGATCACCGTCAAAGCCGGTCGGCTGCCAGTCAGGCGGCGGATGCCACCGGCAGATCCATCATCGCCAGCCCCGGCATCCAGGGATAACGCTGTTTGCCCGCCGGTCATCAACAGATAAACGTCCGCCAGAATCTCCGCATCCAGCAACGCGCCGTGCAGTTCCCGGTTACTGTTATCTACCCCGTAGCGTTTGCACAGGGCATCCAGGTTGTTCTTCTGACCCGGATGCTTGGCCCGGGCGATGGCCAGCGAGTCGACGATGCCGCAGTGGTCAGCGGTTTTCCGGACCGGCTTGAGGCGCGCAAACTCAGCATCCATGAAGCCAACGTCAAAAGCCGCGTTATGGATAACCAGCTCCGCACCCTTGATAAACTCGAAAAATTCGTCGGCGATTTCAGCAAACCTGGGCTTGTCGGCCAGGAACTCGTTGGTGATGCCGTGAACGGTGATAGCTTCGGCCTCGACTTCCCGTTCTGGATTGATGTAGACGTGGTAATTGCGGCCCGTCAGCTCACGCTCAATAACTTCAACGCAGCCAATCTCGATAATGCGGTGTCCGTCGTTCGGGTCGATACCCGTGGTTTCAGTATCCAGTACGATCTGTCTCATGTCTCTGTGCTCTCTGTTTCCGTCGTCGCCCGCGCCACAGGCCGCGTCAGGCGCTGGTCAGTTCGTCAACGCCACGGTTGGCCAGTTCATCCGCAAGCTCGTTGTCGGGGTTACCGGAATGGCCCTTGACCCAGTGCCAGTTCACCTTGTGTCGTGCCGTTTCGGCGTCCAACTCTTGCCATAAGTCGGCATTCTTCACCGGTTTCTTCGCCGAATTCTTCCAGCCGTTTCGCTTCCAGCCTGCCATCCATTCCGTGATGCCCTTACGGACATACTGGGAGTCTGTATACAGCTCAACCTCACATGCACGGTTCAGGGCCCTCAAACCGCGAATAGCGGCCATAAGCTCCATACGGTTGTTCGTGGTCTGGCGCTCACCACCATGCAGGGTCTTGCAGGCATCTCCGTATCGCAAAACCACACCCCACCCACCGGGACCAGGATTGCCTTTACAGGCACCATCGGTGTACATCACCACCTTGCCAGCCATTTACTCTCCCAATTATTCATTGATTCTCTGTCGCGCCAGCGCTCTGGCTTGAACACCCCCGCGAGGCACCCACCGTGCCGGGCATCGAGATCACTTTGCTCTTGCGCCAGGGCGCCCGCCTGCGGATGGGGGCGTACACACGCTTGCGGGCAAGGATACAGTAATATGCACCTACCGGCAGGAAATGCCCGTTCTCATTCAGGGTACGGTGATTCCTGGTGGAATAGCCTTCCTTTCTCTGAACCGGCAGGGTGCAAAAATGAGTGCAGGAACTCTCAAGTTCAAAGCCGAGCAACCGGAGCCAATCCTCCATCCGTGATCGCATCAGGAAGCGTCCTCCCCAGGGCCCTTGATGGTGCCTTGAAAGCAGACGCCTGACACCCCAAAGGCTCATTGGATTGAATCCAATCAGCGCAATACGTCCCTCGCCCCTCAGCACCCGGGCCGATTCCCGCAATACCTCGTGGGGATCCGGGGAGAAATCCGCTGTGTGGTGCAGTATCACCAGGTCCATGGAGCCCCCAGGAAACGGCAGTTCGTCAGCATCACAAACCGCTACTCCATCCGGCATCTGCGGGTGCCAGCCAGGCGTGGTTATGATTTTCTGTACGAAATCAGCGCCACTGGCAAGCGGCAGCCTGTGGCTTAGCCCCACCTGCAGTTGCCGGGCCCCGGCCAGGTCTTCGAATGCATGATCAAGTACCCGGCGCTGGCTGGCCAGCAACGATCTGCCAAGCGGAGTCTGGAACCAGCGTTCGAAACTCTCATGCCTTTGTGAGTAGTCCACCGCCCCTGAGGCGCCCAATCTGAATCTCTGCATTAACCGGATCCCCCTGCACCGCCTTTTGTTCCCGGCTCACGAACGACCCTTGGGATAGAAACGACGTTGGACTATCATAACAGCCACATCCAAAGAGCACATGGGGTCATGCATGTTCGATATCCAGGCCATTCCTGCGTTTTCCGATAACTATATCTGGTGCCTCTGCGACCGGTCATCCGGCAAAGCGCTGGTGGTAGACCCGGGGCAGGCCCAGCCGGTGGAAGACTACCTGGAAAGTCAGCAGCTGGTTCTGGATACCATACTGGTCACCCACCACCACCCCGACCACACGGGCGGCATCGCCGGCCTGGCAAAGACCTTTCCGAATGTACGCATAACGGGTCCGGAGGATTCCCCCTTCAAGGGCACCACCAACCCGATCCATCCCGGTGACGAAGTGGTCTGGCAAGGCCTGACCTTCAACGTCATGGCGGTACCGGGCCACACTCTCGACCATGTTGCCTACTACTCGGAAACTGAGATTGATGATCGCCCTGTGCTGTTCTGCGGCGACACGTTGTTCGTTTGCGGCTGCGGGAGGCTGTTCGAGGGCAAACCCGAGCAGATGCGACAGTCCCTGGAGTCGTTGCGCGCCCTGCCCGATCAGACCGGGGTTTACTGTGCCCACGAATACACCCTGGCCAATCTCCGGTTTGCCCGCAGCTGGTTGCCAGACGACAAGGCCCTCGAGCAGTTTGAGCAGGACTGTCAGGCCATGAGAGACCGTGGCGAGCCAACCGTACCCTCCAGTATTGGCACAGAAAAAACCCTCAACCCGTTTATGCGCTGGGACCAGCCGGAAGTGATCGAAAGTGCCCGTCAATATGCTGCAAGGCAGGGTCTGCCATGCGATTCAGCGGATTCGGTGTTCGCGGCCATTCGACACGGCAAGGACCATTTCTAAGCCGTTAATGGTTGAGTTCTTAACATTTCTTCTCACAGCCGTAACATCAGCTGTATTGACCCCCGGAAAAGGGCTCCCATAGAATCCAAGCCTGTTTGTTACCGTAACTCATTAATGTGCCGGGTTTCTGTCCATACCCGGCCAATACCCGGAAGCTGTGTTTATGTCGGTGAAACGATTGTCTTATGTGCTGATTGCCAGCACCCTCCTCTCAGGCTGCAGCACCAGTCAGGTTCTTGAAAACTGGCACACACCGTCAGCCTGGTTTGGTGAAGACAATAACACCGCAGACAGCAACCCCCTGGATTCTGACGAAGTCATGGTTGCGCAGGGCGACGAGGGCCTTAAGAAATCGGTTGCGTCCGGAAACGGTGATCAGGCCAGCGACGCACCGCTGGACAACGCCATCGCCCCCGAACTGCGCAAGCAAGCCAGGGAAGCGCGGGAGAAACTGGATAACCCCCGTAACAGCCAGGACGTTGCCACTTCGGAATCCGATTTATGGGACCGGCTTCGAGCCGGATTCCAGATGGACCATTCCGTTGACAACGCCCGGGTTCAGGCACAGCTGGACTGGTATGCCCGCCACCCCCGCTACATTGACCGGGTGGTTGAACGTGGCTCCCGATACCTCTTCCACATTCTTGAAGAAACCGAAAAGCGGGGTCTACCCAACGAACTTGCACTGCTACCCATTGTTGAAAGTGCCTTTGACCCCTTCGCCTATTCACACGGGCGGGCTGCGGGCTTGTGGCAATTCATCCCGTCAACCGGCAAGTATTTCGGGTTGACTCAAAGCTGGTGGCACGATGACCGCCGGGACGTGATTGCGGCAACCGATGCAGCCCTTACCTACCTTGACCGCCTCGCCAACCGGTTTGATGGCGACTACACCCTGGCCCTGGCTGCCTACAACGCAGGTGGCGGCACAGTATCCAGCGCCATTCGCCGTAACCGCAACGCCGGTAAGTCCACCGACTACTGGTCGCTCAGCCTGCCCACCGAGACCCGGCACTACGTACCCAAACTGATCGCGCTGGCGAAGATCTTTGACGACCCTCAAGCCTATGGCATTGAACTGCCGCCCCTGAAGAACGAGCCATTTTTCGAGGTCGTCGACACCGGCTCTCAGCTCGACCTCGCCCAGGCGGCCGAGCTTGCCGGTATCGAAATCAACGAAATCTATCTGCTGAACCCCTCTTACAATCGCTGGGCCACCAACCCGGATGGGCCTCATCGGTTGCTGGTTCCGGTTGAGAAAGCCGACGGCTTCCGGACCGCACTTGCCGGGTTCCCAAACGAACAGCGGGTGTCCTGGCAAAACTACCGGGTGCAGAAAGGCGATAGCCTGAACACCATTGCCCGGAAGTTTTCGACAACACCGTCCGTCATCCAGCAGGTTAACAAGCTGAACAGCGATCTCATCCGCATCGGCCAGCAGCTACTGATCCCCTCGGCCACCAAGGGTTCGGAAACCTACGCCTTGAGCCAGAACCAGCGGCTTCAACGCACACAGGAGCGGCAACGGGATGGCAACAAGGTTAACTACACGGTCCGCCGTGGCGATACCTTCTGGGACATCGCCCGGGAACATCGGGTTTCGGTACGGGAAGTGGCGGCCTGGAACGGTATGGCGCCGGGTGACCCGCTGATCCCAGGCAAACAACTGGTGATCTGGTCTAAAACCGCACAACCCACCAAGAATGTTGCCAGTAGCCAGCGGGACAGCGCCATGGTTCGCAAGGTGGGATATCGCGTGCGCCAGGGTGACTCGCTGTCTGCCATTGCAAGCCGCTTCTCGGTGAATGTGCGGGATATCGCATCATGGAACGATCTTAATACCAACCGTTATCTGCAACCCGGCCAAAGTCTGGTACTCTACGTGGACATAAGAAACAGCCCATAACGTGCGAGAACCATGACAAAAACACGGAAAGCACCTCATCTGACCCTGCCGGGACTGATCACGTCCTTGGCCTTGATGGCCACTCCACTTTTTTCCGCTGCTGACGATCACCATGAAAACGGGCCAGCGCCCGTTCATGGGATCGCCATGCATGGTGAGTTGAAATACCCGGAAGGCTTCAGCCACTTCGATTACGTTAATCCCGAGGCGCCCAAAGGCGGCACTCTGAAGCTGTCCGTGGTATCCAACGGGTTCGACAGCTTCAACCCGTTTGTGATTCGCGGCGTAGCAGCTGCCGGCGTCAGCACTTACGTCTATGACACACTGATGGAATCGTCTTCTGACGAGCCATTCTCCGAGTATGGGTTGATTGCCGAGAGCGTTGAGTTTCCCGAAGACCGCCGGTACGTCATATTCAATTTGCGGGAAGAAGCGAGATTTCAGGACGGCACCCCGATCACCGCCAAAGACGTCGAATTCTCGCACCGTATCCTGACCACTGAAGGGCACCCCTTCTACCGCAACTACTATGCGGACGTGAGCAAGGTCACGGTTGAAGATAGCCATCGTATCCGGTTCGATTTCGGTGACACCGAAAACCGTGAGCTGCCTCTTATCCTGGGGCAGATGCCCATCCTCCCGGCCCATTACTGGGAAGAGAGGGAGTTCGCACGGAACGGTCTGGACATTCCTGTGGGCAGCGGACCCTATCGTATTGGTTCTTTCGATGCTGGGCGCTCTGTTACCTATGAGCTGATTGAAGACTACTGGGCAAAAGACCTGCCCGTACGTGTAGGACGTTTCAATTTCCAGCGCATTCAGTATGAATACTACAACGATGATACGGTAGCGCTGGAAGCCTTCAAAGCAGGCAATTTCGACTTCCGCCAGGAAACCTCTGCGAAGAACTGGGCAACCGCCTACACCGGCCGCCGTTTCGAAGATGGCAGAATCGTTCGCGAGGCCATCCCTCATCAACGCCCCAGCGGTATGCAGGGTTTTATCTTCAACACCCGAAAGCCGGTATTCAGCGATCCGAAAGTCCGCCAGGCCCTGGCTTACGGCTTTGACTTCCAGTGGGCTAACCGTAACTTGTTCTTTGACCAGTACACCCGCACCACCAGCTATTTCGAAAACAGTGAACTGGCCTCATCCGGTCTACCTCAAGGCCCTGAACTGGACATCCTTGAACGCTTCCGCGATCAGCTGAACCCGGAGGTCTTTACCCGCGAATACACTCCGCCTGACACCAGCGACAGCCGGTCCATGCGCGACAATCTGCGGGCAGCCATGGAACTGCTGAACGAGGCCGGCTACAGCATCCGTGGCGGTAAAATGGTGCACGAGGAAAGCGGCAAGCAACTGAGCTTTGAAGTGCTGCTGTTCCAGAAGAGTTTTGAACGCGTGGTACTGCCCTTTACCCGCAACCTGGAACGTCTGGGCATAGACGTCACCGTGCGGCTTGTTGACAGCAACCAGTACATCCAGCGAGTACGCAGCTTTGACTTCGACATGATCACCCAGGTGCTTCCGCAATCCGACTCCCCGGGCAACGAGCAGAGGGAATACTGGCACTCCAGCACCGCGGACGTATCCGGCTCCCGAAACTTCATGGGTGTTAACGACCCCGTGGTAGACCAGTTAGTCGACATGGTGATCCAGGCACCGGATCGGGAACAACTGATGCACCGTGTGCGCGCCCTCGACCGGGTACTGCTGCACAGTCACTATGTGATTCCGCACTGGCACCTGACCAAAGACCGGGTAGCCTACTGGAACCATTTACAGCGACCTGAGGTCACACCGAAATATGGTATCGACCTGAACAACTGGTGGATCAACCGCTGATCCACCGACTGTCACCAACGCTGTAATGAAAGGATTCCTCCCCTAAATGGGCATCTACATTCTCCGGCGGCTTGCTCTGATCATCCCCACGCTGGTGGGGATTATGCTCCTCAATTTCATCATTGTTCAGGCCGCACCGGGCGGTCCGGTTGAGCAGCTTATTGCCCAGATGGAAGGTCATGGCAGCAGTGCCCTGGCACGGGCGGGCGGTGGAGATACCGGCGGTGAAGTCGTCACCAGCTCCGGCGACAGCCGGGGTTCGCGGGGCCTGCCACCGGAGCTGCTGAAAGAAATCGAGGTGATGTACGGTTTCGATAAGCCCGCCCATGAACGTTTCCTTAAGATGCTCAAGGACTACGCCACGTTCAATTTCGGCGAATCCTTTTTCCGGGACCGTACCGTCGTTGAGCTGATCATCGACAAGATGCCGGTTTCCATTTCCCTGGGGCTCTGGTCCACCCTGATCATCTACCTGATTTCCATTCCGCTGGGCATTCGCAAAGCGGTGTCAGATGGCTCCCGATTCGATGTCTGGACAAGCTCTGCCATTGTGGTGGGCTATGCCATTCCCGGCTTCCTGTTTGCTATTCTGTTGATCGTGTTGTTTGCCGGCGGCAGCTATTTCGACTGGTTCCCCCTCCGGGGCCTGACCTCTCCGAATTTCGATGAACTCAACTGGTACCAGAAGATCGGTGATTATTTCTGGCACCTGGCCTTGCCGGTTACCGCCAATGTGATTGGCGGCTTTGCCACCCTCACACTGCTGACCAAGAACTCGTTCCTGGATGAAATCGGTAAACAATACGTGGTGACGGCCCGTGCCAAGGGACTGGAAGAAAAACAGGTACTCTATGGCCATGTGTTCCGCAACGCCATGCTGATAGTGATCGCCAGCATGCCGGGTGTTCTGGTGTCCCTGTTCTTTACCGGGTCTTTGCTGATCGAAGTGATTTTCTCCCTGGACGGCCTTGGCCTGCTAGGCTTCGAGGCGGCCCTTAACCGGGATTACCCGGTGATTTTCGGCACGCTCTACATCTTCACGCTGATGGGTTTGATTCTGAAGCTGATCAGCGACATCACCTATGTGCTGGTAGATCCGCGCATCGATTTTGAAAGCCGGGAGGGCGCATAACCATGCCCCGACTGACTCCCATCCAACAGCGCCGACTGCGGAATTTCAGGAATAATCGCCGTGGTTTCTGGTCACTGTGGCTTTTCCTGGCCCTGTTCGGTCTTTCCCTGGTGGCAGAACTGATCGCCAACGACAAGCCACTGGTGGTCTCCTATCAGGGCGATGTCTATTTCCCGGTGGTCCAGATGGTGCCGGAGGAAACCTTTGGCGGCTTTCTGCCCACGGAAACCGACTACCGGGATCGCTTCATCCGGGACGAAATAGAGGCCAACGGCTGGATACTCTGGCCGCCGATCAAGTTCAGCTACAACACCATCAACTATGAACTGAGCGTACCCTCGCCCGCGCCACCCAGCGCCGAACACTGGCTGGGGACCGACGACCAGGGCCGGGACGTGGCTGCCCGGGTCATCTACGGCTTCCGGATTTCCGTGGTTTTTGGTCTAACCCTGACCATCGCCAGCTGCATTGTTGGCGTGATCGTCGGCGCCATTCAGGGCTTTTACGGAGGCAAGGTGGACCTGTTCGGGCAGCGCTTTATCGAGATCTGGTCGGGCCTGCCAATGCTGTATCTGCTGATTATCCTCTCTGCCATTGTCCAGCCCAACTTCTGGTGGTTGCTGGGCATTATGTTGCTGTTCAGCTGGATGGGTCTGGTGGATGTCGTTCGTGCTGAATTCCTGCGGGCGAGAAACTTCGAATACGTTAAAGCGGCTCGGGCGCTCGGGTTGGGTAACCGGCACATCATGTTCCGGCACATTCTGCCGAACGCCATGGTGGCCACCCTCACCTTTCTGCCGTTTATCCTGACTGGCGCGATTACCGGGTTAACCTCGCTGGATTTCCTGGGCTTTGGCCTGCCCTCCGGTTCTCCGTCCCTGGGGGAGCTGATCGCCCAGGGCAAGGCCAACCTTCATGCCCCCTGGCTGGGCATTTCGGCTTTTGTGTCCCTGTCGGTGATGCTGACGCTGCTGGTGTTTGTTGGCGAAGCGGTGCGCGATGCCTTTGACCCGAGAAAGAACTGATATGAGCGACCTCCTGACCATCTCGGACCTGTCCATCCACTTTGATAACGGCCCGTTGGTCGTCGACAGCCTGTCGCTGCGGGTTGGTCTCGGCGAAACCCTGGCGCTGGTGGGCGAAAGCGGCTCTGGTAAATCGGTGTCGGCCCTGTCTGTTCTCAGGTTACTGGATGCCCGGCACGCCCGTTATCCCTCTGGCAAGATTCTCTATCGTGGCGAAGATTTGCTGACGGCTGCGGATAGCCGGTTGCGACAAATCCGCGGCCGGGAAATCAGCATGATCTTCCAGGAGCCCATGACCTCACTCAACCCCTTACATACGGTTGAAAAGCAGATCACCGAAACCCTGGAGCTACACAAGGGCATGCGCGGCCCCCAGGCCCGAAAGCGCTGTATTGAACTGCTCGAACTGGTGGGCATCCCCGAGCCGGAGCGGCGCCTGAACAGCTACCCACACCAGCTGTCCGGTGGCCAGAAACAGAGGATCATGATCGCCATGGCCCTGGCCAACCAACCGGATCTGCTGATCGCAGACGAACCCACCACCGCACTGGATGTGACCGTACAGAAGCAAGTGCTGGAGTTGCTGGAATCACTGAAACAGAAACTCGGCATGGCCATTCTGATGATCACCCATGACCTGAGCATTGTCCGCCGCTATGCGGATAGAGTGGTGGTAATGGAACAGGGTAAGTGCGTTGAGGAAGCCGCCACCGAGCAACTGTTTACCGCGCCTGCGCACCCCTATACCCGGAAGCTCATTGATGCGGAACCGCCAGAAAACCCTCTCCCGTCGACTGATGGTGGTAAAACGCTGATGGAAGTCACGGGGCTGAATGTTAAGTTCCCCATTCGCAAGAACCTGCTGGGCAAGGTCAAGGAGAGTTTCCACGCGGTTCAGGACGTGAGTTTTGCCCTGCAACCAGGCGAGACACTGGGTATTGTCGGTGAAAGCGGCAGTGGCAAAACCACCATCGGACATGCACTACTGAAGTTAACCGCCAGCACCGGGAGTATCCGGTTGGCGGGAACCGAGCTTGGCTCCCTGTCCCAGAAACAGTTCCGCCCCTGGCGCAAGCGGGTCCAGATTGTCTTTCAGGACCCCTTCGGTAGTTTGAGCCCCCGGATGTCGGTGGCTGAAATTGTCCGCGAAGGGCTAGAGATACACGACACCAACGATACCGGGCAACACGACGCCAGAGTGATTCAGGCACTGAAGGATGTGGGTCTGGACCCAGACGCCAGGCACCGTTATCCCCACGAGTTTTCCGGCGGGCAGCGACAGCGCATTGCCATCGCCCGCGCACTGGTGTTACAGCCGGAACTGATTATTCTCGATGAGCCTACCTCCGCCCTGGACCGAACCGTCCAGAAGCAAGTGATTGAGCTTTTACGGGAAATTCAGGCCAGATATAAGCTAAGCTACATCTTTATCAGTCATGATCTGGCTGTCGTTCGGGCACTCAGCCACAAATTGCTGGTGTTGAAGAACGGCCAGATAGTGGAGTACGGGGCCGCTGAGGCAATTTTCCGGGCGCCGAAACAGGACTACACCCGCGAATTGCTGACCGCGGCTTTCTTTTATCAGCCTACGACCAATTGACCGTTACCCCCGCCGACACATGTCGGGGATAATGCGCTGAAACCAAGGAACACAGGGAGCAGATACCCATGGGAATCCTCAGTGGCAAGAAAGCACTGATTGTTGGTGTAGCCAGCAAACATTCCATCGCCTACGGCATCGCCGAGGCATTCGCCCGTGAAGGCGCTGAACTGGCCTTCACTTACCAGAATGAAAAGCTTCAGTCCCGGGTTGAAAAATTCGCGGATCAGTGGGGCAGTCAGCTGACGTTCCCCTGCGATGTGGCCAGTGACGAGCAGATTGACGCTGTGTTCACCGAGCTCAACAAACACTGGGATAACATCGACATCATTATCCACGCTGTTGGTTACGCGCCAGCGCATGAACTCGACGGTAACTATGTGGATGTGACCACCCGTGACGGTTTCCGTATCGCCCACGACATCAGCTCCTACAGCTTTGTCGCACTGGCCAAGGGCGCCCGCAAAATGATGCATGAGGGCAGCAGCCTGCTGACCTTGAGCTATCTCGGTGCGGAAAGGGTTCTGCAGAACTACAACGTCATGGGGCTTGCCAAGGCATCACTGGAAGCCAACGTCCGCTACATGGCCGCCAGCCTTGGCCCGGAAGGTATTCGGGTAAACGGTATTTCTGCAGGCCCGATCAAGACTCTGGCTGCTTCCGGCATCAAGAGTTTCCGCCGAATGCTGGCCGCGAACGCCAAGCAGGCTCCCCTGCGCCGCAACGTCACCACTGAAGAAGTCGGTAACGCCGCGGCGTTCATGTCGTCCGATCTTGCCTCTGGTATTACTGGTGAGATTCTCTATGTGGATGGCGGCTTTAACATCACCGGGATGAGCGAACTGGAATCCTGATTGCCATCCGGTGACCTCATCTGAAAAGCCGGCTCCATGCCGGCTTTTTTCTATTCAGGATTCAGTGAGCGCTGTGGCAACCGCATCCATCCATTCCAGATAATCCGTCTCATCCGATTCCAGAATCTGGACACCCACCAGGTATTCCTGGCCCGTTTCACGGCACCAGACAACCTCCACCATTAACCGAAACCGCTGCGTTTTGTGCCCAAGACTGATCTCTGCCATCAGTAACGAATTGAGCACCGGTGGCTCTGACGAGACAAGGCTCAGGCCTCTTGCCGAAATATCGCGAATCTGGCACTCAAGAGGAGCGGCATCCTGTACCTCAACATCCGGTTCAGGTGACTCAAGCCACAGCCATGCCCGAGCCCTGGCGGTTAAACGATATTCCTCGCGATTGTCCTGCCCACCGGGGAAACCCTGGGAGCTTCCGAACTCGTAGTTATCATCAACCATAAGCCATCCTCAGTTACGGCCAACCCGGATCCGGCCAACAACCCGGCTCAGGGTGTCGTCGAACTCTGCTGCACTCCCCAATACCCGGATACGGCCTGATACGACCCCGGATACCAGTTCATCGTGCAAAAACTCACGGCGATTAAGCCCCAGACGGTCCACGAATACGAACTTCCGGGATGCAGAAATCTTGACCGCCAGTTTCAGCCTGGCCGGTTCCCCATCATCCTTCTGGGCGGACAGTACAATCCAGCCTCCCAGAGCGATACCATCCACCTGTTTTGCCGCCGCCAGCTCACGCTCTTTCTGGAGACGTTCCTGCTCCGCTTTCTCATCTTCCTGGCGCTGCCGTTCCGCTTCTTCCCTCTGTTGCTCCAGGGCTGCCTGTTTTGCCTCTTCTTCGGCCTTTCTTGCGCGCTCGGCGGCTTCCTTCTCCTTTCGCAGTGCCTCTGCCCGAGCCCTCGCTTCCCGAGCCGCCTCTTCACGTTGCTTCTGTTGTTTCTCGCACACTTTGAACAACAGGTTCACGGTTTCCGAGAGCACCTCACCAAACGGTGTCGGAGCCGGCAAGGGCCTCAGGGTTTCGGCTTCAAGATCTGCCAGGAACAACGCCCAGTCCTGCAGGCCGAGTTTGACCCCGGCGCCGTTGGTCCAAAGCACTTCCCCACTATCTTCGAGCAACGCGAACAGATAGCGCCTTTGCTCTGCAGCACCCTCACCTTCGACAAACCAGCGGCCGATAAAGCCCTCGGCCTGTTGCGGGTCTACCGGAGCCAGCGATAGCCACCGGCTGTCCCAGGTCAGGCTGCTGCCGCTACCCAGGGCACGCTTGAGTTCCGGCACCTCGCCGCGGATACGCGCTACGATAACCTTCTGAATATCCACCAAAGCGTTCTCCGGCAATCCCTGGCCGAGGGCCCGGGTCCACACATCCTGAATCCGGTCTCCTATCTGCTCGCCTACATGGTAGAGCCGGTTCCTGTCTCTGTCCGACAGCGCAGGATCACCGAGCCATACCAACCACTCGAGCAGTTTGTTGGCATGTCGATACAGCTCACTGCCTGTGCCCTCGGACCAGACGCTCTGTTTGAGAACCTTGTACCAGTCTTCGATGATGAATCGACTGATGACCACCGGTAACTCCCGCCCGGTCAGCGCCCTGCCGATCAGCGCGCGGGAAACCTGGTCGGCAAGCCGCTGCCGCGAAGCACCACGCTCGGTCTCGAGCAGGCGTTCACGCAACCGGCTGACCTGTTGCTCACCTTTCTCCCGGTCGTCAAGCCATTGTTTACAATAGCTTTCCACCAGTTCGGGCTGGCCACTTTCAAAGCTGCCGGACACCGCGATAACCAGGCTGTCCAATTGGTCCAGCAACACCCTGGATGATCGCCCCCCGGTATCACTCCAACCCCGCCATTCCTGCAGGTTGTCCAACCAGTCAAGTACAACGTTACCGAACACACTGGCTCCGCGGGTATCGAGCTGCCACGCCAGCCAGAACCGCAATCTGGCAATACGACTGACCAGGGCGCGATGCAACCCACTGGTTTTCAGGAACACGTCCATTATCCGATCAGACAGATAGGCTGCATTGACCTGGCGCACGGTCCATTCGATCTGCACCGACCGCAGAACATCCGTTACCCGCTCGTCCCGTTGTTCGGTCCAACAGGAAAACAACAGCGGGCGCCAATCGGCATTGGACTCAGGTGACGTTTTTCCCGCCGGATAGGGTAAATCCGGCACCCGGATACCCGAAAGAACCTGCGTAATCCTCTCTGAAACCACCTTTCGTGGGGAAGAGTCTGATTGTGGTTTCCTGGCTGGCGGCGACATCCGTTACCTGTTCACTGGAAGCGTTGAAAAGGGTCTTCAAATAACGCAGTATAACCAACTCGCCGGGGTTTACAGCAACTGCAGACCGGCACCATTCGCGTTAATCATTAAACACCGGGCCCATAATGACAGCGTTACCCGGTGATGTAACGATCTGATTCGGGGAAGCACAACAAGATGTCGGGCAAGAAACTGGAAAACCTGAACGTGGCCAGCCAGGAACCACTGATCACTCCTGAAGCGCTGAAAAATGAAATGCCGCTGTCAGATGAAGCTGCCGAAACCGTAGCTTCTGGCCGTCAGGCCATTTACGACATCATGGATGGCAAAGACCACCGCCTGTTTATCGTGGTTGGCCCCTGCTCTATTCACGATGTGGAGGCAGCCCGCGATTACGCTGCCCGGCTGAAAAAACTCGCCGACGAAGTCAGCGATACCCTGCTGCTGGTGATGCGGGTATATTTCGAGAAGCCGCGCACCACCGTTGGCTGGAAAGGCCTGATCAACGACCCACACCTGAACGATACCTTCGATATTGAACAAGGCCTGCACATTGGCCGTCGCTTGCTGCTGGATATTAACGAGATGGGCCTGCCAACCGCCACCGAGGCCCTGGACCCGATCTCCCCCCAGTACCTGCAAGACACCATTGCCTGGTCTGCCATTGGCGCCCGCACCACCGAGTCTCAAACCCACCGGGAAATGAGCAGCGGCCTGTCCATGGCCATTGGCTTCAAGAATGGCACTGATGGCAGCCTGGACGTAGCCGTTAACGCCATGAAATCGGTTTCTCACCCCCACAGCTTCCTGGGCATCGACCAGCAAGGCAAGGTGGCCATCATCCGCACCAAGGGCAACAACTATGGCCACGTGGTGTTGCGCGGCGGCGGTGGCAAACCGAACTATGATTCCGTGAGTGTTGCACTGTGCGAGCAGGCGCTGGAAAAAGCCAATCTGCGCAAGTCGATCATGGTGGATTGCAGCCACGCCAATTCCAGCAAAGATCCGGCCATTCAGCCTCTGGTCATGCAGGATGTGACCCATCAGATCCTGGAGGGCAACCAGTCTATCCAGAGCCTGATGGTGGAAAGCCACATCAACTGGGGTAACCAGTCCATTCCGGAAAACCTGGCAGACCTGAAATACGGCGTGTCGGTAACCGACGCCTGTATTGACTGGGAAACCACCGAGAAAGCCATTCGGGATATGCGCGAAAAGCTCAAAGACGTGCTGCCCAAGCGTAACGCCTGAGCGCGCTGACAGGATTCACGGGGTAGCCGATCAACTTCGGCGCCCCGTGAGACCGATACGCGGGCCCGCCCTGCTTCTCCACCCTCAGGCGCTCTCTACAGCTCCCCGCCAGTCCAGGCGACTTCTGAGCCCGACCACGTGACCGATAATCACCAGAGTGGGCGCCTGAACACCACTGTTCTCGACCTTTCCAACAATATCACTGAGCGTACCCACCACGACTTTCTGGTCGGCGGTTGTGCCCTTGGACACCAGCGCCACCGGCATGTCTGGTGTCATGCCATGGCCAATCAATTGCCGGCAAATAATCGGCAAACCGACCAACCCCATGTAGAACACCAGTGTCTGATTATTCTGCACAAAGTCTGACCAGGGCAAATCGCAGGTATCGTTTTTCAAATGCCCAGTAATAAAGCGCACCGACTGGGCGTGGTCCCGGTGAGTCAGCGGAATGCCCGCATAGGCCGCACAGCCGGACGCTGCGGTTATGCCGGGAACCACCTGAAAGCGAACACCGGCCGCTGCCAGCGTTTCAATCTCTTCGCCGCCGCGGCCGAAGATGAACGGGTCACCACCCTTGAGGCGCACCACTTTGTGGCCCTCCCGGGCCAGCTCCACCAAGCGCTGGTTAATCTGATCCTGCGGCAACGTGTGATTTGAGCGCTGCTTGCCAACATGAACCATCTCAACGTTATCGGGAATCAGGGAAAGTATTTCCGGAGAAACCAGCCGATCGTAGAGAATAACGTCGGCCGACTGGATCAGGCGCCAGGCCTTGAGGGTCAGAAGTTCAGGATCACCGGGGCCGGCGCCCACCAGGGCGACCTCGCCCGCAGAATTATTCGGGTTTTCGGTTACCGGGTTGGGCCTGTACCGAACTGGTGCAGGCCCTGCCTTGACGCCCCTTCCTGGTGCATCCGTGAATGGTTGGCTCATTGGATCCGATCAATGCCTTTCATATAGGGTTTGAGAACGTCCGGAACCAGAATACTGCCGTCTTCCTGCTGGTAGTTCTCCATCACCGCGATCATCGCACGGCCAACGGCCAGACCCGATCCATTCAGGGTATGAACAGGCTCAGGCTTTCCGGTTTCCGGGTTTCGCCAACGTGCTTGCATACGCCGTGCCTGAAAATCGCGGGTGTTGGAGCAGGATGAAATTTCCCGGTATTTACCTTGCCCTGGCAGCCACACCTCCAGATCGTAGGTCTTCGCTGCGGAGAAGCCCATGTCGCCGCCACACAGGGTAACCACCCGATACGGCAGTTCCAGCAACTGCAGCACCTTCTCGGCATGGCCAGTGAGCTGCTCAAGCGCCTCGGTGGAGTCCTCGGGGCGCACAACATGTACCAGTTCAACCTTGTCGAACTGATGCTGCCGGATCATGCCACGTACATCCCGGCCGTAGGAACCCGCTTCGCTGCGGAAACAGGGGGTATGGCACACCATCCGCAGCGGCATTTCACTGGCCTCCAGAATACTGTCCGCCACCAGGTTGGTCGCCGGTACTTCCGCGGTCGGGATCAGGTACAGCGGGTTGTCACCGGCGGTACGGAACAGATCCTCTTCAAACTTGGGTAGCTGGCCGGTACCGAACAGCGCGTTGGCATTGACCAGGTACGGCACATAGGCTTCGGTATAGCCATGCTCTTCTGTGTGCAGGTCGAGCATGAACTGAGCGAGCGCCCGATGCAGCTTCGCCAGTTGGCCACGCATGACGGCAAAGCGGGAATGGGCCAGCTGGGTGGCCTTCTCGAAGTCCAGACCCTTGAGCTGTTCGCCCAGGGCAACGTGGTCCCTGGGCTCGAAATCAAAGTGACGCGGCGTGCCCCATACACGGGTCTCCACGTTGTCGTCTTCGTTCGCTCCCGGCGGTACGTCTTCATCCGGCAGATTGGGAATTCCGGCAAAAAACGCGTTCAGGGATTCCTGTACTGAGCGCAACTCCTCCTCAGCCTCGGCCTTCTGCTGCTTGAGATTGTCCACCTCTTCCAGCAGCGGTTTGATGTCTTCACCCGCCGCTTTGGCCTTACCAATGGATTTCGACCGTTTGTTCTGCTCGCTCTGCAGCGTTTCCGCACGAACCTGAATGGCTCGACGGCGTTCCTCAAGGCGTTCGAAGGTGGCAACGTCAAACTCGAAGTTTTTGATAGCCAGCCGACGGGCAATTTCTTCAGTCTGTGAACGGACACGTTTCGGATCGAGCATGATCTTCCTGAATTTTCCGGTTAACGAATAGTATGGATATCACGGCATTATACCTGCCGTGGTTCTGCTGACCACCATCCCCAGGCCGAGGGCCAGGTATTTTGCGGCATGAGCGTTACATCAATAACGCTTTTTGCCGCTTCGGGCATCGAGATCATCCAGGCGCTGGCGCTTTTCAGCCAGTTTGATCTCCAGCCCACGCATGACAGGCTGATAGTAACGGCGTTGGTGAATCGCTTCAGGCAGGTAAGACTCTCCGGCCGCGTAAGCGTCCGGAGAGTCATGGGCGTAGCGATATTCATCACCGTGGCCCAGGCTTTTCATCAGCTTGGTAGGCGCATTACGCAAGTGCACCGGCACTTCGTAATCAGGATCCTTTCGGATGTCCGCCATGCACTGGTTGAACGCCTTGTACACGGCATTACTCTTTGGTGCCAGCGCCAGGTAGGTGACAGCCTGGGCCAGCGCCAGCTCCCCTTCCGGTGATCCCAGCCGCTCCTGGGCATCCCAGGCCTGCATGGTAATTTGCAGGGCACGGGGGTCGGCGTTGCCGATGTCTTCGCTGGCGATCCGCACCAGGCGCCGCGCCACGTACAGGGGGTCACAGCCACCGTCCAGCATACGGCAAAGCCAGTACAGGGAACCATCGGGGCTGGAGCCCCGCACGGATTTGTGCAACGCGGAGATCTGGTCATAGAACACGTCGCCGCCTTTGTCGAACCGGCGCAGGCTGGTTTGCAGTACCTGTTCCAGTGTCTGGGCGGTGATGGCGTTCTGCCCGTTGTCATCCGGCTCGGCCAGGTCAGCGGCCACCTCAAGAATGTTCAGAGCACGCCGGGCATCGCCTCCAGAGGCTTCGGCCATGTTATCCAGCACCCCGGCTGGTACCTGAAGGGTGCCGCCGAAGCCCGCTGGCGAAACCAATGCTCGATTCAGGAGCTCAAGGATGTCCGGCTTGTCCAGGTTTTTGAGCACATATACGCGGGTCCGCGACAAGAGCGCGCTATTCAGTTCGAAAGAGGGGTTTTCCGTGGTGGCACCCACAAAAATGAAGGTGCCATCTTCAATATGAGGGAGAAAGGCATCCTGCTGGCTTTTGTTGAACCGGTGCACCTCGTCAACGAACAGCAACGTGTCCCTGCCCTGGGACTGCTTGCGGTTGCGGGCCCGCTCGACCACATCCCGGATATCCTTGACGCCGCTGAGCACCGCAGAGAGCGTTTCATAGGACAAGTCACCCACATTGGCCAACAGCCGGGCAAAGGTGGTTTTACCCACTCCGGGTGGCCCCCAGAGAATCATCGAATGCAGTTGGCCCTGCTCTACGGCGCGCCTGAGCGGTTTTCTGGGGCCGACCAGATGAGACTGGCCAACGTATTCGTCCAGGTTGGCCGGCCGCATTCGGGCCGCCAGGGGCTGGAATCCGGCCTCGGGCTCAAACAGGTTGTCCTGCATCAGGCACCGTCCCGAATAATATCCACCTCCTCGGGGTATTCCAGGCGGAAGGCACTGTTGTCCAGTTCCTGATTCAGGGTTATCCGGTCAAAGCTGAGAATACTCAGTTGAGACAGCGAATCTTCCATTCTCATTTCCTGAAGCTCACCCTTGTAGAAGCTCAAGCGTAAAGATGTAAACAGGGAATCGCCGCCCCTGGGAACCAGGGTGAACTCGCGGGTATTGTCACCCATCCGGCGCTCACTCACATCGTAGGTTTCCTCAAGATTATCCACTTCGCCACTCAGAAGCAGCGCCGGTGTCGTCTGTACCCGGTCATCCAAGGTGTGAATAGTGACCTGTTCCAGATCCGGGTCGTAAACCTCCACCGTGTCGCCGTCACTGACAATAAACTGGGACAAAGGCGCACCGGTTTCCCAGTAGAACAGACCCGGTCGCTTGGCCTTCAGAGACCCACGGGTTTCCTGAACCCGGTTGCCATTTTCATTGACCACAATCTGGATGAAATCGGCCTGGTAGGTTTGGTAACTGCGCAACATAGAGGCCAGTTCTTCAGCGGCATCGCGAGAGCTGTTGCCCTGTTCCGCAGAGGCCGTTGCCACAACGGCCATCATGCACAGCGCCGCTATTATCGTGTAGACAGATCTGATCATAAGTATGCTGCTCCTAGTCTCTTGGGGGCGGCGGCGCCAGAACTTCCCTGGCACCATTGTGACCCGCCGGACTGACCACTCCCGAGGCTTCCATGGCGTCTACCAGGTTCGCAGCACGGTTGTAGCCGATCTTGAATTTACGTTGAACGGAGGAGATCGACACCCGTCGGTTCTCGGTTACAAAGGCCACCGCTTCATCGAACAGCGCGTCTCCTTCGTCACCACCGCCGGCACCGCCTTCGCTTAGGGTTGGCACGCCCGGCAGGTGCTCACCTTCTGCCCCGTTAAGCACATCATCCACGTATTCCGGTTCACCCCGGGCTTTCCAGGCGCTGACCACCCGGTGTACTTCGTCATCGTCAACGAAGGCTCCGTGTACCCGAACCGGCAGGCCAGAACCCGGCGGCAGGTAGAGCATGTCGCCGTGGCCCAGCAGCTGTTCGGCGCCACCCTGATCAAGCACGGTACGGGAGTCGATCTTGGACGACACCTGGAACGACATCCGGGTTGGGATATTGGCCTTGATCAGGCCTGTGATCACATCCACGGATGGCCGCTGGGTGGCAAGAATCAGATGGATACCGGCGGCACGGGCCTTCTGGGCAATGCGGGCGATCAGCTCTTCCACCTTTTTGCCGACAATCATCATCATGTCAGCGAATTCGTCGATTACGACAACGATGAACGGCAGGGTTTCCAGTTCTGGCCGCTCCTGTTCGTCGTTCGCCAGGTATTCATCCGGTTTCCAGAGAGGGTCCAGTAACGGCTCGCCCTCAGCCCTGGCGTCCTTCACCTTTTTGTTATAGCCGGCGATGTTGCGCACGCCCAGGCTGGCCATCAAACGGTAGCGCCGCTCCATCTCCGCCACACACCAGCGCAGTGCATTGGCGGCTTCTTTCATGTCCGTCACAACCGGTGCCAGCAGGTGCGGGATGCCGTCGTAGATGCTCAGTTCCAGCATCTTCGGGTCCACCATGATAAAGCGCACTTCATCGGGACTGGCTTTGAGCAGCATGCTCAGCAGCATGGCGTTAACCCCGACCGATTTACCCGAACCGGTCGTACCGGCCACCAGCAGGTGCGGCATCTTGGCCAGATTGGCCACCATCGGATTACCGCCAATATCGTTGCCCAGTGCCAGAGTCAGCGGCGATGACGACTCGGTAAACACCCGGGCTCCAAGAACTTCGCTCAGACGAACGATTTCCCGCTCCTCATTGGGAATCTCGATGCCCACCACGGACTTTCCGGGTATGACTTCCACCACCCGCACACTCAACACCGCCAATGAACGGGCGAGATCCTTGGCCAGGTTGGAAATCTTGCTGACTTTCACCCCGGCGGCGGGCTTGATCTCGAATCGGGTGATAACCGGGCCAGGATTGACCTCGACCACCTCTACCGTGACACCGAAATCCGCCAGCTTCTCTTCGAGCAGGCGCGACATGTGCTCCAGTGATTCTTCCGAGTAACCCTTTTCTTTATGTTCCTCAGGCGGGTCCAGCAAGGAAATGGGCGGGATCAGGCTCTCAATGTCTTCCAGCAAAGAACCCTGCTTGCTGTTGGCTTTCTTGTCGGCAGGCCCCTGATCATCCTTCTTGAACGGGGCAATTTTCAGTGCCCGGTTCGCGGGCTTGGGCTGCTGGGGCGCGGCCGCCTTGCGAGGCGTTTCATCCCGATCCCCCGAGCTGAAACTTTCCAGTCTTGCGGGTTCTGGGTCAATTTCAGGAAGCCCGTCAATCGCCGGTTCCTTACGAGCTTTGCTTCTTTCCTTCTGCGTACCTTTATCGGCCGCTTTTGGTTTGCGGCGGAATAAACGGCGCCACCAGGAGTCTTTCTGAGGTGCTTTCCCTGCTACCGGATTGGCCTGCGCCACCCGGTCCTTGATAACCGGAGGCTCTGGCTCAGGGCGGGCAGCAAGAGGCACACCAGAGCTTTTGTCCTTGCGCTCGCTGCCCTTGAACAGCGACTGAAGCCAACGCCCGGTTTTGAGCGTCAACCCACCAACATGGTCCATCAAGCGGAACCAGGACAGGCCGACGGTCACGGTCAGGGCAAACAGGAAGATCGCGATCAGCAACAGCGTGGTGGCTGGCAGATTGAAGAAGCGCACCATGGCTTCTGAAACCGCTGTTCCCAGTACACCGCCGGAGGAGGACCCAAGGCCAAATACCGAATAAAGGGAAAGCAGGCTGGTGGCCGACAACAGAATCAGCAGAAACCCGCCAAAGCGAACCATGAACAGTGGCCAATGGAGGTCCAGTGACTCATGCCTGCGACGGATCAGCATGACGGCATAACCGGCAATCATCACCGGGAACAGCCAGGAAACCTGCCCGAAGAAGTCCACCAGCAGGCTTGCGAGCCAGGCGCCGGAGCGCCCGGCGGCGTTATCCACGCGAGTATCGTGGCCGATACTCGCCCACCCGGGGTCAGACGCACTGAAGGTAAACAGCGCCATCGCCAGATAGATGCACAGCACAATCATGCCGATAACCGCACCCTCTCTGGCCCCTTGGGCCATCAGGCGGCGAAAGCGCTGTTGTTTTTCTGTCAGTTCCGTCGATGCTGCTTGTTTCGCTTTAGCGGATTCCGCCATGAATACTCAAACCATCAGTGAGTTTAGTCTTTCAGCGCCTGAAAACCCCGTGTCAGATCGGTTTTCAGGTCATCAATGGCTTCAATGCCAACAGACAACCGGATCAGATTCTCGGTGATGCCCGCCTTGTCTTTATCCTCGGGAGATAACCGGCCATGGGTTGTCGTCGCCGGGTGGGTAATGGTGGTTTTCACATCACCCAGATTCGCTGTGATTGAAATCATTCGGGTGGCATCAATAAAGCGCCAGGCTTCTTCTCTGCCCCCTTTGACCAGAAACGACACAATTCCGCCAAACCCGTCCTGTTGCTTCTTCGCCAGCTGATGCTGGGGATGGCTTTCAAGACCCGCGTAGAACACTCTCTCCACGTTTGGCTGGCGTTCGAGCCAGTTCGCCAACTCTAACGCATTGTTGCAGTGGGCTCGCATACGAATCGGTAAGGTTTCCAGCCCCTTCTGGAACACCCAGGCATTGAACGGGCTCATGGTGGGCCCGGCAGATCGCAGGAACCCGTAGATCTCGTCCAGGTACCTGGCAGGCCCTACCACCACTCCGCCAACACAGCGGCCCTGCCCATCCAGGTATTTTGTGGCTGAATGGATCACCAGATCCGCCCCTTGCTCAAGGGGTCGCTGCAATACCGGCGTGCAGAAACAGTTATCCACCACAAACAGGGCATCGTTGGCCCTCGCCAGCGCCGACAATGCGTCCATATCGGCGATTTCACAAAGCGGGTTGGATGGTGTTTCAATAAACAGCATCCGGGTTTCCGGCCGGACTGCTGCCTCCCAGCCGTCTGCATCCGTCAGGCTAACGAACGTGGTCTCAACCCCGAAACGCGCCATATACTTCTGGAACAACACGTTGGTGGTGCCAAACACGCCACGGGAACAGATAACGTGATCCCCGGACTGCAGCAGCGCCATACAGGTACTCAGGATGGCCGCCATGCCCGAGGCAGTGGCAACGGCCTTTTCTCCACCTTCCATGGCAGCGATGCGGGCCTCAAAACCCTGAACGGTTGGATTGGTAAAGCGGGAATAGATGTTGCCGGGCTCCTCACCACCAAAACGGGCTGCCGCCTGGGCGGCACTGCCATAGACGAAACTGGAGGTCGGAAAGATGGCGTCGCTGTGCTCCAGCTGACCGGTGCGGACCTGCCCTGCCCTCACGGCCAGGGTATCCACTGACATACCGTCCAGATCCGATTCAGGAATCCAGAGGTGTTCTTCACGGCCGATGGTCATAGTGTTCTCCTGGCATGGGCGTTAGGGGTTCAGTCTTCGTCATTATGGAGGTCGATAATGGCATTATCACCGTCGATGATCTGCCCACCGGGACGCTTCTCGTCTTTACGCAGGTCCTCGAGACGGCGCAGGTAGGCCTCGTCTACGTCACCGGTTACGTAATCACCGGTAAACACCGAGCACTCCCAACCATCGATATCGTCGTTGACATCGTTGACACAGGTAATCAGGTCTTCCAGGTCCTGATATACCAGCCAGTCAGCACCAATCTGCTCCCGAACCTCCTCCACCGAACGGTCGTGGGCAATCAGCTCACTGGCCGAGGGCATATCAATGCCGTACACGTTGGGATAACGCACAGGCGGCGCTGCCGAGGCGAAGTAGACGTTCCGGGCACCGGCGTCACGGGCCATCTGAACGATCTCCTTACAGGTGGTTCCCCGGACGATGGAATCATCAACCAGCATGACGTTCTTGCCCCGGAACTCCAGGTCTATGGGATTGAGCTTCTGGCGCACCGACTTCTTCCGCATTTTCTGGCCGGGCATGATGAATGTCCGCCCGATATAGCGGTTCTTGATAAAGCCTTCCCGGTATTTGACGCCCAACTGATAGGCCATCTGCATGGCCGAGGTCCGGCTGGTGTCCGGAATCGGGATCACCACATCAATGTCATGGTCCGGCCGCTCCCTGAGCACCTTGTCTGCCAGGGTTTCGCCCATGCGCAGGCGTGCCTTGTAAACCGACACCCGGTCCATGATGGAGTCGGGGCGAGCAAAATAGACGTGCTCGAAGATGCATGGATACAGCTTGGGGGATTCCGCACATTGCTCGGTGTAGAGGGTACCGTCTGTTTCGATGTATACCGCTTCACCCGGTGCGATATCCCGAACGATCTCGAAGCCGGCGGCGTTCAGAGCCACGCTCTCCGAGGCGATCATATATTCTTTCTGGCCATCGTCGCTTTCCCGCACACCGTAACAGGCCGGGCGAATGCCATTGGGGTCGCGGAAACCGACAATGCCGTAGCCGGTAATCATCGCGATAACGGCATAGGCACCCCGGCACCGCTTGTGCACGGCGCGGACGGCGGCAAAGATCTCGTCTTTGGTCGGGTTCAGTTTCCCAAGCTTCTGCAGCTCATGGGCAAATACGTTGAGCAACACTTCGGAATCGGAATTGGTATTGATGTGGCGCAGATCGGTGCGGAACAAATCGCTGCTCAGGTCATCGGCATTGGTCAGGTTGCCGTTGTGTGCCAGAGTAATGCCATAGGGGCTGTTCACGTAAAACGGCTGGGCCTCGGCAGAGCTTGAACTGCCAGCGGTGGGGTAACGGACGTGACCGATCCCCACATTGCCTACCAGTCTGCGCATATGCCGGGTATGGAATACGTCCCGGACCAGGCCATTGTCCTTGCGCAGAAAAAACCGGTTATCCTGAAAAGTCACAATACCCGCCGCATCCTGGCCACGGTGCTGAAGAACAGTCAGTGCATCGTAAAGAAGCTGGTTGACGTTTGAAGTACTGACAATACCGACAATGCCGCACATGGCTGGGGAACTCTCCGAGTGTTAAATCTGAATGTTAACGGGATGCTGGCGCGGGTTCCACGCCTTCCTGTTCTGTTGAGGATTCGGTGCTGTACCCGGCCCCTGCTTCAGGGCCCAGGAACCGGGCAAATTCATCACCCAGGGTTCGGCGGGACCAGTCTTCGACCACCGCCAGGCGGTCGATCATCACGGACGTTCTCCACCAGGTATCTTCGGCAAGCGGTGTGTAGCGGGTGAACGCGATACCGACAATGACCACCACCACACCCCGCAGCAACCCGAACCCCATGCCGAGAACGCGGTCGGTGGCTGACAATCCGGTCGCCCGCACCAGATGACCAATCATATTATTGATAATAGCGCCCACAATCAGGGTGCCGAAAAACAGAATCGCAAAGGCCGCAATCAGACGCACCAGTGGTGTTTCCACGGTGGATTCAAGCAATGACTGCATCTGAGGATGGAACGTGCGGGCAATGATGAATGCCGCAACCCAGGTCACCAGCGACAGGGCTTCGCGAACAAAGCCCCGCTTCAGACTGATCAGCGTGGAAACAGCAATCAGAGCAATGATGACCCAGTCAATCCAGATCAGCGCGTCCATGAAAAACCCGATGGAGAAAAGGAAGCGCGAATTTTAACAGGAAACCGGGCGTCACCAAACCGCCTGAGGCTCATAAATTGCAAGTCATCGGGTCACTTTCCGCCGGAGGTAACCAGGCTGTTCAGTGAGAAGGCATCATCCAGAGCTTTCTTGGCGGCCTCGGCCTCGGACTTGTTGACAAACGGCCCGCTGAACACCCGGGTCAACGTGGTGTCGCCGCGCTCCACTTGCTGCAGGTGGGCGCCGTACCCCATATCACGAACATTGTCGCGCAGCCGGCGGGCATTGTCGGCATTACCAAAGCTGCCAAGCTGGACAACCCAGGCACCTTCAAGTGACCGGGTGAACTCAGCGGATTCCTCCGCCGAGCCGGCTGAAGTTGCAGGCTCAGAGGATTGCGAAACCTGTGGCTGAGGTTCTGAGCTGGCTGCACGGCTATCCGTCGTGCGGGTAACCGGCTCTGCTACCTCAGCCGCGGGCTCGCGGGCGCTGGACGATTCTGGCGCAGGCTCCTCAACGCCTTCAATCAGTCGGAAACCGGGAGCTGATTCCGTAGCGGGAGTGTCCTGAGGCGCTGAATTCATGCCGTAGTCGCTGCCGCCAAGGGCCGGCTCCGGGGGAACGTCCACTTCAGGGAACGGCGGCTCCTCGGGGATGGTGACAGACCGGGACTGGCGCTCGGAATGGGGCTCGTCAAATATCATCGGCACAAAAATCACAGCCAGGGAGACCAGAACCAGCGCACCAATGATTCTTTGTTTCAATCCGTTCACGAGAAAGGGCTCCCTTAACCTAACAGTTTGGTACTGATACTAACCGCCGAGTGCCGTTAACACAAAGCTCCGGCGCCTGCCATGGACAAATTTTAAGAGACTTCGCCGGCAAGTCGGGCCCGGGCCTCCGCAACGGTGTAGAACGAACCGAATACCACAATGGTGTCGTTCTCGCCGGCCTCCGCCAGTGCCGAAGAGATGGCATCAGCCACAGACTCAGACGCCGTGCAACCGGCAATTCCGCAAGCCCGCGCCCGCTCCACCAGAGTCTGCACCTTCAGCCCGCGCGGCACATCGAGACCGGCGAACCACCAGCGTTCGACAACTGGCGCCACGGCCCGCATTACCCCCTCCACGTCTTTATCCGCCAGAGCGGCATAAACACCGAACACCTTGCCCTGCCCTGACCACTGCAACCCAAGCCGCTGAGCCAACCAGCGTGCGGCATGGGGATTGTGACCAACATCCACGATCACATCCGGCCTTGTTCTCAACCGCTCAAAACGCCCCGGCACCGTTACAGACCTGGCGGTATCCGCTAACAGGCTGACAGTCATGGTTGGCGCCAACACCCGCGCCAACACCACCGCTGCCGCAACACTTTCGACAGGTAGCGGGCCGGCCGGCAGGGTTATACTGAGCCCCTCGATCGTCAGCTCAACGGAATCGCCAACCGGCCTGAGCCGGTAATCACGCCCGGTCACCTTAAGATTGACCTTCTGCGCGGCGGCCTGCTGAAGCACAGAAGCGGGAGGCTCTGGATCTGCACAGACCGCAGTAATCCCGGGCCGCAGAACACCGGCCTTTTCGAAGCCGATCACTTCCCGGTTATCGCCCAGAAATCCGATATGGTCGATATCAATAGAGGTGATCACCGCGAAGTCAGCGTCCAGCACATTAACGGCATCCAGGCGTCCACCAAGGCCGACCTCCAGAATCCAGTCTTCGACACCCGCGTCGGCGAGCGCCACGAAGGCTGCCAGGGTTCCGAATTCAAAGTAGGTCAGGGAAACCTTACCCCGTGCCGCCTCCACTTGTTCGAAGGCGGATATCAACGCCGCATCGCTGATATCCTGACCGTTAATCCGAACCCGCTCGTTATAACGCTGAAGGTGGGGCGAAGTATAAGCTCCGGTGGTTCGCCCCGCGGCCCGCAAAAGCGACTCCAGGGCCGTCACGGTCGTGCCTTTGCCGTTGGTGCCCGCTACAGTGATGATTCGCGCTGCTGGCTTTCGCGGAAACAGGCGGCGCAAAACCACCAGAACCCGATCCAGACCAAGGTCAATTTCGGTGGGATGAATGGCTTCCAGATACTGAAGCCACTTTTCAACAGACGCACCGGCCCCGGGAGGGACCGTTACGGGCCTTGCGTCAGTGCTGGGAGTGTTCATCTGTGTCAGGTTTTTCCGTGATCTCGAACTCGATGGGATCTTCCGTGCCTGGCTTTTCCTGGCCGGTGAACTTGGCAAGAACGTGGGCTACCCGCTCGCGCATCTGGTGCCGGTGCAGAATCATATCGATAGCACCGTGTTCCAGCAGGAATTCACTGCGCTGGAAACCTTCCGGCAGTTTCTCGCGGACGGTCTGCTCGATCACCCGGGGGCCCGCAAAACCGATCAGCGCATAAGGCTCGGCTATATTGAGGTCGCCCAGCATCGCGAGGCTGGCAGACACACCGCCGAACACCGGATCGGTCATGATCGAAATGTAGGGAATGCCTTCCTGCTTGAGCTTCTCCAGCACTGCAGCGGTCTTTGCCATCTGCATCAACGACAGAATGGCCTCCTGCATACGGGCGCCACCGCTGGCAGAAAAGCAGACCAGGGGAATACGGTGCTCAAGGGAAACATTGGCCGCCTGTACGAATTTCTCACCAACCACCTGGCCCATGGAACCGCCCAGGAAGTTGAACTCGAAAGCACAAGCCACCAGGGGAACGCCCATCGTTGAACCCTTCATAGCGACCAGGGCGTCTTTTTCGCCGGTTGCTTTCTGGGCTGCGGAAAGCCGGTCCTTGTAGCGCTTGCTGTCCTTGAACTTGAGCCGATCAGAAGGCTCCAGTTCTGCGGCTATTTCTTCGCGGCCGTCCTTGTCGAGGAAGATGTCCAGCCGGCGCCGGGCAGACACACGCAGGTGGTGGTTACACTTCGGGCAAACGTCCAGGTTTTTCTCGAGTTCAGGCTTGTATAAAAACGCCCCGCACTTGGGGCACTTCTTCCACAGCCCTTCCGGCACCCCGGTACGTTGCCGCGATTCCGAGCGAATCTTGCTCGGCATGATCTTATCCAGCCAGTTACTCATGCTTTCATCCTGTCCTTTGATGCCTGGAAGCCGGCCCCTCAGGATGCCAGACTATCCAGGGCTTCACGCATCGGGTGCAACAGATCCGTCAGCGCCTTGGCCAGGGCTTCGGGATCTGTCTGGTGTCGGGCTATTGTATCGACCAGCACGCTTCCGACAATTACACCATCGGATACTTTGCCAACGGCAGCCGCTGTCTCCGCATCCCGGATTCCGAATCCGACACCGACCGGCAGCGCCGTCAGTTCGTGCACATGGGCCACTTTTTTCGCCACTTCATCAACATTGATGGTTGCCGACCCAGTCACGCCCTTGATTGAAACATAGTACACATAACCGGATGAGTGTTCGCTGATTGCCTTGATGCGCTCATCCGTGGTAGTGGGCGCCAGCAGGAAGATTGGGTCCATGTTACGGGCGGAAAACAATGGAGCGACGTCTTCGGCCTCTTCCGGCGGCAGGTCAACGGTGAGGATACCGTCTACACCCGCATCGGCCGCAGCATCCGCAAACGCCTCGTAACCCATGGCTTCCATCGGGTTCAGATACCCCATCAGTACCACCGGTGTGGTGGTGTTGGCCTTCCGGAATTCCTTGACCATTCCGATGACCTGGCGCAGGGACGTGCCATGCACAAGGGCTCGCTCACAGGCAAGCTGGATAACAGGCCCGTCCGCCATGGGATCGGAAAACGGCACGCCCAACTCAATGATGTCTGAGCCAGCATCCACCAGGGTGTGCATCAGGCTGACCGTCTGCCCCGGCTCTGGGTCACCGGCGGTGATGTACGGGATCAGCGCCTTTCGACCCTGCTCTTTCAATGATTTCAGTACGCCTTCAATTCGGCTCATGCCTGCTCCTGATACCTTCAGATCTCAATGCCATCCAACTGGGCAATGGTGTGAATATCCTTGTCGCCACGACCGGAGACATTGATCACGATCATCTTGTCCTTGTCCATGGTTGCTGCCAGCTTAAGCGCGTAGGCAACCGCATGGGCGGTTTCCAGCGCCGGCATAATACCTTCAACACGGGTCAGCTTACGGAAACCGTCCAGCGCTTCGTCATCGGTGACCGAGACATAATTGGCGCGACCGATGTCTTTCAACCAGGAGTGCTCTGGGCCTACTCCCGGATAATCCAGGCCAGCGCTGACCGAATGGGTTGCTGCGATCTGGCCGTTTTCGTCTTCCATCAGGTACGTTCGGTTTCCGTGAAGAACCCCCGGGCGCCCGGCACACAAAGGTGCGGCATGCTGACCGGTTTCGATACCCAGGCCGCCTGCTTCAACACCGTAAAGCTCAACATTCTCATCAGACAGGAACGGATAGAACATGCCGATGGCATTGGAGCCGCCACCGACACAGGCTACCAGCGCATCCGGCAGTTTACCGGCCTGCTCAAGGGCCTGGCGACGGGTTTCCCGACCAATCACCGACTGGAAATCGCGAACCAGCAGCGGATAGGGATGCGGGCCAGCCACGGTACCGATGATATAGAAGGTTTCATCAACATTGGCCACCCAGTCACGCATGGCGTCGTTCATGGCATCTTTCAGGGTTTTGGTGCCGCTCTGGACCGCATGCACGGTGGCCCCGAGTAGCTTCATCCGGTAGACGTTGAGGGACTGGCGTTTGACGTCTTCCGCCCCCATGAACACATGGCACTCAAGCCCAAGCCGCGCGCACACCGTTGCGGTTGCCACACCATGCTGTCCGGCCCCGGTTTCAGCAATAATTCGTTTCTTGCCCAGGAAACTGGCCAGAAGCGCCTGGCCAATGGTGTTGTTCACCTTATGAGCACCGGTATGGTTGAGGTCTTCACGCTTCAGCCAGATCTGGGCACCACCGGTTTCCCGCGTCAGTCGCTCGGCAAAATACAACGGGCTGGGACGCCCCACATAGTCCGCCAGGTCTTTATCGAAAGTGGCCTGGAATTCGGCATCATCTTTCAGCCGGAGATACTCTTTCTCCAGCGTCATCAACGAGTCCATCAGGGTTTCGGAAACAAACCGGCCACCGAAGGCACCGAAGTGACCTTTCGCATCCGGAAGCGCCTTCAACATCTCTTCAGTCAGTTTTACAGACACGGTGAACCTCTTTCATAAAATCGGATAGTTTGGTGGCGTCTTTCTTGCCCTTGCTCTGCTCCACCCCTCCGCTTACGTCGACAGCCCAGGGCCTGACTTCTTCAATGGCGCGGGCTACGTTAGCAGAAGACAACCCACCGGCCAATATCAGGGGTAACGGCCGGTGTTCAGGAATCAATGCCCAGTTGAAGGACTGCCCGGTTCCCCCATAACGATTCGGATCCCAGGCATCGACCAGAAGGCCGGAGGCCTTGCGATAGTCATCAAAGGCCTTCTCTATCTGACCCTCTTCGCGAACCCTGACCGCTTTGATCCAGCGGCGTCCGAAGCTGTCACAGAAGTCCGGGGATTCATCGCCGTGGAACTGCAACAGATCAAGCGGGACCTGATCCAGCACACTCTCGACAAACCGGGCTTCCGGATTCACAAACAAACCGGTCAGCGTGACGAAGGCAGGTATTCGATCCGCCAGCGCCCTGGCGTGCTCAACCGTAACCGAGCGTGGGCTCGGCTCATAGAAAACCAGACCGATGGCGTCTGCGCCGCACCTTACCGCGACGTCAATATCTTCCGGCCGGGTCAAGCCGCAAACTTTCACACGGGTGGTCATGTTTCTGACACCGGTTGTTTGGGGTGAATGTGCGTTGGCTCAATGGGTCCGTTCTCACCGTCGGTGAACCAGGGACTTACGAAACCGGGGCCGCACAGAGCCCTCGGTATTCCGTACTGATCCGGGTAGCCAACATCCACAAGATAGAGTCCGTCCGGTGGTGCGGTCACACCCGCCAACTTGCGATCTTTGCTGGCCAACACCTCACCAACCCATGGTTCAGGCTGTTTGCCTGCCCCCACGGCCATCAAGGCGCCAGCAATGTTGCGCACCATATGGTGCAGAAAAGCGTTGGCCTGAACATCTATTACGACATAGTCGCCCTTTCGGGTTACCGAAATCCGCTCCAGATAGCGAACCGGCGTTCTGGACTGACAACCGGCTGCCCGGAACGAACTGAAGTCGTGTTCACCGACAAGCACCTGAGCCGCCCTGTGCATACTGGCAACGTCAAGCGGCCGAAAGGTCCAGCTCACCTGCCCCCGCTGAATCCCGGGCCTTACTGGACGATTCAGAATAACATACCGGTAGCGCCGATAAACCGCCGAGAACCGTGCATGAAAATCTGCCACACCATTGCCCGCCCAGTGCACGGAAATATCATCCGGCAAGGCGGTATTCATACCCATGACCCAGGAGCGGAGATTCCTCACCGAGGGAGTATCAAAATGAGCCACCTGAAAGCTGGCATGAACGCGGGCATCCGTACGCCCCGCGCACACCAGGTCAACCGGGTGATCAGCAACTCTGGACACGGCCCTGGCCAGCTCGCTCTCCACTGACCGGACACCGCTTTTCTGGAGTTGCCAGCCATGAAACCCGCGACCATCGTATTCAAACGCAATGGCTACCCGACCGTTTCCGATCGCATTATCTGTGGTCAAAGGCTGAGAATTGAGAAACAAGGATTGGTCCGTCGAAAAGAGTTCACTGAAAAACAAAGCGCCGGCCTTATGGCCGGCGCTGTTACCGATATCACGAGATTATAACGGATCAGGAAAGATTTTTAAGGAGCTCCTGCGCTTCCGCCTTCTGCTCGTCGTTTCCTTCCAGAGCGACCTCTTCCAGGATATCACGGGCTCCGTCGCTGTCCCCCATCTCGATGTAGGCCCGGGCCAGATCGAGTTTGGTGGCCGCTTCGTCAGTCCCGGCAAGGAAATCGAAATCATCGTCCTCGCCCAATGACTCCTCATCGATATCAAGCGCGGAACTCTGCTCCTGCTTGCCATCCAGCGATTCGGACGCCAGCGGAACCAGATCGTCATCCATGGCATCAGCCTCCTGCTCAGTGGCCTCAGGCTCACCTTCCTGAGCCTGCTCACTTGTTGGTTCTGAGTCAGCCGGCTCTTCGCTGCTGAACGCGTCTTCCAGACCAAGCTCTTCATCCAGGGATGCCGCTCCCTGTTCCGGACCTGCGGGCTGCTCGTCAGACTCAGAGAACTCTTCCATCAGGGCGAGATCCTCGTCAGACACATCAAGTTCCAGGTCGTCCAGCGTAGACTCGTCAAGGTCCAGCCCTTCCGGCTCGCCTTCTTCCTCAGCAACCTTGTCCAGTTCGGCATCAAGCTCGTCCAGGAAGGACTCATCCAGGGCATCCACGTCGCCCGACAATTCATCCTCAACGGTTTCCGCATCTCCAACCTGTTCTGCTTTATCAGACTCCTCTTCCAGTCCGAAATCCAGAGTATCCTCTTCCGCTGTCTCAACCGCCGGCTCTTCGGTGGCTTCGTCTTCAAGTGCGGACTCGAAATCGAAACTCAGATCTTCTTCGTCGGCTTTGGCCTCGCCCGAGTCTTCAAGATCCATTTCGAGAGAAGAGAAATCCTGCTCGTCGGAAGTGTCGACGGCGGATTCGTCTTTTTCAGATACCTCAAGACCGGAAAGGTCGTATTCAATCAGATCGTCGGGAGAATCACCCTCCTTCTCGACGTCCGATTCCAGCTCTCCGAACTCGTTCTCCTGCTCAGGCTCGGGACTGGCCTCAAACTCGTCTGCTTTCAGGTCATCAGACAGCTGCCAATCATCATCAGACGGTAACTCGTCTTCCTGACCAGGCTCTTCCTCTGTCGCCACCGAAGTACTGAAGGAATCAGACCGCAGTTGCGACTCAAGGTCGTCGATGCTTGGCATAGACTCGGCTTCTTCAAGACGCTCGCGAAGAACGGTTGCCTGCTCAATAGCGGCTTCGTCTTCCAGGGCCTCAATTTCCCCGTACTGTTTCTCGAACGAATCACGATCCTGGCTGTCCGCGTATACCCCAAGCAGCTTCAACCGGAGATCAGTGCGGCTCGGCTCCCGGGAAATGGCGGTTTCAAGCACCTGTGCTGCCTGATCATGACGACCATAGGCAATGTAGGTGTCGGCTTCGGCCAGGGCGTCAGCGCCTTCCTGCTGATCAACAGCTTCGTCTTCCAGGCTCAGATCAAACGAATCGCTTTCGCTACCGTCCTCGCTGTTGAGCTGGTCGTAGAATGCCTTTTCACGATTGGCGTTCCGGCGTGCAACCAGCAGAAGCAACAGCAAGAGCAGAACCAGGCCGCCACCCAGGGCAATCTGGTACATCGGATTGTTTGAAATGGCGTCAATCACATTACCGGGGAAACCCTTCTCCACGGCGGGAGGGGCAACCGGCGCTGGCTGGCGAGGCTGTTCGCGGGGCTGCTCCGCTGCCGGAGCGGCGGCCACGTCTGCCTCATCGGCTTCCTGCTCTGCCGCTTCGTCGGCTGGTTGCGCGGATTCGGTAGTAGCGACGTCCTCACCGGCGCCATCAACGCCACTGTCATCTGTCAGCTCATCCATTGCGGCCTGCTCGCCACCCTCAGCTCCGGGCATCTCTTCGAGCGCATCCGAATCGTCCTCGGCGACCTCGTCAGCGCCGTCAACTGCCGCCAGTTCTTCGGCCTCGTCGTCCGGGAGTTGATCCGCCGCCGCTGCCTCTTCAGCCGTCATACCCTGCAAATCTGCAAGCTGGCTGTTCTTGAGCTCTAACAGACGCTGCAGGGTGGAAACCTGATCCTGAAGATCAGCCAGGCGACTGTTCAATTCTTCGTTTTCGCGACGCGTGGCTTCCAGCTCTTCCATCGCTACCGCTGAGCCCACGTCGCTGCCGCCCGGCAAATCGCCATCACCGCCAGCGGAGCCACCCTCGGTAACATCGCGAGATTCGCCATCCGCTACCAGCAAGCGCAATTCGTCACCGGCTGCGCCCGCCTGGGTATGCGCCGGAGCGGATTCAGCCTCTGCGGTACGGGTGGCATCGACGGTACGAGACTGGAACGCCTCGTTTTGCTGTGCAACAACGCGGTTAGCTTCTGCCTGGCTCCGGCTGCGGATCTGCTCCATGGTTGGAACTCTTAGCACCTCACCACGCTTCAACCGATTGATGTTGCCGCCCATAAAGGCATTGGGGTTCTGGTCCTGAAGGGCCAGCATAACCTGCTGCATAGACACAGAGCTGTCCGGGCGAACACGCTGGGCGATAGTCCAGAGCGTGTCTGATGGACCGGTCGGGCCGAACGTGTCGGCCTGATAGCCCCGGGCAAGCGAACTCTCGGCCTGGGCCTGGCGACGCACAGACTCCTGGCTACGGGGCGCTGCCTGCCTTGGACTTGCTGGCGCCGCCGAAGGCGCACTCACCTGCTCCTGAACACCGGAATTTTCGGCATACACTGGTGGATCTACCAGTACCGAATATTCTCGCATCAGTCGGCCATTAGGCCAGGTCAGCTCCAACAGAAAATTCAGGTAAGGTTCCCGGAGCGGCTCCCGGGAAGAGACGTTAACAACGAGACTGCCGTCGGAAGCGGTAACCACCTCAAACCTCAGCCTGCTCAGAAACTGGTGGCGATCAATGCCAATCCGCTGATAAGCGGCTTCCGGCGCAACATTTACAAATACATCACCGGGATCCACCCCACGACTTTCACGGAGTGATATTTCCGCATCCAGGGGCTCATTCAGCCAGGACTGCAGTTCAATTTCCCCCAGCCCCAACGCCTGAGCGATACCGGAACCGAGCCCTCCCGCCAGCGCCATGGCAACCGCAAGCTTGCGTACCTTCATGCTTTTTCCTTTCCAGTCTCCGTTATTCTTTACTGCTGTATCTCAACAGAATCGGACGAGGTTGGATGACTTCCGTCTTTTTAGTTCTCGTTGTTATATCGCAATTATACCGTTCAGTTTGGCAAGTATTGTTGATAAAGCCTCTTTTATCAATCAATCAGCCGCAATCCTTGCACCGTTTTTTTACCAATCGGGCGGAACTCCTTAACAGCCCTGAAAATAACAGGGGCGGACGCTGAAATCAGCCTCCGCCCCACTCCGGCATACGAAAAACCGGACACAGTTGGCATTAATTACCACTGTGTAACACTATTTAACGTTCCTGCAGAATCCGCAGCATGCGGCGCAGAGGCTCAGCGGCCCCCCACAGCAACTGGTCACCCACGGTAAACGCAGAAATGTATTCCGGCCCCATGGACAATTTGCGAATCCGCCCGATGGGGATACTCAGGGTGCCGGTCACTTTCGCCGGCGTGAGTTCCTGCATGGTGGCATCGCGATCATTCGGGATGACTTTCACCCAGTCGTTGGCCTTGGCAAGAATACCCTCGATTTCCGCGACCGACAGGTCTTTCTTGAGCTTGATAGTCAGCGCCTGGCTGTGAGAGCGCATAGCGCCAATACGAACACAAATGCCGTCGATAGGAATCGGATTGTCGCTGCGGCCAAGAATCTTGTTGGTCTCAACGCCCGCCTTCCACTCTTCCTTGCTCATGCCGTTATCGAGCTGCTTGTCGATAAACGCAATCAGGCTGCCCGCCAGGGGCACACCGAAGTGCTCGGTGGGGAAATCACCGGATCGCATGGTATCGGTTACCTTGCGGTCGATTTCCAGGATCGCCGACGAGGGGTCAGCAAGCTCCGACTTGACGCTGTCGTTCAACGCACCCATCTGGCTCAGCAGTTCCCGCATGTTCTGGGCGCCGGAACCGGAAGCCGCCTGATAGGTCATCGGAGAGACCCACTCAATAAGATCCTGCTCCAGCAGACCACCCAGGGCCAACATCATCAGGCTCACGGTGCAGTTACCGCCAATATAATCTTTTACACCCTTATTCAGGGCGGCATCGATCACGTTGCGATTAACCGGATCCAGCACAATGACGGAGTGATCCACCATCCGCAGGGACGATGCCGCGTCAATCCAGTAGCCGTTCCAATCTGCATCGCGCAGCTTCTGGTACACCGCTGAGGTGTAATCACCGCCCTGACAGGTCAGGATTACGTCCATGCCTTTCAGGATGTCGATATCAAAGGCATCCTGGAGTGGCGGAACGCCTTCTTTGCCTACGTCCGGGGCCGGCTTGCCCGCCTGGGAAGTGGTAAAAAACACCGGATCGATGTCGGCAAAATCGTTTTCTTCACGCATGCGCTGCATGAGGACTGAGCCTACCATGCCACGCCAACCTACAAGTCCAACTCGCTTCATGTGCGACCTTTGAACCTCACATTATGCCCGCCCGCTACCGTTATCGCTGGCAGGGACAGGATGGATGATCCCGCAGTGGCAGCATCGCGCCACTGTCGGGTCTCGGTTTAGCGAATCAGGGCTGACTCAAAGCGCATTGAGAACAGCTTCACCCATTTCCCGGGTTGAAACCTTCTTACCACCGTCTGACATGATGTCTGCGGTGCGCAGCCCCTGATCCAGTACCTTGCTGACCGCCGCTTCAATCGCTTCTGCGGCTTTTTCCTCATTCAGGCTGTAACGCAGCATCATGGCTGCACTGATGATGGTGGCCAACGGGTTGGCAATGCCCTGCCCGGCAATATCCGGCGCCGAACCGTGGCAAGGCTCATACATGCCCTGCTTTTCAGAGTTCAGCGACGCCGACGGCAACATGCCGATGGAGCCGGTGAGCATAGCCGCTTCGTCAGAAAGAATATCACCAAACATGTTGCCAGTCACAATCACATCGAATTGCTTGGGAGCCCGAACCAGCTGCATGGCGGCGTTGTCCACGTACATATGGGACAACTCGACATCCGGGTATTCACGCTTCAGGTCTTCCATGATCTCGCGCCACAGCACGGTCACTTCCAGTACGTTTGCCTTGTCGACAGAGCACAGCTTCTTGCCGCGTTGCTGGGCCGCTTCAAAGGCGACGCGGCCGATTCGGCGAATCTCAGACTCAGTGTACTGATAGGTGTTGTAGCCCTGGCGCTCACCATTCTCCAGCTCTCGCACACCGCGGGGCTGCCCAAAATAGATACCGCCGGTCAGCTCGCGCACGATCAGGATATCCAGGCCAGAAACCACTTCCGGCTTCAGGGAAGACGCAGACGCCAGTTGCGGGTACAGAATGGCTGGGCGCAGGTTGGCAAACAGCTGCAGGTTCGAACGCAGACCCAGCAGCCCCTTCTCCGGGCGCTTGGCCGTCGGCAGGCTGTCCCACTGGGGGCCACCGACAGCACCCAGCAGAATGGCGTCGGCATTGCGCGCTTTTTCCAGGGTTTCGTCCGGCAACGGTGAGTCCGTGGCATCGATAGCCGCACCACCCACCAGGGCCTTGTCAAAGGTCAGGCCAAGATTGAACTGGTCATTAACCTTGCTCAGAACCTTCTCCGCTTCAGCGACGATTTCCGGACCAATGCCGTCACCCGGCAGAAGCAACACATTACGGGACATATCAGAATCCTTGTTTATCAGTTTCCAGCGTTAAACAACCAGGGGGCAGTCTGGCGGCGAGCATCTTCGTAGGCGCGAATGGCATCGGCGTCTTCAAGGGTCACACCGATATCATCGAGCCCATTGAGCAGACAGTGACGACGAAAATTATCGACATCAAAACTGTAAGACTCACCAGAGGGGGTCGTTACTGTCTGAGCTTCCAGGTCCACCGTTAATTCATAACCTTCGTTAGCCTCGGTCTCCTGAAACAGCTTATCAACTATTTCTTCATCCAGAACAATGGGTAACAGGCCATTCTTAAAGCAGTTATTGTAGAAAATATCGGCAAAGCTCGGGGCAATAATCACCCGGAAGCCGAAATCATCCAGCGCCCACGGGGCATGCTCCCGACTGGAACCGCAACCGAAGTTCCTGCGAGCCAACAGCACACTGGCGCTTTTGTATCGATCCTGGTTCAGAACGAAATCCGGGTTCACGGGGCGATTGGAACAGTCCTGATCCGGCTTGCCTTCATCCAGATACCGCAGCTCATCAAACAGGTTCGGGCCAAAGCCCGTGCGCTTGATCGACTTCAGAAACTGCTTGGGAATGATCATGTCCGTATCCACATTGGACCGGTCCATGGGGGCAACAATACCCTGGTGTTGCGTAAATGCGCGCATGGTCTCTCTCCTGTGGATCAGTTCAGCAACTCACGGACATCAACAAAATGGCCAGACACGGCTGCTGCCGCCGCCATCGCCGGGCTCACCAGGTGGGTACGCCCACCAAAGCCCTGACGGCCCTCAAAGTTCCGATTGGACGTGGACGCACAATGCTCGCCCTGCCCCAATTTGTCGGCGTTCATGGCCAGACACATGGAACAACCGGGATCACGCCATTCCAGGCCCGCCTCAATGAAGATCTTATCCAGACCTTCCTGCTCTGCCTGGGCTTTCACCAGACCAGAACCCGGCACCACCATCGCCTGCTTCAGACTGGCGGCCACCTTACGGCCTTTCACTACGGCCGCAGCTTCGCGCAAGTCTTCAATGCGGCTGTTGGTACAGGAACCGATAAACACCCGGTCCAGCTGGATGTCGGTAATCTTCTGGTTCGGCTGCAGCCCCATGTATTTAAGCGCACGAACAATGCCTTCACGCTTGATCGGGTCTTCTTCCTTCGCCGGGTCCGGCACGCTGCCATCAACACCGGTCACCATCTCCGGAGACGTACCCCAGCTTACTTGCGGCTTGATAGCGGAACCGTCCAGCTCAACTACCTTATCGAATACCGCATCGTCATCGCTGTGCAGGGTACGCCAGTACTCAACCGCCTTGTCCCAGGTTTCGCCTTTTGGCGAGAACGGCCGGCCTTTCACGTAGTCAATAGTGATGTCATCCACCGCCACCATCCCCACACGGGCACCGCCTTCGATGGCCATGTTGCAGATGGTCATCCGGCCTTCCATGCTCAAACCACGGATCGCCTCACCACCGAACTCGATGGCGTAACCGGTACCACCGGCGGTGCCGATCTTGCCGATGATCGCCAGAACCACATCCTTGCCGGTCACACCCGCGCCAAGCTTGCCGTTCACCTTCACCAGCATGTTCTTCATCTTCTTCTGAACCAGGCACTGCGTCGCCAGCACGTGCTCAACTTCAGACGTACCGATACCATGAGCCAGGCAACCAAAGGCGCCGTGGGTAGAGGTGTGGGAATCACCACAGACAATGCTCATACCCGGCAAGGTTGCACCCTGCTCCGGCCCAATCACGTGCACGATGCCCTGGCGCTGGTCTTTGATCTTGAATTCCAGAATCCCGAACTCGTCGCAGTTCTTGTCCAGAGTCTCCACCTGGGTGCGGGAAACCGGATCAACGATGCCGTCGATGCCTTTGTCACGATCGGTGGTCGGCACGTTATGATCCGGCGTCGCGATGTTGGCATCAATCCGCCACGGCTTGCGGTTGGCCAGGCGCAGACCTTCAAACGCCTGCGGCGACGTCACTTCGTGCAGCAACTGCCGGTCGATGTAGATCAACGCGGAGCCGTCGTCCCGCTGTTTGACCAAATGGTCGTCCCACAACTTGTCGTATAAAGTCTTGCCCGCCATGGTTGCTCTCTCACTCTCTGGGGGTTTCTGTTTATGCTCTCAGTTCGCCTATCTTACTCTTTGCGCCCGAATAACCTCAATTCATGTTTTTCATTCTTTGCATTCCCGAAAGGCATACTATTAAGATTACGCATGGACGGTTCTTGGCTCGAACGAATTCCCCAAGTTTGGTGTCAGGCGCAACTGGGCGGGAAGGCTTTTCAAAACACGCCTACAAGCACGTCCATGTGGGCTCGTTTCGGGCCGTCCATGGCCCTCAACGGTTTTGAAAAGCCTTCCCGCCCAGTCGCGCCCCGGACAATAATCGGGGCTTCTTTAGAACCAATGAATCGATCGGCTGTAACCCAAAGCTGGAGTTCCGGCTTGCGGGGCACCTTTCCAAAAATCTCGTAGGCCATGGATGGCCGGAGCGAAGCGCACAGGGATGTGCTCGTAGCGTTTTTTGGAAAGGTGCCCCGCAAGCCGGGACCTGCCACAAAACCAAAGGCCTATCCCAACCAGAGGCGGGACAACAAAAATGGACGCAAACTCCCTGAAAGCCTTCCTGACCATAGTCGACCAGGGCTCCTTCTCAGAAGCCGCCGAAACCCTGCACCTGACACAACCGGCCATCAGCAAACGCCTCGCCGCCCTCGAAACCCAGCTTGGCACCAAACTCATCGACCGAAGCAACCGCGAAATCCGCGTCACCGAGGCCGGCGCCAGACTCCTGCCCCACGCCCGCAAGATCCTCGACGAAATACACAACGCCCGCCTCGCCCTCAGCCCGAACGCCGACACCATAGAAGGCGAACTTCAGCTTATCGCCAGCCACCACATCGGCCTGCACCACCTGCCAAACTGGCTAAGGCGCTATCGCCGCGAATACCCACAGGTAACGCTGGACCTTCAGTTCATGGAATCCGACGCCGCCTACCACCAGATGAACAAGCGTAACGCCGAGATCGCGTTCGTTACCCTCAGCGACAGCATGAACCCGGAGTTCCGCATTCTGGTGCAATGGCCAGATCCGATGGCCTTTGTCATTGGCGCCGAGCATCCGCTGGCACAACTGAAACACCCACGGCTTGAAGACCTTGCCCAACACCCGGCCCTGTTGCCGGACACCAGTACTGCGACCTACCGGGTGGTCAGCCGATTGTTTCTGGAAGCGAACCAGCCACTGAAACCCTTGATGCCCACGAACTACCTGGAAACCATCAAAATGATGACCAGTGTCGGCCTGGGCTGGAGTGTGCTGCCGGTGAGCATGCTGGACAACAGTCTTCGGGTACTTGACGTTGGACACCCGGTTTCCCGGGTACTTGGCGCGGTGGCCCTGAGTGGCCGGCAACTGAGTAATGGTGCCCGGGCACTGCTTGAGATTGTTGAGGCTGAAGAGATCGACTGCTAATCAATGACCAGAGTGGTCGTCAGGCATGGGCATTGGCTGTAAACCGCGCCAGGTCACGACAATGGCGATGGCCATGGCGAACGCACCGCCCCAGAATGCCGCGGAGGTACTGATTCCTTCCACCAGAAAACCGGACATCCAGGCGCCGAGGGCGCCGCCGGCACCAAAGGTCAGACCGCTGTACAAGGCCTGCCCCTGGCCATGGTGATGCTTGCCAAAGAACCCCTGAATGTATTGCACAGAAATCGCATGCAACGCACCATAGGACGCTGCGTGAAGCAGCTGGGCGAAGATGAGAATGGGCACGACCATGGTCAGTTCGGCAATGAGTATCCAGCGAATCATGGTCAGGAACAGAGCCCCGATGACAATCTGGCGCACACTGAACCGATGCGACAACCGGTGCATCACCAGAAACAGTCCGATTTCCGCCAGCACACCCAGCGACCAGAGCAAGCCAATCGACAGTTTGCCGTAGCCATGTTGTTCCAGATGAATACTGAAGAAGGTGTAGTAGGCACCGTGAGATACCTGCAGCAGGAAATTCATCAGGAAGAAGGCAATCACAGCAGGATGGGTGACGATGGCTTTCAGGCTGCCTTTGGGAGCCGGCGGTTTACGCTCGCCCCGCTCTGCAGGCACCAGAAACGCCGATACCGCGATGCCCGCAAAAACGGGCAACAGCAGCCAGGGTAGATAACTGACCGGAACCCACTCCAGAATGGCACCCACGACAGCCACGGCACCGATAAAACCCACCGAGCCCCAGAGCCGAACCTTGCCGTACTTGTCTTTCCTCGTGCCAAGTGCCCGTAGGGTAATCACTTCGTAAAGCGGCAGGATCGCATTCCAGAAGAAGGTAAAAGCCAGCATCACCAGAAGCAGGCCATAGAACCCGGGTTCCATGAACACGCCGGCAAAGAACAGCGACCCGGTAATGGCGCCAAAACGGACCAATCGCACCCGCTGGCCAGAACGATCCCCCAGCCAGCCCCAGACACTTGGCGCGACAATTTTGGTGAGCTGAATGGTCGCCATCAAAGTGGCGATTTGCAGGTAGGAAAACCCCTGCCCTTCCAGGTAGAGGGACCAATAAGGCAAAAGCCCTCCAAGGAGGGCGAAGAACCAGAAGTAGAGGTTAGACAGCCGCCAGTAGATGGTGTCGCCTCCCTCTGATCAAAGCTGGCCGATGACCGGGGTGCTCACTTCCACGTCGCCATTCTGCCCCCGGTGGCGCAGATAATGGTCCATCAGCACGATGGCCATCATGGCCTCGGCGATAGGCGTGGCGCGAATGCCAACACAGGGATCGTGGCGACCGGTGGTAATCACTTCAACCGGGTTGCCATGGACGTCAATGCTCCGGCCCGGCAAACGCAGGCTGGATGTGGGCTTCAGCGCAATACTGGCAACAATCGGCTGGCCGGAGGAAATCCCGCCAAGCACACCGCCCGCATGATTGGACAAGAAACCTTCCGGCGTCATTTCATCCCGGTGTTCAGTGCCTTTCTGATCAATGCAGCCAAACCCGGCGCCGATTTCCACACCCTTTACCGCGTTGATGCTCATCAGTGCGTGGGCCAAGTCTGCATCCAACCGATCAAAGATCGGCTCACCCAGTCCCGGCGGCACACCGTCAGCGACCACGTTGATGCGGGCACCGATGGAATCCCCTTCTTTGCGCAGGGCGTCCATGTAGGCTTCCATTTCCGGCACCTTATCGGCGTCCGGACAGAAGAACGGGTTCTGATGCACCTGATCCCAATCGTGTTTTTCCGCTTTGATCGGCCCTAGCTGAGAGAGATAACCGCGAATGCGAATACCCAGACGCTGCTCAAGAAACTTGCGGGCAACCGCGCCGGCAGCAACGCGCATGGCCGTTTCACGGGCCGATGACCGGCCACCACCCCGATAATCCCGGACACCATACTTGTGCCTGTAGGTGTAGTCAGCGTGCGCCGGCCGGAACTGCTCGGAAATCTTGGAGTAATCCTTGGAGCGCTGGTCGGTGTTCTCGATGATCAGGCCGATCGGCGTTCCGGTGGTTTTGCCCTCGAACACGCCGGAGAGAATGCGCACTTCATCCGCCTCTCGCCGCTGCGTGGTATGGCGGGAAGTACCGGGCTTACGGCGGTCCAGATCCTTCTGCATATCGGCTTCTGACAGCTCCAGGCCCGGAGGGCAGCCATCGATAATGCACCCCAGAGCGGCCCCGTGGCTCTCACCGAATGTGGTTACGGCGAACAGTTTACCAAACGTATTTCCCGACATAATTCAGCACTTTATAAAGGTTTTATAAAATATTTTTTAACTGTTTCTGGCCTGCCACTCGCGCAGGTCGGCAGCCGTTACCAGGAACACGCCATCGCCGCCGCTATCAAATTCCAGCCAGGTAAGCGGCAGGTCCGGATAGGCGTCGTCCATGGCGCCCCAGGAGTTACCCACTTCCACGATTAACAGACCGTTCTCGGTAAGATGCTTTGCCGCCCCGGCGATAATACGGTGGGCAATATCAAGACCATCGTCGCCTGCAGCCAGACCCAACTCCGGTTCGTGACGGTACTCTTCCGGCATGTCCGCCATGTCTTCAGCATCCACGTAGGGCGGATTGCTGAGTATCACGTCGTAACGGCCTTCGATGCTCTCAAACACGTCCGAACGGATGGTCTGAACCCGACCTTCCAGGCCGTGCAACTCGATATTTGAGTCCGCCACTTCGAGGGCGGCCTCGGAAATATCAGACAGATCAACCTCGGCTTCATCAAAGACAGTGGCCGCGCCGATACCGATACAACCGCTACCCGTGCACAAATCCAGTATCCGCTGAACGGGCTGGCTGCCCAACCAGGGCTGCAGGCCATTCTCCAGCAGCTCGCCAATCGGCGACCGGGGAACCAGCACCCGCTCATCAATATTGAACGGCATACCCATAAACCAGCCTTCGCCCAGAAGATAGGCGATTGGTACGCGTTCATTAATGCGGCGCTCAATGCGCTCAACAATCAGTTCGCGCTCTGTGCGCACCAGGCGCGCATCCAGAAACACATTGTTGTTCTCCAATGGCAGGTGGACACTGCGTAACACCAGCTGCACGGCTTCATCCCACACGTTGTCGGTACCATGCCCGAAATACAACGGCGATGCCGCAAACCGTGACGCGGCATAGCGCAGAAAGTCCCGGATGGTGTGTAGATCGTCAACTGGACTGGTCACAAAAACGTCTTCCTGGTCAGGCTAATGTAGCGCGGCATTATACGCCTATTAAGCACAGGCCTGCAGCCCGCATACAGATTAAAGGGCCAACGGACCGGAACTGCTGCGGCTTTGCTCAAACCGGTCCAGTGCGGCAGCCATACGCTCCCGGCCCAGCTGAATCAGTTCCGGTGCCTTGTGATAATCGTAACTTCGGCTGGCATTCTTCGGGATATTAACCAGGAGATCAGGCGGATACCCGGCAATCTTGTATTGAACCAGGGCACTCTGCATGGTTTCGATGGTCAGGTTCATCACATCAAATTTGCCAATGCCCAGCTTGTCCCAGTCAATGGTCTCGTGGTCATCTCGTTTCTGGTGATGAGCGGCCTTCTCCGGCTCCTCATGCCGGGCTTTCAAATCCTTCTTTTTATGCTTTTTCGCCATCTCCCGGGTGATCTTTTCTTCGGGAGATTCCCCGGTATCGAGTTTCCGGGAGGTCAGGGATTTAATGGCATCCCAGTCAAACAACCGGGAGGCTTTATCCCGGATGGCGTCGACCCATTCATCCATATCGCTGCCGGAGTCTTCATCGGCAAATGCCGCACCGGGAATTCGCCTTGGCTGTTCATCCTCGCCACTCAGGTTGACGGCCATGATCAAATCGGCGTGGGCAGAGATCGTCGGGATAATCGGCAGGGGATTCAGCAATGCACCGTCTACCAACACCCTGCCGTCCAGCACCAGAGGCGTCACAACACTCGGGATGGCAACGGATGCACGGATGGCGCGATCCAGCGGCCCTTCCTGAAACCAGATTTCCTTGTGGGCAAGGAGATCGGTGGCAACCGCAGTAAACGCAATGGGCAAGTCTTCGATCCGAGTATCGCCCAGAATGTCACGGACCACCGAGAAGACCTTCTCTCCCCGAATAGCGCCGACCGAGGTGAAGGTAACGTCCAGCAGTTTCAGGACATCGAACTGGCCCAGCCCGGTCACCCAGTCCTTGTATTCCTTCATCTTGCCAGCCGCGTACATACCGCCGATAAGGGCGCCCATGGAACAGCCGGAGATCGCGATAATGTTGTAACCCCGTTCCTGCAGTACCTCAATGGCGCCAATGTGGGCATAACCCCGGGCACCGCCACTACCCAGGGTCAAGGCGACCGTTTTGCCGTTTCCGGTTTGCGAGGGCTTGCGTGCAGCATTGGCCGGAGCTTCGGCCGGCGATACGTCAGAACTTGCCAATACTTTGCTGACACCATCCTCTGCAGGCACTTGCTCACTGCCGACATGTTGGTTGTCTGGCTTGTTGTCCCCGGACATTCCCTTACCTCTTGATTACCAGGATTTCGATGCGGTCACCCGTGCGATTAGGGTCCGCTACCTGCACCCCCGGCCCGATGGTCAGGATGCGGACCTGCTCCCGGGAAACTCCGGATTTCGCCAGCACGTCGGCCAGGGCGCCCGCAGCCCTTTCCGCCCTTGCGATCGAATCATTCAGGGTTTCATCATTTTCCAGCGAAGAAAACGCGGCAAGCACCACCTCGGCGCCCTCCTCTGCCGCCCACTCTCCCAGCCGCCGGCGATCCGTAGTCGACAGATCAAACCGATGGGTAACACCGCCCTGCCAGGGCACAATAATGGGGCCCAGCAGTCGTGCAGCAGACGCCTGAAAGCCGGGAATGTCCGCCCCGGCAGCTACCTGGAGGTGTTCAACCCAAACATATTCACGCTGATTGCCACGGGTGACGGTGTACACCAGGGTCAACCATCGGTTGCCATCAACATCTGCCACGGCACCGACGAAGTAGTCCTGGTCCTGATCCCGGCCGAGGAGCCTGGGTTGCTCAAAAATCTGGTTTGCCCAGACGTTGCTTCGACCACAGGCCACTCCGGAACATTCAAAAAGGATCTGGCCGCCTCGCGCCTGAAGCTCGCCCCGATAGTGTTCCTGTGCGGCCCTACGGCTCGCATCCCGGTTGATTTCGAATAACTGGCCCTTGCCGTTCACCGGCAGCCTGGCCATGACATCCGAGCGGATCTCTCCGCGTATTTCGCGAACCGGGCTCATAAGCACGAGGTGCCCGGACGACTGAATGTCCAGCGCCGACTGAAGGCTCGACTGGGCGAACGCATCCAATGGTTCGCCAAGCTCCGATGCTGACGCCACTGAACCGCAAGCTAGCAAAGCAGCCGCCAACAGGCTTCGGAGTTTCATTACAACAGCACGATTATTCATTAAATAGAAACCTTTTTATAGCATGTGCAACCGGCGTGGTGTCACCATCCAGGTGACAATGGTGCCCCCCGGGAACGTCCACTGTCGTCAGATCGGGTATCAGCTCTGCACGCTTGTCCAATCCGCCACGGCTGGCCAACAACCCTTCAGACGCTCTTACGAACAGGGTTGGCGTCCGGATGGCGGCCAGTGAGGCATGAACCTGCTCTTCGGTCATCATTAATGGCGTGGGGTGTCTTAGCCGTGCATCGGTGCGCCAGACAAAGCCATCTCCTTCAGCCCGCATGTTTCTGGGCACCAGCAATGCTGCAGCCTCGGCGCTCAATGGGCTGAGCCCACCCTCACGGATCCTCGCCGCCGTCGCCACATCGGGATAGACCGCCGGAGGTGCCGATCCGTTCCGCTTTTTCTGTAAGGCCCGACGCAACTGAGGGATGGTTTCCTTGGCGGGGCGGCTCAAGGCACCCAGGCTGTCAATCATCACCAGCCGCCTCACCCTCTCAGGGAAAGCCGCCGCATACAGGGCACAAACGATACCACCCAGCGAATGGCCCACCAGATCAAGGGGGTACCGATCGCTTTCCGGAAAATGATGGTCAATCAATTCACTGAGGTCTGCCACATAGTCCATCAGCCAGTAACCATAGCCCGGTGGTCGATGCCCCGAATGGCCATGACCGGCCATGTCGATTGCGTGAACACTGGCATCGGTGGCCAACGCTGGTGCCAACCGGGCGAATGTCATGGCGTTATCAAGCCAGCCGTGCACCATAAGTATGGGGGAGCGAACTTCGTGCGAGGGGTCAGTATGCCAGGTCAGGCCGGCAAGGGTCAGGTTATCGAGCGGCCAGTGTGCCTCCCGGCAGCCGGCCGGAATGTCGTGCCCACTGCCGGGTAACACAGTGTCAGTCATGCAAAGCGGGTCCTACATGGTGTGCGTTGGGCGATCAGAGCTCAGCGAGCCTGCCAGGTAAGACTCGATCTTGGTCCTTGCGGATTCATCGTCACCGTTAAACTGGACACCGATACCTGCCGCACGGTTACCTTGCGCGCCTTTGGGTGTAATCCACACCACTTTACCCGCCACAGGTATCTTTTCCGGCTCGTCCATCAGGTTGAGCAGCAAGAACACCTCGTCTCCGAGCTGATATTGCTTCTGGGTAGGAATGAACAGACCACCTTGCCGAATGTAGGGCATATAAGCGGCGTACAGAACCGCTTTGTCCTTGATGGTCAGGGTGAGAATGCCGCTGCGCGCGCCAAATCCTGGGCCCATATCACATACCTTTTACGCTGGAAGTTCTTGTGTCGTTATACATTGCCATAATACTTCAGGAATCTCCTGACAATTCACAATCATAGCAGCTGAAATTGAAGAAAGCTCAGCTTGCTTTACGCTTCCTTGGCATCAGATCCCGCCAGGCAATCAGAAGCTGGCTGGCCTCCAGTTCCGGGCTGGCATTGTATACTGCCGCACTACGACTTTCCTTGACCATGTCCAGGAGCTGATGGGCCCTCCAGGGTGGATTGTTGCTGGCGAGATATCCGAGCATATCCGCCGCTTCCGGGTCCGATACTGTGCCTCCCACACTGGCACGCGCCAGATCCGCGGCCCAGCTTTCAAATAGCCAGAGCGAATCGTCCAGGCCAAGGGCCTTGAAAGCTTTCGCCGCCTCACCAACCGGGATCTGCCCTTTCATAAACTGGCGGAATGCTTCAAAGGCCTTGTCCCGAAGGAGCAGAAAATCACCTACTGCGTAGTCCAACGCTAATCGGGGTGCATTGCCCGCCAGCATCAGGCTTTTGGCCAAGACCTCGGCGCCCGGCCGGCTTGCCTCGTCCAGCTCGGCCACCCGGGCAGCCAGCCATTGCCCGCCCTGCTCTGCTGTCGGCAAGGGTATGGTCAGCGCCTGACAACGGGAGCGAATGGTCGGCAGGACCGGCCGACCGCTCTCCTGCAACAGCAGCAGTGTCACGTCCGGCAGCGGCTCTTCCAGGGTTTTCAGCAACGCATTGGCGGCATTGATGTTTAACTGATCTGCCCGGTCAACAATCGCGACCTTGTGATGACCAACCTGGGGCGAAGCAACAGCAAACGTGGAGAGTGCCCGTATCTGGTCAACCTTCACCATGCGCGATTTCTCTGGGGTATAAACCCGCAGATCCGGATGACTGCCTGCAGCCATCAGCTCACACTGCTTGCAATGGCCACACGCCACCGCCGCACCGGATTCTGATTTGGCCGGTGCTTCACACAACAGCAAACCAGCCACTGCCTGGGCCCAGGCGCGCTTTCCTACGCCACATTCACCCACTACCAGCAATGCGTGGGGCAAACGATCCTGTGCCAGTCGGCTTTGCACTGCCGACCAGGCGCGGGCCAGCCAGGGCATTTCCTGTGCGATGTCAGTCATGTTTCGGCATCCGGGATGCGGTTTCCTGATTGCGTTTGAGTTGACGCTTCATGGTTTTCAGTAGCCGCCTCAGCCGCCGTGTATCGTCATCAGCCTGACGGGTTGAGGCAGAGCTATAGTAATGGCTGTTCACTGTCCGGGCAAAGATCCGGGCAGACTCCGCCACCGATGGCCGGGCCTCGGCCATGCGTTCCGCCAGCACCACCGGGGTTTCGCCACTGCGCACAGGCACACCGGCCTGTTCACACAGCCGGTGCCATGATCCGACAACACGCCTGAAGCCATCCTGCCGAGTTCCCCGTGTCATTGAAAGTGCTGACACCAGCCCAGCCACAAGAAGTGCAAAGCCAACCAGCCCGGCGGTAATGTAGCCAAGCTCCTTCATGCCAATGCCGCCTGGCAACCGGGACATCAGATTCATCTGGCTTTGACCCTGATAGCCCACAACCCAGCGTTGCCAATGGTAATTAATTCTGTCGAGTTGCAGCGATGCCCATTGCAGAACCGCCAAATCCCCGTACCGATGAGGCGAAGTCAGATTGTTTTCCAGGAAGGAGCCCTCCTCAGCCATCGCCTCCCGCAGCCCGAACTCAATGCGATCCGGAGCAATTGCAGCCGTTGGATCAACCCGAACCCAACCCTGGCCTTCCAGCCATACCTCAACCCAGGCATGGGCGTCATACTGGCGAACAATCAGGTAGTCGCCCCCGGCGCCGGCATCCCCGCCCTGGTAGCCCACAACCACACGGGACGGAATACCAGCCGCCCGGAATACGAAGGTGGCAGCGCCCGCGTAATGGGCACAGAACCCCCGCTGTTCCTCAAATAGCAAGGTATCCACGCCATCGTTGGGCATCGCCGGTGGCCGCAGGGTGTAATAGTATTCCTCGTTACGGAACCGCTGCATGAGTTCGTTAACCACCTGAGCCGGGGAATACTGCCCCGCCAATTCACGGGCCAATGCCCGTGCCCGCGGGTTCCCGTTACCCGGCAATTGCAGGTAGCGATCACGCGCTGCCTGGGAAAGCTCACTGTCTGGCCGGATTTGCCCGGGGGAAATCGCCAACCGATAGCGCACGGGACTGTCTGCGGGGCGCCGGAACCTGAACAGCTCTTCCCCTGCATCAAATACGTTGTCGGAAACCGCTATGGAATTCTCGAGAGAGAAGGCCCATCGTTGGTCTGTCGGCTCCATCAGCACATCATATTGGTTGCTGGCCAGTGGCCCCACGCCGCCATCCACGGCGACCCTGCCCGGGCGTTGGAATGGCTCCCGGTCCCGCTGCCGCCATGTCTCGCGATCCAGGTAATCGAGAATCAGTCCTCGCCAATAGCGATCCCTGTACTCCGGTATTGAACCACCAAAACTTACGCGGAATGCTCGCTCACTGCTCTGGGCCAGATTGGAAATATCGCCGGGGCGCATGGTGTCAGAGATACCGCTGCGAGCCTCACCGGAAACCAGAGGCACGCTCCACAGCGGAGCCATACGGGGAAAGAAGACAAACAACAGGACAACCACCGGCAGAGTCTTGAGCATCAACAGGCCCAGCCGCTTCCAACCCGCCTTCAATGAACCGGGTAAATCCGGAGCGTTGAGAATCTGCAAGCCCACCAGCAGGCAGGCAATGGCTGCAAATGTCAGCAGAGCCCACAGGATGTCCTGCTGGAACAGGAAATTTACCGCCGCCAGGTACACCAGAATAAAAAACAGCACATAGAAATCCCGGGCAGAGCGGGTTTCCAGCCATTTGAGCCCCACAGCCAACACGAAGAACGACGCAGCAGTGTCAACGGTAAAGCGGCCCTGAACAGTCCCCATATACACGCCGATCAACACCAGCATAATACCCGTCCGCAACCAGCGCCCTGGCAATCGCACCCGGCCGCTCTGGGCCAGCCAGCGCCAACCGGCCAGCACCACGCAGGCGGCAATCAGCCACCAGGGTAATCGGTTCCACTGGGGCAACAATAACAACGCGAAACTGCCAATCAGCCAGAGCAATGCCGTGCCAGGAATGGCATCCGCAGGCACCTCAGAGTTGCGGTTTCTGCCGAGGAGCGCATTAGCCAGGCGCCTCATACGGCACCTCCTGCCGCCGCACCGTCCAACCTCTTGCGAGTGCCAAATGGCAGTGAATCCTGCTCTCTGGGCGGTTTCTCGCCCCATACCGCCAGCGCCCGCAGGCACCGGTCTGCGTGGATGGGTCCGGTGTCCGGTTCAATCACCTCCCCAGGCAGGTTCAATCCAAACTTTGCGCCTTTCTGTAGCCGGTCGGCCACCAGCCAGGCCAGGTAGCTGAGCCGGAGTTCCGTATCCGCGCCCGGGAAAGCGTTGAAATCCAGCCAGTGGGGGCTACCTTGCTCCCCTTCCCAATCGGCAACCACCATCTGGCCGGAGCGGGCAAACCGTTTCCACATGACCCGTTGGCTGAGATCGCCCTCACGCCAGGGCCGAAGGTCGGCATTGTCCTGACCAGCCACTGGCGCCGAGGAACGGGCCTCGCTGCCGTCATCTACCTGGCTGACCACTTCCGGAGCCGTCAATGGTCGAGGATAGGCAATACCGGCTGAGCTTGGGCGCAACCAGGACCAGGCCTTGAGCAATCCGAATGGAAAACGGGTTTCAATCCGAACCTTGTCTGGCCGCAGGTAACCACGGTGAGCCGACGGAATGGGCAACATAACGTCCCGGGCCTGGCCGGCCGGCACATGGACACCTTCGAGCTTCGAATCCACAACCGACAACGCAATGGCAAGTCCGCTATCCTTGCCAGCGGTAACCCGGAATCGAAACGGAATATCATCCCCGGCCTCGCCTTCACCGGGCTGAATAAGCGCGAGCGTCAGCCCCGAGAGATTGCGATGGGTCTGATGCATGGCGCCCACGAACAGGGCCCCGAGAATGAACGTCAACAGGTAAATGAGGCTGTTCTGGTAATTGATACCGGTGATCAGCATGATCAGCAGCAGAACACCAAAGACCACCCCGGCACCGGTTGGCAGGATGAAAATGTTTTTCTGACTGAATGTCTGGCTGTCTGCACGGGGAACCCTGCGGTTAATCCAGTGCTGCCATCGTTGCCGGAGTTTTCGCGTTATCATGCCCATCAGGCCGCATTCTTCCTCAAAAGTTCACCCGTTACCGGCACGCATCAAACCACATTATCCGGCCACCCATAAAGCTTTACTGTCCAACTGCGGATTCTGATCACAGACCAGGCACTTTTCGGTTGAAAAACTGTCAGACAAACCGAATACTCCGATAAGGAAGCGTATTGACTGAATATTGTAGTCTCAGCCGCGCCTCTGAACTGATCCGGTAACGCAAGAGGCTATGCCATGACACGCCCAACACTGCTTGCAACGGCCATCGCTGTCTCGCTCTCCGCTCCGGCCATGGCCGGCGTTCAGACGATGACATCGGATGAAATGGTGGAAACCTATGTTCAGGACTCCGCTGTCATTGTCGTGCCCAGAGACCAGCAAAAGACCGAAGCGGATCGCCAGCGCATCATCAGAGCGCTGACCATCTCACCCGGCGAACCGGTATTGAGTGAAGCCGAGGAAGAAGCCTACCGCGAAGCGCTCCAGCGCTATATGGAAGATGGTAAATCAGACGCATTGAGCAGCGCCGAGGAGGAGTTCCTGCGCAGAGCTCTCCTGCTGCCAACCGAGGAATTGGCCCGTGCACAACCCCCGGCCAATTTTGCCGAGACGATTCCACAGCTGATTTTCGGTCAGCAGCCACAAATACCGGATGAACCTTTCACCCAGACGTTTCTTAACGACCAGCTGGGAATTGGTTTTGACGGGCAGAACCTGAACTTCAGCATCGGCAATCCTCCGGGCATTGATCGCATTGATATTCCCCACGGCATCAACGAGGGGCCAATCCAGCTAACCCCAAGACCCGGCGGCGGATTCGATCTGTCCATTCAGGTGCCAGACCGCTGATTCAGAGCCCTCATCTTTAAAAATAAAACGGCGACCGTCTTCGGGTCGCCGCTTTATTTTGGCCAGATTTTTTCTGACTAACTAAAAACGCCCCGCAATGCGGGGCGCTCATCACCTACTCAGGTGTTCAGGTCGGATTAGTGACCGTAAACAGCCAGACGAGTGTCGGAGATGGTCAGGTTATCCATGGCGATGGAACCGATGGACGCGCCACCAATCTCGATCGCACCGATGGACATGTCCATGGTGATGTCGTTGATGTCGATACGCAAGACGTCAGTCATAGTGGATGCACCAAGACCATCGCCTTTGTAAACATCTACGTTAGCAACGGCGAAAAGGCCGGCTGCGCTGACTGGCTGGCCATTAGCCGCAACTTCTTCAAAGAAGTTGCCACCCATGATAGCCATGTCACGGATACCAACACCGAGGAATTCAACATCGAAGTCCATCTGCTGCACGTTGAATGCAACGTCCAGATTCAGGGTATCGGTCGCGGTATCAACACGGATGTCCAGCTGACCCAGCGCACCGTAGCCACTCAGATTAGAAACCAGTGTAGTACTCTCGCTGCCATCAGCGGCTACCAGTTCCATGGAGCTGGCAGTCATACCCCAGTCGATCGGGGCACCGGAGATGGAGTGAACAGAGATGACTGCATCACCATCAGCCTCTACATCGATGTCAATGTACAGATCGTCCAACAGATCGGAGCCAGGACCGCCAGCAACACCAGAACCACCCAGAACGATATCGTTCACAGTGAAGCTACCTTCATCGGTATACACGAACTGACCGATGCTGACTTTGGTTTCCAGTTCAATGGTCACACCAGCCTGGCCAGTAACGTTACCCATTGCGGTATCGTCAAGGGCTTTCAGGTCAGCGTGAGCAGCGAACGGCATAGCGGCAACGGCAGTTGCCAGAGCAATTTTCTTCAGGCCTTTCATTATTATCTCCTTGTGAAACTCATTTTATTCTTGTGTGAGTTTTTTAAGTGAAGTCCTTTACTCCACAGGTCCATTTAAGATTGTTTTACAGTCCTAGTCCGTGACTCCATTCACAGTCCTTTACGTTACAATTACATTTAGAAACAAGTATCGATGAGTTCGCATTTTGCTCAGGACTGCCCACCTTTACTTTGGTAGAACCACTCAAACGGCTTCTCCTGGGAAACTGGCTCGGCCCAGGAAATCGCTCCGTTGCGAATTTCGTAACCAATTACCTTGTTTGATGACACTCCTAAACGGTGCTCATGCTCTATGACAAGAACTTCGGTATCGTTCTCTTCACTAACCCTACCCGTGTAGAGGATGGCTGCTGCGTTTATCTGTCCTCTCTGAGCGATCGACTTGATGGCGGCCCGATACATCTTTACTTGAGCGGCCGCAGGCATGCCAGCCGCGTGGGCATCAATATTGATCCGTTTTACGGTTTCACCATCCTTCATCAACATCCAGGCTTTCGGCGTATTTGCACCAGGTTCCAATATGGCTGACTGGTATTCTTCTGTCGCCGCCTCTGACAACCGAATCAGCTGCTGCTGCGCGCTGAGAATAACCACACCCAACTCATCCTCCGAAATTTTTCCGTCAGACAAGGGACCACCTTGCGGCAACCCCTCCGCCAGCGAGTAGGTCGCACCCAGGGCAAAAAGACTGATCGTGGCGGCAAGTGCGTGCTTTCTGAAGCGAGACATAGGACAACTTCCGTTCTTGTTTTATGGATTTTCAGTTCACGGGCGGCAAAACCCGGTAAAATACGCTCCGGGCTAATCGGCTCCGTATAACCATTAGATCAGCGCCTGTCCTGATCCGACAACGGCCGTTTTGTGCATCGTGTATCATTCTTCCAATTTTTAACGGAGGTATCTTGGCCTTTCCTCTCTGCCAGCCCGTAACCCGGCAACAGTACAATCAGCTCTGCGCCCATGCCTCGCAGCAACCGGACTTTGTTTTTCTCGGCAGCCAGGCGTCATCGGGGGGCCGAGGTGACGCCCGGGGTTTCAGCTGTCTTGCCGTGGAGCAGGCCGTCATCGACAGCACCCCAAACAAACGAGTCAACACGCCCGCCCTGGCCGGTGAACTGGAGGCACTGGCAGACACCTACCGGCAACCCGGAATCACCGATGCCGAGGTACCCTGCCCGCTCGCGGGCGGCTGGATTGGCAGCGTTGCCTACGAGTTCGGCTACGCCAGGGAGCCAAGGCTAAACAGACTGGCCAGTGACCTCCGCTACCCGTTGTTTTTCGCCGGGCTTTACCTGTGGATGGCCAGTGAAAACCTGGAAAGCGGCGAGTGCTATCTATGGGTCCATCCCCAACTGCCCGCTTCTGTGGAAAAAAAGCTGGCCGATTGGCTTGAACAGCCTGTAACCGAAGATCCTCAGCCCTGGTTGATAACCGGCCATTTCAGCCCAACGCAAACACCTGAACATTTTCGGCAGAGGGTTAATCGGGTAAGGCACTATATTCAGTCCGGTGACTGCTACCAGGCCAATCTGTCCCAATCGTTTGAGGGACAATATCAGGGCAGCCCCTGGGCCGCCTTCAGCGCGCTCAGCCACGCCAACCCGACGCCTTATGCGGCTTTTCTGCGCTTCCGGGGTCATACCGTGGTTTCGGTATCACCGGAACGATTCCTCGCTATCCGCGATGGCGTCATCGAAACCAGCCCCATCAAGGGCACCCGTGCCAGGGGCGAGAACCCTGAACAGGATGAAGCCCTGGCCAGGGAGCTACTGGCCTCCGAGAAAGACCGGGCCGAGAATCTGATGATTGTGGACTTGCTTCGTAACGACCTTAGCGTTCATGCCCTGCCCGGCTCGGTCAGTGTTGATGAGCTGTTTGCCCTTGAGTCCTACCGCAACGTGCATCACCTGGTTAGCCACATTCGAGCCACACTGAAACCTGGCATCAGCCCGTTACAGGCATTATTTGATGCGTTCCCGGGAGGTTCCATTACCGGCGCTCCTAAAATCCGGGCCATGGAAATCATTGCCGAACTGGAGCCGCACTGGCGAGGCCCCTACTGCGGCTCAGTGTTCTATTACGGTCTTGATGGCCATCTGGACAGCAGTATTGCAATTCGCACCCTGCTCTGCGAACCCGATGGAACCGTGAGGTGCTGGGGCGGAGGTGGCATCGTGGCCGACTCTGAGGCGGAAGCTGAATACCAGGAAACCCTGGCCAAAGTACAACCGTTGATGCACTTCTTGGAGGAACTGAAACCCTGACCCGAGTTACCAGCTAACGGTAGCGCGGGTCAGAGCGTCTAAAAATCAGGCCGTATGAACAGCGCTGGCCTTCAGGAATTCCTGCCGCAGATCATCGAAATTGTGCACTGCAGGGAACTGCGGGAACTCGTCAATGACATTCTGCGGTGCATGGAACAGAATGCCGGCTTCTGCCTGGCCTAGCATGGTGGTGTCATTGTAGGAATCACCAGCAGCGATCACCCGATAATTCAGCAACTGGAAAGCGCGAACTGACTGGCGTTTGGGATCACGCTGGCGCAGCAGGTAGTTGGTGATTTGACCATTCTCCGCCACTTCGAGCTTGTGGCACAGCAGTGCCGGATATCCCAGCTTTTTCATCAGGGGCATGGCGAATTCATAGAAGGTATCCGACAGGATCACCACCTGAAACCGCTCACGCAGCCAATCGAGGAATTCACGGGCGCCGGGCAGTGGGTCCAGAGTGCTGATCACTTCCTGAATCTCCGGCAGCCCATAGCCGTGCTCATCCAGGATGCGCAGGCGCTGCTTCATCAGCACATCGTAGTCAGGAATATCCCGAGTGGTTGCCTTGAGCTCCTCTATGCCGGTTTTTTCTGCAAATGCGATCCAGATTTCCGGGATCAGTACGCCCTCAAGGTCAAGACATGCGAGTTCCACAACGGTCTCCTGAAAAAGTGATAATGGGCCGGACCACTAAGGACCGGGCTGCCTGGGGCGTATGATATGAAAATCCTGGCAGGAATGCATCGTGAATCCCCCACTTCGTCGCTGTTAGCAAGGTATAAAGATATAGATGCTCATTCCTTCAGGCTATGAGGCATTTGGTGGTAGCCTTTAATATAAATTGGATCACGCGTTTGATCACCCCGTTGATCGCACAGTGGAAAAAGCCCCCTGGAGCAACATGACTGATATTGAATCTCTCCGCGCCGAGCTCGAAGGCCAAAGCCCCCGGGCTATCCTCAAGGCGGCGCTGGCACGCTATGACAACATCGCCATTTCATTCAGCGGCGCCGAAGATGTGGTGCTGATCGAAATGGCCCACAAGCTAACCGATAACCTGCAAGTGTTTACCCTGGACACTGGGCGCCTGCACCCGGAAACCTACGACTTCATCGAACGGGTGCGAACCCATTACGGCATCGAAATTGAAGTGCTGTTCCCGGATGCCGGTGAAGTTCAGGACATGGTGAACCGCAAAGGACTGTTCAGCTTCTACGAAGATGGCCATTCCGAATGTTGCGGCATTCGCAAGGTCAATCCTCTGCGCAAGAAACTGGCGACCGTTGATGCCTGGATTACCGGGCAACGCAGGGATCAGAGCCCCGGTACCCGAAACGACGTACCGGTCGTTCAGGTTGATTCAGCTTTCTCCAGCGACAACAAGACTCTGGTGAAATTCAACCCGCTGGCGAACTGGAGCTCGAAAGAGGTCTGGGATTACATCCGGATGTCTGAGGCGCCCTACAACACACTGCACGAAAAAGGCTTCGTCAGCATCGGCTGCCAGCCGTGCACCAGGCCGGTTCTGCCGGGCCAGCACGAGCGGGAAGGCCGCTGGTGGTGGGAAGAGGCTACCCATAAGGAATGTGGCCTGCATGCGGGCAACCTGATCGGCAAATCAGGCTAACCTCATTTCACACTCGCAAAAAAGCCCGCACGTCATCACGGACGGCGGGCTTTTTTGTTATTCAGAACCTCAATAAACCGGCAGTTCAATATCCTTGAACAATTCCTGGATTTCTGTGCGACTGCCCTGATGCGCAACCACGTTATCGATCATGTCTTTGGTCAGGTGTGGCGCAAACCTGTGCATGAAATCGTACATGTAACCACGTAGGAAGGTCCCTTTTCGAAACCCGATTCGGGTGACGGAAGGCCGGAACAGTTTGCTGGCATCCAGCGATACCAGATCGGTATCCACTTTTGGATCAAACGCCATGCTGGCGATAATCCCGACCCCGAGCCCCAGCCTTACGTAGGTTTTTATCACGTCGGCATCGGCAGCGGTAAACACCACTTTTGGTGTCAGGCCACGGGACTGGAAGGCCTCATCCAACTTGGACCGGCCGGTAAAACCAAAGACGTAGGTCACCAGGGAATACTCCGCCAGCTCTTCCAGGGTCAGCTCCTGCCCTTTTGCCAGCGGATGATCCTTGGGCACGATTACGCAGCGATTCCATTTGTAGCAAGGCATCATGATCAGATCATTGAACAGATCCATGCCCTCAGTGGCGATGGCAAAATCCACGGCGCCATTGGCCGCCATCTCGGAAATCTGCATCGGCGTGCCCTGATGCATGTGCAGAGAAACATCCGGATATTCTTCAATGAAACCACTGATCACAGGTGGCAAGGCGTAGCGGGCCTGAGTGTGGGTGGTGGCAATGCTCAGGTCGCCCTTGCGCTGATTGCTAAACTCCTGGGCAATCTTTTTGATGCCCTCCACCCGGCGCAGTATCTCACCGGCTTCCCGGATGATAATCTCGCCACCGGGAGTGATACGGGTCAGATGCTTACCGCTGCGGGCAAACACCTCCAGCCCCAGCTCATCTTCCAGCAACCGAATCTGTTTTGAGATACCCGGCTGGGAAGTGAAAAGGCTCTGGGCGGTGGCGGAGACGTTCAGATCGTGGTGCGCCACTTCCCAGATATAACGCAGCTGCTGTAATTTCATTGAGTCTGTCGCTCCCTGGATGAGTCTTTTACTCGATAATACGCATAAGAATTTATTTTTTCATTCTTTTTGGATATACAATTTAATCTGTATTCAGTGTAGACCAATTACCAGGATTCGCTGCCCCACCAACGCTTTGCGTCACCGCAGCTCTTGACTTGTGTGCGACAAAGCACACAATCCGGTAACGACCATGCCCTGACCCCGGGAAGCCATGCTACTGACCACCAAATTTCTAAGGCCAACACCCGATTCCAGAGCTGTGCGCAGGCACCGGCTGGACGCCCTGTTGGAACCGGAGCAAGGTAAAAGGCTGAACCTGATCGTGGCGCCCGCCGGCTTTGGCAAGACCACCCTGGCCAGCCAATGGTGCGCCCGCAACAGTGCCAGTACCGCCTGGCTGTCACTGGACGAGCATGACGACCAGCCGGTGCAGTTCTGGCAGTATGTGATTGGCGCCTTCAAGCACGCCGGGCTGATGGGGCTTGAAGATTGCGAAAAGCAGCTGTCCCGGCAGCAGGGCGACAACCTGACCGCCGCCATTACCGGGCTGGTCAATGCCCTGGCCGAAGACCGCAATCCCTGGCACCTGGTCCTGGACGATTACCATGTGATCAGCAACGACGGCATCCACCGCCAGTTGGCCTGGTGCATGGACTACCTGCCCCCGGGGGTCCTGGTAACCATTGCTTCCCGCACAGAACCCCCTCTGCCTTTGGCGCGATGGCGAGTCAGGCGGCAGGTTCAGGATATTCATCCGGGACTGATGGCGTTTTCGGAAGACGAATGCAGAGCCTTCTTCCAGGACACCATGGCAATGAACCTGTCTGAACAGGAGATCCGCACCATTTGCCGGCGCACCGAGGGCTGGGTTGCCGCCATGCAGCTCTCTGCCCTGGCGGGTAAGACCGAAGCCCTGGAATCCAGCCACTCCGGCCAAAAGCGTATTGGCACACCAGATGGTGCGCTGATCAGTGATTATGTTCTTACCGAAGTGCTGCACCAACTCCCGGACGAGCTAACCGAATTTCTGCTCGACACCGCCTACTGCCCGCGCCTGTCCAGCTCCCTGTGCAATGCCGTTCGCCAGCGGGATGACAGCCAGGACATCCTTGCTCGCCTGCTTTCCCTAAACCTGTTCTTGATCCCCCTGGACAAACACAACCAGTGGTTCCGCTACCACGACCTGTTTCGCGAGGCCCTGCTCCAACGGATAGAATCGATTGATCCACAACGGGCGATAGAACTGCAGTCACGCACCATTGACTGGTTGCTCAGCCACGGCCAGGTGCAGGAAGGTATTGCCCAGATCGTCAGCCAGAATGACACCGACCGCCTGGCACGAGTGCTCGCCGAGCATGGTAACAACCTGATTCACGGTGGTTATCACCTGCCGGTACTGGCCTGGCTGGACACCATACCGCCAAGGCAACTGGCTGACAGCCCACAACTGCAGATGCTCAGGATCTGGGGGTTGTTCTTCGCCAACCGTGTTGAGGGCCTGGAACCCCTGCTGACAGAAGTTGAAGACCTGCTCGACCGACGGGTTGCCGATTCCCACCCGGATGCCGAGGGCGCACTGGCCATCCATAGCGAAATATCTCTGGTGCGTTCTTACCTTGCCCGTAGCAGGAATGACGAAAAGAATGCGTCAGACCTCACCCGCCAGGTACTCAAGGACATCGACCAGATCCAGATACCACTGAAATCCGTCACCTATTACGGTCTCGGTCTCGATTACTTCGGGAAGGGTGAGCTTAACGACGCCGAGGAAGCGCTGGAGTCTGCCGTGCATTACGGCCAGATAGAACGAAAAGCCAGCACGGCTTTATCCTCCGGCGGCCTGTTAGCTTGGATACAGTACAACCGAGGTGACACGGAACTGGCCCTGAAAACCACCACCCGCGTACGCAACTGGGTAGATGAACATTTTGCAGACCCAAGCCAGCCACGGCTGATATCCTGCTGGCAGAACAGCGCGCTGACCGAAATCTACCGTGAACGCAATGAGCCGGAGTTGGCCGCCAGTTACCTGTCTCCGCTGCTCGAACATGTGGAGAAAGGTACGGAGCCCGGACAACATGTTGTCATCCAGTACGTACGCGGCCACCTTGCGTTCAGCCAAGGTGAACTCGAAGAAGCCATCGAATTGCTGGGAGACGCTGTCGCCGTTGGCAGCAAGCGCCGTGACCACATCCTGTTTGATCCACCTGCCGCTTCGGCCCTTCTGGCCCGTTGTTACCTTGCGCTGGGCCTCGCTGATAAAGCCATGACCACCCTGAAGGCGGCCCTGGAAACACCAGCCACCAACCCCCTGAACCGGGAACAGAACCAGATCGCGCTGGCCCGGGTGCAGGTAGCCCTCAAGGATTACCAGAAAGCGCAGGAAACCTTATCGGCACTGGTTCCGGTGGCAGAACGCAACGCCCATAACCGACATCTGGTGGAGATCCTGTTAGTGTATGCCGATGCCCTTGCGCAGGAAGATCGCACTGAGGAAGCCGCCGTCATGCTGGAGCGGGCGCTGGATCGGGCCGAAAACGCGGTTTTTTTGAAGCTGTTTGCGGAAGAAAGCCCCAGCATCCGGGCCATGCTGCTGGACTGCCCCCGACTACGAACGCCCGGGCGCTGGAACCGTGAACTGCTGACCATGCTGAAAGACCAGCTATCCGGAAACGCCGACATTGCCCTATCCAAGCCCCAATCGGACCAGCCCTCTGAAACAACTGACGGGCTGGCCGAACCCCTGAGCCAGAGAGAACAGGAAGTACTGCTGCTGATAAATCAGGGGCTGGCCAACAAGGACATCGCCACCAGGATGGCGGTGGCGCCCGCCACCGTCAAAGCCCATATCCGGAACCTGTACGGCAAGCTCGGCGTTAGCCGGCGCACCGAAGCCCTGGCCCGGGCACGGGAACTGAAAGTGCTCCGCGAATAAACGTGTGATGTGCGTCACACTTTTCGAGAATTAAGCCTCTTCACTACGCCCTTTGGACGATCCATTTACGCCCCGTTAAGCCCTATTATTCAACCATGGTGAGGTTAACGCCTTACCGAGAATTCTGAACTTCAGGCCTTCAGACTTCTTGTTCCGCGTTGTTTCGACGCCCGGGTTCGTTTGAACCCCTTTCGATAAGAGCCATCCCCTTTCGGGCTGGCTCTTTTTTTATGGGCAAGACCCGAATTAATGCTCGATGATTCGCCGGAACGGCGGCAGTGCGTCCAGCAGCAACTGTCCGTATCGGCGTGCCACTATACGCCGGTCCAGAATGGTTACCCTCCCGGTATCCTGCTCGGTGCGCAACAGCCGCCCCACCGCCTGAACCAGCTTGACGGAGGCATCCGGCACGGTGATTTCCATAAACGGGTTGCCACCGCGCTGGGTTACCCACTCCGCCAGACTCGCCTCGATCGGGTCGTCCGGCACTGAGAACGGCAGGCGGGTGATCACCACGTGGTGCAGGTACTTTCCGGGCAGGTCGATACCCTCGGCAAAGCTGGCCACTCCGAACAGCACACTGGGCCGCCCTTCATCAACACGAGAGCAGTGCGTTTTCAACACCTCGTTCTTGGCCATGTCATCCTGAGTAAGAATCAACTCGGGATAATCCGGTGCCAGGGCATCCCTCACCTGCTGCATTTGCCGGCGGGATGTAAACAGAACCAGGGTGGCCTTCTCACCGGCCCAGAGATCTGGTAGCCGCTTGATCAGCGCCTCGGCAAAGCCATCATCGGTTGGCATGGCAGCCATAGCCGGCACTTCCACCGTGGCCATCTCGCCATAACGGAAGGAACTGGGCACCACCAGATAACGGCTGGCCTCTGGCAATCCCGCCCGGGAACGCAAACGGTCGAAACGGCCCAGGGCCGTCAGTGTGGCACTGGTCAGAACGGCGCCATAGACCCGCGACCACAGGCGGGAATACAACAGGTTGTCCGCCAGCACCGGTGAGCTGAACAGGGTAATATCTTCCGCATGGTCCCAACGTTGGCGCACGGCCCAGCGGGCAGACGGTGGACCTTTGCGCACCACCGGCGCGGCTTCCGCCTGCTCTTCGTTTTGCGGAACAGCTGGCCCGGATTCACACCAGGCCGCCCACAGGCGTAACTGTTCCTCAGCCCGGCTATGGAAAGCGCCAATCACCGGATACCAGGAATCGGCGGTGTCCCGGTCCAGCTCCGGGTCTTTTCGCTCATCGAAGGCACTTTGCAGTTCATCCACCAGGTTACCCAGGTGCCGAACCAGGCCGGCGGTAACAATCCGGGTCTCCGCCGCCAACTCTGCAACCGCCTCCGGCAGTTCACCATCCGGGTAACGCCACTGGGCGCTGCGCCGTTCATCGTTGAATTCCCAACCGGTGTTCTGTTCAACCTCTTCGTAAACCCTGCCAAGGGCAAGATCCAGATCACGGCCAGAAGTGCTGATTCTCTCAACCGCCTTGGCCGCCTGGGAGCCGCCTGGCAACCAGGGCTGCATCTTTACCAGAGCCTGGGACAACTGTTTCAGCCATTGCCGTGTGGAGTTTAACGGCACCGACGCGGCAAAATGGTTCAGTGCTTTATCCGGAAGGTGATGCGCCTCGTCAAAAATGAACAGGGCGTTCTCCGGTTCCGGCAAGATGGCTCCGCCGCCGAGGGCAAGATCGGCCAGCACCAGGTCGTGGTTGGCCACCACCACATCGGCGTCATCCAGGTCTTTGCGGGCATCGAAAAACGCGCAACTGTCGAAGTAGGCACAATGGCGATTGGTGCACTGGCGGTGGTCGGTGGTCACCTGGCGCCAGATGTCATCAGGAATTTGCTCGGGCCAGTGGTCACGGTCGCCGTCCCATTCACGGGAACCGTAGGTGGCAAGCATCTTCTCAAAGGTGATTCGGCTTGCTGCCTCGTCGTCCATAGGCTGATCAAGAAGGAACAGCGGCATGGTATCGCTGTCGCCGTGCCCTTCGTCGTGTAACCGGGCTTCCAGGCGGGACATGCACAGATAGCGGCCCCGCCCCTTGGCAAGGGTCCAGCTGAAATCCAGCTTGCTGTGTTTACGAAGATCCGGCAGGTCTTTCAGGACAATCTGATCCTGCAGGGCCACGGTTGCCGTGGAGATCACCAGCGTCTTACCCAGGGCCTTGGCCACGGGTATCGCCGAAATCAGGTACGCCAGGGTTTTGCCGGTACCGGTTCCTGCTTCCACTACGCAAGCCGCCGGCGGTGAGGTGCGCTGGCCGTCGTTGTCGGTGATTTCACCCATGTAACGGGCAATCTCCGCGATCATCAGCCGCTGGCCATACCGGGCACGTATGTCCTTGCCGGCCAACACATCACGATAGGCCTGCTGGATCTGGTGTTTGACGTCGTCGGTCAGCGCCATTATCGGGGGCTCACCCAGTCTCGTACCGTGCCCACCCGAAAACGCTGGCCAGATTTGCTGAGAATCACGCCATCTTCGGTAATACGTTCAACCACCAGGCTGGCAAAGGTGTCTCCGGGGCGAAGATACTGGTTATTGATCATTACCCGGCTGGCCATGGGGTCGGACGAATAGATATGGCTATTGAAGGTCAAATCAGGAACGCTCTTTTGAAACGACAGCGGTAGTTCTACCAGGTGCGGCACTCTGCCCTGAGAGTCCGCTGGCGTCAACACCCTTTCCCGAACGGACTGATCTGGAACGATCACCAGCGGAGCTTCGTTGCCGGATTCAACCAGCGGCTCGTCTGCCGTCTCAAGCGCTGTAACCGCTCCCCGGGCTGGCTCAACCTCCGGCGTAGCCTCCACCTGCACAGTTTCCGGGGCCACCTCGTGCTGCTGGGTTACCACAGCATCCGGTTCTGCGGGTGGTGGTGTTCCCCGAGCCCCTGTCAGTGTGTCTGCCGCTGGCGGCTCCACCGAAGGCTGCGCTGGCCAGAACAGGTAGGCCATCAGCGCAGCATTAAGCAAAAGCGCGAGCACCACCCAGATGACGGGCGATAGCGGTTTCTTCTTGGGCCGATAGACCATCTGCACCTGCTGCCCCAGGTCTGGCGCCTTGCCCTGTCTCCGCTCGGCTTCGGATTTTCTCAACGCTTCAAGAATATATGACATAGCCTACCCGCTATTGGCCACACGGGCCGTCACCAGCCGGGGAACGTTCGTGCCCAGGTCATTATTGATCTGGATAATGGTCATCGGCCCGGCAATCCCATCCACCGTCAGCCCTTTGGCCTCCTGATACCAGCGCACCTGTTCTTCGGTGGCCAGGCGCTTTACCCGGGCGCTTTCGGTATGGTTCGGCGATAACCGATCTGCCAGTTCCATCATCCGCGCGCCCATCCATAGCTGCGCCCCAGACGTGCCGGCAAAAAAGCCATCACCCGACATATACTCCGGCATTCGCCACAGCACCCTGAAATCACCGTACCAATACTGCTCTAACTGACGAAACGGGATTTCCCGGGTTTCACCCGTCAACTCGATACTGGCGGTATCACCCTCCAGAGATCGCAGCACCACATAGCCCGTGTCGCCTCGACCATTGCGAAGGTGCAGAATCGCCGGGCGATCCAGAAACTCCAGGCTTCGTCGGCTGCCCTGCCGTTCCAGGCAGCCAAGGCGAACGCTTCGGGCGTAATCGCAGGCAACCGGAAACTGCCGGGCGTCATACTCTTCGCCCCAAACGCCGAAAAGCTGAGTAAACGCCTCGCTCAGAGCCTGAGTATGGCGGTCAAATTCAAAGTACGTTACATCGGCTTCCGCTGGCTCCGGAAGTGTATCCGGCTCTTCCGTGTCGGGCTCAGGCTCAGCCACCACCGGATCACCGACACGCTCGATGATGCCAGAGATGGCAGGTGCTTCGAGATCGTCGGCGAGGGTCTGCTCGGTGACCGGCAGCTGGAACAGCCAGATGGTGCCGATGATCGCCACCAGAATCGACGCCGATAGCAACAACAGATGACCGGCGCGGGAAACATCCCTACCGCCCGCAGTGGCCTTCAGGCGGCTGTTGCCGTGGACTTCCCGGGCCGCTTGTCGGATGTGGTCGACGGTAATCTGGTGTTCGCCTTCAGCATAGGCTCCCAGCAACGCGCGATCACTGATCAGATTGATCAGGCGAGGGATCCCCTGGCTCTGGCGGTAGAGTTTCCGGACAGCGGCCGGGCTGAAAATATCCCCACGCAGCCCGGCTACACTCAAGCGGTAACGAAGATAGGCCGGCAGGTCTGCCTGCTCAATGGCATCCAGATGATATCGGGCAGTCACACGCTGGTTGAGCTGGCGCAATTCCGGCAGTGCCAGCATGTCCTGCAACTCTGGCTGGCCCAGCAGAACAATCTGAAGCAGCTTTTTCTCGGCAGTTTCCAGGTTGGTAAGCAGGCGCAGTTGTTCCAGCACCTCGGCCGACAGGTTCTGGGCTTCGTCAATGATCAGAACCTTATGACGGCCCGCAGCGTGAGCCTTGAGCAAGTCCTGATTGATGCCATCCACCAGGTGCTTGATCGTCGCTTCCGGCGCATGGTCGATTTCCAGCTCGTCACAGATCGAAGACAACAGTTCCCGGGCAGACAGCCGCGGGTTGAGAATCAGCGCAATATCGACATGCTCGGGGGCATTCTCGATAAAACAGCGGCACACGGTGGTTTTGCCGGTCCCCACCTCACCGGTAATGACAATGAACCCGCCCTGCCCCTGCACGCCGTGCATCAGGTGCGCCAAGGCTTCCTTGTGGCGATCACTCAGGTACAGGTAGCGAGGGTCCGGTGCGATTGAAAACGGAGGTTCCCTAAAGCCGAAAAAATCGTAGTACATGGTTCCTCAGGATCAGGGTTTAGCCTTGTCGGCTCCGCTGACCAGTCGTAACTCAGCGGCCTTGCGGTTCTGTTGTTTCAGGCGACGAACGCACCGTTCAAGCGTTTTGGAAATTCGTGCGTGGGAGCGAATCATCGAAATTTTCGGCCAGGTTGCGCGCTCCCCGGCCAGAATCATCTCACGGACATACTCCGGGCTGGGGTTCGACAGCATACGACGGAAGTCCCGGAATGCATAGCTGGGCGCAATCGTCACATCACCGGAGTAGCGCTGGGCCATAATGGTATACATCTGACCAGCCATTTGCCGCATCAGTTCCGGGCGTACCCGCTTTCTCAGATAATCGAACACACCCTGGCCGTGGAACTGAATCTCGGACTTCACCAGATGCATCGGCAATCTGCCCAAGGACAGTTTTTCCTCTCGGCTCTGCTGGCTGAGGAACGGCACAACATGGGGATTGGTCTGACTGACAATGGTGAAGTTCACATCGTACAGGTGGACTAACCGCTCAATGGGCAGGTCGCTGACCACCGAGCCATCCACAAACTTCAACCGGGGCATGTAGGGCAGCGAATTGCCGTAAAGGTCTTTTTTCATCAGGGTAACGGGAGGAAAAATTCCCGGCACTGCCGCACTGGCCAGCGCAGCACTCCATACCTGAATGTATGGCGAGGTGTAACCGCACATCAATCGTGCTTTCTGATGCGTCTGTACCGGCGACACACTGATATTGATGCTTCGCCCGGTGCGCTGGTAAGCCTCCTCAAACGTGTAATCGCCGATGTTTGCCCGCAGGCAATTCTTCAGGGTTTCCTGATCCATCAGGCCATCACCCCGCATGGCGCTCAAAATCCCCCGCCACTTCCACGCGTTGAGGTTGTGGTTCTCGGGCACCAGCATTTCCGGGATTTCCGCGTCAGTATGCACGCCGAGTATACCGGCAATGATGGCGCCAATACTGGACCCCGCAATCACCTGCGGCAACAGACCTTTTTCCCAGAGCGCCTTGATCACCCCGAAATGGAACATGCCCAGACTGGCGCCACCGCTGAGCAACAACGTTGGCCGGCCATAACTGGTCAGGGTGTCTCTGAAAAACTGGAGCTTGTCGTAAACGGAAAAACCGGGTACCGGATGGTCACACAGGTAGTCCAGGGCCTCGCACACCTGGGTGATGTATTCCTCAATCAGGTGCTTGGTGCCAACCCGGGAACGGGTGTAAAGCGCGGGATTGCCCATGTTGCCAAGGTCATGGTGAAGGCCTTCCCGGAGCGCTCGCTTCAAGCGCTCGAAGTCGTTCTGCTGACGATACTGCTTGATGTTACTGAGCCGGTCATAGATCAGCTCATAGTGGTAAAGGTCAGACGCAAAGTCTTCCTTCCACTCCGCGTTGCCTTCCAGAAAATCCAGTTCCAGCGCGGCGGCCTTCCACTGTTCATAATTGGGAGCTTCCGCCAACAGCTTGCGGAATCGGGCTATCCTGGGGTCCTTGATCACCTGCGGCCTCCCGGCGTGAACGCTCAGAAATCGTCGAGCATGAAGTCGTCATCATCAGCGAAGGGGTCTTGCGTGATCTTACCATCGTTAATCAGAAATTCACGACGCTGCAGGAAAGCATTACGCACAAACGTGTAACGGTCACCAGAAATAAAGCTCTCTGCCGGAATCAGGTCGGCCCGCTTATCAACAATCTGTAACGCCCGCAGGTAATACCGCTCGGGACTGCTGACCTCATCCCAGGCTGACGGCAACAGGAACCCATCGGTTGCCATGCCGGTAAAATAACGTGGCGTCGCCGGGCCAAGAAGCGGCATCACCAGGTATGGGCCAGAGCCAACGCCCCAATAGCCCAGGGTTTGACCAAAATCTTCCGGGCGTTCGGGCAAATCAAAAGCGGTGGCCACATCAAAAATCCCACCCAGGCCAAACACCGTGTTGTAGGTAAAGCGCCCGGCGGCCACCACCGCCGACTCCCCTTTCAGCTGCAGCAGGCTGTTGCTGAAATTGCGGATTTCGGTGAGATTATTGAAGAAATTGGTAATACCCCGATCGACAATCGTCGGCGTGACCGTGCGGTAGGCCTGGGCCACCGGACGTAAAAACCAGCGGTCAATGGCATCGTTGAACGAAAACACTTTCCGGTTCCAGTTCTCATACGGGTCATCGGTATTGACCGGAGTTGAACCCTCGGGAACTGGCTCCTGCATGTTCTGGGCGTGTAACTGGCCACCTGCAAGCGTCAGCAGGAGCAGAGCGGCCAGCGTGGTCAGGCGCCGGGATAAACGGTTTCTCATTTTGCTCTCTTGGGTTGTTTAACCTGTTTCAGTTCGTCGACAATACCGGCGTTTGATTATTATTATGACAGTCATCCGGAGGAAATCAGATGTCAGTACCGGGAAATCCCGTCAGTTCCCTGACCATGTCGCTACGCTGGGGCGATATGGATGCATACGGCCACGCCAATAACACAGTTTACTTCCGCTTCTTTGAAGAAGCCCGAATTGTCTGGCTGTCGTCACTGGAACTGGGTGGCGCTGAAGAGCCAACCGGGCCAGTTATTATAAAGACCAGCGCCACATTTCTGAAGGAATTGACTCACCCCGCCAACGTCGTGGTTGAAACATACGCGGACAAAGCGGGAAATACCAGCCTGGATACCTACCACCTGCTGAAAGATTCGGATACGGGAGCAGTCTACGCGGAGGGCTATGCGAAAATCGTCTGGATGGACAGGGAAACCCGGAAGTCCACCCCGCTGCCAGACATCCTCAGGGCACTGGCAGCAAGGTAACAGGGCTCACCGGTGGCGCACAACCACGCTACCGATGGAATAGCCGGCACCGAACGAGCAAATCACGCCCAGGTCGCCGGCTTTCAGGTCATCCTTGTGTTTATGGAACGCAATAATCGAACCGGCCGAACTGGTGTTGGCATATTCGTCCAGAATCACTGGCGCTTCCTCGACCGTTGCGTCCCGGCCAAGAACCTTACGGGCAATCAGCTGGTTCATGTTCAGGTTGGCCTGGTGCAGCCACATGCGTTTGAGGTCTTCCGGCGTCAGCTGCAGGGATGCCAGATGGCCCTGAATGGTGTCTGCCACCAGCGGTGACACCTCTTTGAACACTTTGCGCCCCTGCTGGATGAACAGCTTGTCCGGCTTGCCAATACCCGATTCGTCCGCCCGGTTCAGGAAGCCAAAGTTATTCCGGATATTGTTAGAAAACTGAGTCTTCAGGCGGGTACCGAGAATTTCAAAACCCTGGCCAGCCTGGGTGTTCTCTTCCCTTTCCACCAGAATCGCCGTGCAGGCGTCACCGAAAATGAAGTGGCTGTCCCGGTCCCGGAAGTTCAGATGCCCGGAGCAGATTTCCGGGCTGACCACCAAAACGGCTCTGGCGCTGCCGTTTTCCACCGCGTTCACCGCAGCCTGGATGCCAAAGGTGGCGGAGCTGCAGGCCACATTCATGTCATAGGCAAAACCGTCGATGCCCATGGCTTGCTGGACTTCAATGGCGATGGCCGGATAGGGGCGCTGCAGGTTGGAACAGGCAACAATCACCGCATCCACATCTGCCGGGGTTTTTCCCGCCTGCTCCAGTGCTTCCTTACAGGCCACAATGGCCATCTCGCACTGGACTGACGGTTCGTCATTATCCCGGTCCGGAATATTCGGTGTCATGCGCTTCGGGTCCAGGATACCTTCACGGTCAATCACATGACGGCGCTTAATACCCGATGCCTTTTCAATAAAGGCAGATGACGAAGGTTGCAGGGCCGCCAATTCACCGCGGGCTATCTCTTCCGCATGTTCATCGTTATACAGCTCTACGTATTGATTGAAGGCTTCAACCAGTTGATCGTTTTCAATAATGGCGGGTGGCGTATACAGGCCGGTTCCGCTGATGACGGCTTTAATCACAATAACCCCACGTCATGGTTGTAATAAGACACTATGCTGTCAGAAATACTAACACACACGGCCGGAATTGCCCGCCTGACCAAAGTCCAGTAGCACCAGAACGGTGCAGCCTTACCCCATACTGGCCCGAGAAGCACCCTGTTCAGCTCCTACACCCGTGTATTCTGCCACTGTTTGTCAAGTCGCTTGGCCGATACGGTCATCGCCGTGCCCAGTTGTTGGGCAAAGAATGAGACCCGGTATTCTTCCAGCATCCAGCGGTACAGCTCCAGTTCAGGGTCCTGCACGCCCTGGCGTTTCTGCTGTTCCAGCTTGGTGGCGTAGCGGGCCCACAGTGGCTCAATGGTGTGCAGGAATTCGCGCTCGCGGCCCATCTCCCTGGGCATTTTTTCCAGGCGAATCAAGGCTGCCTCGAAATACACCCCGAAGCGTTCCAGCCACTGGGATGGCGTGGCCACCAGGAAGCCCGGATAGACCAGGTGCTGAAGCTGGAATTTCAGATCTGCCATACTCTGCGCCAGCGCCAGGTTAATTTTGCCCTTGAGCTGTTTGGCCACTTTCTGGTAACCGGCCATAGCCTGATAAAGGCGTTCGTCGGCCTGCTCCAACGCCGGAATAAAATCCCCGCGGTGGGCATCGAATACCCTGACAAAGCTTTCTTCGTCTCTGGGCAGGGTTCCGGGCAGGAAGTGTTGCATCACCGCAGACAACAACAGATCGTCCAGTAGCACTTTCGCCTGCCCCACCGGGGCAAACATCAGCGCGGACTGTTTGAACCGGGGCAGCTTGCGCTCAAGGTCCGCGAGGGTGTTGCCAAACCGGTTGATGATCAGCCGGGCAATACCCCGGCGCAGGGTGTCCTCAGCGGTTAACCGGTCCAGGCAGCGAATGGACCGCACCTGCTTGCCCAGGTCCTCAAGGGCGGGATAGACCGTTACCTGCATACCGCCTTTTTCAGTCTGCACCTGCTCTGGCATCTTGCCGAACTGCCAGTCACTGAATTCTTTCGGTGCTTTTGAACGATCATCATCGCTGGTAGCCGAGGCCAGCGCCGCTTCCGCCCGGCCCTCCAGCTTGGCCTGCAAATCGTCGGTATCCCGGCTCTCTGCCACCACTTTGCCTTTGTCTCCGGTTACCCGAAGGTTCATCCGCAGGTGCCGAGGCAGTTCGTCCTCCCGCCAGGCTTCCGGATCAATCTGTACACCCGTCATCCGGCGCAGTTGATCCCCCAGCTTCAGGGCCAGGGGTTCGTTGCCAGGCTGCATGTTGGCCAGGGCCGCATCCACGAAATCCGGAACCGGAACAAAGTTTCGGCGCAGGGATTTGGGCAACCCTTTCACCAGGGCGATGCATTTTTCCCGCAACAGTCCCGGCACCAGCCACTCCAGCCGGCGAGAGGGAATCTGCTTGAGCGCCATGAGGGGCACTTGTAACGTTACCCCGTCCCGCTCGCTGGTGGGCTCGAATTCGTAACTGAGCGGGTACTTGACGCCTTCCCACTCCAGATAATCCGGATATTGCTCCGCGGCGGCCTGGTCCAGCGGGCGTTGCAAGACATCGGCCTCGGTCAGCTCCAGTTTGCGAAGTTCGTCGGCAGACAGGCCCTTCCACCAACTTTCAAAGTGGCGGCCACTGACAATGTCTTTTGGCAGGCGCTGGTCGTAAAAGGCCACCAGCACTTCGTCATCCACCAACAGGTCACGACGGCGGGTTTTCTTTTCCAGATTCTCGACGGTATCGAGCATCTCCCGGTTGCGGGCGATAAACGGCGCTTTTGAATGGTAATCGCCTTCCACCAACGCTCGCCGGATAAACAGATTACGGCATTCCTCCGGGTCCACCTTGGCGTAGGGAATCCGCCGCTTGGCGACAATATCCAGCCCATACAAAGTCACCTTCTCGTAACCCATCACCTGGGCTCGTTTCTGCTCCCAGTGGGGTTCGAAAAAGTGGTGCTTTACGACATGGCCTGCCAGGGGCTCAACCCATTCCGGCTGAATAGCAGCAACCATGCGCGCGAATACTTTGCTGGTTTCAACAATCTCCGCCGCCACAATCCACTTGGGCCCGGACTTGGCCACCTTTGAACCAGGGAAAATCATCACTTTCCGGTTCCGGGTTGCCAGGTACTCCCGTTTCTCTACCTTGACCGCAACGTGGCCCAGCAAACCCGCAAGAATCGCCTTGTGCATGGACTCATAGCTTGCCGGCTGCTTGTTCAGGGCCAGCTTTTGCTCCCGGCAGATTAACGTCAGTTGCCGGTGAATATCCCGCCACTCGCGCATTCGCATCCAGCTCAGGAAGGTTTTCTGGCAAAGCCGTTTAAGCTGGTTCTGGGATTGCTCCTGGCGTTGCTCCTCAAACCAGTTCCAGATATTCAACAAGGTGGCAAAGTCCGATTCCTTGTCGTTAAACGGTGCGTGGGCCTGGTCAGCTGCCTGCTGTTTGTCCTGGGGCCGCTCTCTCGGGTCCTGAACGCTGAGGCCGGCAATTACAATCAGCACTTCGCTCAGGCTGCCCTGCTCTGCCGCCGTCACCAGCATCCGGGCCAGGCGCGGGTCCAGTGGCAGGCGTGCCATGGTGCGACCAAGACGGCTCACCCTGCGTTTGTCGTCAACAGCACCCAGCTCTTCCAGCAGTTTGTAGCCATCGTTCACCTGGCGGCGATCCGGCGCTTCCAGAAACGGGAAATTCTGGATGTCGCCCAGGCCCGAGGTAGCCATTTGCAGGATGACCGAGGCCAGATTGGTTCTCAGGATTTCCGGGTCGGTATACTCGGGGCGGTTGAGAAAATCGGTTTCATCATACAACCGGAAACAGATACCCGGCGCCACCCGCCCGCAACGGCCCGCCCGCTGGTTGGCGCTGGCCTGGGAGATTGGCTCGATCGGCAAGCGCTGAATCTTGGAGCGAACGCTGTAACGGCTGATTCGCGCAACCCCGGTATCGATCACGTAACGAATGCCGGGTACCGTCAGCGAGGTTTCCGCCACGTTGGTGGACAACACAAGCCGCCGGCCTTTATGGGCCTGAAAAACCCGGTTCTGTTCCTGGTTACTGAGCCGGGAATATAACGGCAATACTTCGGTGTGTCGCAGCTCCGCATGCCGTAGCACTTTACTGAGGGCCCGTATTTCCCGCTCACCCGGCAGGAACACCAGCACATCTCCTGGGGGCTGCTTCTCCTTGCGTTCGTGCTGTTCGATCTCCTCAATGGCCGACAGTACACCGTCGGTCCAGCCCTGGTCCCGGTCGTCTTCATCGCCGGTCAGGGGCCGGTAGCGCACATCTACCGGATAGGTTCGGCCGCTGACCTCAATAACCGGTGCTTTATCGAAGAACTCGCTGAAGCGATCAACCTCAATGGTGGCGGAGGTAATGATGACTTTCAGATCCGGCCGTTTCGGTAACAGTTGCTTGAGGTACCCGAGCAGGAAATCGATATTCAGGCTTCGTTCATGGGCCTCATCGATAATCAGCGTGTCATAACGATCCAGGAAGCGATCGTGCTGGATTTCCGCCAGCAGAATACCATCGGTCATGACCTTGACCCGGGACGCCTCCGAGGTGTTATCGGTAAAGCGCACCTGGTAACCGATCTGCTGGCCAACCTGTTCACCAAGCTCTTCGGCGATACGGGCGGCGACACTGCGTGCGGCAATCCGGCGCGGTTGGGTGTGGCCAATCAGCCCACGAACGCCACGGCCATGGTTCAGGCAGATTTTCGGTATCTGTGTGGTTTTACCGGAGCCGGTTTCGCCGGCGATGATCACCACCTGATGATGACGGATGGCCTCGCTGATGTCGTCCACCCGGTCACTGACCGGTAGTCCCGGCGGAAAACTCGCGGAGCGGTGCAGCGCCTGACGCTGGCGCACCTTCTCAAGCCCCTGCTCCAACCAGTTCGCCATCTGTTCCAGGTCTTTCTGGTCCGGCTTGCCCTTGGTTCGGCCCACCCTGCGGATAATGCGCGCCGCCTCCTGCTGGTTGCAGACATCCAGCTGGCTCATCAAGGCCTTCACTGCCGCCTGAGGATTGGCAGCCGTGGATTGGTCGTTATCGGGCGTTGTTTTGTCAGTCATTGAACGGCAACAGACTCATGGATTGATGGATGCATCACAAGGCGCCACAGTCTAGCGGGAAATCCAAACGGTAGAAACACAAAGACCCTGCCTGAGCAGGGTCTTTGTGGGAAGCAGTGCAATCTCGCGGTTGCACCAATCGCCGTTTACTTGGCGTTGGCTTCGTCCCGCAGTTCACGGCGCAGAATCTTGCCCACGTTACTCTTGGGCAGCTCATCCCTGAACTCGAAGTGCTTGGGCACTTTGTAGGCGGTCAGGCGCTCGCGGCAGAACTCTTTGAGTTCGTTTGCGGTGACACCGTCTTTCGTGGGCACCACGTAGACCTTGACGGCCTCGCCGCTCTTGGCGTCCGGGATACCTACAGCGGCGCACTCAACCACCTTCGGATGGCTGGTTACCACGTCTTCAATCTCGTTCGGGAACACGTTGAAGCCAGAGACAATGATCATGTCTTTCTTGCGATCAACAATGCGGATGTAGCCATCTTCCTGGATCAGTGCCACGTCACCGGTTTTCAGGAAGCCATCGTCAGTGAAGGACTTCTGGGTGTCTTCCGGGCGCTGCCAGTAACCACGCATCACCTGCGGGCCTTTCACACACAGTTCCCCGGGCTCACCGATGGGTGTCTCGTTGCCGTCGTCGTCGATGGTTTTAACCACGGTGGACGGGATCGGCAGGCCGATGGTGCCGATCTGGATAGCGCTGCGGGGGTTGAAGGTAACCACCGGAGAGGTTTCAGTCATGCCGTAACCTTCACTGATTTCACAACCGGTCACCCGCTCCCACATTTTTGCGGTATCGCTGGTCAGCGCCATACCACCAGAAGCCGTCAGCTTCAGGCCGGAGAAATCCAGATCCTGGAAGTCCTCGTTGTTACATAGGGCCACGAACAGGGTGTTCAGGCCAATGAAAGCAGAGAACTTCTGCTTCTGCATTTCCTTCACGAAGCCCGGAATATCGCGCGGGTTCGGGATCAGAACGTTGTGGGCGCCGGCTTCCAGCATGATGCCGCAGTTCAGGGTAAACGAGTAGATGTGGTACAGCGGGAGCGGTGCAATCACCACTTCCTTGCCCTCTTCTACCTGGTCTTCCATCATCGGGCGCACCTGGGACAGGTTGGCCACCAGATTAGCGTGGGTCAGCATCGCGCCCTTGGCGACACCCGTAGTGCCACCGGTGTACTGCAGTACAGCCAGGTCGTCCAGATTGATGTCAACCGGAGTGAACTTCTCACGGGCACCGGCACTGAGCACCGCCGGCAGTTTGTGGGCAGTCGGCAGGTTGTAAGACGGAACCATCTTCTTGACGTGCTTCACCACAGCGTTCATCAAGGTACGCTTGATGGGTGAATGCATATCGGCAATTTCAGTCACGATCACGTGCTCAATGCCGGTATGGGGCAGCACTTTTTCCGCGTTGTCTGCCATGTTGGCCAGCACCACCAGCGCCTTGGCACCGGAATCGTTGAACTGGTGTTCCATTTCACGGGTGGTATACAGCGGGTTGGTGTTAACCACGATCAGGCCAGCACGCATGGCACCGAAGACAATCACCGGGTACTGGGTAATGTTGGGCATTTGCACCGCAATGCGATCACCCGGTTTGAGATCGGTTTTGTTCTGCAGCCAGGCCGCAAAATTACGGCTCTGAGTATCAAGATCCCGGTATGTCAGGGTGACGCCAACCGCAGTGAACGCAGGCTTGTCTGCAAACTTCTTAACAGCCTGCTCAAATACATCCACCATGTTTTTGTATTTCTTGAGATCTACCTCACGGGGAATGCCGGCGGGGTACTTGTCTTGATAGAACTGCTCAAAATCCATCACCATCTCCTGTCTGATTGGCGCTATTGGGGAGCAACCGGATGGGTTCAGAAACTCCCTGATTGTAATGTTTTGCCAAGGCCGAGCTGGTCAAAAAATCAACCCGACAAAAGTCTCAGCCTTAAAAAGTCGGGAGAGAATAGCAGTTTTGTTAACGATGAGGTAGTTTTCAAAGCGTTAAACGGTACAACTGTATACCCCTTTCAAACACTTCTTCCGTCACCGGAGTCTGTGATGAGCGACACCCTGGATACCCTTGAAAATATTACCTATGACGAATTGAACGAGGGCGATTCTGCCACCTTCACCCGGACACTGACCGAAGATGAGCTGGTATTGTTTGCTGCGGTTTCAGGCGATGTGAACCCGGTACACCTGGACTCCGAGTTTGCCGCGGAGTCCATGTTCAAGGAGCGCATTGCCCATGGAATGTGGAGTGGCTCTCTGATTTCTGCCGCACTGGCCACGGTCATGCCCGGCCCCGGCACCATTTACCTTGAGCAGAGCCTGTCGTTCAAGCGCCCGGTCAAACTGGACGACACCCTGACCGTCACCCTCACCGTACTGCGCAAAGAACCGAAGAATCGCGTGGTACTCCAGTGCGATGTGCGCAATCAGAATGACAGCCAGGTGGTTACCGGCGAGGCGAAAGTCATCGCCCCCACCGAGAAAATCTCACTGCAAAAGCCACGCCTGCCGAAAATTACTATCGAAAGCTGAGGTCGGATTCTGTCAGCCCGGGAGGAAATCAATCGGGAACCGAACCTTCCGGGTTTCGACATTGTCTGCGCCAAAGTTGAACATCTGTACCCGCATGGCAATGCGTTGCTCCAGGGCCGGGTTACCCAGCTCAGAGCTGACGACCTGGCAGGCAGATACTGAGCCATCCGGCTCTATCACCAACTCCAATGTGACCTTTCCTTCAAGCGTCGGGTCCTGTCGCAGTTCCCGCTGGTAAAGGGCATAAAGCACACTTTTCTGGGTATCGAACACCTGCCGTATATTGCTCATGGCCCGCTCACCTACCGAGGGCCTGCCTTGGGTCGCCGGGGCAACCGCTACGTCTTCCTTAGGCGCAGAGACGGCTTGCACCGTCTGCTCTGCGAGCGCCACTTCCCGGGCTGGCCCCTCACGGCTCTGGACGCCGCCACTGCCGGCTAACACCCTGGAGCGGTCGTCTTGCGATTGCTGCACCTCTGCCTGTACATCACCAACGTTGGCGGTCCGGTTCTCGGGCCGGGCTAACGGCTCGGGCGCCTTCAGTGCCGCAAGCCGGTCTTTCATGGCAAACAAACCAGAACGTGCGGCATTTTCCCGGGCCTGCTCGGCCGTCTGCTCCGGGGGTGCCGATACCCTGGGTTCCGGACGGGGTTCCGGGTCGGCCACAACGGGTTCGGCCTCTGCACGCTCGGGTTCAGGCTCTGGCTCTGGCTCTGGCTCAGGCTCTGGCACCTCAACTACAACGGGTTTTGGTGCCTCCACCAACTGCGCCAACCGCGGCGGAATGCGCTCTGCTTCCGACCGTTCCGGTTCAGGGATTTGCAGAGTGGGAATAATCATGGCCGGCAACAGAAACAGCGCAAGCATGACCGCAAGTATCACACCGAAACGCGCGCTCTCCCGTCCATCACTGCTCCAGGGAAGGCGGGAAATTTGTGTGCTTGGCTTGCGTTCAGCCATTGCGCACCTCCGCCTCTACCGCCAGCCGTACCTGTCGGAAATCCTCGTCCACGCAGGTTTGCATGATCTTGCGCAGTAACCGGTAGTCGGTCTCCTTCCCCGCCATGATGGTGACTTCCAGGCCCTGGTCTGGCACTTCCGCCCAACGGCCCCGGCGATACGCCAGCTCTTCAGACAATCCCGCTATGTGGGTGTCCGAGGCCTCAATACTGTCCAGCCTTGCCACTTCCCGGCCCTGAACCAGAATAGACCGGCCACTGATCTGCACGGTCAGATTCTCCACGGCTTCTTTCTCCGCCGTCGACGTGGGCAAAGGCACGTCTGCCGTATTCTGCATGACCTTCACATCGGAGGAATTCACCATCAGAAAGAACACCAGAATGGTGAAGATATCCATCAGCGACACCAGGTTCAGGCCACCGGCCTTGTGCATCCTGCCGTAATGGCGTTGGCGCAGACGAGCGCGGCGTGATGCCTTCATACTCCACCTCCGCCTGCTTCCGGGGCACGCTGAGCCAGGGCGCGATCTTCGCCTGCATCCATCAGGGACACATCGGGGAACAACTCAGCCTCCACTACGCTGGCAGCAACGACTGCCGGGTAAGAGCGGACTGTGTCCATAACGGTTACCAGTGTCTGATAATCCACATCCGGGCCTACTTCCAGGGTTACGTCGGTCTTTTCGGGCATACGGGCCTTGATCTGCTGGAGAACAGTGCTGAGCCCCTGGTAGTCCTGGCCCCCATCCTTGACCGGAAGCACTTCAATCAGCCCACGCTCACTGTCGGCCACTTCCAGGCCACCCGGAATAACAGTAACCACCAGCCGGAAATTTTCAGAGGCTGGCGCCTGCCCGGCTTCCATCCCGGGAAAATTCAGCTCTATCATGCGGATCTGGGTGAATACCATGCCCAGCAACAACACCGGTACCAGCACAATCATCAGGTTCAGAAACGCGGTAATGTCCAGATCCGCCTGAGCCGTCAGCCTGCGATGTCTGCGTCTCATATCGCCATACTCCTGTTTACACTGGCTGAAACACGAGGTGCATCAGGCGGCTACCCTGCCAACGTCGGGATCTGACACCATATTCAACAGCTTGACCCCGGCCATCTCGAAGCTGTCCACGATTTCATTGGTGCGGGTTTGCAACAGGGCATGGAACAACAGCAAGGGAATGGCGGATATCAGGCCAAACGCGGTGGTGTTCATGGCTACCGAGATGCTTTCCGACAACAGGGTGGCCTTCTCGGCGGGATCGGCTGCGGCAACGGCGGTGAACGCCGCGATCAAGCCAATGATGGTGCCAAGCAGGCCCAAAAGAGTGGCCACATTGGCCAGGGTTGCCAGGTACTGAGTGCGCTTTTCCAGGCGCGGCAGTACTTCCATCAAACCTTCTTCCATGGCGTATTCGATATCTTCACGTCGGCTGTTATTCAACAACCGGGAAATACCCGCCCCGAGCACCGAGGCAATGGCACTGTCGGAACTGGCTGCCGCCTTCATGGCGCGCTGGTAGTCCCGTTTTTGCAGCGCGGGCAGAATACCGCGCTCAAACGCCAGACGATTTCGCCGCCGCACCGACCCCAGATACAGAAACCGCTCAAGGGTGATCGCCAGCCCCAACGCCAACACAATGGCAATGGGGTACATAAATGGACCGCCGTCCTGAAAGAATCGAATGATGGTATCGAGCATGCCTTTGTCTCCGTTTACTGCAGGGTCACGGTTGGCCCGGACCGGCCGCATTCACGGCTGGCTTCAGGACCAATGGGTTCAGGGATTCCCGGAACTGGCGATGATTCTCCAGCACCTGAGGGGAAAGGGGTTGGTTAAGCTCCGGCGCCTGGCTATTGAGCTCTGCCCTGGGCCTTCTGGGCAGCGTCGGGTTCTGCCAGGGCAGAATGTAAAGCACCCTGGGGTCATCGTCCCCCACGCTGGCAGACAAACCGCTCACTGTCAGGGCCGATTGCTCCCGGTCTTCGGCGGCGGCCGCCTGGAAAAAACCACTGGCCAGCACAACAATGCAGAGGCGGAGAAGATTCCGGCCGATGCTCATTGCAGCCTCCGCTCAAGGTCGGCGATCCAGCCAGCAACCAGCTTGTCTTCCTCGGCGGTCAACGCCCGGTATCGCTGGTAATGAACCAGCGCCTTATCAAGATCCAGCAGATAAAGCTCACTGATCACCGCCAGGTTGTAATGCAGCTGAGCAACCTCCGGAGCCGCCTCCACGCCCTGCTCCAGCAGGTTGGCCGCGTCCCGGAAACGGTTTTGCTGTTTCAGCAAAAGCGCCAGGTTATTGACCGTTGTCGCGTCGCTGGGGTCCAGGGCCACCGAGGTCTGCCAGGCCTTGATGGCCCCAGGGATGTCGCCGTTCTCATGGGCGTTCACCCCCTTTATGGCCCACTCTCTCGCCTGTTCCGGTGAATGCACAGGCTGCACCGCGGCCCGCTCGGGGGTTTTGCCGGGGCCAGTAGCGCAAGCGGTCAAACCCACCAGCACCGAGATGATCAGGGCACGTTGCGCGTAGTGAAAACCTCTAAGCACCTTCGTTCTCCTCCATGTTCCAGCTCATCCAGCGAAGTTCACGGTCGTAACGCCCCGGGTGCATGACGGCCAGCGCCTCCAGGCTCTGACCAATCCATTCATCAAAACCCTGGCTGGCAATGCGCCCGTGATTTCTGGAATGCAATTCCATTGCCCGCTCTTCCAGCGGCCAGGCTTCTTCTTCCAGAAGCATCTGGTATTGCATGGCTTCCAGCTCATTGAGTTCTGACGGTACCTCAGAAGCCATTAAGTCTGCCGCCAGGGTGCGATAGAGCTCGGCCCTTCGGTATAGCACCTCTGATGCCACAGTTTCTCCGGCAAAGGATTCCGCTTCGAGGAAATAGGCCTGGGCCTGCTCCATTGCCTTTTGCTTGCGTTCAAGTGCCCGCTCCAGGGGATGTTCCAGGCGGATGCCAGCAAATTCCTGAGCCGCCGAAGCACCCAGGGCCAGCGCCGCCTTGCCGGCCCACAGCAGGGTTTCTTCCGAGTGCCACTGGCTCGCGGCTTCACGGGTGACCATCGCTTTCTGCTGACGCACGGAATCAGCACCGGATTCAATCAACCTCTGGCGCATGGTTTGCTGCTGCACATGGTCAGCCGCCGCATCTGGATCCGGAGCAACCGCCAGCCAATCCACATACAGGGCATTGCGCTCGGGCAATTCACCGGCCTGGTGGTAGAGCGCCGCAGCGCGTAGCTTCAGCGGCCAGGGATCTTGCGCACGTTCAGAGGCAGCCATCAGTTCACCGGCTGCTTTCAGAGGTTGGCGGGATTCGTGGTAGGCGTAGACCAGCTTTTCACTGACCTCTTCCGTGAGCTCATGGGCCGGGTAGTCGAGCCGGAAACGGTTCAGCTCGTTAATGGCCGTTTGCCATTCAGCAGCCTTGAGCAATGCATTACTGGCATCAAAGCGCGCCCGGATGGCAATCTCGGAATCGGGTAAAACGGAATTCACGCGCTGAAAATGGGCGACCGCCACGGCAGTGTCGCCACTGGCCGCCGCTTTCTCTCCCTGCCGGTAGATGGCCGTCGCCAGCTGCTCACGAATCTGCTCCGGTTCATCCTGAGTCGTGGCCAGATCAGGCGCGCTGCCCACCAGCATCAGCGCCTGTCGCCAGGCCCGCTCTTCCAGCCCGTACTCCCCCGTCCTCTGACGCACCCGCGCGGTCACCAGCCAGGCGGCATAACGTTCTTCGTTATTCGCCGACTCAAGAACCAGTGTCGAGCGCGCATAAGCCAGCGCCTCATCATAGGCACCAACCTCGTACCAGCGGTTTGCCAGGTCAGCCCTCAAACCTGAAAGCCTGGCGTCCTGCGCAAAGGTATTGCCGAATTGTTGCTCTTCACTGGACAACTCCGCCAAGACGCCTCGGTATGCACCGGCAGCGCTCTCCTCAAGGGTCGATCTCAACACCTTGATAGCAGCCCAACCGGCCTCGGCCGCATCGGCGTATGGCTGGCCGTAACCCCGAGCGCCGTAAGCGGCGCTGCGATAGTTCTCCAGAGCCTTGTGACGATTGCCAGCCTGTAACCGGGCGTCGCCGGCCAGATGCAACAGTTTGCCCGTGTCGCCGGAATGGCCTGCAAGTGCTTCATAGTAGCCAGCCGCACTGGTCCAATCCTGTGCGGCGTAATGGTAATCCCCGAGGAAGAGCGCATAGTCCTGCCAGAGAGCCTGCTGTTGGCCCTTCAACTCTTGATACTCTGGCTGTGATTGGTATCGGGCCACATAGTCTGCCCTGGCTTCGCGAGCCTTGACGGTGTTGCCTGCCATCCGCCAGTAATCCACACTCTGGGCGAGGAAATCCGGGGCGGCTGGATGCTCGGGGTAGTTCCCGGCAAACGCCTGGTTGATGCCAACGGCCAGATCAAAACGCCCTTCAAGGGCATGCAAATCTGCCAGCCGGTCGTAAAGCAGATGCGGCCAGGCCACTGGCGCTCGGTTGCCAAGCCACGCGGCCAATGTCGCAGAGTTGTCAGTCCGGGCGGCCATCAAAGCCAGCACCCGAAAACTGTCTTCAATCATGTCCAAACCAGTCTGCGGCGGATCCAGCAACGTGGCTTCGCTGGGCAGGTGTTGATCCAGCAATGCCATAAACGTCTCCGCCGACCGGTTCCAGGCCGCGGGCCCCTGTTTGAATTGGCTCCAACCCAGCATGTAACGGGCTTTCATGGCCAGGTCCTGGTGACCGTCACCTTCAATCAACTGCCGATACCCGGTTTCCGCTTCCTGATACTCGCCGGTGTTATAGGCAGCTTCGGCAATCCGGAACCGGGCTTCCGGCACCAGTGATGAGCGAGGGTACAGGCCCACCAGCTGTCTGAGTCGCTGGATGGACTCTTCATGCTGTCCAGTCAGTGCATGGGCTTTGGCCATCTGATAGAGCAACTCGTCGAGTTTTCCGGAGAAGGAGCCACGGGCCAGGATGCTCTCATAGCTGGCCAGAGCCTCTTCATAGACCGCTGACTGCTGCTCATCCGAGAAGCCGATATCCTGGCCGGAACGGTCTCGGATGTTATTGAGGCGATTCAGCGCATCAATACGGACTTCCGGTTCGTCGGACTTCTCGAACAGTTTTTGATAGCGACGAGCCACTTCTTTCGGCGAAATTGCAGGCAGGGGGCGGCTTTCAAACTTGAGAAACACCGGGCGCATATCGCCCAGGGTTTCGCCATCCCTGCCGAGTTCCACACGGAAGGATTCCTGGGCCGCTACGTTCCCACCTTGAATTGCAGATATCAGGATGACAGCGAGCGACAACCGGCGCATAAATTGACGATTCATCGGGCAGCCTCCCCGATGTTTTCCAGCGCGAGATACTCGTAGAGGTGCGCAATCTGTTGTTCGGTTTTATCCAGGGAGTGGGCCATACGCTGCTGTTCAGCAGCGACCAGGGCCAGCGCCTTTTCATCAAGGTAGTCAGCAGCCCGGGCGCGGGCTTTGCTCACACGAGTCTGCAGGCTGGAGATCTCGCCCCGCAATTGCCGGGCCTCGGCAAGGTTGTCCCGCAACTGCTCTTGCCTGCCGGCTTCACGACGGGGCAAGGACGACAGACGCTGCCCCCCAGACTGAAGCAAACGCTGCAGCTGCCGGAGCCGGGCGATGTGATTTGCACTCAATGGGCGATCCGTAAGCTGTTCAAGTTGCCGCGTTAACGTGTCTTGCTGCTCCTGCAACGCGGCCAGTTGGCTGCCCCCACCACCATGATGGTTGTTTTCCAGGGCGCCGATAAATACATCGAGATCATGCTTGCTGCTCTCCAGGGAGAACGCCAGATCATCAAGCCGGGCTACCCGGCGAACCGCCGCCTGCCCCTCGGCGCTCTCAAGGAAGCGAAGGAGGTAAGCCAGCCGGGGCTGGGTCAACGTTCGGCTGTCGGCAAGGAACCATTGGGTATCAGCGCCCCGAGCGTCTGCCACCAACGCCTTGTAGGCACCTTCAGCACGGATTCGCTCTGCGAGCTTACCGAGCGTTACCCGCTCCCCTTCGTAAGCTGCGCTGGCAGCAAGCCAGGCTTCACCGGCCTGCCCCGGATAACCCGCCAGATCGTATCCACGGCCCATTCCGATCCAGGCATCGGCCACCCCGGGAAACGCCAGCGGGAATTTCTTGGCACGGTGCCAGCTCTGCATCGCCGCCCGGTGATTGCCCTTTTCGGACAGAGCGAAACCATGCAGGTACAGGGCCTGGGGGGTGTAATAGCTCTCCAGAGAGACTTTCTCAAGGAAGTCAGTGGCCTTGTCGTAATCCTGATTGCGCACAGACAAATAGCCTGCCCGGAGATAAAGCTGATCGCGCAGATCCGCGCTACGGGCACTGTCGGGGTCTTTCGCGGCCATGGCCATGGCAACCCTCAAAGACACGAGGGCCCTTGATGGATCCAGGTCATCCCGGGCGAAATCGCCCGCCAGGTTCATATAGCCCACTGCGGCCCAGTAACCGTTGTCCATACTGGCAAGGTATTGGCCGGCACGATCCGTTTTCCCCTGCTGCCGCTGTGTTTCCGCAAGGTTCAGCAGTGCTCTCTGGCGCACCTCGCCAAACCCGGTTCGGGCAGCCTCCTGATACCACTGCACTGCTTCGACCTGATTACTCTCCGCCTCTGCCAATCGGGCAAGCTCCAGAGCGGCATCGGCGCGATGAACGTTGCTGCTGAACACACGCTCCAGCAACGGTTTCGCCTCGCTGGTCTGGCCACTGGCCAGCAACACTCGCGCGCTAAGGTAGTCGGCGGAATCGCCTTTGACCTGGCCAGCCAGAGGAATAGCCTGTGCGATATTCCCGGTGTCCAGCGCAAACCGGGTAACACCAGCGGCCAGCTCTGTCGGCACAGATTCCGAGGCTCCTGCCTGAGGCACCGCCAGGGTAAAAAGCACCAGCAAAGCCCGGGCAGCGCAATGAACGGTGCGAACAGGTCCCGTCATGATCGGCTACTTCCATTCCTGGAACGCGACTTCCGGCTCGTAGTCCGGAGCCCGGGCATCAAGATTCATCTGCAGCCGCAAAGTACCGGGACGTTTATCAAACCGGTGAACCACCTCACGGCGGACAAAGCGCTTATTGGCAGCGCGGGCGTTGATCACCGTCTTCAGCTGGTGGTTGCCGTCAGCCATATTACCAACGAATAGCTGCTGCACCCCACCCTGCTCCAACGACGTTCGCTCCGTGGCGCTGTATAGATGGGACGCTACGGGCTGATCGTTGATAAAGAGTTCAACAGAATCAAGATTGAGTGCCTGCCGGTTCCCCAGGGTCAGGAATATCGAGACACGGGTATCCACCGGGTGCAGCAAGCGTTGCTCAAGGGCATGCACCGATGCCGAATGACGGGTAACGTCCGCTGTCAGGCGGTCGATTTCATCGTCCAGCGATGAAGCTGAAACAGAGCCGAATGCCAGTGCGGCGATCATTCCGGATATCCAAAGCCCCTTGCTCCCTGGGACAATCCGGCAGTGTTGTGATTTTTGTTTGCCGAACATAATTTTCCTGCCGTGCGATCTCGGGCCCCGGCAGAACCGGGTGCCGTTACAATTCGAAATAAAGAGTAACACCCGCTAACAACCAAGAACGGTATCCAATTCACCAAATGAAACTTTCGCCGGCAGTGGCGTAGGAATAAGTGTCGAGTTATTTGACAGAACAAAAGGCGGGAACGAAGAGGGCCAGTGGATATGGCCGAACTAAAAAGGTAACCAGTTGATAATCAAAGCCTATTTACCAGTGGCCCAAGGCTTGCTACGGGGAAAGCGGCGGGAGCGCCTTCTGGCAACCCCCGCTTGAATATGCCGAGCTTTGCCGATGCCCTCAACCGCATCGGCTTTTTTTGATCCACCCACCTCGAACAGAACTACTTGCTCAGGTGTTTCATGGCGGATTCAAGCCCCTCAATGGTCAGTGGGTACATATGATTATTGACCAATTGCTTGGTTATGCCCAGCGAACCACCGCTACCCCAGTAACTTTCCGGTAGCGGGTTCAGCCAAACCACCTTGCGGAAATGCTCCGACACCCGCTGGAACCAGGTGGCGCCGGCTTCTTCATTCCAGTGCTCGATAGACCCACCGGGATGGGTAATCTCGTAAGGTGCCATGGTGGCGTCCCCAACAAAGATAACCTTATAGTCCGGGGTGTACTTGTGCAGGATGTCCCAGGTGCTCAGGGTCTCATTCATGCGGCGAATATTGTTCTTCCACACACTCTCATAGATAAAATTGTGGAAGTAGAAATACTCCATGTGCTTGAACTCAAGCCTGGCGGCGGAGAACAGCTCTTCACATACTTTGACGTGCGGGTCCATGGAGCCGCCGACGTCGAAGAAGATCAGAACCTTCACCGCGTTGTGCCTCTCTGGCACCATTTTCAGATCCAGGTAGCCGGCGTTGCGGGCGGTGGAACGGATGGTGTCATCCATATCCAGTTGATCTGCCGCCCCCTGTCGAGCGAATTTACGCAACCGGCGCAGGGCCACCTTGATGTTGCGTAGCCCCAGGGTGATGCTGTCATCGAGATCACGGTATTCCCGTTTTTCCCAGACCTTGACGGCCCGGCCGTGGCGGCCGTTCTTCTGGCCAATCCGGAAGCCTTCAGGGTTATAGCCATTGGCACCAAAGGGTGAAGTACCGCCGGTGCCGATCCATTTATTGCCGCCGGCATGGCGCTCGTTCTGCTCTTCCATGCGCTTCTTGAAGGTATCAATCAACTCCTCAAGGCCACCCAGGGACTCAATCTTGGCTTTCTCTTCTTCGGTGAGGTGCTTCTCGAACTCGGCCCTTAGCCAGTCGTCAGGAATCAGGGCTTCGAGCAGATCGTCCAGGTTCTCGATGCCCTCAAAATACGCCTTGAAGGCCCGGTCAAACTTGTCGAAGTGCCTTTCGTCTTTCACCAGGCACACCCGCGCCAGGTAATAGAACTCCTCCATGTCTGCGAATGCCAGGCGCTGCTGGATAGCTTCCAGCAGGTCAAGGAACTCTCGCAGACTGGCCGGAACCTTGGCCCGGCGCACTTCGAGGAAAAAATCGATCAACATAAAGCGAAACTCTTGCCAGAGATCAGTTGCGGCGACGTGCCATGAACGCCAGCTTCTGCAGCAGGTGAACATCCTGCTCGTTCTTCACCAGGGCGCCATACAGAGGCGGCAGTGCAGAACTGCTGTCCTTCTCCTGAAGCGCCTTGGCAGACAGCTCATCGGCCATCAGCAGTTTCAACCAGTCAATCAGCTCCGAGGTGGACGGCTTTTTCTTCAGCCCGGGCACCTTGCGAACATCAAAGAAAACTTCCAGGGCATCACGCACAACCTGTTGCTGCAGACCCGGGAAGTGCACATCCACGATGTCTTTCATGGTGTCGTGGTCCGGGAAGCTGATGTAGTGGAAGAAGCACCGGCGCAGGAAAGCGTCTGGCAGCTCCTTTTCGTTGTTACTGGTAATGACCACAATCGGGCGTTTCTTCGCTTTCACGAATTCCTGGGTTTCGTATACGAAGAACTCCATGCGGTCGAGTTCCAGCAGCAGATCGTTCGGGAACTCGATGTCGGCCTTGTCGATTTCATCGATCAGGAGCACCACCTGCTCATCGGCCTCGAAGGCCTCCCACAACTTACCTTTGACGATGTAGTTGCGGATGTCCTTGACCTTTTCATCCCCCAGCTGGGAATCGCGAAGGCGGGATACCGCATCATATTCGTACAGTCCCTGTTGGGCCTTGGTGGTGGATTTGATGTGCCAGGGAATCAGACGCATACCCAGGGCGGTGGCCATCTCTTCCGCCAGCAGGGTTTTTCCGGTGCCGGGCTCGCCTTTGATCAGCAACGGGCGCTGGAGCGCGATTGCTGCGTTTACAGCCATCTGCAGGTCATCGGTGGCTACGTATTTATCGGTACCGGTAAACTTCATGTGTCTGTTTCCTGTTGGTTACTTTTTCTGATCTTCGTCGTCTTTATCGGTGTCGTCGGCCTCGGACTTGTCCGTAGCCTCGTCGTCCGCTTCGGATTCGTCCAGCTCCGGCAGATCATCAAACTCCGACAAGTCAAAGTCTTCAAGACCGAACTCATCATCGTCGTCTTCATCCGGCTCTTCGTTAACCGCATCATCGGCAACGGGAATCTGGTCATCTTCCGTTTCCAGAGTCTCATCGCTTTCAAGCGATTCGGTCAGTTCCGGGACGTCCTCGGACTCCGGCGTTTCATCCGGTTCGCTGTCTGGCACAGCCGCTGCCACCACAGGGATCTCCGGCTCTTCCTCCGGCAGATCCTCCAGGGTCTCTCTCTCCGCTGCGGCGGCCTGCTCAGCCTCCGCAATGGACTTCTTCTGGCGCCAGGCGAAAAGCCCCAGTCCGATAATGGCCACCAGCAAGGCGGCACCCGCCCCAAATGCCCAAACCGGTATTCCCCACAACGTGCCTTTCTCCGGTACGTGAACCGGTTCAGGTTGTGGCTCCGAGGGCGCTTCTGCCTGTTCAGGCTCAGATTCAGGCACAGGCATTGGTTCCGGGTCCTCGACAGGCACCGGCGCCTCGACCGGTTCTGGCTCAGCCGGCGCCCCGGGTTCAACCTGTTCACTGAGGTCAGGCACCAGTGGCTCAGACACCACCGCCAGCTCAGGCTCCTCGCCCGGCAAAGTGAAAACGGTCATTGCACTGAATTTCCGGGAGAACGTACCGCCGTCAGCCACCACATCAATCTGGTACCGCCCGGGAGCAGGCAGACGCGTCACCGTGTCCCGATACACGCCGTCTTCCGGTGGCTGATCACCAGACAGCACCTTGGTGCCCCGCCGGCCATCGTTGGCTGTGATCGACAGGCTTACCTGCATCACGCCCAGAAAATCCGGATTCCTGATCTGCTCGGATTCCTCGAAAAACACGACCTCCAGATTGAACGGAGTTTCTTCCGAAAATTCTGGTGGCACCTCACTCACGGCCATGCGCAAGTCACTGACAACCGTCACCCGGCTACCCTGCCCGAGGTCCCCAACAATACGCCACCGCCCGGCCGCCGGTTCAGTTACGGTAATCAGGTCGTAACCCGGCTCCACCGCCCACCGCACGTTGTCTGGCAGATTATTGGCCGTGAACGGCTCACCATCCGGCTCAGAGAGGGCCAGGCTTCGCGCTTCGGAGTCAGAGCCGCCCGTGAAGATCAAAGCGGTAAACTCCCGGACGCCAGCATCTACGGCGAAGCCATCGCCCGCAATGGGAATCTGCTCCTGCGGTACGGCCGTGTTCAGGGCATCCGCAAACGCCAGATTGAGTGCTTCAGCGGTTTTGGCCAGTTGAAAGCTGCCGCCGGTTTCCCGGGCCAGGCGCTGCAGGAAGGTGATGTCTGCCAATTCCGACAGGCCAACGGTATGGATAGTGGCGCCTTTGGCTTTCAGGGAAGGCAGTAGGGTTTCAAGGATGCGCCGCTCCTCTTCACGGCTGGCAGCCTCTCCGCCCGGAATATCAACCTTGCCGTCACTCAGAAGAATCAGGTGGGTGTTTTCCAGGGTTCCGTCAGACAACCAGTCGTCGCTGGCCTTTTCCATAGCCAGCCCGAGATTGGTATAGAGGGCGACGGAATTAATCTGCTCGGAACGCTCAATAACCCTGTTACGCCAGGCATCATCAACAGTGGCGTGGGGTACCAGCATGTTGACATACTGGCCGAAGGTCCAGACACCGGCTTCAGCACCCGCTGGCAGCATCCGGGCCAACAAGCGCACCGCCGGCCGGCGAAGGTTCTCCGGGTCGGTTTCTTTCATAGAGCCGGAGATATCAACAATGATGCGCACGTCGGCCTGCTCGGGTAATGTCAGACCTGAGTCCTGAGCACTGGACTGCGCTGGCACAAAACTGGCCAACACCAGCATGAGGATTACCTGAACTCGCTTCATAGCTACCCTTACCTGTCTGACATTTCGCACGTTCTTGGAGTTATTTACGCACCAGCCGATACCAGACGAGATCCAGAATCCAGACCAACAACATCACCAGAGCGGCAATACTGAAATTCAGCAGTGCCCTGCCCGCCGCGTCGGCGTCTCCCAGAATAAGTTCGTAACCGGCGAACAACCAGGCGGGAATCCACCAGCCTGCAAGCTCTGCAGACTCTACGGGCGTCAGAAATAAAACAACCAGAGCCGACAACAGCAGCGTCCGCACACCATAGAATGGCAGTATCCGAAACAGCGCTTTCATCATGTAGAACAGCACAACGAAAGCAACTGCATAGGCCGCCCAGAAAATTCCGTAAGCTAGTGAAGCATCAGTATCGATCATTACAGAACCCAGTGAATAATGTGGTCTTCCCAATCCTCTTCCGGCACGCTGTCCTCAGAGACGACTTTGCCCTGAACGGATACCCCGGCACGATGCACGGAATCCGGATCACCGGATCGCAAGGGGTGCCAGTCCGCAAGGGGCCGGCCTTCCGCCAACGTTCGATAAGCACAGGTATACGGTAACCAGTGGTAGTCTGATACCGTTTCCGGTGTCAGAACCGTACAACCTGGAACTTTCTTCAGCCGGTCAGAATACACGGTACAACGGCAGGTTTGCGTATCCATGTAACCGCAGACCAGATCGGTGTGGTACACCTCGCCGGTGTCTTCGTCTTCAAGCTTCTGCAGGCAACAAAGCCCGCAGCCATCACACAGAGATTCCCACTCCGGCGTGGTCATTTCGTTGAGGCGCTTACGCTGCCAGAAGGGAATCTCTGCGATCATTGTCCACGCCGCTCGACTTTACTTCGAAAATCAACAATGTAGGTTTCCTGCTCTTCCGGCATTTGCAGAAAGAAATCCTTCTCGGCCAATGCCTCCAGCACTTCTTTGCCAGTGGTCCTGGCAAGTTTTTTGTCCGGGCTCAACAGCAGATCCATGGCGTGAACCGGCTGCCCGAAGATCGAACGCAAAGCCTCGGGCAGGTCGTCCCAGTTCTGGCCGCGGCGAACATAGATGTAGGTATCGCTTTTTTTACTGCTGCGAAACACCGATACAAATTCACGGTCTTTCATTGTGCGAGAAGCTCCTCAATTTCCGGGACGACCGGAGCCAGTATCTCTCGGCGCCAGCCTTCAAAAAACGGATTACCTGCCATGGTGCCATCTTCAATAACGCCTTCAAGGCGTTTTCTTGGCGCCAGCAATTCAATGGGTATATCAGTATCGTCTGCCACTTTTCTGAAGCAACGCTTAACTTTCTTGAACAGCGCCTGCTGATCTCGGGTCAGCGGCCTGGGTATGGGCTTCAGATCGGTGTGGTCGGCTTCTCTGGCACCCCGAACCAGTTCCAGCAGGTGTTCACCATAACGCTTTACAATGCCGCCCGGAACGCCCTGCACATCATTCAGGGCTCTGAGCGAGCCAGGGCAGCGCTCGGCAATGGCTATCAGCAAGCCATCATTCAACACCCGGTTTCGGGGGCGATCCAACCGCCGGCACTCCTGTTCCCGCCACACCACCAGGGCTTGCAGAACCGCCTGCTGTTCCCGATTCAGTGTCCAGCCACCGCGAAGTTTCAGGTAGTGTTGTCCGGCGTCCTCCAGGCTGGCCGCTTCATCCGCAAAGCGCTGTGACTCGTCGGCCATAGCCTGCTGCAGCCCGCGCTGGCGCAAACCGTGGCAGACCCACTCATACACCGGTTGCAAAAACCGAATATCATCCAGGGCATAGCGCTCTTGTTCCGGGCTTAATGGCCTGGCTACCCAGTCGGACCGGGTAACAGATTTATCCAGGGTTTCGCCGAACAGGGTTTCCACCAGGCGGGCATAACCCACGGAAAACCCGGCACCGGCCAGTGCCGCGCCAATCTGGAGGTCCAACACACCTTTAGGCATCACATCCAGCCAGTGCCGGAACAGCTCAAGGTCTTCGCTCATGGCGTATAGCAGCTTTGGTCGCTGGCTATCCGCCAGCATCGCCCGAAACCGTTCGGAGGCCTCGGCTACATCCGGATCAATCAGCCAGAACTCACCGCCGCCACCCAACTGCACCAGACCGGGAATGGGATAGAAAGTAGATACCCGCTCAAATTCTGTGTCCAGCACCACCGGTACCCCGGGCTCGAGGGCGTCCAGCCAGTTGTCCAGGGTATCTGGCTCGCGAATCCAGCGAACAGTGTCAGGGGCCGGGGGAACGGTAACGGCCGGTGCGGAAAGAGTCATGAAGGAACCTGAGACGTTATTCAGACAGGGGCTTGCGGCCCCGGAATGCATGGGTAAGTGTAAAGCCGTCTACATAGCCCAGCTCGCCACCCACCGGGATGCCATGGGCCAGACGGGTGATCAGGATATTCTGACCATCCAGGCGGTCGGCGATGTAGTGGGCAGTTGCCTCGCCTTCGACGGTGGGATTGGTCGCAAGGATCAGTTCGGTCACGCCTTCTTCGCGCACCCGCTCTAGCAACCGTTCAATACCGATTTCTTCCGGGCCCACGCCATCAATCGGCGACAAGTGCCCCATCAGCACGAAATAACTGCCCCGATAATCGCCGGCCTGTTCGATGGCAAGCAAGTCAGAAGGACTTTCTACAACGCAAAGGGTGCCGGTGCGCCTTTCAGGCTTCTCGCAGATATGGCAGATTTCGGTGTCGGAGAAATTCTGACAGCTGTTACAACGACGCACACCGTCCATGGCCTGGCTCAGGGCACCGGCTAGCCGGGTGCCACCGGAGCGGCCCCGCTCCAGCAGATGAAATGCCATGCGCTGTGCTGTTTTCTGACCAACTCCGGGCAAGCACCGGAGAGATTCAACCAATTCATCAACCAGGGGGCTGAATGCCATGAACGCTCCTCAAAGACTATGGCGAGCCGGGGCCATGTTCAGAACGGCATCTTGAATCCGGGGGGCATACCCATTCCGGACATCATGCCAGACATCTTGTCTTTCTGATTTGCCTCAACACGGCGAACGGCATCGTTAACGGCCGCTGCCAACAAATCTTCAAGGATCTCTTTGTCTTCCGACAGCAACGACGGATCTATCTCCACCTTGCGGACGTCGTGGCGACCGTTCATGGTCACTTTGACCAGGCCGGCACCGGACTCGCCTGTGACTTCCGCCTTGGCAATCTCTTCCTGGGCCTTCTGCATCTGCTCCTGCATCTGCTGCGCCTTTTTCATCAGGTCGCCCATATTATTCATCATGTGTTTATCTCCTGCCTGTCTCTATGGGGCGGATGCTTTCTTCAACCACCCGCCCTTCAAATCGTTCAACAATACTCTTTACCACCGGGTCCTGACGGATCGCTTGCTCTGCCGCTTTCTGCCTGGCTGCCCGCTGGCGTTCTTCCCAGGCGGCCGGGGTATGAGGCCCTGGCTCACCCTGCTCTATTCTCAGTGAAGTGGCATCACCGAAGCGGGATCTCAAGGCTGCCAGTATTTTTTCTTCATGGCGCGCATTCAGCAGCCGGGCGTGGCCTTCATCCAGGGTTAACACCACGGTTTGCCCGTCCATCGCCATGGCGCTGTAACTGGCTAGGTTCCCGGGCATGCCATTAATATCCAACTGGCGAAAATCCCGTTCCCATACAAATCCGTCCGCGGTTACCGGCTCCTGATTCTCGACAACCGGCTCAACCTCCGGTTCCACCCGACCTTGAGGTTGGGCTTCCTCAAATACCGGCGGTTCGGTGGGCTCAAGTGCAATTTTACTCACCAAAGTCTCTGGCTCTTCAGCCTCCGCGCTCAGAGCCGGGTCGCCGGGGTCTGGATCCCAGGGCGGAGCATCCATCATGGGCGGCGCGGGTTCCGGTTCTGCCGAGTCAGCCTCGGCTGGACGGTGTGCCTGTGCTGATTCTGGAATCGGCCGCGGCTCTTCCACCGGCTCAGGATTCTGCGCGGGCGCTGATGCCTGCTCAGCTACCGGTGCAGGCTCATGGCTCTGGGCAGGGGCAGGGTCGGGTTCCGGTTCGGCGCGCGCCTGGCCCTCATTGCCACCAGAAGCAATGGTTGGCGGCTCACGGCGATCAGCCCCCGGCCGGAACGCCAACATCCGGAGCAGAGTCATTTCAAACCCCATGCGGGCATCGGGTGTAACCGCCAGATCTTTACGCCCCATCAACGCCGCCTGATAGAACAGCTGGGCGTCTTCCGCGCTCAACTGTTTCGCCAGTGACTGAACCTGGGCGGCATCGCCCAGGGCATTGTCGGCGCTGCCCGGCACCACCTGTTCCATGGTGACCCGGTGAAAGAGGGATAGCAGATCCGCAAGAATGACCGCGTAATCCGGCGCAAAATCTGAAATGCGGCTGATCTCCGCCAGCAAACCGGGGCCATCCCGCTCAACCAGCGTTGCAACTATGCGCTCAATGTCGCGCTGATCAATGGTGCCCAGCATATTGCTGACATCACTGGCGGCCAGGTTCTGGTTGCCAAAGGCAATCGCCTGGTCGGTCAGACTCAAGGCATCACGCATACTGCCGTCCGCCGCCCGGGCAAGCAGCCAGAGCGCTGGTTCTTCAAAGGGAATCTGCTCTTCGGTCAGTACGTGCTTGAGGTGGCCTACGATGTGTTCCGGTGTCATCCGCTTCAGGTTGAACTGCAAACAACGGGATAGCACCGTCACCGGCAGTTTCTGGGGATCGGTGGTAGCCAGAAGGAATTTTACGTGCTCGGGCGGCTCTTCCAGGGTCTTCAGGAAGGCATTGAAGGACTGGTTGGTGAGCATGTGTACCTCATCGATGAGGTATACCTTGTAGCGGCCGCGACTGGGAGCGTACTGAACGTTGTCTGTCAGTTCACGCATGTCGTCAACACCGGTGCGGGAGGCCGCATCGATCTCGATCAGATCAACAAACCGCCCTTCCAGGATTTCCTGGCAACTGCCACACTTGCCACACGGATTGGCGGTAATGCCTGTTTCGCAATTAAGGCAACGGGCCAGCAATCGACCGATGGTGGTTTTACCCACGCCCCGGGTGCCGGTAAACAGGTAGGCGTGATGCAGCCTCTGGTGTTCAAGCGCATGCACCAGTGCCTGAAGCACATGCTCCTGCCCCACCATGTCCTCAAAGGTTCGGGGGCGCCATTTTCGGGCTAAAACCTGATAGCTCATGATCCTTCAACTACTGCTATAAACCGGCGCTAACAATAGCATGTAGCCGGGTTCAGAAGAAGGATGATCTGTTCACGCATCGTCATCCCCGGCCCGGTCAAGGGCACTGATCCGCCTGCGCTCATATTCCGCTTCAAACATCCGCACCCGCAGCGCCTCAACCTCTGCCTGCCGGTCTTCGGCGGTCAGCCCACCGGCCTGGTCGATCAGCGCCTTCTGGCGCCGATACTCAGCCACCCGGCTTTGCCACTGGGCCCGCTGTTCGTCCAATCGGCTCAGCCTTTGCGTCGCTTCCGGGCCGTAGGCTTCCAGCCGCACCGCCCGCACCTCCTCCTCTGAGGCGCCCTGCTCTCGCATTTCGCTGACCTTCAGGCTGGTCGACACCACCGCTTCTGAGCGGCGGCGAGTTTGAACCGAAAACTCGGGCAACAGCTGATCAACCTGCGCCAATGCCTGCTCACGCTCTTTGCTGCTCAGGCTTTCGTCCGCCAGAATGCGCTGCCGGTCAAGCATCAATCTGAGGCGTACTTCCTCTGCTCCAAAGAATCCTTCAGCTACATCCGGGCCCAGATGCTTCCGTCGCAGGTCCTTCAGTTCGTCCAGAACCGCCTGCAAATCCTCCACGTTGCCACTACGCCTCACGGCCAGTGCTTCCGAAGCACCCCGGTAGGCAAGGTAATTATCCAGAATCTCGAGCACTTCCAGCTGCACCTGGGCCGATATGCCGCGCTGGCGCATCTCTGCCGCCAGTCTTTGCCTTAGTGCTTCGCCGTGGACCTGGTCACCGGTGAGACCGATGTAGAAATCCAGAAAACGCCGCAATGACGGATCCAGCACCAGGTTTCCGTTCATATCCACCCGAACACTGCCATCCACGTCGATATCGGATATCCTCTCATCACGGGGTAACGGCGGCACGCTATCCTCAGCGGAGGAACTTCCAGCTACTTCTTCAGGCAGTGCGACGGAACGCCCTGCAGTCTGCTGGCCAACGTTCTCGATGCTCGCACCCGGCAAGCCCTGCCCACCATCAGCAAACAGCCAAAAACCGGCCACAACGGCGAGCAAAGCCCCGAGTGCGAAAATCCCAACTCTGTGTACCACGGTTTCGCTCCAGGGCGGGCCCGGAGGCCCGCCAACAGGTTGGGATTAAAGCCCGAGATTTTTCAGCCGGTTCGCCTGCTGGCGATACAGCTGCACCGGGCTTGCCGCGAAGGGGCCTACCAGACCAAAAATCTGGTTCACCTCATCCAGGTGGTTGTGCCGATAATCCACACCCAGCACCTTACCCAGCTTCATGCTGCAGGCGGGCACCAGGCCGTCGTGGGGCTCATTGAAAAGCGGGCTCATGGTCGCCAGCAAGAGATCGCTGGGGTCGAGCAGATTGGTCACTACCCTGTTGCCACCCCAAGAGTAATACCGCACCCCATTGGCCACTTCAGCGCCATCATCACCGCAGTAACTGGACGGCATACCTGCGGGAAACTGGGCATTGAATGCCAGGGAGCCTTCGGTGCTGAGCGAATGGATGGCTGCACTGGTATCCTGCGGCAAACCGCCTCCGCCAGAAAGAGTATCAATCAACCCGAAGAACCAGTTTCCGAGGCCATCCAGATCTACGCCACTGGCAGCATCGGCCACCGGTGTACCCCAGTTAACACCACCAACACTGGCGGCGGACGCCACCAGGTCAGGCCGCACCCCAGCCACGTAGCGCACCGTGGGCCCACCATGACTGTGACCAATAAGGTGAACTTTCTCAGCGCCGGATACCGCCAGGTATTCTTCAATCTGGGCAAGAAGTTGCTCGCCACGAACTTCCGTGGAATTGGCGGCAGACACCTGGGGCACAAAGACTTCCGCGCCGCCTTCCGCCAGGGCATCGGGAATTCCGTTGTGGTACTCCACAAAGCCCAGCAGCTTGTTAAAACCAGAAAGCCCGTGCACCAGCACGATCGGGTATCTGGTTTCGGTGTAGGTGTCCTTTTTACTGAACCACCAAGCGGAGGCTGGCTGGGCTGTCAATGCAGCCGCCAGCACGCCCGCTGTTACGAGCGATGTTGTTTTGGCACTTTTCATAGCTTTCCCTTTTTGTCTTTGTTTTGATCGGGCAACAGCAAAATACCGCTTGGGTAGCATGCCAAAAACACGATAGACAGGGACAAGTGCCAACCGGGCCATAAGGTGGCTCAGCGTGAACCAGCCCACAAAATCACAGAGGAAAATCGATAAAAAGGAGAAAATAACAGAGGGAGAAAATCTGGGGGTGACCCCATCAGCAATCCCCCGGCACACACATCCACCGCTTCGGCTGCTCCCTTCCGGGCCTGACCGGGTTCACGGTTTCATGTTGCGGGGGCACCAATGGGGCCACCATAACGGCGTTCCGGGACTTTTACCCCGAAAGCGGCGCGCATATTATCAGAAGGATATAAGGACTACAACGGCCTAGAGCGGCAAGGGCACTTCATCCTGCCGAAACCAGCAGGCAATGCTATAACGGGTTCGCCTTGCCGGCAGCACCTCATGGGGCACTTCCTCGCTCAGGAAGAGTACGGCACGGCCAGCTTCCGGGCGCACAAGGCCAATCGCCCTATCCTCTTCCCGTGGGCTGAACACCTGCAATTCGCCGCCGTCTTCCAGGCCCCAGTCGTCATTCAGGTAAAGCACCAGGCTGATCATCCGGGACGCTCGCCCGCGAAAGCTGTCGAGGTGGCACTTGTAAAAGTCGCCGGCCTGATAGGTCGCATAATGCGCTTCATACCGTTTAAGCCCGAGAAACAGCCTTTGATTGAGACCAGCCATCAACTGGTCCAGAAACCTGAAAAGACTTGCCTGCGGTTCGGTGAACCCTTCCAGCCAGGCAATACTGTCTCGCCGAACGCTGCGATCCTTGACCAGATCCGCTCCGCGCCCGATACCCGCCCGGCTCATCGCTTGGGTGCGTTCGAGAATCTTCACCTCATTGAGCAGGGCCGGCACCAAGCCCTCCGGCAGGCGATCAGCAAGATCCAGCTCCAGCCAGGCGTGCTCGCTCAAGCCATCCGCCAATTGATCCAGCCACCTTGCGTCAACGCGATCAACATCGTGCGCGCCCGCAGTGCCCGCCAGCGAGCCCTCGCCCACTACCTGATCGAAATGTCCCTGGCCATGTTCGAGCCGAGGCTCCGGCAGTGGAACAATAACCGCGCTCTGGCTATCAGAATCCATCAATACACCCCCTGAATTTTAGGCTATTGTATGATCAAACTCGCCGGCGCGGCGGATTTAATTTACTCTCTTGGTAAGCAGATACCCTTAAGGAAGTCATCGCAAAGGAAGTCGTCGCACGCCATGTCTGAAAGCAGTAACAAACCACCGGTCTCGGTTACACCGGGACAATGGTCGTTCACCCGCTGGCAAACCATCGGCCAGCTTGAGGCCCTGGAGGTGCACCATCCTCTGTTTCAGGCCACTATTTTCCTCCAAGGCGCACACCTGACTCACTTTTCCCCACGGGACCAGAACAATTGGCTGTGGCTGAGTGAGCTGGCCAAATTCCAACCGGGCCGGCCAATCCGGGGTGGCATTCCAATTTGCTGGCCCTGGTTTGGCGACCCAGCCAAAAACCCGCCGGAAATCCGCAAGCGGGTTCATGAACCGACTGCACACGGTTTCGCCCGCACCGCCCTTTGGCGCCTGGAGGATGTGCGCGAGAGTGCCCATGAAGTGGAAATCAGCCTGTCGCTGAAAGCCAACGAGGATTTCGCCGAGCAATGGGATGGCCACGCACTGGTGCTGGCCACGTTCAGTTTCTCGGTCAGGGGTTGCCAGGTTGCACTGACCACCACCAACCTCTCACGCCAGCCACTGGCGTTCAGCCAGGCGCTGCACACCTATTTACCAACCGCTGACATCAGCCGCACCCGCGTGCTTGGCCTTGGCAACAGTCAGTACATAGACACCCTGAAAGACTGGGAGTATTGCACTCAGGAAGGCCCGGTCTATTTCGAGGGTGAAACCGACAGAATCTATGAATCCGGCGAGCCCCTTACAGTGGTGACACCGCTTGGCAAACGCAAGCTGACCTCGGTGGGCAGTGATTCGACCGTGGTGTGGAATCCCGGCCCGGACAAATCTGCCCGGCTTTCGGACTTCCCCGGCAATGGCTGGCAAAAAATGCTGTGTGTCGAAACAGCCAATGCCGCGGGCGATTATCGGGTGTTGAATGAGGGCCAGAGCCACACTCTAGGTGTACTGATCGGCCGCATCTGACTGCACCGACAATCCAAATCCATCAGACAGGGGGCAGGCATGGGCCTGGCATCGTTTCTCAAATCCAGGCTGGTACCAGCCGAACTGGACCAGCAGATAGAGCGAATACGCAAGCCAATCGGTTCCCTGGGCTACGACCCCTGGGGTTATAACAACGAGGCCATCAAGTACGGCTTCTCCCTTACCCGGCAGATCTACGAGAAGTACTTCCGTGTTCAGGCCTCTGGCGTTGACAATGTGCCCGCCGAAGGCCCGGTTCTGATCATTGCCAACCATTCCGGCCAGCTCCCCCTGGATGGCCTCCTTATCGGCTATGCTTTGGCATCACGAAAAGACAACCCCCGCATTCCCCGGGCCATGATCGAGCGGTTCTTTCCCACCGTGCCCTGGCTGGGCAACCTGCTCAATGAGATGGGCGCCGTTCTTGGGGACCCGGTCAATTGCGCCAAGATGCTGGAGAACAATGAAGCGGTGATCGTCTTCCCCGAAGGCGTTCGCGGCTCCGGCAAACTGTACCGTGACCGTTACCAGCTCAAGCGCTTCGGTAACGGCTTCATGCATTTGGCAATGAAATACAACGCGACGATTGTTCCGGTAGGTGTGGTGGGTTGCGAGGAAACCATCCCTGCCATTGCCAATATAAAGCCACTGGCCAATGCACTGGGCGTGCCCTACGTTCCGGTGGCACTGCCCGTGATTCTTCCGGCCAAGGTACACCTGAACTTCGGCCCACCCATGCATTTCGACAATACCGAAATCCCGGAAGAACAGGTGACCGAGCGGGTGGAAGCCGTCAAGGCTGAAATCAGCCGATTGATCGACAAAGGGCTTAGTGAAAGGAAAAGGCTGTTCTGATGACCACCAAACGCAGACCCCACATCCTCGTGACTGGTGCCGCCGGCGCCCTGGCTCAACAGGTCATCAGCCGCCTCAAGGAAACCTGCGACCTGGTCGCCGCCGATTTCCGTGAGCAGGTGTACCTCGGAGATGACATCCCCAGCTATTGCATCGACTTCAACAAGCGGGTTTTCGAGGACCTGTTCAGGCGATATAAGTTTGACGGCGTGATCCACCTGGGCCGGATACTGTCCAGCCAGCTCACCCGCATGCGCCGCTATAACGCCAACGTGCTGGGCACGCAGAAGTTGCTGGATCTTTCCCAGAAGTACGGTATTCGCCGGGTGATTGTTCTCTCCACTTACCACGTATACGGCGCCGTCGCCTACAACCCGGCCCTGATTGACGAATCCGCCCCCCTCAAAAGCGCGGGCCTGAGCGCGGATCTTGTGGATTCCGTGGAACTGGAGAACCTGGCCAACATTTACCTCTGGCGCTATCCGGAGCTGAACATCACCATTCTTCGGCCATGCAACATCGTGGGCCCCGGTGTGCGAAATTCCATGAGCTCACTGCTCGGCAGCTCCCGGGCTCCGGTGCTGGCCGGCTTCTCGCCGATGATGCAATTCATCCACATAGACGACATGGCAGATGCCATCGTACTGGCCTGGAACAAACCCGTAAAAGGCGTGTTCAACGTCGCCCCCCAGGATTGGGTAGCCTATCAACAGGCCCTGAAACTTTGCGGATGCCAGCGCATTCCGCTGCCATCCATTCCACCCGTCGTTCCCAAGGCAATTTCAAGAATTCTGAACCTCAGGAGCTTCCCGAGTTACCTGATGGCGTTCTTCAAGTACCCGGTGGTGATTGATGGCCGAGCCTTTGCCAGGGAATTCGGGTTTACCCCCAGGCGTCAGTTGAAGGATATTTTCCGTTACTATCGGGACAACAAACGGCCAGTGTGAACCAGGCCGGGAAAACACCGATACCCATAGACGGAACCGGGAATTCAGAGCTACCCTGTACAGAATAAGTACAGAACCCAGGTTCAAGGAAAGACCGAATGCTCAGGGACATCAGCGTGATCAGCTACGGTGCGGCGGCGGCATTGTTCGCGGTGCTGTCCGTATTGATCGCTACACGTTATCTCCGGCGGGATCTTGACCGCGCCCTGTTTCTTGCGGCGTTGGTCACCACCTTGTGGGCAAGCACCCTGGTCTCCCAGAGCCTTTGGGGGCACCCCGGCTTTTTCGTACGTTACCTGCTTGAACTGCTCAGAGATACGGCCTGGATCCTGCTACTGTTCGCCATGCTGCGGGATGCTTTTCGCCAGGGCAAGCTCGCCAGCCAGCTCAAAAAAGTGCTTGGCGCCTCCCTCTTCATTCTGATCGCAACCCTGCTGACCCTTGGCAGCCTTGAATTTATCCTTGGCGTCGCCCTGCTGGATGGCAAAACCAAAGTCATCGGGCAAATCGCTCTGGCCCTGCTCGGGCTGTCACTGGTGGAACAGATCTGGCGCAACGCCCCCGGCTTTGGCCGGTCCTCCATGAAATACCTCTGCATTGGTGTTGCCACCATCTTCACCTTTGACTTCTTCATGTACGCCGATGCCCTGCTGTTCGGCAAAGTCGCCGATTCGTTCTGGAATGCCAGGGGCTTCGTCAACGCTGCATTAATGCCGCTGTTTGCCGTCAACATTATCAATACCCGCAAACAACCGGTGGATTTCCAGCTTTCGCGCTCCGCGGTATTCCATGTGGGCACCTTCCTGTTCGCCGGCGGGTACCTGTTGTTCCTTGCCGTAGGTGGTTACTACGTTCGCGCCCTGGGGGGAGCGTGGGGCGAAGCCATGCAGGTGCTGTTCATCAGCGTTTCCCTGGCATTTCTGGTCACCCTGTTATTGTCGAGGCGAATCCGGGCCAAGCTGATGGTGTTCATCAGCCAGAACTTTTTCGACTACAAGTACGATTACCGGAACGAATGGCTGAGAATGACCCGTGAACTGGCCGACCTGAGCAATGATCCTCCCCTGCCCGAGCGCGTAATCCGAATTCTCGCAGGCCTGGTGGAGAGCAACGCTGGCGCCATCTGGCTTCGCAGCGACCAGGGCGACTACCTGCTGAATGCGAGCGTGAACCTCGCCACGCCCAAATACACCATTATCGATAGTGATTCGGAACTGGTCCGTTTTTTCACGGATCGGGAGTGGATTATTGATCTGAACGAATACCGGTCCGACCCGATAAGCTACAACCTGCTCGAGATTCCTGACCCCATCACCAACACCCCAGACGCCTGGCTGATTATTCCCCTGTACCTTGGCAACGAGCTTTACGGCGTTGCCATGGTGGGGCGCCCCTATTCGAAAGTTGAGTTGAACTGGGAAAACTTCGACCTGATCAAAGTGGTAGCCCGACAGACCTGTAACCTGCTCGCCCAGATGGATGCCCAGAACCGCCTCTCGCGGGCCATGCAGTTCGAGGCTGTGAGTAAAGCCTCAGCATTTATGGTGCACGACTTGAAAACCCTGATTGCACAGCTGTCGCTGCTGGTTAAAAACGCCCCCAAGCATCGGAACAACCCGGCGTTTATCGACGACATGATCGCCACCACAGACCACGCAGTACGCAAAATGGCCAACCTCGTGGACCACATTCGTAAACCTTCCAACCCGGCGGAAGAAAACCGGAGCCCGATAAACCTGACCGAACTGGTCCAGGAGCTGATCGCCCATCACAGCCACCGGGCGCCGGCACCTGCCCTGCAAGGCAGCCCAGACAACATCTTTGTGTCTGCAGATAAAGAACAGCTGCGGAGCGTGCTCGGCCACCTGTTGCAGAATGCTCAGGATGCAACCCCGGCAAACGGCGACATATCCATCAACCTTAAAACCGCCAAAGGCAATGTTGTGATCTTCATTCAGGACACTGGCACCGGCATGACCGACGACTTCATCCGCAGCCAGCTGTTCAAACCATTCGAGAGCACAAAGGGCCTGACCGGCATGGGAATTGGCGCCTACCAGGCCAGAGAATACATTCAGGAATTAGGCGGCAATATTGATGTCACCAGTGAGCCAGGCGTTGGGTCTTGCTTCTCCGTCAGGGTTCCTCTGCTCACGTCCGAAGCCGAAATACGGGCTGCGGCCCCGAGTGTGCCAATTCAGGAAACCGTACACCCACAGAAAACCGTCAACTAATCGTCACCCGAAGGTATTTTTCTGAATCAGCATTGCAAAGTGTCAATGTTCAGTTAAGAATCATAACCATGGAAATGCCGGTTCAGCCAATGGTGGCAGCCGCGCCGTACACAGACCAAAGGATTGAGTGTTGTTGTGAAGCAGCTACTGATTGTAGAAGACGACCCCGGCCTGCAGAGCCAGATGCGCTGGTGTTTCAGCGACGACATTGACGTATCTGTTGCCTCAGATCGTGAGGCCGCGCTCACGGCCCTCCGACGCCTTGAACCCCAAGTAGTCACTCTGGACCTGGGCTTGCCACCGGACCCAGGCGGAGCCTCTGAAGGCTTTGCCCTGCTGGAAGACATTTTACGCCTGGCACCCATGACCAAAGTGATTGTCGTGACCGGCCGGGAAGACAAAGAAAACGCGGTCAAAGCCATTGGCATGGGCGCCTCCGATTTCTACCAGAAGCCGCTGGACGCCGACATCCTTACCTTCGTGGTCAACCGCGCCTTCCGACTCGCAGGGCTCGAGAGAGAGAATCGTGAACTGGCCGGCCAGGGCAACGGCACCAGTATCAAAGGCATTGTTGCCGCCAGCCCTGAAATGCTAGCCATCTGCCGTACGGTTGAAAAAGTCGCCCCTGCAGACGTTACTACTCTGATTACCGGAGAAACCGGCACTGGCAAGGAACTGCTGGCCAAGGCACTGCACGACCTCAGCCACCGGGCTGACAAACCTTTTGCCGCCATCAACTGTGCCGCCATCCCGGAGAACCTTCTGGAAAGTGAGCTGTTCGGGTTTGAAAAGGGCTCGTTTACCGGCGCGACGCAGTCGAAGAAAGGCAAAATTGAAAGCGCCAATGGGGGAACCCTGTTCCTCGATGAGATCGGCGACATGCCCATGGCCCTGCAAGCAAAACTGTTGCGGTTCCTGCAGGAACGAGTGGTAGACAGAGTGGGTTCAGTCAAACCCATACCGGTAGACGTCCGGGTGGTCTGCGCGACCCATAGAAATGTTCAGCACCTGATCAGCCAGGGTGAGTTCCGGGAAGACCTTTACTACCGGATCAGTGAAATCACCCTGGATGTGCCAGCCCTGCGGGAGCGTGAAGGCGATGCTCTGGTAATAGCCCAGTCGTTGCTGAAAACCCTTGGCAAGCAGCTCGACCGACCCAACCTGTGTTTCTCCGAAGACGCTGTACAGGCCATTAATGCCTATGGCTGGCCAGGGAACGTGCGGGAGATGATCAACAAAGTGAAACGGGCCATCATTATGGCTGACGGCAAACGGATTACCGCAGACGACCTGGTGCTCCCCGCCGACGGCTGTGAAGCTGACTACCAGCTAAACCTTCGCCAGGTTCGTGAAGCGGCGGAACGTAAAGCGATCATACAGGCGTTGACCACCAGCAACTTTAATATGGCGCAGGCTTCGAGACTGCTGGGGGTCACCCGCCCAACGCTCTATAACCTCACAGACAAATACCGGATTGAGACCTCCACCGCGACAAGCGGTGTGTGACCAACCCCAACGGATTCAGAACAAGACCCCGATAAAAGGAAGGAACAGGGCATGAAAATCAGTAACGTTGTAAGAGTGTCGCTGCTTTCAGCTGCCATCGCGTTAAGCCTGACTGGCTGCAACAGCGAGCCGGACATGTCACAGGACGACATTCAGTATATCAGCCACCTTGACCAGGCGCGGTTCTTCCAACGCCAGGGAGAGTTAAGAGCGAGCACTATTGAGGCTCGCAGCGCCATCCAGATGCAACCTGAGCGCTTTGACCCCTACTTCGTCATCATCAACAACCTGCTGACCGCAGGAGATGCTGTTAACGCCGAGCGCCAGCTTGACCAATTCCTGGAGAACCGGTCCGAAGACGCCCTTACCCAGTCCCAGATGAACCAGGCCGCGTTAATCCGCGCGGAATCCAGGATATTGCAGGGAAAAACCGCAGAAGCTGTCCAGGCGCTGGATCAGATTAGCTCACCCTCTCGGGACCAGGAACTCAAGGCGGATAACCTGAGGGGCCAGGCCTGGTTATCGGCCGGCAATTTTGATCGGGCCGAGACAGCCTATACTGACGCCCTTCAACGCAACGATCAGAATGTCACCGCCGCGGTCGGATTATCCAGAATCGCCGCCGCCCGGGGCGACATTGCCAAAGCCCGCGAACTGCTCAGCCAGGCAGAAACCATCGATTCTGACCATGAAGACATCTGGCTATGGAAAGCACAACTCGCCCACTCACAGGAACAATGGGCCGAGGCAGAGCAAAACTATATCCGCGCACTGGAAACGATTGGCCAGTACGACGTGATGACTTACCGAAAGTACCAGACCATCTCAGCTCTGGTAACGGTTCTTCGCCAGCAAGGCAAATCAGCAGAAGCCTTTGTTTATGAAGAAATCCTTGCCAAGTCCGGGCCCGGAACCATCAAGAGCAACCTTGAAGCTGCAGCCGCCGCCTATAACGATGGAGATCTCGATACCGCTGCTCGCTTTTTACAGGAAGTGCTGAACCAGGCGCCCGGGCACCAGCAAAGTGCGCTGATGCTGGGCGTTATCCGTTTCCGGCAGGGCCGCACTGAAGAAGCAGCCAGCCTGCTGGAACCCCTCGCGGAGATGAACGACACCGACGGTGTTCGCAAGCTTCTGGCCGCAACCAGAATCTCCATGCGAGACCCCCAGGGCGCCAAAACACTGCTTGACGACCTCAAGGATCGCGACAGCGACCCACAAACTCTGGCTCTGGTTGGCATCGCTTCTCTCGCCAGCGGTGACGACCAGAGTGGCCGCCAACTCATCAACAGGGCCCTCGAACTGCAACCGGATAACCACAATCTTCGGCTGCGCTACGCCACCTACCTTGCCCAACGCGAGGACTATGAGGCCGCCATCAGCCAGGCTCGCCAGATTCCAGCAGAGGCTCCTGAATCGACCCAGGCCACGATACTCGTGAGCCAGGCGCAGATGGCCTCAGGCAATCCCGACGCCGCACATAAGGCCTTGGACGACCTACTGCGAAAAGAGCCGGCAAACGTGGCCGCTTTAATTGCAAAAGGCAACCTGGCCGGCAACACCGGCAACATGGACAACGCCCGGAAATTTTTTGAGATGGCACACAAAGCGGCACCCGACAACCCGACGCCTCTGGTAGGGCTCGGTAACCTGGCCCGGTTACGCGATGATAATGACACCGCCCGAGAACTCTATACTCAGGCCGTAAGGCTGGCGCCCGACAACCGCGGAGCACTGCAAGCAATTGCCAACCTCCTGCCCAGAGACGACCTAACCGAGTTGATGCGAAGCATACGCGAGGACAACCCGGAAGCGGCAGGGCCGCGCCTGATTCTTCTTGAGACAGCACTCATTGAGAACAACACCTCCGAAGCCGACGAACTCACTGCCCAGCTGATGGAGCGGCAGCAAGCGGATGCGCCAGCTCCCACCGAGCCACTGGTCGCCACAGTGTACGACGGTATCGCAACGCAAATGGTACAGCGTGGACAAACCGAACGGGCGCTACAGATACTCAATCGGGGCCGCACCTTGTTCCCGGATAACGAAGACATGGCCCTGAAAGTGGCCTCTATCGAATTCCGTAATGGCAATACCGCTGCCGCCAGGGACGCTCTGAGGGACGCAAAACAACACAACCCCGAATCCCCAGCCCCATATCAGCTGGAAGCCAGCTATTACGAGAGCCAAGGTGAACACCAACAAGCCGCTGAGCTCTATCAGCTCGCACTCACCAAACGAAACACCCCAGAGCTGCAAGTTGCCCGAGCCAGAGCACTCAGTAGTGCAGGCCAACCCACCGCGGCACTGGAATCTCTTGAACAGGCCAGGGAGCAGTTCCCGAACAACACCAGAATCATGCTCAGCCTGGCCATGGCACATCAGCAGACGGACCAACAAGACAAAGCCAAGGCGAGTTACGAACAGCTGGTATCGCTCAGCCCGACCAATGCGGTAGCCCTTAACAACCTGGCATGGTTGTATTACGAAACGGGTGATAATCGGGCCTTGGACACTGCCAGGAAAGCCTACGAACTGGTCCCCGACAGCGCAGCGGTGGCGGATACCTATGGCTGGATACTGTTTGAATCCGGTGAGCACCAACAAAGCCTTGTCGTGCTTGAGAAGGCGCACGAGCTGGACCCAGGCTCCCGCGAAATTGCCATGCATCTGGTGGAGGCCTACAGGGCAGCCGGCAGGGATGACGACGCCAGGCGAATTCTGACCAAGCTGGATAACGAGGCCTGACAGAGGTTAACGCTATAAGCGCGGTAGGCAGATAGCGAAACGTTCCTAAGACTCGGTGGCAGCCCTAACACACTGCAACAATACTTTACACAATGTATCGTTGCGCAAGGAAGGTGAGCTATGGCTGCCAAGAAGATTCTCGGCCTCGGTGTGGTGGTGGTTTTCCTCGGTGGTTGCCAGAGTTGGCAGTTTCGGGACATTGAAAAACTACCGCCTACTGCTGCTATTCCGGAAGTCAGCGAACCGGGAAAGGTGGATGTCTGGTATTTTGACGGCATATCGGGCAACTATGTTCAAAGCATGGTAGATGCCGAAAAATTTCCGGACTCACCTGACGAAATTACAGAACTCAACCAGTTAAGGCGCGCAGCCAACCGGGCCAACAATTACGGCACCTTGATTCGTGGCTATTTAGAACCCCCCACAACGGGTGAATACACCTTCTACATTGCAGGTGACGACGAAACTCAACTCTGGCTCTCACCTTCACAGTCTCCGGAAGATATCGTTCGAATCGCCTCAACCATGGCGACCCCCCTCGATAACTTCACCCGCTACAGCTCACAAACTTCGGGCATTCATTACCTTGAGGCCGGGCAAAAATACTACTTCGAGCTGAGACACAAAGAAGGCGGCTGGGATGACCACTTTACCGTGGCCTGGTCCGGGCCCGGGCTGAATCAACAAGTGATTGACGGCCCTTACCTGCACAGCTTTGCGCAAAAAAAGCCAGGTGCCCAACCTGAACTGACCACCGAAGATGCCTATGAGCTCGGTTACCGAATTGGCTTCTTCGATGGCGAAAAAGGCTTGCCGTATAACGCCCAATATCCACCGTTGGATGAAGATGGTGATGGCCTCTACGACAACTGGGAAATCTATTATGGCCTGGACCCTACAGACCCAGCGGATGCGATGTCAGACACCGACGGAGACCTGCTTACAGCACTGGATGAATTCTGGGCGCGCACAGATCCCAACCTTGCAGATACCGACGGCGATGGCATTCCCGATAGTTACGAATACGCTTACGGCCTTGATCCCACTGACCCAACCGATGCCTCGCGAGACCTGGATGGAGACGGATACTCTGTACTCGAGGAATACCTTGCTGGCACAAACCCACTGGACCCTGAAGATTTCCCTGCACCTGAGGCAACCTATCAGCCAGGATACGTTGGCCAGTATTTCACAGGCGTAAACTTTGACAGCTTTGTTTACACTCAGCGAGACAACTCCATTAATTTCAACTGGGGAAGTGGCAGCCCGTCTGCCAATATGCCCAATAATAATTTCAGTATTCGGTGGCAGGGCTGGTTTACTCCACCGCACACGGAAGGCACGCGCGAATACACGTTTGCCACAAGAACGGATGACGGTGTTCGCCTTTTCCTTGATGGCAACCTGGTCATCAATCAGTGGAAAAACCAATCAGCCACCACCTATACCAGTACTGCCAGCCTCCCGGCCGAGATTCCCGTAGCGGTAACTATGGAATACTTTGAATCAGGATGGGACGCCTCTGCGAGTCTGGTGATATCCGATACAGCGACCGGGCAAAACCTTAATCCGGAAAACGTGGTGCAAACCCTCTCTCTTGATAGCCCCACCAGCGACAGCTCACTCAACGACGGCATAGACGACCTGTACAAGCTCCGATACGGCTTACCGCTGCTACAACCTGTCGCCGATCAAGTCTTTAATGACAGCGGTATTACCGTGTTGCAGGCTTACCAGTCAGGACTTCACCCGTACACACTTGAGACCGTATCTGAACCGGATGCGCCGGTAACCAGCGAACCATCTGATAATGGCGCCAGCGCGGGCAGTGTCACGCTATCCTGGACCCCGCCCCTTACACGCGTAGACGGCAGCAGTATCTCACTCAGCGAAATCTCCGGGTATGTGATCAACTACGGCCAAGCGCCAACAAACATGCCCCAGATCCTGGAGGTTCCAGCGGGCACAACTGAAGCAAGGATAGAAGGGCTCTCCTCGGGAGATTGGTACTTCACTATAAGGGTGATTGACACCAACGGACTGAGTAGCGAACCGTCAGATCCGGTTCAGTACAGTGTGCAGTAAAAGAGAGATCGTCGAATTAATTTACATCGCCCAGATTAAAGAAAAATTTAATTCTTTAAAATCAATGGGTTAAAATCTGGCACGCTATCTGCTTTAGTTAAAGGGTGTTGTAAAAATTCGACCACTCACTGGAGGAGTGACTCAAATGAACAAACTTACACAAGGCATCGCACTGGCAGCCGTAGTTGGTTTTTCCGGTTTCGCACAGGCAGCCTACATTGACGCCGTTGCCAACGGAAATGCCCCCGGCGCAGCCGCCGAGCAAACCGTACCCGGCGATAACGATTACGCAACCCGCGTTGCCGGCACCTGGACTGCTGACGCCCCGCTATATAGCGTTGGTGACTCAGTGTTGTTCGGGCACAACCTCACCTCAACCTCAGCAGATCCGTTCAAGCTGACCTTTACCTACCTTGGCAAAGAAGCAGCCGACAACAACCAGTTCTACTGGGGTGACACTTTGGTATTCGATACCAACAGCACTCCCGACGATTCTTTCAGTGCCGTCTTCTACGGAGGCTTGGCAGCACTGCTGGATTTCAAATTCATTAACGGATCCGGTGTTGAAATAAAGAACGACGCAAATAATGGCGGTCAGTTCAATAACATCGCCAAGCCGAACTCGAGCACAAACTTCAACCTGTTCTTTGTTGAAGAGGATTACTTCATCATCAGCCTGGACGATGGCTACGTTGGCGATGATAACCATGACGACATGGTTATTGCCGTTCGTGCATCCAAAGTCCCTGAGCCTGGCACCCTGGCTCTGTTGGGCCTCGGCCTGGCCGGTATCGCAGTGCGTATGAAGGGCCGTAAAAAAGCCTGACATGCAACGCTGTGCTACGCTTTAAAGCCCTGCCTTTGCAGGGCTTTTCTCTTTCTGGTGGTGACCCATGGACATCCTCATCGTTTATGCCAGCAGTGGGCGCGGGTTAAAAAAAGATGCTGATATTCTTCAGTCCACAATTACATCCATGGGCCACGATTGTCGGGTAGAAAACCTTCCACCAACTTCGGAATGGCGAAGCCGGCTGTCCCACTACCGGTATCGACTCATCAGCCGGTATTTGCCAAAGAGTGTCGGCAATCTTTACTACAACATCCGAGCAGCCATCGCGAAGGCAAAGCCGTGTAAGTCAAAGGTGGAACTGGTCATCCATCTGGAAAACCTCCAGCTGTCCAACCTCAACCGCAGCAGAAACCACTGGTTGATTCCCAATCAAGAGTGGTTCATAGAGTCACGCCTGCCTTACCTCCGGTTTGTTGACCGTATTCAATGCAAAACCCGGCACGCCGTTGAGGTATTTTCCCGCCTGCATTCGAATGCGGCATATCTGGGGTTTACCGGTACCGAAAAAGCATCCTCCCCAAGGCTGGCAGATAAAGCCCCTAATCTGGCAATACACATAGCCGGCAACAGCCAATTCAAAGGCACGCGTGCAGTACTAGATTGCTGGCTACAACATCCGGAGTGGCCGAAACTGATCGTTATCAGCCAACACTTGAAAGCTTCGGACTACAGCAGCGATAACATTGAAATCGCAAGCAATCTGACCAATCAGGAAATAGAAATGCTGTGGCAAAAGGCGCGCTTTGCGGTTTTGCCATCAGAGGTAGAAGGTTACGGGCAGGTGTTGGCTGAAGCGCTGGCAAACGGATGCGTAACGGTCACCACGGATGCCCCACCGATGAATGAACTGGTTGAAGAGTGTCGCGGCTATCTTGCAGAGCCAGAGGAAAACCAGCCTTTCCGGCTGGGCACCCGGTTTAAGGTTTCAAAACGCAGCCTGCAGAAGGTCATAGACAAGGCACTCAGCGAATCGCCAGAGCACCTGGATCGCATAGCCCACAATGCCACCCAGTGGTATGCTTTGAATCACCAAGCGTTCCTGAGCCGTCTCACAAAGGCCGTCAACGAACTGGCCGAACAACCTCAAGACCAATCCGGGCGAGCGCCTCAGGAAAAGCCCGTTCGATAAAACCCGTCAATGCCTCTTCAGCATTGCAGTTCTCACAACTAATCGCAGTAATCAGCAGACTGGCATCATCACGGTGGTTGAAAAAACCTGACACCTGCGCCAGCTTGGCCCGCCACTGATCAGTTTCCCACTGCCCCTGTACGAGGTAGGTGTAGCCCAGATGTATCCTCTGGCCTGTCATGCGGTTGCGTAAGGTAATACCCTGCACCGGCAGGTTCTGAGAGTTTGGAACATTAAAAAAGTGCTCGGGCGTCCAAACCTCCCGATCATACAAGCGATTACTGTACTGGATCAGCTCTGCTCTGTGCCGCTGGAATTCATAGGTGAAGACCCCAAAATAATACGTCACTTCAGCACCCTGCCCCGCCCGGACCTCTTCCCGGTCGAACAGTGTTTGAACATACACACGGTCCGGGTTGCGTATCTGAGGTCTCCAGCCCGCCAGTTGCGCCCCGAATACGGGCCCATAATGTTCACTCAGGTCCAGGGCCAACGCCGCCGGTTGAGAACTGACGGCCGACGTCCGCTCTGGCAGCGCAATCCAGGTGGAAAGCCCTGCAATCATGATGACCACAACCGCAATGGCCGGATTTCCGCTCGGATACATGCTTTCCGGCTCTCTAGCCTTTTGTTGCGCAATCGCCAAATCGTCTTTGATTTCAAGACGTCGTGCTATGAAGTAGAGCGGCACCAGGGTACCGGCAAACACCCACCAACCGAAGTTGTCGTGATCATCGATCAGGCTGGACTGCATGTTCGTCTCATAACCCAGATAGATAATAACGAATACGCGAATCCAATTCGCAACCAGCGCAAACGCGACCCCGAGGCAGAACAAGGTGACGCGCGACCTCAGGCGGGAAAGATACATCTCTCCGTAAATCAGTACGAGCGCCTGCCCAACCAGCAGATAACGCAGGCCGGAACACCCATGCGCGACCTCAAAGGTGCCTACGCCAATCAGGTAAACAAAGACCCCTTCAACCTCAAACTCAATGCTCGCAAAACCAAGAAGGAACTGATTAACAGCGACCGTGATTAACTGGAGCGTCCAGGAAAGGAAGTCCCAGACCGGAACGGTCAGGAACAGGAGCCCAAGGGGCACCAGAAACCACCGTACCTGGCGCCACCCCATCAATACCGCGAAGGCGCTGAGTAACATGGGCACCATAACCAGTTGCTGTAACGCCTGAAGGCGAATCAACCCACCCAGCCAGTACACCACAAAGCACGCCGTGAGCGGCACCAGCCAAAAAGGATAAAAGCCGGCTTTAACCGGATGGATCATTGCTGCCCGGGCAGTCAGGAACAGAGAAATCGCGGCCAACAAGAATCCGTGAGAGTAGGACTCATCCAGTTTGAGCCAGCGTGACACAATCCCTTCGATCGTCGGGAAAGTGACTAGAACAATAAGGCAGAAGGTCGCCAGAAAAGGCCAAAGTTGCCTGACTACCTGCGGACTCGGAATCCATTCCCTGCTCATCACTACACCTGCCTAAAGACGAAAAAATCGATTAACGGAAGACACAAGTTGTTGGGGCAAACAGGCCCGGACACCATACGCCAGTTTTAACACTGGAGAACGAACATACTCCACTGTGGTAAAAACCACCTGCTCGCCCTGAAAGCGGCTTTTGTAAAACGTATTCTTACCAGAACCGGCCAGTAGATCGTAACCAATCACGGTGTCATCATGAAATGCGGCCTCGATGGCGTAGCCTAAATGCAGGGTGCCCAGCGACAGCTTTGGGTGGAAACTCTCCATAAAGCCCGCCTGCAAGTTGTATACACGGTTGCCCGCCTGTACATCATAGAGCACTGAGACCACCTGCCCCCTGGCCTTCAGCGCCGAGAGCCTGGCTAATTGGCCAACACCCAACCGGCTGAGGAAAGTCAGATGAAAGCGCACCGCGTGCCGGTCAAAACAAGGCTTGCCCCAACGCTCACGATGGAACTGATTCAACTCCTGGAAAAAGCTCTCAGGGTCGTCCCAGGGAACATATTCACCTGCAACTTCGCTTTCGAACACTGCTCGGCGGTTGAACGCCTTCAGGCGGGTGTTCTTTCCCAGTCGTTCCAACCAACGCCTGTAGCCAGACTCAACTGGAACAAGAACCCCTTCCGCTTCGCTTCTGACCAGCCGGGCAATACTCGTACTTTCTGACAGCGCCGGCTCCAATAAATTCATGGATCTGGGCGACGCATCTGCCACGATCATCTCGTCCCAGGCGAACCCAGCCAGGCAATCGGCGAGTCGCCTCATCACAGGCTTTTGATATGTGCGATCCACAATCAGCCCAACGTACTCGGTTCGCACAGTAGGGCCGAGCTTCCAGGCGTTACCAATCACATGGAGCCGACGAACCCGCCAGCCCAAAGGCGTTCTGACCGACTTCAAATACAACGGAGCAAGGCCAACCAGTTCGTCAGACTCGCTGTAGACACCCAATAACAGCAGTTCCAGTTCCAGCGCCTGGTTCCAGGTCTCCCACCAGGAGACCTGCCATGCCCAGCTCATAAATAACGGGTCTGCATCGCTGCGCTCAAGCAGTTCACCCCAACTGGCCTTGAGGCCAAAGAAGTCATCCTCCGAGAGCCTGCGAACGGTAAACGTCATGTTCGCCCCCGAGACGCGGAGCTCACCAGCATCTTGATGGCCAGCCGCCAGGGGCCAGACCAAAACGGATCGTTCGTGGCAGCCCTTGCCAGCTCTTTAAGCGCCGTTCGATACCGACCTTGAGAAAGCTCGTATCGCCCTTTACGCACCAGGAACCCACTCATCCCATGGCGAGCCTCACGCCGGCTCAGTGCCTGAGGAAAAGCGCCGAGGAAATGCCGGATTATAAGCTCGTTAGCCCTGAAACGGCTGTCTTTGTCACTGGAGATCTGGTTCTCCATCACACGGTAATATCCCAGTACCTCGGGCAAATACAAAAATTGATAGCGCGTTGAAAAACGCAACCAGAGACCATAGTCTTCCGCCAGCCGATCAGCATTATCAAACCCACCCATTTCCGCAAAACAGCGCCTCCGAGTCATGGTGGTGTTCATGCTCACGAAGTTGTCCTGGAGTAGCTGGGGCGTAATACGCCCGGAATAGCGTTTCATCCGGTTAACGCCCTGCTCCGCGCCTTGCGCGTCTATCACGATATAGTCGCCGTAGACAATGTCGGCCTGGGGGTTATCCCTGAATGCCTCAAGCGCTTTGTCCAGCTTGCTTACCAGCCAGGCATTGTCCGAGTCCAGAAAACAGATGAAATCGCCCTTCGCTGACTCAATCCCGCGGTTGCGTGCAGCACTCTGGCCCTGATTATCCTGTGCAAGGTAACGCACGCGGGGGTCTTCAAGGAACGGTTGCATCACCGCTGCCGTGTTATCCGTCGAACCATCGTCTATCACGATCAGTTCTAAATCCGGCATGGTCTGGGCCAAAACGCTCTCCACCGCGACCGGCAGGTAATCTGCCCGATTAAACGTGGGAGTAATAACGGACACCAATGGCCTTGATGACATAATCGCCCTACTTCCGTGTCTGGTTCATCTACATTGTTACTTCAGTAGCACCGCGGCAAACGCGCGCCACACATTCAACTCTGCCGGCGAGTATTTCACCGCCTTCAGCAACTCCCTCACCCCATCCCGCTTCTGCCCATTACTTCCCAGATAACGGCCCTTCCTGATATAGAAATGAGCGAAGCCCTGATCAAACTCCCGGGGACTCATCGCATCAGGAAAATCCCGCCTGAAGTCATGAATGATCTGCTCGTTTACCTGAAACCTTCGCGTTTTATCCGAGGAGATCTGGTCCTCCATGACCCGGTACCAGGCCCAGTACTCCGGCTCATAACGAAACTCATACTTTGCGGAAAACCTGAGCCAAAGATCGTAGTCATCGGCCACCCGGCGTTTACCACTCATTCCACCCAATTCGTCAAAGCACTGGCGACGCGCCATGGTTGTGTTCATGGCCACGCAATTATCCTTGACCATCTGCGGAGCAATGCGGCCAGAGTACCGGGCCATGTTGTTCCGGCTCAGTTCCTCACCGGCTTCATTGATAATCACATTATCGCCGTACAGAACATCGGTAGTCGGAAATTGTTCAAAAATCCGGACTTGCTGCTCCAGCTTAGCCGCCGGCCAATAGTTGTCTGAATCCAGAAAGCAGATGAACTCGCCTTTTGCCTCATCCAGAGCCAAATTCCGTGCCACGCTCTGGCCCTGGTTTTCCTGGCGGAACAGCTTTATGCGCTCATCGTTGAGATAAGGTCCAAGCACGTTGTCGGTATGATCGGTAGAACCATCATCCACAATCAGAAACTCGAAATGGGGATAGGTCTGGGCGAGCACGCTTTCAACCGCCTCAGCGATAAAGTCCGCCCGGTTGTACGTTGGTGTAATAATGCTGATCAACGGAGTATTTGCTGACATCAAACGTCGTCCCTGTTTGTAATTTGATGATTCCAGGATTCCCGGGCCGACTGCAGCAATTCTCCATCAGAGTCTCCGCCCATAATGAACCAGCCCTGGTTGCACGGGCCAGGATTCGAGCCATCAGACATTTGCGGTGAAGCCCAGACAAAGAAACGCGGCTGTTCGCGCCCTTGATAGAAACCCAGAGACCTCATCGCCTGCTTGAATTCTGCATCAGAGGTCATAGCCGAATAGGCAGCCAGGTCGGGCCAGGTCGATAACATGGTTTTCACCAGAAAATACTTGAGTGGCAGCGCCTTGGCTGGCCCAAGGTAATCCACCAGGCGAGCCTGTTGCTGGTCCACCCGAACAACACCGATAGCCGCAAGCTGCCCCTCCGGGGTGAGAATTTCAATAAACTTGTATTCCGCAAGCGGGTGCTTCTGGTATCGCCAATCCAGGTAGCGCCAATCCCGGACTACGGTTTTATCGTAACCGCCCATACTCCTTTGCCAGAGGCCATTTACGTCCTTTGGCGCAGGGAGCTCGTCACAAGTACGAGATTCATACCCGGGTTGGGATATGGTAGAGGCGCCAAGCCGGCCAAGAAACTGATAGACCATCAAAGCGACGTCCCTGAGTGATCGGGGCTTGCATATCCGTTTGAGGAAATGCACGTCGTGGTTCGCATGCCAACCCATGCGTTCCAACACAATCGCTGCCACGGGGCTGATGCCGAAGGACATCAGCACCGGGGACTTCTTCGCCAAATCTTCCTTAATCAGCCGACCTACGCCTTTGCCCCGATAATCTGAACGAACCTTGAAGTCACAACTCCACATGGCGTTTATAGGTTGGCCCCTCCAGATAATGGACACGGGCACGACCCCGTTGAACCCGATCACCCGCCCCTGATCAACAGCGACGACTGGATCAAAACCCCGGTTAACGGCGCCGGGGTTCTCAACAAACTGGTACTTCCAGATGTCGCCCTTGAAAGCGACATCCGAGAACAGGTCCAGAATCTGCGCCCGGTGTAGTTCATCGTTGTAGGGTGTGATTTCAGCCACCAGTGTGCTCCAACCAGGCCAGGAACATCAGAATGCCCCAGAGCTCTGCAGAATAATCTTCCCTGCCCCGCAAGTGCTCTTGCCAATAAGCGTTTACAACAGACGCATCGAGGAGGTCCTGCTTGCCAAACAAGGACGGTGCAAACAGCGACTCCGCCCATGGCCGAAGTGGGCCACGCAACCACTGCCCGACCGGCACTGCAAAACCCTGCTTCGGACGATCCACCAGCTCACGAGGCACGTGCCGGAACAGCACACTGCGCAGCACCTGCTTTCCTACTCCACCTTTCAGGTTATAGTCCAACGGCAGCGAGAGCGCGAAGGCCACCACTTTCGGGTCCAGCATGGGAATCCGCGTTTCCAGGCTGCAGGCCATCGCTGCGCGGTCCACCTTAACCAGAATGTCATCCGGCAGGTACCAGTTAAGATCCCGCCACATCAGCGTTTTCAGACTCTCATCTGGAATTCCGGGAGGTAAAGGCCGGGTTAATCCATAGGTGGGCTCGCGAACTGCCTGTCGGAAACATTCCGGCTCCGCCCAGAATGAAACGGACTGGCGATAGAACTCGGATACACTTGATGACAGGGCCAACGCCCGCTCCGCCTTCAGGCGATGGCGTATCGCAAGCCCGGAACGACCACGTTGAGAGGGAACGAGTGCCCTGATAGCCGCTGCCGACAAAGATTCGGGCAAGGCGGCCGCTGCTCGCCTCCCAAGGCCGGAGAGGCTGTTGCGACCTTGCCACCGGGACAGCACTGAAGGGTAGCGGGTATAACCACAGAAAAGCTCATCTCCGCCGTCTCCGGACAAAGCCACCGTAACGTGTTTCCGTGTCATCTCGCTGACCAGGTAAGTTGGCAGCTGGGAGGAGTCTGCAAACGGCTCATCGTAAAGTTCAGGCAGCCTGGGCACGAGACCCAGTGCATCTTTCGGAGTGACATACAACTCAGTATGCTCAGTACCCAGATGGCGGGCCACTTCGGCGGCGTGTTCCGCCTCATTAAAGCCGGCCTCATCAAACCCGATACTGAAGGTTTTAACCCGCTGCGTTGCCCTTGCCTGCATCAGCGCCACAACCGTTGAAGAATCAATGCCGCCAGACAAGAAGGCGCCCAACGGCACATCCGACACCATCTGATCTTCAATTACATCGCCAAGGAGAGATTCCAAATGACGACTGGCCTCGTCAAAGCTGCCCATGGGGCTCTCAACAAAACACTCTTCCAGTTGCCAGTATCGCTCGGGCTCCGGCAAAGGGTTGCTGTGCCCCGCGTTCAGCTGGAAAGTCACCATTGAGGCAGGAGGTAACTTGAAAATACCTTTGTGAATGCTCCAGGGGGCTGGAATGACGTTATGGCGCAACAACAACGCCAGCGCCTGTTGGTCCACACCACCTTGCCAGGCCGGATGAGCGCGCAGCGCTTTCAACTCCGAGCCGAACAGCAGAACGTTTCCCTGATAACCGTAATAAAGGGGCTTTTCGCCCATGCGATCCCGTGCAAGTACCAAGGTTTTCTCTTGAAGATCAATCAGAGCGAACGCAAACATTCCGGAGAACCTGGCCAGACTGGGCGCCAACCCCCACTGCTCAATAGCATGTAGCATGACTTCGGTGTCTGAGTGACCACGGAACTGGCAACCCAGCTTGACGAGTTCCGAGTGAAGCTGCCTGAAGTTGTAGACTTCGCCATTGAACGCGATGACATATCGCCCACCGGCAGACGCCATTGGCTGGGCACCAGCGGGGGACAGATCCTGAATGGACAAACGGCGGTGTACAAGGCCCGCACCCAGGCCGGGGTGGTGCCAGACGCCTGCATCATCGGGCCCCCGATGCGCAATAGCCCGCCCCATGTCAGAGAGCACCTGCTCAGGCTCAGCGACACTTTCCTTGCTGACAAATCCGGCAAAACCACACATCCGTTATTTCCTTCCCGCCATGCGAGCAATCCGGACACCCAGATACGTTCGCTCTTCCCTGTTTAACACCAGTAACCAAAACGCCACAAGCCAGGCAAGACTGCTCAGAAGTGCACCGGCAACAATATCAGCGTAGGAATCGTAGATCAGATACTCCCCCATACCCAACAGAATCAATGCCATGATCCCGGCAGGCACAAATGCGGGCAGCACAGACACACGGAGATAATCCCAAACCGGGAGCTCCAAGTGCTTACAGGTATAACGGAGATACAAAGGTACAAAGATCAGCCCCGGTACCACGGAGGCAAAGGCCACACCCTCCAGACCATAAGGGTGCACCAGAACCAGGCTCAGCCCAATATTCATAATGGCAGCAATGGGGGTAAGCCTGGCAAAAATACCATGCTTGTTAATCGCCGTGAGATAACGGCTGGCAAACGGATTGATAAACGGAAGAATGGTAAACATTACCAGAAAAACAATCAGGTACTTGGCCTTCTCGCCAAATTCCGGGCCCAGCCAAACATTGATAAAAGGAACCCCCAATAGCAATGCGCCGGTCCCCATTGCCATCAAGATGCTCACCACGTACCGCGATGACACCAGGAATACCCGCCGGATCATCGCATCCTCCGCTTTGGCACTTAACCCACTGAACAGGGGCATGAAAGCGTGAGTCAGCGTCCAGCCCAGTCCGCGAATGTGTTGCGTCAGGTTTGCGGGTATGCTGTAAAACGGCACCATAGCCGGCCCCAGAATCAATCCGATGACCAGAACGTCTGTCGCGTTCTCAACACGGGTTGCTATACCCTGAACAAAGGACTTGAACCCGAATACGATAAGCTCCCGCAACCGTACCCAGGAAAACATCCCCCATTGTGCACGAATGGCACCGTAGGCTGGGCGCGAAAGAATCCACATAAACAGCAGATACTTCACCGTAAGACCAATGGCATTAATACCCGCGAGAAGCACCAATCCGTTTTCCGGTGTAATCAGGCTATACAAAAGTACCGAGCCAACCACCGAGTTCACAATGGTAATGTTGTTTTTCAGATAATACTTCTGGAAGCCTTCAAGGTAGCTTTCTGCCACGTACCCCGGAAAGGAAATCAGCAGGTAGGCGCCAATAATAATCAGAAACAACGTGTACTTCTGATGGGCCTCACCCTCCGGCGCCAGCGTACCGCCAAACCAATATCCCCACGAGAAAAAGAACACGAACAGCAACACCCCAACCAGCGCCATGAAGGCGAGCGCCGACATGTAGACAGACTGAAGCGCGGTTTCATCGTTCTCTGCCTGGTGCCTGGCGGCATAACGGCTGATAGCGGGGCGAAGGCCAAGATCGAGGATGCCCATGTACCCGATAACCGCACCAATCATCTCCCACAGGCCGTAATCGTATTTGCCCAGATTGTGGACAAATACGGGGGTCATAATGAAAGTAATGACCAGCTTTACGAACATGACCAGAACGTTGGAACCAGTGTTGACGAACAGAGTACGAATCATGAAGTTTGGCCAACCAGCTCGTCGTAGAGCGCCCGCAACTCAGCAGCCGGGCGACCAATATGAAAACGTTCCACGGCAATTGGCTGGTAATCCATAAAGCGGTCTCTGCTCGGGTTTGCGATCTCCGCTTTTATAGCGGCTGCGAGCCCTTCAGCGCTGCCAGGCGAAAAAATCCGGGTGGGCGAGCCCGCAACCACCTCTCGCAGACCGATGCAATCCGTAGATAGCAAGGGAACACCGGCCGAAAGTACCTCCATCGCCAACAAGCCACAAGCCTCCCAACGGGACGGCATCACAACCATATCGACTGCTTTTATCATGGCGGGCATGTTGTCGGTTGCAGGCATTTGAACGAACTGGTCCGCCAATCCCAAATTCGTCAGGTACTCGTAGTCCTCACGAATAAACCCACCCCAACCAAAAGTCAGAACACGGGGCAACGGCTCGATACCCTCTTGTTTTATTGCCAATATTGCATCCACAAGAGTACGAAAGCCCTTCTGCCCCATAAACCGGCCAAAAAAACCAATAAGCGGCGTCGAGGCTGGTATTCCAAGTTCGGAACGAAGCTCTGCTGGCTCACCCTGGCTGAAAAACTCCGTATCCACGCCATGCAGGATCGGCTTTAAACGATCTGCGCGAACACCCGGAAAAAAAGTAGTGAAGTTTCCGGTCGCATCCTCTGTTACGGTGTGAATACTGTCTATTCGGCTAAAAAGCTGCGCCATGGCCAATTTACGTGCCTTTCCTTTCCACCCGGTAAATTGCGAATGGAGAAAAACATCATGGGCCGTCATCAAATGGGGCGGAGATTTTCTGGCTGTTATTGCTAACTGCGTAAGCAAGCCAGCACTGAAACCATGGGAATGGACCAAATCAAAAGCATCCGCAGCAACTGTAGATCGAACCCTTCGAACAAACTCCAATTTCCCACTATGGATCGAAATTCCACGGAACCGGTCCTGCCCAACATGAGCCTTCAGAAACCCTGACAGATTCCCGTCAGCGTCTGGTGCGATCAGCGTAAAGGTATCGTCCTTGAAATCCGGCTGGCTGTATATGTACCTGAAAAACGTCCGAATTCCACCCCCGGGCTGGAGTGCAGTCATTAAAACGTTCATACGTTAAACATCCATGATTTCATTAAGTCGTCCTTAATCTCGCGTTCCGTATCAACTGAAATGATGCCGGCCGTCCCGCAGTTTTTCCGCAAGGGTGAATCGCCCATTTTCTTTAGATTCGATAATGGCTAATCCCCCTGCAGGCGTTGGCGCCGATTCTCCTGACATTGCCAGACGACCCAACGCGATGGTCAAACCACCGAACAGATACCAGTAGTACTGAGACAGCCCCCAGTAGTTGAGGCTATACACCGCATACATCCAAAACAGACAAATCAATACTTTATTGAGATTTTCATAGAACGACGCATCTGTCCGCTCAGCCCTCCCAAACGCAACCTGAAGAAGTTTCAATTGTTTGAAAGCCCGAACCAAAAACGCTAAGAAGATGGCAAAGCCGACAACCCCTATCTCAATCAAAAGCTCAGCATATAGATTGTGGCTTGCCTGGCGTCGTCCCAATTTGTTTGCTTTTGTTTCCCCCGTTGTGCCAAGTCCATGACCCACGACAGGCCGGGTCAGCCCAAGCTGGAACTCCCGGATCATCCCCTGAATACGGCCTTCGGCGGATGCGCCGCCCTCAACATCACGGTCAATAATTGAGAGATAACGCTCTTTCTGAACGGGCGTCATCACGGAAAATGCTGCCACAATCGCCATTACGGCCACCCCAACTAGAGCCGTCTTGTGCCGAGATTCTTTGAAAATAAAAAAGCTGACGACCATCAATGCAAGGAACGCACCACGCGACATCGTTAAAATCAGGGCGTACAACAATAATGGCATCAAAACCAGATAAATAGCTTTCAGCTTCCACCTGCCCGTCCATAGGAGATAGTGTAAAAACGGAATTACCGTGACGATTACAAATCCGAGTTCGTTAGGGTTGATCACGTCAGCCGGAGCACCGGCGAGCCGGTTAGCAAACTCTTTGGTACTCAAATAGGTTGAGCTCCCCCAATACCCCTGCGTCAAATTCAAATATAGCGGCTCAAGTACCCGCACGACCTGGCAAAACACGAATACACCAACAAACCAGACCAGTCGTTTACCAGTATCCACAATCAATGCAGTAAAGAACAAAAAGACAATAGCTTTAACAAAAGGATCCAGGTTATTTCGGATAACGCTACCCGGCCACTCCACAAGAGGCAGGCTTATTACTAGGTAAGCAAGCAAAACAAATACGGGCTTGAAAACAGGATGCTTAAACTTCTCGACCAGTTTTTCCCTCTGCACGAATAGCAGAATCCCAAGAATAACAACCGCCACCAAAGTGGGACGCAGATTCGAATAGCCTGGTATACGAACCGAGAAGCGAAGAAAGAAATCCAGGATGAAATATAGGAAAAAGACAAAGGTAAATGAGCTGACCACCTGATCAGAGACTTTTGTCTGATGCTGTGCAGCTACACCCTCAACCGGCATAACTAGCCACCACACCACTCAAACTCATACGAACATCTTTACGGAGCCTCAACCCAACTAACTCAACACCAGAAACGGACTTGAAAAACTGAAACATGTCATCACCACTAACATGGCGACGCATGAGCAACGGATCACGGGTTCCGTAAGCATCCGGAAAGGCCGTCACAGCACCAAGAAATCCAGCTTCTTGAACAAGGCCCGGCAAAAAAGCCCGGAAATCGGACGGCTGCCCATTTGGGTAACAAAACGTTCTATATCGATCTCCCAGCCTTTCATTCAGGGTATCTCGGCAACCAAAGATCTCCTCTCTCGCCTGAGATTCAGTTACCCGCCCGAGCGACGGATGAGTAACAGTGTGTCCGCCAATCTCAATTTCATTATCCTGCATTTCTAAAAGCTCACCCCAAGTCACGGGCTCGAACTCATGAGGAATGGAAAGGGGAAATACCTTTCCTAGCTTGGAAGCAAGCTGATCGATAAAAGAATGCTTTTCAGGGTCAGGTAAAGACAGTGAGTGAGTGATCCACTGCTGCCAGTAGAACGGACGAGTTTCAAAATTGACCGGCCCAGAACCACTACAAAAAGCGCCTATCTTTATTGTTTCCGGAATCCGGTCGACCTGGTTCAACAGCCAAGTTATCTTATCTGGCCACAGCCAGAGTTTACGGTCTACAAAGCCGGTGGTAACAAACAGTGTAGCGGGAACCTGATATTTCCTTAGGATTGGGTACGCATAATGATAAAAATCGCGATAACCGTCATCAACTGTGATGACAACGGCGTGACGTGGCATATGCCCATGCTCACGTTTGTACTGCATCAAGCCCACCAACGAATAGGAGTTATAGTTCTCCTTGATGTGTCGAACCTGCTGTTCAAAGTACTTCGGGCTTGCCCAATCTTTAACTGGCGGATTGGAGAACCGGTGATACATCAAAATGCGCGGTTGGTTCCGGCAGATCTGTCTAGCTAATTGATAACCGCCCCAAGGGCCCAGCGTGCGAATGGTTTTCGAAAACAACCCCATACTGCATTACTCCTTGTTCAGCAGAGAGCCATAAACTTCCTGATGCTGCCGAACCATCGTTTCCATACTGAAGCGCTGTCTTGCATTAACGCTTGCATTTTCTCCCAAACGGGCACGGAGATCACGATCAATAGCCAATGCTCTGAGACATTCCGCCAACTCATTTACATTACCACAGCCATACAAAAAACCGGTTTCTCCATGGGCAATGGCTTCCGGATTGCCCCCCACGGCGCTACAAACCACGGGTAACCCCGCCTGCATATACTCTACCACGGCGTTAGAGAAGCCTTCGGATTCAGAACATAACAAGCCGATATCCAGGCCGGCGAGACAACCTCTTACATCGCTACGCGCGCCCAGGAAGTGTACCTGCCCCTCAATTCCCAGCTCTTTTGCCATTGCTTTGAGGTCCTCGGGCTCACCATCGCCAATGATAACCAGATGCAAAGCGGGGCTTTGCCCTGACAGCAACCCTACCGCTCGTATCGCATCTTCCAGCCGTTTTATCGGCCGGATGTTGGCGACAATTCCGGCGAATACTACATCTGGGTTCCCCGCTCGCAACTCCTGCAGATCGGAAGGTATTGAGGGTTGCACGTCCTCAAATTCGTATCCGTTGTAAATCACGTGGGTATTATCTGAAGAAACAGGCTCATGCCGAAGCGTCACTTCCTTAACCGCCTGACTGTTGGTGATCGCAGCGGCAACAAAACGCCCACTTAGGTTCAACAGAGCCAGATACTTGCGGGTGTACCAATACCCCATATCCCGCCTGGAGATAATCGTTTCGATGCCAAGCAAACGGAAGATCGGCGGACAGACGACCGAGGAATCATTAAAAAACACATGAGCCAAGCGGCCACCAGAAGCTCGGTACCGCCGCGCGGTTTGCCAAAGGGAATACCAGGTAGCCACAGAAAGAATACGATGCTGTCCCAAAACCGAGTAATCACAAGGAAATCCGCCGACCTGAAGAAACTCCGAATCCCGGAAAACCAGCAGGTGAGGTTTGAACCTGGTTCGATCCAGGCCTTTAACCAACTGAAAGAGCTGTCCCTCAGTACCAGCATTGGGATTACGGAAGTGGTCGATAACAAAGAGAATGGGCTGCGGTACGGAATCCATTACACCTGCTCTCGCCCCATCAGAACCATCAATGCACGGGTGGGGTCAAGTAAACCTGAAGAGATAAGATGCGGTAACGCTTTGGCCTTGCGCCTTTCTCGCCAATAGGTCTGCCCTAATCTGAATTGAAGCACCGCTTTGCGTTTTCGAATCGTGCTTCTCATGTAGGGATACCGTTCATTAGCACGGCGAAGAATTTCCAGCCCAGTAAGCCAGCGACGTTCGAGCCCTTTAACACTGATGGAGTCGTCGTGTTTGCGGTAATAGAAAGCAAGTTTCGGCAAATAAGCGCATTTAGTCGCTTCCATGATCCGAATAGCCATATCGTGATCCTGGCCAGCCCTAAAAGACTCCTCAAATAAGCCCGCTTTCTCAAATACCGAACGACGAACAAGCGATCCCCCCGGCAGCGCCATGTAACAATCTAGCAGTAGCCGGTTAGGATCACTCAGTTCCTGATGACCATCACCAGGAACTTTGAACAGGAAATTACCATCAGCATCTACTGCATGACCTTGGCCATAAACCATACCTGTTTCGGGGTTAGCTTTCAGGAACGACATTTGATCTGCCAGTTTTTCTTTGGCGAACATGTCATCACTGTCTAGGATTGCTATATAGCTACCGGTCGCTTGCTGAATACCAAGATTAATCGATGCAGACTGGCCCCGATTCCTTCGCTCAGGGTGAGTCAGAAGTACCAGTTCTCCTCGTTCTGCCCATTGTTGTAACTTTTCGTAACTGCCGTCCGTCGATCCATCATCCACGACAATAACCTCAACCGGACCGTAAGTCTGGTCAAGCGCAGAGTTAATGGCAGCCTCAATATAGGCTGCACGATTATAGGAAGGGATGATTACGGAAACCAATTCATTGGATGAAGACGGCACAACACTATTCCTGGAGGGCATGAAATTAAGAGAACCTCGGAAACCAGATACCTAACTCGGATAAATACCTGTAATCATCAGCCAGACGATCACGACTTTCATCATTAAAATAATGAAAGTCGAGTCGCTGGCTGTAGAATGGCTCTATATCAACCGTCCAGGCCTTTCCATTGTTGATTGACCAGTCCCGGAGCATATCGTTAAGTTTACGGGAATTAGCCTGTGCACTGATATTATCTATCGCAGTCTGACGAACCTGATCGTGCCCTTCAAAGTTCCTGTACTCCAGTATTTTCTTCCGTAACTCCCTGACAGACTTCACCAGTCCGCCCGTCTTTTCATTGATGAGGCTCTTTGTACCAATATGTGCATTGCGAAACATAAGCACAGGCGTGCCAGACATCAAAGACTCCGCAACGGCAATAAACGACCCCTCGCGGTAAGACATCGCACAGAACATCTTTGCCCTTCGAAAATATCGCCTCAGCTCTTCCTGGCTAGGATCCACCACGATCGTTACCTGATCAGATACCCCGTATTCCGCTGCCTCCTGACGAATGCTCTCAGCGGTTCGGGAACCCAAAGGAACGCCAACACATGTTACCCGGATATCCTCAGGCAACTCCTTTAATGCCTTAAATAACAGCCAGTGCCTTTTGAAACTGGCGAAGTTGGCAACCATCAGGCAATCAATATCTCTTTTCTGAGCTGGCCCTTCAAAGAACTCAGGATTAACCCAACTGGCTGCGTTGAATGGCAGTGAATAACAATTTTCACCAAGTATTGAGAATCCATTGCGTTCATGACTATGAACTGGCATCACAAATATTGGGTTTCTTCCTGCAGCAGAAACTAAACGGAATAATTCTCTGGAATACAATCCGCTCCAAGAGGGGATAAACGCAATATAGTAACGATCCATAATCGTTTCAATTTTCCCAGAGTCTAACAACTGCGCCAACTGGTTTTCAAAAGAGACAAGCAACACACCTTTCTCTGAACCCGATCTATAAGGTTTTAAAACAACACAGTAACTCAGCGAGACGGGTGTCGTTCCCTTCACAGAGCTATTAGCCAAACCCGCCAAGATAAGTGCCTCCGATAACTGGCGTTTATGAAGGCAATTCGCGGGGAAATGCGACAATATTCCCGCAAGGTTCTCAAGCTTTATATCGGCGCTCGCCCCTAGTCCACTGACAGCACGATGCCACAACGAACGAACTAGAAACCGCCATCCGGAAAGACCTGACTCACGGGCGAGGTTAATCACCTCCCTCTTTAACTTCCTTGTCATCTAAAAGCTCACTTATAATCTATTTATTAAAAATCCTTTAAACATGAAATCTATTAAAGGAGCATAAATTTACTTCGCTTGAAAGTCCTGTGGAGGTAACGGTGCGTTCACTTTACTCAGCTCCCAACCTTTGACATTCACATCTCCATTAGCGTCAAACACATATAGATAAGCACTATCTTTTTCTTTATTAAAGGAACCTAAATTAAGATCAAAAGATATCTTCCGGTCGCTCCATGAGACAGGTCGCTGAACCTCACAATGAGCACCTCTATTGCGCACCTCTTCAATAGTTGCCTTGTTGCATAAAAGTACTCTCTGTAAGCTTTTATCCAGATAAATATCATCCAACTCCACTGTGAATGGGACTGGCATAAAATCATCAATTCCTAACAGAGCAATAGTTAATCCTGCTGTGTCATTTACAGAGGAGCTTAGTATTGCTTCAGCCCAGCTGCTCTCGCTTGCTAAGTATACGTGCCCGTTTAACCACGCAGTCAATGTGGGAGCCTCGCCAAGATCGATCTCAATCTCAAATAGGTTCCACTTTCCCGTCTCAGGAGAAAGACTTCCAAAGCGATTTGTCCAGATTGGCGCCCCAGTTCCGGACAGTCCCAAATTGGCTAGAGAGAAACGGTAACCGGTACCTTCCGGATCCGACCAGAACCGGGCATATTTCCCCCTGGGAGACAGAAACCCGTACTGATCGAATTTCCCCAGTGAGGATGACTCAGGGAAAACAACCTCAGCGCCAGATTCAAGCCCTACAATCCGCTTACCAGTCAGATCCTTTATCGAAACGCCTCTTGGTGGCTCAATGAATAGCCAACCATTAGGGAGCGAACCAATATCCTCGTATGATATTACCCTTCCCAGGCCATCCACTCCCTCAATTTTAATGGACTCGCCGTAACTTTCTGGTCCACCCGTAGCAAAGGCGGATGGTTTCTTCTCCGCAGGAATCGCATAATAATTAGTAAGGTCGTAAGGCAACTTTATCCAGAAAGCAGAATACATCTTTGTGGACTCAAAGTTTGTATTCTCCCCTCCACTGGCTTTCGGCCAACCCAAAAAGTTCACATTACCCTTCCCGTAATAGTGTGAACCAGGATTACCATCCCTAGTTGGTCTGGAATTGGTGACCAGTATTCCGGTGCTATGCTCCTCCGGCAGTGATGGCTTCGTCCAAATTGTATTGGGATCCACATTCACTCGTTTTACTAGCGTCATGTCGTTGAATGTAGATTGGTACTTATTGGCGACTCCATTTTCCCAGGTTACGTCCGTATGATCGAAAAGAACTGGAGCGCCTTGCTCTTTCCGTCCAAAACCCGAACCGGTTATCGTTATTGAGTTTCCAGAACGAAGCTCACTGGCGGTGCCTGTATCGATCCCTGAAAGTGTCGGGGCTGCCATTACTGAAGTTGTGATGGCTGCTAAGCTAGCTGCCATCAAAAAGCTTGCCCCGCTAATTGCCCGTCCTTTCGAGATTAAAGATGCTAGCGAATTATTCATATTGATCTCCCCCGGCTACGCTCGAAACGATCGCCAAATATCCATGCAGACGAGTCACCCACACTTGCTCCGCTCGTACAACATCTCCACCAGACCTCAAGCAACTATAAACGCTGTAGGTGTCTATATTTATAATAACTATTGTCTCAGATTTTGCGACTGCGTACTCTACACAACGCTCATTTTCGTTAGTTTGTTCAACCCTTTGAGCTCAATACCTTATAATTAATTCCGATAAGGCCTGATTTAAAAGAAAATTCTGCAGGGATCAAAAATGGATATATTTGTTCTGTACAAGGAAGACTACCCATGGGATGTGAGGATCGAAAAAATTGCCAAGAGCCTCAGGGACCGTGGCCATAATGTTACTATCGTTGCTCGCAACCTTTCCGGCAACAGTCCTGTAGCAGAGAGTGACGGCCTGCCGATCATCAGGCTCCCCGTGATAGGTGCCGCTAATTCGCTAGTTCGGAAACTTGCGAATGTACCGATATGGTTTAACCCTTTCTGGATCCGCACACTTAATGCAGCCATCTCAGGATCTGAGAACCCTGTGATCATCGTTCGAGACCTTCCTCTGGTTAAAACTGCACTAAGTGTCGCAAAATCGAGGAACGTGAAAGTAGTTTTGGATATGGCAGAGGTTTATCCCTACATGTATGCTTCTGCGCGAATGTTCAGTAAGGGCTTGAATCTCGAGACATTGGCTAAGAGCCCCTCAATGGCAGCTCGTTACGAATCTAAAGTGCTACCCAAGGTTGAACATACACTTGTAATGATTGAGGAGTCCCAGGATAGGGTTCTTAACAAAGGCATCGATCCTGGAAAGGTAACAATTGTCAGCAATACTCCACCCGCCACAAAGTTTTCAGGAACCGCACATCAACACCAAGGAAGAAACCTTCGTTTGGTCTACGTCGGATTCCTGACTAAACTCCGGGGTCTCGACCTTCTTATCAAAGCAGCTTCTGCTTACGTCAAAATGGGTAACGAGCCTAGCTCTCTCAAGATTGACATCGTTGGCAAAGGATCTGAGCGAGAAAACCTCATTAACCTTGTAAAAGAACTGAACCTCGAACAATCGGTTACAGTTCACGGTTGGCTGGAACATGAGCAGGTTGACCAGCTTATGGCCCAAGCTAACGTTGGAGCTCTCACTTATCGTGTTTGTCCTCACTGGAACCACACCATCCCGAATAAAATATTTGACTACATGCTCGCTGGTCTTCCGGTTCTTGCGACCGAGGTCAAGCCCATAGAAAGAATCATTAATGAAACCAAATCCGGACTGGTCTGCCGAGACAACGATGTAAGAGACATCGCCGAAAAGCTTCAAATTCTCAGATCCCCAGAAACCCGTGCGACCCTTGGCGCAAACGGCGTAAGCGCTGTTCAGTCAAAATACAACTGGGCGAACGATGAAAGGCGCCTTCATGCAGTGATCGACTCGCTTGAAAAACAGGTCAAGTTCCCGTGAGTCTTCTGTATGCAGTTCTCGCCAGGGACTGAACCAAAAAATTTGGAGGATACCTGAGAATATTTCTCAGAAAATACCGATAGCTGGAGTACCGGAACCTCAGCTCTTCAACCCTGTATCTTGCGAAATAGTCGTCATCGGAAGTTGGCTTGTTTGCCATCGTTTCAAAACGTTCCCAAGACAGCAGTGAATTTACCTCTGTTTGAGTCGCTTGGTCAGCAATTTTAAGTCGGAATCCTTCACCAATCTTAACGGGGACCCAATTCACACGCGGGGCCTGACCAGCCTCCAACTCAACGTTTGCCACAAGTGTTTGTTTTGTGTTTTCTGACCAAAGGTCAAATAAGAAGTTACCAAGAGAGTAGAAAATCACACCCTTTTTGTATCTCTCGACTGGCTGGACCACGTGTGAATGGTGTCCAAACACCACATCGACCCCAGCATCGATCAACGCACGCCCTAACTCAACCTGGCTTGGGGCCGGATAATCCAGGAACTCAAGCCCCCAATGGATCGAGCAAATCAAAAAGCCCGGACAAGCAGCTCTCAATTTCTCGACCTCTGCAATCAGATCCGCGTGGTCTTCTCTTTTACTATATGGGAGCGCAGTATTTCTGTCGGCCCATTCCTCAGGCCTTAAAGAAATGTTGAAAATGTGACTTTCTATTCCGCCATGAGAAATTACATGGATATTGGGGCCGTTTCCAGATTCAAGGCCAATCACATCCATACCGGCCTTTCGAACATTAGATACGGTATCCCAGAAGGCGGCCTCTCCATGCTGCATAGAGTGGTTGTTTGCAACACATAGAACATCGATACCGGCTTGTCGCAGAAACTGAAGGTGTGAAGGATTCCCTCTCATTTCAAAGGAAGCCAAGCTAAGTGGTCGTAACCCCAAATCAGAAGTAACTGTTTCCAGGTTGGCAAGCACGAGATCTGCGCTTTCAAAGCATTTGGAAATCTCCTCTACAATTCCAAATCCACTCTTAGAAAACGCGCTGCGCATTCCATGCCCGACACAGACCGGGTGGTCACCTAGCGAAATGTCCCCCACTGCTGAGATTCTTAATGTCTTATTTTCCACAGTCATTGAAGTCCATATCCAAGAAAAAATAGGTGTGTTTCCCTTTCCTCATAAAGGCTTCTCCGACGACAACCGTCATGATTAGGTTTTGCTGAACATTCAACTGCGATCTCAACTCCAAATTCACCCATTCCTTTAAATGGTCTGCTCCACGCGAAGGCTCGATCGACACAAAGAGCTGAAAAGATCCTAGTTCAGATTGCGAAACAGTAAACTTGAAACATTCGTCGAAGGCATTCATGTACGCATCCAGAGCCCGACCGAAGACGACCGCATGAAACTTGTGATCAACAGTCAGATACGCGAATTGCTGTGCAGTCCGTCCGCGCAGCTCATCAATGGTCTTAGTATCGCCAAGAAGCTCACAGCCAGTATCCAGCACCGTTAAGGTATCACCCAACTGATAACGAACCAGACTTTGGGATTGGCGGGAAACATCTGTGACCATAACCTCACCATTTTCTGACTCAACCCAAAGCCATGGATTAACCAGATGCATGTGTCCGCCGGCACACTCGAATGCGATAATGTCGAATTCTGTTGATCCGTACTCCTCAATAACCGGCGCTCTGAACGCTTCGCTGATATATCGCTTCTGGGCTGGCAAAATGGCCTCTGCAGTGCAAACCACTGCTTTAATACCAGTAGGTTTGAATCCCTTATTTTTTATGACTTGGGCAGCCTCCAAAATAAGCGACGTGTATCCATAAACATACTCTGGCCTCCAACTGACAAGCCTTGCAACGGTAGCCTCTACATCGCCCTCCGCTGGATAGAAGACCTGTCGGTTTAATAGTAAGTCCCGCACCTTCGCACCTAAGGTATTAGCAGCCCTCCCCCAAATTCGGGCTTCTCGTTGTCCCAGACGCAAACCATGCTTCCGATAACAATATGCACGAACAGCCAGCATTCGTGCCAACTCCTCGCGGGACAAGACAATACTCGTCGGTTCTCCTGTCGTACCCGCGGTATGACGAGAGAAACCAGCACTCTCGTTCTGACCAGAATTAGCAGCCTCCCGAAAAGTGCCCTTCGTCAAAGGCTTTTGCTTGGATACCTCTTCGATGCTACTAACGACATGTCCATCTGCTCCCCGTGGCTTGACTTTCAAGAGAATGGCATCCAATAGCCGTTGCCTGTCAGCTGGGTTCGAACTCCAGATACCCGACACCTCTTTCTCAAACCTGGAAACGGGCAGTCGCAGAAGGATAAAGGTCAGCCTTGCTAGCCCGAACCTCAGGAGGTACCACAATTTCATGATGCCAAAGCTCTCCAGTAAACTTTCTCGTATTGATCCGCCATCGATTGCGATGAAAGCTCATGTAGCACTTTCTGCCTTCCGCGCTCGGACCTCTTACGAGCTGCCAAGGCATCCTCCAGTACAGATTCCATAGCTCCCGCAATTTCTCTTTCACTACCGTTTACCAGAATTCCGTTGGCACCATTTTCAAGAACTCTAGGAATCTCCCCTACACAGGTCGAAACAATGGGAAGTTGAAGCGCCATAGCTTCAAGCAGCGTGATAGGGAGCCCCTCGGTCGTCGAAGAAATAACCAATACTTCGGATCTCGCCATCAACGCCGGGATATTTGGATAATAGCCCGGCAGTAAGACATCTTTTTCCAACTTATTATTGGAAATCTCTCGCTCCAAGGTATCTCTGAGAACCCCCTCTCCTGCGATCAACAAACCTGCCCGTGGAAACTTGTCTTTGAATTCGCGAAACGACAAGACGAGTTTGGTAAACCCTTTTTCCGGAGAGAGGCGCCCCACCCCTAGAATCACTGGATCGTGATCACGGACAAACTTATTGATTTCTGTAGGAAGTGAGTCCTCTGACTTACGTAAGATGTCCTCAACCTTCAGCCCGTTTCTGATAATGGTAATTCGGGACGATTGTCGAAGAATTAAGGGAAGCTCTCTTTTCATTGCTTCACCCACAAGCACCACGGCGCTCATTCGCCACAGAGCGAGCCTATCAAGAAGTTCATAAGCCCACATGCGAGAGAATCGGGGCGCATGTACATATCCGTGTACTGTTGTGACAACCGGAACCGTTTTTTTAAAGCGTCCAAACAATCCCAAAAGAATATTAAACTTGTACCCATGGGAATGGACGATATCTGCGCCCCATTCATCAGCCCACTCACAAATCCTGCGAGTTTCAGTCCTATTCAACCCAGGTTTCATTCGCCAAACTGTTATTGGGAGTCCCAAGCGGTCTGCCTCTTTTTCGATGCCCTTGGACTCGATACCCGGCTCACCCGCACTCAGAATCATGGGGTTAAGGCCTTGCGACTGCTGCGCCTCAACCAACGTCAGTAGCATCCGCTCAGCACCATAGAGTCCGCCGCTGTCGATCAGGTGTAAAACCTTAAGACTCACCTCACCCCTTCCTCGGATTCCAAATCACCTTCTTCTCCCCTTTAGAAAACGCAACAAACGCTTGGAAAGAGGCGAGGTTTAACAACATGAAGTAGTACGGCAGCGCATAAAGGGTAGAGAGCGCTTGGCCCTCGTTTTCTTTCTTATGACCCGACCATGCGAGATACAGAAAAAGTGCATAACCTGTGGCTGCCAATGCATAGAACCCGTTTATGGGCGCCAGATAAATGGCCGCAAGCGCAAGGGTTACCATGGGAGCGAATGCGGCGTAGCGAAGCAGTTTGTGGGATATAAGCTGCCAGGCGAAGATTGGGTCTCCTGCCGGATTCATTAGGTGCTTCATATCTTTCAGCGCCCATAACGCCCGCAGGCTTACGCGTACTCGCATGCTGAACTCGCTACTTCCATCGCTCAGGGCTTCTTCCTTTAGCAGCGCCTCTGGTTCATAAACAACGCGGTAGCCCTGCTCCACCACTGTCAGAGGTTGAACAAAATCCGGTAACTGGTCAGCCTTCAACGGTTGATAGAGTTCCTTTCGCATCGCATCAATCCCACCATCAACCCCAACGATGGAACCAATGCGGGTTTCCTGATCGCGCAGCCAGTTTTCGTATTTCATGTAGGCGCTGCAGCCGTCCCCCACCATGGAACCGTCGGCGTGTACGTAGACCATCTTGCCTGTTACGTAACCCACCTCGGGGTCTGCAAAGTTTCGGCACAGCTTTCGGACTGCCTGGGTGTCCCATTGGGAGTTCGCGTCGGAGAACAGCAGGATGTCGCCATTAGCTTTCGGTACAAGTGTATTCAGCCCTGCGGTCTTGCCTTGCCTAGGTACCTGACGGAATAGACGAATCGGTATGTCGGCGGCTGCAGCAACCTCTTCCACAATGCGATCGGTGCCGTCTTCAGATTCGTCGGATATCACCAGAACTTCCAGTTTTTCCTGCGGGTAATCCAAAGCCAGCTTGTTTCGGAGCGTGGCCTCGATATCCTTCGCCTCGTTGTAAGCAGCAATAAGAATCGACACCTTTGGTAAATAATCGTCGTTAGCAGCTATGGAGTTGGGCTTGAGCATCGCCAGAGCTTTCACCGCCAACGGGTAACCAAAATAGATATAGAACAGCAGTGCAAAAGACGCCCAGAACACAAACTCCATCATGCGGCACCTACCGTTTGGAAGGCTTCCGATGGCTTGGTTTGGGTGTCCAAAACGCCCTGGTCTTTCAGAACGTTGCTCATGGTTGTGAACCTGAAGTGCCGGAGCAGTTTGGCCAATCGCTGTTCGCACACATCCAGGTTGTTGTAATGCCGGAATCTGGAGAACCATTTCACATCAAGGCGGGGCTGTCCTGGGTCTACCTCCCAGGGATGCAGATAAAACACGAAAGGCTTACCCTGCCGATTAATAGAGCCAAGACCGAATTTGCTGAACCAGTAAGGGAACAAACGGAAGTAACCTCCACCGGCGATCGGTAAGGTGTATCCGGGCAACTTGAGAGTACTTAGGGGAAACTCGGCCAGCTCGTAGCCTTTGTCTGTCATAAGCCGGTGCGGCCATCGCGGGGTGCCAGGCATGCCGTAACGGTCATGGTGTACCGGAAAGATGGACGAATCCCAGGTAAATCCTTGCTCGGCCAGAATATCCAGGGCCCACCGTGATTGGTTTGTTATGGAGTAGCTGGCTGCGCGGTAGCCGGTTACCGGTTCCCCGAGGATGTCTTCCAGAATGGCTTTGGAGCGAATGGTTTCTTCCTGGAACACGTCAGGCGTCTGGTTATAAATCAGTTGATGGCTGTAACCATGACTGGCCACTTCATGGCCGGCGTCGGCTATGCGCTTGACCAGATTCGGTGATCGTTCGGCAACCCAGCCCAGCGTGAAAAAGGTTGCCTTTACACCGGCCCTCTCAAATAAACCGAGGATACGATCGGTGTTGGCTTCTACACGATACTCCATACTGGACCAGTCATCATATTTAACGGCCTCTGCCAACGCAGCTACCTGGAAGTAATCTTCCACGTCGATGGTCAGTGCGTTCCTAATTTGCTCTGTCATGGCCATCACCTCAAACACATCCTGTGCCGTTTACCGGAACCGGTACTCCACCCCAACCAACACCCAGTTCTCGTCGTACTCCCGGGTAGGCACATCACTTACTTTTCTTTCGTGCCCAACTTTCGCCACCAAATTAAAGTCGCGAGTGGCCTGGTACTCGGTACCGGCTTCCAGCCGAAGTGTGCGGTCATCTGCCTGGTCGCTCTGGAATTTGGTGTAGTCATAGCCGATGCTGGCGTAGCCGCTGGCCAGTTCGGTAAACGGCCTGGAATAGCGGGCATTAAGCCCAGACTTGTCTTCACGTTCCGGTGATTCCAGGTAATCCGCCTGGCTGGCATAGACATCAACGGTCAGCGATGACCGGTCTGAATAACGCTGGTTGATACCGGTAGAGAGCGTTGTCGTTTCAACCGAGATACTGTCACGCAGGTTGAACTCGAACTCGCCAAATCGGATGTCAAAGCTGGAGGTGCGGTCGGTTAGCTCCCGGGCACCGCGCAGGTACCAATCCAGGCTTGGGGTAATGGTGCGTGTGAGGTCCAACTCGCCGATCAGGCCGTCGCTGCTTTGGGTGGTTGAACCAAAGCGGGTTTCTATTTCGCTCACCCCGATGGCACCAGACAATCTTGTGGTGGCCCACACGTTGGAAAACGTCAGTCTGGCGCTCTTTACATCAACCTCTGCATCGGTGTCGTACTCGGTACGGCTGTATGAGGTGCTCACACCTGCAGTCAGTGTCTGGCTTACGATGTGGTTCCACGCCACAGAGCCGATGTAGCGTTCGCTGTCTGATTCTTCTGGCTCACTGAACTCGACGTTTTCATATCGGGCCGACAAGTTCAGCCAGTTGGTATCGTTCACGCGCAAAAGGTAGCGGGGGCCAGTGCTGAATACGTTTTTGCGAGTTCGGTTGTCAGGGGTGTTGCTCTGGGTTGCGTCCTGGTTCACTTCACGCAGGTTGTTGCTGACATCCCAGTAAAAACGGTTCGCCAGTTCGCAATCACCGGTGAAGTCCATCTCTCCAAAGGCTTCGTCATCAAAAGAGTTGTCGTGCCACAAGGAATAGCCCAGGGTACCGGTAAAGTCTGCATTACAGCGGCCGGGGTCAGTGCGATAGCCAGCTCTGATGTAGGCCCGGGTTTCCATATCACTGGTTTCACCGCTACTGGCTTTGCGGGCATTGTCGGTGAAGCGGGTGTCCAGGCCTCCGGTGATCTCTGAATTACCTTGGGCGGTGGTTGCAGCACCAGAACATGCCAACAAGAGCCCGATAGCCAGTATTCTGCTGTGGGGCATCCCTGCGCCCTGCCTGCTATCCATTGATCACCGCTCCCACAAATTTGTCCGGGTTGAAAGCCGTAGCAGCATGCTCTGCGGTGGTTGCTGTGATCTTGCCATGGGGAACCACGAGCATGGCGTAGTCGCACAATTCCGTGAGAATGCGGGCATCGGGCGATTCAGAGATCGGAGCCGTGTCCAACACGATAAAGCGATCAGGGTAGCGGCGGCGAACAGCTTGCAGGAACTGCTTCATTCGGAACGATGTAAAGAATTCCGACGGCGTTTCGCGACGGCTGCCGGCCGGGATCAGTCTCAGCCTCGGGATACCCGTTGGGTACAGGATTCTGGCGATGTCATAGTCTGGGTCATCCAGGAAGTCTGTCAGGCCAGTTTCCGGCAATACATCGAGCGTGGTGTGCAGGGACGGATCCCGAAGGTTGCAGTCAATGATCAGCGCGGTTTTCGCCTGGTCAAAGGCAAAGGCTGCGGCCAAGTTGAGCGCTACGAAGGATGACCCCGCCCCAGAGGAGGCTCCGCTCACCACGAGGGTGAAATTGTTGCCGCCAGAAAGCTCCAGAAGCTTGGTCCGCAGGTCCCGAAACCGGTTAACGAGGGTCCGGTTGCGGGATTCAGGATAGATAATGCGGCGTTCGTCCAGATCATCAGGTGTCAGCCGCCTTGGCTCCTGCATCCGTACAATTTGCTTGCTGATGACGTACTTATCGACAGCGCCCGGCCCAAGTTCAAGGGAACTGGGTACAAGCATCCTCGAGTCTTCTTCGTCAAAGTGTCCGAGTTCTTGCTTGAGACGTTCTTTGCGCTTCAACCAGAAAGACTGCTCATCCGCACTGCGAGCGCCTTGCTCCTCTGATTGTCCAGAGCGTTGCTCTGTTGGATCCAGTTCGGGCTGATCATTTCGTTGTTCTGGCATCAGATCACTCCCAGTTGGGCGAGCACAACGATGGTGATATACACCGCTGCAGTTAACACGACAAAAATGCCGACCATCATGGTGACCCGCCGGTCCCGGCGTTTCTCAAAGGGGGTGCGCACTTCCGGAATTTCGATCAGGACCGGTAAACCGATGCCGTCTTCAAGCTGCTTACGGGCACGAATTCGGGGATCTACCTGGAGCAACCCGGCAACCGCCCCAAAAGGCGCTGCCAACCCAAGGAAAAGCCCGGCCATGGCGAACATGGAAAACTGGGGGCCAGAGGGGGTTCTGGGGAACTGGGCTGCTTCGTTAATTCGGTAATTCAGGCCCTGCCCTTCTATATCTAGATGCATGGACACCCGCGCTTTTTCCCTGCGCTTGAGCAGGTCGTCATAGATTTCGCGGTTTACTTCCATGTCTCGGGTGAGTTCCGAATACTGGGCTTTATTTGCCTGTATGCGCTCCATGCGCTGTGTTTGCTGTTCCATAAGGCGCTGTAACGAGTTGATACGGGTATCAATGGTCGCCATATCCGCTCGGGTTTTGGAAAGCGCAGCACTGAGTTCCTGGTAGAGCGGGTTGACAGCCTCCTCGCCGTCAAGAGAGGTCGCACTTCCTTGCTGAGCTGCGGCTATGTCTCGTTGACGTTTGAGTTCGGTGAGTTGCTCCTGGGTGATAACGATATCCGGATAGGTGTCGTGATATTGCAGCCTCAGAGCATCCAGTCGCTCTTCCAATGTCCGAATCCGCTCTCGGAACGCATCCTCGGTTCTGCCCTGGCGGATGGTTGGCCGGATGTTGTTGAGTTGTCCTTGCAAAGAAGCAATACGTGTTCTCAGCTCTTCCTTTTCCAGCTGAGCCAACTCCAGCTGGTTACGCAGCTGAGCCATTCTGGAGTTTGCCTCCTGCTCCGTGCCGTCGGTGTTTTCGGAGAGAAACTGTTTCAGGCGGTTTTCGGCCTGGGTCAGTTGTTGCTCGTAACTTTTCACCTGCTTGTCGATGAAGTCATAGGCGTTGCGGCTTTCTGACCGCTTCCGGTCTTTGGTCTCTTCTATGAACACCTGGCCAAGCTTTTGGGCTACACGGAAGGCTTCCATTTGGGAAGTCGAAGAAAAGCCAATGCTGAAGTAGCTGTCGCCCCGGGGGCGCACCGATAGCCCACTTCGGATTTTAGCGATGCGCCCTTCCAAAGCATCCGGGTCCATAGAAGCGTTGCGGTATATCTCCGGGTCTGAAGCCACCCGCTCAATTAAGGTTCGGCTCATCAGAAGCTCTCGGGCCGCCGATGTTCGATCATTTATCTTGGTTGTAACCGCACGCCCTTCCATCAAAGGCGCAATAATATTCCGGTCATCCACGAAGATAATGGTGTCTGCCTGGTACTTGTAAGGCCATATAAACCCGGCACCCAGCACCGCAAAACTGACAACCACAAACAACAAGAACGCCAGGCCCTTGCGCTGGCGCACTTCGCGAATAATCTCTTGCGGTAACTGCGATAACGGTAATGCCATAACTACACTCGATTCGAGACCAATGGTTCAGACAACGTCTGTCAGAAACTGCGTTCCGGGATGGTCAGGATGTCGCCCGGGCGCATGGAGTAATTGGTTTCAACCTGGCCCTTGCTCAGGATGTCGTCGAGCTTCACAGGGATGGCAACTACCTCGCTGCCCATCTTGCGGTACAGCATGGACTTGTTGAGGGCTGCAAACTCGTTGGCACCGCCAGCATTGAGAAACATATCCAGCACGGTCATACCACTGCGATGAGGAATAGACACAGGCTGGCGCACAGCGCCGGTCACACGCACCCGGTCAGTGAACTCATGGCTCCCCATGGAGGTCACCACCACGCTTACCTGCGGTTCACGTATATATTCAGCCAGGGATGCCCGGATTGAGCTGGCAAGCTCCTCAGGCGTTCTGCCACTGGCCTGAACATCACCAACCAGCGGTACGGAAATCTTGCCGTCCGGGCGTACCGGCACGGAGATGCTCAAGTCCTCGTTGCGCCACACAGATACCCGGACAACGTCTGTCGCACCGAGCACGTACTGGTCCACACTGTCGCGGGTATCCAGTGCCAGTGCTCGCTGAATCTTGTCAGGAGAAGATGCGGACGGCCCTGCACAACCTGTTGCCAAAGCTACCGCCATGAAGGACACAAACAGCCCTTGGGTGAGATACTTCCGTGACATCGTATACCCTCTCTTGTGAGGTCCGTGCTGCATTCCATGTTTCGGGAACAGCTTACTCCCGAAACTACCTTGATCCTTTTTTGAACAATACCACTTCTACTGTCTGAATTATAACCAACAGATCAAGAAGCAAACTCTGATTCTTGATGTAGTAAAGGTCGTAACGAAGCTTTTCCCGCGTGTCTTCTTCGTTGTCTGCGTAGGCAAAGCATAGCTGCGCCCAGCCGGTCAGTCCTGGTTTTACCCGGTGGCGTTCAGAGTAAAACGGGATCTTCTCTGATAACTGCGCCACAAATACCGGGCGTTCCGGCCTTGGCCCTACAAACGCCATGGTGCCGTTAAGAACGTTAAAGATCTGTGGCAGCTCATCGATCCTGACTTTCCGGATAAACTCGCCAACCCGAGTTACCCGGGTATCGTTCTTTTTTGCCCAGACCGCTCCGTCCTTTTCGGCATCGGTGATCATCGAGCGGAACTTATGAACTTTGAAGACTTTGTTATTCAGCCCTACCCGCTCCTGGCTATAGATCACCGGCGCTTTGAAGCCGTCTTCCAGTTTGATGGCAAGTGCGGTGAGGATCATGATGGGAAACGTCGCCAGCAGCAGTGTGCCTGCCGCGAGAATATCGAGCGTTCGCTTGCCCGCACCGTAGACAGACGACACGGAGAAACCATCCGAGAACACCAGCCAACCGTGACTGATCATTTCCAGGGCCACTTTCCTCGATTCCCGCTCATAGAAATTGGCACCGTCAATAATACTGACACCTTCCATTTTGCATTCCAGAAGGTCTTCCATCGGCAAGCCGCGCCGGCGGTCATCTACAGCGACCACAATCTCCCGAACGGGATGGCGCAATACGTAGTCGTGTAATGATGTGGGTAGGTTGATCAGGTGCTGATCACCCACTTCGATGGGTTCGTCCGGAAGTGGGACAAAGCCATCAAGCGTGAACCCCTTGCGGTTGAATGGGGTGGTGAGATCTTCCAGCAGTTGTCTTGCCCGGTGACCAGCTCCAAGCACTAACACACGGCGCTTGAAGGCCTCTTTGCCAACCAGGGCAAAGAACAGGACGCGCACTATGCCTAACGAGAAAATGGCCAGAACCGTGGCGGAGGTGAGCAGGCCGAAACTACCCAGATACCAGAGCCAGTCATCGGCAACGAAGTAAGCAAAACCGTGAACGGGTATGGCAAGAATCATGGCCATGATGGTTCTTAGCATCATGCCGGACATGCCCTCTTCCACCCGGGATTGATGCACACCCAATGCAATCATGACCAGCAGGTTAAACAGGGAAAAAGCAACGATGGAAGGAAACACAAAAAACAGATGTTCAAGAAAGAAACCGACTTCACCAAAAAAGCGGAAGAACACCGCCAAACCAAAGGCAAAGCCTGTCACGACCAGATCAATCAGGCCAAGGATGACAAAAGGTAGGTGAATATAGTGTCTGAACAATCTGACGTGGGCCACGTCGACTCCTTGTGCGGTTCACACTGCACTGTACTGCCAGCATCCTTTGCTACACACCGTAACAAACCGTAACAGAATTGTACTTCAATCTCCTGAAACTTCAATGAGTCCTTTAAAAACGAAGATCGGAATCTCACAGATGAGATCCCGATCATACGTTTGACCCAAGGGTTTACTTGTTACGGCGACGAACGCCCAGCAACCCAGCCAGGCCCAGACCCAGCAGGCCCAACGTCCCCGGCTCAGGAACACTCGCCACAGGCTCGTCAGGAATGTCGACGTTGTCGAGGGTTTCACCCATCACATAGGAGTAACTCAGCTTGACCAGGTCACCCTGGAACAGGTTGCCAATGTTGAACGCCAGGCCGATGACGTTATCACCATTGCCGTCGTTCTGGCCCGCCAGGTAGGCATCCGGGTCATTGCTCCAGGAAGAGGTAATACCGGTGTTATGCTCTATTGTGGAGTTTGTGTACAAGCCAAGGGTCAGGCCGGTCTGGGCGCCCTGGGAGTTCACAAAGTCTTCCTCGGCAATGCCCGCGCCGCCTCGGGTGTTGATAGTGTCGAAGCTGCCGTAAGTGTTTACGTCAGGATCCGGATCAATCGCGCGCAGAAACTTCAGACCGGTAAGGTCAGTCAGAGCTTCGATGGACGTCAGGATATCAATGCGCTCGTAATTGTCATTGAAGATGTATTCGTGGGTGATATTGAACATCCCACCGTAGGTTCCACTCCAAAGCACATGATTATCGAAGGCGGAACCGCCGCTGATGTCCGTCAGGGAGATGGAACCAATGTTGCTTGGCCACTCATTGTTGTTGTGTACGTTGCCAAACTGATCGGCCTTCACACCAAACATTTCCCAGGGACTGCCAGGAGTCAGATAGTCCTCTGCGCCCCAGCTGCGTGTGCCGCTTGGATCGTGCAGCAAGCCAGGGGAGGTCGTTCCGCCGTAACCCAACGTGCCGTTGTCGCTGATGGCGGTACGAACATAATCACCTTCCATGATGATAGGTGCCGCCAATGACGTTGCTGAGAAAGCAAGTGTCAGGGCCGCGCAACCTGCCAGCAGTACCGGCTTTTTGAATGATTCAGGAATACGATTCACTGTCTAATCTCCCTTTAGATAAAAAATCCGCGTTGTTGGTCGGCGCTTATAACCGCCGGCCAAGCGGTCCGTTCAGCAATAAACTGTCCAGTTTCACGTCAGGCTTTAAATATCAGGGAGATAGAGGAACTTCAGAAGGGAAAAACCGGAGGTGTATCCGGAATGTGTAAAATCCTTCAACACCTCACAGGTCTGACTGTAACGAATCAGAAACAGTCGCCGGGCACCCTCACCCAGCCTTCCATGATTATCCGCGCGCTGCGGCTCATGATGGCTTTGGTGGCGGTCCACTGGCCGTTTACTTCTTTGGCTTCAGCACCCACGCCCAGGGTTCCGGAGGGGTGACCAAAGGTGACTTCGGTGCGGTCTCCGCCGCCGGCCGCCAGGTTTACCAGGGTTCCCGGAATGGCGGACGCGGTGGCGATGGCCACGGCTGCGGTGCCCATCATGGCGTGGTGCAGCTTGCCCATGGACAACGCGCGGACCAATACATCGATGTCTGCCGCTTTGATTTGCTTGCCACTGGACGAGACGTAATCCACTGGTTTGGCTACAAACGCCACTTTTGGCGTGTGTTGGCGGTTGGCGGCCTCGGCAACATCCTTGATCAAGCCCATTTTCACCGCACCATGGGCACGGATGGTCTCGAACATGGCCAGCGCCTTGGGGTCGCTGTTGATGTCATTCTGCAGTTCAGTGCCTTTGTAGCCTATATCTTCCGCATTGAGGAAAATGGTCGGAATGCCGGCGTTGATCATGGTGGCTTTCAGGGTACCGACGCCCGGCACCTCCAGTTCGTCCACCAGGTTGCCGGTTGGGAACATGGCGCCTTCGCCGTCGGCCGGGTCCATGAATTCGATCTTCACTTCGGCGGCCGGGAAGGTCACACCATCCAGTTCGAAATCGCCGGTTTCCTGCACTTCACCATTGGTGATGGGTACATGGGCCACGATGGTTTTCTGGATGTTGGCCTGCCAGATACGCACGGTACAGACACCGTTGTCTGGAATGCGGTCTTTGGCGACAAAACCGCCGTTGATGGCGAAGGCGCCTACCGCAGCTGTCAGGTTGCCGCAGTTGCCGCTCCAGTCCACGAACGGCTTATCGATGGAGACCTGACCGAACAGGTAGTCCACATCGTGGTCTGGTTGGGTTGGCGCCGCCAGGATTACCGTTTTACTGGTACTGGAGGTGGCGTTGCCCAGGCCATCGATCTGCTTTTCGTAGGGATCGGGGCTGCCGATGACTCGCAGCAGCAGCTTGTCCCGTGCTTCGCCGGGCACTTGGCAGGGCTCCGGCAGGTCTTGCAGGCGGAAAAACACGCCTTTGCTGGTGCCGCCACGCATGTAGGTGGCGGGGACTTTTATTTGTTGGGGGAAGCTCATGGTGTGCCTCGGGTTTGGAGTCTGGTTCTAAAGTGGGGTCTGACCCCGTACGGGGTCAGCCCCCTAAAATCAGCGCTCGGGGTCAGACTATTTCCCTCGCCGCCTGGTTACGCAGCACCTTCAGAGGCGAGGAAATCCTGCGCGAAGCGCTGCAGTACGCCGCCGGCGGTATACACAGTCACCTCTTCCGCAGTATCCAAACGGCAGATCACCGGAACACGGTCCACTTCGCCGGTCTTGCGGTGAATCACGAGCTCCAGTTTGGCACCCGGTGCAGCCTTGCCTTCCACATCGTAGGTTTCGGTGCCATCCAGCTGCAGGGTATGGCGGGTGGTGCCTTCCTCGAACTGCAGGGGCATTACGCCCATGCCGATCAGGTTGGTGCGGTGAATGCGTTCGAAGCCTTCGGCCACAATCGCTTCCACGCCCGCCAGAGCAACGCCCTTCGCCGCCCAGTCACGGGAAGAACCCTGCCCGTAGTCTGCACCGGCAATGATGATCAACGGCTGTTTGCGTTCCATATAGGTTTCAATGGCTTCCCACATACGCATGGTTTTGCCTTCCGGCTCCACACGGGCCAGGGAACCCTGCACCACTTCGCCGTTTTCGTCCCGAACCATTTCGTTGAACAGTTTCGGGTTAGCCAGGGTGGCACGCTGGGCGGTCAGGTGGTCACCACGGTGGGTGGCGTAGGAGTTGAAGTCTTCTTCCGGCAGCCCCATTTTGTGCAGGTACTCACCGGCTGCCGAGTCCATCATGATGGCGTTGGACGGCGACAGGTGGTCGGTGGTGATGTTGTCCGGCAGGATAGCCAGCGGGCGCATGCCCTTGAGCGCGCGCTCGGCGGCCATGGTGCCTTCCCAGTACGGCGGGCGACGGATGTAGGTGGACTGCGGGCGCCACTCGTACAGCGGGCTCTTGGCCTGCTCCGCCTCATCCAGGTTGAACATCGGGATGTACACCTGCTTGAACTGCTCCGGCTTCACAAATTCGCCCACAATGCGGTCGATTTCTTCATCAGACGGCCACAGGTCTTTCAGGGTGACCGGCTTGCCATCCTTGCTGTAACCCAGGGCGTCACGCTCGATATCAAAACGCACGGTACCGGCGATGGCGTAGGCGACAACCAGCGGAGGTGACGCCAGGAACGCCTGTTTGGCGTAAGGGTGAATCCGGCCGTCGAAGTTTCGGTTACCGGAGAGCACGGCGGTGGAATACAGATCCCGGTCGATGATCTCCTGCTGGATTTTCGGGTCCAGGGCGCCAGACATACCGTTACAGGTGGTGCAGGCATAGGCCACGATACCGAAGCCCAGCTTTTCCAGTTCCGGCAGCAGACCGGCTTCTTCCAGGTACAGGCGGGCAACCTTGGAGCCCGGCGCGAAGGAAGATTTCACCCACGGCTTACGCACCAGCCCCAGCTCGTTGGCTTTCTTGGCCAGCAGGCCGGCCGCCACAACGTTGCGCGGGTTGGAGGTGTTGGTGCAGGAGGTAATGGCTGCGATGATTACGGCGCCATCGGGCATCAGGCCCTTCTTCTCTTCTTCAAGCGCTTTATCCAGATTCACGGCAATGCCGCGGTCGTGCAGGTCAGACGTGGCAACACGGCGATGCGGGTTGGACGGGCCAGCCACGTTTCGCACCACGGTAGACAGATCAAACTCCAGCACACGCTCGTACTGGGCTTCGGTCATTTCGCTGGCCCACAGGCCGGTTTCCCTGGCGTATTTCTCTACCAGATCCACCTGCTCCGGCTCACGGCCGGTGAGCTTGAGGTAATCGGTGGTCTGCTCATCGATGTAGAACATCGCGGCGGTGGCGCCGTATTCCGGGGTCATGTTGGAAATGGTGGCACGGTCACCGATGGTGAGGCTGGACGCACCTTCTCCGAAGAATTCCAGATAGGCGCCAACCACGCGCTCCTTACGCAGGAATTCGGTAATGGCCAGCACGATATCGGTGGCAGTGATGCCCGGCTGGCGCTTGCCAGTCAGCTTCACACCCACGATATCCGGCAGGCGCATCATGGACGGACGGCCGAGCATCACGGTTTCCGCTTCCAGGCCGCCCACACCGACTGCAATCACACCCAGCGCGTCGATGTGCGGGGTATGGCTATCGGTGCCCACGCAGGTATCAGGGAACGCAATGGGGTGACCGTCTTCATCCGGGCGGTTCTGGATCACCGGAGACATTTTCTCCAGGTTGATCTGGTGCATGATGCCGTTACCGGCTGGAATCACGTCTACGTTCTTGAACGCGGTGCGGGTCCAGTTGATGAAATGGAAACGGTCTTCATTGCGGCGGTCTTCGATGGCACGGTTCTTTTCAAAGGCGTCCGGGTCAAAGCCGGGAGCCTCAACGGCCAGGGAGTGATCCACGATCAGTTGGGTTTGTACCACCGGGTTCACTTTGGCGGGGTCTCCGCCCTTCTCTGCGATGGCGTCACGCAGCCCCGCCAGGTCCACCAGGGCGGTCTGGCCCAGGATGTCGTGGCACACCACGCGAGCCGGGTACCAGGGGAAGTCCAGGTCGCGGCGGCGTTCAATCAGTTGCTTCAGGGAATCGGTAAGGGATTCCTTGTCACAGCGGCGAACCAGCTGTTCGGCCAGGATCTTTGAGGTGTATGGCAGCTTAGCGTAGGCGCCGGGCTGGATGGCCTCCACCGCCTGGCGGGTGTCGTAGTATTCCAGGTCGGTGCCTGGAAGGGGTTTTCTGAATTCGGTGTTCATAATAATCAGCTCCGCTCTTCGATCGGCAACCAATCCTGATGCTCAGGACCAGTGTAGTCCGCGCTCGGGCGGATGATGCGGTTGTTGGCGCGTTGTTCTTTCACGTGGGCGGTCCAGCCGGATACCCGCGACATCACGAAGATGGGTGTGAACAGTTCGGTGGGGATGCCCATGAAGTGATAAGCAGATGCATGGAAGAAATCGGCGTTGCAGAACAGTTTCTTCTCGCGCCACATGACTTCTTCACAACGCACAGAAACCGGGTACAGCACGGTGTCGCCCACTTCTTTGGCCAGCTTCTCGGACCACTGCTTGATGATGGCGTTGCGCGGGTCGGACTCTTTGTAGATGGCGTGTCCGAAGCCCATGATTTTCTCTTTGCGTTCCAGCATGCCCATCAGGCCAGCTTCGGCTTCTTCCGGCGTCTGGAAACGCTGGATCAGTTCCATGGCTGCCTCATTGGCGCCGCCGTGCAGCGGGCCGCGCAGGGAGCCGATGGCGCCGGTTACGCAGCTGTGGATGTCAGAGAGTGTGGAGGCGCAGACGCGGGCGGTAAAGGTGGAGGCGTTGAACTCATGCTCCGCATACAGAATCAGGGAAACGTTCATTACCCGCTCGTGCAACTCGCTGGGCTTCTTGCCGTGCAGCAGCTCCAGGAACAGACCACCGATGGAATCGCATTCGCTGTTGGCGGTGTCGATGCGGACACCTTCGTGGGCGAAGCGGTACCAGTAGGTAATGATGGCCGGGAAAGTGGCCAGCATGCGGTCGATCTTGTCGTCCTGCTCGCTGAAATCGTTTTCGGTTTCCAGGTTACCCAGCATGGAGCAGCCGGTGCGCATCACGTCCATGGGGTGAGCGTCTTTGGGGATTTGCTCAAGCACCAGTTTCAGGGCGTCTGGCAGGTTGCGCAGGCTTTTGAGCTTGGCTTTGTAGGCGTTTAGCTCGGCCTGGTTAGGCAGTTTGCCGCGTAGTAGCAGGTAGGCTACTTCTTCAAACTGGGCGTTGGCGGCGAGATCGGTTACGTCGTAGCCTCGGTAGGTCAGGCCGGTGCCGGTTTTACCGACGGTACACAGCGCGGTTTCGCCAGCTACCTGGCCTCGCAGGCCTGCGCCACTCAGTTTCTTTGCTTCAGCCATGTTGGTCTCCCGTTGTTTCTGATTTTTCTGTTAAGGGGTCAGTCCCCAGGGTCTGACCCCGAATGGGGTCTGACCCACTTTTGCCCGTTGATGCAGGGACTAGAACCCATTGCGTCTATCGGGTCTGACCCCGCATGGGGTCTGACCCACTTTTACCTCGGTCATTCTCCGGAGTCCGCTGTTCCAAAATGGGGTCAGTCCCCGTTCGGGGACAGACCCCTTAGTCCGGAGTCCGCTGTTCCAAAGTGGGGTCAGTCCCCGTTCGGGGACAGACCCCTTCAGACCCCGGCAGCCCTTATTAGTCCTTCTTCTGGGCAAACAGCTGGTCCAGTTTTTGTTCGAAGTCGTGGTAGTTGAGGAAATCGTACAGTTCCATTCGGGTTTGCATCAGGTCTACCACATCTTTCTGGTCGCCTTTTTCCAGGATGTTCTGGTACACGGCCAGGGCGGCTTTGTTCATGGCGCGGAAGGCGCTCAGGGGGTACAGAACCATGGCGGCGCCGGCGTCGGCCAGTTCGGAGCGGTTGTACAGCGGGGTGGCGCCGAATTCGGTGATGTTGGCCAGGATCGGGGCGTCGATGGCTTCGGCGAAGGCTTTGTAGTCGCTCAGTTCGTGAACGGCTTCGGCGAAGATGCCGTCGGCACCAGCTTCGATGCAGGCTTTGGCGCGGTCGATGGCGGCTTCCAGGCCTTCTTTCTGGAAGGCGTCGGTGCGGGCCATGATGAAGAAGTCTTTGTCCTGGCGGGCATCGGCAGCAGCCTTGATGCGGTCGACCATCTCTTCTTTGGACACGATCTCTTTGTTCGGACGGTGACCACAGCGTTTCTGGGCCACCTGGTCTTCAATATGCACAGCCGCAGCGCCGGCACGTTCCATTTCACGAATGGTGCGGCCGATGTTGAACGCGCCACCCCAGCCGGTGTCGATATCAACCAGCAGCGGCACTTCTGTGGCGGCAGTGATGCGGCGCACGTCTTCAACAACGTCGTTCATGGTGGTCATGCCCAGATCCGGCAGGCCATAGGAGGCGTTGGCTACGCCACCACCCGACAAATAGATGGCCTGGTGCCCTACCCGCTCCGCCATCATGGCGGTGTAGGCGTTGATGGTACCAACGATCTGCAGTGGTTGGTTTTCTTTCAGGGCCTTGCGGAAACGAGCGCCCGGGGAGTGTTGGTTAGCCATGGGACATTACCTCTTGGATCAGATTGTTAACACGCCTTGCTGAATCTTTTGTTCGATATTCTGGCGTGCGGCATTGATGTGTCTTTTCATAAGGAATTCGGCGAGTTCGCCATCGCGCTGGGCAATGGCTTCGACGATACGGCGGTGTTCACCCAGCGCCATGTGCGGGCGCCCGGCGGAGGTGCTCAACCGGTAACGGTACATGCGCACCATGTAATACAGATCGCCCAACAGCATCTGGGCCAGCTTGGTGTTGCGGCTGCCGGTGGCAATCCGGTGGTGGAAATCGTAGTCACCCTCAGCCTGGTAATAGGCCTGGCCCTGGGCTTCTTCAATCATTTTCTCGTGACTATCCAGTGTAGCTTTCAAGTCGCGGATTTCCTCATCGGTCATCCGTTCGGCAGCCTGGCGGGCAGCCAACCCTTCCATAACTTCACGAATCCGGTACAGCTCCAGCAGCTCTTCAGCACTGACAGACACCACTTTCACACCAGCATGGGGCCGGCGCACCAGCAAACCACGGGACTCAAGGCGGCCAAGCGCCTCTCTCAGGGGACCACGGGTGAGATTAAAGCGGGAGCAGAGTTCGACTTCGCCGATCTTTTCACCGGGCGCAAGGTCACCCATCACGATGGCGGTTTGCAGACAATCAAAGGCTTCATCTGCACGAGTATGTACTTGGGCCGGAGCTTGAACCATGTTTTGTTAACAATCCAATGAGTGATGCTGGTGAAATTACGCCCAACAACCCGGATTGTCAACAATAGAACCTCTATCTTAAGTCGTATTGTCTACAGTCTGGTTGAGTCGCCTTTCTACAAACGCCTGTACGCGTGCGCCCCAGAACGACGAAACCGGAGCATTCCAAGCACATTTATGCAAGTCAGCAAGAGCCTGGGCATCCTCCAGGGCAAGAGAAAGCGCCTTCTTATCCATCGTCGGGTAGCCGGATTTCACGCATTGTTCGACGGCCGCATCTATCGATGCCCGTTTCGCCCCCCGGGCCTTGGGCCGGGCAAGGTGCCGATGAAGGCGGTTAGCCGGCGGCACAATGATCGCCCGCTCCAACGGTGTCAGTTCCTGATCCACGGACAGCCGTTCTCGCAACTTCCGTGCGTCTTCCAGTAACGGGATCGGGGTCAGGGTGTCTGGTATCTGTAACAGGTGATATCGCCCCAGAGCTTCTCCTTTGCTGATCCGACTCAGCCAGACCGTCGTTGGTGCCGCCAGTATCAGCGGTACCGAAACAGGCAAGGACCAATAGAAAAACATAGGGTCGAGTGCCATCGCGAACAATGACCAACCACCACCAACCAGAAAACCTGGCAGATGCTGTACCAGCGCATCCCGCCAGCGAATCTCTTCTGTTCGGTTCTGGGCCGCCCAGCCCAGTCGGAGGTTTAACAGTGCCGAGACAACGAATCGGCTATGGGCCAACATCCGGATGGGCGCCAGGAGCACGGAAACCATGATCTCCAGAAAAACACTGATCAAAAGGCGCCCCCCCCTCCATACCTTCTCAATTCGCCTTTCAGGACGACATCCGCGACGGCCAGAAACTTTGGTAAAAAAAGAAGGGCCAGCGTACTGGTCACAAGGAGAATCGCCCACTCGGGCCGCCACTCGGGCCATAGAGGGAAAAGACTTTCATGACCGTCCGGGAAGTAATCTATCGGAGCCAGGGTTAGCTGTACGGCGGCAATCGTGGTCAACACCAGAAAGGCCAGCCACAACGGCGAGGCCGCGTAAGCCATGATGCCGTTCAGGAACGCCAGACGGTGAGCCATTCGGAGCTTCGGGGCCAGCAGCATAAGGAAGGCATGCTGCAGATTTCCCTTCGACCAACGCTGATCCCGGGCAAGCTCATCATCCAGTGTTGGAGGGGATTCTTCATAGCTATGGGCCAACGTCGGTTCCAGCCACACTTCGTATCCGGCCCGCCCCAGAAACGCCGCTTCCACGAAATCGTGGCTCATGATCGGCCCGCGCCAGATGCCAAACCCTGACAACTTACGCAACCCACAGTGAGACATGAATGGCGCCACGCGAATGATCGCGTTGTGGCCCCAGAAGACCGCATCGCCCATCTGTATGGCCGCCAGCCCGGTGGCAAACAACGGCGAGTAGAGCCTGCTGGCGAACTGTTGAATTCTGGCGAAAGCCGACTGGCCGTTAATCACTGTCGGTGCGCTTTGCAGGATGCCAACCCTTGGCTCAAGGTTCATCAAACGAACCATTTTCCTGATGGTGTCGCCGGCTAACAGGCTGTCTGCATCCAGAACAACCATATATTCATACCCTCGACCCCAGCGACGCAGGAAATCTGCGACATTACCGCTTTTGAAGTTCAGGTTAACCCGACGTCTACGGTAAAAAATCCTCCCTTCTGCCCCCAGCTCTGTTACCAACCGGTACCAGGCGGCTTGCTCCTCCAGCCAGACCTCAGGGTCCTGGCTGTCCGACAGGATAAAGAAATCAAACTGGTCGAGCTCTCCGCTGCGCTCAAGATCCCGGTACACGGCCTTGAGGCCTTCCAGAGTCCACCTCACCGGCTCGTGATAGATCGGCATTACCACAGCCGTCCGGGAAAGCGGCGCTGCGTCAATTTCAGGGGAGGAATGGCGGTTAATCAGGGAGTGTCGGTCACCACCCAACAACCGGAGAACAAAGCCGTATACCGCCATCCAGAAACCAAACGAAATCCAGACGTACAACAGGGCGAAAAGAAGGACGATACCGACTTCCACGGGCGAGCCCCCATGGTAAGGCAGCACCTGCAGAAGCAAATTGCCGGCAATCAGGGTCTGGCCGCCAACCAGCAAGATCAGCACACACCGCCTGACCGCTGCCCGCAGACGCCACGTTCTGCACTTTTTCTCAGGATGAGCCATGTGCGTAGTACCCGATACTGCCACGCTGGAATGGTGGGGCAACCTTGGGCAGTGCGTCCTCCGCAATCCGGAAGTAATGAGGAATGCGTTCAAGGAGCCAGTCAAAATCCTCAGGCTGTGCGGCCGACTGCTGTAAATCCGAGAGCATCTTGAGGGCAGTGTCGAACGTGGCGGTATTCAATTCCAACCCACAGGCTTCAAGGTACACAAGCAGGCGCCCGAGTAACTGATACTGGTTCATGGCATCCATACCGTTCCCCCTGTTATCGCTGACTTCCCGGCCCGGCACCTGGCGGTAATGAGTAAGTCCAGGTTTCGGTGACCACCTGGTCATCTAACTCCAGATAACCGCGCAACTGCAGAATACTGTCTTTCGCAGGCCTCGCTAATATCGACAGGCGCCACTTATTCTCGGGCTGCACCCATTCAACAAAATGCTCGAGAACCTCGACACCATCGCCACCTGAGACCTTGCTGACCACCGGTGCATCGGGCTCGATGTCTGCAAGCTTGCCGCCTGCAAAGTCAACCAGAACACGGTAAGCACCGGACTGATCACCACCGCCAATGCGATCACCGGCGCCGATGAACGTATTGACAGCCTTCCCGCCCGGATGGCGGGCAACATCTGGCCCACCGAATGTCATGGAATACTCAAGCGACCGCTCTGCCCCACCGGTAACCTTATCGTCGGGACTCCAGAACGCCACTATATTGTCGTTGGTTTCATCGTCGGTCGGGATTTCCACCAAGACAACGTCACCCGCTCCCCAGTCATCGTCCATCGAAACCCAGGCACTGGGACGGCGCTCGTAACGGGCTTCCAGATCTTCAAAATGGCGGAATTCCGTATCTCGCTGTATCAGCCCGAATCCAGCAATGCGACTGGTCTGATGGAAACTCGTGGCAAGTCTTTTGGGATTGATAAGTGGGCGCCATAGCCACTCTCCGGATTCGCCGTCGTGAATGAGCAGGCCATCGGAGTCGTGTACTTGCGGTCGCCACTCGCCGTCAGGTCGCGGAGTATTCTCACCATAAAAGAACATGGAGGTAAGCGGGGCCAGTCCGAGCAATTCAATGTCGTCACGGATAAACAGCCTGGCTTTCACATCAAGTCGGGTCTCTTCTTTTGGATAGACCGTAAACTGGTAGGCCCCGGTCAGTGACGGACCATCAAGCAGGGCGTAAACCCGCATCTCTTCGCTGTTACGTGCAGGGCGCACCAGCCAGAAGTCTGTGAAGTCAGGAAACTGCTCACCAGAAGGCAATCCGGTGTCAACCGCCACACCTCGGGCCGACAAACCAAAGGCGGTGTCCTTGCTGACACCCCGGAAGTAGCTGGCCCCGGCAAAAACCAGAAACTGGTTGGCGATGTCCGGGCCATCGAAAGGAAAGGTTAGTTTGAAGCCGGCGTAACCGAGATCTGCGGGTACCCGCTTGCTCAACTCACTATCGGGCATGTTGAACAGGCTTTTATCGAATTCCAGCTTGCTGACACCTTCGGCATCCACAACGTATATATTGACCGGGCGCGTGTAGAACTTCCCGGCCGGAACAAGCATTACCTGAAACTTCGATGACGCCTCTTTCCACAGGTTTTTCTCGGGATCAAACCGGATCGACTGATAGTCCTGATAGCTGAGATTCCGCATAAAATCCGGGATGGTGTCGGGAGCCTGGTAAGCTGAACCAGCCCGTTCACGAGCCTGCTCCACCACATCCTCAAACCGGAACTCGGCTGCCGTCACTGTGGTGAATGACATCAAACCCAGAACCACAAGCCATACTGTCCCTGAGCGCATAGATCCTTCCTCAGTCCACGGGTGATTACTTCAATCTAGCATCAGGGCGGAGGGAATCTACAAGTGACAACTTCGTAAGCGATCAGACACTATATTTTTAAGCTCATGGAAAGCCGCACATCCGGGTGGTCCGGAACAACAATGGCTTCGGTGGTTGTTCCAAGTACCCGGCCAACGCTGACATCGGCACTGAACTTGCGGGCAGAAAGGCCGAGGGACAGCTCCCCGGAGGTGACATGGCCCGACTGGTCCTGCTGGAACGATACGTCGGGAACCCAGCCCCGCAGCACCGACAGCCTGACACTGGACAGCATTTGGGGGAAAAACGGCACGTTAAAGGTGGGGCTGCGGCTACCGAGCCGCAGCCAGCCACCCTCCGCCACACTCAGGGATTGGCCGCTAAAACCCGTCGAAAGCGCTGAGCCAGCAACCTGCAGACGGTGAGATCCGGGAATGTCCGCAGAAGCAATTTGATATTGCCCTTCAAGATCCCATTGCCAGTCCAGCATTTCCCGGTCCAGGGACGCCGTAAACAACATTCGCCCGAACTGATCGTCCTGGGAATCCTGATAACCAACCGCCGTGCGTTCCGCCTCTGCCTCAATGCCAGTGACAGCCCTGAATCCACTGGAGAGACTGAAGCCGCCCACCAGGTCATGGCGCCCCAGGGCTTCAAAGCCCAGGGTGGATACCTCGTAGTGATTTCTGTGGTTTTCATCGCTCTGCCGGGTCCACGAACGGGTTACAGAGTTATACCCTGCCCGCCCCCGGATACTGTAACCGCTGACGGAGAACAGCGGCCGGCTTCCGGTTACGGCCACGTCGCGAATTCGGCCGGCCTTCTGATAGCGGGCCCCCTCAACCCTCGACACTTCATCATAGGCGGTGTTGGTCAGCTCCATTCTCAGCTGGTTGAGCCCCACCGGCAAGCCATAGCCAAACCCAAGGACCTTGCGCTCGTTACTGACTCGATAAGTCTTGGAGTCCGCGTATCGAAGATCAGCCCGATGACTTTCACCGAACATATTCTTCAACCCAAGGTTCAGCGTGCCGTCAAGGCGATCTGAATCGTCGTTGGTACGTCCTGAAAACTCGAATTTCGACCGTAGCCAATGCTCGCGGGTGGCTTTCAAACGGTCCTGAGCAAACAGGGCTTCCTGGGTGCTGAGAGCATTCTGCTCGGAGAGTGAAAGCTCGCTGGCACCCCCCTGCACCGAAAATACAGCCAGTGCGCACGAAAACAGTGCAATGGAGCTCAGTTGAGGGCCGTGCCGTTTTGCGACCAGCGGATGTGCCATTCAGTACCCGTAGAAGTGTCAAGATCGTGTAAATGTGCTGAAGCTTTGCCACTTTAAATTATGGAGAGCCGAGCAACCACCCTTGTCATCATAATTTTACAATTTTAATGTTTACTTAAATCAGTGTCTTAGTGCGCCAACTGAAACTATTTTCGAGATATTTCAATCGCTCAGCGACAGCAGGAAACAGGTCACAGAATTACCAACAATCAACATTCAGAAATGAAACCCTCCAACTCGCGAAACAACTTGGTTACACTTGGCACACTTTGTGGGACGGCTCCCAGCATGCAAGATTCAAACTAAGGATGAACACCATGATCAAAAAGTGCCTTTTCCCGGTAGCCGGCTACGGCACCCGCTTTCTCCCTGCCACCAAGGCCATGCCGAAAGAGATCCTGCCGATCGTTAACAAGCCGCTGGTTCAGTACGGCGTAGAGGAAGCTGCCGAAGCCGGAATCCACGAGTTCGGTTTCGTAACCGGCCGTGGCAAGCGTGCCATCGAGGATCACTTCGACATCAGCTACGAGTTGGAACACCAGATTGCCGGAACCGGAAAAGAAGGCCTGCTAACCTCCATTCGCGACCTGATCACCAACAACACCTTTGCTTTCACCCGTCAGAACGAGATGAAAGGCTTGGGGCATGCCATTCTGACTGGCCGCAACCTGGTGGGTGACAACCCGTTCGCGGTGGTGCTGGCTGATGACTTCTGTGTGGGGCCGGAAGGCGGGGATGGTGTTCTGGCGCAGATGGTGAAACTGTACAACCAGTTCCGCTGCTCCATCGTGGCCATCGAAGAAGTGCCGCAGGATGAAACCCACAAATACGGTGTGATTGCCGGCGAGTCCATGAAAGACGGCCTGTACCGAATTACCGACATGGTGGAAAAGCCAGCTCCGGAGGACGCACCCAGCAACCTCGCCATCATTGGCCGGTACATCCTGACACCGGATATCTTCGATATTATCGAAAGCACCTCTCCTGGCAAGAACGGCGAGGTCCAGATTACCGATGCCCTGCTGGAACAGGCGAAGAACGGTTGTGTGCTGGCGTACCAGTTCAAGGGCCAGCGCTTTGACTGCGGCAGCATCGACGGCTTTGTGGAAGCCACCAACTACGTTTACGAGAATATCTACAAAAAAGGCAAGTAACCTGGCTTACCGGGGCGGTTAACGCCCCAGCAGCTGAAGGACCATGCGCCGGTTTTCCGCGGTTGCCTTGCGGAACCGGCGCAGCAGTTCCAACTCTTCCTCTGATAGCTGCAATCGGTTCAGCTCCCGTTCCAGCTCTTTCAACGCTACAGACAAATCATCGCTGTTACTGAACGCCAGCCCCGGCAACTCCAGCTGACCGCTGTCACCGCCATCATCCATATCCAGCAGTTGATCCAACGGCGTTTCGGTTTTCAGACACACATCCAGCAGCTCACTGACACCCGGATAGCTCCGCTGCTTGGGATCTGTGGCCTCCCAGCTGCCTACCCGGGCTTCGTCCACACCGCACATATTAGCCACATCCGCCAAAGACAGCTGCCCGGTCTGCCGGAGTTGCCGCAAGCGGCGATGAAAGGACTGCAGGTACCGCATAGCTCAGTGTCCCTGAAAAATTGGCTGGAAAAGTGAATCAATCCGGAAATGTATCGTACATATAGCTTTGCACACAATCTGCTTATACTGAAACCACAAAACCAACAAACGGGAACGCCATGGCCACCCTGGATACAGACACTGCCTGGAAGCTCATACTGAATGCCAGCAACCGCAGCAATGTCACCCTTCCCCTGCCGGGAACCAGCCAACCCGCGCTGCGGATTAACGGCAAAAGCTGGGAGTTGGTGCATCAGGCAACCGAAGATGCCAGGAATCTGATATCGCTTTTCCTGCCCCTGTGCCAGCCCATCAGGCGCCCGGCGGGTAACCATGTGATTGGTCAGCTTGGTCAGAGCCTGGACGGCCGCATTGCCACAGTGACCGGCTGTTCCCGGTTTATCAACGGCGACGATGGCATTACCCACCTGCACCGCATTCGCGCCCTGTGCGATGCGGTGGTGGTCGGTGCCGGCACCGCTGCCACTGACAACCCAAGGCTGACGGTTCGCCGTGCCAACGGGCCCAACCCGGTACGGGTGGTGATTGATCGCCATAACCGGGTGCCCCGCAGCCACCACCTGTTTACCGACAACGCAGCACCCACACTGCATCTGGTTGCCGGTGAATACGACCCGGCCCAAAAGCCCGCCCGCATCGGCCAGGTAACCACTATTCCCTGTCTCGGGGCTGCCGACGACCCTTCACCGGTGCCACCGGAGCATATTCTTCAAGTATTACAGGACTACGGACTTCGCAAAATCTTTATTGAGGGCGGCGGTGTAACCGTTTCATCCTTCCTCAAAGCAGGGCTGCTAGACAGACTGCATGTCATGGTGGCTCCGATGATCATCGGCAGTGGGCGGCCGGCATTCTCACTGCCGGAAATCGACCAACTGGATGATGCCCTGCGCCCGCGGGCCCAGCTGGTCAATCTGGGCAGTGACATGCTGTTCGACCTGGCCTTCGAGAGGCGCTGGAATTGATCAGGCGCGTTTGAGAAGCACCAGCGCCCCCGGCCAGCTGGCCAGGAATATCAACGCACCGTAGCCAATACTGATCGCCACCCCCTGCTCTGCCGGTAACCCAACCGCGGGCCAAAGCAGGGCTGCTGCGCCTTCACGGACACCCCAGCCAGACACCGTAATCGGCACCACCATCGCCAGAAGCAATAACAGACACAGGGCAGCGGTCAGAAACAGACTGCTGGCATCGGTCGCCAGGCCCATACCCAACGCCAACAACACAAACACCGTCAAATAGGTGCCCAGAACGGCAAGGGAAGTAAACAACTGCACCGAACCATTGCGCCAGCCAGCAAATGCCCGCCTGAGATCGGCACCCAGGCGCCCAAGGTATCGCCGCAGTGAGGCAAGCCGACCACTAACCCACAACAGCCAGATACCAACGCCAACCAGCAGAGGAGGCAACAGCCAGTAGACCGGGTTCAAGGATAATTGCGCCGCTACCCGCTGCCCACTGAAAGCCCCGGCACTCCAGAGCGCAACCACGGCGAGCAAGACCACCGGGAACAACACCAACTGCCCGGACAACCGTTCAAGGACTACCGCATGAACTGCCGAAAGCTGCCCCGAACGCTCAGGGGCTCGCTGCCCTTGCGCCCGGCTGTGCCTCCAGGCACGGTTCACATCCCCCATAACACCACCCGGCAGCACCTGGTTCAGAAAAGTGGCCAGGTAATATTCCCGAACGGCAAAGGTCATCGGCACCGAAACACCCAGCCTGCCGGCGGTATAACGCCAACGCCAGGCGGACAGCACCACCTGGAAGATGGAAACCGCCAGGGCCAGGGCGATCAGTGAGGGCGATATGGATCGGAGCCTGGCTATCAGACCGGACAGGTCCACAAACCGTAACACCAGCACCAGGATAATAAGGGTCGCAGCCCACCGAAGCAGCAGCTTTGGCCATGGCCGCTGGCGCATCATGCCGGCAAACCTGAGTCGGGTAACCCAAGTAGGTCCAGGTGATCAACCACCACCCGCAGTTCGTGACGGGCCAACTGATCCTGCCTGTCTGCCAGCCAGGTTCTGATCTCAGCCTCCGCAGCCGGGTTCTGCTGGCAGGCGGCATCCGCCCAACCCGTCATTAGCATGGTGATCAACTCAGCACTCGTGCCGCCCTGGCCCGGGCTGAGATGCCATTGGCTCTGCTCTACCGTGACGGTATAACCTGCCTCACGCAGCAGTTTCTCCAAAACCCCGGTTGCTTCGGGACCCAATGCCGCTCCGCTGCCTTTATCGCCATGCTGGTGCTGATTCACCAGCTCCTGTACCAGGGCGTCGGAGGCATGGGAAGGCGCCAGGTCAAAGTGCCCGCTGTAGCTAATCACTACCAGAACACCCGCCCGCCTTCGCACCACGGCACTGGAAAAGGCACGAAGCCAGTGTTCTGAGACCAGGTCAATCAGGGCCGATGCCGTGACCAGGGCGGCATCGTCTGGCAATAGCTCATCCAGGTTGTGCGGGGTTAGCTCTCGCATCAGGGGAACCGCCGGGGCATCCAGGGCCTCAACCCGATGGCAGGCCAGCCCCAGCAGATGCTGATCCGGTTCAATCAATGTCCACCGCTGGGGGACCGGCAAACGGGGAATCAGATAACCGGGGTTAGAACCCCGCCCACTGCCTATGTCCACCAGATGCAACGGATCACCGGCCGGTTTTCCGGCGGCTTTCGTGTTGTATTCCACGGTTAGCCAGTTTGCCAGCGTATCCGTCAAGGCCCGGCTTCTGGCAGCATGATCCGCGGGCTCCCGGGCTTCCAGCCACTGGCCAGAGAATCTTGCAGGATCACCCTCAACGCTGATGCCCAGACTGCCGAGGAATTCCCTTGTGGTATCTGACCACTGGCGAATATCTGACCGATGGGCCCGCGCACGTCGCGCCAGATCCGAAAAATCTGCGGTATTCGTCAGGAGATTGCGAAGTTCTGACGCCAGGACCTTCGCATTGCCAGCCGGAAAATTCCGGGCTCCGGGTTTGCTGGTGGTCAACGCCAGCGCGCCGCCATCGGAAGACAACACCGGCAAGCCCGCGGCCAGGGCTTCATCGATGACCATGCCATAGCCTTCGTAGAGCGACGGAAACACGAACAGATCCGCCCGGCGGTAGGCCTCCTCCAGCGCGGGTTCCGATAGCTCTCCAAGAAGCTGAATACGATCAGCCAGTCCGTGCCGGGCGATGGCACTGCGAAGGGCCAGCGCATAGTCCGGATCACGATCCTCCGCCCCCACCAGGGTGCATTGCCACGGCAGTTCCCGCAAAGTGGCGAGGGCATCGACCAGTTGGTGCTGCACCTTCCGGGGGGATAGATGCCCCACACACAAGAGCCTCATGGGCTTGTCCAAGTGGTCGCGCTCCATCTGGAAGAACAGGGCGTCCACGGCCGGCTGCGCCGTCGTAATCTTCCAGGACGGCACACCATACTCCTGTTGCACGCGGTGGGCAGTGTACTCACTGGTCGTGACCACCCTGCCGACCTGGGCCAGGGATTGCCTTTCAGCTTCCCGAAACCAGGCCAGTTGCTCCTGGGATAGTCCGGTCTCATCCGCCAGCGGATGGTGTACCAGCGCCACAAGCCGCAAGCGTGTGCCGTGGCGCTCCAGCACGTCTGGCATGGCCCCCATGGCAAGCCCGTCAAGCACCACTAACGTGTTGTCCGGCAGAGACGTCAGGAACTCTTGCATGGCATTGGTAGCAGTTTGATCCGGTCTCGGAAAGCACCCAGCAAGCCCCTGAACCCGCGCGTTTACCCCCGCCTGGCGCGATGCCGCCACCAGGCGCTGCACATATCGGTACCCACCGGTGTTCTGGTCAGGATCACCGGGAACCACAAACCATAGATCAGATGCCGGCATGGTAACTGGCCCAGGCCAGGTGCGACTCGCCCAAAGTCACTTTAAGGCCGGCAACCTGCCGGCCCTCTTCACCAAGGCGGCCGGCATGAATGGCGGCAGCCATGCGATTGAACACAACTTGCGCCATGAATTCCGTGGTGGTGTTCCGGCCTTTGAATTCCTGCAAGTCGTCCAGGTTCTTCATGTTGAATTCCGAAAGGACCTCTTTCAGCAGGTCAGACGCCTGGCCAATATCCACAATCAAATCGTTATCGTCCAGCACGTGTCGCTCGAAGGTCACGTCTACCACGTAGGTGGCGCCATGAAGCCCTTGCGCCGGACCAAAGATTTCTCCTTTAAAGCTGTGAGCAATCATCATGTGATCGCGAACGGTCAAACTGAACATAGTGTTTCCTCAGGAATAGGTAATTCGATGGCAGAGCGCATCCCCTGCTGGTGACAATATGGTGCTGGCAACCGCAGGAAGTTCGTCAAACCGGGATTCACCGCTGATCAGGTTGTCCAGCTCAGGCGCTCTGAGCAACTGCAGTGCAAGCTCAAGCCGCCGTGCATAACTCCAACGGGGCTGCCTGTGCGGCGGAATCTGCCCTACCTGGCTGGATTTAAGTTCAAGGCGGTTAGGATGAAAGGCATGGCCAAGGGGAACCGTGACCGGTTCGTTGCCATACCAGCTAAGCTCCACAATGCGAGCTTCTGGCCCGGCCATGGACAGGGCTGATGACAACCCCTCGCTCCGGCCGGATGCATGAATCACCAGGTCGCAATCACGGGCCGAAGCCTCGGTTGTGAATGGAAGCCCCAAAGCTTTGGCAATGTCAGCCCTGGACTCATTGGTATCGACAGCCAGCAGCTGGGTGCCGGGAATCTGTTTGACCAGCCAGGCCACCAGAAGCCCGACCACCCCCAGGCCAACCACGGCAACCCGGTCACCTACAGCGGGCTCGGCATCCCAGAGCCCGTTAATGGCGGTTTCCATATTGGCAGCAAGAATGGCGCGTCCCGGCGGCAGATCGTCCGGCAGTGCGGTGACGGCACTGGCCGGCACGCGGTAGTGCCTCTGGTGGGGGTACAGGCAAAAGACCCGCTTACCCATGAGGTGCTCTGGCCCGTCCTGCACTTCGCCAACATTGGCATAGCCATATTTGACCGGAAACGGAAACTGGCCCTCCTGAAAGGGTGCGCGCATTCGAAGGTATTCGTCCTGTGGAACCCGATTGTTAAATACCAGTGATTCCGTGCCCCGGCTGATCCCGGAATACAGCGTGCGCACGGTAACGATCTCTCCCCCGGCACTCTCAGGCCATTCCAGAGTCGCCGGCCGAAGTTCCCCCTGACCCGGGCCAGTCACCCAGAACGCCTGATTCCCTGATGACGTCATAAACAGTCCATTCTCTTGTTATCTCCGTAAGCAAAAGCATCTACCCCAAACTATAGTCATAGAACGGGGCCTAACACACGTACCAGTCAGGCTATACGGAAACGCTCGGATATGGATTCGATTCGCCCGGCAACATTTCAGATTCCTGCCACTGTGAGGGAGCTTGGTTGGGCTGCCCTACTGCTGTTTTTGGTGTTGCTGTCCGTGCACGAATGGTTCAGCCCGCCCGGCTGGTTCGGTCTGCTGGCGATTCTGATCTTCGCCACCCAGGGCGCCTTGATACTTACGCGTTGGCCAGCCCGACAAAACTTTGGCTGGGCCAACCGCACTACCCTGCTTCGATCCATCCTGGTCGTTTCCCTGGTGGCCTGGGCGCCGTTTCTGTCCGCTGCCGATTCTTCCGCGTTGTGGATTTACGCCGTGGCCTGCCTCATTGCGCTGATCCTTGATGGCGTGGATGGCAAGGTGGCCCGGGCCACCAACAGCAACAGTGAATTCGGCGCCCGGTTCGACATGGAGCTGGATGCGCTGTTTATCCTCGGCTTATGCGTTGCCACGATGGCTGTCGGCAAAGCCGGGCCATGGGTATTGATGCTTGCCCTGATGCGCTATGGCTTTCTGGCCGCCAGCCATTTCCTGACGTGGCTCAACCAACCACTGCCGGACAGTTTCCGGCGCAAAACAGTATGCGTATGGCAGATTGTTACGCTGATGATCGCCATACTTCCTCTTACCCCCACCGGGTTTGCCGGCACCACACTGGCCATGGCACTGGCCCTTCTGGGTTGGTCGTTTGCGCTGGATGTTCGCTGGCTCTACCAAAGGAGACACTATCATGAAAACTAAACTCGCCACCGCAACCCTGGCAGCCACCCTGCTCTCCACCGCGCCGCTGCTGCAGGCACAACCAACCAGATTCCAGGTGGACGATGAGCACTTCTCCATGGTCTTTGAGGTGATGCACATCGGCTACGCCCCGGTCATGGGCATGTTTCGCGAGGTGAAAGGCGAATTCGTCTATGACGAACAGACCGGGGAGCTGTCATCCGGTGAACTGGCCTTCAAGGCGAACAGCGTATTCAGCAATCACGGTAAACGGGATGATCACCTGCGCAACAAGGATTTCCTGGACACAAGAAGACACAAGGACATCACCTTTACCGTCACCGGCTTCGAACGCACGGGAGACAACACAGGCATCGTCACCGGCGATCTCACGCTTCTGGGCAAGACCAACCCCGTGGATGTGGATGTCACCCTCAACAAGGCTGACGTATATCCCTTCGGGCACGAAGAATACACACTCGGCCTCAGTGCGTCGGCCGTGATCAAGCGAAGCGATTGGGGTATGACTTACGGAATCGACGAAGGCATGGTCGGTGACGAGGTAGTACTGCGTTTTGCCTTTGAGGCGATCAAGGACTAATGCCATTGTGAGGTCTATCACACTTTAGAGTGAAAGTGGCGCATTGTCGGACAACTTTCATGCCGGTTACGACAAAACTGGCTATGGTTACTCTTTAACCAAAAGCAGTGAAATAACAATAAGAAGGTGATTCTACATGCCTTACAAGACACTGATGGCTACCGCCGTAGCGGTGGCCAGTATTTCAGGTACTGCGTGGCTGTTGTCCGCAGATAACGACGGCAAGTTCCGTTGGCTGCCTTTCGGCAGCCAGTCTGATCATCAGGAAGCAAGCGCCATGGCGGGCGGCAGCACGCCAGCGACGAGTGAGGTCAACAGTTCGGTCGCGCCTGCTCCCTCTGACAACGCCCTGGGGTTCATGCTCGCCAGCGTTGCAGACGACTACCAGCGAAGCGCCCGCTACCCCGACTACTCGGTACCATTGACCACCGCCCAGGCCGAAGCTTACCAGGGTAACCGGTACCACCCGGTTGAATTGCCACTGGAAGACGACGGCCGCTTCATCGTGACACTCGACAAGTTCCGCTTTACCCAGGGTGAGCCCATTCTTGTGGTGGCGTCCCTGAGTGGCCGGCAGGTGTTCGGCGATACCCTCTCGGCAACACTTGAGTCGGCCACCAAGAGGGGCAAGGCCGATTCAGCAGACCTGTCTGCCACGGAAGACAGCGGCTACTACCAGGGAACGATCACTTCCGATCATGAGCCAGGCGAATACCGGCTGATTGTAGAGGCCAGGGTTGATGGAAAGCCGGTCCGGCATGTGTCGTCTCTCTCCATTGAACCTGATCTCGGCGACTTCGGTGGTATCGACTCACCCTACGTGTCCGGCAATGACCTGGTTATCCCAGTCCGTTTCGATCCGGACCACGCCGGCTACTATGCGCTGTCCGCCCAGCTATACAACGGCCAGCGCGCTCTGGCCCAACTCAGTACTGAAGAATCCCTGAGCGGGGGCAGCGGTACGCTTGTGCTCAAGGCCCATGGCAGCGTGTTGGCGAACCAGGACATCGAAGGCCAGCTGCAACTCCGAAACCTGCAGTTACGCCAAATGCCGGACCGCCCTGGCGATCGCACCCATTACGCCTTCGGCCCAGACGATGGCTATGAGTTTTCACCGCCGGATCTTGGCAACCTGCGTGACACACCTGCGGTGAACACAGAATCAGAGCAACGGGCGGCGTTGCTGAGGCAGCTGGCCGACAAGTTCTGATAAACAACAATAAAACCGGAAAACGGAGCAAGCAATGATCAACAAAAACAAAAGATGCCTGAGTAAAACTGCATTATCGATAGCGCTGGCAGGCGGATTGTTCGCCACAACGGCGCAGGCCCAACTGGCGGGCCACAATGTGATCCTGGTGCACGGTTTCATGATGGAAAACCTGTCCCAGGCCCCCGCCAACATGCAAGAGGTGAAACAGGCCGGAGAAGACTACTGGCGGGATTACTGGCTGAACCGCGCCGAAGCGCGCATCGACTGGGCCAGTAACGGCCGGGTGGAAGGCGAGATTGCGCAGCAAGCCTACCAGCAGGTTCGACAAATCAGTCAGCAGGGATTGTGCAACAATTACTGCATTGTCGTGACCCATTCCACCAGTGACCTGGTTACCCGCCACCTCCTGGAGAACCAGGCTCGCTGGCTGCAATCCGAAGGCCTGCAACCGCTGAAAATCCTCGCGGTCATGGATCTTGCGGGGGCTGGCGGCGGTACCGAACTGGCCGACCTGGCAGTCAGCATTGCCTATAACGACAGCTGGTATAACTGGCCGGTAAAACAAGCTGTGCGTGCGTTCACCGGGATTGATCCACAGCCCGACAACCTGGGCGTGGTCAATGACCTGCAAACCAACACCGCCCGCAACCTGTCGGTAGGCCCCACGGCTATTCCCCGGCTGCGCTTTGTCGGTGGCGGTTCGTCCTACGGAGGAATCACCAAACCCTTCATTGCCGGCACCGATGACGGCGTGGTACCCACCCACTCCGCCTGCGGCGCCACCACCGCCAGCGGCATAGATTCGTGCTCCAACAGTATCAGTCTGGCGGGCAAGGTAAGCGGGCAGAATGGTCCTTCTGGCCTTTATTACAATCACTACCCGATTCTGATGAGCGAAGGCGCCAACCACAGTGCCGTAAAGGATACCCAGACCGGCAACATCTCTGTGCCGGTGGTGAACAACACTGTGCTCAATGGCTTACAGATCGACTTCGCCAGCCGCACTTACAACCAGCGGGCCTGGTGGCAACTTTGGGGCTCCGGTGACCAGTATGTCGAGGTCCCGAACTCCAACCAGACCAGCATGTCCAACCTGCTGTATACCACGCTCAACAACTGACACCACGGTTGTTGGCCGGGCTCAGGGATGAGCCATCTCCCTCCCTCTCGGTTTTCGCTGCTTTCTTTTTTAGTTCGCAAACTATAGATTTACCCTTCCTTGCACTTCACTCTGCCTGACCGGAGCCAGTTTCTTGATGTCTGACGCTCACAAATCCGATCTGTTGCTGGTTGTCGTTACCCTCCTGGCCGCGATCAGCTGGATGTTTTCTAAAGAAGCCGTACTGATGATGCCACCGTTGATGTTCATGGCGGCCCGGTTTCTGATCGCCGGCGGCGTGTTGGCGCTGATTGCGCTGCCGGCCCTGCGCCGGTTGGATGCCGACCAGGTGAAACGGAGCATGGGCGTCGGCCTGGTGTTTGGCATTGCCATGAGCTGCTGGATACTGGGCCTGTTCCATGGCGATAGCATGGGTGAAGGCGCGTTTCTCACCAGTCTTGGGGTTGTGATTGTGCCAATCATTGCCCGCGTGGTATTCGGTGAATCCCAGCCACTAAGTACCTGGCTTGCCATACCGATTGCGGTAGCGGGCCTGGCCCTGCTATCCCTTGAGAACGGTTTCCGGCCGGATCCGGGCCAGCTGTACTTCGTTGTGGCCGCGTTTATCTTTGCGCTTTACTTCACGCTCAACACCCGCGCCGCCAATCAGCGAACGGTCACCAATAAACGGGGCGAAACAATCGAGAAGCGAAAGGTGCCGGCGCTGCCCCTGACCGCCCTGGCCCTGCTGACAGTGGGCCTGGTAACCCTGGTGGAGTCTGCTATCAGCGAGCCCTGGGCACCCACTCTCAACAACCCGCCGCCCATTCTGATGGTTTGGGTGCTGGCCAGTGCCATCGTCGGCACAGCCGGGCGCTTTCTGCTGCAGACCTATGCACAGAGCCTTTCGGTACACAGTCACGGCGTGGTGATTCTGGTGCTGGAACCCGTGTGGGTGGCACTGTTTGCCGCAGCCTGGTTTGGTGAGACCATGTCTGCGCTGCAACTGGCGGGGTGTGGGCTGATTTTCATGGCGCTGCTGGTGAACCGCTGGAACGCTCTGAGCCGCGCCATCAAAGGCTTTCTGAAACCGGTAAAAACTGCCTGAAAGAGGTTGACCAAGGGGAACGAAATCCGTATATTTCCACCCCGTTGCAGGATACAGGACCATAGCTCAGTTGGTTAGAGCGCTACCTTGACATGGTAGAGGTCCGCGGTTCGAATCCGCGTGGTCCTACCAATTCTGCAAAGAAAGTCAGTTACTTACGAGCAACGTGAGAACTGGCTTTTTTTATGCCTGCGCGAATCATCGCTGATTACCAGTCGTCCTTTTCCTGTTTTTCCTTCTCTTCCAGCTCTGCTTTTCGTTTACGGATTTTCTCCAGCTTGTGCTCGGGAATTTTCATGTTGCTGCTGTCTCTCAACAACAGAAGACTGCCGATAACCATGCCGAAGGCGAGCAGTATAAATATCCATCCTATTGCAGGCATCATGTTCTCCTTATGCCGGATCTGTTTCCTGGGCCGCCAACCATGCTGCCCCGCGCACGCCACTGGAATCGCCGTGTATCGCTGGCCGGACCTGGGTCGAGCATTCGCCACCGAAAACATACTGCGGCAGCCGCCCCGGCAGGGATTGGTAGAGTTCCGGCACATTGCTCATGCCACCACCCAACACAATCATATCTGGGTCCAGAAGATTGATAACGGCGGCCAGGCCCTTGGCCAGATGCTCAATATAGAGGTCCAACGTCAAACGGCACTTGCGGTCGCCCTGCCGAGCGCCGGCAACAATCTCCTGTGCCGAGGCTTTGTCGCCCCAGGATAGCCGATGGGTCAAGCTGAAGCCGGTACCAGACAGAAAGGTCTCGTTACAGCCTCGTTGCCCGCAAAAGCAAGGACGTTCATCCAGGTCTCCCTGTGGTGTCCAGGGCAACGGGTTATGCCCCCACTCACCGGCCACACCATTGGGGCCCGTCAACAGTCGCCCATCCACACTGATTCCAGCGCCACAACCAGTTCCCAGAATGGCAGCGAAGACAACGCTTGCATCCTTCCCTGCACCATCTGTGGCTTCCGATAATGCCAGGCAGTTGGCATCGTTGGTCAGGGCAACCGATCGGCCCAGCAGTTGGCCAAGGTCATCCGCCATGGGCCTGCCATTGAGCCAGGTGGAATTGGCGTTCTTGATTAGACCGGTAACGCCAGACACCGTTCCCGGAATACCAATGCCTACCGGCAAGCCGCGTTGGCTGGCATATTGTTCGGCTCGTTCGATCAGTGTTTGGATGGTGGCCAGGGTGGCCTGATAGTCACCGGCAGGGGTTGGCACCCGATGCCGAAAGTGTTCCTGGTGGTTCTCATCCAGCAGGATCACTTCCGTTTTGGTGCCTCCCAGATCAATACCGGTTAACCAGCGTTTGGACATTCGTAAAGATCGCCTTTGGTATCGGTTTGCTGCATAAACTGACTGCGCTTTTGGCTATAATCCCAGACTTTACCCATCCTAACCAGAGCGACCACCCCCGGCCATGAGACGTACCCTGGACCTGACCGTTTCGGAATCACAACTTGCCGTCGATGCGCTAGCCGAGGCGTCAGGGCTCCCCAAGCAGCGAATCAAGGATGCCATGGCCAAAGGTGCCTGCTGGTGGCCCCAGAAGGGCAAGCAGGTTCGGTTGCGAAAAGCCAAACGGGAGTTAAAGCCAGGCACCCGGATTCAACTGTTCTACGATGACCAGGTGCTGGGCCTCAAGCCGGAGCAACCTGATCTGCTAGAAGACCTGGGCCGCTACAGCCTCTGGTACAAACCCCACGGCCTGTTAGCCCAGGGTTCCCAATGGGGTGACCACTGCAGCCTGCTTCGGCTGGCAGAGGTTGCCTTGAGCAGGCCCTGTTATCTGGTACACCGGCTGGACGCCGATGCTGCCGGGCTGATGCTGGTAGCCCACGACAGCAAAGCGGCCGGTGCTCTGTCCCAACTGTTCTCCGGCCGCACCGTCACCAAGACCTACCAGGCTACCGTGACCGGCCACCTGAATGCGGATGACCTTGTCATCGACGCGCCACTCGACGGCAAGGAATCCCTGAGCCGCGTCACCACCCTGGCGATAGATCCCGAGGAAAACACCTCCGACGTACAGGTGCTTATCGAAACCGGGCGCAAACATCAGATTCGCCGGCATCTTGCAGGTATTGGCCACGCCATCGTCGGTGACAAGCTTTACGGCAGCCCCCACCCCTCCGGGCTTTGCCTGAAGGCCGTTCAGCTTCAGTTTGTTTGCCCACTGACCGGGAAAGCAAGAAACTTCAGCGCCCCTTCGCAGGATATTAACTAACGCTGTTGGTTACAGCCCCCGCAAAACAATGTCAGCTTTCTATACATATCAGATGCGTCATATCTAAGCTTTTCAGCCAGAACCTGAAGAATATCCCGGCATCACAGCGCGTTAGGCTTGCGTTAAGCCTTGTGGCACAGGCTATGCAGGGCTTACTGATGCCTGCATAGGTGTAACTACTCGGGAGTCAGCCGGTAAAGCAGTACGGTACGGATGCCCGCCTACAGCACTCAGTCTGGATGAGGTAACGATGATGAAACTCAAGCGATTTCTTTCAGGTTTGATACTTTCGACGGCGGCCGCTATCGCTCCGGTGCATGCCGCTCCAATCCTCAGCGATATTGTCTTTGTCGTTGACGAATCTGGTTCCATGGGAACTGTCCAGGCAAATCTACGGGACAACATCGGGTTGTTTGCCAGCATCCTCACCGGCACCGGGCAAGTCGACGCCCGGTACGGGCTGGTGGGTTATGGTGATAGTGCCGCCGTTCCACGGATGGTAACCGATCTGACCGATCCCACCAGTTTTGCCACCGCAGCGCAGGGATTGAAGATTAACGGTTGGATTGAACCAGGCTACACCGCCACCGCTTTTGCCCTGAATGCTTTGGATGGCCAGAATGATCTGTTTTCGTTCCGAAGCAATGCCGTCAAGAACATTATTATTCTGACGGATGAACCATCCAATGGTGATACGGTTGCACGGGGCAGCGTCGGCGGCCAGGCTGTCTCAGAGTCGTTGCTTGACGGATTGCTCACAGCGAATAATGCTCTCTACAACGGTGTTTTGGGCCCGCTCTACGGTACACCCGCGTCTTACACCGACCTCATTACTAACCATGGCGGAACCGTCTTTGATCTGAACCTGTTTAACACATCAGATCAAACGATTGTTCAGCAGTTCGTGACCGATTTTGCGAACAAGAAACTTCAGGAAACCCTGGATTTCTGTCAGCTGAACCCGACACACCCGGCTTGCCAGCCGTCCGCATCCGTACCGGAGCCATCTTCTCTGGCGCTGATTGGCCTGGGACTGTTGGGAATATTTACACGTTATCGCAGGCGCCCCGTGGCGTCAGTGGCGGTGTGAGTGCCTGAATAGTCGTATACCAACAAAAACAGCCAGCGTATTGCGCTGGCTGTTTTTGTACTGACGCTAACCCGGCTTTTACACCTTGTAGAAATCCCGATACCAATCCACAAAGTTGGCGATGCCCTCTTCCACTGTAGTGTCGGGTTTGTAGCCTACGTCTGTGATCAAGTCATCCACATTGGCGTAGGTGGCCGGCACATCACCCGGCTGCAGTGGCAGCAGGTTCTTTTCCGCTTTCTTGCCCACACGCTCTTCAATGATTTCAATAAAGCGGGACAGCTCTACCGGGTTGTTACTACCGATGTTGTAGATCCGGTACGGGCCTTTACCGGTGCCAGGGTCCGGCTTCTCGCCAGACCAGTCCGGATTGGCTTCTGCCACATGGTCCAGGGTGCGGATAACACCTTCAACGATGTCGTCAATGTAGGTGAAATCCCGGCGGTGATGGCCATGGTTGAACACGTCAATGGGCTCACCGGCCAGGATCTTTTTGGTGAAGATAAACAGCGCCATGTCTGGCCGGCCCCATGGGCCGTATACGGTGAAGAACCGCAGGCCAGTGGTGGGCAGGTTGTACAGGTGGCTGTAGGTGTGCGCCATCAGCTCGTTGGCCTTCTTGGAGGCCGCATACAGGCTCAGGGGATGATCCACGTTATCATGCACCGAGAACGGCATGGTTTCGTTGGCACCGTAGACCGAGCTGCTGGACGCGTACACCAGGTGCTTTACATCGTTATGGCGACAGCCTTCGAGGATATTCATGAAGCCAACCAGGTTGGCGTCCACGTAAGCATGGGGATTTTCAAGGGAGTAACGGACGCCGGCCTGGGCCGCCAGGTGCACTACCCTCTCGGGTTTGTGCTCTCGGAACAAGGCTTCCATTGCTTGTCTGTCCGCCACGTCCTGGCGCACTTCGGTGAATCCTGCCTTCCCGGTTAACCGGGCAAGCCGGGCTTCTTTGAGGTTCACGTCGTAATAATCGTTCACGTTATCCACGCCGATCACTTCATCGCCGCGATCCAGCAGTCGATGGGCCAGGTGTGAACCAATAAAGCCGGCGGTTCCGGTAACGAGGATTTTCAAGATCTGTTCTCCATGAAAAATGGCGCCCGGGGGCGCCTTTTAATGCTAACTCAGAATCGGAGGCCAGCGCTGACAAACGGGCCGCTGAGTTCGATATCCAGGTTGTCGTCGCCGTCCTCATAGTCGAGAGAAATCTGGCGATAGCCCGCCCGCAACTGCAGCAGCGACATTTCATACTGCCCATACACGTTGAAGTCGTAGACCGAGCCGCCATCGTAGGTAATGGCGTTGGCGTCACCACCCACAGAAACCCCGGTGAATGGCAGGTCAAAGCGGGCGGCTGCGTAGACCAGGGGTAACACGGCGTCGGCCTTGGTTTCAGAGAACTGGCTGGTGTCGTTCCTGTTCTGAACAAGTAACTCGCCCGAGAAATCCCGAACGGTCAGGCCAAGATCCAGATTCACCCAGTTATCCAGGATTTCGTAATACAGGGTGACGTCCAGCTGTTCCAGCTCGAGCTCAGAGCGAACATTCGCGCCGGCAGTAATACCATCATAAGTTACATCCAGCTGGCCATTACCGCTCTGCTTCGTACGGGTATAAGCCAGCCGTACGTTTGGCAGCACCGGAACCGGGTGTTCGAAATACGCGGTGAGATTGGCATTGGAATCGCTGCTGAGGTTGAGGTCCCGCTCCAGATCTACCCGGTCGTTGCCTTTGGACGCCTCGCCCGAATAGTCGGCATCCCAGTAGCCAACCGTGGCGCCTACGCCCAGAATATCCGCGGAGACCACTGGAGCGGCAGCCAGCATGCTCGCGCCCATTACCATCATCAATTTACGCATATCACACCCGTTGTTGTCGGTTTTTATATTCAGTCGAACTGGATACCCAGACGACGCCCCACTTCTTCGTAGGTTTCGATCACTTCACCCAGGCCCTGGCGGAAGCGGTCTTTATCCATCTTTTTACGGGTTTCCTTATCCCAGATACGACAGCCATCCGGGCTGAATTCATCACCCAATACGATCTGGCCTTCGCTGCGACCAAACTCCAGCTTGTAGTCCACCAGCAACATGCCGGCGTCATCAAACAGGGCTTTGAGTACGTCATTCACCTTGTAGGTGAGTTCTTTCATGCGCGCCAGTTCCTCAGCGCTGGCCCAACCAAAGCTGACCGCCAGTGACTCGTTCACCATGGGGTCGTGCAGCGCGTCGTTCTTCAGGAACAGTTCGAAGGTCGGCGGGTTAAGCTCCTGGCCTTCTTCCACGCCCAATCGACGGCACAGGCTGCCGGCCGAGATATTTCGAACCACGCACTCAACCGGAATCATCTCGAGCTTTTTCACCAGGGATTCAGTGTCAGACAACAGGCCCTCGAAGTGGGTCGGAATGCCTGCTGCTTCGAGCTTGTCCATGATGAAGGCATTGAACTTGTTGTTCACCATGCCCTTTCGGTTCAGCTGTTCTTTCTTCTCGCCATCAAAGGCGGAGGTGTCATCCCGGAACACCAGTACAAAACGGTTCGGGTCGTCTGTGCGGAATACCGATTTGGCTTTGCCCGCGTATAGTTCTTCGCGCTTTTCCATTTAGATCTCCAGAATCGGACAGCGGCCTTGCCGGCCGCCCCGAATCAATACAGGTGTTCAAATAGTTGTGTGAGCAGGTCTGACGCGCTGTACTCACCAGTATAGCTGTCCAGCCTCTCAGCTGTGACAAACAGGGCGTCTTCACGCTGTTCAATGTTCACGGTATGGGTGTGGCGGGGTTCGGCCTTATTGCTAAACCAGGAGAACCAGCCCGGGGTGCGTTCGTCTTCGGTACGGAAGTCCACGTGGAACCAACGCTCACTCCGGTTAAGGTCCTGGATGTCTGCGCCAATCTCCTCAAGGGAACGGTTCACTTCCGCCCAGGTGCGGCCGAAATCAAGCTCAACGCGCACAGCGACCGCCTGGTCATCTTCAGACAGCAGCCTCACCAATGGCTGGGCAATCATGCCCGATGCCGCCCGTGAGAACGACTTGCTGTCTTCACGCTGCTTCATGAATTCACCAAGCTCGGCCAACAGCGCTTTTTTCCTGCCCTGGGCGCGGGTGTCGGATTCCTGATCCGACTGCCAGGCAACGAGCCCGTCAGGCGCGTCATCAAGCTCCAGAATCCGTAGCCGGATTTCGGTGGTCTTGCGTCGAATGCCCGGAGCCAATCGCATCTGCAAAAGCACCCGGGGCTCCTGAGCGACCGGGTCATCAGCCAGCCCCAGCATGTCACGGCTGCGCTTGCTGAAGTTGGCCAGTTCACTCTGGAGGATACCCAACTGGGGGTTATCATAAGCCACGCCAAGGCCGGCATCGTTCATCCAGGCACTGGCGACCGGCCACAGGCGGCCGGGCACTTCGTTGACCAGAAGCCAGACACGACCATCCAGTTCCTCGATCACGTAGTTCTGATCCAGAATTTCCGAGGTCATGTCCGGTGGGCGCGGGATGGAAGACGGAAACAGCCGGCGTGAATCATCCGTATTGATGCTCCGAACCGGCATGATCTGGCTCAGCCTGGAATCGTCTGCACCCTCGGGAACCTTGATCGGTTCGCCTTCCGGCGCGTGAACGTATCGCTGGGAGCGATCCTCCAGGATGCCACACCCAACCAGGGTGCTGGCCAACAGGAGCCCGGCTAACGGCCGGAACAGGAATGTCTTGGTGTTACGGGCTCTTCCAGGAACCTGCATCGAGTTACTCCGGTAAAACGGGAATCGGTTGGCCTCAGAGAACACCTGAGGCCTTAAGTGCATCTTCCACCTCGGCGTGGAACTTCTCGCTCAGCGGCGTCAGCGGCAAGCGAATGCCCTCACCGATCATCCCCATGCGATGCAGTGCCCATTTAACCGGAATCGGGTTGGCTTCCAGGAACAGCTTGCGGTTCAGCGGCATCAGCAGGTCATTCAGACGATGTGTCTCGGCTTCGTCACCTTTGATGGCCGCCTCGCACAACTGGGACATGGCTTTGGGCGCCACGTTGGCAGTCACAGACACATTGCCCTTGGCGCCCGCCAGCATCAGGTCTGCTGCGGTGGCATCGTCGCCGGAGTAGACCGCCAGGCGGCCATCCAGGGCTTCGATCAGCTCGGCACCACGGGGAATGTTGCCGGTAGCGTCTTTGATGGCAACGATATTGGGGATATCCGCCAGGCGCAGTACGGTTTCATTTAGCATGTCGCACGCTGTGCGGCCAGGCACGTTGTAAAGCATCTGACTCATGCCCGGCACGGCCTCGGCAATGGCTTTGAAGTGCTGATAGAGACCCTCCTGGGTTGGCTTGTTGTAATAAGGCACCACCAACAGACAGGCATCGGCCCCCAGCTTATGGGCTTCGGACGTCAGCTCAATGGCTTCCCGAGTACTGTTACCACCGGTGCCGGCGATAACAGGAATCCGGCCATCGACCCGTTTTATGATGTGGCCGATAACCCGACAATGCTCCTCGGGGTCCAGCGTTGCGGATTCGCCGGTGGTACCCACAGCAACGATGCCGTGCGTGCCGTTTTCAATATGAAAGTCCACCAGCTTGTCCAGATCCTCCCAGTGAATGTCACCGTTTGGATGCATGGGCGTGACCAGCGCGACAAGGCTACCCGTAATCATAAAAACTCCGTCCGAATAAAAGCGATATGGTAATGTTGGGCTCGAACTGACACAAGGGAATTAAAGGAGATGTCATGTCATCCGTAGCATTGAACCAACCCGTGCCCGATTTTGAAGCCGAGGCGACCGACGACCAGATTATCAGACTGGCCGACCTCCGGGGTAAAAACGTCGTCATCTACTTCTACCCGAAGGACAACACACCCGGATGTACCACCGAAGGCCAGGATTTCCGGGACAGGATGCCTCAGTTCCGCGAGCTTGATACCGAAATCTTTGGTGTATCCAGAGACGGGCTCAAGGCTCACGCCAATTTCCGGAGCAAGCATCAGTTTCCGTTCCACCTGATCTCGGACAAAGACGAGGCCCTGTGCAAGCTGTTTGATGTGATCAAACTGAAAAAACTGTACGGCAAGGAGCACCTGGGTATCGAGCGTAGTACCTTCCTGATCGACAAGGAAGGCATCCTGAGACGGGAGTGGCGTGGCGTTAAGGTAAATGGCCACGCCGACGAGGTACTGGAAGCCGTCAAGGCACTCTGACCTACTCTGATGCCGCCGGTGAGGGCTCGGATTCCTTCACCGGCCAGGCAGCAAACACCGCCTTGAACATGGTGGCCAGCGGAATCGCAAAGAACACGCCCCACAACCCCCAGATACCGCCGAAGAACAGAACCGCCACGATAATGGCAACCGGGTGCAGGTTGTTCACCTCCGAGAACAGGATAGGCACCAACACATTGCCATCCAGCGCCTGAATGATGCCATATACCACCATTACCCAGATGAAATGGGAACTCCAGCCGAACGCAAACAGGGCGATCACCGCGACCGGAATGGTGACCACGGCGGCGCCGATGTAAGGAACCACCACGCTCAAGCCTACCAGCAATGACAGCAATGCTGCGTAGGGCATACCCAGAAGCTTGAAGGCGGCGTAAGTGACCACGCCAACGATCAGAATTTCAACTGCCTTGCCCCGGACGTAATTTGCGCACTGGAGATTTACCTCCTGCCAGATGCGAATCATCATCGGGCGCTGGGGAGGCAGCATCCGGCCAATGGAAGCGACCAGTACACGTCGGTCTTTCATGAAAAAGAACACCAGAATCGGCACCAGGACCATGTAGATCAGCAGCGCTACCAGGTCTGGAATGCTTGATAGAGAGAACGAGACCAGTACCTGGGTCATATGAGCGACTTCTGCCGATACCTGGCGGTATATGGTGTCTACTGCCTCCATGGAAATCAGATGAGGATATTCCTCCGGCAGGAGCTCAAGGTAAGACTGAAGCTCGCGAATGATTCGAGGTGCTTCACCGGCAAGGTTACTGACCTGCGTCCAGATCAGTGGCAACAGCCCGAAAATAAACCCGACCAGAACACCGAGGAACACCACAAACACGCTGATGATCGCCACCAGTTCGGGTACACCCATCTTGTGCAGCTTGGCAACCAGGCCCTGAAGGATAAACGCGATAATCAATGACGCGATCGCCGGTGCCAGCATGGCGCCGAACAGAATGACAAAAACCGTACCGGTAACCAGAAGCAGAAACAGAATCACTGCTTCTTCATCAGAAAAATACTTGTGGGCTAGACCGCGCAGAATTCTGACCATGAACAACTCCGGAAGATTAACCGCCGCACTTTATCACGAAACGGAATTCGCCGTGATGCTCTGACTGGCTGACCAAAGTATGAGAAGACATTCCAAGCCAGGCCGGGATATCCCGGGCAGAACCCGAATCCGTTGCAATCACTTCAAGCTCTTGCCCGGCATTCATGGCGTTGAGTTCCAGCTTTGTTTTGAGAAGTGGCATCGGGCAACGCAGCCCGGAGGCATCCAGAATTCGATCAGCCATGTTAAGCGAACACCATTACCATTTATCCAATAATCGAGCAGGCATTATGCCGGGGGTGTTACCCTATTGCATCTCAAGTCTTCGTAATACAGATAAGAACTTTCCGGGCTATGCTGATGTCAAAGTGGCAAATCCCCACGGGTGTGACTGAAATCCATGAATCGAACTGATCGCCAGAATCCTGTCTGCCGTTTACTGACCACATTTGCTCTGGCACTCCCCCTGCTGCTCTCCGGCGGGTTCAGCCATGCCCAGGAATCCAGCCTGCCCAGCATAGGCGGCAGCGCGGGCCTCATTTCCGGCCAGCAGGAAGCGGAAATCGGCCAGCAGGTGATGGCGTCTATCCGGCGTTCCGCACCCCAGATACAAGACCCGCTGGTATACGACTACCTGCACGCCATTACCTACAAACTGGTGCCCTCTGCCCCGCTGGATAACCGGGAACTGAAGCTGGTTCTGATCGACAGCCCTGCCCTTAACGCCTTCGCCGTCCCGGGCGGTATCGTGGGCGTTAATGGTGGACTGTTCCTCAATGCCGCAACGGAACAGCAGTTTGCCTCGGTCATGGCCCACGAACTGGCGCATTTGAGCCAACGTCACTTTGCCCGCCGCATGGAGCAACAGGAAACCAGCGCACCGCTGACACTGGCCGGGATGATCGCCGGTATCGTGCTGTCCGCGGTTACCCAATCCGATATTGGCATTGCCGCCATCGCCGGCACCCAGGCCCTGTCAATCCAGAACATGCTGGCCTACAGCCGGGCCCATGAACAGGAGGCCGACCGGGTGGGCATGGAGATTCTGGCCAACGCCGGCCTCGACCCGCGCGGCATGCCGGAAATGTTCGAAATCATGATGAGACAGAACCGGCTACAGGGAAATCAGATGCCCGAGTACCTGTCGACCCACCCATTAACCCAGAACCGGGTCGCCGACAGCCGCAACCGGGCGGAACAGTATCCCGACGAACGCATCCGGGATGGCCAGGAATATCACCTGGTTCGTAGCCGCCTGCAGGTGCGTTACGCCTCGTCAGCGCAACTGGCAGTCGAGACGTTCGAGGATTACCTGGCAAGGGATGATGCCAAACGCAACGACGCCATTCGCTACGGGCTGGCCGTGGCCTATCAGCGCAACCAGCAATACGACAAGGCCGAGCGCATACTGCGGGAACTTCTGGACGGCAGCCCGGGCAGAATTACCTTTCAGGTGACCCTGGCCGACGTGATGCTGGACCAGAAACGTTATGAAGACGCACGGACATTGCTGCGGCAGGCGTTATCCAGAAACCCGCGCAACTACCCCATCACCTGGACACTCGCGGAAATCGAGATTGCCGACGGAAATGGGGATACCGCCGCCGGCTTGCTGCGGGACCTGGCCCGGCGCCTGCCGGAACGGGAACAGATCTGGTTACGACTCGCCGAAGCCGAGGGCATGGCCAGGAATATCGTGGGTGTGCACCGCGCACGGGCAGAATACTATGCCCTGATGGGGGACTTGCAATCCGCCCAACGCCAGTTGCGCCAGGCCCAGGAAAAGCTGCCCGCCGGGTCTGCCGAACGGCAGGTAGTCAACGAACGCCTGAACGACATTACTGACAGACTGCAAGCCCGGCGAGGCTAACGGGGATGGTCAGGCGTTTCCGGCAGCTTTCAGGTTCATGTTGGCGGTGAAATCCAGCATCCGGCGCAGCGGGCGCAACGCATCTTCACGCAGGGTCGGGTCAACCAGCACTTCCTGATCGCCCCGTTCCAACACCGCAAGCAGGTTCTCAAGGCCGTTCATAGCCATCCAGGGGCAGTGGGCACAACTGCGACAGGTGGCGCCATTACCCGCCGTTGGAGCTTCAATCAGCGTCTTGTTGGGCGCCAGTTGCTGCATCTTGTAGAAAATACCGTTATCCGTGGCCACGATGAATTCTTCATTGGGCAGCGTCTGGACCGCGTGAATCAACTGAGAGGTTGAACCGACCACATCAGCCATCTCCACCACCGCGTCGGGAGATTCCGGATGCACCAGTACAGCTGCCTCGGGATAAAGCGCCTTGAGATCTTCCAGGCCCCGATGCTTGAACTCTTCATGCACGATACAGGAGCCATCCCACAACAACACATCAGCGCCCGTTGTCTTCTGCACGTAGTGGCCCAGGTGTTTGTCCGGCGCCCACAGGATCTTCTCCCCTCTGGCATCCAGATGCTCAACAATGGCCTGGGCGCAGCTGGAGGTCACCACCCAGTCCGCCCTCGCCTTTACGGCCGCAGAAGTGTTCGCGTACACCACCACCGTCCGGTCCGAATGTTGATCGCAGAAAGCGGAAAACTCATCCGCGGGGCAGCCAATATCGAGGGAGCAGGTAGCCTCCAGCGTGGGCATCAGCACCCGCTTCTCGGGATTCAGAATCTTGGCGGTTTCACCCATGAAACGGACACCAGCCACCACCACCGTAGACGCAGGATGCTGGTTACCAAACCGTGCCATTTCCAGGGAATCGGCAACACAGCCGCCGGTTTCCTCGGCAAGACGCTGGATATCCGGATCTGTGTAGTAATGGGCCACGAGCACAGCATCCTTCTCTTTGAGGGCTGCCTTGATGCGTGCCTCAAGCTCAGCTTTCTCGCTGGCACTCAGGGCCTTTGGCTCCGCTTCGTGTGCCAGATGTTCCTGAACAAGGATACGGTCTTGCGCTCGTGTCATTTCTGGATCTCTGAAGTTACTGTTACCGCGAGAGTATATCACTTCCGGGCGTGTTTTCATGGGGCTGTAACCCAGTGTCCCGTCTGGCTAATTCCTTAATCTACTGCTTGCCTCTGAGGACTCTGACCAAGGCGTCAGTCGGCAGATGTGGTGGTTCCACATCAAGGACTGACAACACCGGCTCAGAGTCCTCAGAGGCAAGCCCTTCGGGAGCTTCTGAGAAGCCGAAAAGCGTCGTTCTGCTGTCTCGATTTGGAACCACCAAACCTTCACCAGCACGCCTAGCTCTTCGGCTTCTCAG